>NZ_CP189838.1:0-1882500 GCF_050261095.1 Acidithiobacillus sp. AC3
AAGGGCCATGGCGTATACTCCGGAGCAAGCAGTGGTGGCTAGCGTAGCGTGCCGAACGCTGCAGGGAAACGTATTCCGTACCTGTGACAAGGACCCCATGAGTAACGAAACGGCAAGCCAGGATGGTGCAGCGCTATGGAGCGCCCTCAGCGTCCGCATGGAAATGTTGGTGTCCACCCAGCAGTACAATACTTGGCTGCGGCCTTTGCAGGCCGAATTGCACGCCGAAGAACTGTTGCTCCTGGCACCCAACAGCTTTGTCCGCGATCGCGTGCAGAATCATTACCGCGAACTGCTGGAAAAAGAGCTGAATGAAATCCTTCCGGGCTTGTGCTTGCGCGTTGCCCTGCAGCAGGCGCCTGCGCCCATCAGCGACGAAAGGCCAGCGAGCCAGCCGGAGCGTCGCGGACACGCTCATCATCTCAACGGTCATCATCTCAATAACGGTTTTACCTTTCAGGCCTATGTCGAGGGTAAGTCGAACCAGCTCGCGGTAGCGGCAGCGCGCCAGGTGGCTGAACATCCGGGAAAATCCTACAATCCGCTGTACATCTATGGTGGCGTCGGTCTGGGCAAAACCCACCTGATGCATGCCGTGGGTAACGAAATCCTGCGTGCGAATCCGCAAGCCAAGATCCTGTATATCAGCTCCGAGGGCTTCATCATGGACATGGTGCGCGCCCTCCAGCACAACAGCACCGCCGAATTCAAGCAGCGCTACCGTAAGCTCGATGCCCTCCTCATCGACGATATCCAATTCTTCGCCAACAAGGACCGTACCCAGGAAGAATTTTTCCATACCTTCAATGCCCTCTTCGACGGCGGCAGTCAGATCATCATCACCTGTGATCGTTATCCCAAAGAGGTCGAGGGCTTGGAAGAACGTCTGCAATCGCGCTTCGGTTGGGGCCTGACGGTGGCTATCGAACCCCACGATCTGGAAACGCGCATGGCCATCGTTTTATGTAAAGCGGAAGAAGCGGGGATCGAACTGCCCCAGGAAGTAGCTTTTTTCATTGCCGAGAAGATCCGCTCGCACGTGCGGGAGCTGGAAGGTGCGCTGCGGCGCGTCATCGCGCACGTCAATTTCACCCGCAAGCCCTACAGTGTCGAGACCGCGCGGGCGGCATTGCGCGATCTGATCGACGTGCAAAAGCGCATGATCAGCCTCGACAACATCCAGAAAGTGGTCGCCGAGTACTTTCACATTCGTGGCTCGGAGATGCAGTCGAAGCGGCGCAGCCGCAACATCGCCCGCCCACGGCAGATGGCCATGGCCCTGACCAAGGAACTCACCTCACACAGCCTGCCGGAGATTGGCGATGCCTTTGGTGGTCGCGACCACACCACGGTCCTGCATGCCTGTCGGCAGATCGAAAAACTGCGGCAGAGTGACCCTCAGGTTGCCGAGGACTACAACAATATCCTGCGGGTGCTGGGCGGATGAGGCGCCGGAACAAGCTGTGGGTAACCCCCGGAACAAGTCCGGTACTGGCTTGGGGATGGAATCCGCACGGAAAATCATCCCCAAAGATACCGGCTTTTCCACAGGCTGTCCGTCCCTCCTGTCCCCCTGCATGGGGCATACTGATCAATAGGGTAAGCCTGTTATCCACAGGCAAAATTCCCCTTAATAATCACTATAAGAAAAAGAAAGAAAATTTATTATTCTCTTGGGAGACAACCCGATGAAGCTTCGTGTGCAGAAAGATGAGATCCTGCCCCTCCTCGCGGCCATGGCCAACATTGCCAATCGCCGGCCGGTACAACCGATCCTGTCGCATCTGTTACTGCGCAGCACCGAAAGAGGGCTGCAGCTCGTTGCCAGCGACGGGGAAATCCAGCTTCGTGGAGAACTGGAACTCAGCGTGGAAGAAGGCGGACAAACCGCCATTCCCGCACGCAAGCTCTATGACATCTGTCGCACCCTGGCGGATGGCAGCGAGATTCTCTTGCACAAAAACGGGGAGCGTCTGACCCTACGGTCCGGCTCCGCCCGATTTACGCTACCGACCCTGCCTGCGCAGGATTTTCCCATCATGGAAGAGCGCGCTGCGCGCATCTCCGGTAACTGCGATGGCGAAGATTTCCAACGCGCTCTGGCTGCGGCTTCCACTGCCATGGCACACAACGACACCCGCTATTTCCTCAACGGCGTTTTTGTCGAGATTGGCGAGCAAAAGATGCGCCTCGTCGCCACCGACGGACATCGCCTGGCGCGGGTGGAAATTGCCTTCGCTCATAGCTCCGATGCCGAGCCCTACCACGGCATCCTGCCCCGCAAAACGGTACTGGAACTGCTACGCATCGTGGGAAGTGGCGATATCGCCTGGAGCTTTGATGAACAAGGCTGCCGCATGCAACAGGGATCACAGGAATTTGCCAGCCGACTGGTGGATGCCAACTATCCAGATTATCGTCGGGTCATCCCTGTTGGCCAATTTACCCATTGCATCATCGACCGGCCAACGCTGAAAACTGCCCTGCAACAGATCGACGTTATCGCCAGCGACAAGAACCCAGTCTGCACACTGCACTTCCAAGCGGAAAACCTCGTGCTCCGCAGCCGCAATGAAGAGCAGGAAGAGGGGGAAATCAGTATACCGGCCGCGCTACATGGCGATGCCACAGAAATTGCCTTCAACACTCGCTACTTGCTGGATGCACAAAACATCTTTGCCAGCGACGAATTACTGATCCAGGTTCGGGACAGTGCCAGCAGCGCACTGATCCGCACCCAAGAAAGCGATAATCCCCTGTATATCGTTATGCCCATTCGTCTGTAATGCCCATCGTGGAGCTGCAGATCGAAAATTTGCGCAGCATCTCCCAGCTGACGCTACGGCCACAACCGGGTTGGAACTGGCTGCTCGGCGCCAATGGCGTGGGCAAAAGCACCGTATTGGAAGCCCTGCACCTGCTGGCCACAGGACAAAGCTGGCGGCGTGGACAGCGGCAGTTGATTCGCGATGGAGCAGAGCATTATCGGCTGGGTGCTCGCCTGAGTGACAGCATTGCAGAATTTGTCGGGATGCGGCGGCAGGGGGAAGAACGGGAAATCGCCCGGGACGGTGAACGCATCCACAGTGCCTGGGAATTGCTCGACACTCTGCCGCTGCAAGCATGGCACGAAGGCAATGCGCACTTTGTTTCCGGTACGGCCGAAGAGCGTCGCCGCATCCTCGACTGGGGTCTGTACTATGCCGATCGCCGTTACGGTGTAAGCCTGCGCGAATATCGCCAGGCTTTGCGCCAGCGCAATGCAGCCTTGCGCCAGGGGCTTCCACCGGAGGCCTGGAATGCCGCCGTGATCCGCCTCGGCGAGCGCATTCAGGATCAACGCAGCATCCACGTTGAGGCCTTGCAGCTCCATTTTCAGCGCATCTGGTCCACCAGCCCGCAGGCCGATCAGGAAGTGGATTTTGTTCTCCATCCGGGATGGAATGGCGATCTTGCAGAGGCCCTGGAACGCGATCGCAGTATCGATCAGCAGTTCGCCTATACCCATAGCGGTGCGCACCGCGCCCGCCTGCAGTTTCGCGTCCAGGGGCGGGCAGCCGCAGAGCAGTTGTCGCGCGGCCAGTTGCGCCTGCTGGGGATTGCCTTCCGGCTGGCGCAGATTGCCGTGCAACGCGATGCCGGGGCAGCCTTGCCGGTGATTCTCATCGACGATTTTGCTGCGGAACTCGACTCGCGAGCGCGTCGATGGTGGATGCAGGAGCTCCAGGCACTACAGACGCAGATTTTCGCCGCCGGCACCGAGCCACCCGCCGAGCCCGGCGATACCCTTTTTTATCTGCACGCAGGTCAATTGATCGAGGAAATGCAATGACGAAAAACTACGATTCTTCCAGCATTCAGGTTTTGCGCGGGCTGGAAGCGGTGCGCAAGCGTCCGGGCATGTACATTGGCGACACCGACGATGGCAGTGGCCTGCATCACATGGTATTTGAAGTGGTCGACAATGCCATCGATGAATCCCTGGCGGGCTATTGTGACCAGATCGTCGTCAGCATCCATGAGGATGAGTCGCTGAGTGTGACCGATAATGGCCGCGGCATCCCGGTAGACATCCACGCCGAGGAAGGACGCTCGGCCGCAGAAGTGATCATGACTGTGCTCCATGCCGGCGGCAAATTTGACGACAACGCCTACAAGGTCTCCGGTGGTTTGCATGGCGTTGGTGTTTCGGTAGTGAATGCCCTGTCGAGTTGGCTGCGCTTGCGCATTCAGCGCGATGGCCATGTCTGGACCCAGGAATACCGCGATGGCGAGCCACTGGCACCGCTGGCCCAGGGGGAGGCGTCGCGCAAGCATGGTACCGAGATCCGCTTCCTGCCTTCTCCGGAAATTTTTGCGCAAACCCGCTTTCATTTCGAAATCCTCGCCAAACGCTTGCGCGAACTGGCCTTTCTGAACTCCGGTGTGCGCATTCGTCTGGTCGACGAGCGCGGTGAAGGGCGCGAAGAAAATTTTCATTATGAAGGCGGCATCCGTGCTTTTGTCGAACATCTCAATCGCAACCGCAGCGCCATCCATCCCTCCATTATCACCCTGACCGGAGAGCGCGATGGCGTCACCGTCGAAGCGGCGCTGCAATGGAGCGACAGCTACAGCGAGACGGTGCTCTGCTTTACCAACAACATCCCACAGGCCGATGGCGGTACCCATCTGGCCGGCCTGCGCGGAGCCCTGACCCGCACCCTGAACCAGTACATGGAGCGCGAAGGACTGCTGGCCAAGGCGAAGATTGCCGCCAGTGGTGACGACGCCCGCGAGGGTCTGACGGCGGTGCTCTCGGTCAAGGTTCCAGACCCCAAATTCTCCTCGCAGACCAAAGACAAACTGGTATCCAGTGAGGTCAAGCCGATTGTCGAATCGTCGATGACCGAGGCCCTGACCATCTTCCTCGATGAACATCCCAAGGAAGCGCAGGCGATTGCTGCCAAGATCATCGAGGCGGCGCGGGCACGGGAGGCGGCGCGCAAGGCGCGGGAACTGACGCGGCGCAAGGGCGCCCTGGATGTCGCCAATCTGCCAGGGAAACTGGCCGACTGTCAGGAAAAAGACCCGGCCAAATGTGAAATCTATCTGGTCGAAGGGGATTCCGCCGGTGGCTCGGCCAAGCAAGGCCGCGATCGTCGCCATCAGGCCATCCTCCCCCTCAAGGGCAAGATCCTCAATGTCGAACGCGCGCGTTTCGATCGGATGTTGGGCTCGGACGAGATTGGCACCCTGATCACCGCCCTCGGCACCGGGATCGGCAAGGAAGACTTCGACGTGGCCAAACTGCGTTATCACCGCGTCATCATCATGACCGATGCCGATGTCGATGGCAGCCATATCCGCACCCTGCTGCTTACCTTCTTCTACCGGCAAATGGCGGAGCTGGTTGAACGGGGCCATGTCTATATTGCCCAGCCGCCGCTGTACAAGGTCAAGAAGGGGCGGGACGAGCGCTACATCAAGGACGACAACGAGCTGGCGGCGTATCTGCGGGAGCTGGCCATGCAGGGCGCGGCCTTCCATGCCGAGACGGGACGTAGCGTCACGGAAGAGACCCTCGCCGCCATGATGCGTCAGTATCAGACGATTGATGCCCTGGTGGCCCGCTTGGAGCGCCGCTATCCGCAAGCGCTGCTCTGGGCAATGGCCAGCGTGCCGGCACCGTTGGAGGACGCCAGCGACGCGCAGTGGGCGGCTTATGCCCAAGCCCTAGCGGCGGAGATGGAGGTAACTGCCCTGGCGGGGGAAAACTGGCAGATCGAATGGCTGGGCACCGCCGAGGAACCGCGCTTGCTGGTCAGCCGCCAGCTACATGGCAGCCGTGAACAACGTTATCTTGATAGCCAGTACTTTTTCAGCAGTGATTTCCGGCACTTGCGCAAATATGCCAGCGAGGTCGAAGCGGGACTGGGGCAGGGAGCGCGTATCGAGCGTGGGGAAAAAGGCAGCGACGTGCGGCGCTTTCGTGAGGCCATGCAATGGTTGCTGGCGGATGCCCGGCGTGGCGTCGAAATCCAGCGCTACAAAGGCTTGGGTGAGATGAACCCGGAACAGCTCTGGGAAACCACCATGAATGCCGAAAACCGGCGCCTGGTGCGTGTGGATGTGGAAGATGCCATCGCTGCCGACGAGGTCTTTTCCATGCTCATGGGGGATGCCGTGGAGCCACGCCGTCGCTTTATCGAAGAGAATGCCCGCTACGTCTCGCGACTCGACATCTAAGTACAGGGAAGGGCAAAATGGCCGGCTTCGGTCGGCGGGGAAAGCAGGGAGTACCTTTTTTGAAGCTGAGTGATTTCGCATTTTCAAACTATCTGCAGGCGGAAACGACGCAAGAGCTGGATACCGCCTTTCTCGATGCACTGCGGGAGCGGGACACCGATCTGGCGCAGCGCCTGCTCGATCATCGCGCCGGACGCGCTGCACAGGACGGCCAAGAACGCAGCGAGTTGTTGCTTGCGCTTGCGCCGCATCTGGAAAATTTCCTCGTCGAGTTTTTTGCCATTGCCGATGCCAACCAGGCCCTGCAAGCCAAGATCCGTGATCAGGACGTGGTCATGGACTTCAAAAAGCAGTTTGTCCTGCGCCGCGGCCGACGCTTTCGCGGCGAATTCGCCGAGAGTTTCAGCGACCTGCAAAGCTGGTTGGATCAGCAGATGCATGCCAGCGGTCTGCCCGCCGACGATCGCGAGTGGTCGATTGCCCGCTTGGGGATGGGCTGGTTGGCCGATGAGGCCGCGCACGCCGAGGCTATTCAGCGGCTAACCCAGTGGTGTGCCCTGGCCCTGAGTGATCCGTCGGCCAAGCTTGCCGTAGAGGGATGGTCGAGTTTTCGCCTACCCGAACGGATGGATCATGAGAACCTGGTGCCGCTGGTACATGCCGAGCGCGCCGATCATCCCCTGGCGGCCGACCCGCAAAATTGGCGACGTCGAGATGCCTTCCATCTCACTGACCAGCGCATGGACCTGCGCAGCGTGCAAAGCGAGGTGCATTACTGCCTCTATTGTCACGACCACGACGGCGATTTCTGCTCGCGCGGCTTCCCGGAGAAAAAGGGCGTACCCGAGTTGGGCTTCAAGGTCGATCCCCTCGGCGTGACCCTGACTGGCTGCCCCTTGGAAGAAAAGATCTCCGAGATGCAGATTCTGCGGCGGGATGGCTTCAGCATTGCCGCCCTGGCGATGATCATGGTCGACAACCCCATGGTGCCGGCGACGGGCCACCGCATCTGCAATGATTGTATGAAGGGCTGCGTCTATCAGAAACAAGACCCGGTCAACATTCCCCAGGTGGAAACGCGCATCCTTACTGACGTGCTGGAACTGCCCTTGGGCGTGGAGATCTATGACCTGCTGACGCGCTGGAATCCGCTGCGCCAGGAACAATTCGTTGCCACCAACGACAACGGCCGCAAAGTCCTGGTAGCTGGCATGGGGCCGGCAGGCTTCACCATGGCCCACCACCTCCTGCAGGCGGGCTGTACTGTGGTCGGGGTCGATGGGCTCAAGATCGAACCCTTACCCGATGGCCTGCAAACGGCGCCAGTGCGCGATTGGTCGGCCCTGCAGGAAGACCTTGATGAGCGCATCCTGCTCGGTTTTGGCGGCGTTGCCGAATACGGCATCACCGTGCGCTGGGACAAGAACTTTCTCAAGCTGATCTATCTCAGCCTGCTGCGGCGGCCGGGGTTCCAGATCTTTGGCGGCGTGCGCCTCGGCGGCACTCTGCGTTTGGAAGATGCCTGGGAACTGGGCTTTGATCATGTCTGTCTGGCCACCGGCGCTGGCCTGCCCCGGGTGCTATCCTTGCCCGGCAGTCTGGCGCGCGGCATGCGCCAGGCCAGTGATTTCCTCATGGCCCTGCAGCTCACCGGTGCCGGCAAGAAAAGCAGCCTGGCCAATCTGCAGGTGCGGCTGCCCGCCGTGGTCATCGGAGGTGGTCTGACGGCGGTGGATACCGCCACCGAGGTGCAGGCCTACTATATTCGCCAGGTCGAAAAAGTCCTGGCGCGCTATGAGGCGCTTTTGCCCGAGATGGGCGAGGAAAAGCTGCGGGCAGGATTGTCCGAAGAGGACGCCGGCATCCTCGATGAATTTCTTGCCCACGGTCGGGCAGTACGCGCAGAACGCGAGCGGGCGGCGGCGAAGGGCGAGGAACCCAATTTCATTCCCCTGCTGCATGCCTGGGGTGGCGTCACCCTGGCCTATCGCAAGGGTATGCGCCAGTCCCCTGCCTATACCCGCAACCACGAAGAGCTGATCAAGGCCATGGAAGAGGGGCTTTTCTACCAGGAAGGCGCAGATCCACTACGGGCCGATCTCGATGGCTTTGGGCATGTCGAGGCCATGGTTTTCCGCAAGCTGCGCGAAGAGGATGGCCGCTGGGTCGCGACGGGCGAGGAACTCTGCCTGCCCGCCCGCAGTGTTTTCGTGGCCGCCGGAACGGTGCCGAATACCATCTATGAGCGGGAATATCCGGGTACCCTGCAGCTCGATGGCGATCATTTCCAGCCGCATCTGGCGCACCCGGACCGCAGTGTGCAGGAGGTGCAGGTAGCGGAGCACTGTAAATCGCCCGAGCCCGGTCCTTTCACTTCCTACCAGGATGGCGTCGGTCATCGGGTCAGCTTCATTGGCGATACCCATCCGGTCTATCACGGCAGCGTGGTCAAGGCCATCGCCTCTGCCAAGCGGAGCTATCCCGATGTGCTGGCGGCGATGGAAATTCTCCCCCCGGCGCCACGGAAGGATCTCTCTGCGTTCCAGGAGCGCCTGAAGTCTCGGCTCAGCGCCCGGATTCGTCGTATCGACCGCAGCAACCCGGCGGTCTGCGAGCTTTGGGTCGAGGCCCCGGCAGCGGCCAGTAATTTTCAGCCGGGGCAGTTCTTCCGCCTGCAGAGCTTCGAGACCGGCAGCCCCGTGGTCGAAGATACCCGCTTGCAGATCCCGGTACTGACGGTCAGCGGCGCCGGAGTGGAAGGCGACTTGATCCGGCTGATGGTGCTGCAATGGGGTACGGCGCCGCGCATTGCCGGACGCCTGCAGGAAGGCGATCCCGTCCTACTCATGGGTCCGACGGGGGCACCCACGGACATTCCCCAAGGCAAGACCATCGCCGTGGTCGCCGGGCGCTGGGGGGCAGCAGTGATGCTCGATATCGGCCCCGCCCTGCGCGCCGCCGGTAATCGTGTGCTCTATGTGGCAGCCTTCGCGCAGGCCAGCGAGCTCGACCACCAAGACGAACTGGAGGCCGCCGCCGACCAGATTCTCTGGTGTACGGCTCGGGGTCCGAAGATTACCGCGCGGCGATCGCAAGACCTCAGTGTCGAGGCGGCGGACATGGTACAGTTGCTCCGTGAGTACGCCGCCGGACAATTGCCCGGACAGGCCGGGGATGGGATCCCCCTGCAGCAGGTCGATCGTCTGATGGTGATGGGCTCCACCGGCCTGCTCAAGGGCTTCCAGAGCGCTCTGCGCGGCGATCTCGGGTCGTTGTTCCCGGCCCATCTGGAAGCGGTTGCCACCGTGGGCAGCCCCATGCAGTGCATGCTCAAGGGTGTCTGTGCCCAGTGCCTGCAATGGCAGGTCGATCCGGAAACCGGCAAACGCACCCAGGCGGTGTTCACCTGTGCCGGTCAGGATCAACCTCTGGCCTGGGTCGATCTCGACAACCTCACCGCCCGGCAGGGGCAGAACCGTCTGCTCGAACGGCTTTCCAGCCACTGGCTGGACCATGTACTGGCGCGCGCCGACGCCTGAGGATCAATCCCGCACAAACGAGGCGCTGATCTCGTCCAGGGTCAGGCCTCGGGTTTCCGGGGCAAATCGCAAAGCTGCCCGCCGACGCCTTTGAACTTCTCTACAAACGCCGCGATTTTCTGAAAAACGCTCTGCTTTTTGGACAGGTATTGTGGATTCAGCGGGCTCATCTTGGGCAGTACGGCATTGAGCTCCGTGCCACTGTCACTGGCAAATTCCCGTTTGAGCGAGCTGGTGATATAGCGCCTGGCGGCCTCGACATTCAGATTTTCGGCGCTGATCAGTTCTTCCGCCTCGCGCTGTTGTTCCGCTTGGGCAAAGGTGAAGAAGGCATCGATGACGCTCGCCTTATCGCCAATCTGATCGAGATCGGTCTGATTGATAAAATCGACCAGCAGGCTCTCCTTGGCGCGGTTGCCCAGGCTGGCGCGAATGACCCGACGCACTTCATCCACCAATTCCGATTTGCTCTTGACCTTCTTGTGGTGCTCAAAAATCAACTCCAGAATGTAGTCTAGGTTGATCTCCTGGGATTTGAGCAATTCCACTTCAAAGACCACATCATCCCAGTCGATGCTGGATTTTTCCTTCTCGGCGGAGGCCTTATCCCGCCGCAACCAATCGCGAATATCATTATAGCTCGAGCGGTAATCCTGGATTTTGCGTTCGGCAGGTATCTTGATCTCTTGCAACGCGGCCAGATCCTCATCATTCAGATAATGCTTGGCCTTGAACGCCGCCACCGCCGCCGGGTCGCTCATATCAATGCATTGCAAATCCTTCAGACTGGCGAACTCATCGAAGTTTTGCAGGATGTTTTCAACGCGCAAATATTCGCCAAAGAGCTTGGCGAAAGCCTTTTTGTCCGACTCTTTTTCAATGGCGGCAGGATCCGGGAAGCGCGTTTCCAGCTCCTTCACCACCGCCACAAAGCCGCGCCGCGCCTCGCCGGTGACCTCATCGGTGAAGCCTTCCATGTATTCGCTATAGCTCTTCTCCAGCACCACATTCTTGGTGTTCTTGTCACCGAACAGGGTAATGGCGGCTATGGTCGCCTGCTCCAGATCGCGGAAGGTAACGATATTGCCGAAGGTTTTGGTGGCATCAAAAATGCGGTTGGTGCGCGAATAAGCCTGCATCAAGCCGTGGTAACGCAGGTTTTTATCCACAAACAAGGTGTTCAGCGTGGGCGCGTCAAAGCCGGTGAGGAACATGCCGACCACAATCAGCAGGTCGATCTCCTTGGCTTTAACCCTTTTGGCCAGGTCGCGGTAATAGTTCTGGAAGCCATTGCTATCCACGCTGAAATTGGTTTTGAACAGTGCGTTATAGTCGGCAATGGCCGCGCTCAAAAACTCCTTGGCGCTGCTGTTCATGGCCGAGACATCAAAGCTCTCGTCGGCAATATCGCCCACCGCATCCTGCGCTTCATTGGCGGCAAAGGAAAAGATGGTCGCCACCTTCAGCGGCTTGTCGCTATCCTTCTGCAAGGTCTTGAACGACTCGTAATACAGCTTGGCCGCGTCCACGCTGCTGACCGCGAACATGGCATTGAAGCCTTTGTTACCGGGATGCAGGCGGTGGGTTTTCTGGCGGAAGTTGTTCAGGATGTACTGAGTGATCTCGCAGATGCGATCCGGGTGCAGCAAAGCCTGCCGGTTTTCTGCCGCGCTGAGTTTTTTCTCATCCTGCTCGGTTTCAATGGCCTTGAACTGCGGGCGCACATCGTTGTAGTCCACCTTGAACTTCAGCACCTTTTCGTCACGAATCGCATCGGTGATCACATACGCATGCAGCTCACGGCCAAACACGCTGGCAGTGGTTTCCGCGCCCAGCGCGTTCTCGGGGAAGATTGGCGTGCCGGTAAAACCAAACTGATAAAACTTCTTGAACTTCTGCTTCAGGTTTTTCTGCGCCTCGCCAAACTGGCTGCGGTGGCACTCATCAAAAATGAACACCACCTGCTTGCCAAAGATCGGCAGGTTGCCTTCGCTCTTCATCAGGTTATTGAGCTTCTGGATGGTGGTGACAACGATCTTGTTGTCGTCCTTGTCCAGATTACGCTTCAGTCCCGCCGTGCTGTCCGAGCCATTCACGCTGTCCGGTGAAAAGCGCTGGTATTCCTTCATGGTCTGGTAGTCCAGATCCTTGCGGTCCACCACAAAAAACACCTTATCGATGAAATCCAACTCGGTAGCCAGACGCGCCGCCTTGAAACTGGTCAGGGTTTTGCCGCTACCGGTGGTGTGCCAGATGAAACCACCACTCTCCGTATTGCTCCAGTTCTTGGCCTGATAGCTGCTCTTGATCTTCCACAAAATGCGCTCGGTGGCAGCAATCTGGTAGGGGCGCATCACCAGCAAGGTATCGCTCACATCGAACACCGAATAATGCAGTAACACATTGAGCAGGGTTCCTTTCTGCAAGAAAGTGGCGGTAAAGTCCTTCAAATCCTTGATCAGACTGTTATCCGCCCTCGCCCAGTTCATGGTGAAGTCGAAGCTGTGCTTGTTGCGCTGCGTGGTATTGGCAAAGTAGCGGCTGTCGGTGCCGTTAGAGATCACGAACAACTGCAAGTATTTGAACAGCGAATGCTCGCTGTTAAAGCTCTCCTTGCTGTAGCGGTGCACCTGATTGAAGGCTTCCCGAATCGCCACGCCGCGCTTTTTCAGCTCGACCTGCACCAGCGGCAGGCCATTGACCAGAATCGTCACGTCATAGCGGTTGACGTGGCTGCCGGTCTGCTCGAATTGCTTAATCACCTGCACCTTGTTGCGGGCGATGTTCTTCTTATCCAGCAGGTAGATGTTCTGGATGCGCCCATCGTCAAACACAAAATCGTGAATGTAATCGTCGTGAATCTTGCGGGTTTTCTCGACAATGCCATCGCTCGGCTTGTCCAGCCAGGTTTCCACAAAACGCCGCCACTCGCCATCAAGGAAATGCACATTATTGAGCGTTTGCAGTTGCTCGCGCACATTGGCCAGCAAGGCTTCGGGGGTACTTAGGCTGGGCAGGTATTCATAGCCCTGATTCTGCAAGTCCACGATCAACTCGCGTTCCAAGTCGTATTCACTCTGGTAACTTTCGGCCACCTTCCAGTCGCGGCTGTATTTATCCAGAACAATGAAGTGATTGGATTCAGCGATAGTTTTGTAGTCGGTCATCGGTATTGTTCCTGGCTATAACAAAAGTCATATTTTCCCGCAGCCTGTGGGACAAAAGATTGTGGGCTGAGCCTGTGCGCTACAGCCCAGCGGTTTTGAATTCGCTATAACCCTCGTAGTAATAGCTCACATCGATGCCTTTCATGAACAGGGCGCGATCGTCCACCTGGTCCGTGAGCGCCTGTTTGAGTAGCGTCTTGATTTCCAGGTCTTTCACCACGCTGCGCTGCATCGCGGAGAGGTATTCGGTCTTGTCCACCAAATTCCAATCCACCACCTGCCGAATCGCTTTTTTAAGCATCAGATCCAGCCAGATGCGAGTGGCCCGACCGTTACCCTCCCGGAACGGGTGGGCGACATTCATCTCCACATATTTTTCGATGATTTCATCGAAGGTGCCTTGTGGCATGGCATCGATCCGCTGCAGGGCGGCATCGAGATAAAGCACGGATGCAAAGCGAAAATTTCCTTTGGCGATATTCACATCACGAATCTGACCAGCAAAGTGATATATGTCACTGAATAAATAGGTATGGATAAACGACAGGCCGGGGAAGGTGCCGACCGCCACTTTTTCGATGTCGCCCGAGTCAAACAGTTGTTTGGCCTTTTTTTTGCTGAGTTTTTCTTCGGCTCTGGCGAGCTCAACCTGATGATTAATGTTGAGTTTGTTTTCCAGAATCATGCCATGCCTCCTTGGTGGTCAGTCTGCTGCGGAAAGCTCAACAGCCGGTCGCGGTAGTGCTCGTATTGCTGGCGGCGTGCCTTGATTTCGGCAGGCAGGCCGGAGGAGAGGTCGTTCACCAGCGCGTCGAACTTGTCGAGGATGGCGACGATGCGGGCTTGTTCTTCGAGTGGCGGGACAGGGATCTTGATTTTCGAGAAACCGTCAATCAGCAGAGTGTTGACCTTGGTGCGAGCCACATACCTTGCTTTTTCGGCAATAAACGAAGTTGTCTGCATATAGTAGGAAATGAATTTCGGGTTCATCGTGTGGCGGAAGGCATAGCAGTGGTCGTGGATGGCGACTTCCTTATCGCCCAGCCATGCAACGGCTTTACCGACATCCTCGACGGTTTCGCCCACGTCGGTAATCACTATGTCGCCGGGCTTGGCGTAGCGCAAGGTGTTGGCCATATCGGGTCGGACTTGTGAGATGACGTGATCCGTCCACACGCCATACTGCGTGTATATCTCGCCATAGTGGATCACGCTGATTCCGTCATCCACGTAGTCGGCCTTAGTGAACCGCTTGCCGCGGATGAACTCACCGATCTCCCCAAGCGGCTTCCACTCCACCTCCCCCTCTTCAAAACTCAACAACTGATCGCGGTAGTAGTGGTATTGTTTTTTACGGGCGGTCAGCTCGGCGGTCAGCTCGGCGGTCAGCTCGGTGAAAGTATCCAGCACTTTCACGATTTCGCGCTGGATTCCGAGGGGTGGGATGGGAATGCGGAAGTCGGTGATCATCGGTTTGCGAATCGAAGTAACTGTGGCGCTGACCGCCTTCAACAGAATAAAAGCCTTGAAATGAACCGCGAAATAGTAGTAGGCAAACTTCGTGTCGAGTTGGTTGTAGTTAAAACTGATTCGGTAGGCACGCTGATGCAAGGCGTATCTGCCAGATACGTAGTGGAAAATTTCGCCAATTCCACCTTCGCCTGGAATCAGGACTGCTTCTTCATCGAACTCATATTTGGCGATGCGAAGAACTTCTCTAGAGCGCACGTAAAACGGGAATTCTCCGTCGTCAGTCGCATCTTTGCGGTCACTGCTGCCAGTGCCGACACTAGCAATGTCTCCTACGGCCTTGAACTCCACCCCATCCGGGCACAACTCCTCGATCAATTCATCAATCCGACTCATGCCTCACCTCCCTGCAATTCCCGCTCGATCTGCTCAATGCTGGGCAGGCTGGTTTTGAGGGGGTCGGGCAGCGATTGGATCAGTTTGTATTCGGCAATACCCATCGGTTGGCTTTTGTCGCCCAGGGCGTATTCGGCCACCACCTTGTTTTTGCTCTTGCACAGCAACAGGCCGATGGTGGGGTTGTCCAGTTCGTGCTTCACCTGCTTGTCCACAGCGGTCATGTAAAACCCTAGTTGCCCCAGATGCTCGGGTTTGAACTTGCCTCCCTTGAGTTCGACCACCACATAGCAGCGCAATTTTAGGTGGTAAAACAGCAGGTCAATGAAAAATTCGTCACCCCCCACATCCAGCAACACCTGCCGACCGACGAAGGCAAAGCCCGCGCCCAACTCCAGCAGAAATTCGGTGATATGTTTGACCAAGGCACGCTCAACCTCGTGTTCTTGCGCTTCGTCGGTCAGGCTCAGAAAGTCGAAACGGTAAGGGTCTTTGAGGGATTCGCGTGCCAGATCGGACTGGGGTTTGGGCAAATGGGCATCAAAGTTGGTGATGGCTGAACCGCTGCGTTCGTGCAGGCGGGTTTCGATTTGCATCACCAGCACATTGCGCGACCAGTTGTGCTCAATGGCCTTTGCGGCGTACCAACGGCGCGCTTCGGGGCTGGACAGCTTGTCCAGCAGCGCCAATTGGTGATACCACGGCAGTTGTGCAAGCACCGCTTGCACAAATTCGGCATCGGGCCAAGCCTCTGCGAAGGCACGCATGTATTTGAGATTGCGCGGCGAAAACCCTTTCATGTCGGGGAAGGCGGCGCGTAAATCGTGCGACAGCCGTTCAATTACTTTTGCGCCCCAACCTTGTTCCTGTTGCCGGAGCAAAATATCCTGACCCATTTGCCAGTACAGCAACACCAGTTCGCGATTAACGGCCAGCGCGGTCCGCTGCTGGGCGCTGTGGATTCTGGCTTTTAACTCACTGAGCCAGTCGGCGTAGCCTGCGGGCGCGGGCAACAGTGTGGGGGGCATGTCGCTCATCCGTTTACTTCCGCACCTTCAATCTCGGCGACGATGGCATCAATCTCCTTGCGCAGCTTATCGATTCGGGCAACGGTGGTTTTCAGCTCGGCATTGAGCTGGGCAATGTCCACCGCTTCGCGGGTGTCTTTGGCTTCGACATAGCTGCTGACGGACAGGTTGTAATCGTTGGCGGCCACCTGCTCGAAGGGTACGGATTGCGCGAAGTGCTCGATGTTCGCCTTGCTATCAAACACCGCCATGATCTGCTCGATATGCGTGTCCAGCAGCACATTGTTATTGGTTTCTTTCTTGAACAGGCCACTGGCGTCGATGAACTGGGTGCGGGTGTCGGCTTTGTGTTTGGACAGCACCAGAATATTCACCGCAATGGTGGTGCCAAAGAACAGGTTGGGCGCGAGCGAGATCACGGTTTCGACATAGTTGTTGTCGACCAGGTATTGGCGGATCTTCTGCTCGGCCCCGCCACGGTAAAAGATGCCGGGGAAGCAGACGATGGCGGCGCGCCCCTTGGCCGAGAGGTAGCTAAGCGCGTGCAGCACAAAGGCAAAGTCGGCTTTGGATTTGGGCGCCAGTACCCCCGCTGGGGCAAAGCGCTCGTCGTTGATGAGGGTGGGGTCGTCGCTGCCGATCCACTTCACCGAATAGGGCGGGTTGGAAACGATGGCATCAAAGGGCTTCTCATCGCTAAAGTGGGGGTCGATCAGGGTGTTGCCCAACTGGATGTTGAATTTGTCGTAGTTGATGTTGTGCAAGAACATATTCATCCGCGCCAGGTTGTAGGTGGTATGGTTGATTTCTTGCCCGTAAAAACCGTCTTCGATGATGTGCGCGTCAAAATGCTTTTTGGCTTGCAGCAGCAGCGAGCCCGAGCCGCAGGCGGGGTCGTAAATCTTGTTGACGCTGGTTTGGCCGTGCATGGCGAGCTGGGCAATCAGCTTGGAGACATGCTGTGGGGTGAAGAACTCGCCACCCGATTTACCCGCATTGGCCGCGTAGTTGGAAATGAGGAATTCATAGGCATCGCCAAAGAGGTCGATGTGACTGGCGTCAAAATCGCCCCCATGAAGATCACCAAAATCCAGCTCGGCCACACCTTTGAGCACAGCGGCGAGGCGGGTGTTCTTGTCTTTGACGGTATTGCCAAGGCGGTTGCTGGTGGTGTCGAAATCGGCAAACAGTCCTTTGATGTCTTGCTCAGACGGGTAGCCATTCGCGGAGGCTTCTATGGCTGCAAAGATGGCAGCCAGGTCGGTATTCAGACTCTCGTTGGTGTTGGCCTTGGCCGCGACCTTGGCGAAGAGCTGGCTGGGGTAGATGAAGTAGCCCTTGGTCTTGATGGCGTCGTCTTTGATGTCCGGTGTGATGACGCTGTCGGGCAGCTCGGCATAGTTGATGCTGTCATCATCGCCTTCGATGTAGGCGGCAAAGTTTTCACTGATAAAGCGGTAGAACAGACTGCCGAGCACGTATTGCTTGAAGTCCCAACCATCGACGGCGCCGCGTACATCGTTCGCGATTTGCCAGATGCGGCGTTGCAGTTCGGCGCGTTGTTGAATGCTGCTCATAGTCGATGTCCTGTTGAATCGTTCATTTTGTTCTCAGCTGGATTTCCTCTGCGCTGAAAATCTACCAGAGACGCGCTCTAGGGACCATGATCCCGAAGGTCCAGGGTGGGATGGGAATCTGCAGGCAGCGTTATTCCTGATGCGCTCTGGAGTCGTCCCGCGCAAACGAGGCGCTGATCTCTTCCAGGGTCAGGCCTCGGGTCTCCGGAACACGGCGCCAGGTGTACCAAGCGGCAATGAGGGAGGCCAAGGCATAGAGAAAAAAGGTCTGGCCCTCGCCCAACCAGTGCATCAAACTGAGAAATACCCCGGTGACCAGCATATTGCTGAGCCAGTTGACGATGGTCGCGAGCCCCATGGCCCGCCCGCGCAGGCCAGTCGGGAAAATCTCGCTGATCAGGAGCCAGAACACCGGACCGATGCCAATGGCGAAGAAGGCGACATAGGCCGCTACGGCGAAGGCCAGCAGGTAGAGGAAGGCTCCCTGCGCCTGTGCCTGCAGGCAACTGGCAAGGGCCAATAAACTCGCAAACATGCCAAGGAAGCTGGTCAGCAACAGTGGCCGTCGTCCGATCCGGTCCAGCCAGCGCAGGGCGAGTAGAGTCGCGAAGAAGTTGATGGTGCCAATGCCCACCGTGGCAATGATCTCCCCGTCGGTCGAGGCAAAGCCAGCGGCATGAAAGATGATGGGTGCGAAGTAGAGCACCACGTTGATGCCGGTGATTTGTTGAAAGATGGCCAACACCAGGGCGATTTGCAAGGGCCGTCGTTGCGCCAGGAGTGCCCGCCACGGCAGACTGCGCTGGCCTGTGTTGGCGGCCAGTTCCTGCCATTGCGCTGCGGCAGGATCGAGGCGCAGGCCTTGCAGGGCCTGTCTTGCCGGCTCGGATCGACCCATCTGCAGCAGCCAGCGCGGACTTTCCGGCAAGAACAGAACGCCGAGCAGCAAAACGAGCGCTGGTAGCGCTCCCAGGGCGAACATCCAGCGCCACCCGGCGCTACTGTCGGCAAAAGCCAGATTGATCAGATAGGCGATGAGGATGCCGACGGTAATGAGCAGCTGGTTGATGGTGACGATGGCGCCACGCTGCTGGGCGGGGGTGATTTCCGCAAGATAGAGGGGCGTGACCGTTGAGCTGAGCCCAATCCCCAGACCCAGACAGGCGCGCCCCAGAAAGAGCAGCGGGATGCTATTGGCAAGGGCTGCCAGCAGAGACCCCACGGCAAAGAGCAGGGCTGCGAGGGCGATGACCCGTCGTCGCCCGAAGCGATCGGCCAGGACTCCAGCTAAAGCAGCGCCAAGGGCGGCGGCGGCCAAGGCGATGGCGACAAAGAGGCCGGCACTGCGGGCATCCAGGGAAAAGACATGACGCAGAAAGAGCAGGGCGCCGGCGACGATGGCCGTGCCATAGCCAAAAAGCAGGCCACCAAGCCCAGCAATGCCGGCAATCAGGGCAAAAGAAGTAGCGCCGCGTTGCATGGCTATGCCCCTGTTACGAGGAAAATTACGCCAGCCGGGAGCCGTTATCGGGATCGAAAAAGACCGCCCGCTCCATATGAAAACTCAGGGTACAGCGGGATCCGATCTGTAACTGGGTACTCGGATGCACCCGTGCCACCAGGCTGTGGCCATCCAGGCGGGTGAAGACCAGGGTATCGGGGCCGGTGGGCTCGAGCAGCTCCACGTCGAGCTCGATACTGTGCAAGGCCTCGCCCTCGCGCGCACTGCCGGGATCGGTGATCTGCTCAGGACGGATTCCCAGCGTAATGCGCCTTCCCAATTGGCTGCGCAGGGCTCCCTGCATTTTTGCCGGTACGGCCAGAAGGTTGCCGTCGCCCTCGCTACCGGCCACTCGCAGGCACAGCCCAGACGCCTCCTCGCGGGGGATCACCGGGAGGAAGTTCATGGACGGGGAGCCCATGAAACCCGCGACGAAGCGGTTGGCTGGATCGTTGTAGATACTCTCGGGGCTGCCGAGCTGTTGAATGACGCCCTCATTCATCACGGCGATGAGATCGCCCATGGTCATCGCCTCGATCTGGTCATGGGTGACATAGACCATGCTGGTTTGCAGCTGCTGGTGCAGACGCTTGATCTCGCTGCGCATTTCCACCCGCAATTTGGCATCGAGATTGGACAGGGGTTCGTCGAAGAGAAAGAGGGTGGGGCGGCGGGCAATGGCGCGGCCGATGGCGACCCGCTGCTGCTGGCCCCCGGAGAGCTGGCGGGGTCGGCGATCAAGCAGATGTTCGATTTGCAGCATGCGCGCGACATCCATCAGGATCTGCTCCCGCTCTGCCTTGGCTACCTTGCGATTTTCCAGGGCAAAAAGGATGTTGTTGCGCACACTCATCGACGGATAGAGGGCATAGGACTGAAAGACCATGGCAATGTCCCGATCCTTGGGACTGAGTCCGTTCAGTCGGCGATCGTTGAGCAGAATATCGCCGCCGCTTTCCTGTTCCAGACCGGCGATGATATTGAGCAAGGTCGTCTTGCCACAGCCGGATGGGCCAATCAGCACCAGAAACTGATTTTCTCCGGTCTCGATATTGATGCCATGCAGGACTTCCTCCTTACCATAGCTTTTGTGTATGTCGCGCAAAATGAGTTTACCCATGATTTATCCTTTTACCGCGCCGCCGGTCAGGCCGCGCACGAAATATTTTCCGGCCAATAAATAGACCAGCAGGGTGGGGATAGCGGCAATCAGCGCGGCCGCCATATCGACATTCCACATGTGCACGCTGGTGACCGTATCTACCAGGTCGTTGATGGCAACCGTAACCGGCTGTTGATCGCTGTTGGTAAACACCACGCCAAAGAGGAAATTGTTCCAGATCATGGTGAATTGCCAGATCGCCGTGACCATGATGATGGGCGTGCTCAGGGGTAGCATGACGCGCCAGAAGATGCGGAAAAAGCCGGCTCCATCGACCCGCGCGGCACGCACCAGATCGTGCGGAATGCTGACATAATAATTGCGGAAAAAGAGGGTGGTAAATGCCAAACCATAGATGATATGGACCATGACCAAACCAGGGATCAGGGTACCGGCAATATGCAATTTTCCCTGTACCCAGGCCATCGGCAACAAGATGATCTGAAATGGAAATACAGTGCCGAGCAGTAGTAGATAGAAAATGATATCGGCGCCACGAAAACGCCAGTGGGTCAGGATGTACCCGTTGATGGCGCCGATTGCGGTAGAGATGATGACCGCCGGAATCACCAGCTCAAACGAGTTGATAAAGAACGGATGAATACCCTGATTGCTGGCGCCGATGGTGGCCCCACTCCAGGCATGTCGCCAGGCGTAGAGGTCAAACTGCCGGGGCAGAGCCAGGATGCCCTGATTGTAGATTTCTGGCATGGTTTTGAAGGACGTCACCAGCATGATGTAGAGCGGTAATAGAAAAAACAATGCGGCAAGCGTCAGAAGCAAGTAGATCGGCAAACGGCGCATCAGACTTTCCTCCGTGCATCGAGGATCACAAAGGGAACCACCACCACCATCATGATGGCCAGCATGATCAAGGCGCTGGCTGCCCCCACCCCCATCTCGCCGCGCTCAAAGGAAAAAACATACATGAAGATCGTCGGAACGTTGGTGCTGTAGCCAGGGCCGCCGCCGGTGAGCGCAATGATCAGACCGAAGGCCTTGATGGCCAGTCCCGCGCTGAGGATGAATGCCACAAAAAATGTCGGCGCCAGATTGGGGAGAATCACTCGTCGATAAATGCGCAGAGTCCCAGCACCGTCGATGCGTGCCGCCTTGACGATATCGGGACTGATGCCGCGCAGGCCGGCCAAAAAGATCGCCATCATGAAGCCGGAAGTCTGCCAGACGGCGGCAATGACCACGGTGTAGATGGCGAGGTCTGGATCATCGATCCAGGCGAACTGGAAATGGGTGAAGCCCAGGGAGCGAACGATCGCCTGGACGCCAAAATTGGGGTCGAGCAGCCAGCGCCAGGCGACCCCGGTCACCACGGCGGAGATGGCCATGGGGTAGAGAAAGACCACCTGAAATAGGCGTTCCCCACGGATCCGCTGGTCGAGAAGAATGGCGAGCAGCAGACCGATGGCCATGGATATGGCCACATACAGCCCGCCGAAAATTCCCAGGTTGCTCAGGGAACGCCACCAGCGGCTGCTGCCGAAGAGGTCGTTATAATTGGCAAGACCAATGAAGTGGTTGCTAGGCAGAATCGTGGATCGCGTCAAAGATAGCCACACGGTCCAGAGAATGAAGGCGTAGATGAAAAAAATGGCCGCCAGTACGGTAGGCGACAGCATCAGACCCGCTATGACTTGGTCCTTGCCACCGATACGCTGCATCACGGAATGTGCCATGAACCTCCCCTTTTTGTGATGGAAGCGCATCCCGCCGCGGCTGGGCGGGATGCCTGCGCTTTACTGCATTTCCTAGTCCTGGCTCTTGGCTACCTCTACGCGCTTTGCCATTGCCGCGGCGGCCGCCTGGGGGCTCTCGTTAGAAGTATAGAACTGATCGAGAGAGTCGATGAAGGCGCCAGTTGGCGGACCATAGGTGGACATGTTCTGCGAGAAGCTCGGCACCAGATTATGCTCCTTGCTGGCGGTGAGGAACTGCGCGCGCGACTTTAACTGGCAGGGGTTATAGCCCTTCAGCGACACATTCATCAAATCGGGGATCGAGCCCTTGTATTTGTTGAAGAGCAACTGGAACTTGGGGCTGGTCATGGTCTCCGCCAGTTTGATCGTCGCCTCGCGTCCGGCGGCACTATGCTGGCGGAAAAAGATGAAGCTATCGACATTGTAGATGAAATCATTAGCAGTACCGGGAAAGGCGACACAGCCAACCTTGGGGCCACCCGGAGTCACCCCCAGAAACTCGAACTGACCATTGGCCCAATCGCCCATGATCTGGAACGCCGCCTGGCCATGGGCGACCAGACCCGTGTCGTAGTTCCAGGTACGCCCCGCCAGCGACTTCGGGGTATATTTCTCGATCTGGCGCAGACGCTCCAGGGCCTTGACCATGGTCGGACTGTCGATGGCCTTGGCATCGAGCTTGACGAAGACGTCGCGGTACCACTCCGGTCCCCCGGTTTCCAGGGCGATGGGATCAAACTCCGTGGCAATCATCCAGCCATTGCCCCCGCCGGCCATTGGTATCATCCCCTTGGCCTGTACCTTGGCGAGGTCGGCAATCAGCTCATCCCAGTCCTTGGGTGGCGTCTTGATGCCGGCCTTGGTGAGCACCGCGCGGTTGTACCAGAGCCAGTTCAGACGATGTAGATCCATCGGGGCCGCGACATAATTCCCCTTGTATTTCATGTAATTATCGATTTCTGTCGGGATGTTCTGATCCCAGTCGCCCGCCTTGGCGGCGGCATCGACATTAGCGAGCAGACCTGTCTGGCCCCATTGCTGGATCTCTACCCCCTTGATTTGCGCCGCCCCGGGCGTCTCGCCTTCCATCAGACGGGTTTTCAGGATGGTACGCGCCTGCGCGCCACCACCACCGGCGATTGCATCGTTTTTGATGTTCACGCCCTGGGCCTTCATCATCTGCACCAGCACATTCATTGCCTTGGCTTCCGAGCCGGCAGTCCACCAGTTGATGACGCTCAAGGAAGTCTGGTCAGCCAGGGCGGGTTCCGCAGCCAGCATAGCCATACCCAAGATAGCGAGGGCAAGAGCCCGTTTTGCAGGTTGTTTCATGATCGTGTTCTCCTCTGTTCGTCTTAGAAGTGGTATTTCAGATAGAAACGGTTACTGAAATAGGGATTGTGATACTGCGGATAGTTGGCCTGGTTCTGGGCGACGGAGATGTCGGTGTAGTCGGCCACCGTCAGGCCTTGCAGCAAACTCGCCAGGTTGTAAGAGAAGCCCACGTCCATGGACCAGAGCTTCTGGTCGGGAACCGCCTCGCCAGTGGGGAAGCCATAAGCGCCATTGTAAGAATAGGCGCTGCCGCCGTAGCCATAGCGCGCCACGTAGCGGATGAAGCTGGCGTTGACCAGCAGCTTGTGCTGCAAAAAGCCAAAATTGCTGGCAATGCCATAGGCATATCCGGGGCCAAAATCGGAGATGCCGGTCTGCATGGTGGTGGTGTATTCCGTCCCGCTCAGGTCATTGTAGGGATGGATCAGACCGCCGTGGCGGAAGGAGTTGTAATTGATGGGACTGTAATTGCCCACCAGCGCCACCGTGTCATGCTCGGTACCAAATTCCACGCCGAGTCGGCCGCCATAGATGTGCGCGTCGACGGAATTGGCGTTGAGGGCGTGGAGAAAGTTGGTGCCGGCGCCAGAATTACCCTCGGCTATCATCTGGAAACCGGCCAGAAGCGCCAGATTCTGCTCGATGGGAGCGGAAAAATTCGCCTGTCCGTAGAACATGTTGGCAAAGCCGTAGAAATTATAGTCCCATAGTTGAACGGCGATATGATTGCCTAGGAAAGGCGTCTGATAGCGCAGGCCAACGGTATAAAAGCCATTGGTATGGGCATCGGTATAGCGGTTGCCCGTGGTAAATGTCGAGCTATAGCGACTGGCGTAACTGAACTCCCGGGCAAACATCACGCTGACGGTGGCAGGCGAGCCACTCAGCGTCAAAGGCCCATTGCCGGCCCAATTGGCATCCTGCGGATGTCCAAGCACGTCCCAGACCGCTGCGACGCCGGTAAAGGCGCGCGGATTGTAGGTGTAGTAGTCCATGTTGGCATAGGGGGTGTTGATGAACTCCCGTCCGCCACGGATCACCACCGATCCGTTATGGTACTGCAGGTAGCCCAGGCGCAGGATGGCGATGCCATGGCTGGGGTAGGGGCCGGTAAGCTCCGGATCTTCATGCTGATAAAAGCCGGTCCAGGTGGCAAAATCGCCGCCCACGCCCAGGCTCAAGCCCACGTAGGACGGGCTATGCAGGTACAGATGTCCACCCAAAGCCATGGAATGGGTATCCTGCGTGGTATGTCCATGGTTGAGGTAGCTGAAATTGATCAGCCCCAGCATGGCCGATATCTTGGTACCGCCGAGATCGCTTTCCAGAACCTTGTTGCTGGGAATCAGCGAGTGACTGTTATCGGCTGCGTAGGCGGGCAGGGCAAAGCCGCCCAGCAGCAAGGTGGCGGCCAGCGTTGCGCTGGCGAGAGCGGCGCGCTGCCGTAGTCTGGGTGTGCATGGTTTTTTTGTTTTCATGGTGTACTCCTCCGTTTTGCGCGAGGGGATTCCCCTCGTGTGCAGCCATCAGTTGCTGCTCCTTTTTCTCAGGTGGCCCATCATGACCGCCAGAAGAATGACGACGCCCTCCACCAGTTCGGTGAAAAAGGGCGAGATATTGAGAAGCACCAGACCGTCGAGGATGGTGCTCAAAATCAGGGCGCCAAGTACGGCGCCCCAGACCGAACCGCGGCCACCGAAGAGCGATACGCCGCCAATGACCACCGCGGCGATCGCCGGTAATTCTTGCCCGCGTCCGGCGTTGGGATCGGCGGTAGCCAGTTGTGCCGCCAGAATCACCCCGGCGATGCCCGCCGAGAGCCCAGAGAAGGCATAGGCGAAGCTGCGCAGACGACGCACGCGGATGCCGGCGCGGTAGGCAGCAACACGGTTGCCGCCAATGGCGTAGAGGTGCATGCCGGATGCGGTGAGGCCCAGCCACAGCGCCACCACAACCACGATGAACGCGGCAATCCAGATTTGCGTTGGAACCCCGAGCAGATGGCCCTCGCCCAGAGCATTGAAGCCGTTGGCGTTGATGTTCATCGGCTCGCCATCGGTGATGATCAGGGTCAGGCTGGAGAAAATCGACAAGCCCGCCAGGGTGGTAATGAAATCCGTCACCCGCAGGTAGTTGATAATGACCCCCTGCAGGGTGCCGGCAAGCATCGCGGCGAGCAGCGCGAGAAGGGTGGCAATGGGCCAGGGGAATCCCTGCAGCATCATGGTGGCAGCAATGGCACCGGTAAACCCGGCAATGGCGCCGACCGCCAGGTCGATGCCCGCCACCAGCATGACGACCAGTTCGCAGAGGGCGAGGAGCACCAAGGGTGCGGCGTCGATCAGGATACTGAAGGCGTTGGCCGTAGAGACGAAGTGCGGTGCCACGAAGGCGAGAAATACCACCAGGAGCACAAAGGCGATCAGCACGCCCTGGTCAACGATGGCCTGCAGAATGGGATGATGGCGCAGTTCGTTAGGCATCAGATTCTCTCCCGACGAGCATGGCGCGCACAACGCGCTCCTCCGTCAATTCCCCGGTTTTGCCCTCCAAGGCCTTTTCACCACGAGTCAGCACGACGATGCGCGTCGCCACCTGCCAAACGTCGGGCATGGTATGGGTTACCAGAATGACCGCCACTCCAGAACGCGCAAGATTTTGAATGAGTTTTAGAATGGCTTCGTGCTCGCCAACGCCGATAGCGGCCGTGGGTTCATCCATGATGACCAGGCGTGCCTGCCAGTATGCAGCGCGGGCGATGGCGACCGCTTGCCGTTGCCCGCCGGACAGTTCCCCCACCACCTGGCGCAGCGGTAGCTCGATGGCAAGATGCTCCAGCGCGCTTGCCGCCTCCCGTCGCATTTCGCGCCGGGCAAGGACCGGCAGAAATCCCAGCACGCGCGACTTGCGCTCGCGTCCCAGAAAGATGTTGCTCGCGACATCGAGATTCTCGGCAACCGCCAGATCCTGGTAGATCGTTTCGATCCCCAGGTCGTGGGCATGGCGGGGATCGAAGAGCGAGACTTTGCTGCCGGCCAGGAACATTTCCCCACTGCTCGGGGCATGCGCTCCGGCAATGATCTTGACCAGAGTCGATTTACCGGCGCCGTTGTCGCCCAGCAGGGCGAGAACCTCTCCGGAACTGATCTGCAGGTCAATACCGCGCAGTGCATGGACGGCACCAAAGCGCTTGCCGATGTTTCTCAGTTCCAGGAGAGGAGCGTTCTCTGGCATAGCTGCGTGCTCAGGGGCGTTGGCCGGGGGCGTAATCCATGTGTAACGGAACCGGCACGAATACAGTACCGGTGTTCAGGTAGTTGTATCCGGCCTCGACCCCGAGTGCCCCCATGACGGCAGGTTGCTGCGCGACACTGAGCGCAATCTTCCCTTCTTTGACCAGTTGGGTTTCCCCTGCGCTACCGCTACCAATCATGGCGATGGTGAGGTTTTTGAGGCGGCGTGCTGTTTCGGCGGCGCGTACGGCGCCAATGGCCATTTGTCCATTTTCAGCATAGACCGCATCTAGATTCGGGTGGGCGATCAAGACGTCGCGCATGACCGTCAAGCCTCCGCGGCGGCTGAAATGGCCAGACTGTCGGGCGACCACGTGAATATTGGGGTAGTGCTGGAGCACGGAATCACAGCCAGCACTGCGCTCATTGGTGGCTGAGGCGCCGGAGATGCCCAGCAACATGAAGAGGTTTCCCTTGCCATGCAGGTGATTGGCGAGAAATTGACAGGCTTGAGCGCCGGCTTGGGTATTATCTGAGGCAAAGTAGGCGATGGCATGGCCGCCATCTGCCTTGCGATCAATAAACACCACCGGGATGTGCGCAGCATTGGCCTTTTCCACTGCGGGAATGAGCGCCTTGGCGTCGGTGGGATTGATCAGCAGCAGATTGACTCTGCGGGCGATGAGGGTATCGACCTGATTGGACTGGGTAGCCGAGTCATTGTTGCCGTTCTCGACTAGGAGCTGTACCCCCAGTTTTTTCGCCTCACCTTCGGCGCCACTCTTGATGGTGGCGAAATAGGGGGTCATGGCCGAGAGCAGCAGACCGAAGGTGTACTGCGGAGCAGCGGTAGCGCTGCCAAGCAAAGCGAGACTGCCGAGGGCGGTAAGAATTAGGGTAGCGGATTTTTTGGCTTTCATGATCGATCCTCCGTGCGCGGGTTGTGAGAAGCAAGAAACTGCTCGATATCTGTTTTTCGTGGCAACGCGTCCTGGGCGCCGATGACGGTTGCCGTGAGGGCAGCGGCGGCGTTCGCCCGCTGAGCGCTGGCAGACAGGGATGCCCCGGCTGCCAGGCTGGCAAGCAGAACACCGGCAAAGGCGTCGCCGCAGCCTGTGCTGTCGGTTACCGCTACCGGGTAGGCGGGCAGGCGTGCCGCTTCGCCGCCGCTGGCCCAGACCAGTCCGTGCTCGCCGAGGGTAATGACCGCGCCCATGCGTGCGCGCGCCAGTGCTTTGGCGGCATCCAAGGCGCTGCTTGGGTCAAGCGCCTGGCCTAAAATCTGCGCTGCCTCTTGGGCGTTGACGACGAGCAAATCGGTCAAAGACAAGAGTTCTGCGGAAAGATTTTGCACTGGCGACGCATTGAGAACGAAGGGGATTCTCTTGGCGCGGCAGATCTGTGCGGCATGCAGGACCAATTCCGGGTCGATCTCGAGCTGCGCCAGCACGAAGGCTGTGTCGCGCAGCTGCGTTTCGAGGTCGTGGGGGAGACGGTCGCGGTTGGCACCCGGGTAGATGGTGATGCGGTTCTCGCCGGAATCTTCCAGCAGGATACAGGCGGAGCCAGTGGGTAGCGGACTGCGTTGAACGCCGCACAGGTCGATTCCCTCGGCCGCCAAGGCTTGGTACAGGAGTTCCCCCGCGTCGTCTTGGCCGAGCTGAGCGATGAGCCGGACCTCCGCTCCTGCACGCCGCGCGGCCAATGCCTGATTTGCGCCCTTACCGCCATGATGCCGGCTGAAACTGCGGGCAATTCGCGTTTCCCCTGGTTCCGGTACCCGGTCGAGCTGGAAAAGCAGGTCGATGTTGCAACTACCAATGACGGCCAACATTTTGGTACAGTCGATTATAGGGTAAAAATTCCCCGACGGATTGATTTATCCGCATTATCATCTCCCCGTTCGTATCATATTGTCACATTTTTGAAAGGTGATTTAGGTATAGGACACGACGAGATGTTGCGCAAGAAAAACATTTATAGAAAGAATTGATGATTTAATATAGGAAATAATTTTAAAGTATATTATATTAATAGATTGCGATTCTTCTGCTCTTCAGAAAATTTTTTGATAGATCTCCCGGGCAAGGCTGCTGGCCTGCGGAGCGCCAGGGAGCAACTGAAAGCGCTGTGCTTCTGGCTCCGCGCTAGCGC
This sequence comes from Acidithiobacillus sp. AC3, assembly GCF_050261095.1. NCBI lineage: Bacteria > Pseudomonadati > Pseudomonadota > Acidithiobacillia > Acidithiobacillales > Acidithiobacillaceae > Acidithiobacillus > Acidithiobacillus sp. AC3. The sequence goes on from NZ_CP189838.1 coordinate 28,506, forward strand.
GCAAAAATAGAATATTCTCTCCTTCTTTATTAAAAAGATTTTTGGCAAAGCTATAGAGATGGGTAACGAAGATCACGCGGACACCGGCGTCGCGTAGGGCCAAGGTGATCTGCCTGGCAATCTCAGATCCCTCCTGCTCATTGGTGGCGGCAAAGGATTCGTTGAAAAGTATCAGACTTCCGGTCCGGAGCTCGGGTACGATGTCCTGCATCCGTTGCAGTTCTTCGGCAAATTTTCCATGCTGCAGCTTGGCGTCCTCCTCCTGCTGAAAATGGCTGAAGATCCCCTGACACAGGCTGGTGTGCATGGTTTTCGCAAAACTGTAGAGCCCGCTTTCTGCCCAAAGCTGAGAGATACCGATGGCGCGCAGCAAGGTCGATTTGCCGCCGCGATTGGCACCGGTGATGATGATCAGCGGGGTATGGCGGGCAGCAATATCGTTGCTCACCGTGCTTTCCCCGCGTAGGGGCAAAAGCGGCGAATAGAGTTCTGTAGCGCTCAGCAGTCCGCCTTCTTCCTGCACTTCCGGCAGACAACAAGACAATCCTTGTTGGCGAAGTTTCTGCTGTAGCGTGATGGCAGCAAGATAGAAATGCAGCTCGTCGCGGAGCAGGCGAAAAAACTGCAGTACCCGTGCGACTGCATCATCAAGAACCTGTGCGGTTTGGGTCAGGAGCTGTTCTCGCAGTTTACCGAGCGCTGTCTGGCCCGCCTCATCGCGATCAGCAATGCTGAAGCCCGCATCCTCGTGCTGGGTGCGCCAGAGTTTTCCCAACCAGCCCTGGTTGCCAATGCCACCGTGTAAGGCCTCTGGAACACAGCGCCCTGCGGCGTCCGCCCCTGCGGTACTGCGCACGCCTTCGTCCAGTTGCAGCGCGGCCAGCGCTTCCTGCGCTGCTTGCAGAAAGCCCTCGTCAATCTCCTGCTGCAAGCGGGAGAAAAGCTTGCGCAGGGCGTCCGAATGGAAGGTGGCGCTGCCCAGGTCACGCAAGGCCTGCAGTTGGCGCAGCAATTCCTGCATGAGCGCGGTATTGGCGCGCAGTCGGCGGCTGGGAGATTTGCTGAAGAGCAGAAACTGGTGACTCTGTCCGGGTAAGTCCAGACTGTTCTGGGCGATGGCGAAGATGGCTTCGGCGCGTTCCGGCTGCGCGCTCAAGTCGGTCAAGGCCTCTTGGCGGTAGCGTACCGTTGCGGCATCGCGACAGCGCCAGCGGAGGATCACCCTCTCTACGATCTCCCGGCGTTCGTCATCGTCCTCGGCCATGGCAGTAAACAGGGGTGCAAGTCCCAGATCCTCGACCAGATGCTGCTCCTGCGCGCTGGCAGGAAACGCAGCAAGGCTTTTTTCCGGATCAAGAAGATGGGGAAGCATGAGCAATCCTCGCCAGGAGTTGCGGGTAGTCCAGACCAAATTTTCTGGCCAGAGAGAGGGCATGAGCCAGACCATCGGCAGGTTTGCGTAAGAGGCGAAACGTACGCTTGTCCTCCTCCTCGCTGTCGACCATGCTCAGAATGCTGACAACATCGGCGCCGGAGCGGCTGAGTTCATCGAGAAAACTGACCCAGAGTGCCAGCGCGTCGAGATGCCGTAGGCGCTTGAGCAATTCCTGGCTGAGAAAGCGGGCATCGTCGAGGGTGGTAGAGTGAAACAGCTCATTGAGGACGAAGATACTGCGTGGCGTCGCCCGCTCCAGATCATGGCGTAGACGAAGCAGGTCTGCCTCGAGCTTGCTGCGCTCGCTTTCGGCGTCTTCGCGGCGTTCAAAATGGGTATAAATAGCGTCGCAAACGAAGAGTTGAGCCTGCTGCGCCGGCACCGGCAGACCGATACCAGCAAGGTAATGAAGTTGCCCGAAGCAACGGGCATAGGTCGTTTTGCCCCCCTGATTGGGGCCGCTGACCAACAAAATGCGCTCGCTACCGTGCAGGTCGATATCGTTCAGCACAGGATTCTCCTGCTGTTCCTGGCGTAGGCGCGCAGCCAGTGCCAGATCGTAAGCGCCCTCGGCATGGGTGCGTTTTTCCTCCTCACAGAGCTCGGGAACGCAGCTTGGCAGGCCCGGCGCCTCCAAGGGGCTGAGAAAATCCAGAAAGGCGAGATAGAACTGTAGCTCCCGTTCCCAATGCAGCAGCGGGACAAAGACAAAGGGGTAGCGGGCCATCCGCAGGGCGGGGACGGCATCGATTGCGGCTTGGGGGTCCGGTTGCGCCCAGCGCTGGTAAAAACCGGCGAGACGGACAAACAGCTCGGGAAACAGTTCGGCAATGGCGTCGAGGACTCGTGCCTGCACCGGATCGAGGTCCATCTGTCCGATCTCTTGCTCCTCCTGCGCGTTTTCCTCGCCTGACGGTGCAGCCAGAAAGCGAGAAAAAGTATGGACAATTTCTTCGTCTACATTGCGTTGCAAACATTCGCGCCAGAGGCTCACATGACTTCCGGAGATTTGCAGGTCGTAGCGCAAGGCATCCAACTCTTGGCGCAATGCCCTTGCGGTATCGTGCATCTCTTGCCGCTGTGGTGCCTGTAACTCGTGGATCAAACCCTCGAGAACGGTGCATAGCGCGGTCGATCGTGGCTTGGCGGCGGTGAGCGCATCGACCAGAGAGGAAAAAACCGTTTGGTAGTTACCAATCGCATCCAGAAAAACCCGTTGTCGTTGGCGATCATGGTAGAGTTTTTGCGCTTGTTCAAGCTGGCGGCGCAGGGTCTGCATCCGCTGGGTGAAGCTGGTCCAGGCGCTGCGTATCGATGGCTGTAACAGATCGCGCAGAATGGCCTGGCGATGGCGAATAACCGTCGATTTTCCGGGAAAGGCGTGATACCAATCAACCAGCGCAAAATCCGGTACCGGCAGGCAGACGGCAGCAAAGATCTCTTGCAAATGGAGATCATGGAAAACCGCCGCTTCCGGTGTCGGGTCCTGCTTCGCTTCTCCCTCGGGCCAAAGTAGACTTATTACCGATGTCATTGCCATACCACCAAGCGCCGCTGCGAAATTCTTTACAGTATAAGACAATGAGGGCTAATCGCGCTTATCAGAATATATAGATAAATTACAAAATATATTCGAGATTTTTTGTTCTACACTAAAAATACCTGTCACAATGACAGGCTGCCTCCTCAGCAAAAATGAAAACCAGGGGTCAATATGAACGATATAAAAGATATTCTGGTCATCGGTGGCGGTATCAATGGCGTGGGTATAGCCCGCGATGCTGCCGGAAGGGGACTCACCGTCACCCTGATCGAGCGGGATGACCTGGCCGCTCACACTTCTTCCGCCAGTACCAAGCTCATTCACGGCGGATTACGCTACCTCGAATACTACGAATTTCGCCTGGTGCGCGAGGCGCTCAAGGAACGGGAATGCCTCCTCCATATCGCCCCGCACATCATCTGGCCATTGACCTTTATTCTGCCCGAAGGGCCGGAGAGCCGCGCCGGGTGGAAGTTGCGCGCTGGTCTCTGGCTCTATGACCATCTCGCGCCACGACAGAGTCTGCCGGCATCGCGCGCGCTGCGTTTTGCCCGACATCCGGCGGGAGGGATTCTGGCGGACAATATACGGCGCGGCTTCAGCTATTCCGATTGTTGGGTCGAAGACAGTCGCCTGGTGGTGCTGAACGCTATCGATGCCCGGGAGCGCGGCGCGGAGATTCGGCTGCATACCTCGCTGAGCAAGGCAGCCGTCGTGGATGGAGTCTGGCATGCGGAAATCGAGACGGCCAGCGGCCAGCGGGAAACGCTGCTTGCGCGCATTCTGGTCAATGCCGCCGGCCCCTGGGTCGGAGAGATCCTGGGGACGGCTCTGGGTCTGCACACCCATAAAAGCGTGCGCAAGGTGAAGGGCAGCCACATCATCGTCCCTCGCCTTTATGACGAGGACTTTGCCTTCATCCTGCAGAATCCCGATGGGCGGATCATTTTCGTCATTCCCTACGAGGGCAGCTTCAGCCTCATCGGTACCACCGACATCCCCTACGACGGGGATCCCGCGCAGGTGCAGATCAGTCCCGAGGAGACCGCCTACCTCTGCAGCAGCGCTTCCCGTTATCTGCGAAAAACCATCGTTCCCGCAGACGTGGTGCGTAGTTATTCCGGTGTACGCCCCCTGTATGACGATCATGCCGCCAATGCTTCGGCAGTGACCCGGGATTATGTCCTCAATCTCGAGAAAGGACCCGGTGCGCCGGTGCTCTCGGTCTTTGGTGGCAAGATCACCACCTATCGGCGTCTGGCCGAACATGCCCTGCAACTCCTGGAGCCGGCGCTGGGTAAGGCCGCTGGTCAGCCCTGGACCGCGACGGCGCCGCTCCCCGGCGGGGATCTCCCGGGTGCTGACTTCGACCGTTTCCTGCATCAGCTGCTGAGTCAATATGCCGAGTTTCCGGCCACCTTGCTGCGTCGCTACGCCCGCGCCTATGGGACCCGCGCCGAGCGGATTTTGGCAGGCCACCAGCGACCAGAGGAGCTGGGCGAGGATTTGGGCGGAGGGCTGTACGAGGCGGAAGTACAGTACCTCGTCGCGCACGAATGGGCGAACACCCTCGAGGACATCCTTTGGCGACGCTCCAAGCTTTCCCTGCACGTACCCTCAGGGACCGAGCAACGGCTGCGCCAATATCTGGAGAAGGCGCTCAGCAAGCGCTGAGCAACGAGAGAGGAGAATATAAAATGTCCAATTACGTCGGAGCCATCGATCAGGGGACCACCAGTACCCGCTTCATCATTTTTGACCACGCCGGCAAGATCATTTCCCAGGCGCAAAAGGAACACCGGCAGATCTACCCGCAACCGGGCTGGGTAGAGCATGATCCCCTGGAAATCCTCAACAACAGCAACGAAGTGGTGGGGGCCGCCCTGGCCCGTGCCAACCTCAGCGGCTCGGATCTGCGTGCCGTGGGGATCACCAACCAGCGCGAAACGACCGTATTGTGGGACCGTCACAGTGCTGAGCCGCTGGCGCCAGCCATCGTCTGGATGGACACCCGCACCGATCAGTTGATGCGTCGCTTTCTACAAAAGCGGGAACATTCCTGGTTTCGCGAGAAGACCGGGTTACCTCTGACCACTTATTTTTCCGCGCTCAAGTTGCTCTGGCTGCTGGAGAATGTCCCCGGGGCACGGCGCAAGGCCGAGCAGGGTGACGCCCTGTTTGGCAATATCAACACTTGGTTGGCCTGGAATCTGACTGGAGGCAAGGATGGCGGTTTGCATATCACCGACGTCAGCAATGCCAGTCGCACCCTGCTCATGGATCTGCAGCGCTGCAGCTGGGATGAAGAGCTTCTCGCAGAGTTTGGTATACCCGCCGCTTGCCTGCCGCAGATTGTTTCCTCGGGAGAGGTCTATGGGGAGATTCGCAGCGCGCCGCTGCGCGGGACAGTTTTGGCAGGAATGCTTGGGGATCAGCAAGCGGCCCTGGTCGGGCAGACCTGCTTTGCGCCCGGCGAGGCGAAAAATACCTACGGCACCGGTTGCTTTCTGCTGATGAACACGGGTATGGAAGCGGTCCATTCCAAGGCTGGTTTGTTGAGTACGGTGGCCTACCGCTTTGGCGACGAGCCGACCCACTACGCCCTCGAAGGTTCCATCGCCATTGCGGGAGCCCTGGTGCAATGGTTGCGCGACAACCTGCACTTTTTTGATCTGGCAGAGCAGATCGAGGCGCTGGCGCGCAGTGTGCCCGACAACGGCGATGTCTACCTCGTGCCTGCCTTTGCGGGACTGTATGCGCCGTACTGGCGGGAAGATGCCCGTGGGGTGATCGCTGGTCTGACCCGCTTTGCCACCAAGGCCCATGTAGCGCGGGCTGCTCTGGAAGCGACGGCCTATCAGGTGCGCGACGTGGTCGAGGCGATGGAGCTGGACAGCGGCATTCGGCTACGTGCCCTGCGCAGCGACGGCGGTATGGTCGTAAACGAGCTGCTGATGCAGTTCCAGGCCGATATGCTCGCCGTGCCGGTACAGCGCCCGCGTATCGTCGAAACCACCGCCTTGGGTTCTGCCTATGCCGCTGGACTGGCTACCGGCCTGTGGCAAAGCACGGAGGATCTCCGCGCCAACTGGGGCGTTGATCATGTCTGGAAGCCGCAGATGGAAGAGAGCGACCGGGCTCGCCTGGTTCACTCTTGGAAGAAGGCGGTCGAGCGTTCCTTTGCTTGGGTGGAGGGCAACTAAGATGGGCACGGATGCAGGGGTAAAGACGGGTTGGCGGGCGCACTCCATCTGGGCGGAGATGATCGCCGAGTTTTTGGGTTGTTTTGTGTTGCTGGCCTTTGGTGCCGGTTGTGTCGCGGTAGCGGTGGTCGGTCTGACCGAATCGCATCGTACTCTGGTCATTTTCCAGGGGGCCGGCGGCTGGCTCCTGATCACCTGGGGTTGGGCCATGGCGGTGGCCATGGCGGTCTATGTCGCGGGGGGTGTTTCCGGGGCGCACATCAACCCGGCGGTGACTTTGGCCTTTGCCCTGCGCGGCAATTTCCCCTGGCGCAAGGTCGTACCGTACTGGATTGCCCAGGTGGTCGGTTGTTTTGCCGGTGCGGCCATTGTTTATTATGACTATTTTCTCGCCATCGACAAATGGAATCTCGCCCATGGGGTCATCTCCCGGGCGGCATCTGGCGGGCTGACCACCTTCAGCATCTTCGCCACCTTTCCGGCCGCGTACTACGGTAATCAGATGGGCCTCGCCCTGTTGGATCAGGTGGTGGCAACCTTCTTTCTGCTGCTCTTTGTTCTCGCCATCATCGACAACATGAATGTCGGACCCGGCGCTAACCTGGCCCCGCTGATGATCGGCTTTGCGGTGGCGGCCATCGGTATGTCCTTTGGCGTAGGTACTGGCTATGCCATCAATCCTGCCCGTGACTTTGGCCCCCGCTTTTTTTGCTGGTTGCAGGGATGGGGTACCAATGCCTTTCCCGGTCCCCACGGCTACTGGTGGGTACCCATTGTCGGCCCCCTCATCGGCGCGGCGATTGCCGTCTATGTTTATGAATGGATGATCAGCCGCACCCTCTGTGCCCGGGCCAAGCTCCTGCAGGAAAAACAGCCGCGCGTCGAACAAAAGGGTCTCGGTTTCAAGCTGGAAAAGTTGCAAAAAGCGCTGGATGAGGTGCGCACGCAAATCGAAGCAGAGGAGGCAAAACAATGAAGGCATTGATCAATGATCCAGAAGCCGTGGTCAGCGAATCCCTTGCCGGGATGGCTCTCGCCCATGGGGATCTGCTGCGGGTACACACGGACCCCAGTTATGTCCTGCGCCAGGATGCGCCGATCTCCGGTAAGGTGGCGATCATCTCCGGGGGTGGTTCGGGCCACGAGCCCATGCATGCCGGCTTCGTTGGCCTGGGAATGCTGGACGCTGCCTGTCCAGGGGCGGTGTTCACCAGCCCTACCCCGGACCAGATTGTGGCCGCGTCCCTTGCCGCCCATGGCGGCGCCGGAGTGCTGCATCTGGTCAAGAATTATACGGGCGATGTACTGAACTTTCAGATGGCGGCGGAGATCCTGCAGGACCAGGGCGTAGCAGTGGAGCAGGTGCTGATCGATGATGACGTCGCTGTCCAGGATTCGCTCTACACCGCCGGACGGCGGGGCGTAGGCGCAACGGTCCTGGCGGAAAAGATCTGCGGCGCGGCCGCGGCCGAAGGAATGGCGCTCGCTGATCTGGCAGCGCTCGGTAAACGGATAAATGGGCAGGCGCGCTCCATGGGCTTGGCCTTGGGCCCTTGCCATAATCCCAGCACGGGCCAGGAGGGCTTTCAACTCGGCGAGCAGGAGATTGAGTTTGGCGTGGGTATCCATGGGGAACCCGGTCGGGAGCGGCTGGCCATGGCCCCTGCCGATACCTTGACCCGCATGTTGATGGAGCCGATCCTGAATGACCTACCATTCCATCCGGGCGATCCGGTGTTGCTATTTGTTGATGCTCTGGGGGCAACCCCCTTGCTTGAGCTCTATATCGTCTATCGTGCTGCTGAGGCGGTGGCGCGGGAGTATGGGCTGCACGTCCAACGACGCCTGGTGGGGCCGTACATGACCAGTCTCGATATGGCCGGGGTCGCTATCACCGTCCTGCGGCTGGAAGCGGATCTGCAGCGCTGGTGGGATGCCCCGGTCTGTACGGTCGCGCTGCGCTGGGGGCTCTGAGGAGATGAGCATGAATTATGACACCGAGACCTTGATGGCCTGGATGCGCTGCATACAGGAACGCTTAGCGCAGGAACGAGCTGAGCTCGACCACCTCGATGCAGAGATCGGTGATGGTGACCATGGCAGTAATCTTTCCCGAGGGTTCGCCAAGGTAGCAGAAAAATTAGGGGAGCGGGTTCCAGAAAGTCCCGGAGCGCTACTGAAGGAGGTGGCGATGACGCTGATCGGCACGGTGGGCGGCGCCTCCGGGCCGCTCTATGGCACCTTTTTCCTGGAGACTGCCAAGGCCATGGGAGCGTCCGCTGCGTTCAGTGCTGCGGAGCTCGGTCGCTGCCTGACAAGCGGAGTGGCGGGCATACAGCGCTTGGGCAAGGCGAACGCCGGTGATAAGACCATGCTCGATGCCCTGATTCCTGCCGTGGATGTGCTGGCATCCCAGGGAGACGTCGCGGCAGCCGCCCAGTCCGCGCAAGACGGCCGAGCTGCAACCATCCCTTTGCAGGCGCGTAAGGGTCGCGCCAGTTATCTGGGCGTGCGCTCCATCGGCCATGCCGACCCGGGTGCCGCCTCCGCCGCCCTGCTTTTTGCGTGCTTGGTGAAGGTGGCTAGATGAGTCCATCTTTGCCCGTGGTCGCCCTCTTGCTTGTCTCGCACAGTCGCGCCCTTGCCGAGGCGACGGAGGCACTGCTTCGGCAGGTCACCGGAGACTCGGTACGGATTGCCGTTGCCGCTGGTGCCGGAGAGGGAGGAGAGGAGCTCGGTACCGATGCGACGCGCATCGCTGCAACGCTGTCCCAATTGGCCCCCCACGCCGTGCTCGTGCTCCTGGATCTGGGGAGTGCCGTGCTGAGTGCACAGATGGCCCTGGAGTTTCTCCCGCAAGAAGATCGGCAGCGCGTCGCGCTTTGCCCAGCCCCCTTTGTGGAAGGGGCGATGGCAGGAGCTTTGGCAGCCCAGGCCGGCCTCAGTCTCCCGGAGGTGGCACGGGAGGCCCAGAACGCATTACGCGGCAAGCAGAACGATTTGCCCGGAGCGGATAGTGACGCGGTGCGGGAATCAGTGATGCGCGTCGACGTCGGTATGGAACGGCGCTGTTACGAGCTGTCCGATCCAGCCGGTTTGCATCTTCGGCCGGCGGCAGAATTGGTGCGGGTAGCCGGTGAGGCGGGCATGGATTTCTGGGTCGGGCGTTCTGCGGTTGCCACTCCCTTGGTGGCTGGAAAAAGCCTTAGCGGGTTGCTAGCCCTCGAATTACGGCAGGGCGAGGCCCTTTGTGTCTACAGTAACGAGGCCCTTGCTCCTGACTTGCTAACGCGCCTGGATGGCCTCTTTGGGAACCCCGCGGAGGCGCTCCCGGAAGTGCGCCCGCAGGGGGTTGTTCCCGGTTTTGCCCTGGGCTTGGTGGCCGATGCGCGACTCCGACTGGAGGATTTGCTCCCCGTCGCAGAGGCCGCCACCCCTGACGGAGCAGAGCGCCTCCGGCGAGCGATCACCGTTGTCGCCAGTCGGGCGCAGGAAGAAGATATCCTTGGCGCGCAGCGCGCCCTGCTGGTGGACCCGCGCCTGCAGGAAAAGCTCGACGCCGAGTTCCGACGCGGGCAGGGGCCAGCGCATGCCTGGGCGGGTGCGGTGGAGGAACTCGCCCAGGAAATCGAGCAACTGCATGAGCCGTTGTTACGGGCGCGAGCAGCCGATTGGCGCGATCTGGGACGCCAGGTACTGGGAGAACTTTTGGGTGATCCAGAGCGACGGACGGTTGCGGAAGCGAGGCCAAGCATTCTCCTCGTTGATGACTTGTTGCCATCCATGGCGGCTAACATGGATCCTGCGCAAGTACTGGGTGTGATTGATCGCCAAGGTGCTCCCAACAGCCACGCCGCGATTCTCCTGCGTGGCGCTGGTATTCCCTATGTGATCAATGTGCGTGCTCCTGAGCTTCGCGCGGGCATAGAGGTGGCGATGGATGGCGCTACCGGGGCAGTCATCGTTGCACCGCAGAAAGCGCAGGTCGACGCCATACGGGCACGCTACACGAGGAGCGAAACCCTGGCGCTGCCGGAAGAATTTGCAGGTGAGCTGGCTCTCGCTGATGGCAGCCATGTCGAATTCTGGGCCAATGTGGCCAGCCCCGCCGAGGCGCAGGAAGCACGACGCTTAGGAGCGCGCGGGATTGGCTTGTTGCGCACGGAGTTTCTGTACCTCGACCGTTGGCAAAGTCCCAACGAAGAGGAACAGATGCAGCACGTGCAGAAAATACTCGCGCCCATGTCGGGGCGGCGCTGCGTCGTGCGTCTCTTGGATGCCGGTGCCGACAAGCCTCTGCCCTTCCTCAGGCTGCGCAGGGAAGAGAACCCGGCCCTGGGACTACGGGGTATCCGCGCCCTGCTGGCTTGCCCCGATTTTTTGCAGATCCATATCCGCGCGATCTTGCGCGCCGGTCACGGGCAGGACATTGCCCTCATGGCCCCTATGGTGAGCCAAGTGCAGGAAATTATCGAACTGCGCAGGGTACTGGCATCCTGTCATTCTGCCCTTCTCGAACAGCAGATCGATCATGCCTGGCCGGTAGCACTGGGGATCATGGCTGAAGTTCCTGCGATGTTATTGGAGCCTGGCAGTTTCCGGGGGCTAGTGGATTTTGTGTCGGTGGGCACCAACGATCTCACGCAGTATGTGTTTGCTGCGGACCGTGGCGATGAGCGGCTGCAGAATCTGGGCGGGGCCGGCTCGTCGGCGGTGTTGGGTCTGATCCAGGGCCTGTTGCAGGGACTGGACGTGCCGGTTTCAGTCTGTGGGGAAGCTGCTGGGAACCCACAGCTCGCCCTGGGCTTGGTGGAGCATGGCATTCGCCGTCTGTCGATGAGTCCCCGCAGTTTTGCCGGGGTCTGGCAGGCATTGCGAGTCGCGTAGCCATATGGCGGGGCAGGTGCAGGGGCAGTGTCGTGGAATTAGCTATGATCGTGGTTCTCGCGCTGAAACATCCAACCGCGGCGGCGGAAATACCAGATCATGGTCAAGGCAACGAGCCACATGAAGCCCACAACGATATCGTAGCCGTAGCGATAATGCAGTAGGGGGATGCCGTCGATGTTCATCCCGTAGATACCGGTGATGAAGGTGAGCGGAATGAAAATGGTGGAGATGATGGTCAGCACGCGCATGATGTCGCTCAGGCGATTGTTCACCATCGATAAGTAGATATCCATCAGACCACTGACCACGTCGCGTTCGCTGTTCAGCAGGCTCATGAGCTGAATGGTATGGTCGTAGAGGTCGTTCAAATAGGGACGTAGCCCGTCGGGCAGGAGGCGGTGCTCGCCGATGCTGTGGTTCAGGCGCGAGACCATTTCCTGCATGGGCCAGAGGACATGATTGAACAGGATCAGGTCCCTTTTGCTCTGCTGTATCTCGGCAAGTTGCGCTTTGTGAGTGCGTTGCAGGAGCTCTTCCTCCAGTCGTTCCACCTCATCGGTGAAGCCTTGTAACGCTGGAAAGGCCTGATCCACCACCAGATCCAGTAAGGCATAGACGAGGTATTCCGCCCCGCTGCGGCGAAGCCGTGACTGGTCATTCTGTATGCGGTCCAGTAGTACCGTGGTCAGCCCCTGGCGCGCGGCGGACACACTGATTACCAAGCCTTCGCGTAGAATGATGTGGAAGGGGGTGACCTGGAACTCGTGACCATGCCGCGATATCTGCTGGCATTGCAGGTGGACATAGTTTTCGAAGGGCTCGAGTTTCGCGTGCTGCTGGGCGCTTTGTATGTCTTCCAGAGTCAGGGGATGGATTTGGAAACGCGTGCCCAATTCCTCTAGTTGCGCGCGGTCTGGCGTACCATGGAAGTGCAGCCAGATGACCCCGCGATGTGCCTCGCTGCTGGCAGCGGCACTGGCAATGTTTGCTTCCTTGTCCACGGAGTAGTTTTGCGGACTGTAGACAACCAGACGTAGCTCGGCCGGGACAGCGCCCGGTTTGTCCAACAAGGTTCCCGGCGGGAGCCCGCTGCGTTGCACCTGTCCGGTAACTTTGGTTTCACGTGAAACGCGCCGACGTCTGGCCATCTGCTCCCTCGTTAGCCTGGCGAATGTTGCTCCGGAAAGAGAATGTTGAGCTCCAGCACCTCAAAGTCACCGCGGCGCTCCATGTGCACGGAAATCTGATCCTTCTCGACGGGCATGTATTTGCTGATGACCGTCAGTAACTCTTCCTGCAGTGCGGGAAGAAAGTCCGGTGTATCGGCACTGCGCTCATGCGCGAGGATCAGCTTCAGGCGATCTTTGGCGACGCTGGCCGTCTTTTTTCGCGATCCGAGAAAGTAATCGAGAAACGACATATCAGCCTCCAAAGAGTCGCTTGAAGAAGCCGGTTTTTTCAGGCTGTACAAAACGCAGTGGTCGCTCTTCGCCTAAAAACCTTGCCACGACGTCTTCATAGGCCAGGGCAACATCCGAGCCTTGCATGTGGATCGCCGGAATGCCCTGGTTGGAGGCCTGCAGAATGATCTCGGATTCCGGGATCACGCCGAGCAGCGGAATGCGTAGCAGCTCCTGCACATCGTCGAGGGAGAGCATTTCGCCACCCTGGACGCGCTTCGGTGCATAGCGGGTAAGCAGGAGATGTTCGCGAATGGGCTCGGCGCCCTCCTCGGCGCGCTTGGAGCGGGCGGCAAGAATGCCCAGGATGCGGTCGGAGTCGCGGACCGAGGAAACCTCGGGATTCGTGACAACAATCGCAGCATCGGCGTGGTACAGCGCCCGCAAGGCGCCGCTTTCGATGCCGGCGGGCGAGTCACAAACAATGTAATCGAACTGTGTCTGCAGTTCTTCCATGACCCGAGCCACACCCTCTGTCGTCAGGGCGTCTTTGTCGCGGGTTTGCGAGGTCGGCAGGATGTAGAGGTTTTCCAGCATCTTGTCGCGGATCAGCGCTTGCTGCAGGCGTGCTTCTCCATGAATGACGTTGATGAAATCGTAGACCACCCGACGCTCACAACCCATGACCAGATCGAGGTTGCGCAGGCCTACGTCAAAATCGATGACGACAGTGCGATACCCGCGCTGGGCAAGGCCGCTGGCGAAGGCGGCGCTGGTAGTGGTTTTGCCCACCCCCCCTTTACCGGAGGTGACGACGACAGTTTGGGCCACGAGTTTCTCTCCTGTATTAATTCTCCAACGCGATTATATGCAGGTGTTCACCATCGAGGGAAACCTGTGCAGCTTTGCCCCAAAGAGGGTGCTCCGCGTCAAGGGTCATGTAGACGCCGGCAATGGCTACCAGCTCGGCCTCCAGACGTTGGCAGAAAATACGTGCCGATTCGTCTCCCTGAACGCCCGCCAGGGCCCGGCCGCGTAAGGGGCCATAGACGTGGACATGCCCGTCGGCCAAGACTTCGGCACCAGCGTTGACGGCGCCCAGGCAGACCAGATCGCCACCCCGCGCGTACTGGCGCTGACCTGAGCGCAGGGGCTGGCTGAATACGCTACCGGCAGCGGCATGCGTCACCAGCGGCACATTGGAAGGCGCAGTGGCGATCTTGGCGTCGCTGCCGCGCAGGTGGGGTAGCCCGAGAGCAGCCGCGGCTTCCGCTTGTTCGTCGCTGACATTGCGCACGCCGATGGGAAAACAGCCGGCTTCGCGGAGAGTCTCCAGCCATTCGGTATAAGGTAGGGAAAGTGAGGGATCGATGTCGGTCAGGTCCAGGACGACCGCTGCCCCCTCTACCAGACGCAACGCGGATCCCTGGGCCGCAAGTTCTGCCTGCAAGGTCTTGACAGAGGCGTCCGTCAGACGCAAGACGCTGAGGGTGAATACCCCGCCACTAAGGCGCAGGATCGATTTCGGGGTAGGATTCATGTTTCACGTGAAACCGGTCAGGGCCGATCGCGCCGCAGCAGCGGCAGCTTGTCTTTCTTCCCCTTGAACTCTTCTGCCTGGGGCAGGGCCGCCTTTTTACGCAGTATGACAGGCCAGTGGCGGGTGAGTTCTGCATTCAGGGCGGTGAAATGTTTCTGGTCGTCAGGCACTTCATCTTCAGCATAGATCGCGTCAGCCGGACACTCGGGAATGCAGGCCGCACAGTCGATACATTCGGCAGGGTCGATGACCAGAAAATTAGGCCCCTCGTGAAAGCATTCGACAGGGCAGACTTCGGCACAATCGGTATATTTGCATTCGATACAATTTTCGGTGACAACGTAGGTCATGCTTCAAACCTTGGCAGGGCTGGATTTTTTGCGGGTGCTTTTAGCGCCGGCGGACTTCTTGCTGCTACTTGCCTTTTTCGCGGTGCTCGGGCTTCGACGCGCGCCCTTTTTCGCGCTGTTGTCGGTCCGTTCCTCCTCTGCTTTGGGCTCCGGCGGTAGATAGTCGCGCAACAATTCTTCGATTTCGGTCGGTTCCGCCGCTTCTGGAAAATGGAAGGCGCAGTCGGCCTGTGGACAGACCAACTCCTCACCGCGACGCTTGGTGCTCTTTTTATACAGCACTGGCCAAGTGCAGCGTGGGCAGGCGCGGGCGACGGGTTCTCCCCACACGGCGTATTTGCATTTGGGGTAGGTGTTGCAGGAGTAGAAGACCTTGCCGTAGCGGCTGCGCTTCTCCACCAACTCGCCGCTGCCACAGTCTGGACAGGTGACGCCGGTGGATTTGGGTGTGTTCAGGCTCTCCAGATATTTGCAGCTGGGGTAACCACTGCAGGAAATGAAGCGACCGTAGCGCCCCTGGCGATAGACCAAGGCCTTGCCGCAATCAGGACAGTCGCGTCCGACCGGCTCCGGTGCCTCACGCGGACCGTCGATGGGGCGGGCGTAATTGCAGTCGGGATAGCCACTACAAGAGATGAAGCGACCGTAGCGCCCCAGCTTGAGTCGTAGCGGTTTGCCGCATTCCGGGCAGTTTTCGTCGATCGCCTCGCTGGTTGCCTCGGAGCGACTGATATTGGCCTTCTCTTCCAGCCGCTCATGAAAAGGCTGCCAGAAGGCCTTCAGTACTGGCTGCCAGTCTTTCTCGCCGCGGGAGATAGCATCGAGCTGGTCCTCGAGCTCGGCGGTGAAGCCATAGTCAACATATTGGTCGAAATGCTGCACCAGAAACTGGTTGACTACCTCCCCCAAGTCGGTAGGGTGAAAACGCCGCTGTTCCACCGCAACATATTCCCGGTTCTGCAGGGTCTGGATGATGCTCGCGTAGGTGGAGGGTCGACCAATTCCATGCGCCTCCAGGGTCTTGACCAGGGTTGCGTCGCTGTAGCGTGGCGGCGGCTCGGTGAAATGCTGTTCGGCTTCGATCCCATGAAAGGCGGGTTGATCGCCGTTTTGCAGGGCAGGCAGCAGGCGTTGCTCGTCGTCTTCGTCCTGCTCGTCCTTGCCTTCCTGATAGACCACGAGAAAACCGGGAAAGGTGACCGTCGAACCATTGGCACGCAGTTGCCAGTGACTCTCCGCAGTGAAATCAACGGCTACCAGATCCAGCTGTGCCGCGGCCATCTGGCAGGCGACGGCGCGTTTCCAGATCAGGTCGTACAGACGCCATTGATCCTTGTCGAGGCGGCCCTGCAGACTATCGGGGTGACGGCGGATGTCGGTGGGGCGGATGGCCTCGTGGGCTTCTTGGGCATTTTTGGCCTTGGTCTTGAAACGACGCGCCTCTTTGGGGAGATATTCGCTGCCAAAGTGTTGTTGCACGAAGTCGCGCAGGGCGGCAATGGCATCTTCGGAGAGATTCACCGCATCGGTACGCATGTAGGTGATCAAACCAACGGTCTCGTTACCGATACTGATGCCTTCGTAAAGTTGTTGAGCAACGCGCATGGTACGGCTGGCATTGAAGCCGAGTTTGCGTGAGGCCTCCTGCTGCAGGGTCGAGGTGGTAAACGGCGCGGCCGGTTGCCGCTGACGCTGCTTGCGCTCGACCTTGATTACCTGGAGCGGCTGGCGCTTGAGGTCGGCGAGGATCTCGCTGCGTATCGCCTCGGCAGCCGCCGCATCGGGAATGTCGAATTGCTCGAGCTTTTTCTCCTGCCACTGGCTGAGGCGTGCGGAAAAACGCTTTTCCTCCTGCTCCAGCTCTGCGCTCAGGGTCCAATATTCGCGCGCAACGAAGGCGCGGATTTCGGCCTCACGCTCGCAGATCATGCGTAGGGCTGCGCTCTGCACGCGACCGGCGGAAAGACCGGGGCGTACCTTGCGCCAGAGCAGCGGCGAGAGATTGAAACCGACGAGATAATCCAACGCGCGGCGCGCTTGCTGGGCATTGACCAGATCCATGGCAATCGCACGCGGATGCGCCACGGCGTCCTGCACCGCGCGCGGGGTGATTTCATGGAAAACCACCCGCTGTACCGGTTTGCCGTCGAGCAACTTCTTGTCGCGCAGCAGCTCTACTAGGTGCCAGGAGATCGCCTCGCCCTCGCGATCCGGGTCGGTGGCGAGCCAGAGACTATCGGCCTTGCGCAATGCACTGGCAATGGCATCGACATGTTTGCCGTTGCGTGCGATTTCCGCATAGCGCATGGCAAAATCGTGTTCGGTATCGACGGCCCCTTCCTTCGGCAGCAGATCGCGCACATGGCCGTAGGAGGCAAGCACCGCAAAGTCGCCGCCCAGATACTTCTGGATGGTTTTCGCCTTCGCTGGCGACTCGACAATCAGCAAGTGGGTCATGCGTCAGTGCAGGATACGACGGCCATCGGGGCTGAGAAGTTGGTCCATCCAGTAGCCGTCGGGGCCGTCCTCGTTGACCATGACCAGAAAGGCGACCCAGTCGAGGGTCTCCAGGTCGGTTTCTTCCAGTTCCAGGGCCAGAAGACGGTCGATAATGCGCTCCCGGATACTGCTGTTGATGACGCCCAGATGTTCCCATTCCGCTAGCTGCCCTCGCGTTGCCACCGACAACTGCAGATTTTCCCAGGGTTGATAGCTGCGGATGGCAGAGCGGCTGTTTTCGGGGCTGTGGTCTTCGTCGAAGCCATCCATCCAGTCGAGGGCACGCTGAATTCCCTCTTCCGGGTACCCTGCGGCGAGCAGTTGCTCCTCGATCTCGCTGTTTTCCTCGTCGTCGTCGAGGTGGTCGAGCAGGTAACTGATGATGTCGATGACGTCTTCCATGGCAGACCCCTAGTTGGTATTGGGAAGGCGACAGAAACGCCCCCCAGGGCAGGAGGCGATATATCCTTGGATTTCCATGTGCAAGAGGATGGACGAAAGCGCCGGGAGCGTCAATCCGCAGCGGCTGGCAATCTCCTCACTGCTCAGGGTTTCCTGTCCCAGTGCCGCCCATACCTGACGTTCTGTTTCGTCTTCCGGCTGCCGCAGTTCCCGTACCGTAGCACTCTGACTGGCAGCAAAAAGAGGTCCCAGCTCTTCGAGAATATCCTGTGCTGTCTCAACCAGCTTGGCCCCGTCCCGAATCAGACGATGGGGACCGCGGGCCAGAGGGCTGTGGATCGAGCCAGGGATGGCAAAGACCTCACGGCCCTGTTCCATGGCCAGACGGGCGGTGATCAGGGAGCCGCTATTTTCCGCTGCCTCGACCACCAAAGTTCCTAGGCAAAGCCCGCTGATCAGCCGATTACGGCGGGGAAAGAGGCCACGATGGACGCGGGTGCCGGGGGGCTGTTCGCTGATGATGAGGCCAGTCGGCAGAATGGCGCGGGCGAGGTCCAGATTTTCGCGCGGATAGATCAGATCGGTGCCGGTGCCCAGTACCCCGATGGTACCCGAATGCAGGGCACCCTGGTGCGCGGCGGCGTCGATGCCGATGGCCAGGCCACTAACAATCACCAGTCCGTTCTTGCCCAGCTCCTCGGCAAAGGCACGGGCTGTGGCATTCCCCACCGGCGTCGGGTTGCGGCTGCCGACAATGGCGAAAAGTGGGTCGCGCAGCCGGGCGCGCTGACCGCGCAGAAACAGGGCCATGGGCGGATCGGCAATTTCCCGCAGCAAGGGGGGATAATCGTCATCGAACCAGGTACAGAGATCCTGCTCGGCGTTTGCCAACCATTGGCGATCGGCATCCGTCAGGCAGTCTTCCGGGTCCCGGCGCAGCCACTCCTGACTGACGGCAGGGAGATCGGGATGGCGCACGCCAAAACATGCCTCCGCAGACTCCTGTTGTTCCAGCAAGAGGCGCTGCCGTCGTGGGCCGAGACCGGGGCAGCGCAGGAGGGCAAGCCAAGCGGAGTGTTTCAAGGAGTGAGTTGAGCCTCTTGCTGCAGTTTTGCCGGTCCGGCAACCGGGTAATAAACATTGGCGCCCAAGGGAATGCCGCGCGTTGCCGAGGTGATGACGGCATAAGACACCTGGGGGAAGACGCGGAAAATCATCAGGCTACCAATTTTTTCCGGGGGCAGGGGGAAATCCTTGCCGGTGACGGCATTCTTGCCCATCCGTGCCGAGTCGTCGATCTCCATCACGTTGCCCGGTTCCAACTCGGCATTTGCGCCCTGATCGAGGATGACCACCTGCCCTACCGTGAGTTCTTCGGCGTTGTTGGTTTTGGCGACGATTTGTGCCGCGACGGCCCGCTTGGGCGCGCTCGGGAAATAGTGTGGCGCCGGACTCTGGCTGATCGGCACCAGACGGTCGCCCAGATCGATTTCCCGCCGCGCTGAGAGAATACGAATTTCTGCCTCACTACCGTTGCGCAGTACCTCTGCCGTGCCCAGGTTGACCATGCTGTAGCCTAGTGGCTTGGGGTCGGCCAGGCGATGCAGCTCTGTACCCAGACGCACGATGCTGTAGCGGGTGCCCACCGCAGCCTGGTCGAGGCCGCTGACGAAGACCTTGTCCCCGGCGGTATAGGCGGGACGCTCATGCAGTGCCGCAGCGAGATAGGGCAGTTTGTCGTACTCCTGCTTGTTGGCGACGATGGCCGGGCTGTGCAGAAAGGGCATGATGATACCCGTATGGTAACTGGGAATGGCCGCTACCTGCAGTTGGGGTTGCAGGGGAATGACCTCGACGGCGGGTTCGCCATTGGGCATCCGGTACAGGACGATACGATCGCCGGGGTAGATCAGATTGGGATTGCGGATCTGTGGATTGGCGCGCCAGATCTTCTGCCATTCCCAGGGATTTTTGAGAAAATGAGCGGCGATGCCCCATAGGGTATCACCGGGTTGTACGACATAACTGCCCAACTGCTGGCTGACAGCTGCTGGCTCGGCGAGTGCCAGGCCAGGGGCGAGAGGGCCCAGCAGGGCGCAGGCAATAGCCAGGGGTACAACACGTTTCCGCATGATCTCATCTCCTTGGGACTTCCGCGCCCCATAGTATTAGTCCAAGATAACCATTTTTGCGAGAACGGACCGGTTATGGCACTTTTGAAAATTGTCGAATATCCCGATACCCGCCTCAAAGGTCTGGCGCAGCCGGTGGCACGAATCGATCGGGTAATCCGTCAATTGGCGGATGATATGGCGGAAACCATGTACGATGCCCCGGGCATCGGCCTTGCGGCACCACAGGTGGCCGCCGGGCAGCGATTGATCGTCGTCGATGTTTCCGATGGACGCAACGAGCTGCTGACCCTCATCAACCCCGAAATCATCGAGAAATCCGGTGAGGAGGAGATGAAGGAGGGATGTCTGTCTGTTCCTGGGGTCCTCGAGACCGTGCGCCGCGCTGATCGGGTCAAGGTGCGCGCTCAGGACGTCAGTGGCAAGACTCTGGAGCTGGAAGCCGACGGCCTGCTGGCAGTCTGTCTGCAGCATGAAATCGATCACCTCAATGGCGTGCTCTTTGTCGATCATCTTTCCCGCCTGAAACAGAACCTGATTCGCCGCAAGGCAGAAAAGCGGGTGCGCCAGCATGGCTGAGGACCGGCGCATCGTCTTTGCCGGAACGCCGGAGTTCGCGCAAATCGTGCTCGCTCACCTGTTGGCACGTCAGGACCATGTCGTCGGCGTTTTGACACAGCCGGATCGTCCTGCGGGGCGCGGGCGCAAGCTGCAGGCGAGTCCGGTCAAGACCCTGGCGATGCAGGCGGGGCTGCCGGTATTACAGCCGGAATCCAGCCGCAGTCCTGAAACCCTCGACTGGTTGGCCCAGTTGGCCCCCGATCTGCTCATTGTCGTTGCCTTTGGCCAGATTCTGCCGCAGGCGATGCTCGATCTGCCGCGCCTCGGCGCCATCAATGTCCACGCCAGTCTCCTGCCGGCGTGGCGCGGTGCCGCTCCTATCGTCCGTGCGCTGGCTGCTGGCGATCAAAAAACCGGGATCTGTATCATGCAGATGGAAGCCGGACTGGACAGCGGCCCGGTGCTGTGGACACGCAGCACGCCGATTCTGGATACGGATACCGGCGCCAGCCTGCACGACAGGCTGGCGGAACTCGGTGCCGAGGCCCTCTGCGAAGCCCTCGACCGCCTGTGGCTGGGGGAACTTCGACCCCAGCCCCAGGATCACGAACGAGCGATCTACGCCAAAAAGCTGCGCAAGGAAGAGGCGCGTATCGACTGGTCACAGGACGCCGCGACCAGCGAACGCCTGATTCGGGCCTACCATCCCTACCCGGTGGCGCACACGAGTTTTCGGGAGCAGCCGTTACGCGTCTGGGCGGCGCGTTTGGGCGGCGCCAGCGGCGTACCAGGCACGCTGATCACGAATACGCCGGAAGGGCCGGAAGTCGCTTGTGGACAGGGAAGTCTGGTGCTGACCCGGGTGCAACCTGCGGGCAAGGCACAACTTTCCGGTGCTGATTTCGTGCGCGGCTACCGTCCGCAAGCGGGCGAGGTTTTCGCTTGAGCGAGGCCGTGCAGGGGAAGCGCCTGCGCCGCGCCGCTCTGCTGGCCTATCCGGCAGCGTTGGCGGGGGAACGCTTGGACTTTCTCCTGGATCGCTCCGGCCTGCAGGGGGCAGAGCGGGCTAGCCTGCAATGGTTGCTGAGTGGCGCCCTGCGCGAGGGCCAAGCCCTGCGCGAACCGTTGCAGAGTCTGTTGCGCCCCGGCAAGCAGGATGAGCAGGTGCTTGCCCTGCTGCAATTGGCGCTATACGAATTGCGCCATGGGCAACGCCCGGATTTTGCCATCGTGAATGACTGGGTGGAGGCCAGCCAGCTGATCGGCAAGACTTGGGCCAAAGGCCTGATCAATGCCGTGCTGCGCCGCTACCTGCGCGAGCGTTCGGCGCTCGACACCGTGGCGGCGTCGCCGTCGGAATCCCATCCTGCGTGGCTGCTGCAGCGCTTGCAGGCGGCCTATCCAGAGGACTGGCCCGCCATCGTCGCCGCCAATCTCCAGCCGGCGCCGCTGTGGTTGCGCGTCAATCGGCAGCAGCTCAGTCGCGATGCATACCAACGGCGCTTGCAAGAATGCGGTCACCCCAGCCGCACCTATGCCCAATTGCCGGACGCCCTGATCCTGCCCGGCAGTTTGCCAGTCCGCGAACTGCCGGGTTGGGATGCCGGCTGGGTCACGGTGCAGGATGGCGCGGCGCAACTGGCAGCGGAGATTCTCGCGCCCCAGCGGGGGGAAAAAGTTCTCGATGCCTGCGCCGCGCCCGGCGGCAAAACCGCGCATCTGCTTGCCTTGGGGGCCACAAATATACTGGCCCTGGACCGCTCCGCCCCCCGTCTGCGCCGCCTGCAGGAGGCGTTGCAACGGCAGGGCCTTAGTGCCGAGCTGCGGGAGGCCGATGCCGCCTTGCCGGAGACCTGGGGCAACCAGCAACTTTTCGATGCCATTCTCCTCGATGCGCCTTGCAGTGCCACCGGCATCATTCGTCGCCACCCGGATATCCTGCACCGCGAACCGGACCTCGTCGCCTTGCGTGACGAGCAGGCGCGTCTGCTGCGCGGTCTTTGGCAACAATTGCGACCGGGGGGGCGCCTGCTCTACTGCACTTGCTCCATTTTGCCGGAAGAAAACGAAGCGCAGATACAGGATTTCCTTGCCGGGCACAGCGACGCGGTGCGGGTGGCAGACCCACGCTGCGGTCAACGCCTCCCCGGGCAAGACGACATGGATGGCTTCTACTACGCGCTGCTGCGCAAGGTCGGTACGCAGGCATGAGCGAACGTCAGCGCCCTTCGCCGCGCCGCTACTGGTTGCGTGCACTGCGTCAGAATGATGGCGCCGACGGGAACGTCGGCTTCCTGCGCTGGTGGGCGGTGCTGCTGATCCTTCTGGTCCTGGGCTTTCTCGCGTTTACTTTTTTTGTCAGTGCCGCCGGACCGCTGAGCCCCTTTTTCATCCCCATGCTCCTCGCTTCGGCGGCCATCGTTTTGCTTCTGCTGGTGTTGGTCATGGTCGCTGTCGCCCGCCTGCTGCTGCGGGTGCGGCGCGGTGAGGTGGGCAGTCAGCTGGCCACCCGTCTGGTCGTGATCATCACCATCCTCAGCCTAACCCCAGCGGCCGTGGTGTTTGCCTTCTCCTGGCGTTACCTCAATCAAGGCATCGACTCCTGGTTGAGCGCCGCAGTGGAGAGCGCCCTCGAGCAGGCGGTAGATGTAGCCAAGGCGGGGGTAGACCGCTACCGCAGTAGCACCCTGCTGTCGGCGGAGACGATTGCCCAAGCGCTCACCGGGCAGCCGGACAGTGCCGCAGTGCTGACCGTCATCCAGATGCGTGACCAGTTTCGCCTGAGCAGCGTCACCCTCTTTTCCAGCAGCAATCGCATCATTGCCACCAGCAGCGACAACCTCGAGCTGGTCCCTCGCCTGCCCCACGACCTTTTGCTTGGCGCCCATGCCAACCATCCGCTGGTCAAAATAGCAGACGAAAACGGACAGTTCCTGGTGCGCGTGCTCATCCCGGTGATGAACCCGCAGTTTGGCCGCGGCAATCGTCTGCTCTATGTGGAGCAGGTGGTGCCGGAGCAATTCAGTCGGGCCGCTGCAGCCGTGCAAAATGCCGATCACCGCTATCGGCAGCTCACTCTGATGCGCGGGCCCATGAAGACGGCCTTTCAGATGACCCTAGCGGTCGCTCTCCTGCTGACCGCGCTCAGTGCCCTGTGGATCGCCCTGCTCCTGGCCCGGCGCCTGACCGCCCCCATCGCCCGCCTTGCCGCGGGGACGCAGGCGGTGGCGCGCGGCGAGTTCATTCCCCTGCAAATCATTCCCAGTAATGATGAGCTGGGCGTTTTACTGCATTCTTTCAACAACATGACGCGACAGCTCGCACGCGCCAAGCAGCAGGCGGCCAAGGCGCAGGAGGAGGCCGATCAGCGACGGTATTATCTGGAGACCATCCTCGCGCAGATTTCCAGCGGCATCCTGATATATGCGAATGATGGCAAGATCTCGGAAGTCAATACAGCGGCAAGGCAGATTCTGCGTTTGCCGGAAAGCGGGTTGCCGGATCCGGAAAATGAGCCGCAACTGGCCGCATTCTGGGCGCAGGCGCAGGACTGGATTCAGCAGCCACGCAACGACATGCAACGGGAGCTGCAGATCGAACGGAATGACGGTACCCAGACCCTATTGCTGCACGGCGCGCGCTTTGCCGAGCTGGGCGGGGCCGAGGGTTTTGTCCTGGTCTTCGACGACATCAGCCCGCTGTTGGCTGCCCAGCGCAGCGCCGCGTGGGGTGAGGTAGCGCGGCGCCTGGCGCACGAGATCAAGAACCCGCTCACCCCCATCCAGCTCTCGGCAGAGCGGCTGCGCCGCAAGTATCTCGAACGGCTTGGCGCCGAGGGAGAAACGCTGGATCGGGCAACCCACACCATCATCCAGCAGGTCGACGCCCTGAAAGTGTTGGTCGATGCCTTCTCGGAATACGCCCGAGCGCCAAAGCTGGACCTGCATCCCATCGATCTGAACGCCTTGATTGCCGATGTCGCCGAGCTGTATCGCGGGCAGGGCGCCGGAGTGGAAATCCACTGCGATCTGGCGCCGGAGCTGCCGCTGCTGCGCGCGGATGCCCATCGCCTGCGGCAGATCCTCAACAATCTGCTGCGCAATGCCATCGATGCCATCGCTGCTACGGCAGAACCCGCAACGGAGGGGCAGCGGCACATCTGGATTCGTACTCGGATGCTGCTCGGCCCGGAGCAACCCATGCTAGAATGGACAGTAGAAGACGATGGCCCCGGTTTTCCCGCGGATCTCCTAGCACGCGTCTTCGAGCCCTATGTGACCAGTAAACCCAAGGGCTCGGGTCTGGGATTGGCCATTGTGCGACGCATCGTCGAGGAGCATGGTGGACAGATCGAGGCTGGAAACCGGGAAGAAAGCGGGGCTTGGGTGGTGATGCGGTTTCCCCTCGCGGCGGGGGTGGCGGAGGAAGCATGAAGGAAGCGGGAAGACTCAACATTCTGGTCGTCGATGATGAGCCGGATATTCGTAGCACGCTGGCCGATATCCTCGAAGACGAGGGCTACCGTGTTACCCAGGCAGCCAGTGCCGCCGAGGCCGAGGTGCGTCTGCGCGATGGCCTCTACGATCTTCTTCTGCTCGACATCTGGATGCCCGGGGAGGATGGATTGCAGTTCCTCCGGCGTCTCGCGAGTAATGGCCTGGAGCAGCCGGTGGTGATGATGTCGGGGCATGGCACCATCGAAACCGCCGTGCAGGCGACGAAACTGGGGGCCTATGATTTTATCGAGAAGCCCCTGTCTCTGGACAAGACCCTGCTCAGCGTGGGGCACGCCCTCGAAGCCTTCCAGCTACAGCGCGAGAACCGGGAACTGCGCGAGCAGAGTGGGGTGATCGAGCGACCTACCGGTGAAAGTTCGGCTATCAAGCAGTTTCGCGAACAACTCAAACGGGTTGCAGCGGTAGACTCCTGGGTCCTGCTCCAAGGCGAAGCGGGAAGTGGCAAGGAGGTCGCGGCGCGCTACCTGCACCGCCACAGCCGCCGTGTCAACAGCCCATTCATCGACTTGCGGGCGGCGGTCATCGCTCAGCCCAATGTCACGGTCGAGCTGTTTGGTGCTGAGCAAGACGGGCGTGTGCAGCGGGGGCGTCTGGAATTGGCACACGGTGGCACCCTTTTCATCGACGAAATTGCTGACATGAACGTCGAGAGCCAGGCGCGTCTGGTCTCTGCCCTGCAGGAGCGGCGCATCCTCCGGGTGGGAGGGACGACGCCGGTGGACCTTGATGTCCGCGTCATTGCCGGCACGGCGCGCGATCTGCAAAAACTGGTAGCCGCGGGGCAGTTCCGCCAAGATCTCTTCTACCGCCTGCAGGCGCTGCCGCTGCAAGTGCCCAGCCTCGCGCAGCGCAGTGCCGATATCCCGGAGCTGGTCGAGGAGTTCATGGGGCTGTATCGCCGGCGCGAGGGTCTGAGTCGGCGGCAGTTTCTGCCGGAGGCCATGGAGGTTCTGCGCCACTATCCCTGGCCCGGAAACGTGCGGGAATTACAGAACCTGGTGCAACGCTTGTTGATTCTCAGCGAGGGTCCCGAAGTCAGTGCCGAAGAAGTGGAGGGCGCGTTGGGACTGGATCAGCGTCTGATGCCCCTCGGTAACGCCTCGCCGGATGATTTTGGCGGCACCCTGAAGCGTGCGCGCGAACGCTTCGAACGCGCCTTTCTCGAATATCACCTGGCGCGCAACGACTGGAACATTGCCCGGACGGCAGAAGCCGCCGGTCTCGAGCGTACCCATCTCTACCGCAAACTGAAGAATCTGGGGATTGGGCTGCGCGGCGAGCGGCGCCCGGAAGATGAACTGGAGGACTGATGGAAGAACGATCGTTTCAACCCCTGGGTATTGCCATCCTCACGGCCTCGGACACCCGCACCTTCGAAACCGACAAGTCGGGTGACGCTGCCGATATTTTGCTGCGCGAGGCAGGTCATCGGATCGTCCGACGTGCCATCGTTGCCGATGATCTGCTGGCACTGCGGGCGCAGATGCAGGCGTGGATCGATGACCCGCAGATCGATGTCGTCGTCAGCACGGGGGGTACCGGACTCACCGGCCGCGATGTCTGCCCCGAGGCCATGGCGCCCTTGGTCAGCAAGCCCATCCCAGGATTCGGCGAGCTCTTTCGTTATCTTTCCTACCAAGAAATTGGCACCAGCACCATACAGTCGCGCGCTGAAGCTGCGGTTTGCTCGGGGACCCTCTTTTTCCTGTTGCCTGGTTCCACGGGGGCTGTACGCACGGGGGTCAGCCAGATCATCGTCCCCCAGTTGGATATCCGTCAGCGTCCCTGCAATCTCACCCAGCTCTTGCCACGGATTCGCGGCGAGGTCTAGCGAACGCCAAGCGATAAGGTCTCTATCGCGATTGCACTGACCTGCAGTACGTGCAGTACTTCGCGCCGTTGCCCCGGACTTGCCCGATGCCAATCGTCGCAGGATAATCCGCCCATGAAAAACACCTTTCCCGTCATTGTGGTAGGCGCTGGCCACGCTGGCATTGAAGCAGCGGCGGCCGTCGCGCGTAGCGGCAGCCGCTGCCTGCTGTTGACCCAGAATATCGACACCATCGGGCAGATGTCCTGCAATCCGGCCATTGGTGGTATTGGCAAGGGGCATCTGGTCAAGGAAATCGATGCCCTGGGCGGGATCATGGGTCGTGCCATCGACCGCGCCGGCATCCAGTTCCGCGTCCTCAATGCGCGCAAGGGGCCGGCAGTGCGTGCCACGCGCGCCCAGGCCGATCGCAGCCTGTATAAGCTCGCGGTGCGCGAGCTGCTGGAAGAACTACCGCTCCTGCAGATGTTTCAGGGCAGCGTGGGCGATCTGTTGATAGAAGATGGCAGGGTTGCGGGTGTGCGCCTGGAGAATGGGCAGGAATTTCGGGCTCCGGCTGTGGTCCTTACCACCGGCACTTTCCTCGCCGGACGCATCCACATTGGCGATCAAAGTTACCCGGCGGGACGCGCCGGTGACGCCCCGGCCAATGCCCTGGCGGAACGTCTGCGTGCCCTCGAGTTTCCGGTGGCCCGGCTGAAGACCGGAACCCCGCCGCGCATCGACGGGCGTAGCATCGATTACTCCGTGCTCGAGATCCAGCCTGGCGATGATCCGGCGCCCCCTTTTTCCTTTCTGACGGAGCGCATCGAGGTCGAACAGCGCCCCTGCCATATCACCTATACTAATGCCGAAACCCATCGCATCATCGCCGACAACTTGCAGCATTCGGCCATGTATGGGGGCCACATTCAATCCAAGGGACCACGCTACTGTCCTTCCATCGAGGACAAAATCGTGCGCTTTGCCGACAAGGCGTCACACCAGATCTTTCTCGAACCCGAAGGTTTGCGCACCCAGGAGGTCTACCCCAACGGGATCTCCACCAGCCTCCCTTTTGCCGTGCAGGAGGCGCTGGTACGCAGCATGCGCGGCCTGGAAAACGCCGTATTGTTGCGCCCGGGCTACGCCATCGAGTACGACTACCTCGACCCCCGCGCTCTGACCCCAGAGTTGCAGAGCCAGCTTCTGCCGGGGCTCTTCTGTGCCGGACAGATCAACGGCACGACGGGCTACGAAGAAGCGGCGGCGCAGGGTCTCCTGGCGGGGATCAACGCCGCCCGCTGGATGCGCGGCGAAAAAGGCTGGTGTCCGGCACGACATGAGGCCTATCTTGGCGTGATGGTGGATGATTTGGTTACCCGCGGCCTGGATGAACCCTATCGGATGTTCACCAGCCGCGCGGAATATCGCCTGCGGCTGCGCGAAGACAATGCCGACCAGCGCCTGACGCCGGTAGGCCGAGAGCTTGGCTTGGTGGATGAAGAGCGCTGGCAACGCTTTGTCGCCAAGCAGGAAGCGCTGCGCGGTGAACGGCAGCGCTTGGAATCCATCCGTATTGGCGAAGACTCTCCCGCAGCCCAACACCTGGCCCTGCGCCTGCCGCAACCACTACGCCGGGACCACAACCTCTGGGAGTTGTTGCGTCGCCCCGAGCTGGGTTACGCCGAACTGCTGGCAGACTGTGGTATCAGCGATCCGTTACCGGTCTCCCTTGCCGCGGTACTGGAAATTGACTGCAAATATGCCGGCTACGTGCAGCGGCAAGAGGAAGAGGTCGAACGCAATCAACGCTGGGAGAGCATGGAAATTCCGGCGGATCTCGACTTTGGCGTCATTTCCGGTCTGTCTACGGAGGTGCGGCAACGTCTGCAGCGGCAGCAGCCGCGCAGTGTGGGGGAGGCCAGCCGCATCCCTGGGGTCACACCTGCTGCGGTCTCCCTGCTGTTGATTCACGTGAAACGTCACCACTGGGCGGCGGCGAGCTAGGTGCCACCTATTCCCGAGATGGACGGCAACGCCCTGCGCCAGAGCCTCGATCAGGGGCTGCTCGCTATGGACCTGGACCAGGAAATCAGCCCGCAGGCGCGCGAGCGGCTTTTGCGTTATCTGGCAGAGCTGATGTCGTGGAACCGGACCCATAACCTGACAGCAATTCGGGACCCATCGGCGGCCGTATACCGGCATTTGCTCGATAGTATGGCCTTGTTACCGTTTTTGCCGAAGGATCGACCGGTGTATGACATCGGCAGTGGCGCTGGTCTGCCGGGCATTCCGCTGGCCGTCGCGCGCCCGCAGCAACCCTTCGTGCTGGTCGAACCGGCGGGCAAGCGGGTGGCGTTTCTGCGTCATGTGCTGTCGCTGCTGGGATTGGAGCAGGTAGAAGTTCGGGCACAGCGTGCCGAGGAGTTACGCTACGTCGACGGTATGGTACTGGTTAGTCGCGCCACCGCTGAGCTGGCGGAGTTCCTCGTCATGACCCAGAGTTGCCTGCAACCGGGGGTCGCGTTGCTGCTCGCCAAAGGACCGTCCTGGGCCGAAGAAATGAGTAGACTGCCACCGGATTGGGCGGCACGATTCGTGGCGCAGCCATTGACCGTTCCCGGGCAACCGCCACGCTTTGCCCTCTGCGCCGAGCTGGAGAGCGCGGCGTCATCCAGTCACTGGTCGGTTCCGCCCGCAGTCGGTATCCTGTAAGCGCGAAGCGGAGAGAGACATAAGATGCGGGTTGTGGCTATAGCCAACCAGAAGGGCGGTGTCGGGAAGACCACCACGGCGGTCAACCTGGCGGCGGCCGTAGCAGCCTTGGACAAGCGCGTGCTGCTGATCGACCTGGATCCGCAGGGCAACGCCAGCACGGGGCTCGGTGCCGATAAAGGTCGCTGGCCCAATGTGTACCACTTACTTTTGGGGGAGGTCGATCTGGCGGCGGCGCTGCAAGGATGTGGAGCCTTGTCCTTGCTCGCCGCGAGCCCAGATCTCGCTGCTCTGGAAGTAGAGCTTGCCGGGCAGGAAGGACGTGAGTTGCGTCTGCGCGACGCTCTGCGGGGCGCAGAGGACTGGGATTACGTTTTTATCGACTGCCCGCCGTCCCTCGGTCTCCTGACTCTAAACGCCCTGGTTGCAGCCGATCGGGTGATGATCCCTATGCAATGCGAATATTTCGCCCTGGAGGGCCTGACGCAGCTACTCGACACCCTGCGCCGGGTGCGCGCACAATTGCATCCCGGCCTGGAAGTCGATGGCCTTCTGCGTACCATGTTCGATGCCCGCAATCGTCTCTCGACCGAGGTGAGTGGGGAGCTGGAGCGCCATTTCCCCGAGCGCATGTACCGCGTCATCGTGCCCCGCAATGTCCGGCTCGCGGAAGCCCCCAGCTTTGGCCAGCCAGCCATTCATTATGATCCGCAGTGTGCCGGTGCCGACGCCTACCGCCAACTGGCGCAAGAGTTTTTGCAACGTGAGCAACGGTTATGAGTAAAAAACCTGCCGCGCTAGGTCGTGGTCTCGACGCCCTGTTTGCCGGTAACCGGGAGACCAGCACCCTGCGCAATCTGCCGCTCGACCTCATCCATCCGGGGGCACAGCAGGCGCGTAAACATTTTGACGAAGCGGCTCTGGCGGAGCTCGCAGATTCCATTCGCGCCGAAGGGGTGCTGCAGCCGATTCTGGTGCGAGCCGAGGCCGGTGGCCGATATGAGCTTTTGGCCGGGGAGCGGCGCTGGCGCGCAGCACAGTTGGCCGGACTGCGGGAGATTCCCGCCCTGATCCGCGAGGCCTCCGAACAGCAGGCCCTGGTGATTGGCATTATCGAAAACATCCAGCGCCAGGATCTCGACCCCCTTGAGGAAGCTGCGGCCTTGCAGCGTCTGCTTGATGAATTCCACCTGAGTCATGAGGCCCTGGCCCAGGCGTTGGGGCGCTCGCGAGCGGCCATCAGCAACCAGTTGCGCCTGCTCCGTCTCGATCCCTCTTTGGCACCGCAGTTACGCTCTGGCGGATTGACTGCAGGCCATGCGCGGACCCTGCTGTCCCTGCCGCCCCCCGCGCAGCGGCAAGCGGCGGCGGAGATCATCGCCAAGGGTCTGAGCGTTCGCCAAGCCGAACTTCTAGTCAAAAACGTGCAGGATCGTGAGAATCGAGTCTCCGAGGAGGTCGATCCCAACCTTGCCGCGCTGCTCGTCCAGCTGGAAAAGACCTTGGGTCTGCAAGTCCGCATCGCGGTCCGTCGTGAAGGGGGAGAGCTGCGCATTCGCTGGCGCAATGCCGCTGAGGCCACTGGCCTGTGGCAACGTCTGGGCGTGACGGACGATTCGGTGCCCGTCTCTTGACCTTGTCCGACTGCGTGTTTAGACTCCCTGCCAATTTGCGGTGAGGCCGATGTCAGAAAAATCAACCATGGCCTCCTGGGCATTTTCGGCCTATGTCGGTCGAGTTGCTGCGTGGGTACTGGTGTTGGCTTTGCTCGCTGCCGTCATCTGTGGGTGGCTCTGGAATGCGCGAGAGGCCTGGGCCATTCTCTACGCCGCCTTATTGAGCGTATTGAACATGCTCATTTTGGGAAGCCGCCTCTTGGCGCTCCCCGCTGCACCGGCTGCCGCCAGCGCGCGGCTGGGTGCGGCGGTGCTGCAGCGCTGGGTGCTCACCATCTTGGGCTTGCTGTTGGCACTGGCCTGGTTGCACCTGCCGATCGTCGGCTTGGTCATCGGTCTTTTGCTTGCACACTTTGTGTATTTAGGCTTCATGTTGCGCGAGCGCAGCAAGAAAAGGAGATGAAACGTGGCATCTGGCGATATCGCCCATCACCTGGTCAACTGGACGGTTGGTCAGGGATTCTGGACCTTCGATCTCGATACCATTCTGATTGGTTGGGTAATGGCTGCCATCCTGGTAATCACCTCCATGGTGGTCGGTGCCCGCCTGCAGCGGGGAGCCCCAGCCGGAATGCAGGCCTGGCTCGAAGGAACCGTAGAATTTATCGATAAGCTGGTTACCGATAGTTTTCCGGTGCGCGATCCCCTGATTGCACCGGTGGCGCTAACGGTATTCGTGTGGATCCTGCTGATGAACAGTATGGACGTGATTCCTGCCTATCTGCCTGGAGTTGTCGCCGGTTGGTTTGGGCTCGAGCACTTCCGCATCACGCCTACCGTAAATTTGAACACCACCTTTGCGGTCGCGTTGGCGGTCTTTGGGCTGACCATTTTCACCAGTCTGCGCGTGAAGGGGTTTGCATACTTCAAGACCTACCTCACCCATCCGTTCGGCAAGTACCTGGCGCCCATCAACATCATCATGACGGCGATTGAAGAAATCACCAAGCCCCTGAGTCTGGGTTTGCGACTCTTTGGCAATATGTTTGCTGGCGAGCTGGTATTCCTGCTTCTCGCTCTCTTGCCGTGGTGGGGTACCCTGATCATGGGCGAGGTCTGGTCGCTGTTCGAATCCCTCATCATTATGCTCCAAGCCTTTATTTTCACCGTGCTGACGGTTGTGTACCTGGGCATGGCCAATATGCAGGACCACTAATTCCACTTTTCTGCTTTATTTTGACATTCTGAGGAGTCTTTACCATGGACGCACATACCATCATCGTTGCAGCAACTGCCATCGCCGTGGGTATCATCTTTGGTGCCGCCGGTCTCGGCTCGGCCATTGGCTGGGGTTTGATCACCTCCAAGACCATCGAAGGCATTACCCGTCAGCCGGAGATGCGCCCGCAGCTGCTGGTCAACACCTTCATCTTCGCTGGCTTGATGGAGTCTTTCCCCTTCATCATTCTCGCCTTTGGCTTCTGGTTCCTCTTCGCCAACCCCTTCGTCGGCTAATGCCCCTGGCCGGCTGAGCCGGCCTCCGTGCAAGAGAGGACATCATGAATCCAGTAAGTATCAATGGAACGCTGATCATCCAGCTGATCACCTTCGTGATCTTGGTGATTTTGCTCTACAAGTATCTTTATGGTCCGTTGCGTCGGGTAATGGACGATCGCTCGACAAAGATTGCGGACGGTTTGGCTGCCGCCGAGCGTGGTCAGGAAGAGCTTGACCTTGCGCAGAAGCGCGCTGCCGAAATTCTTCGGGAAGCGAAAGACAAAGCGAGCGAAATCATTGCTCTGGCCGAGCGGCGCGATATCGAGATGCGTGAAGAAGCGCAAATCAAGGCGCGGGAAGAGGCGGATCGCATCATCGCCGCAGCCCGCGCGGAGATCGAGGTCGAAGGCAATCGCGCCCGCGAGCAGTTGCGTGGTGAAGTTGTGCGCCTGGTGGTGGACGGCTCGCAGCAGATTCTGCATCGGGAAATCAACGCTGAAAATCATCGCGACATCGTTGATCGCATGGTTGCCCAGCTCTGACGGAGGCGACGATGGCAGATTCTACTACCCTGGCGCGGCCCTACGCTGAAGCCCTCTTCGAGATGGCCTCAGCGGGTGCGGTAACGGCTGCTTGGGATGATGCGCTGCAGGCCCTCGCCTTCTGGGTCGAGGATGCAGACGCGCGCGCCTTTCTCGCCGATCCAGAGCGCCTGGATGCCGACAAGGTGGCCTTGCTCGCAGGTATCTCGGTCGCCGTCGACAACGAGGCTTGGGCGCGCTTCGTCCAGCTGCTCATCGATAACGAGCGCTGGTCTCTTTCCCGAGAAATCGCCGAGCTCTTCCGCGCCGCGGTGCGACGTGCGAAAGGGGAACTCGATGTCTTGGTTACCAGCGCATACGCTTTGGACGACGATCAGAAGGCGGCGGTAGCCGCTGCGCTGGAACGCCGGCATCCCGGTATGCACGTGATCTTGCGGGAGGCGGTAGACCCTGATCTCCTGGGTGGTCTGGTCATCCGCGCCGGTGATGAATCCATTGACGCATCCGTGCGCGGCCAGTTGCAGCAACTGGCGCAAAATCTTCGCAATTGAATTGAGGAAATGGCATGCAACAACTGAATCCTTCGGAAATCAGTGACCTGATCCGCACGCGGATAGCGGGTTTCGAGGGGCGGGTGGAAACCCGCTCACAGGGAACGATCACCAGCCTGAGCGACGGGATTCTCCGCATTCACGGCCTGGAAGACGTGATGTACGGCGAGATGCTCGAGTTGCCGGGGGGTAAGTATGCCCTCGCGATGAATCTGGAGCGTGACAATGTCGGTGCCGTGGTATTGGGCGAATTCTCCGGCCTAGAAGAAGGGGACGTCGTCAAATGCACCGGTAAGGTCATGCAGGTACCGATTGGCAAGGGTTTGCTGGGTCGCGTCGTCAACTCCCTGGGTCAGCCCCTGGATGGCAAGGGCCCGGTCGAGGCGGAAGAGTACGATGTCCTCGAAAAGATTGCTCCCGGCGTCATCGATCGCCAGAGTGTGGATGAGCCCATGCAGACGGGAATCAAGGCAATTGATGCCATGGTCCCGGTCGGACGCGGGCAGCGCGAGCTGATCATCGGCGACCGCCAGACCGGCAAGACGGCTGTCGCGGTAGACGCCATTCTGAACCAGAAGGGGCAGAACGTCTTCTGTGTGTATGTCGCCGTCGGGCAGAAGGCGTCCACAGTGGCAAGTGTGGTGCGCAAGCTCGAGGAGTACGGCGCGATGGAGTACACCATCGTGGTCGCTGCCAACGCCTCGGATTCTGCGGCAATGCAGTACCTGGCACCATATGCCGGTTGTACGATGGGCGAGTATTTCCGTGATCGCGGCATGGATGCCCTGATCATCTACGACGATCTCAGCAAGCAGGCCTGGGCCTATCGGCAGATCTCCCTGTTGCTGCGCCGTCCGCCAGGTCGCGAGGCCTACCCGGGTGACGTGTTCTATCTGCACTCCCGCTTGTTGGAGCGCGCAGCGCGCGTCAACGCCGACTTTGTGGCAAAGAAGACCAACGGCGCGGTACAGGGAAAGACCGGCTCTCTGACCGCATTGCCGATCATCGAGACCCAGGCGGGCGACGTGTCTGCGTTTGTGCCGACCAACGTCATTTCCATTACCGACGGTCAGATCTATCTCGAATCCGATTTGTTCAATTCCGGCATTCGCCCGGCTATCAATGCGGGCCTTTCGGTTTCCCGCGTCGGCGGTGCAGCGCAGACCAAGGTCATCAAGAAGCTTGGCGGTGGTATTCGTCTGGACTTGGCGCAATACCGCGAGCTCGCGGCGTTTGCGCAGTTTGCTTCAGATCTCGATGAGATCACGCGCAAGCAGATCGAGCGCGGCAAGCGCGTAACAGAGCTACTGAAGCAGGATCAGTATTCGCCGATGTCCGTCGCTGAGCAGTCCATCGCACTGTTTGCGGCCAGCAGTGGCGCCCTGGACGACGTCGAGGTCGCCAAGGTCCGGCCCTTTGAGAAGGCGTTGCTTGCCTATATGCACTCCAATCATCAGGCGACCGTCGATGCCTTGGAAGCCAAAAAGGCACTAACCGACGAGATCAAGGCGGAATTGGATGCAGCGTTGAAGCAATTCAAGTCCACCGCGAGTTATTAAGGAACGGCAATGGCAAAGGCGAAGGAAATCAACGCCCAGATCAAGAGCGTAAAAAATACGCGCAAGATCACCAAGGCCATGGAAATGGTCGCGGCGAGCAAGATGCGCCGCGCCCAGGAAAGGATGGCGGCATCGCGGCCCTATGCCGACAAGATCCGCGAAGTGCTGGCGCATGTTGCGCAGGCGCACCCTGAGTACCAACATCCCTTTCTCGCCGAGCGGCCAAGAAAGCGGGTTGGGTTTCTGCTGGTCAGTTCCGATCGCGGTCTTTGTGGGGCACTGAATGTAAACGTCCTGCGCATCGTTGTGCAGCAAATGCACGACTTGCAGAGTCAGGGTGTAGAAGTGCAGGTGGCTGCGATTGGCAACAAGGGCGTTGGGTTTCTGCGGCGTCATGGTGCGCACCTTTCTGCGGAACTCACCGGCATTGGCGATCGGCCCGGCCTGGCGGATATGGTCGGCCCGATTCGGGTGATGACCGACGCCTATCGGAATGGCGAGATTGACGCCCTGTACCTGATTTCCTCACGCTTCATCAATACCATGTTGCAGCGGGCGACCCTGGAGCAGGTCTTGCCGGTGAAGAAGCCGGAGGAAAAGACGGTGGTGACAGGCGAGCGTTGGGATTACATCTACGAGCCAGAAGCGCGACCGGTACTGGATCATCTGTTACAGCGCTACGTGGAATCGGTCATTTACCAGGCGGTAGTCGAGCATTTGGCCTGCGAGCAGAGCGCTCGGATGGTGGCGATGAAAAACGCCTCAGACAATGCCAAGCGGCTCGTGGGCGAGTTACAGCTTGCTTACAACAAGGCGCGTCAGGCGGCAATCACGCAGGAAATCGCGGAGATCAGCGCCGGCGCCGCGGCAGTGTAAATTTTTGGATTATTTGAGGATGCAGAGCATGAGCGAAGCGCAAGTTGCAGATCAGGCCGTTGGCCATATCGTCCAGGTCATCGGGCCGGTGATCGACGTCGCCTTCCCCCGCGGGCAGGTGCCGGAAATCATGGAGGCGATCGTCGTTGAAGACCGCCATCTTACCATCGAAGTACAGACCCAGTTGGGTGATGGGGTAGCTCGCGGCATTGCCATGGGGTCCAGTGAAGGCTTGAAGCGCGGACTCTCCGTCCGCCGCACTGGGGCGCCGATCAGCGTCCCCGTGGGCCATGAAACCCTGGGACGCATCATGGATGTCCTGGGCGATCCCGTGGATGGTAAGGGACCGGTGCAGACGCAAGAGCGCAAGGCGATCCACCGCCCAGCGCCGTCCTTTGACGAGTTGGCGGCGAGCACCGAGGTCTTGGAAACCGGCGTTAAGGTCATCGACTTGGTCTGTCCTTTTGCCAAGGGTGGCAAGGTCGGCCTCTTCGGGGGCGCGGGCGTGGGTAAGACGGTGTTGATGATGGAGTTGATCCGCAACATCGCCATCGAGCATACGGGTTACTCCGTATTCGCCGGGGTCGGCGAGCGGACCCGCGAGGGCAATGACTTCTATCACGAAATGACCGAGTCCAGCGTTATCGACAAGGTGGCGCTGGTGTACGGACAGATGAACGAGCCACCAGGCAACCGTCTGCGCGTGGGTCTTACCGGCTTGACCATGGCGGAGCATTTCCGCGATGAAGGTCGCGACATCCTGATGTTTATCGACAACATCTTCCGCTATACCTTGGCGGGCACCGAGGTTTCTGCGCTGCTCGGACGTATGCCATCGGCGGTGGGTTATCAGCCGACCCTGGCCGAAGAAATGGGCAAGCTGCAGGAGCGGATCACCTCTACCAAGGTCGGCTCGATCACTTCGGTGCAAGCCGTATACGTGCCGGCGGACGACCTCACCGATCCATCTCCGGCAACCACCTTCGCCCATTTGGATGCGACGGTGGTGCTGTCGCGACAGATCGCCGAGCTGGGCATCTATCCGGCTTTGGATCCTCTGGATTCCTTCAGCCGTCAGCTCGATCCCCAGATCGTTGGTCAGGAGCACTACGACGTGGCGCGTTCCTGTCAGAAGACTTTGCAGCGCTACAAAGAGTTGCAGGACATCATCGCCATCCTCGGTATGGACGAACTTTCTGCCGAAGACAAGGTGCTGGTGGGACGAGCACGGAAAATCCAACGCTTCCTGTCGCAGCCGTTCTTTGTTGCCGAAGTCTTTACCGGTAGCCCGGGCACTTACGTTTCGCTCAAAGAGACCATCCGTGGCTTCAAGGCGATTGTCAATGGCGAATATGACCATCTGCCCGAGCAGGCCTTTTACATGGTCGGCACCATCGATGAAGCGCTGGCCAAGGCGCAGAAGCTGCAGCAAGGCTGAGAGCTATGGCCATGACCATCGATGTGCGGGTAGTCAGCGCGGAAGGCAGCATCTACGAAGGCACGGCGGATATGGTGATCGCACCGGGGCAGATGGGCGAGCTGGGTATCCTTCCCCGCCATGCCCCGCTGCTCACCGGGCTGCGTCCGGGGGAGCTGCGCATCAAACACGGTGCCGAGACCGAGTATCTCTTCGTAAACGGCGGCATCCTCGAAATCCAGCCCGACGTGGTAACGGTTCTGGCGGATTCCGCAGAGCGTGCCGCTGATATCGATGAGGCGAAGGCCAAGGCTGCCAAGGAGGCGGCAGAGGCGCGCATCGCCAATCAGGTGGACGAGCTGGATTATGCGGCGGCGCAAGCGGAGCTGCTCGAGCAGGTCGCACGCCTGCGCACCCTGCAGCGTCTGCGTGAGCAGGGTATCCTGCGCTAGCCTTTTGGGCGGTCTTTTCCCGCGCAGCTTGTCGAAGGCCCCGACGCAGTAGCGTAGTGGGGCCTTTGTTTTTGGGGGAATCATATGACAATCGACATCGTCATCCTGGCCGCTGGCAAGGGCACGCGCATGCGCTCCTCGTCGCCCAAGGTGTTGCAGCCATTGGCGGGTAAGCCATTACTGGCGCATGTACTCGATACGGCGCGGACGCTAGCGGGAAACCCGCGGGTCCACGTCGTTGTTGGTTACGGCGCGGAGCTGGTGCGGGCGAGCTTTGCGCACGATGGCGAGATCTGTTGGCACCATCAAGAACGGCAACTCGGCACCGGCGATGCCGTACGCCAGGCCTTGCCAGCTCTGCAGGAGGCCGAGCGGGTGCTGGTGCTGTATGGCGACGTGCCGCTACTGCGTGTCGAGACCCTACAGCAGTTTCTGCATGGCGTGCCAGCGGATGTCCTCGGGCTCTGTACCGGGGACCTGACTGACCCCCAGGGCTATGGTCGAATCCTTCGCTCCTCGCGAGGGGAGGTCCTGGGGATTCGCGAGGAGCGTGACTGCAGCGTAGAGGAGCGGCTGCTGCGGGAGGTCAATCTGGGCATCATGCTCCTCCCCGCGAGTCGTCTGGCTGACTGGCTAGCGCGCCTTCAGCCCAGTAACGCGCAGGGAGAGTACTATCTTACGGACTTGGTGGGCTTTGCACGTAGCGACGGCGTCGCGGTGCACGGCTTTCGCCTGCCGCAACCGGAGGAGGCCCTGGGGGTGAACGACCCCGCCCAACTCGCCTTTGCGGAACGCTTCTACCAGCGCCGGCAGGTGGAGGCCCTGCAGCGTGCCGGGCTGCGCTGTGCCGATCCTGCGCGTCTGGATCTGCGCGGTGAACTTCACTTTGGCATGGACTGCTGGCTGGAACCGGGAGTGATCATCGAGGGCAAGGTCTCGCTCGGGGATCGTGTACGCGTCGGTGCTGGCGTGATTCTGCGTGACTGTACGATCGGCGACGATGTGGAGATTCTCCCCTATTCGTTATTGGAGGAAGCGCGCATTGGCACGGCGGCCCGTGTCGGCCCGTTTGCCCGCATTCGGCCAGGAAGTGACATCGGCGCGCGTGCCCATGTCGGCAATTTTGTGGAAACCAAAAAGGTCCTTCTGGGAGAAGGAAGCAAGGCCAATCACCTGAGTTATCTCGGCGACGCAGAGATCGGCAAGGGCGTGAATATTGGTGCGGGCGTGATCACCTGCAACTATGATGGCGTACACAAACATCGCACCGAGATTGGTGACGATGTTTTCGTAGGCTCTGATACGCAGCTGGTGGCTCCGGTTTCTGTGGGAAAAGGTGCCACCATCGGTGCGGGAAGCACCATCACCAAGGCGGTACCGGAAGGTGGCTTGACTCTTAGCCGGACGCCACAAAAGACGATTCCACACTGGCAGGGTCCCAAAAAATCCTGTACACCATCCTGAACGAGCCGGAGGACCGGAGCAATGTGTGGAATTGTTGGTGGAATTGCGGCAGACGATGTGGTCCCAGTCATTCTCGAGGGCTTACGGCGTCTGGAGTACCGTGGCTACGACTCGGCCGGCCTGGCCTTTGTCGACGCGCAGGGTGAGTTGCAGCGGCGGCGCAGCGTCGGGCGTGTCGCGGAGCTGGCGGCGTTGCAAACCAAGGAAGAGTTCCGAGCCACGATCGGCATCGGCCACACCCGTTGGGCGACCCATGGCGGGATTGCTGAGCACAATGCCCATCCGCTGATCTCCCATGACGAGATTGCCGTAGTCCACAATGGCATCATCGAAAATTATCAGAACTTACGCAGTCGTCTGCAGTCCCTGGGCTACCGCTTTACTTCCGAGACCGATACCGAAGTCATCGCCCATCTGGTGCACTGGTATCGTCAGCAGCTTCCTACCCTCCTTGCGGCGGTACAGGCGGCCAGTCGTGAGTTACAGGGTGCCTACGCCTTCGCCGTGCTCAGTCGGCGCGATCCGCAGGAGCTGATACTGCATCGCAAGGGTTGTCCCCTCTTGTTGGGCATCGCGGCGCAGGGACACTTTTTTGCCTCAGATGTGGCGGCACTGTTGCCGGTGACACGGCGGGTGATCTATCTCGAAGATGGCGATTTTGCCCGGCTCCAGCAGAATGCGTCATCTCTGCAGGATGTCGAGGGAGTGCTGGTACAGCGGGAAGAGCATTGGAGCCAGTTGAGCTCGGCAGCCATCGACCTCGGACCGTACCGCCACTTCATGCAGAAGGAAATCTACGAGCAGCCGCGCGCCGTCGCTGACACCCTGGAAGCGGCGCTGGATGGGGGTTTTTCCATCGACCAGTTGTGGGGAAAGGGGGCGACGGAGCGACTGCAAGAAGTCGATCGTGTCCTGTTGCTGGCCTCGGGAACCAGTCATTATGCAAGTCTGGTGGGGCGTCAATGGATCGAATCCATTGCCGGCATTCCGGCAGCGGCAGAACTTGGACACGAGTACCGCTACCGCGAGAGCATTCCCGATCCGCGCCAGCTCATCGTTACCCTGTCGCAGTCCGGTGAGACCCTGGATACCTACGAGGCGCTACGGCACGCGCAGGCCTTGGGGCATCTGCACACCCTGTCGATCTGCAACGTCGCGGAGAGTGCCATCCCGCGGGCGTCGGCCCTGCGTTTTCTCACTCGCGCCGGACCAGAAATCGGTGTGGCCTCTACCAAGGCCTTTACCACTCAGCTTGTTGCTCTCTACCTGCTCGCCCTCAGTCTCGGCGTGCTGCGTGGCCAGGTAGATGCGATCGCATTGCAGGCGCATCGCGAGGCCTTGCGGCAACTGCCGGGCAGCCTGCAGCAGGCCCTCAATCTGGAACCACAAATCCAGCTCTGGGCGAATCGCTTTGCGGACAAGGAACATGCCCTATTCCTCGGCAGGGGACTGCACTATCCCATTGCCCTGGAGGGAGCGCTGAAGCTCAAGGAGATTTCCTACATCCATGCCGAGGCTTACCCTGCCGGCGAGTTGAAGCATGGGCCCCTGGCGCTGGTCGATCGTCAGATGCCCGTGGTGGTGATTGCCGCCAACGATCAGCTCTTCGAGAAGGTCGCTGCCAACATGCAAGAGGTCCACGCCCGTGGTGGGCAGCTCTACGTCTTTACCGATCTCGATAGCCACTATGAAGGCGGAGAGGGGGTGCATGTGATTCGCCTTCCCCGCCACGCCGGGCTGCTGTCACCCGTCCTCCATGCCATTCCGGTGCAGCTTCTCGCCTACCACGCCGCCCTAGTGAAGGGTACCGACGTCGACCGCCCGCGCAACCTGGCAAAGGCCGTGACTGTCGAGTAACTACCGGTATCCGAGACGAGCGACTGCTTTGCAGCGGAAGCGGTCGCTCATCAAGCCGATCTGTAAGAAAATCCTATCTCTTTCATCATCCGGGATGGCGCGAGTCGCAATATCCTCTAGATAGAATAGGTGGCTTCGAGATCGATAAAAACTGGCAGGCTGGCGCATGCGACGCACATCGGCCATTACTCAGTAACTATGCCCTTAAATATACGATGGCATTATGGTATGCATTTCGATAATGCTAGCTGATTTTGTCGTCGGCTACGTGATAGCGCGGATCATCAATATCGAAGATGCATAAATCTTTGGCATTAGTCAAAAGATCCATGCAATCTTTGCAGAGATGCCGTAATTGCACCATTTTTCCACGCCGTTTATAGCGCTCCGCTAGGGAATCGATGGCCTGTATGGCAGAGTGGTCGATGATGCGTGCATTTTTGAAGTCGATTATAACGTTCTCTGGATCTTCCTTCGGGTTGAACAGTTCGGAAAACTGGTGGGCTGAAGCAAAAAACAAAGTGCCATCTACTTCATAGATTCTTCTGCCCTGCTCATCATCTCGTGTTTTTATGCTCATGTGTTTCGCGTGTTCCCAAGCAAAGAGCAATGCCGACAAGATAACTCCGGTTAGAACCGCTAGAGTAATGTTGACAAATATGGTAATTGCTGCGACCAAAATACCGATGGCAACGTCAGCAGCAGGTAATTTTCCAAAAAATCGTAGGCTACTCCACTCAAAGGTTTTCTCCACTACTACAAACATGATACCTACAAGAGCAGCAATGGGTACTTGTTCGATCCAGTGTGAAGCAAAGAGGATGATGGCCATAAGAGCAATAGCGGTCGTAATTCCCGACAGTCTTTTCAGAGCATTGTTGGTGACGTTGATGATGCTTTCCCCGAGTAGGGCGCAACCACCCGTGGCACCAAAAAATCCACTGACCAAGTTACCCAATCCCTGGGCCATCGATTCTTTGTTGGGCTGGCCGCGACTATCCGTCATTTCGTCAATGAGATTTAGGGTCAGCAAGGTCTCTACCAACGCATTGGCTGCGAGAATGAACGAGTACGGTGCGACAATGTATAGGGTATGCCAGGAGAAGGGCACATCGGGGATGTGGAAGGTTGGTAAATTGCCAGCCAAGTGAGCGATATCTCCCACGGTCGTGGTGGGGATATGGAAGAAGATCACTGCCAGGGTGGTGACCACGGCCCCGCTCAGCGTCGCAGGAATCGCTTTGGTCAAAAGTGGCAAGAGATAGATGACTGCCATGGTCAGGGCAACCAAACCCAGCATGATGTACAGCTGGGATCCATGCATCCACTGTTCTCCTCCCGATGGAACGGGCACCTTGAAGTGATC
Organism: Acidithiobacillus sp. AC3; assembly: GCF_050261095.1. Lineage (NCBI taxonomy): Bacteria > Pseudomonadati > Pseudomonadota > Acidithiobacillia > Acidithiobacillales > Acidithiobacillaceae > Acidithiobacillus > Acidithiobacillus sp. AC3. The sequence continues at coordinate 70,703 of NZ_CP189838.1, forward strand.
GAGTTGGGCCAGAAAGATTACCACAGCCAAGCCATTGATAAATCCAAGGTTTACTTGTCGAGGAATGATGCGCACATACTTACTAAGTTTGGCCAGAGAAAAAATGATCTGAATGATGCCCATCAGCACTACCGCAGCGAAGACATAATCAATCCCATATTTCAGCATAAGTGCTGTCATTACTACGGCAGTGGCACCGCTGAAAGCGGAAACCATACCGGGTCTGCCACCCAACACCGAAGTAATCAGCACCATAAAAAAGGCACCGTACAAACCAGAAATCAGAGGTACATGAGCTACAAGAGAAAAGGCGATAGCTTCGGGTACTAGGGCCAGAGAAATTAGCAACCCACTCAGTACGTTGTTTTTTACTTCGGAAAATGAGTATGTCTCGCGCATGAAAGCCTTCTCCAGTTAGAGAGTGCGTATTCTGTGTGCGGCCGCCATATCGACGACATCATCTAGAAACAGCAGATTAAGGGAGTTCCGAGTGACTATTCGGATGAGAACAATAAGATGTTACATGTTCCTATTGAAAAATCTGTTTAGGAAATCAATGCATACTAATGAAGTAGCGCTCATCGGTCAAGTATATGTGTGTGTCCACCACTTATCGGACGCCATTTGCATACGTAGCCAGAACCCTGCCTCTATCCCCAAAGCAGCCTCCAGGCGGAGCGCCATGCCTGCATTGATGCTATCCGGGTGCTTTCATCTGTTCCCAAGGTTCTGCTGCATCCAAGGCGGTCAACAAGACCCGCAATTTGGTCGCGTGATCCGGATGCTTGTCGTATATAGCGGAGGCAGGCAAGGCCGGCTTTCTGGTGCCAGCGCTGTCTTTACCGGCTCGACTGGCGTCCACACCGAGCCTGAGCCTTCATCGCCTGTCGTCGGGCGCCCTCTGGTACACTGGGCAGACGAGGAGGTCATCGATTGCCAGAACTGGTGCCAGAGAGTAACCCTGATCTCCGCAAGATCATCCATGTGGACATGGATGCCTTCTTTGCGGCCGTAGAACAACGCGACAAGCCGGAGCTTTGCGGTCTGCCCGTCGTCGTTGGTGGCGATCCCAAAGGGCGGGGAGTCGTTGCCACCTGCAGCTACGAGGCCCGACGTTTTGGGATTCATTCTGCCATGTCGGCGGCGCGGGCACGGTCACTCTGCCCCCAGGCGATATTTGTCCGCCCCCGTATGGAGGCCTATCGAGAGGCTTCCCGACAGGTCATGGGAATCCTGCGCAGCTACACAGCCCTGGTGGAGCCCCTGTCGTTGGATGAAGCCTTTCTGGACGTGACCGCTGCTACCGCCGGTGGCACCCTGGCGGTCGAGATCGCTCGTGAGGTTCTGGACCGAATTCATCGAGAAACCGGGTTGACCGCTTCGGCAGGGGTCTCTTACAACAAGTTGCTGGCCAAGTTGGCCTCCGACTGGCGGAAGCCGCACGGGTTGTTCGTTATTCCGCCTGAACGCGGGCTCGACTTCCTGGCACCGCTACCCGTTGGCAAACTGCATGGCGTGGGCCCAGCCACGGTAAAAAAACTATCCGCTATAGGTGTCGAGACCATCTCGGATTTGCGGAAGATGGCGCAAGAGCAGTTGATTGCGGTTTTCGGTAAGGCTGGAGCTTGGTTTTATGAAGTGGCGCGAGGGATCGATAGACGACCCGTGCAGCCGACTCGCCAACGGAAGTCGGTGGGGACGGAGCGGACCTTCTCAGTAAATCTGGAGGACCGAAGGACCATGCTGGCTACCTTACAGCAGATGGCCGGGCAGGTTGCTGCCCGTCTCCACGCACTCGCCTTGGTGGGTTACACGGTGAACGTCAAAGCACGTTTTCACGACTTTACCACGGTCACTCGGGCGCATACGGCGACCGAGGTCATCACGAATACGGAAACCATCATCGCCTGGCTACCAGAACTACTGGATCAGGCTGTTCCCCAGGGCGCGTCCGTGCGCCTACTAGGAATCACAGTGAGCGGTCTCGTCCAAATACAGGCGTCGAGCCGCGGCGCCCGCCAGCTGAACTTGCTGGACGGAAACCCCGATCTGCGGTAGGAATATGGCAAGTGGCAGGATGCGCTTTCTGTGGGAAAAGCAAAGTCTTAGTGGCCTGAAGATTCCGGCTCGGCAAGCTCGGTGAACTGGGCGAGTCGTTTTCCGTTTTCCCCTTGCAGATCGAGCAGATTGCCATGCCAGGTGAATGAGCGTGTTGCGTTCAGCGCGGTGGAAAAAGCCGTCTCCAGTCCTGCATTGCTGCCTAAACAGGCCATGCGCGTCGATACCAGGGCGGGAAAACGTAGGGTATTCTCCGCGCCGAGGGCGACCCGTCCGGCAATGCGATTGCAGCCATCCCAGCCGGATACCGAGCGTTCCGCGGGATCGAAGACCAGATAGGGCTTCTTGCCGTTGGCCGTGGCGACGGTCTGGTAGCCCGGAAGCTTGCTCAGCTGCCAGCGGTAACTGGCGTAGAGCGCCTGCGCGGAGTCCTGGCTGCTGACCTTGTGCAGTACCCAGCGCTTGCCTCCCAGCTCTAGCGCCTTGCCTTCGCCGGTAAGCGGTACCAGCGCATTCTCCACGACCTGAAACCTTTCTCCGGACCCATCCGCAGAGGACAGCTCGATTTCCGAAGCTCCCGGCAGCCAATGAAAGCTGCCTTGACTGCGGAAGATGCCTTCCGCCTTGTTGCTGGCATATTGGCGCGTCAACAGATAATGATCATCGTTGCGCAGACTGATGGTCATGCGGATGCCCGCACAGTCGGCGCAGGGCAGATTTCCTGCATAACTGCCGGACCAGTCGAGGGAGGTTTTTGCCGTGCTCTTATCCGGGGGCTGGGGATGGCTGTCCTGACGAGACGGCGCCGCAGCGGCGCAACCCGCTAACGTCACGGGAAGCAACAGGAAAAACAACCTGGCAGAAATCTTCATGGGCGCTTCCTTGTCAGTAAAAATTGCTGCGTCAGCGGTACGCTGCCAAGACCTCCGGCGGCACCGGGGCAAACTGGAAGGGCTTGCTGGGCACAAATTTGTCAACCACGTCACCATTGTAAGTCTCCCCTTGGCCCATGGGCAGCATCCGCACTGGGGCGCCGGGCTTCAGGTCGGCCTTATTGAGGTCAACCCAGAACAGATCCATGGAGGAGGTCGAGTTGAAATAGTATTTCAGGTCCTTTTGATCGGCCACGACCCGCCAGCGGGTGGTGGAGATATTGGGGTGCCCCGGAGTGGAGATACCCATGGGTACGGAGATGTTGTTGAGCACGCTGAACACCTGGGCTACCCCGACCCGGTTGCTGGCGGTATTGGGGATGGCGTGAATGTAGAAGCTCGCCCGCGCGAAGCGATCTGGAGCCTGATTGCTGCCGGGCAGGAAGCGGGTGCCGCCAATCCCTTCCCAATATCTCGCAACGGCGAGTTGCTGCGAATATTCCGGATCATTGGTCAGTACCTGATACTGCCGGCCTTCGTGGATCACCAAGTTGCCGTCGATGTACTCCAGGATGGCACTGTTGCCGCTGCTATCCGACAGCGACAGGTGCAGAGTGGTAAAGCGATCCGTGCCGGGGATGGGTGCCGAAATCAGACAAACGGGATGCGTCTTTAGAGAGTGAAGGACGTCCCGCACCGTCGCGAAGTTGTCGAGAAAATACTGTGCCCAGGCACTGATCGCGAGACGTTTTTCGTCGGCCCCGCAGTGATCGGGGTACTTGCTGGAATTCAGCCACAGCATGTTGGCTACCAAGCCTTTTTGGTTCATTCCATCGGACACGGCGGCGTTGAGCGAAGTGACAACGACGCTGCCGTAGCGCGAAGTCCATGCCGCTGCATTCTTGCCCGCCCCACCGTTTTCCTTCAGACCCGCGGGGAAAAGCCATAAGCGAGTGTTCATGGGATCTTTCCAGTCCATGGTGCGACCGGTAATGGTCAGGCCATCCTCACCGTGGTAGACCACCCGGGTACAGGCCTCGCCATTGACGGCAATGAGGGTCAGCGCGGAGCCGAGAAGGATGGAAAAAATCTTTCGAACACACATGTGGTGCCTCCTTTGGGTGATGGGATACGCAAAAACACCTGGTGGGGATGCCTGTCAGCGATAGTGCGGCGTCCTCCGGCAGAGGATGATGCACCTTTGTCGTAATGCGATAAAGCGCAGCAATGGTCCCCCGGAAGATATTTTCCGGCTGTGCGGAGGTAGTAGCGACAAGCCTATTGGGGCGTGTGTAAAGCCTGGAGATGCAGGATTTTGAGCATGCGCAGCACCAAGGGATAAAGCAATATTGCCGATACCGCAAGATACACAATGCCAGAATATAGTGCGAATGCGCTGGCAAAGAGCTTTGCCGCACCGCCGTGGAGCGATGAAACGGGCCCCATACCGCTCAATATCATGCTGGCATTCAGCAGGCTGTTGAGCCAGTCCAGTTTGCAAAAGATGTGATATCCAGCGATTCCCATACCGAGAGAGAGAATCAGGAAGGTTATTCCGGCCAGAGTATATCTGGCCTGGTGCCACAAAAACTCGGTATAGGTGCGCAGTAGGATGGGATCATGGATAGGTTTGCTGCCGGACGGTTGGGTTTTCAATGGATCACCTCCTCTGCTAAGGGAATAGGAAATATGCCGAGCTCTGAAAAATCATGGAACATTTCCACTCCTCGTACAATTATCCTTTCTACCTTGAAGAGTCGACCCCTTTCCCTGAGCGGCCGCCCCCCAAGAGCAATAGGCTATGACATGAACTATACTGCCTCGGAAACTAGGCCATGGAGAAAACCATGAAAAAACTGCGTAGCAGTTTGGCGGTGCTGGCCTGCTGTATCGCTCCGACCGCCTCGGCAGATACTCAGAATTCCCTGCCACAGGTGGAATTGCGGCTTGCGCAGAAATATACGGTCCCCAACAGTGAACTGGTGGCGCAACTCCAGGCCACTGCGGAAAAACCGCAGGCGAGCAGTGCCGCCAGTGTGGTAAACGAAGATCTGCGCTGGGCAGAACAGCAACTGGCTGCCTATCCGCAGATCCGCTGGCAGCTTGCAGGGTACAGCAGTAACCGCCAGAGCGACAAAGACTGGCAGGTGGCAGGGGATCTGTCGCTACGCGCCGACCCCAAAGTGCTGCTGCCGGTTCTGGCCACGCTGCAGTCCCGTCTGCAGTTGCGCTCTCTGCATTCAGAGGCCGCGGCTTCGGCCATTGCCACCGCACAGCGGCAGGCCAGCACTACGGTGTTGCATCGCTTTGTAGAGGACGCCCGCAATGCCTGCACGGCCTTGGGCCTGTCTTGGTCTGGGGTGGAGCGGGTGAGTATCCAGAGTGGCGTGCCTGTGCAGCCCATTGCCCCAGTCTTCTTGGCAGCGGAGCGAGCCGTGCCGGCACCCGTGGCGATGGGGCACAGCGAGAGCCATGGTCAAATCGATTTAATGGGGACGGCATTTTGCAAAAAATAGTCTAGTATACGAGACTGAGAATGTCGCAGGACGAGCTGGGGAAAACAGTGGCAACGAGGAATATTGATTGGCTATCCCAGTATCGTCAGGGTGGTAAACTTCCCTCACCGAAAGGGGTGTATCTGGAAGCGTTACGTCTCCTGGAGCAAGAGGAAGTCGATAACCGCGAACTGGTCCGGGTGCTGCAATCCGATCCGGCGACGAACGCACGGCTGTTACAGCTCGCGAATGTCTCTATTCGCACGCGCTCACGGCCCATAGTGGCAGTCTCGGACGCAATTCTGGTGCTCGGACAGGCGCAAATCAAACGTCTCATCTTGGCCTTGGCGCTCATTCAGTCGACCACTCCGCGGGTGAGCGGATTCGATTACGCCAAATTCTGGACCGTTTCGCTGCTGTCGGCGCTCGCCGTACAAGCACTGTCTGAGCAACTTGGTCAGGTCAATTCAGACGAAATATTTGTTGTGGCGCTCTTGGCCAATGTCGGCGAACTGGCCTTGGTGAGCCTGTTCTCCGAGAATTATGTAGAATTGCGTGGCACGGTGTCACCATCCGAAGGTAATGCGCTGCTGCAAATGGAACGTCAGCAGTATGGCATTGATCATGATGAATTATCTTCCCTGCTGGTAGAGGAGTGGGGATTGCCGATGGTTTTCGTGGAAGCCATATTTCATCAAGCGTCGCCGGAGGAGTTGAGCTCCTTTCCAGACGCGGGTCGGGCGCTGTTTCTGGCGCGGCTGCTTCGTTTTGGGGCTGGCATGGCAGAATTCTGTCTGCGTGATAACCCACGCCGATCCGCTAGCGCAGCGCAAATGGCCGAGGAGATGATCAAGCTTGACCTGGACTCCGTGCGCGTCCGCGAACAAGTCTCCCGCCTCCTTTTGGTTTGGCCGCAATGGCAGGGCCTGTTGCAAGAGGCGGCGTCGTTGCTTGCAGAGCCGCTGGACTGGGAGCTCCTGATGGATCGAGAGCGAACTCCAGCGAGTGACTCTCTCGCACTGCGGGTCGCTTACCTGACTATGGACAGTGCGGTACCCGAGGAGTGCAGGGAAATCTTCTCGCGTTTTGGGCTGTCGCCACGGATGGCGGATGTCAGTGATACTGTGAATCTGGATTTGCTGGTTGTCGCCTACCAGCAAAATGCCAGGGAGTGGATCACGACCAATTTACGCGGCCTGGACCCGGTCCTCGGACCGTACATCTTGCTCGTTGGCGACAAGCTGGATGCGCAGAGTGAAAGTGAGCTGTTTCGCCTCGGCATCGATGCCTACGAGCCCAGGCCCTCGTTCCCCGAAAATCTGCGAAAACACCTGCAATTGGCCCAGCGTCGCCGGGAGGCAAGGCAAAAGTATCTGCATCGGCAGGAGCGCATGCGCAAATTCACCGGATCTTTGGCGGATGTCAATCGGGATCTGCGACAAGCGGCACTTACCGACCCGCTGACCCACCTGCGCAATCGTCGCTATGCCGACGAGAGGCTGGCACAAGAGTGGTCGATCGCAGAACGCCACGATAAAAATCTTGCCCTGATGCTTCTTGATCTGGATAACTTCAAGCTGATCAACGACACCCACGGCCACGACGTGGGCGACGAAGTGTTGCAAAGGGTCTCCAGTATTCTCGACGCCTTTGCTCGCCACCAGGATATTCCCTGTCGGGTGGGGGGCGATGAGTTCCTGATCATTTGTCCAGACACCGACGCGCAGGGTGTCCAAGTGTTGGCACGCCGCATTTGCTCGCAACTGGCTGCGGCAGATACCTGGACTGACCTGCAACCAGATGTCTCGGTCAGTATCGGGGCCGCTAGCCGGAATGCACAGATGGCTTCTGCAAAGGATCTGCTGCAAGCAGCCGACCATGCGCTCTTCGAGGCCAAACGGCTCGGGCGCAATCAAGCGGTTCTTTTTGCTCGCTCCTGAGTGTCAGTCATTCCGCGGCTGAAAACGACTTTCTGCCGCGAGCTTTTCCCATAGCTCCTTCTCTGCTGCACTGACTTCTTTGGGGACAACAATCTGCAAAATCGCATAGAGGTCGCCGACCTTGGCACCCTTGCTGTCTGGTAATCCCTTGCCCCCGATTCGTAGCTTCTGCCCGCTGCTGCTGCCAGCCGGGACCTTCACCCGTAACTGCCCGTCCAGCGTCGGTACGGAAACCGAGGCACCGAGTACCGCCTCCCACGGACTGATAGGAAGGTCGTGGTATAGATCCTTTCCCTCGGCACGAAATCGCGGATGGGCTGCGTAACGCACCCGCAGGTAGAGGTCACCATGGGGACCGCCCCCTTGGCCGGGCTGTCCCTGCCCGGCAATCCGCAGGCGCTGTCCCTCAGCGATACCGGCGGGAATCTTGACGCTGAGCTGACGGCGCTCGCGGTGCATGCGTCCGTCCGGGCCGAGTACGGGCACCTCCAGCGAAATCTCTCGCTTGGCACCATGGAAGACGTCCTCCAGGGGAATCTGGATCTCCGCCTCACTGTCTTCCCCACGCATGCGAAAGGGTGCGCCACCGTGTGGGCTGCGTCGACCCCGCTGGGCAAAGAGCTCCTCGAAGAAGTCGCTGAAGCCGCCCACATTGGGGCCGCCAGCACCCCCAAAGCCACCGGCAAAATGCTCCCAGCCGGGCGGCGGGCGAAAATCCTGCCCAGCTTGCCAATTGCTGCCCAGTTGATCGTAGGTGCGGCGCTTTTCCGGATCCTTCAGTACCTCGTAGGCCTCTTGCAAATCCTTGAAGCGGTCTTCCGCATTGGCCTCCTTGCTCACGTCCGGGTGATATTTGCGCGCCATCTTCCGATACGCGGATTTGATCGCGTCGGCGTCGGCGTCACGCGCTACCCCCAGGATTTGGTAGTAGTCTTTGTATTCCAAGGGAACCCCCCGTATCATGCCGCGATGGCATCTGATGAACCTGATGCGACTGTGGGGGCGCAGAGGTGTTTTTTCAAGTCACCGGTACGGTAAGGCAGGTATGGAACTAAACGAGCGGCAGCGGGAGGCGGTGCTGCTGGCACCAGGGCCGGCGCTGGTTCTGGCGGGCGCTGGTTCGGGGAAAACGCGTGTACTCACCAGTCGTATCGCCTATTTGTTGGAAGGGGGCCTGCATCCGGGGCAGATCCTCGCCGTGACCTTTACCAACAAGGCGGCGCGGGCCATGCGCGAGCGCCTCGCGGCCATGCTCGACATGGATCTGCGTGGCTTGTGGATGGGAACCTTTCATGGCATCGCGCATCGCCTGCTGCGGATGCACCACGAGCTGGTCGATTTGCCGGAGCAGTTTGTCGTCCTCGACGCGGACGATAGCCAGCGTTTGGTGCGGCGTGCCGTGCGGGAGCTACAGCTGGACGAGAAGCACTGGCCGGCGCGGCAGATCGCTGGGCGTATCAGCCGCTGGAAGGACGGCGGCCTCGGGCCGCAGGAACTTGCCGGCGAGCGCTCGGTGCCGCCGCAGCTACTGGAGATCTATCAGCGCTACGAGTTGCTGCGCGAGCGCGCCGGCGCCCTCGACTTTGCCGATCTGCTGCTCTATGCACTGCGCCTGTGGAATGATGCTCCCCTTCTTGCCCAGTATCAGGAGCGGTTTCAACAGATTCTGGTCGATGAGTTTCAGGACACCAATGCCGTGCAGTACCAGTGGCTGCGGCGGCTGGCGGAGGGGCATCAGAACCTCTTCGTGGTGGGCGACGATGACCAGTCGATCTATGCCTGGCGTGGTGCCGAAGTCGAAAATCTCTTCCGCTTCCAGGGCGATTTTCCCGGTGCCCGGCTGATCCGTCTGGAACAGAATTACCGTTCCACGGCGCCCATTCTGGCAGCGGCCAATGCCGTCATCGCGCAGAATCACGACCGCCTCGGCAAGACCCTGTGGACGGAGCGCAGCGAAGGCAGCCCGGTGCAACTCTATCGCGCCTACAACGAAGAGGATGAGGCCCGCTTTGTGGTCGGTCGCATCGAGCAGTGGGTGGTGGCGGGCGGCAAACGCGAGGACTGCGCCATCCTCTACCGCTCCAACGCCCAGTCGCGGCCCTTTGAGGAACATCTCCTGCGTGCCGGCGTGCCTTATCGAGTCTATGGTGGCCTGCGCTTTTTCGAGCGCGCCGAGGTCAAGGACGTCCTCGCCTATTTGCGTCTGGTATTGCAACGCCACGACGATGCCGCCTTCGAGCGGGTGGTCAATGTGCCGGCGCGCGGGATTGGCGCGGTCACCCTCGAACGCCTGCGCACGCTCGCGCGCGAGCGCGGCATTTCGCTCTGGCAAGCCGCCGGGGAGCTGGCGCAGCCCAAGCTCAATGTCTTTCTCACCCTCATCGATCGCTTGGCGGGAGCCTGCACCCACCAGGAGCTAGATGAGCAGGTGCGTCTGGTCCTGGAGCAGGTTCCCCTGCGCGATTGGCATGCGCGGGATGGCGATCGTGGTGAAGGACGCCTGGAAAACCTGGAGGAGCTGATCAATGCGGCGCGCAGTTTTGCCCTCCAGGATGGCTCGGAAGGCTTACGCGAACTGAGTCCCGTACCCGGCGATCTGCTCAGCGAATTTCTCACCCATGCTGCCCTCGAGGCGGGGGAAGGCGGTGCCGAGGCCTGGGAGGATGCAGTGCAACTGATGAGCCTGCACAGTGCCAAGGGGCTGGAATTTGCCCAGGTCTTTTTAGTTGGGCTGGAGGAAGGGCTCTTTCCGCATCAACGCAGTTTGGAAGACCCGGCCGGGCTGGCCGAGGAGCGGCGTCTCTGCTATGTGGGTATGACCCGCGCCATGCAGCAGCTCGTTCTCTGTCATGCCGAAAGCCGGCGCTTGCATGGCTCGGAGCGTTTGGCGTTGGCGTCGCGCTTCTTGCGCGAGCTGCCGGCAGAAGAAATCGAGGAGCTGCGCCCGCGCGCGCGCATCAGTCGGCCGCTGGCGCCCGCTCTAGCGGCTGCGAGCAGCGGCCGCAGCGATTGTCCCTACCCGTTGGGTGGTCGTATCCGTCATCCGGTGTTTGGTGAGGGGACGGTACTGGATTATGAGGCCGGCGGACGCCAGGGACGGGTACAGATTCAGTTCAGTTCCGGCACTAAATGGTTAGCACTGGGTATCGTGAGTCTGGAAAGACTATCCTGAAGAGAAGCACGGGGGTGTAGATGAGCACGGACGCAAACAGCAAGGCATCGTGGATGGCGGTGGTCATCGTGATTCTCGCCATCATCGTCTTGGTGGGATTTTTCTTTCTGTGGCTGCATCCGGCCGGCTCTGGGGTCGCGCCCGTCGCCAGCAGCGCCAGTTCAGCGACGGCACTGCAGTCGGTAAGCCCTACCGGTAGCACGGTTTCGGTACCGGATTTTGTCGTCGCTCCCGGCATCTCCCAGCAGGGTACCATCGAGGGAGCGATTGAAGGCCGCTGCGGAAACATTGCTTGGCAAAAACTCGATCCCAAGGAGCTGCAGGAGTTGCGCAAACTCTGTCCGCGGCAGGCAGCCTCAGCGCAAAGGCAAGGTTAGGCGCACCCGTAAGCCGCCCTCGGTGGCATTGTGGAACTCGATGCTACCCCCGAGACGTTGCAGGATGCGCTGCACGATGGCGATGCCCAGTCCCGTGCCGCCGCCCCGCCCGGCCAGCGCGAAAGGCTTGCCAAGCTGCGTCAGGTTTTCCGCCGAGATGCCGTTGCCGTGATCGCGGACCTCAATACCTGCGGAACCCGCCTCCTGCGCGACGCGGATCTCGACAGGGGGCCGCCCGTGGCGGCGGGCATTTTCCACCAGGTTCTGCAGGACGCGGCGCAGCGCCACCGGGGTGATAGAGAGATAGAGGCTTTCGGATTCCGGCTCCTGCAGAAGCACATCGTCACCTTGCGATTTGACAAAATGACGCAGGAAAGCGATCAGATTGATCTCTTCGGCCAGTTCCTCGCGTCCACTACGGGCGTAATCGAGAAATTGATGTAGGATTTCGTCCATCTCCCACAAATTGTCGACCAGATCCTTCTGCAGATCTGCCGCCTCCTTGGGGAGAAACTCGGCGAGCATGCGCATCCGCGTCAAGGGCGTGCGCAGATCGTGAGAAACGCCGAGCAGAACCATCTCGCGCTCTTCCGCCAGTTCATGGCGTTCGCGCAGGGCGCTGTTCAGTTCGCCTGCCAGATGCTTGATATCCGCCGGTCCCTCTACCGGCAATACCACCGGCCCCTCGCGACCACGACTGGCGTTGAGACCTTGCACCAGACGGCGCAAAGGACCGGTAATCTGATGCACGATGAGGTAGGCACCCAGCAACGACAGCAGGAGGATGGCGCTGAGCTTGAACCACTGTGGTGACGGTCCTGGCGGGGGTTTGGGAATGGGCATGGCAACGGCGACATGGCTGTGGGAATCGGGATCAATCCACAGCAGATGATGCCTATTGTCGACCTGCACCTGGGCATCGGGCCATCCCATTCCGTGCAGCAGGTGCTCAGCGTTGCGCAGGATGGGATTACGCGGTGTATGGCCGCTCATCTCGTCTACGGGAAAGAAGGCAATGCCGATCTTGGCGAGGCGCGGGGCCAGCCATTCCGCCTCCCCGACATCCAGGGCGCTGCTCAGGGTCAGTATCTGCGCCCAATTTTGCGCCAGATGACGCGCCTGGGGATTGCCCAGATAGATGGTGAAGTACCAGTAGACCGCAAACTGACTGGCTAGCAGCAGTGCGCCAATCAGCAAAAAAATCCGTCCGAAGAGGGTATCGGACCAGAGACGCCAGAATTTCACGCGGGTTTGTCCGGGCTCCCCGCGTCGGGAACAAAGACATAGCCACGCCCCCAGACCGTCTGCAGATAGCGGGGTTTGCTCGAGTCATCTTCGATCAGCCGGCGCAGGCGGGAGACAAAGACATCGATGCCGCGGGGGCCCGGGATGTCCTCACTATGGCCATGGATCATGCCTAGGAGTTTGTCTCGTGACAGGGTTTGCCAGGGATGCTCGGCGAGGGCGCGAAGCAGGGCAAACTCGGTTTCGGTGATGGTGATTTCCTGTTTGCCCCGGTACAGGCGGCGATAATCGAGGGCGAGATGAAAGGGACCAAAATCGATGGCGCCGGGGCTGGGCTCGACCGTGCCGCTGTCCTGACTGCGGCGCAGCACCGCGCCGATTCGCGCCAGCAATTCTGCCGGCTCAAAGGGCTTGGCGACGTAATCATCGGCGCCGATGGACAGGCCCTGGATGCGATCATCGAGATCGCCCCGGGCGGTGAGCATGATGATCGGCAAGATAGATTCCTGCTGGCGTAAACGTTCACAAATCTGAAAGCCGTCCTCGCCGGGCATCATCACATCGAGGAGCAGGAGATCGTAGCGCTCCCGCTCCAGCAAACGGTCCATTTGCGCCGCCGAAGCGGCGCCGTGCACCGTGTAGCCCTGCGACTCCAGGTATCGCGTCAGAATGGCGCGCAGCTTGGCGTCGTCATCCACCAACAAGATGCGGGCATTGCTACTCACGGTTTGTGCCACCCTCCCCACTTCGGACCTTTTTCCATCTTCGCATAGATTGTCGTTACTTTCTGCCATTGTTCGGCGTTCAGCAACTTATGGACAAAGGCGACCTGGGCGATGCCACGTTGCAGCATGGCCTGATGGTCGGCCAGCACGGCGTTTTCCAGGGGTTTCAGGGCGCTGCCCGTCTCGCCGCGCAGGAGGGCGGTCTGCAGCGCGTGGTTATGACTCTCCATGGCTTGCCGTTGCGTCTCCCACTGCGCCTTCTGGTCCTTGCGCCAGGTCTCCAATTGCGATTCCTGCTGTGGGGTCAGTTTGAGTTCGATGGCGTGACGCCAGACGATGGGCATGAGCATGGGGACCGGGGCATTTTTCATCCACTCGGCGCGAGGGCCACCGTGCATCGGGCGCTGCATGGGGCCATGGGCTGGCGGTGGCATGTCTGCCGCCATGCTGGCCATCGGGGCCAATGCCAAAGCCGATAGGGTAAGGAGTGAAAAGGTGATTTTGCGCATAACCGGGTACCTCCGAAAAACGAGCTCTATCGCTCGGTGATCAGCCTACGCGTGCAGCCGCTCTCGAAGCCAGTGAAAAATTCTTACAAAAATCAACGTACATCGTTACAGACGTACACAATTTACGCGGGGCAGGATAGCTGCGTTGCCAGCCGATATCGTCGATACTATGGCAAATTTTCAGCTAGAGATGACATGGCGATGCGTTGGCAGTGGATATTCTCCGGCCTCTTTTTGCTGAGTGGGGCCGCGCAGGCGGGAATTGGCGTGGTCTTTGACGATCCTTTCTACACCGACAGTGGCTTGCCGCAGCACCCTGGACAGGCCTGGACAGGGGTGGCGCAGCAACTTCCTGCCCTGCCAAGCTCCCAAGACTGGCCAGCAGCGTTGGCGGATCGGACCTGGACCCTCCCGGAGCTGACGGCCTGGGCCCTCGCCCACAATCCGCAAACCGCTGCTGCCTGGGAAGCGCTGCGCGCCCAAGCGGCCGCCCTGGGGATGGCGGAGAGTGCCTGGCTACCCTCCGTCACTCTCAGTACCAGTGCCTCGCGTCGCCAGGCAGTGTCGACGGCCGGTTTCAGCGTGCCGGCTCGCAACATCGCCATGCCCAGCCTGAGTTTGAGCTATACCCTTTGGGACTTCGGTCTGCGCGCGGCCAAGACCGATGCTGCCCGTGCGCAGGAGTGGGTGGCCGGATATACGCAGAATCAGACCCTGCAGACGGTAATCTTTACGGTGACCCAGGCCTATTACCAGCTTCTGGGGGACCAGGCCCTGCTGGCGGCAGACGCCAAGACGGTGGCGGAAAACCAGAAGGCCCTGGAGGCTGCCGAGGTTTTGCATCAGGCGGGGCAGGCCACCATTGGCGACCTCTATCAGGCGCGCGCGTCCCTGGCTACCGCGCAGTCTACGTACGCGGCGCAGGAGCAGACCGTGCGCAGTGCGGAGGGTACCCTGGCCAGTAGTTTGGGCTTACCGGCCAGTAGCGTCATCCGCATCAGCCCGCTGGGGCCAGATAGCGCTCCCCCCAGTACCCTCAGTAGTGGCGTAGAGGACTTGATGCATGCGGCGGAAACGGCAAACCCTGCTCTGCAGCAGGCGCGTGCCCAGGTGGCCGTCGCCCTGGCCAACGTGCGCTCGGCCCAGGCCCAGGGCCTGCCCAGCCTGGGGGTGACGGGTTCCTACGGCTATCAGTTTCAGGGCGGTTTTCAGCCGGGCGATACCTGGAGTGTGGGCCTGACCCTGACCGTCCCGCTCTTCACCGGCTTCAATAACCATTATGCCGTGCGCGAAGCCGAGGCCACGGCGCGGCAGGATGCGGATACCCTGGCGGCAACGCGCAACAGCACCATGGCAAGCATCTGGCAGGACTACCATGGCTTTCAGGGCGATCTGGCGGCCTATCCGGGTGCGTCCAGCAGCCTTGCCAACGCGCGCAAGGCCCTCGAAGTGGTCCTGGCGCAATACAAGGTGGGACAGGCGACCATTCAGGATGTACTGCAGGCCGAATCCACCCTGGCGCAGTCCCGCTATACCCTCATCGCAAATCTCGTCAACAGCTACGTGGCGCTGGCACAGTTGAGTCAGGCCGTGGGCATGCCCGTAGGAGCAACACAACCGTGAAAGCACAGCGCTGGGGCGCCGCTACCCTGATCCTGTTTTTGCCTCTCGTCCTGACCGGTTGTCAGAAGACCGAGCGAGGCGGGCCGCCGCCCGTGCGGGTGACACTGGTCCAGCCCAAGCTGCAGGACATGGTCCATTACCAGAGTTTTCTGGGCACGGTAACGCCTCTGCAGACGGTAACCATCATCCCGCAGACCTCGGGCCAGCTCGCCAGCCTGTCCTTTATCCAAGGAGGGATGGTGCAGAAAGGTCAGACGCTGTTCACCATCAACCCAGCCCAGGCGGCCGCTACCCTGGCACAAGCGCGGGCCAACCTCGCTGCGGCCCAGGCCACGGCGCGCTACAACCAGACCCTGGTAGAACAGGATCGCCCCCTGGTCGAGAAGGATTTCATCACCAAGCAAAGCTTTGCGCAGGCGGTATCCCAGGCGCAGGCGAGTCAGGCGCAGGTGGCCGCCGATGCGGCGGCCGTGCAGCAGGCAGCGATCACCCTGGGGTATACGCGCATCACCGCGCCGATCAGCGGTCGCATCGGCATGGCATTGGTCAAGCCTGGCAATCTGGTGGTGGCGAATCAGACACAACTGGCCAGCATCAACCAGATCAGCCCCATTGGTATCAATTTCCAGATTCCCCAGAGTCTGCTGGGGGCGGCGCGCAACGCGAAGGATCAGGCCTGGAAGCTGCTCATCCAGGATGAAAAGCAGGGCAAGACCCTGGCTACTGCCACGCTGCAGGTCATCGACAATAGCGTCGCCTCGACCTCTGCGACGGTCAGCGTGCAGGCACAGGCGGACAATGCCAGTGCGGCTCTTTGGCCCGGGGAGTATGTGGAGGTCCAGCTACCGGTGCAGCGGGTCGCACAGGCCATGACCCTGCCAGTGGCGGCGGTGCAGCAGGGGACTAACGGCAATTTCGTCTATCAGGCGCCCAAGGGTGTCGTTGAGGCAACCCCGGTGCAGGTACTCTGGGAAGATGGCCAGACCGCCGTGATTTCTGGTCTGCCGGCCAACGCCCAGATCATCGATCCGGTGCCCGCCCGAGTCTATGCCGGTGTCCATGTCCTCCTGCCGGGCCAGAAGGCTGCGGCGGTTACGGGGCATGGTCACCATCATGCTTGGGGTGGTGCATGAATATTTCGGCGCTATTCATCCGCCGGAGGGTGATGACCATCATCCTCAGTCTGGCGCTGGTCATCTACGGTATCTTCGCCTTTCAGAGTCTGCCCGTGGCCCTGCTGCCGAGTGTGGATTTTCCGACGGTGCTGGTCTCCGCCAGCCTGCCTGGCGCGAGTCCGCAGACCATGGCCAGCAGTGTGGCAACGCCGCTGGAGAAGCAGTTTTCGAGTATCCCCGGATTGTCGGCGATGAGTTCCACCAGCAGTCTTGGGTCGACGCGCATCATCCTGCAATTCGATCTCAGCCAGAACATCGACGTCGCCACCCAGAATGTGGAGAACGCCGTTACCCAAGCGCAGCACCTTCTCCCGCCGGGCATGCCCAGCCTGCCCTTTGTGAAGCAGATGAACCCGTCGGCCGCACCCGTCGAGTTCATTGCATTGACCGCGCCGGATATGCCGATCTACAAGCTCAATGCCTACGCGGTCGACAAGGTGGTGCCGGCAATTTCCGGGATTCCCGGAGTGGCGCAGGTGGAGATCTTTGGCGAGCAGAATTATGCCGTGCGCATCCACGCCAATCCCTTTTCTCTACAGGCCAATAGTTTATCGCTGCAGGCCCTGAGCTCGGCGATTACCAGCCACAATGTCAATTTGCCCCAGGGTACCTTGCTCGGTACGGCACGCAACTATGCCGTCAATGTGCATGGCCAGCTGCATGATGCCGAGGCCTTCAGCCAGATGCCCGTGCAGCAGAACGGCGGCGCGGTGGTGCCGCTGGCCGACGTTGCTACCGTCAAAAATGGTGTCGACAATGACCAGATTGCTAGTTGGCTGGGTGGCCAGCGGGCCCTGATCTTGGCCGTGGTCCGTCAACCCAACGCCGATACGGTGGCCATCTCCGACGCCATCCAGAAACGCCTGCCCAGTTTTACTTCCGGCTTGCCCGGCGGCGCCAAGCTGCAAATCATCTACGACAAGGCCGATTACATCCGTGCGGCCGTGCAGGAAGTGGAGTACACCTTGCTTCTTGCATCCCTCTTGGTAGCGGGGGTGCTGTGGCTCTTCTTGCGTCGCGGCAGTCCGACCTTGATCGGTGCCCTGGCAATTCCTACCTCTATCTTCGGTACCTTTGCCGTCATTTCCTATTTGGGCTACTCCCTCAATACCCTGACCCTGCTGGCCCTGACCTTGTCCGTCGGCTTTGTGGTGGATGATGCGGTGGTCATGCTCGAAAACATTGCCCGCCATGAGGAGCAGGGGGAAGAGCCGGAGCAGGCGGCCTATGCCGGCAGCTCCGAGATCGGTTTCACGGTACTGTCGATGACGATCTCGCTGGCGGTAGTATTTTTGCCCTTCCTGATCATGGGCGGCATCATCGGCCGCCTGTTTCGGGAGTTTGGCGTGACCATCGCGGTAGTGATCCTGCTCTCTGGTCTGGTCTCGCTGACCCTCACCCCCATGCTTTGTGCCCGCTACCTGCAGGTCAAACACTCCAGCCCGTCGGCTTTTGAACGCTGGTTTGCGCGACTGCGGGCTTGGTATGGGCGCAGCCTGCGAAGCAGTCTTGAACACCGAGGATGGATCTATCTGGGCGCGGGTTTGAGCCTGTTGGCCATGATCGGACTTTTCTTTCTGCTTCCCAAAGGTTTCATTCCCCGGGAAGACAGCGGCATGATCATGGGCAATCTGCAATATCCGCAGGGGATTTCCTTCAGCCAGCTGGAGGCCGAGCAGCAGCGGGTGGCGGCAGCGGTCGGAAAGAATCCCGCTATCGAGTCGGTGATGTCCAGTGCCGGCCAAGGGGCGGGCGCCTTCGGCTCGTCCAATACCGGACGTCTCATCATTCGTCTCAAGCCCTTGGGGGACAGGCCCGGCGGCGAGACCGTCATTGCCCAGTTGCGGCGCACGGTGCAGCATTTTCCAGGAGTGGAGGCCAGTTTCATGCTGCCTCCCGCGATCCAGATGGGACCCGTCTCTTCGCAGTCCAACTACCAGTACACCTTGCAGAGCGAAGATCAGGATGCACTCGATGCGGCCGTTCCGAAGCTGGTGGCGGCCCTGCGTAAGGTTCCTGGCCTACAGGCCGTCAACAGCGACTTGCAGATAGCCAATCCGCAGATTGACGTCCATGTGCTGCATCGCCGGGCCCAGGCCTTGGGGGTGACGCCGCAAGCCATCGAACAGGCGCTCAATTTTGCCTTCGGCGGAACCCAGGTCGGGACGATCTATGCGTCCACCAATCAGTATGAGGTCATCCTTGATCTGGCGCGGCGTTTTCAGCAGAACATCGGCGCCTTGGGGGCGATCACCTTGCCGGGTACCGCTGGTCTGGTGCCGCTCTCGGCGGTGGCGAGCTTCGGCTACGGGGTCGGTCCCCTGAGCATCAGCCACTACGATGGTATCCCCAGCGTAACGGTCTCTTTCAACGTGGCGCAGGGAACCTCCATAGGGCAGGCGACGCAGGCGGTGCAGAAGGTGGCCGCCCAAGTTTTGCCGGCGGGAGTACAGGGCGATTTCGGTGGGTCGGCACAGGCCTTCCAGCAGTCCAGTTCGTCCCTGCCGCTCTTGCTGCTGGCCACCATCGCTTTGATCTACGCCATTCTCGCCATCCTCTATGAGGACTTCATTCATCCACTGACCATACTGACCGCACTACCACTAGCGGGCTTTGGCGCCTTGCTGGCGCTGTGGATTTTTCATCAGGAACTCGATCTGTTCAGTTTTGTGGGGATCATTATGCTGGTGGGGCTGGTGAAGAAAAACGGCATCATCATGGTGGATTTTGCCATCCATCGGCGCCGGGAAGGGGCCTCGGCGGTGGAGGCAATGGTCGATGCCTGCGTTACCCGCTTCCGCCCGATTATGATGACCAATCTGGCGGCGGTGCTGGGAATTCTGCCAATCGCCATTGGCATTGGCGCCGGAGCCGAATCGCGGGTGCCGCTAGGGGTGGCGGTGGCGGGTGGCATCATTGTGTCCCAGTTTCTCACCCTCTTTGTGACGCCGGCTTTCTATGTGTTCTTCGAGGGGCTCAAGGAGCGATTCTCGCAGCGTTTCGCGCGACATCGCAGTTCTTCGCCGGTGGAGGACGCAAGCTCATAAAAACTATGCTATAAAGGCGGCGCTAACGAAAGGATGAGGAACTTTCATGCGCAAATTACAAGTACCGCTATTTCTTCTTGCTACAGGCCTGTTGGGAGCCTGCGCGCAAATCCCGGCACCCGGCCCCAACTACACAGCGTTGGCGCAGTCCCGTGCGTCGCAGGCCGATCAGGCAGCGCAGTTGGCTCAGGAGAGGCTCGCAGCGGTGGCGACGCAGCGGAGGGCTGCCGAGAAGCAATTTTGTTCCTCTTGGCAACGTTCCCTTGATCTCGTCCGTCGTGACGCCATTGGCTGTGTCCATGCATCGCCGGAACAGCAAGGGGCCTGTTGGGATGCCGTTGCCAACTGGGCAGGGGCAAAAGGCGAATACTACTCTGCGCTGCAACGTCTGTTCGCCGGACACCCGTACGCCGAGCCGGCCCAGGCAGCGGGGAGTTTCTTTCAACAGACGCAGGCCTGGGCACAAAATTGCCGTGGCAATATCCAAGCTTGCCTGCAGGAGGCCGATCAATCGTCGATGCAGGCGCAAAAAGCCGCGGTCAACCGCTTTTGTGCAGCACAATCTGGCTCCCATGACTAGAGCAGGAACGAGACTTTCCCCCTGTTTTGCCCGCTGCTAGCTTGCTAAACTCAGGTAGCAGTCCAACAGAAACAAGGGGGGAAAGATGAGTCAGTTTTTCAAGGATTTCAAAACGTTCTTGCAGCGCGGTAATGTCATCGACCTTGCCGTAGCCTTTGTCGTGGGTAGTGCCTTTTCCGCCATTGTCACTTCGCTGGTGAAAAACATCGTGATGCCGCCGATCGGCTTGGTGCTGGGAAAAGTGGACTTCAGCAACCTCTTTCTTGTGCTGCACGAGGGCAAGACGCCAGGACCATACCTCACCCTTGTGGCCGCCGAAAAGGCCGGTGCGGTGACCTGGAACTATGGTCTATTCATCATGTCCATTATTAGCTTCCTGATCATCGCCTTCGTGATTTTTCTCTTGGTTCATAGCATTAATCGTCTCTATCCGAAACCGGCTGCCCCGGTCACGACCAAAGACTGTCCGTTTTGTGCAACGGCCATACCCCTGGCGGCCAGTCGTTGTCCCAACTGCACGTCGCAGTTGAGCTCCTGAGGGGATCGGTAGCCCGTGTCTGCCCCGGCATGGATCGTCGCTGCCTTTGGCATCGGCGTCTTGCTCGGGGTGCTCTCGTTTTGGTTCTGGTGGCGAGGCGAGAAGCGGCTCTTTCAATCTAAGCTCAGTGAGGCAGAGCAGCGGCTAGTCGGGCAGCAGGAAATCCAGTTGCAGGCGGAAAATGCGCTGCGACAGACGCGCGAAGAAGTCCGAACGCTCTCCCTTCAGCTACAGGAAAGCCGGATTGCCCTGGCCTCTGCTGAGGCGAGTCTCTCGCAACTGCCGCCACTGCGCGCCGAGCAGGCGCGGCTGCAGGAGGAAGTCACCCGACAAAACGCGCGCCTGGCCGAACTGCAGGAACGTCTGCTTCAGGAACGTCGGCAAGCCGAGGAAAAACAGCAATTGCTCAGCCAGGCCGAAGAGCGCCTGCGCGAGTCCTTTGCTGCCCTTTCCGGCGCTGCCCTGCGCCGCAATAACGAGGACTTTCTCCGGCTAGCGCAGGAGAATCTGGCCCGCTTTCAGGAACAGGCGCGGCAGGATCTGGAGGGTCGGCAAACTGCCTTCGGTCAGTTTGTTGCGCCCCTGCGCGAGTCTCTGGGAAAAATGAACGAGCGCCTGGATGGGCTCGAACAGGTACGGACTTCCGCCTACAGTGCCCTCATGGAGCAATTGCGCGGGCTGGTGCAAGACCATCTGCCGCGCCTGCATGAAGAAACCGCGGCATTGGTGAAAGCGCTGCGGCAACCAGCCGCACGCGGGCGTTGGGGCGAAATGCAGTTGCGGCGCGTGGTGGAGATGGCGGGGATGGTTGCCCATTGCGATTTCGTCGAACAGGCATCGATGTCCAGCGAGGAAGGGATTCAACGTCCAGATCTGTTGGTACGCCTGCCCGGTGACAAACAGATCGTTGTCGATGCCAAGGCTCCCCTGAACGCCTATCTGCAGGCGGTCGAGGCGCGCGACGATGCCGAGCGGCAAGGACATCTGCACAAGCACGCCGCAGAGCTGCGCACGCATCTGCAACAGTTGGGCAGGAAGGGCTATTGGCAGCAACTGCCGGGGAGCCCCGAATTTGTCGTGCTGTTCCTGCCTGGCGAGGATTTTTTTAGCGCGGCGTTGCAGGCGGATCCTGGCCTGATTGAATATGGGATGGAGCAGAAGGTGATCGTCGCGACGCCGACCACTCTGATTGCCCTGTTGCGTGCCGCCGCCTACGGCTGGCGGCAAGAAGCGGTTGCTGCCAATGCCCAGGCCGTCAGTGCGTTGGGCCGGGAGCTGCATGATCGCCTGCTTACTCTCACCGGGCATTGGGCTAAGCTTGGACGAAATCTGCACAGCGCTGTGCAGTCCTACAACCAGGCTACTGCGTCCTTGGAAACCAGGGTTCTGGTCTCCGCGCGCAAATTTCCCGAGCTGGGGGCGACCAGCGGCGATCGGGAACTCTCGCTACTCGAACCAGTGGAGCTGCAAGTGCGCGACTTGCAGCAGCACGAGGCAGGGGAAGCCGGAATTACGAGCGCTCCAGCAAGGGTTTCGCCTGCGCCAGAGCCAGAGGAAGACTGAAGGTTACCTTTTCTTCGACGCCGGGCAGCTCCTGCGGTGGTTGTGCACCCCAGGAGGCCAGCGTGTTGATGATGTCCTGCACCAAGGATTCGGGCGCCGAGGCCCCGGCGCTGATGCCAATACTCGGGTTGCCGGCAAACCACTCCTGGCGCAGCTGGCTGGCATCTTCAATCAGATGCGTGGCGGTGCCGAGGCGTTGCCCCAGTTCGGCAAGGCGACTGGAGTTGGAGCTGTTGGGTGCCCCGACCACCAACAGGATGTCGACCTCGGGCACGAGTTTTTTTACCGCATCCTGACGATTCTGGGTGGCATAGCAGATATCATCCTTCTTTGGGCCTTGAATCGCGGGGAAGCGATCTCGCAAAGCAAGGATCACTTCCGCGGTGTCATCCATGCTCAACGTGGTCTGGGTGATATACGCGAGGCGCTCGGGGTTGCGAGGCTGCAGACGCTGTACATCGGCCACGTCCGAGACCAAGTACATCATGCCGGATTCGACCTGGCCCATGGTGCCCTCCACTTCCGGGTGGCCAGCGTGGCCGATCAATACCATCTCCATGCCCTCCCGACTGTATTTCTTGACCTCCATATGCACCTTGGTCACTAGGGGGCAGGTAGCATCGAAAACCGTCAAGCCCCGCTCTTCCGCCCGCTGCCGCACGGCCAGGGGGACGCCGTGGGCACTGAAGATGACCGTTGCGCCGTCGGGAATCT
Organism: Acidithiobacillus sp. AC3; assembly: GCF_050261095.1. NCBI lineage: Bacteria > Pseudomonadati > Pseudomonadota > Acidithiobacillia > Acidithiobacillales > Acidithiobacillaceae > Acidithiobacillus > Acidithiobacillus sp. AC3. Next base: position 93,336 of record NZ_CP189838.1, read on the forward strand.
CGTCGAGCTCTTCGACGAAAACCGCCCCACGGTTGCGCAGGTCATCCACCACATGGCGGTTGTGCACCACCTCGTGACGCACGTAGATCGGGGCGCCGAACAGCTCCAATGCCCGTTCGACAATTTGGATGGCACGATTGACACCGGCACAAAAACCCCGCGGATTGGCTAAGAGGATATCCATCGAGTTCGGCTCCAGACAATTTTCTGCATGGTCCGGCGCAACGGCCGCGCTGTCAACCAAGATCGCCCCAGCGGGCCTGTAAAATCGCCAGCGCGGCGATGGGAGCGGTTTCTGCCCGCAGGATGCGTGGCCCGCAGCGCCGCAGCGGAAACCCTCGATCTTGGGCTGCCTGGAGTTCCTCCGGAGCCAGACCGCCCTCGGGGCCCGTCAATAGCTCCACCTGGGTCACCTGGGGGCGGGACATTGTATTCAGGCCCTCTTCTGCGGCGCTATCAAATACCAAACAGGTGGGCGCATGCGGCTGTTGCAGATAGTCAGCCAGGGACAGTGCTGGGGCGAGGGCGGGCAGGCGGGTAGCCTGACTTTGTTCGGCCGCGGCGATGAGGATCTCCCGCCAACGCTTCTGCCTTTTTTCGCCTTGCGCCTCCGCCAGCGGAACCTGGCAGTAGCGGCTGTGCAGCGGTTGGATTCGCGCCACGCCAAGTTCGGTAGCCTTTTGCAGCAACCAATCCCAGCGCTCGCCCCGCAACACGGGCACCGCCAGGGTCAGCGCCAGGGGGCTGCCGGTATCGCGCAATCTTGCCTCTTCCACTGCCAGGAGCGCGGCCTTCCCCGTCACCCCGGTCAGTGTCGCGGCATACTCCCTTCCATCGCCGGTAAACAGAGTGAGCTCCTGTCCGCGACGGGCGCGCAGCACGCGCAGCAGGTGATGGCTGGGTGCTTCGGCCAGGGCAAATTCGCCTAGCTGGGGCGTGACTTCGCTGTAGAGATGGATGCGAGGCATGAACCTATTGTGGGCGATTTGTCCGTTCCCGCAAAGATCGGGATGACCTCAGCCGCACACTGATCTATCCTTGCGGCATGAAAGACTTGCAGCAAATCGATGGTGACTGGATCGGACAACAGCTACGCCGCTGTGCCGAGACCATCATACTGCCCGGCTATCAACGGGTGGCCAGTTCGCGCAAGCCGGATGGCAGTATCGTCACCAGTGCCGATCTTGACAGCCAGAGTTTCCTGCAGGAAGCCCTGCTTCGTCGCTACCCAGAGATCCCCTTGCTGGGGGAGGAGATGAGCGCTGCCGAACAGTCCGAACTGCTGCGCAGTGCTGAGCTTCTCTGGTGTCTCGACCCCCTGGATGGGACCAGCAATTTTGCTGCCGGAGTGCCGGTCTTCGGCATCAGTCTGGCGCTTCTGGACGCCGCCGGGCCCTTACAGGCGTGGATTTACGATCCCATGCGCGAAACCCTGTTTACCGCCCGGCGCGATGGTGGCGCCTTCGTGAATGGCACGCCTCTGCACACGCGCCAGGCTCCAGACCTGCGGGCCACGGTTGGCGTAGTGGATTATAAACGCCTAGCGCGGGAGCTGGCGCTGCGTTTGCTGACACAGCAACCGTTTCACAGCCAGCGCAATTTTGGCAGCTGCGTGCTGGAGTGGAGCTGGCTGGCGGCCGGGTACTATCACTTCTACCTGCACGGAGCACAACAGCTTTGGGACCGCGCGGCGGGGTCGCTGATTCTGCAGGAAGCGGGCGGCCAGATGAGCACCCTGGACGCTGTAGCCCTGCCACTGCGGGATCTACAGAAGACCTCGGTGCTGGCCACCTTGGATCCGCAGTTACACGCCGCTTGGCGGGAATACCTTGTTACCGCCGGTTCCGAATCGATGTTCTACTCGAAAGCAACGTAGTTTAAGTAAAGTAAGTCTGGCTAGAGACATGATCCGTCTGTACATCACTCGCGAGGAAGTATTGGTAGCATGAGGGTTCCGCACTTACGCAGGAAAACAATAACTCCCGGCGGCGAAGTACGCCATGACGATCAGAAAACGTCCAGGCGATCCCCTTCACAGCGCTGAGCAGGATTGCCACATGGCGAGACGCGGGGGTGCGCCGATGCGGCAGATGAGTTGATAGCACAATCTTGAAAGAAGCTATCACAGTGCTACCATTGCGCTATGAACAGCAAGCATAAAAAGACGCTCGAAGCGATCTTTGCCGATCCGGTCAACGGAAATCTGGCGTGGGGCCGGATCGAGCCGTTGCTTGTGTTGGTGGGATGCCGGGCGATTGAGGGAAGCGGGTCTTCCGTGACGTTCGAGAAAGACGGATTGCGCGCGTATTTTCATCGTCCGCACCCCGAGAAAGAGGCATTGAAGTACCGCGTCAGGCTGGCGCGGGAGTATCTGGAGAAGATTGGAGTGACCCCATGAACAACGCGATGACGTACAAGGGCTACACCGCCAGCGTCACTTACGACCCGGAGGACGACATCCTGGTGGGTCGCGTGCTGGGCATTGCCGACATCATCGGCTTTCATGGCACGTCCGTAGCCGAGATCAAGACAGCTTTCCACGAGGCGCTTGACGACTACATCGCCGCTTGCGCCGAGCTGGGCCAGCCCGCGGATAAGCCCGCTTCAGGCAAATTGATGGTGCGCATCGATCCTGGCATCCATGCCGCAGCTGCGAAAGCCGCCGCGCGAGAGGGGCAGAGCATGAACAAGTGGGTTGCGAAAGTGCTGGCCGAAGCGGCTGCGCATCATTGACCGGGGGGTATGAACACGATTGGCGGCTGCCGCGTGGGTTCACGCGGCGATTGCCGCACGATCTGTCCGGAGCGGACCCTGTCAACCGATTGAGTTCCCAAACAGTCCCGCTTGATTTATCCTTGGGTCTATTTCTATCGCCACCTCAAGGACGTCCCCTATGGCCACCATCCGCAATTTGGCTCTGAGCCTCCTCCCTGTTACCGAAACGGCAGCGCGCGCTGCTAGCAGCTGGATTGGGCGGGGAGAAAAAGAGCAGGGGGATGGTGCTGCGGTGGACGCGATGCGTGCCGCTCTGGCGCAAGTGCCCATGCGCGGTACGGTGGTCATCGGTGAGGGCGAGAAAGATGAAGCCCCGATGCTCTACAATGGGGAGACCGTCGGCTCCGGTACGGGTCCCGAGGTCGATATCGCCGTCGATCCGGTAGAAGGGACCACGTTCATGTCGTATGGCATGCCGGGTTCCATCTGCGTGCTGGCCGCCGCTCCCAAGGGCAGCATGTTCCGCCCTGGCCCGGCCTTCTACATGGACAAGCTGGTGGTTCCGGCGCCGGCGCGTGGCAAGATCGATCCTGAGGCTCCTATGAAGGACAAGTTGCACGCGCTGGCCAAGGCGCTGGGCAAGGATGTCAAGGAGCTGCGCATCTTTTTGCTGAAAAAGCCGCGTCATGATGGCATGATCAAGGAAATTCAGGCCGCCGGCGCCACGGTGCGCCTGCAGACGGATGGCGACGTGAGTGGCGGCATCATGGCTGCCCTTGGCACCAAAGTGGATGCGATGATGGGTGTTGGTGGCACCCCCGAGGGCGTGATCACCGCCTGTGCCGCGCGCGCCATGGGCGCCGATATGTTTGGTGCACTGGCGCCGCAGAAGCCAGGTGAGGCAGAAGCCATCGCCGAGGCCGGTCTCAAGGTAGGCCAATGGATTGGCCGCGATGAGCTGGTGGCCAGCGATGACGTTCTCTTTGTTGCCACCGGCCTGACCAGCGGCGATATCCTGGATGGTGTATCCCGCTCGCATTTCTTCGTCGAGAGCGAAAGCCTCGTGATTTCTGGTCACGACGGCATCCTCCGCCGGGTGCGCACCCACCAGCGGGCCGACGACTGATTTTTTGAAACTAGCTGCGGCGCCCGGCTTCACGCTGGTCGCCTCTCTGAGGAGCCTATATGACCGTATCTCGTACCGAACTCGCCAACGCCATCCGTATCCTTGCCATCGATGCCGTGCAGAAGGCCAACAGCGGCCATCCCGGCATGCCCATGGGAATGGCGGATATCGCCGAAGTACTCTGGAACGACTTCCTGGTCCACAACCCCGCCAATCCGCATTGGGCGGGGCGTGATCGCTTCCTGCTCTCCAACGGCCATGGTTCCATGTTGCAGTACGCTTTGCTGCACCTGAGCGGCTACGATCTCTCCCTCGACGACATCAAGGCCTTCCGTCAGTGGCACAGCAAGACGCCTGGTCATCCCGAATATCGCGACACGCCGGGAGTCGAGACCACCACCGGTCCCTTGGGTCAGGGGGTAGCCAACGGCGTCGGCATGGCCCTGGCCGAGCGCCTGCTGGCTAAGCAGTTCAACCGTCCCGGTCACGAGATCGTCGACAACTACACCTATGTCTTCCTGGGCGATGGCTGCCTCATGGAAGGGGTCTCCCACGAGGCCTGTTCTCTGGCCGGGGTTTGGGGTCTGAACAAGCTTATCTGCTTTTATGACGACAACAACATTTCCATCGATGGCCACGTGGACAACTGGTTCGCCGACGATACCCCAGCGCGTTTCGAGGCCTATGGCTGGCACGTGATCCGCAATATCGACGGCCATAACTCTGAGGCGGTCAAGAAGGCCATTGTCGAGGCGCGTTCCCAGAAGAATAAGCCCGTGCTGATCTGCTGCAAGACGGTGATCGGTGAGGGCTCGCCGAACAAGGCCGGAACCCATGACGTGCACGGTGCGGCGCTCGGCGCTGACGAAGTTGCCGCCACCCGCAAGCATCTCGGCTGGAAGTCCGACGAGGCCTTCTTTGTGCCGCAGGAGATCTACCAGGACTGGGATGCACGTGCCAAGGGTAAGGCTGCGGAATCGAACTGGCAGGAGAAATTTTCTGCCTACCAGGCGGCCTTCCCCAAAGAAGCGGCAGAATTCGAGCGCCGGTTGCAGGGCAAGCCGAGCGCAGAGTTTGACGCAGCCATCGCCAAGGTCATTGCCGATTTCCGTGCCGAGTCGCCCAAAATCGCCACCCGCGTGGCCTCTGGCAAGACCATTCAGGGCATCGCTGCCTCTTTGCCCGAATTCATAGGCGGTTCTGCCGATCTGAGCCCTTCCAACAATACCCGCTGGAAGGAAGCGGAAGACATCGGCAAGAACAAGGTGGACGGTAATTACATCCACTACGGCGTGCGTGAGTTCGGCATGTCGGCGATCATGAATGGCGTCACCTTGTATGGTGGCTTCCTGCCTTTTGGTGGCACCTTCCTGATCTTCTCGGATTACAGCCGCAATGCCATCCGCATGTCGGCCCTCATGGGATTGCGCGTTGTCTACGTCATGACCCACGACTCCATTGGCCTGGGTGAAGACGGTCCGACCCATCAGCCCATCGAGCAGGTCAACAGCCTGCGCTTGATCCCCAACCTGCATGTCTGGCGTCCGGCCGACGCGGTAGAGACCGCGGTTGCTTGGGAATCTTCGGTGCGGCAGGAGAAGACTCCCAGCCTGCTGGCCCTGAGTCGTCAGAATTTGCCTGCTCTGGCGCATACGGATGCCACGGTCGATGGCGCTCGTCGCGGCGGGTATGTCGTCAAGGATACCGCGAGTGGCAAGCCCGCTGGTATTTTGATTGCCAGCGGTTCCGAAGTGGAACTGGCGCTGGCGGCGCAGAGCAAACTGGCCGAGCAGGGTGTCGAGGTACGCGTGGTGTCCATGCCCTGCCAGGAGCTCTTCGATGCGCAGGATGCGGCCTACCGCGAGAGTGTGCTGCCCGCTGCCCTGAGCAAGCGTTTGGCGGTCGAGGCCGGCACCACGGGCCTGTGGTACAAGTACGTGGGCCTGCAGGGCGCGGTGGTCGGGATCGATCACTTCGGCGCCTCGGCCCCGGCGCCGACCCTCTTCGATAAATTCGGGTTTACCGTGGATAACGTCGTCGCACGGTTCCAGACCCTGTAAGACTTTCATTTTAAAAATCTGAGGAGTTTGCAATGACGATTCGTGTGGGTATCAATGGATTTGGGCGTATCGGCCGCATGGCCTTCCGTGCGATTGCCAAGGAAGCCGAATTTGCTCATTTGGAAGTCGTCGCCATCAACGACCTGCTATCTGCCGACTATCTGGCGTATATGTTGCAGTACGATTCCGTGCATGGCCGTTTCGCTGGTGACGTGCGCGTCGAGGGGAATAGCCTGATCGTCAACGGCAAGACCATCCGCCTGACGGCAGAGAAGGATCCGGCGGAGCTCAAGTGGGGCGATGTGGATGTGGATGTCGTCATCGAATCCACGGGCTTCTTCCTGACCACCGAGACCTGTCAGAAGCATATCGATGCGGGTGCCAAAAAGGTAGTGCAATCGGCGCCTTCCAAGGATGACACTCCGATGTTCGTCTACGGCGTCAACCACGCCAAATATGCGGGCGAAAAGATTGTCTCCGCGGCCTCCTGCACCACCAACTGTCTGGCACCGGTGGCCAAGGTGTTGAACGACCACTTCGGCATCAAGCGCGGCTTGATGAGCACTGTGCATGCGGCCACGGCCACCCAGAAGACCGTCGACGGTCCTTCTGCCAAGGACTGGCGCGGCGGCCGCGGCATCCTCGAAAATATCATCCCTTCCTCCACTGGCGCTGCCAAGGCAGTGGGCAAGGTGATCCCCGAGCTCAACAAGAAGCTGACCGGCATGGCGTTCCGCGTGCCCACCTCTGATGTTTCGGTCGTGGATCTTACTGCGGAGCTGAACAAAGAGGCCAGCTACGAAGATATCTGCAAGGCGATGAAGTCCGCCAGTGAGGGCGCCCTGAAGGGTGTTTTGGGCTATACCGAAGATGCTGTGGTCTCGACGGACTTCCGTGGCTTCTCCTCTCCTTCCATCTTCGACGCCAAGGCCGGTATTCAGTTGGATCCGACCTTCGTCAAAGTGGTGTCCTGGTATGACAACGAGTACGGCTACACCTGCAATATGCTGCGCTTCGTCAATCACGTGGCGAGCCACTGAGGCGGGAGGTAGCCCATGCAGATCCTGACCTTTGCGGAAGTGTGCAAGCGCGGTGACGCGCAGGGGAAGCGCGTCTTCATTCGTGCCGACCTCAACGTCCCGCTGAACGATGCTGGGGAAATCACCGAGGATACCCGGGTGCGGGCCTCGGCCCCGGCGGTGCAGATGGCGTTGGACGCTGGTGCGGCAGTGATGATCACTTCGCATCTTGGACGGCCCACGGAAGGCGAATTCCAGGAGCGGGACTCCCTGGCGCCCGTGGCGAAACGCCTGTCCGAGTTGCTCGGCAAGCCGGTGCGGCTGGAGCAGAATTGGGTGGATGGTGGCTTTGCGCTGCATCCGGGTGAAGTCGTCATGCTGGAAAACTGCCGCCTGAACAAGGGCGAGAAGAAGAACGACGATGCCTTGGCGCAGAAATACGCCAAGCTCTGCGACATCTTTGTGCACGACGCCTTCGGTACCGCTCACCGCGCCGAGGCCAGCACGTACGGCATCGCCAAGTACGCGCCGATTGCCTGCGCTGGCCCCCTGCTGGCGGCAGAAATCGATGCCATCAATCGCGCCCTTGCCAATCCCAAGCGGCCTTTGGTAGCCATTGTCGCCGGTTCCAAGGTCTCGACCAAGCTCACCATCCTGCAGAGCCTGGCGGACAAGGTTGATGGGCTGATTGTCGGCGGGGGTATCGCCAACACCTTCCTGCTTGCCGCTGGTCTGCCCATTGGCAAAAGCCTGGCGGAGCCCGATCTTGTCGAGGAAGCGAAGAAAGTCATCGCCAAGATGAAGGCGCGCGGTGCGGAAGTGCCGATCCCCGTCGACGTGGTGGTCGCGGATCGCTTTGCCGCCGACGCCAAGGCCACGGTCAAGGCCGCTACAGACGTCAGCGCCGATGACATGATCCTGGACATCGGGCCGAAGACAGCCGCTCATCTTGCCGATCAGCTCATGAAGGCCGGTACGATCGTGTGGAATGGTCCGGTGGGCGTGTTTGAGTTCGACGCTTTCGCCAGCGGTACCAAGGCCATTGCCGAGGCCATTGCGGCTAGTGATGGTTTTTCCATCGCCGGTGGTGGCGATACCTTGGCCGCAATTGCCAAGTACGGCATTGCCGATCGCGTCGGTTACATCTCTACCGGTGGTGGCGCTTTCCTCGAGGTACTCGAGGGGAAGACCCTGCCGGCCTTCGAGATTCTAGAGGCTCGTGCCCGGGGGTAGGCCCATATGATTCGCCGCACCAAGATTGTTGCGACGTTAGGACCGGCGAGCAGCTCCGCCGAGGTCATCGACCGATTGATTGAGGCGGGCATGGATGTCGTGCGTCTCAATTTCTCCCATGGCAGCGCCGAGGGGCACCTGCGCACGGCGGAACTGGTGCGGGAACGGGCACGGGCCCATGGCCGTGCCATCGGTGTTCTCGCCGATCTGCAGGGACCGAAGATCCGCATCGGCAAGTTTGCCGAGGGCAAGATCCAATTACGCGAGGGGGACCCCTTTATCCTCGATATCCACTGCGAACTTGGTGACCAGACCCGGGTGGGGGTGACCTATCCGCAACTCGTCAAGGACGTCGAGCGCGGCGCGACCTTGCTGCTCAACGACGGCATGATCGTGCTCTGGGTGGACAAGGTGCAGGGCAACGAAATCCACACTCGCGTGGTGCAGGGTGGCGAACTCTCCAACAACAAGGGCATCAACCGGGCGGGCGGCGGGCTGACGGCTCCCGCCCTCACCGACAAGGACCGGCAGGACATCATTACCGCTGCGCAGCTGGAGGCGGATTATCTTGCGGTTTCCTTTCCGCGCAGTGGCGCCGACATGGACGAGGCGCGGCGGCTGTTTCGGGAAGCCGGTGGTCATGGTGCACTGGTGGCCAAGATCGAACGCGCCGAGGCGGTGGAGGCCATCGAGGACATCCTGAAGGCTTCCGAGGCGGTGATGGTCGCCCGCGGAGACCTGGGCGTCGAAATCGGCGATGCTGCGGTGCCGCCAGTGCAGAAGCGCATCATCGCCATGGCACATCGCTATCATCGCATCACCATCACCGCAACGCAGATGATGGAATCGATGATCCATCAGCCGATTCCGACGCGGGCAGAAGTATCGGATGTTGCCAATGCCGTCCTCGATGGTACTGACGCGGTCATGCTCTCCGCCGAGACGGCCTCCGGTCAGTATCCTGTGGAGGCGGTGGCGGCCATGGCGCGTACCTGTCTCGAAGTCGAGCGGCAGATGCCCTGTGATGTCGATGAACCGTTCTTCGACCGAACTCTGGAGCGGGTGGACGAGACCATTGCTGCTGCCGCCATCCTTGCCACCCAACGCGCGCCAATTGCGGCCATTGCCGCCTTCACCGAGAGCGGCTCGACGGCATTGTGGCTGTCGCGGGCCGACTCGCGGGTGCCGATCTACGCGCTCACACCGCAGGTCTATACGCGACGCAAGGTGACCCTGTATCGTGGGGTACATCCGGTCAATTTTCCGCAGAGTCGTCACGATGATCCCTTGCAGGTCATGCGCTCGGCGGAAGATGAGTTGCGCCGCCGCGGCGTCGTGCGGGATGGCGATTTGATCCTGATTACCATCGGTGAGCCGATTGGTGCGCCGGGGGGGACGAATACCCTGAAGCTGGTGCGCGTGGGCGCGGCCAGCCAGATTTGAACCGTAACTGTTTTTTCTACTGCTAGTGAGGTAACAGCGATGGCAATGGTATCTATGCGGCAACTGCTCGATCACGCCGCCGAGCACGGATATGGCATTCCTGCCTTTAACGTCAACAACTTGGAGCAGGTGCGCGCGATTATGGAAGCGGCGGCTGCCGTCGACGCGCCGGTCATCCTGCAGGCCTCGGCGGGTGCCCGTAAATACGCGGGCGAGCCCTTCCTGCGGCATCTGATCCTCGCAGCGGTCGAGGAATATCCGGACATTCCGGTGGTGCTGCATCAGGACCACGGCGCCAGCCCCGCCGTCTGCATCCAGGCCATCCGTTCTGGCTTCACCAGCGTTATGATGGACGGCTCCCTGCTGGAAGACGCCAAGACCCCCGCCAGCTATGACTACAATGTCGCGGTGACCGCCAAGGTGGTGGAAATGGCGCATGCCGTGGGCGTGACTGTCGAAGGTGAGCTGGGTTGTCTGGGCTCCCTGGAAACCGGTATGGCCGGTGAAGAGGATGGCGTCGGCGCCGAGGGTTGCCTGAGCCATGACCAGCTCCTTACCGATCCGGAAGAGGCTGCGCAGTTCGTCAAATCGACCAAGCTGGATGCCCTGGCCATCGCCATCGGTACCAGTCACGGCGCCTACAAGTTCACCCAGCCACCGACCGGCAAGATCCTGCGCATCGACCGTGTCAAGGAGATCCACGAGCGCATCCCCGACACCCACCTGGTGATGCACGGCTCCAGCTCGGTGCCGCAGGACTGGCTGAAGATCATTCACGAGTTTGGTGGCGACATCGGCGAGACCTATGGCGTGCCCGTGGAAGAGATTCAGGAAGGTATCAAGTATGGCGTGCGCAAGGTCAACATTGACACCGATCTGCGTCTGGCCGCAACCGGTGCGGTGCGCCAGAGCCTGTACAAGAATCCCAAGAACTTCGATCCGCGCAAGTTCCTGACCGCCTCTCTGGACGCCATGCGTGACATCTGCAAGGCGCGCTACGAGGCCTTCGGTTCTGCCGGTCAGGCCAGCAAGATCAAGGCGATCCCCATGGATACCATGGTCAAGAAGTACAAGGCGGGTGATCTCGATCCGCGGGTCAAGGGCGTCTAAGCCTTTGCGCCCCTCTGCCGCCTGCGGGTGGCATGCTGTGCTGGGGCGCCTCCGGGCGCTCCAGCCGTTTTGCAAGGAGCCGTATTATGCCTCAGTACAAGATTTCCCCCTCGATCCTGTCGGCCGACTTCGCCCGTCTGGGTGAGGAAGTGCGCGCGGTGGACGAGGCCGGCGCCGATTACATCCACGTCGATGTGATGGACAACCACTTCGTTCCCAACCTTACCATCGGACCGCTGGTGGCGGCGGCGATCAAGCCGCATACCCAGAAGCCGCTCGATGTCCATCTGATGATTTCGCCGGTGGATGCCATCATTCCGGAGTTTGCCAAGGCCGGTGCGGACATCATCACCGTGCATCCGGAGGGGACCATCCACCTGGATCGCACCATCCAGCTCATCCATAGCGTTGGATGCAAGGCCGGTGTATCGCTGAACCCGGCAACGCCCCTGGAAGTGCTCGATTACGTCCTCGAAAGCATCGATCTGGTGCTGGTGATGAGTGTCAATCCGGGTTTTGGCGGGCAGAGCTTCATCGACTACAGTCTGCGCAAGATCGAAGCCATCCGCAAACGGATCGACGCTACCGGCAAGGCCATCGAGCTGGAAGTTGATGGTGGTGTGAAGGTGAGCAACGTGCGGCAGGTGGCCGACGCTGGTGCCGATGTGTTTGTCGCTGGCAGTGCCATCTACAATACCCCGGATTACAAGGCCACCATCGCTGCCTTCCGGGCAGCGCTGGCCGGCTGAGGGCTTGCGGATGAGCCAGGCAAGCTTCGCCGCAGACATCGTGCTGATCGATCTCGATGGCACCCTCATCGACACGGCCCCAGATCTTGCCGGGGCGGCCAATCACGCCCTGCACAGCTTGGGGCGAGAGCCGGCAGCCATGCCTGTCATTCGCGGGTTTATTGGCAATGGCGTGCGGGAGCTGATGCGGCGGGCCCTGGCCATTCAGGATGAGCCCAGTGAGGCCGAACTCGATGCCGCCATGCAGGAGTTTTCTGCGTATTATGGCGCGCATCTGACGGCCCATAGTGTCGTGTACCCGGGGGTAGAGGATGCCCTGCGGACCCTGCGGGAACAGCAACGCAAACTGGTTTGCATCACCAACAAGGCGGAGCAGTTTACCGCTCCGCTGCTCGAGCGTCTGGGGCTGTGCGACTATTTTGATCTGGTTCTGTCGGGTGACAGCCTGCCGCGCAAAAAGCCGGATCCCTTGCCCCTTCTGCACGCGGCGGAGCATTTTGGCGTGGGGCCGGACAGTGGCCTGCTGGTTGGCGACTCGATCAACGATACCCAGGCCGCCCGTGCCGCCGGGATGCCGGTGGTGGCGGTCAGTTATGGCTATCGTGGCGATATGCCCCTGGCAGACTTGGCAGCCGATGCCGTTATCGATACACTGCCGCAACTGCTACCCCTGTTGCGGTAGCGACGGTTTGGAATTTCTGATGCTATGAAACCTCTCGGGTACGCGACGAAAGCTTGGCGATGGCGCGGCTGCTGATTGCAGGCGGTCTGTGATTTTCATTGCCAAATTTCGAGGTGACCCGTGCTGAGTGCCGAGCGTTTTCAGTTCCTGGCCCATGAGGGCTACAACCGTATTCCCCTGAGTCGCGAGATCCCTGCCGATCTCGATACTCCCCTCTCCGCCTTTCTCAAAGTCGGAGATGGACCCTATGCCTACCTTTTCGAGTCGGTGCAGGGCGGCGAAAAATGGGGGCGCTATTCCATCATAGGCTTGCCCGCGCGGGAGCGCATCGAGATCCGTGGGCAGCGAATCCAGCGCTTCGTAGACGGGGTCTTGCAGGAAGAATGCCGTCATCCAGACCCCCTCGTCTGGGTCAGCGAATTCCGACAGCGCTTCCGCGCGGCACCCTCGGACGATCTCGCCGACCGCTTTACCGGCGGTCTGGTGGGCTATTTTGGTTACGACATCGTCCGCTATATCGAGCCGCGTTTGGCGCGGGTGGAACCCCTGCCCGATCCCCTCGACCTCCCCGAGATCCAGTTGCTGGTGGCTGACGAGATCCTGCTCTTCGACAATCTACGTGGTACCCTGCGACTTCTGCTGCAACTCGATCCGCAACGTCCCGATGCCTATAGCGCTGGGCAGGCCCGCCTCGCCGAGCTGGAGGAACGCCTGCGTGGTCCGCTGCCACCCGCGAGCCAGACGCAGCGGCGTGGGCGGGTAGACGAAGAAGACTTTGAGGCAAGCTTCAGCCGCGCGGGCTATATGGCCGCCGTGGAGCGGATTCGCGAATACATTGGCGCCGGCGATGTGATGCAGGTCGTGCCCTCGCAGCGCCTGTCGATCCCCTTCGCCGCGCCGCCCCTGGATCTCTATCGCGCCCTGCGCCGTATCAATCCTTCGCCCTATCTGTTCTATGTGGATCTGGGGCGCACGCAGCTGGTGGGTTCCTCGCCGGAAATCCTGGTGCGCGTGGAGGATGGCGAGGTCACCGTGCGGCCCATTGCCGGCACGCGCCCGCGCGGCAAGACGGCAGAAGCCGATCAGGCCCTGGAAGAAGAACTGCTGGCGGATCCCAAGGAGCGTGCCGAGCACCTGATGCTCATCGATCTCGCTCGTAACGACGTGGGGCGGATTGCCAGTACCGGTACTGTGCAGCTGACGGACTCCTTTGCCATCGAACGCTACTCCCACGTCATGCACATCGTCTCGCAGGTCACCGGTCGTCTGCGCCCCGGGCTCGATGCCATGGACGCCCTGCGCGCTACCTTTCCTGCCGGGACGGTATCCGGTGCCCCCAAGATCCGCGCCATGGAGATCATCCGCGAGCTAGAGCCGGTGGCACGTGGGGTCTATGCCGGCGCCGTCGGGTATTGGGGCTGGAATGGCAACATGGATACCTGCATTGCCATCCGCACGGCAGTAGTACAGGACGGGCAGTTACACATCCAGGCCGGTGGCGGAATCGTGGCCGATTCTGCGCCTGCCGCCGAGTGGGAAGAGACCCTGAACAAGCGCCGCGCCATGTTTCGCGCTGTGGATATGGCCGAGAACGGTCTCGATCCCGAGGGGAGATAAGCCGATGCTGCTCATGATCGATAATTACGACAGCTTTACCTATAACCTGGTGCAGTATTTCGGCGAGCTTGGCGCCGAGGTGCGAGTGGAACGCAATGATGCCATCGACCTGGCGGCCATCGCCGCCCTGGCACCCGAGCGCATCTGTATCTCACCGGGGCCGTGCACGCCCAACGAGGCGGGCGTGTCTCTCGCTGCCATCCGCGAATTTGCCGGCAAGGTTCCCATCCTTGGGGTCTGTCTTGGGCACCAGGCCATCGGCCAGGCCTTTGGTGGCGAGGTCGTGCGCGCGCAGCAAGTGATGCACGGCAAGACCTCTCCCATCCACCATCGCGGGCAGGGCGTTTTTGCCGGCTTGCCCGACCCGTTTACGGCAACCCGCTACCATTCCCTGATCGTTGCCAGAAACACCTTGCCCGACTGTCTGGAGGTGACGGCGTGGACCGCCGAGGGCGAGATCATGGGCCTGCGCCATCGCGAGCTGCCCGTGGAAGGGGTGCAGTTCCATCCCGAATCCATTCTCAGCAGCCACGGCAAGGAGCTTCTGCGCAATTTCCTGGAGGTGGGACGATGAGAGCGATCCCGGAAATCCTGCAGGGGATCATTGCGGGACAGGACCTTTCGGCGCGGGAGGCGGAAGAGGCCTTCGCGGCCATCATGCGCGGTGAGTGGACCCCGGCGCAGTTGGGGGCCCTGCTCATGGGCCTGCGCATGAAGGGGCAGCGGGTGGAGGAGCTGGTGGGCGCGACGCGTGCACTGCGCGCGTTTATGACCCGTGTCGAGGTCGATGACAGCCACCTGGTGGATACCTGCGGCACCGGCGGCGATGCCTGCGGCACCTTCAATATCTCCACGGCCGCTGCAGTGGTGGCCGCTGCGGCTGGGGCGCGGGTGGCCAAACATGGCAACCGTGCGGTGTCGGGGCGCAGTGGCAGCGCCGATGTGCTGGAGGCCGTTGGCCTCAACCTGGATCTACGCCCCGAGCAGGTAGCGGCCTGTATTGCGAGTGTTGGCATTGGTTTCTTGTTCGCCCCCGCCCATCATGGCGCCATGCGTCATGCGGTCGGTCCGCGCAAGGAGCTGGGCATACGCTCCCTCTTCAATCTCATGGGCCCGCTGAGCAATCCGGCGGGTGCCCCGCATCAGGTCCTTGGGGTGTATAGCGAGGCTTGGCTGACCCCCCTGGCCGAGGCGGCGCGGGAGTTGGGCGCGCGTCACGTGCTGGTGGTACATGGGCACGACGGACTCGACGAGATCAGCCTCTCTGGCCCCACGGAAGTGGCGGAGTTGCGCGCCGGTGAGGTGCATCGCTACCGTCTGCAACCTTCGGAATTCGGACTACCGGCGGCGCCGCTGGCGGCGCTGCAGATCGCCGATGTGAAGGAGGCGGCGCAGGTATTCCTGGCGGTTTTGCGCAACGAGCCCGGCCCGCGCCGCGACATCGTCCTCCTCAATGCCGGAGCGGCCCTCTACGCCGCCGATGTGGTTCCCGATCTGGCAACGGGGGTAGAGCGCGCACGCGCGGCGATGGATAGCGGTGCCGCCTGGGCGAAATGGGAAGCCCTGTTACACTGCGCTCGCGAGCTTTGAGGGGCCGCGAAAGCTGAGGAAATATGGAAGACATACTGCAAAAAATCCTGGCGGAAAAACGCCGCGAGCTGGCGCAGCGGCAAAGGCGTCTGCCACTCGCCGATCTCCAGTCGGCGGCACGTCTGGCCTCGCCGCCACGGCCCTTTGCGCAGGCTTTGCTGGACCGGGCAGGGGCGGGCAAGGCCGCGGTCATTGCCGAGATCAAAAAAGCCTCGCCGTCGGCAGGGGTCATTCGCGAGGACTTCAACCCGGTGGAAATCGCCCGCGACTACGCTGCGCATGGCGCCACTTGCCTCTCGGTGCTCACCGATGAGTCCTTCTTCCAGGGCTGCGACAGCTATCTGACGGCGGCGCGCGCGGCCTGTGCGCTGCCGCTGCTGCGCAAGGATTTTCTCATCGATCCCTATCAGGTCTGGGAGGCGCGCGCCATCGGTGCGGATGCGATTCTGCTCATCGTGGCGGCGCTAGCCGATGCGCAGATGGCGGAACTGGAGGCGTGTGCCCTGGAGCTGGGGATGAGCGTACTGGTCGAATCGCACGATGCCGCAGAGCTGGACCGCGCCTTGCGCCTGCGGACCCCCCTGATGGGGATCAACAATCGCGATTTGCGGACTTTCGTCACCGATATCCAGCGCAGCATCGAACTCTTGCCGCAAATTCCCACGGGGCGACTGCTGATCAGCGAAAGCGGCATCCGCCAGCCGGCGGACGTGCAAACCCTGCGTAGCGCCGGTATTCATGCCTTCCTCGTGGGCGAGGGGCTGATGCGCGTAGCGCAGCCGGGTCAGGCACTGCAGGAGCTTTTTGCCGGCGAGTAACCTGGCCCTGCTCGCGGAATAGGAAGCCTACGGCGTAATGTCGGCGGCGAACTGCTGCAGGCGTTGGCCCTCGGCGCGCGCCTCTTGCAGATCCTGCGATTGCATCTTTCCCGCTGTGGTAGTGTAATCGGGGAGTGCAGTAACCTAGGAGAAATCTATGCAGGCGACGGTAGAATGGACGGGTTCGGGAGGGGTGGCCTTCGTAGCCCATGCCGACAGCGGCCATGGCGTGGTGATGGATGGCTCGCCCGACATCGGTGGGCACAATCTCGGCGCGCGGCCCATGGAAATGGTCCTCATGGGACTGGGCGGTTGCTCCAGCATCGATGTGCTGATGATTCTGCAGAAGTCGCGCCAGGACGTTCGCTCCTGCCGGGTCGAGATCAGCGCCGAACGCGCCGAGCAAGACCCCAAGGTCTTTACCGAAATCCATCTCCAGTTTTTCGTGACCGGCAAAGACCTCGATCCGCGCCGCGTTGCCCATGCCATTCAGCTCTCCGCGGACAAGTACTGCTCGGTGAGCATCATGCTGGCCAAGACGGCCAAAATCACCCACGACTATACCCTTACGGCGGTAGACTGAATGTTACTCAGCAAAACCAGCGAATATGCCCTGCAGGCCCTGATTTATCTTGCCACCCAGCCGCCGGGAGAGTTGGTGCTGAGCGGCGAAATCTGGGAGTACCTCAAGGATCCGGACGACCCGCGCGTGCCACCGCGCCAATATCTGGCAAAGATCCTGCAGGACCTCAGCAAGGCCGGCATTCTCGAATCGCGCAAGGGTCGCGGCGGTGGTTTTGTGTTGGCGCCGGGGGCAGAAGACAAGAACATTCTGGATGTGGTGGAAATCGTTGAGCGCAAACCCCTGGGGCAAGGCTGCGTGTTGGGTCTGAAAAAGTGCGAAGACGCCACCGCCTGCCCGGTACACTATGCCTGGAAGCCTCTCAAGGCCGAGGTCATCGAGCTGCTCAGCCAGCAGACCATCGGCAGCATGGCGGAGGCTGTGCGTGCGGGCAAGTATCGCATCCATTTGCCCGGCGGCAGCACGCTGCGGGTCAAGGCCTCCGCCTAGCTTCGCCCGGATTTCCCTAAATCCAGAGAGCGCCGCGGGTCATCACCCGAGACAGGCCCTGCATGGCCATGCGCAGGGGGCGGGGCAAATCCACAGCGCCCAGTTCTTCGGCCTTCTCGGCGTGCCCCACCTCGTCGCACTCCATCTGTTCCAGGATACGGCGACTGCGTTCGTCTTCCGGGGAGAGATCCTGTAGATGCTCCTTGAGATGTTCCTCGACCAAATTTTCCACGGCCACGACCAGGCCCAGGTTGGCCCCGCGACCGCGGCGCGCGGCGGCATAGCCCATACCCCAGGCGCTGGCGTACCAGAGCGGCCCGAGCAGGCTGGGGCGGCTGTGGAGTTCGCGCAGGCGCTCCTCGCACCAACGCAGATGATCTTCTTCCTCGCTGCGCGCTTTGCGCAGCACGGCGCGCAATTCCGGGTCGCTGCTGCCAGCTTCCTGACCAGTATAGAGTGCCTGGGCCATGACCTCGCCGGCGTGGTTGACGCGCATCATGCGCCCGGCACGGCGACGCTCCCAAGGGCGCAAGAGCGTGTCGGGTGACGCGGCGGCGGGATTGGCGCGACCGCTGCCCCGGCTTTGCCCGCTGAGGGTGCGCAAGGCATTGTCGACAGAGAGTATTGCCTGATCGAGGAAATCCATAAGCTATCTGACCCGAGCTGCCATTTCGGGTTATCATGGCGCCATGCCAGTGGAGGGTCAAACATGAGTTTTTATCAGCGCCATCTGTTCCTCTGTCTGAACCAGCGCGAAAATGGCGAGCAAGCCTGCAACAACGGCGGCTTGGCAGAAGAGGTCTTTCATCAGGCCAAAAAACACGCCAAGAAGCTGGGCATTCACGGTGACGGGCAGGTGCGCGTCAACCGTGCCGGTTGTCTGGGACGTTGCAGCGAGGGTCCGGTGGCCGTCGTCTATCCGGACGCGGTCTGGTACACCTACGTCGACGCCGAGGATGTGAAAGAGATTGTCGAATCGCACCTGCGCGACGGTAAGCCGGTGGAGCGGTTACGCATCTGATGCTGCCCATCGATCGCAGTCACCTCTATGACGGCCAGGAACTCGCCCTCGAATGCGTCGGCGAGGCGGTGGAGATCCCCGGTCCGGTCGGGATGCTGGAAGGCCTGACCGCGTGTCCGGAGAAAGAGACGCGCGGCATCGTTGCGGTGATTCTGCACCCGCATCCCCTTTACGGGGGCACCCTCAATAACAAGGTGGTGCATTATCTGAGCCGCACCTGCAATCTCCTTGGCATTCCCTCCCTGCGTTTCAATTTTCGTGGGGTGGGCAAGAGCGCCGGGCACTATGATGCCGGACGTGGCGAGGTAGAGGATTGCCTGGCGGTCCTCGACTGGGTGGCAGGGCGACGTCCCGGCTTTCCCATCTGGCTCGCAGGTTTCTCCTTTGGTGCCTTTGTCGCCTATCAGGCGGCCAGCCGCGATACCCGCGTCGAGCGCCTCTTGACGGTGGCGCCCCCAGTCAATCTCTTTGATTTTTCGGTGGCGCCCGTCCCCCGCTGTCCCTGGACCGTGGTACAGGGGCAGAATGACGAGCTGGTGCCGGCCAAGGATGTCAGCGCCTGGTTGGCAGGGCTCGCGGCCCAGCCGGAACGGATCGACCTACCCGCTGATCATTTTTTCCACGGCAAGCTGAATCTACTGCAAAACGCCCTGCTCGACCGCTTCCAGTTGCAGCTAGGAGAAGAAATACCCAACGCCAAGCCCTGCCGTGCCTTCTCCCCGGCTTGAGCTCGATGCCGTCGCCAAGGCCTATGGCGGGCGTCCCGTGCTGCGCGGCCTGTCTTTTGCCGTGGGCGTTGGCGAGTGCTACGCCCTGCTCGGCCCCAACGGTGCTGGCAAGAGCACTTCTGTACGCTGCATTCAGGGCCTGACGCCCTTTGATGCTGGCCAGATCCGCCTCGATGGCCGGCCGCTGACGCAATGGCCGGCAGGGGGGCACGGGCGGATTGGTGTGGTGCCGCAGAGCGATCAGCTCGATCCTGATTTCACGGTCGAAGAAAACCTCTGGATCTACGGACGCTACTTTCGCCTGCCGGCCGCCGAGATCCGTCGTCGCAGCAAAGAGCTGCTGGCTTTTCTGGCCCTTGAAGATTTTGCCCGCCGTCCCATCCAGGCCCTTTCCGGTGGGATGCGCCGCCGTCTTTCCGTGGCCCGCGCCCTGATGCACGAGCCGCAGCTTTTGCTCCTCGACGAGCCGACCACTGGCCTCGATCCGCAGGCCCGCCATCTGCTCTGGCAGCGACTGCGGGAGCTGCAGCGCAGCGGCGTTACCCTGCTGCTCACCACCCATTACCTGGACGAGGCGGAACGCCTGGCGGATCGCGTGGGGATCCTTGATGGTGGGCGCATCCGCGCGGAGGATTCCCCCGAGGGCCTGATCCGGGCGCACATCCCCGGGGAGGTGCTGGAGCTACGCCGCCGCGATGGTGGCCTGCCTGATCCGGAAAACTGGCACCAGGGGCGGGTAGCTGCGGCCGAACGCGCCGGCGATACCCTGCTGCTCTTCGATGCCCGGCTTGATGCCGCCCGCGCCCACTTTGCCGCTGATCCGCAGTACCAGTTATTGCAGCGCCCGGCGACCCTGGAGGATGTCTTTCTGCGTCTGACCGGACGCGAACTGCGGGAGGAAGAAGGCTGATGGCCTGGTTTCTGCCCAGCTGGGGCGCCCTGGCGGTACTGCGGCGGAATTTTTTGGTCTGGCGCAAGTTGCTCCTGCCCAGCCTGCTCGGCAATTTTGTCGACCCGCTGCTCTATCTACTGGCGCTCGGCTACGGACTGGGGCACTTCGTCGGGCGGATGGAAGGCATGCCCTACATCACCTTCATTGCCTCGGGGATCGTCGCCAGCTCGGCAATGAACACCGCAACCTTCGAGGGGCTCTACTCGGCGTACACGCGCATGGCGGTGCAGAATACCTATCTCTCGATTCTGGCGACGCCCCTGCAGATGGGCGACATCGTCACCGGCGAGCTGCTTTGGTGTGCGCTGAAGGGGGCCATCAGTGCCCTGGCGATCATCATCGTGGCGAGCTTTTTCGGTGCCATCGACTGGCACTGGCAGGTCCTTCTCGCCCTGCCGGTCATTCTGCTCACGGGTTTGAGTTTTGGTGCCATCGCCCTGGCCTTTACTGCCCTGTCGCGTAGCTATGATTTTTTCATGTACTACTTCACCCTGGCGGTGACGCCCATGTTCCTCTTTTGTGGCGTCTTCTATCCGCTGCATACCCTGCCGGCCTTTGCGCAGAACATCGCCGCAGTCCTGCCTCTCACCCATGCCGTGCTGCTCTTGCGTCCGCTCCTGACCGGGCACGCGCCTACGCAGGTGGCGCTGCATCTTGCCGTCCTGCTGGCCTACGCACTCAGCGCCTATGTCCTCGCCACCGTTCTGTTGCGGCGGCGCCTACTGCGTTGATTTCTCCTTGCAGGCGAAAAACCGCGTAGTTATACTTCAATATAACTTGATTCTTGGGGTTACATTATGCACACAACCAGTCTCCGCAAGGTTGGCGGCTCGGTCATGCTGGCCGTACCGCCCGCCTTTCTCGATCAGCTGCATCTGCAAGTTGGCGCAACGGTCGGCCTTGTGGTCGATCATGGTTGCCTGGTGGTCAATCCCCATCCACGTCCGCGCTACACGCTTGCGGAGTTGTTGGCTGCGTCGGACTATTCACAGCCGCAGCCCGCCGATGAGCGCGAATGGGTCGATGCGCCCGCTGTGGGTAATGAATTGCTGTGAAGCGGGGTGATATTTACCTCGTGTCGCTCGATCCGACTACGGGGCATGAGCAAAGCGGGAGTCGTCCTGTACTGATCGTATCCCCAGCGGAATTCAACGAAGTAACCAGGCTGCCCGTTATCCTGCCGATTACCAACGGCGGCGAGTTCAGCCGCCGCCTTGGCTTCGCCGTACCGCTGACCGGGATCAAAACTACCGGCATTGTGCGCTGTGACCAGCCGCGCGTCATTGACCTGGCAGCACGCCATGCCCGCAAGGTGGATACCTTGCCCGCAGCGCTCATGGACGAGGTGTTGGCAAGGGTCGTCACACTTTTCCAGTGATTGGCGACTGGCAAACGCGCGCGCAAACACCGGTCAAGCAACGGCTGCTCTTCCGCGCAGTCCGCGCCCATTTCTTGGCGCGGACTTCCTATTGACAGGATTTGCCCGAGCGGCTTAAATAGCGGGCCTGCAATGGCGCTTTAGCTCAGTCGGTTAGAGCAGCGGAATCATAATCCGCGTGTCCGGGGTTCGAGTCCCTGAAGCGCCACCAATAAAGCAACAAATGGAGATTGTCTCTCCAGCTTCTTTTTCGGCACCCTGCTTTGATCAGACCAAAACCCAAAGCGCTTCCTCTGTGAGGCTTCGGGTGTAGGCTTCCCAGCCTTCTCCCAACCCATTCGCGATTGCTGCGGGCCTTGCCTCTAGGCGGAAGGCAGGGAAAACCAGTTTCATTCTGTGCCATCAACCAAAGTCCTTTGACTGGAGGGCAAGGCAGGCAGCCCCTCATCCGATGAAAACCGTATCGGATGCCGTTTTTGGACAGGTGTGCGGCATCCTGAATCAGATCATTCAGGTGGCCTGACAGGGCGGTCTAAGCATAACCGCTCGCCGAGCGGCGTTCTTCCCGGCACAAAGCGACTGCATCGCGAGCATAAATCTCAGGGGCACGCCGCGCGAGCTAACCGCTTCCGGCAGTTCTCGGGCGAGGTGTCCTCTGGCGCTTCCGCTAGCAGGATACCCATCATTGCGTCAGCACCAGGCGCCAAGCGACTGGGCCGCCAAGGGGCAGCCCAGCACCCAAGGCCGATACAAAGCCCGCGGTGCCTCCCGTGGTATTCTGATTGGCAGCTCCCTGCAGTAGGGTGCGTCCATTGAATGTACTCACTGAAGGAGTGAAAGCAGTACCTCGACCAATTATGAATCCCTGAGTGATCGCCGTCCCGGAAGAACTGATGAACGCGCCGGATGGGAAAACGCCATTACTCAAGCCATAGATGTAATAGGCTGCAGTACTGTAACCGCAAGACTTTGCCGGCGCAGGAATGGTAACGGGCACGATGACGTTACCCCCACTGATCAACGCCTGATCGCTGATGGTCGAACCTGGGGGCAAAGGAGAGATAGAATTGCTCGTTACCGAACCGCTTTGCGCAGTGTACGCTCCTCCACTCCAGCTTCCAGCACCTCCAGCGTAGGCAGTCCACACCGGCGACCAGACGCTGTTCATCTGTTTGAAAAGAGTGATTCCGCTTGGACCCTGCACACGTAGGTAGTTTGCGCCCTGATAATAGGTGCCGCCAATGAACTGGACGTTGGTTTGCAACCCGGCAAACTCACTGGCGAAGTTGCCAACTGCAGTAAAATCATTGGATATTTTGCTGGCACTATTACCCGAGCTATTACTTGGTGCAAGAATGCTCAATAAATTACTATTTGACATTTCATATACGTTTCCGCTCGCGTCTCCTAAGAAGAGATTTCCATTAGCGTCAATGTATGGAGTTGCCGTGTTGCTGAAGGGCAATTGATAACTACTCCACGCCCCAGAGCCAACATTCAGCACACCCAGATAACTGGCCGAACTTGTATTCAAAGCGAAAAGGGCCCAGGTGGTGCCAAAATTACTGGCTCCAGATGTTTGCACTTGATAGTACACTGGCGCGCTTGGTTGAGGCTGTGAATAGCCTGACAATACATACTGACTTACGACTGATTTCAAGCCAGGGCTTGTCGTGCCGCTTAGCTGCAGATCGTAGATAATTCCCCCGTTATTGGCTACGCCTACCACATAGGTATGCCAGGCGGAACTGCTATAGGCATCAATCGTGGAAAAGGCACCCATGTTGTTGCCCTGCCAGAAGGTCTGATAATTCTGCAGGGAGGATAATAGCCCACCCGGCATCCAGCCCCAAAGCAGCGTTGGGCTGCCAGTATTGTTGTAGCCCAAGGCATACAGGAAGCCGTCATTATCGGCAAAGAGCACGGCATTTTGGCGGCTGGCATGACTGCTTGCGAACGCTAGATACCCTGCGTTGCTCAGCAGGCTGGCACTATAGGGAGGCACTAGTACCTGCGCGGGGACGAGATTGGCAGGCAGACCAACGTACCAGCCCGATTGCCTACCCGCCAAGTACTGTCCGTTAGAGTAGGAGGGATCGGTGGTGTAGTTGGCAATGTTCGACGCCGTCAGATTTGTCGTAGTGATTGCGAAAGCCGCAGAGTTGGTGGATGCGACGGACGAGAATGTTTGCGGTGGACCGCTATTGTTGTTTCCAACTCCCAGCGGAGTTGTAAACAGGCTGCTAGATCGTGTCGCCGCTGTCATGTTCCCATTTGCGGTCCAACTAGCTGAGCTACTAGCGGCTCCAGTGCTGGCTACCTGATAGGCGTACAGATCTCCCTGACCGGTCACTGGGTTGACGTTCTTGAGAAGGAATTCCAGAGAACCTGGGCCGACGGTGGGCGGTGCTGCATAGGAAGACACGACGCTCTTGCCGAGAATATTGGCGACGATACTATTCAAAGCAGCCTGTACCCCAGCCTGAGAATTGGCAGAATAATAACTGGATGTACCCCCCGCCTGCGCCATGGCATTTAGGACAGCCTGACCCTGCAGCGCAACCGCTTGCTGCGCTGACGTGGTATTCGCGACGTCAGGGTCTACAGCGGATCCGACACCCAGAACATAAGTTTTTATACCATTATTTGCTAGGGTTTGAATGTGACTGATCGCCTCCGCGACCGCGGGGCTTTGAGTCATCCCAAAGGACTGAGCAGAGGCGCTGCCGAGCGGGGGATAAATATTGCCATTTTTCCCCATCGTTGGCTGCCCATCAGTGATGAAGATTACGTACTGTTTGCCGCAAGTAGGCGGCGGAGCAGGCATGCTTGTTTTCGAAATCTGCTTAGAAGACCCGTTATAATAATCAATTGCCGTCTGAAAGGCCCCGGCCACGGGCGAATATCCTGCGCTCGCGCTAATCGGATACTTTGAGGGGGCATAATCTATGCTTGAATTCGAAAAGACTTCAGGCGATAGAGCTAACTGTAGCGCTGCAAGCTGACCGGAACTTCCGGGTTGTATCGCTACCACCATATTACCTTGATCAGGGAGCAGCTGGTTGTTATTGAATGCCAGACCGCGCTGAGAGAACCACGTATCATACGAAGAGGTAATATATCCCGCACTAGTTGGGGATAGCGTGATTCCTTGGTAGTAAGAATAGATGGGACTGTTGTTTACTATTTGACCTTCGTAAGCGCTCAATCCCTGGCTGTAATTATTGCTAAAACCATTGAAAGATCCGCTTATGAAGTTGCTCCCACTAGATCCTTGAGTATACAGCACATCGTTAATTACCGGGTTGTCTGACGTGTCATAAACGTAAAGATACTGGTCAGCGGTTGCTTTGTTACCAAAATAATTCTTGATGTTTCTGCAAGCGCTGCTTGTAGATTTGTAACATGGGTTTGACAGTGCGGCCGAGTAATCATTTGGAATTGATGTTGCATTTGTTCCAAAAGAAAAGTCATTTGTGTACTGGTTTTGTTGATATGTGCCCTGCCGTGTTTGAATTACGTTATAAGGATTTGGCTGGCTGCTCATATAGTAAACATATGTATTATATAGGTATGTTCCTTGCTTCGTCTGTGATTTAGTGTAAGCGCCGAGATAGTCTTCAAGGCCGAACTGAATATTATTTGCATATAAAGGAGTTGCTAGAATATTGGCAAGTGGTACCTCTACCCCATTGAGCATGGATGGTGAATTATCGACGTACCCGTTATTGCCAATCGTTGCACAAGCTGATACCGCAGCGGCGGTCAACCCACTGCTGCTACAGGAGACCGTAAAAGGATTCGCTGAACCTGCGGAGCCGAGCGCTGGTGGCGTGAAACCATTAGTCGTGTAATAGGCTGGGGAACTCGAGCTAACGTTTTGCGACACGGTACCAGAACCGGTCATAATCGCGCCAGACAAATTTGTCGACCACACTGGTGAGCTGCTGGTAGAGCTCGTTGCATATCCCTGTGTAGCTTGCAATACCCCCGCCATACCTTGCGAATTATCCAGAATAATGAGTACTTGCGGCTGGTCTGCAGTTGGAATGTTTAATCCACCGGTGGCGTGTGCTACGGGGATCAGGCCCTGCAACGGCAACAGATTGATACCCAGAGATAAAGCAATCGCCAGCCCCTTGCGGGCTACTTTTTTCATCGCGCGCTGTTTCATGATGCCATCACCTTTCGCAATACTGCTTGCACTGTCACACCAAGGCCACCACCATTGGTCCTCATTGTATGCACAAACACCACATAATAGCGGGATTGTGCCCCACCTGTGGAGTTTCCGGTCTGTGATTGCTCATAGCCTTCCAACTGTGTCGAAATTCCTCCAGTAGGGAAAACTACATACTCTACCTGATAGCTAAACGCCCCGTAGCTCACGGTGCCAATGGAATAACAAGTGCTATTGGCTACACACTGCTGCCAAAAGGAGGGATTCGTTGGCGCCAGTATGGAAGAACTACTTGTGGTTGAAGCGGAATAGTAGCCAGACGGAGGAGTCAGGAAAAAATATGGCTTTGTAGAATCACTGCTCCCTGATGCAAGAATTTCCGGCCATGTGGTTAGGCCATTCAACCAGGCGGCCGCATTCTGCAACCCTGCATCCGTTGCCTCTTGCGCGGCGTTCTGCACGGCCAGATTGCTGGCTATCAGCGTATTGTTTTTGTTGAGGTAGAGATAGGCCATGACTGCGAGAGTGACGGCAAAGATCAGTACCAGCACAATGAGCAGGATGGCGCCCTGTTCTCGCTGTGCGGTGTCGCCGTTGGGGAGCCGTTCTCTGATTGCTTTATTCTGCGGCTTCACTCGCTCCCCCAGATCCCATTGCGCACGGGAATGATGCTTTGAAAGAGATGATACTCGTAGTGACGGCAATTACCCTGCAGACAGCCGGGACCACCGCTGGTGGGCACGGTATAGCTTTGCCCGAGGATGTTGAAGCTGGCGGGGCTCAAACTATTGGGCAGGTACTGGGTACTACGGATCAGCATGGCCAACTGCACAGCGACAATGGATTGCGTAGCGCTTGGCGTATAATTCTCTGGTGCTACCCAGTTCTGCACGCTGCCATTGGTCCCCAGCCCATACTGCATCTGAATATCGACGACACCACTCGCCAGAGCTTGCGGCGCCGGCGCTGCTGTCTGCAATCCCGTATATTGGGTCATGTAGAGCGTTGGCGTGCTGCCGGCGGGGTTTTCCATGATCTGGAATTGCTCAAAAAGAAAATTCTGCGAGCCGAGGTCATACAAATTGGCGCCCTGAAATGCACTGCTAGAGATGCCCCCGGGGCTGGTAGTGTTGACCAGATTGAACAGTTGATTGGGGTTTGCCTGAAAGCAGGTAGAATTCCCTTTTCCGGAGTTGAATACGACCGTTCCACTGCCGTTGCTCGTACCGCCTCCCGTAACCGTGCAATTTGAATTCAGCGTGCCCTTTCCTGCCACATTGGTCATTTGTCCAACTACACAGACACCTAGCCCGGGTAAGGTGATCATCGCGATGTCCCCGGGGTTGAGCCGGCTAGTATCTGCAACCGTTAGGTTACTTCCTTGTTGGCTTTGCACTGTGGTAGCCGGTGCTCCACCAAAGCTGCCACCACCAATGACGGTATTGATTTGCCAGGTACCGACACCTGCCACGGTTATTGGGGACGCGGTGATGGCGGTCAGTGCTTGGCTGGAATTGCTGGACAAACTGCTGATCCCCACCACCCCATTGGGGCACTGCCCGAAGCTCGGCAGCCCGTAGCCCGCTGACTCGATGGCCTGGCGCATGATGGCCATGGCATTACGGCCCCGTTGCCACATTTCGCCATTGGCGGATTGCTGGCTGACGCCCTGGCTGGTGTGCAAAAAGAAGCTGAAGACTGCCGTGGAGAGTAGCCCGACCACCACCAGCGCTACCAGCAGCTCGACCAGTGAGAGACCGAGCTGGCGATCTGCTATTGTGGTTGCAAGGAATTCCTTGGTCGCTCTCATGTCAGTATCCCACGATGGTTTGGGTTTGATAGCTGGCGCCATTACCCCAGCTCACTATCACCGAAGAATTGCAGGGGCACTGGCTGGCGCCACTCATGCCGCTTGCAGTGATCGAAACTGTCGCCTGCGGTGGCATCCCATAGGCACTCATTACCGAAGACACCGGTGCCAGCAAGGAGTTACTGGCCGAGCTGGCGTTCGCGGTGGCGCCATTTAGAGTCAGGGCGTTCGCCCCATTGGCTCGTAACACGCCTACAGCACTTTGAGCGATCTCGAAGCCGGAGGTGAGGTTCTGGTTCTGGGCCGACATACTGAAACTGTTCAGAAAGAGGCCAATGATTCCCAGGGAGCCGATGGCAAAGATGGCGAGGGCGACCATTGCCTCGATCAGGGTCAGGCCCTGTTGACGCTGGGCTAGGGTCATCTGCTGCGCTTGGCTGGGCGTCTTGGCGTTCATTGGAGGGTGCACACGCTGCTGGTGGAGGACGCGGTGGCGCAGTTGCGCAGGTTGCCGGCGCCACTGAGCTGCACCAGCCAGTAGCCGTAGCTAGCCGCATCGTTGCCCACCGTTCCAAAGGTCACATTGGCGCTGGTGACGGTGCCAGCCGAGCCGTATACCATGCCGGTGGGGGTGATGCTGAAGGTGCTGCCGGTCAGCACAACATTGCAGACGGTATTGGGGTAACGGCTGGCAAAAGCGCTAGCCGGCATCTGAGGTACTGACTGCGAGACGTTGGGAGCCGCTGGCGTGATGGTCCAGGAGCATCCAGTAGCTCCCCCGCTGGCCACGGTCACCTGCACGGGATAGCCCGAGCGGATGGCATAGCCCTGGGCCCAGGCGAGATCCTGCTGCAGATGTCCGGAGGCCCCCTGGATGCGCGCCCGCACCATCCAGATGTTGAACTGAGGAATGGCAACGGCGGCGACGATGGCCATGATGGCGATGAGGATCATGAGTTCCACCAGAGTGAAACCCATGGCTCTGCCGCGCATGCGCTCTTGCCCCGCGATCACGTCCTCGCTGCCTCCGCCATTCCGATGTCTGCCACGCTCATGGTCCCCTTCCATGTCATGAACGCCTAAATAGTCGAAACGACACAGATTGCCAGATTCTGCAGCGGGGGAATCTGCCTGCTGCTGAACCGTGACATTCATTGGGAATGGCGAAAGCCCACCATGCGCTTGAGGCTGTCAGCCAGCGCCGCTTCGATCCAGCCGCCTTGCGCCACACAGCGCAAAACGGCCAGATCCAGGTCGCTGTCCGGCCTTGCCGTGCCGCTGATGCGGCTACCAAAGGCGTAGATCGCCAGCAGCTTGGGCACGTGGACTTGTAAGGTTTGCATGATTGCCGAGCGGTTCATGCGAGATCCCGCTTCATCGAAATTCCCCTGGGCTTTGCGTTGCTAGATCAAAAGTATACCGATGCGGCAGCGCCATAGACAGCCACCGGGTGCAAACATCAGACGAAAATGATGCTACAAAAGGAAATGGGGTTGTTGCTGCACCGCCGCAAAACCAATAGGCTTAACTATCACTGCCATTCGGCAGCAAAACCGCCGACCTGTTGCGCTCATCGGCCATCCCCACGTTTCTGCTGCGATAGTGAAGGGTTCGCGTAAATGGAAATAGAACAGTTCCGCGCTCGTCTGCTGGCCGAGCAAAGAGAAACCGTTGCGGCAATCCAGCAGGCCCAACAGTCCGCCGCACCGGTCGAGCTGGATCAATCAAGTGTCGGCAGGGTGTCGCGTATCGACGCCATCCAACAACAAGCCCTCGCCCAAGGATTCTTGGAGCGGCTGAGTGTTCGCAAGCGCAAGATCGAAGCAGCAATGGCCCGCATCGACGCAGGCACCTATGGGCTGTGCTGCGCCTGTCACGACGATATTGAGCCGGAACGATTGAACGCCGATCCCGCTGTCGTTTTCTGCCGGGAGTGCGCGACAGGGCGTTAATGAAAATGTCGCTGACTCTCTGAATATGGGGAGTGGTGGCCGTCAACTATTCGGCCAGGCGGGTTAATGTTCAGCTTGCGCAGTCGTAGCCATGTGTTTTATGCCGCCAAGCTGTATGCAGATTGGTCGGCTGGATATAGCGTTGTAACTGATAGCTTTTCCGCTGTGCTTCTTGGTGGCACAAGCTTGGTAGTGGTCCCCAAAAGCATAAATTGGCTAATTTCGCAGAATTTGGATTTGACAGAAAGCCGGACTAACCGGTATGCTCTCGCGCTCAATTGGGGGATCGTCTAGCGGTAGGACAGCGGACTCTGACTCCGCTAACCGTGGTTCGAATCCACGTCCCCCAGCCAAATAAATTAAGCCTCTAGCGAGCCTGATAGGGGCTTTTTGTTGTCCGTGAGACACTGGCAGGGCTGCTGTGTTTTCTCATTTGGGTCTGCAATTAGGACTGCGGAGCCGCCCCGCCATCGCAATACAGGGTGGCGCGCCCGTCGCGAACAAAACCTACCAGTTGCACGTGATTTTTCCTGGCAATGTCCACCGCCATGCTGCTGACGCCAGAGATGGCTGCTACCAACGGAATTCGCCAGGCGAGCGCCTTGCGCACGATCTCGAAGGGCAGTCGTGAGGAGACCGCTAGAATATCTGCCGAGCCGGGAACGGCTCCGCGGGCCAAAGCGGCGCCGATGACCTTGTCGACGGCGTTGTGGCGACCGATGTCCTCGCGCACCAGGATCTCCCCGTCGACAAAGCAAAGGGCGGCAGCGTGGCAGTTGCCACTTTGCTGGTGGAGACACTGCTGCGCTGCGAGTTCCGCCATGGTTGCATGAATTTGCTCCAGATTCGGCAAATTCCGGGCGGCGGGTAACGGCGCGAAGGGCTGCAGGCCGCGAAAGTCGGGACAACCGCAAAGCCCGCAGGCGCTGGCGCCGGGGAGTGCCCGGCGGTGGCTGGCGGCGCGATCCATGGCAGTCGCATGCAACTGCAAATAGATGGCGCTGCCGCCCGCTGTGCTTTCGATTTCCAGTGCCAGAATCTCGTCGGGCGTTCGCACGATATCCTCGGTCCAGAGAAAGCCCCGCGCAAAATCCGCAAGATCGTGGGGGGTTGCGAGCATGACAGCATAAACCTCGCCGTTGAGCACGAAGGAAACCGGGGACTCCTCGACCAGGCTTTGCGCTTGCCCCTGCCCCTGCCAACTCGCCCAAAGGCCGGGACTGTCATCAGCTATCTGTGATTTTTCTGCCGCCACCGGGTATCCGCCCTTCAGTTATCCCTATCCGTAGATTGTAGACCAGCGCTGCGCGCCGCTTCGACGCCCAGCGCCGCCCAATCGACATCACTCTCGCCGCGGGCGGCAAGGGCCAGAAAGCGCTCGCGCAGGGAACCAAAGAAAGGCATGGGCACGGCCAGCTTCTCTGCGGCTTCGCCTACCAGGCGAAGGTCCTTTTGCCCCAGCGGCGCGGCAAAGCCGGCGGGGCGTATGGCGCGATCAGCTATGAGCTTGCCGTAATTGCGATGTACCGGGGCGGTGAAGAGGGATCGGGTGAGGAAATCGAGATAGGCATGGCGGTCGACGCCGCCTTTCTCGACCAAGGCCATGGCTTCGCCCATGGATTCGATGGTGGAAGCAATCAGGAAATTGCCACTGAGCTTGACCAGATTGGCGAGTTCTGGCCGCGGCGAAACCCACCAGAGGTCCTGCCCCACCCGCAGGAAAACTGGCCGCAATCTTTCTACGATTTCTTCCGCGCCACCGGCTACCAGAAACAGTTTGCCAGCCGCAGCGGCATCCGGGCGCCCGAACACCGGCAGGGAAACGAAGTGCTGCCCAGCTGCCGCGTGACGCTCGGCAAGTTCGCCTGCCAGAGCCACGCTGATGGTGCTGCACGACACATGAACCGCGCCTTCTGGCAGGCTTTCCAGCAGGGCCTCTGGCGCCAGCACGACATCACGCAGCGCCTGATCGTCCGCCAGCATGGTAAAGACCAGCTCACGATCCGCCATTGCCCCGGGCCGAGCGACGGCCCTGGCACCCTTGGCCACCAGCGGCTTCGACGCCGCGGGGTTACGATTGTAGACGATCAGATCCGTCTGCGAATCCAGAAGGCGTTGCGCCATCCCGCTACCCATCCGCCCGAGTCCTAAAAAGCCGATTTTCATACCACCTCCTAAACATTCATACCAGTTGGTTTAAAGCTAGGCCCTGAGCAGCCTGCGGTCAAGAAATCCATGGCCGCCCGCAAGCACCTGCGCCTAGCAGACACTATGCAGTCTGCCACAACCTGTTACACTCCCTATATGAGCAAAATCATGGAACAGCACTCCGCCCTTTCCCAACCCTGGACCTTTACCAAGATGCATGGCTTGGGTAACGACTTTGTCGTGCTCGATGGTGTGCGGCAGTCCTTTTCCTTGCGGCCGGAAGATTGCCGACGGATTGCCGATCGTCACTTTGGCATTGGTTGTGATCAGATTTTGCTAGTGGAACCGGCCACCGACCCCGATTGCGATTTTCGCTATCGCATCTTCAACGCTGATGGCAGTGAGGTGAATCAGTGTGGTAACGGTGCGCGCTGCTTTGCCGTGTTCGTGCGGCGCAGTGGCCTGAGCGACAAGAATCCCCTCCGCGTGGAGACCCGTGCTGGGCAGATGTCGCTCCACATCCGGCCGGATGGTCTGGTAGAGGTAAATATGGGAGTGCCGATTCTCGACCCTGCGGCCATCCCTTTTCGCGCTGAAGCTCCTGCCAGGGAGTATGCGTTGCCTTTCCGCGGCCAGGCGTTGCCGATTGCAGCGGTGAGCATGGGCAATCCGCACCTGCTGCTGACGGTGGAGCAATGCGACAGCGCCCCGGTTGCCGACTGGGGCGCGGAGCTGGAGCAGCACCCCGCCTTTCCCGAGCGCTGCAATGTCGGCTTTCTCGAAATTCAGGACCCTGCACACCTGCGTCTGCGCACCTGGGAGCGCGGGGCGGGGGAGACCCTCGCCTGTGGCAGTAACGCCTGTGCGGCGGTGGTGGCGGGCCAGCTCTGGGAGCGGCTAGCCGATACGGTGCAAGTCACCCTTCCCGGGGGTACACTGGAAATTCGCTGGGCGGGTCCCGGTACGCCACTGTATATGGTAGGGCCCGCGGAAGTGGTTTTTGATGGTACCTGGATCCCCGAAGGAGAAAAGACATGAGTCAGCAGCTTCTGGATGCCATTGCCCGCAACCTGCAGGCGCCTGCCGGGCAGATTGCCTTTCTGCACAAGCTGGAAGAGAACGAGCTGGAACTGCTCGCGCAACTCATCGCCCAGCTCGAGATCCATGCACGGTCCGAGCAGTATACCGACACCCATTGGGAGGACGACTGAGGGATGCAGGACGAGGCTGCCGCACAGTGCCGCGCCTATCTGCAGGCGCACCCCGAATTTTTGCTGCAGGCGCCGGATCTGCTGCAAGAACTGACCCTGCCCCATCTGGGCGTGGGCTCTGCCAGCTCTCTGCTCGAACGCCAGGTGCAGCGCCTGCGCGACGAACGCGATCAGTTGCAGCACTATGTCGATACGCTGCTCCGTCAGGCGCAGCGGCAAACGGAGTTGGGACGGCATCTCGGCCGCCTCGCCGTCGAGCTGTTACTGGCGCAGAGTCCGGACGCTTGCGTGACGGCCTTGCGCCGGAGTCTGGAAGAAGATTTCGCCGTGGAGTCCTTTGTGATGCTGACGGGGCCGCAATCCTGTCTGCCCGATACCATCACCTTGGAGGAAAGTGACTGGCAACGCCTGGCCGATGATCGAGAAGCCCAAGCCGGCGTGCAACTGGAGGAAGGCGAACTGCGCCGCTATTTTCCGGCAGCGGCATCCCTGCCGGCGTCGCTGGCCAGTATCCGCGTCCGCGGCGCCGACTGTAGCGCGCTGATTTTGTTGGCCAGTGCAGACCCCGAACGCTATGGCGCCGACATGGCAACCGACCTGCTCGAGCAAATCTCCCGGCTGTTCTCCGCGGCCCTGCAACGCTGCGCTGGCAGCGATCGTGATGCCTAGCGAAATCGACTTGCAGATTGAGGCGTTTTTACAGAGCGCCACGACGCGCCTGGCCGCCCGCTCCGTTGTCGCCTACCGCGAGGATTTGCAGTTGTGGCAGGCGTTTTTCACGGCGGAAAAGATTTCTTCCCTCACCGATATCCAGGCCCCCCAGCTTCGTCATTTCCTGCTCCGTGAACGCCAGCGAGGAGTGTCGGTGCGCAGTCTGCGACGCCGCTTTGCTGCCCTGCGCGCCTGGTTCCGCTGGCTGCGCCAGCAGGATCCACAAATTACCGACCCGAGTCGTGGCCTGCCTATGCCCAAGGGCGAACAACATTTTCCCGACTGGCTGGGGATCGATGTGGCGCAGAAGCTCCTCGACACCCAGCCAGACGCCGGCGATGACTGGCTGCAACTGCGTGATCAAGCCATCCTCGAACTGCTCTATTCGAGTGCCTTGCGGGTCTCGGAGCTGGTGCAGCTGCAGCGCCACGATCTTCATCTGGAGGCGGGCCGGCTGCGCGTTCTCGGCAAAGGCCAAAAGCAGCGCATCGTGCCCGTGGGCCGCATGGCGCGGGAGGCCCTGCAACGCTATCTGGCGCGGCGACCAGAAAGCACAGAGACAGCCCTTTTTCTCAATCGCCTTGGTCGTCCTCTGGGCGTGCGGGGCGTGCAGTACCTGGTCGACAAGGCCGGACGAGAGCGTCTAGGGCAGCGTTTGCATCCCCACAGTCTGCGCCACAGTGCCGCCAGCCATCTGCTGCAGTCCTCCGGCGATCTGCGTGCCGTCCAGGAATTTCTCGGCCATGCACAGATTGATACCACCGCGATTTATACCCATCTGGATTATCAGCATCTGGCCCAGGTCTACGATCAGGCGCACCCGCACGCCAAGCACAAGGAGCAGTCGCATGAGTGAAGCAACAACCCTGCACG
This sequence comes from Acidithiobacillus sp. AC3, assembly GCF_050261095.1. Taxonomy (NCBI): domain Bacteria; kingdom Pseudomonadati; phylum Pseudomonadota; class Acidithiobacillia; order Acidithiobacillales; family Acidithiobacillaceae; genus Acidithiobacillus; species Acidithiobacillus sp. AC3. The sequence goes on from NZ_CP189838.1 coordinate 127,534, forward strand.
GCACCACCATCCTCTCGGTACGCCGCGGGGAGAATGTGGTGATGGCCGGGGATGGTCAGGTCACTTTTGGCAATACCGTCATGAAGGGCAATGCGCGCAAGGTGCGACGCATCGAGCCGGGGGTACTGACCGGCTTTGCCGGCGCCACCGCTGACGCGTTTACGCTCTTGGAGCGTTTCGAGGCCAAGCTCAAGGCGCATCCGGGACAGCTCGCCAAGGCTGCGGTGGAGCTTGCCAAGGAGTGGCGTACTGACCGGGTATTGCGCCGTTTGGAGGCGATGCTGGCGGTGGCGGATCGCAGTCAGAGCCTGATCATTACCGGGCAAGGCGACGTCCTGGAACCGGAGCATGGCATCATTGCCATTGGCTCGGGCGGGCCCTACGCCCTCGCCGCCGCCCGCGCCCTTCTGGAAAACAGCGATCTGCCCGCCCGCGCGGTTGCCGAACAGGCCTTGGCGATTGCCGGGGACATCTGCATCTACACCAATCAACAACGTACCGTGGAAGAATTGTCATGAAAATGAGTGAAATGACCCCGCGCGAGATCGTGCAGGAGCTCGACAAATACATCATCGGCCAGGCGGAGGCGAAGCGCGCCGTTGCCGTTGCCCTGCGCAATCGCTGGCGTCGTGCCCAGGTGGATGGTCCGCTGCGGAAGGAAATCACCCCCAAGAACATCCTCATGATTGGCCCCACCGGGGTGGGCAAGACGGAGATCGCGCGGCGACTGGCGCAGCTTGCGAGTGCCCCTTTTCTGAAGGTGGAGGCCACCAAGTTCACCGAGGTGGGCTATGTGGGCAAGGATGTCGAATCGATCATTCGCGACCTGGCGGAGATTTCCGTGAACCTGCTGCGCAGCGAGCGTCAGGCCGCCAATGGCCAGCGCGCCGAGGAGCTGGCGGAGGATCGCCTGCTCGATATCCTCGTTCCTGGACCGCGCGACAGTAGTGTCCCGCGGCAGGACGAAGGCACGCGGCAGAAGTTCCGCAAGATGCTGCGCGAAGGACGTCTGGACCAGCAGGAGATCGAGATCGAACTGGCGGCGCCCAAGGCCAGTGTCGAGATCATGACCCCGCCCGGCATGGAGGAAATGAGTGCCCAGCTACGCGATCTCTTCAGCAACATGGCGCCGCAAAAGACGGCCAAGCGCAAGATGCCCATTGCCGAGGCGCGCAAACTGCTCTGTGAGGAGGAGGCGGCCAAGCTGGTCAATGAGGACGAAGTGCGCAGCCTGGCCCTGGAGCGGGTACAGGAGGATGGCATCGTCTTCATCGACGAAATCGACAAGGTCACCTCGCGGGGCAGTGGGCAAAGCGCAGCAGAGGTCTCCCGCGAGGGAGTGCAACGCGATCTCCTGCCGCTGATCGAAGGAGCGAGCGTCAGCACCCGTTATGGCGTGGTCAAGACCGACCATATCCTGTTCATTGCCTCGGGAGCCTTTCATCTCAGCAAGCCCGCCGACTTGATCCCGGAGCTGCAGGGGCGTCTGCCCATTCGTGTCGAACTGCAGGCGCTGCAGGCAGACGATCTGGAGCGCATTCTGCGCGAGCCGGAAAACGCCTTGATCCGCCAGTATAGCGCCTTGCTGGCGGCGGACGGCGTCACCTTGCAGTTCGTGGACTCCGGCATCCGCCGCATTGCCGAGATTGCCCAGCAGGTGAATGAGCGGGTCGAAAACATCGGTGCCCGCCGCCTGCATACGGTAATGGAACGCCTGCTGGAAGAGATTGCCTTTCAGGCGCCGGATCACGACGGCCAGCCGCTGCGCATTGACGCCGACTATGTCGATGGCCGCCTGAATGACCTGGCTGCCGACGAGGACCTGTCCCGCTACATCCTCTAGGCCTTGTTCCCCGCCTCGGCGTCGGTCAGTCGTAGAGGTTCGAGCTGGCTGTTGAGAATCCGTATGTCCTGCTGCTGACGGGCCACCGGGATACCTTCCGCCAGCAAGGATTCCATGACGCCGGCGCGTAGATCCGTCTGCACATTGAACATCAGGTTGCAGTCGCGCAGATACACCCGCAGATAGACCACGATCCCGTTCGTATTCACGTCGAGAATCAGGGCCGAGGGCGGGATGATGCTCGGGTCATCCTGCATGACGTCCGGGTGCCTTTGCGCAACTGCTACCAGGAGTTCTTTGACCCGATCGAGATTGGCATTATGTTCCACCGTAAAGGGTAACATCAGGCGTACCACGCTATTGGAATGCATCCAGTTGGTGACCTGCCCGGAGATGATCTCGGAATTGGGCACAAAGACTTCGGTGCGGTCAAAGGTGAGGATGAGGGTGTAGCGGATGCTGATGCGCTGGACATACCCCTCGGCGCTGCCAACCTTGATCCAGTCTCCTACCTTGATCGGTCGTTCGAAGATCAAAATAATGCCCGAAACAAAATTGTTGACCATGGTCTGCAGGCCAAAGCCAATACCGACCGATAAGGCGCTGGCAATCAGGGTTAGCTTTTCCAGCGGCACCCCGGCAAGCCCAATGCCAATTAACAGGCTCAGGGTGATGGAGACATATTTGCTCAGGATAACCAGGGAGTAGCGCGCTCCACTATCCAGAGAAAACATGCCGAGAAAACTGTCGAGTCGTCGGGTACTGAATTCCACCAGACGCAGTAATAGCGCCAGAATGATGATGGCAACGACGATATGTGCGGGGACGATTCTGACGCCACTGACGGTAAAACCATCCAGAAAATAGTGTCCGATATAGCGCAGACCTTCTTTGGGCATGCCCCAGTTCAGGGCCAGGGCAACGACTCCAGCGCAGAGGATGCTGAGCTGCGCAATCACTCGCAGCAGGTAGAAAGGCAGGGAACCCTTGTGGGGATAATGGCGAAAATAGCTGCGCTGTAGCCACCACAGTAGTCCCGCAGCGACGAAAATGATGGCACTCGTCCACAGATGCTGAATCAGCAAGGAAACCCTCCCGTAGATCGTAGAGAAAATGGGGAAGGGAGCAGAAACTAGGGCTTGATGTAGGCGAAACCCTGCACCTGCGCCTCGCCAAGGGCGAGGACGCCGGCAGGTGCCACTTGGCTCCCTTCTGGGCGGCCTGCGGCATCGAGCTCGTAGGCCGTCAGACTATTCTGACAAAAGAAAAATTCTACCCCTTGGGCGCTCAAGGCAGCGAGTTCCCTCCGCCAGAGCCCTTCTGCCCACAGGGGAATGGGCGCAGGGCCATTCGCGACGACCCGCAATCGTGCCCCGGCATCAGAGCGCAGCGCATTACGCAGATTACCGAGGAGCAATGGCCATTTGCCCGGCTCATCGATATGAAAGACCAGTGCAGCGGCAGGTTTCAAGCCGCGGCGTTCCCGAGCAGCTGTTGGCGCAGCTTGTTCATGCTGCTCTTTTCGAGTTGCCGCACGCGCTCCGCCGAAACTCCAAGTTCGTCGCCCAAGGATTGCAGGGTCTTGGGTTCCTCGCTCAGCCAGCGATTCTCGATGATGTAGCGATCGCGAGGCGGCAACGCGGCCAAGGCGCTGCGCAGCCCACGCTCGCGTGCGCGGTCCCAATCGCTTTCGATGATCTGCTCGACCGAAGACACGCCCTGATCCGCCAACTCGAAGGTACGAGCGTGCCCTTCCTCGTCCTCGCTGCTGTGGTCGAGGGAGTAGTCATACCCCGCCATGCGACCTTCCATCTCCAGCACTTCGCGCTGGCTTACCCCGAGTTCCTCGGCAATGGCCTCGCTCTCACTCAGGTTCATCCAGCCGGTATCGCTACGACTGGAACGCAGATTGAAGAAGAGCTTGCGCTGCGCCTTGGTAGTGGCCACCTTGACGATCCGCCAGTTGCGCAGGATGAATTCGTGCATCTCGGCCTTGATCCAGTGTACTGCGAAGGACACCAAGCGCACCCCGTGGTCGGGATCAAAACGTTTGACCGCTTTCATCAAGCCGATGTTGCCTTCCTGGATCAGGTCGGCCTCTTGCAGGCCATAGCCACGATAGGCGCGGGCGACGCGCACGACAAAACGCAGGTGGCTCAGCACGAGGGCCTTGGCTGCCTCCATATCGTCCTGATCGCGTAAGCGCTGCGCGTAGTCGTGCTCTTCCTCGGCGCTCAGCAGCGGCTGCGCATTGACAAAGCGCAGGTATGCCGCCATGCCGTCTACACTCGCCAAATCTCTGTTCGCGACCGCCAGTTCATTCATTGCCTGTCTCCTGTTTCCGCTCTGAGTATAGACCCGTGCTAGGGACAAAGGTTTACTCCGAACAACATCTTTCTACATGGGGACGTGCATCCGGGATTTCAAGAGACGGTGTTGTCGAGATGCCGGCCCACCGCCACCAAGGAACCCAGCCAGCCCAATGCGGCACTGATGAGCACCAGGAGAAATCCCTCGCCGACGGTCAGAGCATGCAGCGGGAAGCTCGTGCCATACAGATTTGCGAGGTGATCGACCGGACCCTGCAACACTGCAAAGGCGATGGCCACGATCAACCAAGCCAGAAATCCGGCGAGGATGCCCTGGATCAGGCCCTGATACAGGAAGGGACGGCGAATGAAACTCTTGGTTGCCCCGACCAGGGAACTGATCTCGATCTCGTCGCGACGCTGCTCGATATGCAGGCGGATGGTGTTGCCCATCACCAGCACCGCGCCCAGGGCCAGCAGGATGGCGAGGATGTAGACCGCCCGTGTACCGAGGGCGACGATGGCCTGCAGGCGGGCCACCCATTTCAGATCCGACTGGGCGCTGCGCACGATCGGCTCGTGGCTCCACTGCTGGACCTGGGCCTCCAGACTGCTAGAGCTTTGCGCCAGCGGGTTCAGTTCGACGATCAGAGAGGCCGGCAAGGGGTTCTCGCCCAGTGTCTGAATGGCTGCGGTCATGCCCGCATAGTGCTGAAAATCCGCCAGGGCGTGATTCTTGTCGACAAAGCGCACGGCCACGACGCCAGGGCTCTGCTGGAGCTGGCGACGAAGTTGGGCGACGGCCTGGGGACTGGCATCGTCGTGCAGATAGAGCGAAATCTGCGCCTGGTTGTGCCAGCTGGCGAGGAGCTGCTGCAGGTTGCTCAGGGCGGTAAACAAGCCGACGGGCAGGGCGAATACGACTGCGAGGGCGATGATGGTGAGTGCCGTGGCGATGGGTTGGCGCAGCAGCGTATCCCGCGCATTGCCAAGGGCCTGCAGGCGTATGTGAAGGCTCATGCTTTCTCCTGCAACTGTCCGTGGGCCAGGTGCAGGGTGCGTACGCCCATGCGGTCCACCTGACCCTGATCGTGGGTTGCCACTAGTACCGTGGTGCCGTGCCGATAAAAATCGCGGAACATGTCCAGGATTTCGCTGCTGAGTTCGGGATCGAGATTGCCGGTCGGTTCATCAGCCAGCAGGATCTCCGGGGTGTGGACGATGGCTCGGGCAATGCCTACCCGCTGCTGTTCACCGCCCGAGAGGGTCTCCGGAAACTCCCGCCAGTGGTCTCCCAGCCCCACCTTGTCGAGGGCAGCACGCACGCGATGGTCGAGTTGCCGCGCTGACATGCCCGCCACCTGCAAGGTCAGTGCGACATTGGCGTAGACGGTGCGATCCATGAGCAGCTTGTGATCCTGAAAGACGACCCCGACGCGCCGTCGGTACGCCGGGATGTGGCGGCGACGCAGGGTGGCCAAGTCTACCCCGGCAACACGCAGGGTGCCGTGACTGACTGCCTCCAGTCGAGTGAGTAGCTTGAGAAGAGTACTCTTACCCGCGCCGGATGGACCCGTAAGCAAGGCCATTTCGCCCTTGCCCAACTGCAGATTGAGCTCGCGCAGGACGTGACGACGTCCTGGATAGTGCTTGGTGACATTGATGAACTCGATCATGCAGACTCCCGCGCAAACAAGGCATCGACAAAGGCCTCGGCATCGAAGGGGCGGAGGTCTTCCACCCCCTCGCCGACGCCGATGAAACGGATGGGAATGGGCAGCGCCTGGGCGATGGCCGCCACCACGCCGCCCTTGGCGGTGCCATCCAGCTTGGTGATGCAAATGCCGGTGAGGCCTACCGCCGCGTGAAACTGTTGGGCCTGCTGCAAGGCATTCTGGCCGGTACCGGCATCCAGCACCAGCCAGATCTGCTGCGGGGCGCAGGGATCCTGCTTGCCCAGGACGCGCTTCACCTTTTTCAGTTCTTCCATCAGATGGCCCTGGGTATGCAGGCGCCCGGCCGTATCGGCAATGAGGAGGTCGGCACCGCGCGAGCGGGCTGCGGCAAAGGCATCAAAGATCACCGAGGCGCTATCGGCGCCACTGCCTTGGGCGATCACCGGTACTTGCACCCGCGTCCCCCATCCCTGCAACTGTTCCACCGCCGCGGCGCGGAAGGTGTCTCCAGCCGCCAGCAGAACCCCAAAGCCCTCCCGTTTCCAGCGCGCAGCCAACTTGCCGATGGTGGTGGTCTTGCCGGCACCGTTGATGCCCACCATCATCAGCACCTGGGTTTGTCCTGGTTTTGGGGACCAAGGCTCGCAACGGGGCTGCAAGAGATCGAGGAGAGACTGACGGATGGCTTGCTGCAGCGCCGCCGGGTCGCTCAGCTCCTTGCGACGGACCTTTTCGGTGACGGCTTGCATGATGCTGCGGGTGGCAGGCACGCCGACATCAGACTGCAGGAGGATGGTCTCCAGATCCTCCAGAAGCTCGTCATCGATTTCCTTTTTGCCGAGTACGAGGCGTGCAACACCCTCGCTGAGTTGTTCGCGGGAGCGGCTGAGCCCCGATTTCAGACGGGCAAATAGGCTTTTCTTGGATGCCTCTGCAGGCGGTTGCGTGTCGCTGTCCCCTACCGTCGGCGAAGCCGCGGGAGCAGGCCTTTCGATCTCATCGCCTGCGGTGGTGGCAGAAGCTGGCTCGGTTTTGTTCAGCGCAGTCCCGGGCTCTGCAGGGGGCTTTTCCGGCGTCGGCTGGCTTTCTTCTGGTGGCTCGGCGGCAGGAACCGGGTTGGACGGAGTGTCGGGTGCGGAAGGTAGCGGCTCTTGGCTTGGCTCCGCAGGCTCGGGAACCGATGGCGTTTCCTCTGCGGGGGTGCTTTTGTTACGCTTGAACCAAGAAAAAACCATGATCTGTGGGCCAACCTCATTGTCGCTGTCGGCCCGCATTATCTCGCGAAGGACGAACTCGAACAATCTCTTGGAGACGCGATGTCGGTTGCCATCATTGCCGGGAAGTTGCGCGGCAAGAAATTACAGACGGCCAGCGGTGCCAGTATCCGGCCCACACCCGGCGTGGTGCGCGAGCGGCTGTTCAACTGGCTGGCGACGGAAAGCGCGGGTGCCCGGGTGCTCGACCTCTTTGCCGGGACCGGTGCTTTGGGTCTGGAGGCCTGGTCACGGGGTGCAGAACGAGTGGACTTTGTCGAGAGTGCGGCCGCGCACCGGCGTATTCTGGAGAAAAACCTTGCCAGTTGTGGTCCCGACGCAAAGCTCCGCCTGCTCGGCCACGATGCGCTCAGCGTGCTGCCCCGCCTGGCGCGGCAGTACGATCTGGTACTTGCCGATCCGCCCTTTGCGGCGGGCTGGCCGGAGCGCCTGCGGCCGCTCCTGCTGGGCGAAAACAGTCCGGTACATGCGGGAGGATGGCTATATCTGGAGGCCAATGCTGCGGAGCTCTGGCGGGAAAGCGAGCTCCCCGCCGGCTGGGAGTGGTATCGCAGCGGTCGTTGCGGCGACAGCCACTATGTGCTGCTGCACTTGCAGGAGGGGGAAGCATGAGTCAGAACGAGAGTCCGCGCCGCATCGTTTATCCTGGCACCTTCGATCCGATCACTCTCGGCCATGAGGACTTGGTGCGTCGCGCTACCGGCCTTTTTGATGAGGTAGTTGTTGCCGTCGCCGCCGAGACCCCCAAACGGACCATTTTTCCTCTGGACGAGCGGGTAGCCTTGGCCGAGGCCTGCCTGGCGGAAATCCCGGGGGTGCGGGTGCGACCATTTCAGGGGCTCCTCCTGCATTTGCTGCAGGCTGAGGGGGTACGGGTCATTCTCCGTGGACTGCGCGCGGTTTCCGATTTTGAGCATGAGTTTCAGCTAGCATCGATTCAGCGACGCATGGATCTGCGCGTGGAGACCTTATTTCTCATGACTTCGGACGCCCACACCTTCCTGTCGTCGAGTCTGGTACGCGAAATCAGCCGCCTGGGCGGCGACGTGAGCGCCTTTGTGCAGCCCGTCGTTGCCGATGCTTTGCGTCGGCGCTTTGCCCCGCAAGGCTAGGAGAGCGTAGAATCAGTCCAGTTTCTTCTTGGGGTACTTTTCCATGTCGTTGCACATTCTTGACAACTGCATCAATTGTGACGTTTGCGAGCCCGAATGTCCCAACGGTGCCATTCACATGGGGCAGCAGATCTACGTCATCGAGGCGGGGCTTTGTACCCAGTGTGTGGGGCACTACGATACCCCGCAGTGCCAGGAGGTTTGTCCGGTAGACTGTATCGAGCTCGATCCTGCCAACCCGGAATCTGCGGAGGCCTTGCAGGAAAAATTCCTGCTCCTGACCGGCCAGATCTGATCTTTGCGGCAGCGACGCTGCCCGAATCAGAGGGCCTTCGCGTCCAGGCTGTTCTGTACCAAATTGCTGACTCTTTCCAGTTCCTGAACTTGCTGCTGCGTGCTGCTGCGCTGTGTCTGCAGGTGTTCCACCCGACCGTCGATGCTATCCATGGCCAGTGAGATGCGTTCCAATGCCTCGAGTTCTTCGGCCGCTTTGCGATGGTAGCTCTCCAGATACTGATTCATGACGGCCATGACCTCGTCTACCCAGTTCTGCGCGTCGCGGCGCGTGTCGACGATATAGTCACGCACCTTGCCGGCCACCGTGAGAAACGCCTTGCGGACGACGGAGCTTTGCGTGTTCACCGCGATTTCCAGCATCATGCCGAAACGTTCGTAACTCTCTGCCATGGCCAATAGCTCGGCGCGACGGGGAAGAATGGCATAGGGGATGGTGGCCAAGGCCGGTAAGGAATAGCGTTGCTGCAACGCGGCGTACTCCTTGGTGATTTCCCCATTGACCCTTTCTGCACCAGCCAGCGCCAAGTCGAACTGCCGGGCGGCCTCGGCGAAAAAGTTGCGAAAGCGATCGACGATGCCGGCCGTGGTCCAGGCGGAGAGCATCTCGCCCTTGGCATTGCTGATGATCAAGTCAAAGGTGGCGGTAGAGAGCGGAGCGAGCAAATGTTCCTGGACCGATTCCTGAAAAGCCAGCTTCCGTCCCTCGAAGGCGCTTCGATCGTGCTCGAAATGCGCTAGACGCTGTTGATGCTGGCGGACCAGTTTCGGTACCTTTTCGCCGGTACGGTCCTTGAGTTCTTGCAGGTTCTGGGTTTGCATGGCCAGGTGCCGATCCTGCTCGGCCAGCAGTGCTTTTTGCTCGGTCAGAATGCGCTTTGTCAGAGTCCTGCTCTTCTGTTCCAGGGCTGCGCGGTGGCCCGGGATGATCAGTTCGGCGATGGCCTTTTCCAGCTCCAGAATGCCGCTGCGCTGCAATAATTCCTCATTGCCGCGGATGCGAGCCAGAAGCGCCTTCTGGCCGCTGATCGGGATCACCTGCGCACGGGTAATTCCCAAACGCTCCGCTGTGCGCTGCGCCTGGGCCTCGATTTCTTCCTCGATTTCGAAGGGGTCACGCAGCTCATCCCAGAGGGTGTCGACCTTGTTCAAGAGGACGAGTTGGTGTTGATTCCGATTGCGTTTGAGGTATTGCTCCCAAATGGTCAGATCGCTTTGCGTGACCCCGGTGTCGATCCCGAGAATGAAGAGCAGGGCGTCGGCATCGGCAAGCATGCTGAAGGTAAGTTCGGGTTCCGCGCCGATGGCGTTCAAACCGGGCGTATCGAGCACGGTCAGGCCGGCGTCGAGGATCGGATGGGGCAGAAAGAGCATGGAGTGCCGCCAGCGCGGAATCAGGACCTTGCCCAGGCCGCAGGAGGGACAGACGCTACTTTCCTGACCTTTGGCCACGCGATTGAGGGGTGGACAGAGTCCCAGGCGCCTGGCTTCTTCGATTGCGACACAGATGGTCTCGGTCAAGACCTTCAAACGCTGGCCTTGGTTGCCGCCTTCCTCACAACTGAGACGTACCCACGCGCTGCCCGCCCGTTTGAGCTTTTCGATGCTGACATCCATGCTGCGGCTGGCGATGGGCAAGAGCTGCAGTCCCGCGCGGCCTTGTGGAGCACCGCGAATTTCTACTGGGCACATGGTCGTCTGGCCGGTGCTGGAAGGTAGGAAACGCTGGCCGAGATCGGCAAACAACAGGGCGTTGATCAGTTCAGTCTTGCCACGGGAAAACTCACCCACCACCGCCAGGCGTAGACTGTCTTGTTCGACCTCGAAGGCGAGGTTCTCAAGCTGCAGAATATTCCCTCCGGGAAGTAACCCGAGATCGCCGGTGAGCTCGGCGAGTTGATGCAGCGATTGTGCTACCTCCTCCCGCCACAGCCGAAAGGATCGCAAGCCTTGCAGAATCGGCGAATCATTCAATGAATTCGGCATATCGCTCCCGTTCGCTGCCTCTAGCGCTGGCACTGTCCACAGTAAAATGACGAGCGGCCCCCGATGCGCGCGGCGCGCAGAGCTTTGCCGCAGCGAATACAGGGTTCCTTCTCGCGTCCGTACACGGCCAGAGATAGTCGAAAATAGCCCTTTCTGCCATCGGGGCGGGTAAAGTCGCGCAGGGTAGTGCCGCCGGCGATGATGGCCTCCTGCAGGATCTCCACGATTGCCTGATGCAAGCGGCGAAAGCGGGGCAGAGCGATGCGCCCGGCCGCCCGGCGGGGATCGATGCCGGCACGGAACAACGACTCGTTGGCGTAGATGTTGCCTACGCCGACCACGACGTGGGCATCCATGAGGAAGCTCTTGATGGGCTGCTGATGCCGGCGACTGCGAGCGAAGAGGTAATCTGCATCAAATTCGCTGCCCAAGGGTTCCGGTCCGAGGCCCTGTAACAGGGGATCGCTGGTCCAGTCCTCGCCCCAGAGGAGCAGACCGAAGCGTCGCGGGTCATGAAAACGCAGGCAGTTGCCGTCCTCCAGAAGCAGATCGACATGGTCATGTCGCTGCACGAGGGTATCTTGTGGCACGACGCGCAAATGACCGGACATGCCCAGGTGCAGCAGGAGCTGGCCCCGATCGAGATCGGCCAGCAGGTACTTCCCGCGACGGTGCAGGCGGGCGATCCTTTGTCCCTGTAAGCGGGCGGCGAGATCGTCATTGACGGGGCGCCGCAGACGTGTTTCACGCACAGCGACCGCTGCGATGCGCCGACCCACGAGATGCGGCTCGATGCCGCGCCGCGTGACCTCCACCTCGGGCAGTTCAGGCATAGAGAGTGCTCCAGACGGCGCTGCTCACCCGCTCGCGGCCGGCCAAATCCCGATGTGTCTCCACCCCCTCCCAGCCATGCGCGCGCAAGAGTTGGCGTAGCGCCGGCCCTTGCTCGTGGCCGTGTTCGAAAGCGATCCGGGTCTGCGGCTCCAGGTGGGCGGGGAGTCCGGCGAGAATGGCTTGGTAGGACTCCAGTCCGGTCTCTCCGGCCACCAGGGCGCTGATGGGCTCTGCGTCGAGCTCGGCCAGATGGGGGTCATCAGTCGCCAGATAGGGCGGGTTGCTCAACACGAGTGAAAAGCGCTGTCCTGCCGGTAACGCCTGACACCAATCTCCGGCACACCAATGCACCGATAGCCCCAGGACGGCCCCATTGTGGCGGGCGACGGCCAGGGCGTCCTCGCACCGGTCCACGGCCCAGTAGTCCAGATCCGGTCGCGCCTGCGCCAGGGCGAGGATAATGGCGCCGCTACCGGTACCGAGATCGAGCACCGACCCCTTCTCGGGTAGATGCGCCAGGGCCCAACGCACCAGGGTTTCGGTATCCGGGCGGGGAATGAGGACGTGTGGATCGACGCGCAGGTCGAGGTCCATGAACGACCAGTGGCCAAGGCAATAGGGTAGAGGCTCGCCACTCATGCGGCGGGCAAGCAGCGCCAGCAAGTGGCTACGGCGCGTTTCTCCTAGAGGCGCCTGGGGATGGCTCCAGAGTTCGGTGCCGCTGTCCAGGATCTCCTCCAGAAGCCAGCGGGCCTCTTGCTCCGGCGCATCGCAATGCGCTGCAAGTTGGATGCCGAGCCAGGCAAGCCAGTGCCGCAGAGAATCTTCGGCGGCGGGTACCTCAGGCATCATCACCCAGATTTTGCAGAAGATCGGCCTGATGTTCGCGCAGGAGCGCCTCGTAGAGCGGATCCAGATCCCCGGCGATGATCGCCTCCAGGCGATACAGGGTGAGATTGATGCGATGGTCCGTTACGCGGCCCTGGGGAAAATTGTAGGTGCGGATGCGTTCCGAGCGGTCGCCCGAGCCGACCAGGGAGCGCCGCGTCGCTGCGGTGGCGCTTTGCTGCTTTTCCTGCGCCATTTCCATTAGACGGGCCTGCAACAGGGCCATGGCCTTGGCGCGATTTTTGTGTTGCGAACGGTCTTCCTGGCAGGCGACCACGAGCCCCGTGGGCAGATGGGTGATGCGCACTGCCGAATCGGTCTTGTTGACATGTTGGCCGCCGGCACCACTGGCTCGAAAGGTGTCGATGCGCAGATCACTGCTCTGGATCTCTATTCCTTCAATCTCGTCCACCTCCGGCAGGACGGCCACGGTGCAGGCCGAGGTATGAATGCGCCCCTGCGCCTCGGTATCCGGCACCCGCTGTACACGGTGCCCACCGGATTCGAACTTGAAGCGGGAATAGGCGCCCCGCCCGGAGATTTCCAGTACCACCTCGCGGTAGCCGCCGCGCTCGGACTCCGAGGCGGAAAGGATGATGACGCCGAAACCCTTGGTTTGGGCATAGCGGGTATACATACGCGCTAAATCACCGGCAAACAGCGCTGCCTCCTCGCCACCGGTGCCGGCACGGATCTCCAGAAAGACATTGCGCTCGTCCTGCGGATCCTTGGGGAGCAGACGCAGACGCAACTCCGCCTCGAGTTCGGTAAGTTCGCTCTCCGCCGCGGCCAGCTCTTCACTCGCCAGGTCGCGCAGTTCGATATCGCTTTCTTCGCGCAGGATGCGCAGGGCATCTTCGCGTTCTGCCTGCCGGCGTTCTTGCTGCGCGAGCAGGTCCCGCAGGGGCTGAATTTCGCCTAGCTCGCGGGACAAGGCTTGATATTGCTGCGGATCCTGTAAGATCTCCGGGCTCGCCAGACGATGTTCGAGTTCTTCGGCACGCAGGCTCAACTGCTCGAGCTGGCCCGCCAAACGGGGGCTGAGACTCATCCTTCTGCGTCGCTGAGATGAAAGAGAATGTCGAGAGAGGCGACCAGGGCCTCGCTGGTGGCGTCTTGGCAGGGCTGGCGCAGGGTGGAGATGGGGTCGTGCAGGACTTTGTTCATGAGCGCCCTGGAAAAGGCCTCTAATACCGTTTCGGGATCCTGCCCCTGCTGCAGATAATGCCGAAAACGCTGTAACTCTACCTGCCGCGCCTGCTCGACGTGCTCCCGCAAGCGGCGAATGGCGGGCACCACTTCCAGGCTGTCGCGCCATTGCTGAAATCCATCGGACTCCTGCGCAATGATCTGCTCCGCCTCTGCTGCCGCTTCACGCCGCGCCTGCATGCCGGCCTGGGCGATGTCGTTGAGGTCGTCGATGGTATACAGATAGCAGCCGTCCAGCTCGTCAATGGCCGGGTCGAGGTCACGTGGTACGGCCAGATCAAGAAAGAGCAGACTGCCACGCTCGCGCGGCAACCCGGGCTGAACGTCAGCGGAGCGCAGGATCGCCTGGGGGCTCGCGGTACAGCTCAGGACCAGATCGACTTTGGGAAGCAGGGACGCCGCATCTTCCAGGGGATACGCCTGACCATCCAGGCGTTTGGCAAGCAGGCGAGCGCGCTCGGGACTGCGGTTGGCGACGTGAAATCCATCCAGGTCATGCTCGCGCAGATGTGTGGCGACCAGTTCGATGGTCTCGCCCGCACCGATGAGCAGCACCCGCTTGCCCTGTAGGGAACCCAGCAACTGCCGCGCCAGGGTCACTGCCGCGTAGGCCACGCTCACCGGCGCTGCGCCAATGGCGGTTTCCGTGCGCACCTGTTTGGCGACACGAAAGGCCCAGTGCAGCAGACGGTTGAGGACGGGCCCGGTACTGTCGCTGTCGGCTGCGACCTGATAGGCATCTTTCACCTGACCCAAAATCTGCGGTTCGCCGATGATCATGGAATCGAGGCCACAAACCACGCGAAACAGGTGCTGTACCGCTGCCGCATCGTGGAAGCTGAAGCTGTTGCCGGTCAGGAGATCCGCATCGATACCGTGAAAGTCGGCCAGCCAATGCTGCAGATGACTTTCTCTGGGGCCCGACCCGCCGTAGGTGTAGATTTCGGTGCGGTTACAGGTGGAAATGATCAGGGCTTCCCTGGCCAGATTTTGGGCCAGTAGATCCCGGTGGGCCGCTGCCAGTTGCTCCGGCGCAAATGCGACTTTTTCGCGAACCTCGATGGGTGCGCTGTGATGACTCAAACCGTAGCAAAAAATGGCGGTACCATCCGTAACATTGGGGACCTGATAATACCCGCGCATTGTCCGCAAGGCGTGTCTGGATTGCAAGCCGCAGGGGCTGGCGCTATTGTCGGCGCATCGTGGTGGGCAGGGAATGGTATGGGCAGGAAGATGCAGTGGCGTTGGCTGGCCTTGATAGTACTTGGGGTGTCTCCCTGGGCCGGGGCGAGCCTCCAGTTGACGGGGGAGAGTCTGTACTACCTCCTCAGTGCAGAGTTTGCCACCCAACAACAGGATCCCGCAGTCGCCATCCCGGCCTGGCAGCACAGCGTTGACCAACTCCCCACGGCGCCAATCTTGGCGGCGGCAGCCAGGGCCGCAGCGCAGCTTGGAGATCTGCCCAAGGCGCTGCTTTGGGCCAAGAAGTGGCATGAACTGGCACCCGAGGACAGCGAGTCGGCGCGCTTTGAAGCCGGCCTGCTTCTTGCCGATGGTCAGGAGCCGGCGGCCCTGGAACTGCTGCAGGCGACGCTGGCGCGTTTTCCCGATGAGGAGCGGGTGAGTAGCCAACTGGCCGAATTGCTGGCACAGCATGGCCGTTTTGGCGATGCAGAACGACTGCTCCACACGGTCATGCAGAATCATCCCCATTCTGCTGCCGCGCAGCTCGCCTTGGGTCGCCTTGCCTTGCTGCAGAAGCAGCCGAAACGCGCAGCCGAGGCCTTCGCTGCGGCACTACGACTGCGCCCGGACTGGGAAGAAGCGGCGGTATTGCAGGCCGAAAGTCTCCGCCAACAGGGGAACTCCCTGGCGGCGTTGCAGATGCTGCAGGGCTTCTGTGCCGCACATCCGAGCGCCGTGCAGGCGCGTAGCTATCTGGCCTCGCTTTACCTCAGTCTCGGTGGACAAACACAAGCCTATCGGGTGTTGCAGCAGATCAGCTTGTTGCAACCGGATCAACCCAAGGTCTGGGATCAGTTACTACCCCTGGCCATTGCCGAAACGGACTGGCCGGGGGCCCAGCAGGCGTTGGAGCATTTCCGCGAGCTGGCTCCGCACTCGCCACTGGTTCCCTATTACCAGGGGCGTATCGCGGAAGGTCAAAACGAATGGTCGAAGGCGCGGGAGGCGTACGCCAAGCTGGCTGGTACGCCTCTGGCAGATGAGGCGCAGTTGCGCATCGCCCAGACCTATTATGCGCAGGGGCAAAAGAGCAAGACGCTGACGGAGTTGCAGAAACTGCAGACACGACACCCGAACGATGCGCAGATTCCTCTCCTGCGTGCGCAATTACTGCAGGAAGAAGGCAATTATGCCGCTGCCGCGCAGCTGCTCGATCAGGCCCTGGAGCGCCACCCCCGCGATGCCGCCCTGTGGTATGCCCGTGGCGCCATCGCCGAACTGCAAAAGGACTATGCCGGCATGGAAAAGGCCATGCGCATCGTCATCGAGCTGCGCCCAGATGATGCGCAAGCCTATAACTTCATCGGTTACAGCCTGCTCGAACGACGCCAGCAACTGGCGCAGGCCGGGGCGTATCTCGAAAAGGCCATCCAGCTGGCTCCCGAAGACGCCAACATCCAGGATAGCATAGGCTGGTATTACCATCTGCAGGGCGATCAAAAGAAGGCTCTGGACTACCTGCAAAAAGCCCATGCCCAACTGGGCGACGAGCCGGAAGTGCTCGATCATCTGGGTCGCGTCCTCTGGCAGCTGGGGCGTCAGCAGGAGGCGCGTGCCCTGTGGCAGCGTGGTCTCGAAAAGCATCCCGAGAGTAAGGAGTTACAGGAGGCCCTGTTGCACCCATGAAAGGTCTGATGCGGAAGAACTGGCGGGTCTTGGCCATTCCCGCGCTGCTGTTGCTCGGCGCCTGCGCCCAGCTACCCGCGCCGACGGGGCAGGCGCAGCTCGTCCTGCCGGCGCAGCAGCGGGCGCAGGTTCTCGCCTCGGTACCGCGCTGGACGGCCACCGGCCAGGCCTCCCTGCGCAGCTCGCGTGGGAGCCAGAGTTTTGGCTTTGTCTGGCGGCAGCAGGCAAACAGTGAGCAGCTCCGGATTCTGGGGCCCCTGGGCAACACGGTTGCCGAATTACGCGATGACGGTACGCAGGCCGAGTTGCTGGAAGCCAGTGGCAAGCGCCTGACGGCGAGTACCATGAGCGTCTTGCTCGAACGGGTACTGGGGGTGACCTTGCCCGTTGCGGAACTTCCCCAGTGGCTGCTCGGCATTCCGCCAGCCGGGCAGGTGGATGCCTACGATGCCGCCGGGCTGCCGCAGCGTGCGCGCTGGGGCCGCTGGCAATTGCAATATCTGCGCTTTGACGCTGTGGGTGGCCTGCAGATGCCGGCCCTTCTGCAGGCCTCCGGGCCAGATGACCTGCAGTTGCGTATCGCAGTCAGCAACTGGCAACTGGGGCAATGATGCACGAGCACTGGTATCCGGCGCCGGCCAAACTGAATCTGATGTTGCGGGTCATTGGTCAGCGCGACGATGGCTATCACCTTTTGCAAAGCGTCTTTCAGTTTCTGGATTTGCACGACGATCTGCGCTTTGCCTCGGCGCCGTCCGGCGTGTTTCGCTCCTTTGGCGGGCCGGTCGGCTTAGCGCCGGAAAAGGAACTGACCCTGCGCGCGGCGCGCCTCCTCGCCGAGCGCTGTGGCGTGTGCGAAGGCGTGGAGATCACCCTGCGCAAGCGCTTGCCCGAGGGCGGCGGCGTGGGCGGAGGTTCGTCTGATGCCGCCACTACCCTGCTGGTGCTCAACCATCTCTGGAACTGCGCCCTGTCGCGGGCGGAATTGATCTCTCTGGGTACTACCCTCGGTGCCGATGTCCCCATTTTCCTCTTTGGCCGCAGCGCCTGGGCGGAAGGCATCGGCGAGATCCTGCAGCCCATGCCGCCGATCCCGGAGCTCCCGTATCTGCTGGTACATCCCGGCGTATCCGTCGCCACCGCGGAAATTTTCCGCGCCCCCGAATTGACACGCCAACACCCGCCCAGCACAATATCGGCGTTTTTGGGGGGAGAGCAGGAGAATACCCTGGAGCCCCTGGTCCGGAGTCGCTATCCCGTCATTGCCGAGTGCATCGATTGGCTGCGTGCCCAGGGCCTGCGGAATGCAAGATTGACGGGCAGCGGTGCCTGCTGTTTTGCCGAAGTTCCGGAAGAGACGGCGAATGACGTCCTTCTCGACCGTCTGCCAGCGTCGTGGCGTGGGTGGTTGGTGAGAGGATGTAACCGCCACCCGCTTCTCGAACTTCTCCCGGAAATCCCTGCTGGGGCGTAGCCAAGCGGTAAGGCACCGGATTTTGATTCCGGCATTCCCAGGTTCGAATCCTGGCGCCCCAGCCATTTTATTTTTGCGGACAGTGCAGAGGTATCCATCCTTTCATGTCTCACGGTAGCCTGATGGTATTCAGCGGGAACGCCAATCCCGCCCTGGCAGCACAGATCGTCAAATTTCTCCAGATTCCCCTGGGGCGGGCGGAAGTCAGCCGCTTCAGTGACGGTGAGGTCTTCGTCGAGATTCTGGAAAATGTCCGCGGTCATGACGTTTTCGTTTTGCAACCCACCTGTGCCCCGACCAACGATCATCTCATGGAACTGCTGGCCATGATCGACGCCCTCAAGCGCGCTTCGGCCAATCGCATTACTGCCGTCATGCCGTACTTTGGCTATGCGCGGCAGGATCGCAAATCCCGTGCCCGCACCGCGATCACCGCCAAACTCGTCGCCGATCTGGTAACCACCGCCGGCGCGCACCGCGTCCTGACCATGGACCTGCATGCGGACCAGATCCAGGGCTTTTTCGACGTTCCGGTAGACAACATCTATGCCTCCCCCATTCTGCTCGGCGATATCTGGCGGCAGAATCCGGAAAACCTCATGGTGGTATCCCCCGACGTTGGTGGCGTGGTGCGCGCCCGTGCCATCGCCAAACGTCTGGAAGTCGATCTCGCCATCATCGACAAACGCCGCCCGCGTCCCAACGAATCGGTGGTCATGAACATCATCGGTGAAGTGGATGGACGCAGCTGTGTGTTGGTGGATGACATGGTCGATACCGCCAATACCCTTTGCGAGGCAGCCCATGCCCTGAAGACGCGCGGGGCCCTGCGTGTGAGCGCCTACTGCACCCACCCGGTGCTATCGGGTAAGGCGATCGAGCGCATCAGCGGCTCCGATCTCGACGAACTGGTGGTGACCGATACCATCCCCCTGAGCAGCGAGGCACGTGCCTGTGACAAGATCCGCGTGCTTTCCGTTGCCGAACTCTTTGCCGAAACCATCCGTCGGATTGCCGAGGAAGATTCCGTCAGCTCCCTGTTCATGGACTGAGTTCAGGAGTACGGGGCGGCCTGACCGTCGAGGGTTTTGTGTTCGGGCAGTCGCGGGGCAGGAGTTGCGACATTTCCTGCGATGACGGTCAACGGATGCGGGTCGGGCCGGTCCACATTATTTACCAGCCAGTCATGCATCCAAAAATAGGCGACGACTGCCAAAATAATGATCAGCGTCGCCCAGATCCACGCGTAGCTCGATCCGCTATTCCTTTCTTCCGTCATCCCTGCTCCTAAAAAATTTTCATCAAGGCACGCACAAAACTCTGCTCTTGCTGCTGTCGTGGCGCCTTGGCTGCCGGAGGCAGATAGCCTGCCAAAAAGTATCCCAGCTTACTAGGGCCACTATCTTTCCCAGGATCGGCCAAGGTGCCGGTCTGCGGATCGTAACGCGCGGTGACGACGTCGGGCGGCCGGAAAAAGCCGGTGTCCGGTTTGCCCTTCAGTGCCGTTCCCATGTAGCGGATCCAGATCGGCAAGGCCTCGCGGGCGCCCGCCGCCCAGGTCCCCATGGTATGGTTATCGTCATAACCCACCCATACCGAGGTCGTGATTTCTGGATTGAAGCCATTGAACCAGGCGTTTTCTTCGGCATTGGTGGTGCCGGTCTTTCCGGCGAGGTCATGGCGATGCAGAATCTGCGCGGCAACTCCGGTGCCAACCCGGATCACCCTTTCCATCATCCGCGTCATCAGGTAGGCCACCCCCGGCGAGATGACCGTCTGCCGGGCCGGTGGCTGATAGGCGAGGGGGCAGTGCAGAAGCGCCACGTCGGTGCCGTTGGCGGTGACTACCTTGCGAATGAGATAGGGGTGAGGCAGAAAGCCGCCACTGGAGAAGGCGGCATAGGCGCGCGCCATCTGCAGGGGGCTGAAATCGCCGGCACCCAGTACCATCGATGGGGTTGCCGGCACCTGTTTGGCGGGAAAGCCGAAGCGCTGCACATAGGTCTTCGCATAGGGAATGCCTACATCCATGAGCAGGCGTACGCTCGGCACGTTGTGGGAATCGGCGAGATCCTCCCAAATCGGGAACGGGGTATTGGAAAAGGTGCGGCTGTAGTTGGTCGGCGCGTAGATCTGCCCGTCCGCCAGATGGATGATCAGGGGGGTGTCAGCAATCAACGAAACCGGGGTGTAGTAGCCCTTGTGACCACTGGCCAACAGCGTTGGCGCGTCGATGGCCGAGGAATAGACGAAGGGCTTGAAGCCGGACCCCGGTTGCCGGTAGGAATACAGGGCGCGATCAAAATGACTGAGTTCGTAGCTGAAGCCCCCAACCAGGGCCAGGATGGCGCCGCTGTGGCTATTCAGCGAAACCAGGGCGCCCTGGACGTGCGGGATCTGCGCCAACTGCCAGCCAGCGTGCGGAACCTCATGCCAGACCTTGGTGCCCCAGACAGGATTGCCCGTCCCTTCCGTCGCTGCGGCGACATAGTGCCGCACCCAGATGAGATCGCCTGCTGCCAGCACCTGATTCACGCTCGTCGGGCGCTGGCCGTTGGGGCGTAGCCGGGCCCAAGCGACGTCTTTGAGCCCCAGGTCGGCCTGGCGTTGTCCTTCGATGTCAATTCGCGCTCTCTGTGCATCGACTTTTTCCACCACCGCCCAGCGCAGGTTGGCCGGGTTGAAGTCCGGTAACATGGGGGGGCGCTGCCCGTGCACAGCCGCCTGCAACATCTCGCCCCGCAGCTGTGCAATTGGGCCACGCCAAGCCTTCGGATCCATACTGTCGAGGCCCATGCCATAGTTTTCCAGGCCAATCGCCACATCCTGGCTGGCTGCCTGCTGATCGCGCGGATCGATGCTGGTGTAGACCCGTAAGCCACTGCGGTAAGTGAAGTCCGGCCCAAAATGCTTTTCCAGCCAGCTGCGAATCCAGTCGGTGGCGTAAGGGGCCAGATTGCTTGCTGGGGCGTGGTAGTGGGCGCGAATCGGCTCGGCCATGGCGCGTTGCGCGGCTGCCTCGCTGATGAAGCCCTGTTTCGCCATCCGCCGCAATACATAATCGCGCCGGGTCTTGGCCGAGGCTGGCGAAGCGATGGGGTTGAACACCGACGGGGCAGCCGGTAAACCCGCCAGGGTCGCCATCTCGCCCAGGCTCAGTTGCGAGACCGTCTTGCCGTAATAGGTCTCAGCGGCGGCCTGCACTCCGTAGGCCCCCTCGCCCAGATAGATCTTGTTGACGTAGAGATCGAGGATCTGCGCACGGTCGAGATGTTGCGCCAATTTATAGGCAAGCAGGATCTCTGCCACCTTGCGGGTAATGGTCTTTTTCGGGGTCAGGTAAAAATTACGGGCAACCTGCTCGGTAATCGTGCTGGCCCCCTGCACCGGTCCCCAATGGATGAGATCCACCCAGGCAGCGCGAATGATTCCAGGAAAACTGACCGGATAATACAACGGGTTGTGGCTGTAGAACTTGGAGTTTTCCGCAGCAATGAAGGCGTCCTGCAGATGCCTTGGAACCTGGCTCAGGGGTAGCGCATAGCGCAATTGCGGGCCGATGACCTGCAGGAGCTTACCGTTGTCAGCATAGATGCGCAGTGGTTCGGCCGGATGCCAATGCTCTAACGCATGCACCGGTGGCAGTTCTTCCCAGATACGATAGGTCCAGAATCCGATGGCTACGGCAGCATCGAGAAACACGAAGAGAACGACAAAGACCAGCCAGAACCGCCAGCTGCGATGGCGGAAGAAGGTAGTTGCAGTCATCGTTCAGAACTCGCGGGAGCGCGCTGGCGCGCCGCTCACAGCGCACCCTGTGCGCGATGCCAGAGACGGCTGAACCAGCCAGCCTTGGCCACGGCATTTTTCGCCAGGACCGGCTCCGACTTCAGGACCTTGCCTTGCCAGAGGAGGTCGAGGGTCCCCACGCTGCTATTGGCCTTGATCGGGGCCTGCAGGTTGCTGGCGGCGACGAAGCGGCTTTGCACCTTGCCCTGACTGGGCCGGGGAACGGCCACGGCGATGGCTTTGGGGGTGATGACCGAGAGCGTTTCCGGACTCCAGTCGATCCGCTTCAACTGCGCCACTACCGCGCCGGCGGGATAGACCTGCTGTTGCTGCCAGCCATGGAAACCGTAATGCAACATGGCCGAGGCATCGGTACCGGCAACGGCGCGTGAGCTGGCGCCTAGGATGACCGCCACCAGGCCTCGGCCATCCTGGCTGGCGCTGACGGCCAGATCCCAGTTGTTGGCGGAGGCCAAGCCCACTCCCAGACCGGTGATACCTTGCTGGCCTGCCAGCGGGTTGTAGTTGTACTGAGTGATCTTGTTGTAGCGGTAACTTGCCTGCCCTGCGACCTTCTCCACCTGCGGGAATTTCACCAGCAGGGCGCGGGCCAGGCGGGCGATGTCCAGCGCCGTACTGCGCTGTCCGGGTGTCGGCATGCCATCGGGATTGACGAAATGGGTCTGGGTCAGGCCCATGCTGGCGGCTTCGCGGTTCATCAGGTCGACAAAACCGCCAACACTGCCTGCTACCGACTGGGCAATGGCAATGGCGGCGTCATTACCGCCGTCGATCAGCAGGCCATGGGTCAGCTGGTCGACGGTTACCGGCAGCCCGGGTTGGATGAACATGCGCGAGCCCGCGGCATGCCAGGCATCGACGCTTACCGAGACGTGCTGGTCGGGTTGTAACATCTTCTGCGCTTCTGCCTGATAGAGCAGATAGGCCGTCATCAGCTTTACCAAGCCCGAGGGGTCATAGCTCGCTTGCCCGTTCTGGTCGAGCAGGACCTGATCGGTATTCACGTCGATCAGTACTGCCGCCTTGACGCCAGAAATCTGCGGCGTCGGCATAGGTGGTGCTGCGGGCAGGGTGGGTGTGGGTACGATGGCATAGGCAGTGCTGGAGACCAGCAAAACAGCAAAAAACGCGGCGGTTTTCTTCATGGGGGCGGCAGAACTCTTCAGGAAAGATTTTCCTTTGGAAAAACTGCCGCCGGGAAAAGTTCCCGCCGCTTAGCTGCGGCTGGCGCGGTAGCGCTCGATCAGCGCCTGGGTAGAGCTGTCATGGGAATGATGTGTCTTGCCCTGTAGATCCGATTCGACGCGCGTAGCCAGGACCTTGCCGAGTTCCACTCCCCATTGGTCAAAGGAATCGATGCCCCAGATCACCCCCTGGGTGAAGACGCTGTGTTCGTAGAGGGCGACCAGGGCGCCCAGAGAGAACGGCGTGAGGGCATCGACAAGAAGCAGGTTGCTGGGCCGATTGCCGGGCGAGACCCGATGGGGAATCTGTGTCTCGGCTACCCCCAGGGCACGCAGTTCGTCCGCCGAGCGGCCGAAGGCCAGGGCCTCACTTTGTGCAAAGAGATTGGCCATGAGCAGGTCGTGTTGATCGCTGTATTCGCTTAAGGGGGCGATAAAACCAAGCAAATCGCAGGGCACCAAACGGGTTCCCTGGTGCAGCAGTTGATAAAAGGAATGTTGGCCGTCGGTGCCTGGCTCCCCCCAGATGATCGGGCCGGTATCCGCTGCGAGAGGGGTCCCCGCCAGATCTACCCGCTTGCCGTTACTCTCCATCTGCAGTTGCTGCAGATAGGCGGGAAAGCGGGCGAGGTCGTGGGCGTAGGGCAGGACCGCCTGGCTCTGCGCGCCCCAGAAGTTGTTGTACCAGACCGAGATCAGGCCGAGCAGGACCGGAAGGTTCTGCTCCAGTTCGGCATGCCGAAAGTGCTCATCCATGGCATGGAAGCCGCGCAACATCTCGGTAAAGGCCGCCGAGCCGATTGCCAGCATGGTGGCCAGACCGATGGCAGAATCCATCGAATAGCGCCCACCTACCCAGTCCCAAAAGCCAAAACTATGCTCTGGATTCATACCAAAGGCGGCGACCGCCTGGTCATTGGTGGAGACAGCAACGAAGTGTTGCTCCACCGCCGCCTCGCCCAGGGCCGCCACCAGCCAGCGTCGGGCGGCGTGCGCATTGGTCATGGTTTCCAGGGTAGTAAAAGTCTTCGAGGCAATGATGAACAGGCTTTGCTCGGGGTCGAGTTCCGCGAGCACCGCCGCCAGAGCAGCGCCATCGACGTTGGCAACGAAATATTCCCGCACGCCCGCGATCCGCTGCTGGCGCAAGGCCCGATAGGCCATCTCCGGCCCCAGGTAAGAGCCGCCGATGCCGATATTGACGATCTGGCGCAGGGGTTTGCCCGTCGCTCCCAGCCATTCGCCCTGGTGGACCTTGTCGCAAAAGGCCATCATGCGCTGCAGAACGGCGTGTACCTCCGGCACGACGCTGACGCCCTGATCGCAGATCTGGGCGTCTATCGGTGCGCGCAGGGCACAATGCAGGACGGCGCGATCTTCCGTGCTATTGATATGCTCGCCAGCGAACATGGCGGCGCGCCGCGCTTCCAGACTGCGCTCCCGCGCCAGATCGAGCAGCGCCGCCAGAGTTTCTTGCCGCAGCCAGTTCTTCGAGTAGTCCAGGTAGATGCCACAGGCCTCGGCGGTCATGTGGCGGCCACGCTCGGGATCCGCGTCGAAGAGGTCGGCGATCTTCGAATTACCCCAATCCTCTCGTTGCTTCTGCACGTGTTGCCAGGCCGGTAGATCCTGCAATCTTGCTGCGCACATGTTCACTCTCCTGGGCTTGCCAAGTTGATTGGGAGATACTGTAGAAAGAGTAGGAGAAGGGCATGGCAGCTGCAAGGGTAAAAATGAAATAAAATATCTAGAGATATAATTATATTGGGTTATTTGGACGATGGTGGTGCAAATAAACCGACCGTTTTGGTGCTTTTGAACGGGCCGCGACTGGCTATATCACCAAATCCTTATTCTTTCTGCCATTCCCTCCGCCAGAAATGTGGCACGCGCTTTGCTGATGCAGACTCAGTAGTTCATCTATAACCTTAGCGAGTCGAGGAATCAGCAATGATCATCGAAAACAGTTTACCCGTCCTGCTCAGTCGGCTGGACTTTGCGTGGATCACGACCATGCACATCCTCTGGACGCCGTTGACCATCGGCATGTCCTGGCTATTATTTTTCCTGGAGATTGCTTGGCTGCGTACCGGTGACGAGCGCTGGTATAAGCTCAATCGCTTCTTCGAGAAAATCTTCATCATCAACTTTGGTGCCGGTGTGGCGACCGGGGTGACCATGGAAATGGCCTTCGGTATCCTCTATGGTCCCTTCTCCCAGGCTGTCGGCCCTTTCTTCGGCAATA
The DNA here is from genome assembly GCF_050261095.1 of Acidithiobacillus sp. AC3. Classification (NCBI taxonomy): domain Bacteria; kingdom Pseudomonadati; phylum Pseudomonadota; class Acidithiobacillia; order Acidithiobacillales; family Acidithiobacillaceae; genus Acidithiobacillus; species Acidithiobacillus sp. AC3. The sequence continues at coordinate 152,543 of NZ_CP189838.1, forward strand.
TCCTGGGTTTCGAGACCATTACTGCCTTCATGTATGAGGCCGGCTTCATTGGTCTGATGGTCTTTGGTTGGGGCAAGGTCAGCAAGGGCATGCACGCCTTTGCCACGTTCAATGTTGGCCTGTCCTCCAGTCTCTCGGCGATGTGGATTCTGGTCGCCAATTCCTGGATGCAGACCCCCAACGGTGTCGTGCTCAAGGATGGCCTCTTCCAGGTCGAGAACTGGTGGCACGCCATCCTCAATGACAACTTTGTCTGGGGTTTCCCGCACATGTGGGTCGCTACCGTTGAACTGGCGTTGTTTGTGATGGCCGGCGTGAGCGCCTGGTTCATCCTGAAGAATCGCAACGCCGATCTCTTCACCAAGATGCTCAAGCCCACCCTGCTCGCCCTGCTCATCGTGACGCCGATCCAGATCTTTATTGGTGATAGTGTGGGTAAGGATGTGGCCGATACCCAGCCGACCTCGCTGGCGGCCATGGAAGGGCACTACCATACCTATCTTCCGGACGGAAAACCCAACACCAGCTGGAATCTGATCGCCATCCCCAATGCCAACAATGATGGCAACATCTTTCAGATTGCCATCCCGCACGTCTTGAGCCTGCTGGAAACGCATACCTGGGACGGCGCGGTGAAGGGCATGGACCAGTTCGCGCCCGAGGATCGTCCTGACGTTTGGGTACCCTTCTACTCCTTCCGCGTGATGGTGGCGATTGGCTTCTTCCTCTTCTTCGTAGCACTCTGGGGGAACTGGCTGCGCCTGCGCGGCAAGCTCAATGCCGAATCGCTACGTAAGCATCCCTGGTTCTTGCGGGCGGTGGTCTTCTCGGCCTTCCTGCCTTACCTCGCCATCTGGACTGGTTGGTGGGTGCGTGAAATCGGCCGCCAGCCCTGGGTGGTCTACGGCATGATGCGCACCTACGAAGGCGTCAGCCACATGAGTGTCGCCCAGGAAGTCATCTGGTTTGCCGGCTATATCGTCTTTGAACTCCTGGTTTGGGCGGGTGCCTGGTACTTTTTCGCCCGCGTCATTGCCAAGGGGGTGGACGGTATTGCTCCATCGGATCAGCTCTTCCATCACGGGGAAGAGGGCGATGCGCACGCCGGCGGTGGACACGCGCAGGCCAGTTTCGCCAAGCCGATGCTGAAGGCTGAACGCTAAGCCGCGTGGGGTGGCCTGTGCCACCTCATTACCTGATTTTGACGGAGGTCACCATGGATTTTACCCACGACATCGTGCGGATTACCTCGGCTCTTTCCACTTGGTGGTGGATTTTGCTGGGCCTGATGTTTCTGTTATATATCGCTTTGGATGGCGCCGATCTGGGTGCCGGAATTTTTGCTCTGTTTTCCAAGGATGAAGACGAGCGCGGCGCCATCATGGCGTCAATGGCCGGTTTTTGGGATGGCAACGAGACCTGGCTGGTCGTGGCCGGCGGCGTGCTTTTCGGCGCCTTCCCGCTGGTCTATGGCTCAGCGTTCAACTACCTGATGATTCCCCTGATGATCGCTCTCTGGGCTATCATCATGCGTGCCGTGGCCTTCGAGTTCCATGTGCATGCCCGTTCCAGCCGCAAGGTCTGGGGCTGGTTCTTTGCCATTGGCAGCCTGCTGGCGCCGTTTTTTGCCGGTGTCGCCCTGGGTGCCAGCCTGCAGGGCTTCCCCATGCAGAGCGGCCTGGCCATGGCGCACATTGCCGGGCGGGACTATAGCACCCCGATTATGCACTTTTCCGGCAACGCACTGACTTGGCTGACACCCTTCAGTATTTGGACCGGTTTTGGTGCGGTCATTGCTGCGGGGTTGGCCGGTGGCCTGTACCTCTGCGCTCGCTTTGTCCCGGGTGATGTAATCCACGAGCGCGCCAAGGGCTGGACCAGCCTGTTCTCCTTTTTGGCGCTGGCGGCAATCGTGGTGACCCTGGTCTGGTCCTATGCCATTTTCCCTTGGGCGGCCGCCAAGTGGACCGGCCCCAACTGGTGGGTGTGGGCGGCTTGGTTCGTGATCGTACTGTTCTTCGCCTTCAAGTCGATGAGCAACCATTCGTCCGGGCATAACTTTGTTGCCCTGCTTTGGGGAGAAGGGGTCGTCGCCCTGCTCTGGGCGGCCATGTGGGCGACCATGTACCCGTACATCGTCCCCGGCACCTGGACCATTCACGACGCCGCCAATCCGGCCAACTCGCTGGCGGTCTTCACCCTGTTCATGACCGGCTTCGTACCCATCATGATCATGTATAACTGGTACCAGATCTGGGTTTTCCGCGGACGCTTTACGAAAAAGAGCGTCTACGCTGCCCACTGATCGGGTTGGTGACAAAAAACCGGGGCACTGCCCCGGTTTTTTTGTGGGCGCGCAACTTTCCGTTTTCCCCACGGTCGTACTGTTATAACCCCAGTCACCGCAAAGCAGACCGCCATGGATAGCATTCATCTCCTTCATCAGCTCTGTGACTCCCAGTGTCCGGCCGAGTGCCTGGACTCCCTTTCCGTGCTGGATGCCCTGCTTGCAGGCCAGGAGCGCATCGACGACCGCTGGCACCGCCTTTTGCGCGGTTTGCCGGGTGCCTCGCCAGCGGAGCTCTTCGATCAGGTCTTGGAAGTGGACCGCGAACTCGGGCAGTACCGCCGCGCCATCACCTTTTTGCGCGCCAACCTGAGCGCGCGCAGCGCCGCCATGGCGAGTGGGAAACCGTAAGGGTCCCGCAAAACTCCCTTTCGTAGCGCCTCGTTGCAAAAAGTTCGTGGCATGGTGTTGCAACGACGCAAAAGGGGTGTTATAACTTCGTCCGTTGTATCTCAACAAGGCTCAATGAGGAGGAGCTTGTCATGAAGAAGAATCTTGTAGCTTTTGCAGTTGCTGCTGCTGTACTGGTTCCCGGTGCTGCCTTTGCGGCGGACAGCTCCGCCAAGGACAACGGGCCTATCCTCTACGGATATGCGCAGATCACGGGTAGCAACCAGTTTGGCACGGGTGGCCCCGAGGGCCTGATTTTTGGTGCCCACCGGATCCGTTTGGGCGTCAAGGGTGAAGCGACCCCCGGCGTGACCTACGACTTTCAGTACAAGTGGGATGGTGCGTGGATGAGCGGTGGTCCGATGGGCCCCGGTCTGACCTCTGCGGGCGCTTACAGTCCGGGCATGGGTGAATCCGGCGTCCAGGATGCCTGGATCAATTTCGGATTTGTTCCCGAAGTACAGCTGAAAGTGGGTAAGTTCCGGGTGCCGGTGGGTATGGAGCGGACTCAGTACAGCGGTGACAACTTGTGGTTCATCCAGCGTTCCATGAACCAGACCCTGGGTGCTGACCGAAGCGCCGGCGCCATGTTCCACAGTGCTGACGTCATGAATACCGGGCTGTATTACGATCTGGGTATTTTCGACAACAGCTCCATGGACGGGAACAACGCCTTCAGCTCCAATGCATTCTACAACAATGCAACGGCGGTCACTGGTGCAGGACAAAATCCGGTCGGTGGCGTCATGACCAATGGGTCCGGTAAGTATATGTTCGCCGGTATGGTTGGCTACAAGGTTAATCCCTTGTTGAACGTTGAAATCTCAGGCGCGCGCTCTGACACGGCCAAGTCCGGTCCTCTGGCTGATGGCTATGTAGGAGCCAATCAGATCGATTCCTGGAACGTTGGTGTTCGTGGCGGCATGATGGGCATGAAGTACATGGCGGAATACAGTCATGCAAATGGCTACGGCGGTATTGAAGGCTTGCGGGGAAGCGACTGGTATGTGGCCCTGGCAGCTAACCTGCGCGACATGACCCTGACCTCCTTGGATATTGAGCCTGCGGTGCGCTTTGAGCGCTTTGACTGGCGCGGTGCGGCTGGTTCTGGGGTCCCCGGATCGATCAATGGTCAGTACCTGAACAACACTACCATTGGCGTCAATTATGCGTTCAACCCCAACAACCCCTATGCAGCTCGGGTACAGTTGAACTATGTGATTCCGACGGGTGGGTCTGGCTACCGTTACGAGTACCAGAGCTTCGGCAAGTCCTTTGCTCCGGCAAATGCGTACATCTACAACACCCTGGCTTTGCAGTTCCAGGCTGGCTTCTAAGTTCGCTTAGTGTGCCGCGGGGCGCTTGCCCCGCTTTTCGCCCCGTCACGGCTTCTTTGTGGCGGGGCGGTTTGCTTTTTGGGAGTCTTGTCGCTATAAGAGAGCCCGCTGCCTCGGTAGTCGGCTCTCTTCTGGTTTTTTGGGGAATTTTGTGTCACGTCAACTTCGTAACATCGCCATCATCGCCCACGTCGATCACGGTAAGACCACCCTGGTGGATCAATTGCTCAAGCAGTCCGGCGCCTTCGCGGCCCACCAGCAGGTGGAGGAGCGGGTGATGGACAGCAACGCCCTGGAGAAGGAGCGTGGCATCACCATCATGGCCAAGAATACGGCGGTGCAGTGGGGCGAGACCCATATCAACATCGTCGATACCCCCGGCCACGCCGACTTTGGGGCCGAGGTGGAGCGGGTGCTGGGCATGGTGGATGGCGTGCTGCTCTTGGTCGACGCGGTGGAAGGCCCCATGCCCCAGACTCGTTTTGTCACTCGCAAGGCCCTGGAGTTGGGTTTGCATCCCATTGTGGTGATCAACAAGATCGACCGTCCGGGTGCGCGGCCCGACTATGTGATCAGCGCCACCCTCGATCTTTTTGACAAGTTGGGCGCCACGGAAGAGCAGCTGGACTTTCCGGTGATCTACGCCTCGGGCCTGCAGGGCTACGCGGGCGAAGATCCCAGTGTGCGCGAAGGGGACATGCGTCCCCTCTTTGAATTGATTCTGGACAAGGTGGCAGCCCCTGAAGGCGACCCCGAGGCGCCACTGCAGATGCAGATTGCCGACCTGGATTACTCCAGCTACGTAGGGCGGATTGCCATCGGTCGGGTGCGGCGGGGCCGGATTCGCCCGGGCCAGGACGTGGTCATGCTGCAGGGGCAGGAAGCCAAGCCGGTCAAGGCGCGCATCCTGCAAGTGTTGGGCTTTGACGGCCTCAAGCGGGTACCCTGGGAAGAGGCCAGCGTCGGCGACATCATTGCCGTGACCGGCATGGAGGAACCCTCCATCGGCGCCACCATTGCCGCCCCCGAAGCCCCCGAGGCCCTGCCCTGGAAGCCCATCGACGAGCCCACCCTGAATATGAGCTTTCAGGTCAATACCAGCCCCTTCGCCGGGCGCGAAGGCAAATTCGTCACCAGCCGCCAACTGCGCGAGCGGCTCTATAAAGAGCTCCTCACCAACGTTGCCCTGCGCGTGGAAGATACCGACAACGCCGATGTGTTTCAGGTATCCGGTCGGGGGGAGCTGCATCTCACCATCCTCATCGAGAACATGCGCCGCGAGGGCTATGAGCTGGCGGTTTCTCGCCCTCGGGTCATTCAGCGGGTCGTCGATGGCGTCTCGGAAGAGCCCTATGAAGCCTTGACCATCGATGTGGAAGAGACCCATCAGGGCACGATCATGGAGCGTCTGGGCACGCGGCGCGGCGAGTTGCAGGACATGCAGCCCGATGGCCGTGGTCGGGTGCGCCTGGAGTACCGTATCCCCGCCCGTGGCCTCATTGGCTTTCATACCGAATTCATGACCGCCACTTCGGGTACCGGGGTCATCAGCCACATCTTCGATGGCTACGGCCCGGTCAAGGGTGCCATTCCGGCACGCATCAATGGCGTGCTGATCTCGGCCGAGGAGGGAGAGGCGGTAGGTTATGCCCTCTTCAATCTACAGGATCGCGGGCGGCTCTTCGTCAATCCAGGCGATAAGGTCTACGAGGGGATGGTCATCGGCATTCACAGTCGCGACAACGATCTGGTGGTCAATCCCCTGAAGGAAAAAAAGCTCACCAACATGCGTGCCTCGGGTTCGGACGAAAACATCCTGCTCACGCCGCCGATCCGCATGAGCCTCGAAGCGGCAGTGGAGTTCATTGCCGATGACGAGTTGGTGGAAGTGACGCCAGAGTCGATCCGCATCCGCAAGCGCTTTCTCAAGGAAAACGATCGAAAGAAAGCAGCGCGCAGCGGCGCTTGAGCTGCCGTCGTGGCCCCGCTCTAGACGGGGCTTTCTGTCTTTTCCAGGCGTAGGCGACGAAACCAGCCCCTCAGGGCGGCCGGTTGATCGTCCAGCAGACGTAATTCTGGGCGCTGCGCTAGCAAATCCTCGAAGACGACGTCGGTGCGCGTTGCCAGACTCGCCGAGAGCGGTGCCAAGAGTCGGCGCAGGGGTGCTCTTTGCTGCAGGCGCAGAAATTTGTCGAAGATCAGCAGCGTCCCGCCGGGGCGCAGCACGCGACTCGCCTCCGCAAGGGCTGTAGGTGGGTGTGGTACCACCGCCAGGATCAGATGCAGCAGGACGACATCAAAGCTGACATCCCGTAGAGGCAGGCGCTCAGCGTCGGCCTGCAGGAGTTGCACCTGCGCTGCCCGCGGGCGCGCTCGCGCAAGCATGGCCGCGCTGAAATCCACGGCAACATTGAAGGTCTGTGGAGGCAGGTAAGGAAAATCGAGGCCGGTTCCGGCACCGACGATCAGAATTTTCTGCGCCTCTGCTGGGATACTGGTAATGTTGGCGGCCCGTGCGGCCGATGAAAAACCCGCTACTGCGCGGTCGTAGATGGGCGCCCACAGGCCATAGGCGCGCTGCAGGCTCCAGTAGCTCAATGGAAGACGGTGGCCACGGCCAGGCGAAAGGCGGGGATAGGGGTCTCGAACTCATCGCCGTCTTCACTCACCCAATCGTAGCTGCCATGCATGCTGCCGACCGGGGTAGATAACACGGTGCCGCTGGTGTACTGGAAGCGCTCGCCCGGGGCGAGGGTGGGTTGCTCGCCGACGACGCCGGGGCCGCGCACTTCCTGTATCCGCCCGTCCGCATCGGTGATAATCCAGTGGCGGTTGCGCAGCTGCGCCGCCTTCGGACCATGATTCTCGATGCGAATCTGGTAGGCAAAGACGTAATGCTCCTGTTCCGGGCTAGATTGCTCGGAGATATAGCGGGTGTCGACCTGAATCTGGATCTCGGTCGGGACGCTCATAAATCATCGCTCCTTCGCTGGCGTTCTTGTCAGTCTATTCCCCCGCTTTCGGGCTGCCAAGTTTCCGACTGGAAGTTTCCGCCTGGCAAGGGAGCGCGGTAGACTAGGGCCGAGATGACAATGAAGTGAGTACAGACTATGGCAGAATTGCCCGAAATCGAATTGTTCAAACAAAAACTGCAACGCAGCGTGTTGCGTAAAAAGCTCGGTGCCTTGCGTCTGCAGAATGCCAAGGGTGAGCAACTCGCCGAGGCCGGCGGACTGGCGGAAGATGCCCTGCAAGGGAAGGAAATCACTGATATCCATCGCTACGGTACCCAGGTCTTTTGCGAGTTGGACCGACGCGAGATCCTTGCCCTGCAGTTGGGCGGAGATCTGGTAATGGATCTGGAGCGCGGTGCTCCAGCGGAAGAGGGCAACGATAACCGCGCGGGCCTGGAACTGGCCATCAACGCACAGTTGCGCCTGCGCTTGCAGGGGACACAACTGGGCGGTCGTCTGCGCCTGCTGGACGAGACCAGCGATGTGGATTTTCTCACCAAGCTGGGGCCGGATCCGTTGCTCGTCCCGGCAGATGGGCTGAGTCATCTGCGCGAATCGTTGGCGCGGCGTCGTAGCGCCCTGCGCAATGTGCTGCTGGATGACAGCTTTGTGACCGGCATCGGGCCGCTGTGGGCCGATGAGATTCTCTTTCAGGCGCGTTTGCGCCCGGACCGCACGGTTCCCAGCCTCAGTGAAGAGGAACGGGATCGTTTTCTGGAACAGATTCCGCAGGTCTTGCAACGGGTGCTGCGCTCGCAGGCGAAGATTCCCTTGTTGCCCAAGACCTTCCTCACCCGCCATCGGGAGGATGGGCACTGTCCGACCTGTGGGGGAGCGTTGGAGTCGCTGCCGGTTGGGGGCAAAGCGGCACTGTTTTGCCCCGCCTGTCAGATCTGAAAGGATCTGCTGCGGGTGCGGCGCCGAGCGCGGATCAGTCCGCGCTCGGCGGGGTGCTGCTCAAGGGTGGCGCCAGGGCAAACCGCTGGCCTTCCAGCCCTCTATCTTGCCGCGCTGTCCATGTTCGTCGCCCTTGCCATCAAAACCGCCAAGAATGTTGTAGGCGTGCGTGTATCCCAGGTCGGCCAGATGCTCAGCGGCGTCGGTGGAACGTCCGCCGGTACGGCAAAGCAGCAGCAACACGTCGTCCGCTTGGGTGAGGGCCTGCACCTGTCGGTCGAAATCCGGGTTGGGGGTCATGCCCGGGTAGAGCTTCCAAGGCACATGGCAACACCCTTCGACAAAGCCGGAAAATTCGAGCTCGGGATGCGAGCGCACATCGATCAATTTGGCCTTGGGGTGCTCGCGTAGAAGGGCATGGGCCTCTTCCGGGGTCAGGTCTCCCGCGTGCTTCTTGCCTTGGACCCGCTGCGCTGCGCGGGCGAATATTTCTTGTGTGTCCATGAGCTTCTCCAACTGTGAAAACGATCCCAGTATAGTGGAAATGGCGGATGTCGGCTGCGCGAGCGGTGTCGCAGCATCCCTGGCGAGGGCTAGCCCTGTCAAGGCACATTAGAAATGTCCGGTGTTGGGCAAGATAGAGATGTCCGGTTTCCTGGGTGTTGGTTTCTTTCAAGGACAATCTGAGGTGGGGTAACGACGCCAAGGGTGGTCGGCAGCAGGTCGGGATTTTTCGGACCAGCGGCGGGACGCCAGGATCGTGTCGACACGTGCGTTGAGGCCTTTGTCATCGACAGGACGAGGGATTTCCTGGGCGGGATCGAAGACCTTGTAGGGCAAGACTGCCTGGGCGGCTACTAGTTCTACTTGCCCGTTGGCATGGACCACGACATCGACTTTCCGTCCGCGCAGTGCATAACGTGGGGCACCACCGGTCTGGATGATGTAGCGTTGTCTCTGGAAAGACAGCACCAAGTCTTTGGATAGGGTACGGCGGTGGTGGATGGCGCAGATCCGGGCGAGAGTTTCTGGACTTCCATCATAGGGTTGGTGGGCGTCCTCGTCGTCGCATGCCGCCACGGCAAAGCGCGCATTGTGTTGCTGCAGGTACTGGGGGAGCCAAGCGTTGGCGGTATCCTGATCGCTGATACCCTTCAGGCGCAAGGCCTTGACCAGGCGATCCTGAAGCGTTTGGAACAGGCGTTCTACCCGACCTTTGGCCTGTGGGCTCAAGGCCTGGATGGTGGCAATTCCCAAGGCTTCGGTGGCACGCTGAAACTGCGTGGGTTCGTTGTCTTCTGGGTTGTGTTTGGTGAAGATGCTGTGCCGATCGCTGTAGAGCGCCACGGGGCAGCCATGAGTCGTGACGTAGGTCTGTAGGGCGGACAGGTAGGCCTGACTGCTTTCTACCGGCGCAAAACGGGCATACAAGACCCGACTGGTGGCATCGTCAATGAAGGCGATCAGGGTGCAGCGCGGCCCACGGCCTTCGAACCAATCGTGGGGACTGCCATCGATCTGGATCAATTCCCCCAGTCGCGCTCGGCGCGGCCTGGGTGGGTGCAGGCGCGTGCGCCGCTTGCGCTGGGCTTGCCACAGGCCCGCAGCGATCATCCAGCGACGCAGCGTCTCCTTCGATACGGTATAGCCATCTGCGCGCAGATATTCCGCTGCCAAGGTGGGGCCAAAGTCCGCATAGCGTGCCCGCACCTGCGCCAGGATGCCCTCCCGGACCGTCGTCTCTACCCTTCGGTTGGAGGGTCTGCCACGGCGTCGACTGATCAATGCCCGTGCCCCTTCCCGCTCAACCCCGCGCTGCAAGCGCCGAATCTGCCGCTCCGACAAGCCTAATGCCAGCGCTGCCTGCCCCTGACTTCGGCTCCCATCGATCACCTGCTGCAGCACCGCAAACCGCTTGAGCTCCCGCTCGCTCATCTCTATCCGCTCCTGCGTCATTCGTCCTTGCCTCTCTACTCTTCCAGGCGGACATTTCTAACGTGCCGAAAGCGGACATTACTAATTTGCTGCTACACTGGCGAGGGCTAGCCCTAGGCGTCGTCTGCATTCCGCCGTACACTTGCCGCATTGGCGCCCCAAACTGGGGCAGGTTCATTGACGAGTGCCGTGGAGGAAAAGCTCATGGGGTACAGCCCGAAAGACGTGCTGCAATTGATTTCCGAAAAAGATGTCAAGTTCATTGATTTTCGTTTTACCGACACCAAGGGCAAGGAACAGCACGTCTCGGTGCCGTCCCACACCATCGAAGAGAAGACCTTTATCGAAGGCAAGATGTTTGATGGTTCCTCCATTACCGGCTGGAAGGGCATTAACGAGTCCGACATGATCCTCATGCCCGAGGCGGGTTCGGCGGTACTCGATCCCTTCACCGACGAGGTCACCCTGATCATTCGTTGCGACGTGATCGAGCCTGCCACCGGCCAGGGCTATGAGCGCGATCCGCGCAGCCTGGCCAAGCGCGCCGAGGCGTATCTGAAGAGCACCGGCATTGCCGATACCGCCTACTTTGGGCCGGAGAACGAATTCTTCGTCTTCGATTCCGTCACCTGGCACATCGACATGAGTGGCTGCGGCTATAAGGTCGATGCCGAAGAGGCGGCCTGGAATTCCGGCAAGGAATACGAATCGGGCAACATGGGCCATCGTCCGGGCGTCAAGGGCGGCTACTTTCCGGTACCGCCGGTGGATTCGGCACAGGATCTGCGTTCGGCCATGTGTCTGGCCCTGGAGGAGATGGGCTTGACCGTCGAAGTGCACCATCACGAGGTGGCCACCGCCGGGCAGCATGAGATCGGCGTGGGCTTCAGCACCCTGACGCGCAAGGCCGATGAGGTGCAGATTCTCAAATACGTGGTGCACAACGTCGCGGCGGCCTATGGGCAGACCGCTACCTTCATGCCCAAGCCCATCGTCGGCGACAATGGCAGCGGCATGCACGTGCATCAGTCCCTGGCCAAGGATGGCAAGAACCTCTTCACCGGCGACGCCTATGGTGGTCTGTCGGAACTGGCGCTGTACTACATCGGCGGCATCATCAAGCACGCCAAGGCCATCAACGCCCTGACCAACCCCAGCACCAACAGCTACAAGCGTCTGGTGCCCCACTTCGAGGCGCCGGTGCTGCTCGCCTACTCGGCCAAGAACCGTTCGGCCTCGATTCGTATCCCCTATGTCAGTAACCCCAAGGCGCGGCGCATCGAGGTGCGTTTCCCGGATTCCACCGCCAATCCCTATCTGGCCTTTGCGGCGATGATGATGGCGGGTCTGGATGGCATCCAGAACAAGATCCATCCCGGCGATGCCATGGACAAGAACCTCTATGATCTGCCCGCCGAAGAGCAGGAGAAGATCCCCGGCGTGGCGGCTTCGCTGGAAGAGGCCCTGCGTGCCCTGGAGGCCGATCATGAGTTCCTGATGAAAGGTGGGGTCTTTACCCCGGAATGGCTGGAAGGCTACCTGGACGTGAAGTGGGCCGAAGTCCAGGCCCTGCGCGTCACCACCCATCCCGTAGAATACCAGATGTACTATAGTCTCTGAGCCTAGCTGGTTTCTGCTGCTGGAGCCCCGCCCTCGCGGGGCTTTTTACTTGCTGAACCGGCAGACTTGCGCTAATTGTTCCGGACTGAGGAATGCAGAGGAGATTGATCATGCAATCATCTGGGCGTCGCACGTGCACGCTTGCAGTTGTAGTCGCTTTGCTAAGTACCGGCCTGGCATTCGATGCACAGGCCACGATCTATCGCTGGGTTTCTCCGGATGGTGTGGTCAGTTACGGCGGAAATCCTCCCGCCAATGCGCGCCAGGTAGAGACCCTCGACGGGGCACCAATGCCTAGCGCCCCGGACCATGCCGCGCCAGCAAGTGGGCCGCTGGGCAATCGACCAGCGCAGTCGTCGCCGGAGCAGCCCGCTGCGCCGCAGAATCATGCAGATAACCAAGCACAACAGGCCCTCAAGATGCAACTGGCGGCTGCGCGCTTGCAGCTTCTGCAAGCTACTCAAGCCTACGAGAAAGGGAAAGCAGTTCGCTATGGCAATGAGCGTAATTATGCCCGCTATCTGCAGCGCATCGATAGCCTGAAAGAGGCGGTACACGTGGCGGAGCTGCGGGTAGCCCTGCTCCAGCATCAGTTGCAGCAGCAATCCTCCAGCACGCCCGAGCCGCGGAACTAGACCGCGGGACCGCGCCTGACGTACCATAGGCCAGCGGTCCAAGGCTTGCTGGATCGCCGTGCCAGTCTCCAGCCATGGATGAGCAATGCCCCGAATCCTTCTCAGTAATGATGATGGTTATCTGGCTCCCGGTCTGGCCGCCTTGGCCGAGGCGTTGCGGCCACTTGGCAGCATCGACGTGGTGGCCCCGGAGCAGGATCGCAGTGGCGCCAGCAATTCCCTCACCCTGGACCGGCCCCTACGGGTTCGCACAGGTCTCAACGGTTTCCACTATCTGGTAGGTGGCACGCCCACCGATTGCGTCCATCTCGCGGCCACTGGAATTCTTCCCGAGCCGCCCGAAATGGTGGTTTCTGGTATCAATCGCGGCGCCAATATGGGCGACGATGTCCTCTACTCCGGTACCGTCGCTGCCGCCATGGAAGGTCGCCACCTGGGTATGCCGGCCATGGCCGTCTCTCTCGTTGGACGGGAACCGGAGCATTTCCACAGCGCGGCACGGGTTGCGGCGGATTTGTTACGGGGCCTGCTGGAAAATCCCCTTCCCGGCGACACCATCCTCAATGTCAACGTCCCGGACCTGCCCTATGCCGAGTTACAGGGTTTTGAGGTCACCCGCCTCGGGCGGCGGCACAAGAGCGAGATGCTCATGCCGGCGGCCGATCCGCGGGGAGAGCCGGTGTACTGGATTGGTCCTTCGGGGCGCGAGGCGGATGGTGGTCCCGGTACGGACTTCGATGCAGTGCGGCGCGGCTGTGTCTCCATCACCCCCCTCGATCTCGACATGACCCGCTACCGCTTCATGGATGATCTCTCGCAATGGCTGCGTTGTTGCGCGCGGTGAACCCCGAAGTCGGGATGATTTCGCCGCGCACCCGGGAGCGCATGGTGGCCGCGCTGCGTGCGGCCGGTATCGACGACGAAGAGGTCCTGGCCGTAATGGCCCAGGTACCCCGGCATCTCTTTGTCGCCGAGGCGCTGGCCTGTCGCGCCTACGAGCCGGTTTCCCTGCCGATCGGCTGGGGGCAGACCATTTCTCAGCCGCTCATCGTGGCGCGGATGCTTTCTGTGCTGCGGGCCAGTGGAAATCCGCGGCGGGTTCTGGAAATTGGCACGGGCTCGGGGTACCAGACGGCGTTGCTCGCCGCGTTGGGCTATGAGGTATACAGCATCGAGCGGATCGAAGGCTTGTTTACGGCGGCGCAGGAACTTCTGCAGCGGTTGCGCGCTCCAAACGTGCGTCTGCGCTTGGGAGATGGCAGTCAGGGCTGGGAGGCGTTTGCGCCCTTCGACGCGGTGCTGTTTGCTGCTGCCGTCCCTTGTGTCTTGCCCCCCTTGTTTCACCAACTCGTCGCGGGGGGCTGTCTGCTCATGCCGCAGGCCGACACCGCCGACGGGCAGCGTCTCAAGTTTTATCGCTGGAATGGACAGGATGCCGAAGAGGAAGACCTTGGCGACTGTCGTTTTGTCCCGCTACTACCCGGGACGGTCAATCAGAGGGATCACCAAGGAGCCTGAACATGAGCAGCGAAGCGTTGGAACTGCGGTCGGAGCTGGAACTGGAAGAAGAAAATAGCCAAGACAACGACGCAGCAGCTTCTCCCTTCGCCGAGCATGGTCCGGATTGGGATGCCACCCAGTGCTATCTCGAAGAGATTGGCCATAATCCGCTGCTGACGGCAGAGGAAGAGATCACTCTGGGGCGCTTGGTGCAACAGGGCGACAGCGCCGCGCGCCAGCGTATGATCGAATGCAACCTGCGTCTGGTGGTTCGGCTGGCGCGACGTTATATCAATCGCGGATTGCCCCTCCTTGATCTGATTGAAGAGGGCAATCTTGGCCTGATCCATGCGGTGGAAAAATTCGACCCGGAGAAGGGCTTTCGCTTTTCTACCTACGCCACCTGGTGGATTCGGCAAAACATCGAGCGTGCCCTGATGAACCAGACGCGTACCATCCGTCTGCCGATTCATGTCATGAAGGAAATTTCCTCCATTTTGCGTGCGGCGCGTTGCCTGGAGCAAAAGCTGCAGCGCGATCCCACGCCGGATGAGGTAGCCGCAGCACTGGACCGTCCAGTGGAGCAGATTCGTCAGTGCCTTGACCTCGATGGCCGGGTCACCAGTCTGGACTCTGGCGGTGGGCGGGAAGAGGATCTTGGTCTGGCCGAGATTGTGCACGACCCCGAGGTGGCCGGTCCCGAAGAGCGTCTGGCGGAGCTCAACCTCAACCAGCGCATGTACGATTGGATTTCGGCGCTGGAGGAAAAGCAGCGCCTGGTGCTGTTCTGGCGTTTTGGTCTGGACGGCAACGACGGTGCCACCCTGGAAGATGTGGGCGGTCGACTCGGTCTGACGCGCGAACGGGTGCGCCAGATCCAGGTGGAGAGCCTCCTCCTTCTGCGGCGGCGCATCGAGGCCGAGCAGCTAGATCCCTTCACCCTGTTTTCCTGAACTCAGGCGCTGATGGGCAGCAGCGCCGCTGCCACTTGCCGGTCTTCTGCCAAAAGGATGCCGTAGGTGCGGCAGGCCGCGGCGCTGTCCATTGCTTCCACCGTCAGTCCGCTATCGCGCAGGGTGCGCAGTAGGGTGACGTCGAGGTGCTGCCTCCGTCCGGTGCCGAGTAGCACGACTTCTGGAATGGCAGCCAGTAGCGGTTGGAAATCCTCGCGGTCAAGTAGGCCGGCGTGGGTCGGACCCCAGGGGTGCAGCAAGAGGTCTTGCGCGAGCAGAACGCCGCCGTGGTAATGCTGACCATCGATGACAAATCCCAGCTCATCGTAGGATTGCAGGTTGTGGCGCAGGTTGCCGACCTGCCGGTGTAGTTTCATGCCCGTCTCCTCAATTGACAGCGCCGATTTGCCTCTCTATTGTTCTCCGATTTTGATAGATGCCTCAAGGGCAGGACTCTGGTAGCCATGAACAGCGATTTCGAGCGGATTCGACGCCTCCCGCCATATGTCTTCAATATTGTCACGGACCTGAAGCTGCAGGCCCGCAAGCGTGGCGAAGACATCATCGACTTTGGCATGGGCAATCCCGATCAGCCGACGCCGCAGTTCATCGTCGACAAGCTCTGTGAGACCGCCCAGCGCGGCGATACCCACCGCTACAGCGTCTCGCGTGGCATTCCACGGCTGCGAAAGGCCATTTCCGGCTGGTACGAGCGCCGCTATGGCGTTTCCATCGATCCGGAATCTGAGGCCATCGTCACCATTGGCTCGAAGGAGGGGCTGGCCCATCTGGCCCTTGCTACCATGGGCCCCGGTGATACGGTGTTGGTGCCGAGCCCGACCTACCCCATCCATCCCTATGGTTTTGTCATTGCCGGCGCCGATGTGCGCCATGTGCCCATGCTGCCGGGTCTCGATTTCTTCGACGAACTGGAAAAGGCGATAAAGGCGGCGTGGCCCAGACCCAAGATGCTGGTCATCAACTTTCCGCACAACCCCACCGCTGCAGTGGTCGATCTGGACTTCTTTGCCCGCATCGTGGAATTTGCCAAGGAACATCGCATCTGGGTGGTCCATGATCTGGCCTACGCCGACATTGTCTTCGATGGCTATCAGGCGCCGAGCTTTTTGCAGGTGCCGGGGGCCAAGGATGTCGGGGTCGAGTTCTTCACCCTGTCCAAGAGCTACAACATGCCTGGCTGGCGCGTCGGTTTCGCGGCGGGTAACCCCAAGCTGATCGGCGCCCTGGCACGCATTAAGAGCTATCTGGACTATGGCACGTTTACCCCCATCCAGGTGGCCTCCATCACTGCCCTGGAAGGGCCGCAGGATTGCGTCGAGGACATCCGCAAGATGTATGAACAGCGCCGTGATGTCCTTTGCGAAGGATTGAATGCGGCGGGATGGGAGGTGACGAGCCCGAAGGCCACGATGTTCGTCTGGGCGCGGATCCCGGAAGAACTGCGCGGCAAGGGATCGCTGGAGTTCTCCAAGATGGTGTTGGAGCGCGCCAAGGTGGCCGTCAGCCCGGGCATCGGTTTTGGCGAACTCGGCGATGAATATGTGCGTTTCGGTCTGGTGGAGAACGAGCATCGTACCCGGCAGGCCATTCGAGGGATCAAGCAGATGTTTCGCGAGGGATGGGGATGAGCACCGACAGTCGTCCAGTGCGCGTTGGCATCCTCGGTATGGGTACCGTGGGACAGGGCACCGTGCGCGTTCTGCTGCGCAACGCCGAAGAGATCACCCGCCGGGTAGGGCGCGATCTGCGTGTGGTCCACGCGGCGGTGCGCAGTCCGCAACGGCTGCAAGGTCTCGATTTTCCTGGCCGGGTCAGCGTGGATCCGTGGGCGGTGGTGCGCGACTCCGAGGTCGATGTGCTGGTGGAGGTGATGGGGGGCACTGGCCTTGCGCGCGAGCTGATCCTCGCCGCCATCGACAGCGGCAAGCATGTGGTCACCGCCAACAAGGCGCTGCTCGCTGAGCATGGCAACGAGATCTTCGCCGCGGCGCAGCGCCGCGGTGTCATGGTGGCCTTCGAGGCGGCGGTAGCCGGGGCTATCCCGATCATCAAGGCGATCCGCGAGGGCCTGGCAGGCAACCGCATCCATTGGCTGGCAGGGATCATCAACGGCACCAGCAATTACATTCTCACGCAGATGTTTCGCGAGGGCTGGAGCTTTGCCGAGGCCTTGGCCAAGGCGCAGGAGCTTGGCTATGCCGAGGCCGATCCGGCCCTCGACGTGGACGGCGGCGATGCGGCGCACAAGATTACCCTGATGGCCTCCATCGCCTTTGGTATTCCCGTGGACTTTGCCCACTGCCATGTGGAGGGCATTCGCTCCTTACAGGGCGAGGATGTGCACTATGCGGCGGAGCTCGGTTACCGCATCAAGCTGCTGGGCATTGCGCGGCGACGTGACGATGGTGTCGAGCTGCGCGTGCATCCCACCCTGATTCCTCAGGATCATCTGCTTGCCCACGTGGAAGGCCCCTTCAATGCCGTGCTCGCCGATAGCGATGCCGCGGGGCAGAGTCTCTATTACGGCCGCGGCGCCGGTGGCGATCCGACCGCCAGTGCGGTGGTGGCCGATCTGGTCGACGTAGCACGCACCATGACCGCCGATCCCAGCAATCGGGTGCCGCATCTGGCCTTTCAGGCGGATGCCCTGAGCCCCTTGCCCTTGTTGCCCATGGCCGAAGTCGAAAGCGCTTACTACCTGCGCATTCAGGCGGAGAACCGCGCTGGGGTTCTCGCCCAGCTGGCGACGATTCTGGCGGAATATCAGATCTCCATCGAGGCGCTGGTGCAGCGTGAGCGTCCTGGTGCCGCATCGGTTCCCATCGTCTTGCTTCTGCATCGTTGTCGCGAGGGCGATCTGGAGCAGGCCATTGCCCGTATCGAGGCCCTTCCCGTCGTCACTGCAGCGGTGCTGCGCTTGCGCGTCGAGTCCCTGGACGAAGGCTAATTTCCACTCAAGGATCTTTGACATGACCCGTTACACCGGAATTATCGATCGTTACCGTGCCTTCTTGCCCCTGCAACCGGAAACCGAGGCGGTTTCCTTGGGGGAAGGCAACACGCCGCTCATCGAATGCATCAATCTGCCGCGCCAGCTGGGTATCGACCTGCGGCTCTTCGTGAAGTTCGAGGGCCTGAATCCCACCGGGTCTTTCAAGGATCGCGGTATGACCATGGCGGTGACCAAGGCCAAGGAAGAAGGCAGCGAGATGATCATCTGCGCCTCGACCGGTAATACCTCCGCCGCTGCCGCTGCCTATGCGGCGCGGGCGGGGATGCGCGCCTTCGTCGTCATTCCGGAAGGCAAGATCGCCCTGGGCAAGCTGTCGCAGGCCATGATGCACGGCGCCTTGGTCCTGCAGATTCGCGGCAACTTCGATGCCGGTATGCAGATCGTCCAGGACGTGGCGGCCAATGCCCCCATCACCCTGGTCAACTCGGTCAATCCCTATCGTCTGCAAGGGCAGAAGACGGCGGCCTTCGAGATCATCGAGGCGCTGGGTGAGGCCCCCGACTACCATGCCCTGCCCGTTGGCAATGCCGGCAACATCACGGCGCACTGGATGGGCTATTGCGAGTCCACCGATTCACGTTGTGACGTCGGGGATGTGCTGACCGGGGCGTGCAAGTTCTGCGCGGGACAGTGCCCCTATGGGCAGCAAACGGGCAGCAGCAAACGGCCCAAGATGCTGGGCTTTCAGGCGGCAGGCAGCGCACCTTTTATCGCGGGCGACTTCGTGCGCGAGCCGGAAACCATCGCCACCGCCATCCGCATCGGTCGCCCGATGTCCTGGGAGCAGGCGCATCAAGTACAAAAGGAGAGCGGTGGCTGGTTTGCCGCGCACAGCGACGCGGAGATCCTCGAGGCGCAGCGTTGGCTCGCGCAGTACGAGGGCGTCTTCTGCGAGCCGGCCTCGGCAACCTCTGTTGCAGGCGTGGTGGCGGCCGCGCGGGCGGGCAAGATCGAGGCCGGGGCAACGGTGGTCTGCACCTTGACGGGGCACGGCTTGAAGGACCCGGACGCTGCCATTGCCCAAGGCGGATCGGTCGTCACCGTCGATGCCAATCTGGAGGCGGTGCAGCGCGCCATCCTGGAGCGCTGATGTCACGACTGGGCCTGTGGCTCACGGGCCTGCACGGATTGCCCGAGGAAAGGCTCGGTACGTTGCTACCAAGGCTTTGGGGGCAGGGCCGGGCCGAGCGCCTGGCGGCGCCATCCCGCTTGGAGGCGGCGGGCCGGCTCCTGGGTTTTTCTGCATCGCTGCCAGCCGCCGCCCTGCTGGCATGGCAGGATGGCGTAGACTGCGCTGGTGACTGGACACTGGCCTTGGAGCCGGTGGCGATTGGCGGGCAGGCGGGGAGGGCGGTGCTGACGCCCGTTGGGACGTTGCCAGAGGCTGAGGACGCCGCATTGTTCGCCGCCGCTCAGGCTCATTTTGCCGCCATGCCCTGGCGGCTGCAGCGGGGCCGCCAGCGCTGGTATCTGTGCAGCCGCTCTCCCCTCGCGCTGCACACCCCCGACCCCAATACGGTGTGGGCCCACGAACCCTTGGTGGAGCGGATACAGGGTGCCGATGCCCGCGCCGTGCATGCCTTTCTCAACGAATTGCAGATGCTGCTGGCCGCACATTCCCACAACGAAAAGCGCAGTGCCGAGGGTCTCGACCCCTGGTGTTACTTCTGGCCTTGGGGCGAGGGAAGCCTGCCCAGCGAGCGCCCGCAAAGCCCCTGGACCCACCTGGCGGCGACGGACGAGGAGCTGCGCGCGGCCCAGCGGTGGCTGGGGTTGACGGACTGGAGTCCTGGCCAGGATCCTTGGCCAGAGGCCCTGCTGTGGGTGTGGTCGGAGGACTGGCGTCTTCCCGAGGTGGCAGCGCAGTTCGAGCAACAGGCAGCCGCGCTGCGCGCTTTTCGCCAAAGGCACGGTGTCATCGACCTCTACACCGGGCTACTTGCCCAGGGGGATGGTCTGGAGCACCTGTATCTGTCACCGCGTAGCCGCTGGGCCTTCTGGCGTCGCCGTCGGCAGCCGGGCGCCGCGCTGCGACAAGGACATTGGTAGCGATGCAACGACCGAAAATCTGCACGCGGAAAGTCTCTGCGGAAGTAGAATCGGCGGCGCTGGCCCTTGGCTATCGCCCTTTGCAAGCGCGCATCATCGCTGGCCGCCTGGGCGCGGAGTATGCCGGATGCGTGGCGGATCTGCTATCGGGGAAGCTCGCGCAACTGAGTCCCCCCGACTTGCTCCCCGACATCGATGTCGCGGTGCAAGCCACCATCGACGCGCTGCGACGGCGCCTGCCGATTCTCCTCATCTCTGATTATGACGCCGATGGTGCCTCTGCCCATGCGGTGTTGAAACTGGCCTTTCGCGACCACTTTTTGGTGCCGGAAGAGCGGTTGCACAGCTTCATCGGCCATCGCCTGCGCGATGGCTATGGTGTCTCGGAGAAGCTCACCGAGCGCATTCTGGCCGAGGCACCGCGTCCGGCCCTGGTGATCACCGCCGATCAGGGCAGCAGCGATCAGGAGCGCATTGCCCGCCTGCAAGCTGCAGGCTTTACCGTCATCGTCACCGATCACCATGGGATTCCGGAGGCGGGCCCGCCCGCCGGCGCGGTTGCCTGCGTCAATCCGGTACGCCGCGATGGGCAGTTTCCCGACCCCTATGTGGCTGGCGTCCATGTCGCCTGGCTGTATTGCTGTGCGGTGCGCCAGGGCTTGCAGAAGGCGGGCTTGCTGCCGGCCACGGCCCCCAAATTGGGCGACTTGCTGGATCTGGTGGCCTTGGGGACGGTGGCGGACTGTGTGGATCTGGCCCGCTCCCCCAATAATCGAGCCGTCATCGCGTACGGCTTGCGCTTGATGAACGGAGCTCGCCGGCGGCCGGTCTGGACCGCCCTCGCCGCCCTGACCCGGAGTAGTGCGCAGATTGACGCCGCTACCCTGGCCTTTCGTTTTGCACCGTTGATCAATGCTCGTGGCCGTCTCGACTCGGCGGAGGACAGCGTACGACTGTTTTTGAGCGAAAATCTGCCCGAGGCGGAAAGCCTCGCCGCCGTGCTTCTGGAGGATAACGAGGCGCGCAAGGCGGTGCAGGCGCAGATGCTGGGTGCGGCGCAGCGGCAGGTGCAGGAACAGCTCCGCTCCGATGCCGCGGCGCTGTGCATCTTCGACCCCGCAGGACATGCCGGGGTGCAAGGAATCTGCGCGGCCAAGATCGTTGAGGCGACAGGTCGCCCGGTGGCTTTTTTTACTCCCAAGGAAGATCCTGATCTCGTCAGCGCTTCACTGCGCAGCGTTGGTGCTTTCCATATACGGGATGCTCTGGCGCAGATCGCCGCCCGCCATCCCGATGCCTTCCTGGCTTGGGGCGGACATGCCGGGGCCGGGGGGGTCACCCTGCGGCGCAGCGCCCTGGATGCCTTTCGTGGCGCCTGGGCAGAGCTGGCGGCGCCGCATTTTGCAGAAGAACCGCTTGGCCCACGCATCTGGACCGATGGCGCTCTGCCGACCCTGCCCAGCATGGAACAGTTGCAGGAAATCAGCGAGTTGGAGCCCTTTGGGCGGCAGTGGGAGGCGCCCCTTTTTGTTGCGGAAGGGACGATCAGCAGTCTACGCCCGGTGGGTGATGGCCGCCACCTTAAGCTTGCGCTGCGCCTGGGTGGCGAGGATTTTGACGCCATTTGGTTCTTTGCCAGTGAGGATGGTGAGCATCCCGTGCAGGCAGGCCAGCAAATCCGTTTCGCCTATGCCCTGGAGCGCAACGACTGGCGCGGTGAATCGCGCCTGCAACTGCAGATTCGCCATGCGGAGCCGTGCTAGGCGACGAAGGCGCGGATGCGTCGCAGGCGCAGGCTGTTGCCAAGCACGAAGATCGAGGAAAAGCCCATGGCAACCCCAGCGAGCATGGGATTGAGCTGCAGTCCCCAGGGCAAAAAGACCCCGGCGGCCAGGGGAATCAAGAGGATATTGTAAAAGAAGGCCCAGAAAAGATTGCCGCGAATCCGCCCCAGGGTTTGCCGGGCTGCCCGCAGAGCGGTGACCAGGGTGCCAAGGTCGGGATGACTCAGCGTCACGTCGGCGGCCTCCATGGCAATCTCCGTACCGCTTGCCAGAGCGATTCCGACATTCGCCTGGGCGAGGGCCGGGGCATCGTTGATGCCGTCGCCGATGAAGGCAACTCGCCGCCCCCCAGCCTGAACCTCCTGGACGATCTTGGCCTTGTCCTGCGGCAGTATTCGCGCATGTACTTCCTCGATGCCAAGTTGTTTCGCCACCCGGTGCGCAGCTGTCTCGCCGTCGCCGGTCACCAGGGCCAGATTCATTCCCATCTGGCGTAGTGCGGTGCAGACGGCTGGCGCTTCGGGCCGTAAGGCATCGGCCACCGCCAGCCAGCCCAGATAGGTATTGCCCTGAGCGACAAAGACGATAGTCGCACCGGCCGCTTCCTGACTACGCAGTTCGTCGTCCTCGGGGATGGCGATATTCTGCTGCTCCAGAAACTCCCGGGTCCCCACCCGCACCTGGGTGCCAGCCAACTGCCCTTCGACGCCTTGCCCAGGCACCACCCGGAAATTCTCGACCGGCTGGGAAGGCGTGGGCGCCGCATCGACAATGGCGCGGGCGATGGGGTGTTCCGAATCGCGCTCGACCGCCGCCGCAATCACCAGCGCTTCCTGGGCACCACCGCGAGCGACCAGGGTCGGGCGGCCGCGGGTGACGGTACCGGTTTTGTCGAACAATACCGTGTCGACGCCAGCGAGCATCTCCAGGGCACTGCCCTTGCGAAAGAGGACCCCCAGTTCGGCAGCGCGTCCGGTGCCCACCATGATGGCGGCTGGTGTGGCAAGACCCATGGCGCAGGGGCAGGCAACCACCAGCACGGCCACGGCCGTGGCCAATGCCAGACTGACGTTGGCGCTGTAAAGCGACCAGAACAGAAAGCTCAACAAGGCGATGGCGAGAACCAGCGGGGAAAAGATGCGGATCACCCGGTCCGCGAGACCCTGGATGGGCAACTTGCCGCTCTGCGCGGACTCCACCAGGGCAATGATCTGGGCCAGCACCGAGTCTTTCCCCAAGCGCGTGACCTCGATGCGCAGGCGTCCATCCTGGCAGAAGGTGCCGGCAAAGACCTCGGCGCCCGCTTCGCGTTTTTGCGGAATCGGTTCACCGCTGAGCATGGCTTCATCGACATGGGCGCTGCCCTCCAGCACCCGGCCATCCGCCGGAATACGCTCTCCGGGGCGTACCAGGAGATGATCGCCGAGACGCAATTGGCTAACGGACACTTCCTCTTCCTGCCCTTGCGCATCGATGCGTCGCGCAGTTTTCGTCTGCAGTTGCAACAGGGCGCGGATGGCCGCCGAACTGCGTCCCTTGGCGATCTCTTCCAGATATTTGCCGAGTAGCACGGCGGCGATGACCACGGCCGCGGAGTCGAAATAAAGATGACGAGCGCTGGCGGGAAAGACGAAGGGGACAAAAAGCACCAGGCTGCTATAGAGCCAGGCCGCGCCGGTACCGGTGGCGACGAGAGAATTCATGTCGGGAGACAGATGACGATAGGCAATCCAGCCGGGGCGGAAAAAACGCCGTCCGGGCCAGAACAGCACGACACTTGCCAGAACAAATTGCACGCCTTCCCAAAATTTGGGCAGTGGCGCGTTGGTCTCTAGCCAAGCGGCAAAAGCGGGTGAAAATGCCGATCCCATCGCCAGAAGAAGAATGATGAGGGCAAAACTGATAGCGAGGACCACATCACGGCCCATGGCGTGCAGGAGGACGGCCTTGTGGTCGCCTTCCTCCGTCTCCTCGCTGTGGTCCAGGTTTCTGGCGCCGTAGCCCGCTGCCTGAATGGCGGCTATCATCTCGTCGACGGAGATGCTGGCCGGCAGATAGCGGACCTGCGCGCGCTCCGTTGCCAAGTTTACGCTGGCTTCGAGCACCCCGGGTAGACGGCGCAGAGTACGCTCCACCCGGCTGCTACAGGAGGCACAGGTCATCCCCTCCACGGCCAGTTGCGCTTCGGCGCTGAGGGTGCCGTAGCCAGCTTTTTCGATGGCGGCAACGACGGTGGCAGCGGGCGTTTGCGCCGGATCAAACTGGATCTCTGCCGTTTCCGTCGCCAGGTTGACGCTCGCTTCCACCCCCGCCACCTTGTTCAAGGCCCGTTCCACCCGGCTGCTGCAGGAGGCACAGGTCATGCCCGTTACCCCCACGCGCAGGCGTTGGGTGCTCGGGGTGCGCGCGATCTTTTTATCGATGGATTCGGGTGTCAATGTGTCGTTCATAGCTGCAGGATAAACCCTTTACTGGTTTGTAAGGTCAAGGCCGTCTGTTCTCTTTTTCGCTTATACTGCATCCATGATCAATAGGGAAAATCTCGTCAACCTGGAACATTGGCTCTGTTCCGAATACGAGCAGATCGAATATCGCTTTTCACAATATCTGCCCAATCGTGCCCGGGTAGTGATAATACTCGCCGCGGTATTGGGGGTGGCATCGGCAAACCTCGCAGCACTGGGGGCGTTGGCTCATGCACTGGAGACCGCATTACATATCAGCGACGCGCGATTTGGTCTGGTGGGTACGGTAGCCTCGCTCTCTGGCGCGATACTCACCCTGATCGCCGGGGTCTGGGTGGATCGGCGAAAGCGCGTGCGGCTCCTGGCCATTTTTGCTGGCAGCTGGGCATTGGGTATGGCTGCCAGCGGCTGTATTCCCGGTTATCTGGAGCTGTTGCTGGCGCAGGTTGTGGTCGGTGCCAGCGGTATCTCCGTTGGCGCGGTAGTCGCCTCCTTGACTGGGGATTACTTTCCGCCCTCTCAGCGCGGCAGGATTTTTGGCCTGATTGTCGGTGGTGAGTTGTTGGGTGCGGGAATCGGAATGCTGGTGGCGAGTATCGTCGCCGACCTCCTGGGCTGGCGTTTTGCTTTTTGGAGTCTGGCATTGCTGGGGTCATTGGGAGTTGTCGTGATACGACGGTATCTGCGAGAGCCGCAACGCAATACGATGGCAAAAATTGCCATCGGCTCCCCAAGCCCTTCGCGCGCTGACTCCGCCCCAGCGCGTTCCCACAAGGTTGCCGATCTGATTCGCCGGATGGCGATTTCGCCATACCCCGACCGGGTGATGCACGAGGATCCGACCTGCTGGCCGTGGATACGGGCGGCACGTTACATTGTCACCATTCGTACCAACATCATTCTGGTTCTCGGCTCATCGGCCAGTTATTTTTATTTCACCGGACTTTTGGTATTTGCCGATCTCTATCTCATGCAGCGCTTTGATCTGCCCGCTGATACCGCCAGCATCCTGTTCATGGGACTAGGCAGTGGCGGAATCTTCGGAGTGTTGCTCAGTGGCTGGCTCGCAGATCGATTGTTACACCGGCACATTGTTGCGGCGCGGGTATGGGTAGCAGCGGGCTCCTTCTTTCTGACGGTGCTGGCCTTTCTGCCGGCCTTCCTGCTGCCCAGCGTCTGGGTAGCGGCGCCTTGTTTTTTTCTGGCGGCCTTGTTTTTGGGCGCTACCAATCCCACTCTGGATGCTGCGCGTCTCGATATCATGCACTCGCGCTTGTGGGGGCGAGCAGAAAGTGTACGCAATCTGGTGCGCTATACTCTGGTGGGGTTGGCGCCGCTGATGATTGGGCTTTTGGTTGGATATTTTCAGAAAAGCGGTGACCAAGGCGCCGAGGCCCTCGGGCATGCCTTTCTGCTGTTGCTGATTCTTCTATTGATTGCCGGCCTCGCCATGGTTTTCGCGGCCTTCACCTATCCGCGCGATGTGGCGACGGTATTGGCGTCTGAGGGCGCACCGTTACCTGTGACCTCGGATGCAGAGCATCCGCAGGCCCAGGTTCGCGAGTCAGGGGACTAAATCGAAGCGATCGGCGTGCATGACCTTCGCCCAAGCCTCGGCAAAGTCTTGAACAAATTTCTGGCCGGAGTCGTCTTGCCCGTAGACCTCGGCAATGGCGCGCAGCTGCGAGTTGCTGCCGCAAACCAGATCGACCCGTGTGGCCGTCCATTTCTCTGCGCCGCTGCTGCGTTCGCAGACGCGAAAGAGTTGCTCGCTATTTTCCGCTTTCCAGACATTGTTCATGTCGAGAAGGTTGACGAAATAGTCGGTACTGAGCACACCGGGACGATCGGTAAAGACCCCATGTCGACTATTCTGGTAATTGCCATCGAGCATGCGCATGCCACCCAGCAACACCACCATCTCGGGTGCGTCTAGCCCGAGAAGCTGGGCCTTGTCGATCAGCAGCTCCTCTGCAGACACCGACGACTCGCCGCGTTGATAATTGCGGAAGGCATCAGCGAAGGGCTCGAGTACGGCAAAGGACTCGACGTCCGTTTGCTCGGCGCTGGCATCCACGCGCCCGGGCTGGAAGGGGACGATCACCGGATAGCCAGCCGCCCTTGCCGCCTCTTCTACCGCAGCATTGCCGGCAATGACGATGAGATCGGCCAGCGAGATTTTCTTACCCTTCGCAGCGCCGTGAAACTCCTCCCGTACCGTTTCCAGTTTGTCGAGCACCTGTGCCAGTTGCTCCGGCTCATTGACTGCCCAGTCCTTCTGCGGAGCCAAGCGAATTCGCGCTCCG
Source organism: Acidithiobacillus sp. AC3 (assembly GCF_050261095.1). Classification (NCBI taxonomy): domain Bacteria; kingdom Pseudomonadati; phylum Pseudomonadota; class Acidithiobacillia; order Acidithiobacillales; family Acidithiobacillaceae; genus Acidithiobacillus; species Acidithiobacillus sp. AC3. The sequence continues at coordinate 178,809 of NZ_CP189838.1, forward strand.
TTTACGCCACCGCGTTTGTCGCTACCACGGAAGCTGGCGGCTGCTGACCAGGCCGTGTATACCAGTGAGCGCGTCGGCAGGCCACTGGCAAGGACCCGTTTTTTGAGTTCGGCAATGTCCTGTTCGTTGATCAGCGGATATTCAACGGCGGGCAGGGGATCCTGCCAAAGCAGGTCTTCTGCGGGTACGTCCGGTCCCAAGTAGCGCGATTTTGGACCCATATCCCGATGGGTGAGTTTGAACCATGCACGGGCAAAGGCATCGGCAAATTCCTCGGGGTTCTCCCAAAAATGCTTGCAAATTCGTGCATACTCAGGATCGTGGCGCATAGCCATATCGGCATCGGTCATGATGATCGGTACCTTCTTACTGGCATCTGCGGCGGCTGGCGCCATGTTGGCGTCGGTATGTTGGGTGGGGGTCCATTGCCAGGCGCCGGCGGGACTTTTGACGGTCTCCCACTCATTGCCGAAAAGTACCTCGAAGTAGCTCATGTCCCAGGTGGTTGGCGTAGGCGTCCAGGAACCCTCCAAACCGCTGCCGATCTGGTCGCCACCTTTTCCGGAGGCGAAGGTGCTGACCCAGCCCAAACCTTGGTTTTCCAAAGGACTCGCTTCGGGCGCTGGACCCACCATGCTGGCATCGCCCGCACCATGGCACTTGCCGAAGGTATGCCCGCCAGCGGTCAGGGCCACCGTCTCGTAATCATTCATGGCCATGCGGGCAAAGGTCTGGCGTACCTCACGCGCGGATACCAGGGGATCTGGTTTACCGTTGGGACCTTCGGGATTGACATAGATCAGCCCCATCTGCACGGCGGCCAAGGGATTATCGATGCCGCCGTCTGCGTCATGGCGCTGGTCTTCCAGCCAAGTGCCCTCTGGTCCCCAGTACACGGATTCGTCGGGCTCATAGACATCCTCCCGTCCACCAGCAAAACCAAAGATTTGTAGACCCATGGATTCGAGAGCGCAGGTGCCTGCGAGAATGATCAGGTCCCCCCAGGAGAGTCGGTTGCCGTATTTCTTTTTGATCGGCCAGAGCAGGCGACGGGCCTTGTCGAGGTTGACGTTATCTGGCCAGCTGTTGATCGGCGCAAAACGCTGCTGCGCCATTCCTGCGCCGCCGCGGCCATCGCTGGTGCGGTAGGTGCCTGCCGAGTGCCAGGCCATGCGAATGAAGAGCGGGCCATAATGGCCGTAATCGGCCGGCCACCAGTCCTGCGAGTTGCGCATGAGAGCGAAGAGGTCTGCCTTCACTGCAGACAAATCAAGCTGAAGGAATTCTTTGCGGTAGTTGAAATCGCGATCCATAGGGCTGGTCGCGGAAGTGAACTGATGCAATATCTTGAGATTCAGCTGATTGGGCCACCATTCCTGGTTATGTTTCTGTTTTCCGACGTTGGGGCTGGGGTGAAACGGGCATTCTCCAGACATTTCTAACTCCTGTTGCAGGTGGATGATCTGTGAAAGATAAAATCTATCTTTAAACAAAGTCAAATTAGAGAATGATTATATTTATCTTCGGTGAGCACGATTTACGATGGCTTCCTATACTAAGAGTATGGACAAAATCGGGAGAATGGCAGTGGAAAGGAAATCCCAGGTGAATCTTCCCAAGCCACCGGCGGGTGGCTGGGGATCGGTAGAGGGTATCGTACATATCTACGGCGAGAGCTGGGCCACCCCCGCGGCGCTGGAGACCCTGGCACGCCTCAACAAGCCTGGCGGCAGCATGTGTACCTCCTGCGCCTGGCCCAAGCCGGTCAATTACCATCCCTTCGAATTCTGTGAGAATGGCGCCAAGGCGATCCTCTGGGACACCACCTCGGCACGCTGCACACCCAGATTCTGGAAGTCGCATACCGTCACCGAACTGCGTAGCTGGTCCGACCACCAACTCGAAAAGACCGGACGCCTCACGGCACCGCTGCGTTACGATCGCGAGCAGGATCGCTATGTCGAGGTCTCCTGGGACGAGGCCTATTCCGCCATCGGTCAGACCCTGCACCGTTTGCCCAGAGAACAGGTGGTATTCTACGCCTCGGGGCACGCCGGTCTGGAGGCCTCCTATCTCTACGCCTTGCTGGCCCGCGTGTATGGCAACAACAATCTGCCGCAAAGCTCCAATATGTGTCACGAGACCACCAGCGTCGGTCTCAAGCGCGTCATTGGCTCGCCGGTAGGCACGGTAATCTGGGAAGATCTGGCCGAGGCTGACTGCTTCTTTTTCTTTGGTCAGAATCCCGGCGTGAACTCCCCCCGTTTTCTGCATCCCCTCAAGGATGCCAAAAAGCGCGGGGCCAAGGTCATCACCTTCAATCCGGTGCGGGAACAGGGTCTGGTAGCGTTTGTCGATCCCAGTAGCGTGTCGGATATGCTCAGTGGCCACGAGACGCAAATCTCCGATCAATATCATCAATTGCGTGCCGGTTCCGATATCGCTGCCCTTACTGGCCTGTGCAAGGCGGTCCTGGAGGCGGATGAAACCCAGGGTGGTACGGTCATCGATCATGCGTTCCTGGCCGAGCATACTCATGGCTTCGAAGATTTCTTCGATTTTTTGCGGGCGACGTCCTGGGCGACCATCTGTGCGGAAACCGGCTTGAGCGAGGACGCTCTGCGCGCGGCGGCGGCGGTCTACATGGCTGCCGAACGGGTGATTGGCGTATACGGCATGGGATTGACGCAGCAGGTCCATGGCTCGACGAACGTCGGCATGCTGGTTAATTTTCTTTTGCTGCGCGGCAATATCGGCCGCCCCGGTGCCGGTTGTTGTCCAGTGCGCGGGCACTCCAATGTGCAGGGGCAACGCACGGTGGGCATCGCGGAAAAAGCGGCGCTCGTTCCCATGGACAAGCTGCGCGCCCTCTTCGACTTTGAACCGCCGCAGAAGGACGGTATGCACATTGTCGAGGTTGGTGAGGCCCTGCTACGTGGCGAGGTGGCGGCCACGATCAGCCTCGGCGGCAATCTGCTCCGGGCAATGCCCGACATTGCACGTTTGCAGGAGGTTTGGCCGCAGCAGCAGCTGACGGTGACGGTGTCGACCAAACTCAACCGCAGCCATTTGTACCCCGGCAAGGCATCTTACATCCTCCCTTGCCTGTCGCGCGTGGAGATCGATGAGCAGGCGACGGGCAATCAAACCGTGACCATTGAAGACAGCTTCTCCATGATCCACCCATCCATCGGGCACCGCGAACCGGCCTCGCCGCAGCTGCGCTCGGAGCTGGCGATTGTAGCGGGGATTGCCAAGGCGACCCTGGACCCCAATCCCAAGCTGTGCTGGGACGACTGGCAAGCAGACTATGGCCAGGTACGCGATCTGATCGCGGCTACCTACCCGGAGGACTTCCATGATTTCAACGCCCGGATTCAGAAGCCCGGAGGTTTTTGGCGGGTCAACGCGGCGCGCGAGCGGGTCTGGAAAACTCCCAGCGGCAAGGCCGAATTCACTCTGCCGGAACGCCTCAATGCCCTGGATTTTGCCGATGCACCAGGGCGCTACCGGCTCATTACCCTGCGCTCCAATGATCAGTTCAATACCACGGTCTACGGCTATTCCGATCGCTTCCGCGGCATCGAGGGTACGCGCGATGTGCTCCTCATGAACGCCGCGGATATCGCGGATGCCGGTCTGCGTCCGGGACAAAAGGTATCGCTGCTCGGTGACGCGGCGGATGAGGTAGAGCGTCGGGTGGACGGTCTGGAGCTCGTATCTTTCGAGATCCCGCGCGGTACCGTTGCCGGGTATTATCCCGAGCTGAACCCGCTGATTCCCATCTCGGAGCACGACAAGCTCTCGAAAACGCCCGCTTCCAAAGGAATTGCGGTGCGCCTGGCATGCTGATCGGACTACGATCTCAAAACTGATAACGGAGATCGAGATTCACCGACCGCCCCGGGCCGGGTAGCGGGATGCCATAAACAAATGGCTTCTGTCCCAGGTACACCCCGCCGAGGGGCTGGTAGTAGAGCTGGTTGAGCAGGTTTTCTAGGCGCAGACTGGCCTGCCAGGGACCGGAGCGATAGCGCGTGCCCAGTTCCAGCAGCCCGTAACCCGGCGTCTGCAGTTCATTGCGCAGGGGATCGACCCGGGTCTTGCTGGCGACCAGGGTCTCGCGCATCCAGTTTTCCCAGTGGCCCCAGTCCTGGCGCAGGGTGAGATTGCCATTCAGTGGCATGATCCGATAGAGCGGTACGTCGAGGCTGAGATTCTCACCGCGGGTATAGGCCATCTTTCCGTCGAGGAAAAAGTCCCCCCACTGCTGGCTGCGCAGCAGCAGTGTCTGCCCTTGCAGGTTGACCCCCCAGATCAGGGCATTCTGGTTGCGGTATTGCAGGTTCACGAAACCGCTTTCTACGTTACGGTTGGCGATGGTGCAGGCGCCGCCCAAGCTCGTTGGGCAGCGCTCGACGCCGATGTAGTTCTGGATGTAATTCACATAGGGGGTGACCCGCAGATCCCAGTGGCTTTCCTCTAGGTGGAGGCTGGCGCTGATGGTGTTGCTGGTCTGGGCGCGCAGGTGCAGGTTGCCGATGTAACCGTTGCCATCCCCGGAAAAGCTATTCATGAACATCGCCATCTGGTTGCTGGACCAGGGGTAGAGCTCATAGAGACTGGGTGCCTGGACGTTGCGCGCGTAACCCAGCTCCAGGGCCGTCGCGGCAGTGGGGTGATACTGCAGAATGGCGCTGAGATCCCAGTTGCTGAAACTACGGGAGCGATCAGCGGCATTGAACTGCCCTGGCACTGAGCCCGGCATGGCCGGATTCCCATACATCATGGGGTTGTAGCCTTGCACCGGCCCGCTGTTCATGTCTACCGCAGCGAAACGCAGGCCCAGGCGGCTCATCCACTCCGGACTCCAATGGTGCGACCAATCGGCAAAGGCGTCGTAGTGATTCTGCCGACCATCGCGGATATTCCAGAAGGTATCCGGGCCCATCATCCGGTTGCTCGGCACTGGCGTCCACCAATCGTTCAGGTGATAGCGTGCAACCTCGATGCCGGTACGCAGCAGGTCCTGTGGGCTGAGATCCAGCCCGAACTCCAGACGCAGACCATTTTTTACTCCCTGAGTATACATGGGCATCTCTGGTGCCATAGCGGTGATTTTGTCCGGCAGGAAATTCATCTCGTGTTGGATGAGAACATTGTAGACTCGGGCATCGACAAAGCCCCAGTGAAAGCCGCCGCGATAGTGCAGATTGAAACTGGTCTGCTGGTTATCGGTCAGATCCATACGCACATTGGGGTAGCCCTCATAGGGAATGTGCTGGTGACTGATGCGCAGCGTGAGCTCTTGGGTATTCCAACGGCCAGCCAGGGTCACGCTCTGGTTTTCGCTGCGGAAGGCGCTGGAGCCCACGGTTTTTGCCGGAATACTGGATGTCGCGGCTTTGAATCCCTTAGCCGCCTGATAATTGTCACCCTGGCTGAGACTGCCGGCATACTGAATGGAAAAATGCGGCGTGGCGCCATATACGGAGAGATTTTCTCCATGAATATCACCATTGCTTTGATAGAAGGCGCCAACGCTGCCGCCATAGGTATATTTCTGTGTTGGGCTGGCAAAGATGGGCGCTGTTGCGGAAACCAGGATCGTGCCCCCCATGGCGTTGTCGCTGACACTTACCGGCGCCACCGTGGGGTAGACTTCGATTTTGCCGATCTGACTGGACGGCAGATACGACAGGGGCGGGATCATCTGGTTGGGGCAGGCATTCGGGATCGAGATGCCGTCCACCCGCAAATTGAGATTATCGCTCGCCAGGCCATTCAGATAGGGCAAGGCAGAGACGCCACCTGAGGCGACACTCTGTGCGCCGCTCACAAAGTCGAGCAGGTGGCTGCTGTCGGCACCACTGGCGGGGTGCGTGAATGTTTCCGTCTGTTGCCCGATTTCAGCGCTGTTGTGCACCTGTACCTGTACCAGGAGAGGAGTGGGGTCGATATTGCTGGGCTCGGCGGCTTCCGCGTCGGCCGGTACGCTCGTCGTAATCATCGCCAGATACATCGCAAATCTGAGTTTTTTTAAGATCATGTTGCTCACTCCAAGGTTTTCTGCATGATCTATTGGAGGTGATATTTTGGCGAATGGAATGTTTTAATTTGTGCTTAAGACAAGATTATCCATAAAGTAAAATTTCCATTTTATAGTTAATAAATAGCTATATTCTGATACATCGGTTTTTTTCGGACGAAGTTTGCCAAGCTTACATACCGGATGGTATCTTTCTGTCATTCCTTGACTTCGGAGATCCCATGGACGTTCGTGCAGCCGTAGCCTTCGCCTCCCAGCAGCCTCTTTCCATCGAAACCGTGCAATTGGAAGGACCCAAAAGCGGCGAGGTGCTGATCGAAATCAAGGCCACGGGCGTCTGCCATACCGACGCCTACACCCTCTCCGGGGCCGATCCGGAAGGGCTCTTCCCCGCCATCCTCGGCCACGAAGGGGCAGGGGTGGTGGTCGAGGTCGGGCCCAATGTGCGTTCGCTCAAGCCGGGTGACCACGTCATCCCTCTCTACACCCCGGAATGTCGTGAGTGTGAGTATTGCCTCAACCCCAAAACCAATCTCTGTCAGGCCATCCGTCCGACCCAGGGCAAGGGCTTGATGCCCGACGGTACCAGTCGCTTCTCACTGAATGGCAAAATGCTGCATCACTACATGGGCACATCTACCTTTGCCAATTACACAGTGTTGCCGGAGATTGCCGTAGCCAAGATTCGCGAGGATGCCCCTTTCGAAAAGGTTTGTTACATCGGTTGTGGCGTGACCACGGGTATCGGCGCGGTGGTTTTTACCGCCAAGGTGGAGGCCGGCAGCAAGGTGGTGGTTTTTGGTCTGGGCGGCATTGGCCTGAACGTCATCCAGGGAGCGCGGATGGTCGGCGCGGACATGATCGTTGGTGTCGACGTCAATCCCGGCAAGCGCGCTTTGGCTGAAAAATTTGGGATGACCCATTTCGTCAACCCCAAGGAAGTCGAGGGCGATCTGGTTTCCTACCTGGTGGGCTTGACCGGCGGTGGAGCGGATTACACCTTCGAGTGTGTGGGGAATACGCAGTTGATGCGTCAGGCTCTGGAGTGCGCGCACAAGGGCTGGGGTACCTCGGTGATCATCGGCGTGGCGGGTGCCGGCGAGGAAATCAGCACCCGGCCTTTTCAGCTGGTGACCGGACGCAACTGGCGCGGCTCGGCCTTCGGGGGTGCGCGCGGGCGTACCGATGTGCCGAAGATCGTCGATTGGTACATGGATGGCAAGATCAATATCGACGACCTCATCACCCATGTGATGCCGCTTGAACAGATCAATGAGGCCTTCGACCTCATGCACGAAGGCAAGTCGATTCGCAGCGTCATTACCTTCTGAGGGCGATGATGGAGCTCGAATGTGTTGCCGAAAATCGCTGCTTTGCCGGCAGCGTCAGGCGCTTTCGTCATTTCTCCAATGCTTGTCAGACGCCCATGCGCTTTGCAGTCTACTTGCCGCCGCAGGCACAGAAAGAGCGGCTGCCCGTGCTGTATTACCTCGCTGGCCTCACCTGCACCGAGGAAACCTTTCTCATCAAGGCGGGCGCCCAGCGTTGGGCTGCCGAGCTGGGGCTGATCCTGGTGGCGCCGGATACCAGCCCGCGCGAGGCGCGTCTGCCCGGTGATGATGCCCATTGGGATTTTGGTATGGGTGCGGGTTTTTATTTGCGTGCTGCGCAGGCCCCCTGGCAGCAGCACTACCAGATGTATGACTATGTGACCGAGGAACTACCCGCTCTCCTGGCGCAGGAGTTTTCCGTGGATGCGACGCGGGCGAGCATCATGGGCCACTCCATGGGTGGGCATGGCGCGTTGATCTGTGCCCTGCGCGAACCGCAGCGCTATCGTTCCGTTTCGGCTTTTGCTCCCGTCTCGGCTCCCGGCCAGGTGCCTTGGGGAGAGAAGGCCTTCACCGGTTATCTCGGGGAAGATCGCCAAGCTTGGGCGGAATGGGATGCCAGCAGATTGGTGCTGCGCCAAAGATTCCCGGGAGAAATTTTGGTGGATCAAGGCTTGGCCGATCCCTTTTTGAAAGAACAGCTGCGGCCGGAGATTTTTTCTGCCGCCTGCGCGGAGGCCGGGCAGCCGCTCCGCTATCGCGAACACGCTGGTTATGACCACAGTTATTATTTTATCTCCAGCTTTATGGAAGAGCACCTGCGGCACCACGCGGCGGCGCTACAGGTGTGAGCTTGTCTCTTCACCAGGCTCGGCATTCTCCGTTTACGGGACCGGTTCTGGAAACGACCCGCAGTCCCCTGACGGTCTGATTGACCAGACCGACCTTGAAACGCTTTCACTTCGGTTTCAATGACCGCGATCCTGTGAAACAGATCCGTGCCTTCGGATAGCAGATGTTTCTCGGTGATGTTTCTCGGTGCTGGTCGTTAGAGCAATCTTTGCGCATACTATGCGCCTTTGGCGCCAGGCAGATCATGGTCTGGAGTCTCACGAGACAAGGATTTGCGATGCGTGAAGTGAATGAGATGCGCGCCCTGCGCGACGATCTCCAGGCCCGGTTGGACGGCCTGAGGGGGTATCTTTGACCTCGAAGAAAAGCGGGGCCGATTAGAAGAAGTCGGGCGGGAGCTCGAGGATCCCGCGATCTGGAACCAGCCGGAGAAGGCACAGGAACTGGGGCGGGAGCGTGCCAGCCTGGAGGCCATCGTGCGGCCGATGGATGAGCTCGCCACCAAGGTCGCCGACAGCGCTGAGATGCTGGAACTGGCTCTGGGCGAAAATGACGCGGAGCTTCTGGCAGCCGTCGATGCCGATCTCGATCAGGCCCTGGCAGCGGTGGAAAAGCTGGAATTTCAGCGGATGTTCTCTGGCCCCCATGATGCCGCTGACTGTTTCGTCGACATCCAGGCAGGTGCCGGTGGCACCGAGGCGCAAGACTGGGCGGAAATGATTCTGCGCATGTACCTGCGTTGGGCGGAGGCGCATGGGTTCGCCGCCGAGCTGGTGGAAGTCTCGGAAGGAGAGGTGGCAGGGATCAAATCGGCGAGTATCCACGTAAAAGGCGATCATGCCTTCGGCTGGCTGCGCACGGAAACCGGAGTCCATCGTCTGGTGCGCAAGTCGCCCTTCGATTCCGGTAATCGGCGGCACACCAGTTTTGCCAGTATCTTTATCTATCCCGAGATCGACGACAGCTTTGAAATCGATATCAATCCCGCCGATCTGAAGACCGACACCTATCGCGCCAGCGGCGCTGGCGGTCAGCACATCAACAAGACCGACTCGGCGGTGCGTATCACGCACGTGCCGACGGGTATCGTGGTGGCCTGCCAGACCGATCGTTCGCAGCACAAGAACCGCGCCGAGGCGATGCGCATGTTGCGCTCCAAGCTGTACGAGATGGAGCTGAAAAAGCGCGAAGCGGAAAAGCAGGCGTTGGAGGAGAGTAAGAGCGATATCGGCTGGGGGCATCAGATCCGCTCCTATGTACTCGACCAGTCACGGATCAAAGATCTGCGTACCAGTGTCGAAGTGGGCGATACGCAAAAGGTGCTCGATGGTGGTCTGGATATTTTCATCGAGGCGGCCCTGAAGGCCGGACTCTGAGGCAGGGAACGAGGACAAGGCATGGAAGAGCGGAACGATCAGATGCAGGTGCGCTGGGAGAAGCTGCAGCGCTGGCGCGAGGGTGGCCGCGCCTATCCCAATGCCTTCCGGCGCGATGCCGAGGCCGGCGATCTGCAACGGCGCTGTGCCGATATGGACGCCGCAGCGCTCGAGCAGGAGCCGATCAGCGCCCGCCTGGGTGGACGCCTGATGACGCGGCGGGTGATGGGCAAGGCGAGCTTTGCCGATCTCCAGGATGGCAGCGGCCGCCTGCAGCTCTTTCTCAGCCGCGATGAGCTGGGCGAGGGTGCCTACGCGCAGTTCAAGGAACTCGATCTGGGCGACGTGATCGGGGTCGAGGGGACGCTGTTCCGCACCAAGGCGGGCGAGTTGAGCCTGCGCGTGCATTTCCTGCAGTTGCTGGCCAAGGCCCTGCGCCCTCTGCCCGAAAAATGGCATGGTCTGAGCGATGCCGAAACCCGCTTTCGCCAGCGCTACGTGGACCTCATCGTTACCGAGCAGGCGCGGCGCACCTTCCAGATCCGTTCGGCGACGGTGGCGGCGTTGCGTCAGGGGCTCTCGGCGGCGCGCTTTACTGAGGTCGAGACGCCGATGATGCAGCCGATCCCTGGTGGCGCGACGGCCAAGCCCTTCGTCACCCACCACCATGCCCTCGATATGACCCTCTATCTGCGTATCGCCCCCGAGCTCTATCTGAAGCGGCTGGTGGTCGGCGGTGTCGAACGCGTCTTTGAGATCAATCGCAATTTCCGCAACGAGGGCATCTCCACCCGCCACAATCCCGAGTTCACCATGCTCGAATGGTACGAGGCCTATGCCGATTATCACATCGCCATGGATCGCACGGAGCAGCTGATTCGTGCAGCAGCACAGGCCGCATTGGGGCAGACGAAGATCGTCTATCAGGGGCAGGAGATCGACCTGGGGAGCGCCTTCGCGCGCTTGAGCGTGGCCGAGGCCGTGCGGGCCTACAACCCGGATCTGCGCGCAAAGAATCTGCGCGATCCCGAAGTCCTGGCGGCAAAATTGCAGGAACTGGGGATGCCGGTGCAGGCGGGCTGGGGCTGGGGAAAGCGCCTCATCGAGATCTTCGAAAAGACCGTGGAAACGCAACTGCAACAGCCCACCTTCATCATTGAATACCCAACGGAAGTCAGCCCCTTGGCGCGCGCCAATGACGCCGATCCCGAAGTCACCGACCGCTTCGAGCTCTTCATTGCCGGGCGCGAACTGGCCAACGGGTTCTCCGAGCTCAACGATCCGGAAGATCAGGCCGAGCGCTTTCAGGCCCAGGTCCTGGCCAAGGAGGCCGGTGACGACGAGGCGATGTTCTACGATCACGACTATATCCGTGCGCTGGAGTATGGCATGCCGCCCACTGCCGGGGTGGGCATGGGCATCGACCGCCTGGTGATGCTCCTGGCCGACCAGCCCAGCATCCGCGAGGTTATCCTCTTTCCCCATTTGCGGCCCGAGCAGGCATGAGCCCTTTCGAACTCTGGGTGGGCCTGCGCTACACCCGCGCCAAACGGCGCAACCATTTCATTTCCTTCATTACCGGTACGGCCATTCTGGGCATGGTGATCGGGGTAGCCGCCCTGATCACCGTGATGGCAGTGATGAACGGCTTTGATCATACCCTGCGTAGCCGCATCCTGGCCGTCACCTCGGACGTCATCGTGCAGGGCAACGGGGTGCCAGTGCTTGACTGGCGCGAGTCGGAAAAAAATCTCTCGCAAGTACAAGGGGTGACCGGAGTGGCGCCCTACGTCCAGGCCCAGGCCATGCTCTCCCACGACGGGCTGGTGAGTGGGGCCTTAGTGGAGGGTATCGATCCGCAGCTGGAAGGACGGGTGAACCGTTTGGCGCAAGATATGCAGGCGGGAAGCCTCGATGCCTTGCAGAAACAGCCCTGGGGGATCGTCTTGGGCAGTGCCCTGGCCCGCCAACTGGGCGCGACCATCGGTAGCAAGGTGACCCTGATTTCGCCCAAGGGGGGCGTTACGCCCCTGGGGGTGACGCCGACCCTGCGCCAGTTCACCGTCGTTGGGCTCTTCTCTGTGGGCATCTACGCCTACGACAGCGGTATGGCTTACATCAGCCTCCCTGACGCCCAGGCGCTCTACAACCTGGGCTCCGGGGTGACCGGCCTGCGCCTGCAATTGCAGAATCCCTTTGCTGCCCCCGTCTTTGCGGCGCGTTTGCAAAAGATCCTGGGGCCCGCTTTTTACGTGCAGGACTGGACCCAGACCCACGAGAACTTCTTCAAGGCCCTGGCCATGGAAAAGCTGGTGATGTTCGTTATCCTGTCGCTGATCATTGCCGTGGCGGCCTTCAATATCGTTGCTACCCTGGTGATGGTGGTGACCGATAAAGAACCGGATATCGCCATTCTGCGCACCCTGGGCGCGCGGCCACGCAGCATCATGCTGATCTTCATGGTGCAGGGGGTAATCATCGGCCTCTTTGGCACGGCCCTCGGGGTGCTCGGTGGCGTGTTGCTGGCGCTGAACATCCCGACCATCGTGCCCTTCATCGAGCAGCTCTTCCACGTGCAGTTTCTCTCGCCCGAGGTCTATTCCATCAGTCAGTTGCCTTCCCGCCTGGAGCCGGCAGACGTGGTGCATGTGGCCATCGCCGCGCTGCTGATGAGCTGGCTGGCGACCCTGTATCCGTCCTGGCGCGCCTCCCGCGTCGATCCGGCAGAGGCGTTGCGCTATGAGTGATCTCGTCTTGCAGGTGGAACACCTGCGTCATGGCTACAGCTTCGGCGCGGGACGCTTGGAGGTGCTGCGCGACGTCAATCTGGAGCTGCGCCGCGGCGAACGTCTGGGCATCGTCGGCGCCTCGGGACAGGGCAAAAGTACGCTGATGCATCTGATGGGCGGCCTGGAACGCCCCAGTGATGGCATTGTGCGGGTGTTGGGGCAGGATCTCTACCGCCTGGGGGAGGCGGAGCGCAGTCGCCTGCGCAATCGGAGCATCGGTTTCGTCTATCAGCTGCATCGCCTGTTGCCGGAGTTTACTGCCCTGGAGAATGTGCTACTGCCCTTGCTTATCCGCCGAGAGAAGCGGGCCGCAGGCGAGCCCTGGGCCAAGGAACTGCTTGATCGGGTGGGATTGGGGCAACGCTATCAGCACAAGCCGGGGATGCTCTCCGGTGGTGAACGCCAACGCGTGGCCCTGGCCCGTGCCCTGGTGACCCGCCCAGCCTTGCTCCTTGCCGACGAACCCACGGGGAATCTCGACCGCAGCGCTGCCGAGGCGGTGCACGCGCTGATGCTCGATCTCAATGCTGAGCTGGGAACGGCTATGGTAGTAGTCACCCATGAGCCCGCCCTGGCGGAACGTATGGCGCGCGTGCTGCACTTGCGCGATGGTACTCTACAGGACAGCGCTGCTCTCTAGTTGCGGTTTTGCCGGCGACGAAACAGGCGCCAGTTGACCCATCCGCGCCAGCCAAGCAGGATGCCGACGTAAACGATGGCAGCGAGAGTGGCACCAAAGGGAATGCTGCCGATCCAGGTGACCCAGTAGGCATGCCACAGACGGTCTCCCATGGACAGCAATCCCATGTTGCCATGCACCAGGCGCTGGATGTCGGCATAATGGATGGTGATGGCCGGGGCCAGGTGCACCTGCTGCAGAAGCCAGTAGCCGAGCTGGTAGGAAGCGTAGAATACCTCGACGATGGTGAGCGGGCCGGTGACGATGAAGGGCAGGAGCATCGCCAGGGGCACATTGACGTCGATGCGCCGCCAGCGGTGCAAGACCAGACACAGAATGAGAATCGTGAGCTCGTGCCCAAAATAGGGAAGGGTGCCGATAAAGGTACCCAACGCGCCCGCTCTCGCCAGATTACTGCGCTTCAGTTGCCAGTAGGCACTGTGAGTCAGATAGTGCGTAAAACGCCCCAGAGGGCGTTTGCGGAGGATTTCCTCACGGCTCGGGAGGCGAAGAAATGCGGGCAGGCGCAAAGGGAATCCTGTCGGGACAAAGAGGGCTTAGTCTAGCGAGTCTCGCGCGCTGGTCCAAATCCTGGCCAGGGCTGCTCGCCGTGTCGCTGGCGTTGCTGGTCGGGGTGATTCTCTTTCAGAGCTTTACCGTTCTGCCAGCACAACTACCAGTCGGCCTGGCGCTACTGCTTTTTCTCCTCTTGGGCTGGCGCTGGCATCAGGCGCTGTTGCCCGCAGCCGTCGCCTTGGCCTTTCTGATTGCTGGACTACAGGCGCGGCACTTGCTCGAAAGAGTCCTTCCCGCCGGACAATCGCTGACTATTACCGGGCGAATTGCGGATATCCCGCAGGAGCAGCGCGGTCAGTGGCGTCTGCATCTGGTGCCGGAGCGTAGCGAGCCGGCGGCGCTGATGGCGCGTATACCTTCTCTCATCGAGCTGCACGGAGCCCTACCCGAAGCCCCGGTCACCGGCCAACGCTGGCGCCTGGAAATCCGATCGGAATCGCTGCAGACCCTGCGCCACAGCGCCTTTGTCGATCTGCCACGACAGCGTTTCTGGCAGGGTTTGCTGGGTGCGGGCAAGATTGTCTCCGCCACGCCCCTGCCAGCCTCTTCCTGGCATCCTCTGGACCTGCTCGCACAATGGCGCAGCCGCGTGGCCCAGGCCAGTAACGCCGCCCTGCCGCGGGTTTGGGCGGGCTACGTGCAGGCCCTGACGGTGGGTATCGGCAACCAGCTTCCCCCAAGCGTTTGGCAGATCTACCGGGATACCGGTACCGCTCACCTGTTGGTGATTTCCGGTTCCCATGTGGCCGTCATCACCGGCTTTTTTCTCTGGCTCTGGCGCTCCCTCTGGCGCCGTGTTCCGGCCCTCGTCCGCCGTTGGCCAGCGCAGCAGGCGGCGCTCCTGGCGGCCATCCCGGTAGCCTGGACCTATGCTTACTTGACGGGCATGCAAAGTCCGGGGGAGCGCGCTGCCTGGATGATTACCGCCGCCAGCGTGGCAGCTTTGCTGGGCCGCCGCCATGCGGCGTGGTCCGGCCTTGCCTTCAGCGCGGCGATGATGGCCGTGCTCGATCCGGGGCAGGTCATCGATCTGGGCTACTGGCTGTCGATCCTGGCGGTGGCGGTGCTGATCAGTCTGGGCATGGAGGAAGGCCAGTGGCGCCAGGCCCTGGCGGCGCAGTGGCGAGTCTCGATCCTGCTGCTGCCGCTGCTTGCCTTTCTCTTTGGCAGCATCTCGCTGATCTCGCCGCTGGCCAATCTGCTGGTGATACCGCTGATCGAGCTACTCGCCGTGCCCTTGGCCTTGCTCGGCGCAGCCTTCTCGCTGCTGGACTGGGAATTGGGTTACCGCCTGCTCTTTCGCCTCGTAGCCCTGGAAATGCAGGCCGTAACCGCCTTGCTCGACTGGCTGCGCCATTGGCCCTGGGCCCTGCTGACGGTGACGCCGGGGCGCTTCTGGGCGGCACTCGCCAGCGCCATACTCTTTGCGTTGCTCCTGCTGCCGCGCTATTGGCCGGGACGGAATCTGGCCTATCTCGGTTTTGTACCCCTCCTGGCGCCGGGGCCGGTGCCGGATGGCTTCCGCCTGGAAGAGCTGCCAGTGGGCAAGGGAATGGCGTTGTTCTGGCACTCCGGCCGGGAGACGGGACTCTACACCGCCAACCTCTGGCATCGCCCGGATCAGCGAGCCCTGACACCACTGCTCGCAGCGCAGTTGCAGAAATCTGGACAGAGTCGTCTGCGCGTTTGGGTGCTTGGTGATCTGAGCCTGCCGCAGCCCTTGCCGGCTGCTACAGAGAGCCTGATTCCGCTTGGCAATCGCCTGGGGGCCGCCGATCGACCCCTAGGTGCGTGTGCCGAAGGTGTCATCCCCGGTGGCCGAGTCCTGCACTTCGCCCCAGTGCAGCCTTGCGTGCTCAGCCTCGATGCCGGGCGGGTATTGATTTTGGGGGATATGGACGAGGCAACGGAAAAACGTTTTTTTGCCGCGCATTTCGCCATTGCCCCCAAGCTGATTTTTGCACCCTATACCTGGGATGTCTGGCAACGCCATGCCCTGCTGCACCAGTACCCCTATGCCAGTATCCGCTATCTTGGCGAAGACCCCGGGCCGCCCTGGCATTGGCAAGGCGGCAGCTTGCATCTGCCACAGGCCGCGCGTCCCCGTCCGTACTGGGAGTTGGCGTGATCCCCGCTCTTGCTCACCAGGCGTAACAGAAAGGTTCTCGGCAAATCTGGTGCTTATGCTATAGTCGCTCCCCGTAAGTTATCTGGCGGGAGTGTTGCGTGCGAGATCTCGTAGAGTTGTTCAGCCTGGGCGGTTTTGTGCTGCCCATCCTCATTTTGGCCGCGATTCTGGCCCTGGCTATCGTCGGTAATCGCTTTTGGGTGCTGCGGCGGGCGCGGGTTGTGCCGCAGGGTCTGGTCGAGCGGGTTGCCGACATGGTGGAAGCGGGGAAACTGCCGCAAGTCGTCAAGCAGCTCTATGAAAACGACACGCCCCTGGCACGTATTCTTCTGGTTGCCCTGCAGCAGGTGGGGCAGCCACGAGACGCCATCAAAGAGGCCGTCGAGGACGCCGGGCGCCACGAAATGGCGCATCTCGATCGCTACCTGAACTTCCTGGGCAGTATTGCCGGTGTCGCGCCGCTGCTCGGCCTGCTCGGTACCGTCTTTGGCATCATGCATGCCTTTGCTGCCATTGGTGCGGTGGGTATGGGCGATCCCAAGGCCCTGGCGGGCGGCATTGCCGAGGCGTTGATCACCACTGCGGCGGGCCTGATCGTCGCCATCCCCAGTCTGCTCTTTTATCGCTATTTCCGCGGGCGTGTGGAGGTACTGGTGCTGGCTACCGAGAAGGATGTCTTGAAACTGGTCAACTTGCTGGCAGGCGGAAAATCATGAATTTTCGCTCGCGGGGTGGAAGGAATGAGGAGCCGGAGATCAACGTGATCTCCATGGTCGACATCGTCCTGGTGCTGCTGCTCTTTTTCATGGTCACCACGAGCTTTGTGCAGCACAGTCACATCTCGATGCAGTTACCCAAGGCGCAGCAAGCCGCCAAGGGCGAACCCAAAACCCCCATCACCATCGACCTGAGTGCGACGGGGCAAGTGGCCATCGACGGCCATGGCTTGCCGATGAGCGATCTGCTGGCCCGCCTCAAGGCCCTGGCCGCCGAGGATCCGGAGCGTGTCATCGTCTTGCGTGCCGACAAGGACGCCACTCAGCAGTATGTGATCGACGTTCTCGATGCGGCCCAGGCGGCGGGATTGACGCGCATCAGTTTCGCGACCCTGAGTCCGGCGGGACGCTGAGCCGTGCGCCTGGCAGGGCGCTGGCAGTCCCGTGCCGCCGCGCTGGCTGCCTTGGTGCTACGAGGGGTTGCCCAGAGTTTGCGCTGGCAGGAAGAGGGCGCCGATCGCATTCGTGCATTGCGCGAATCCGGGCAGCCCATCATTCTGGCTTTCTGGCATGGGCGTCTCGCCCTGATTCCGGCGGCCTACCAGCGGATAGGCGGGCGAAGAGTGAAAATTTTGATCAGCGAGCATCGCGACGGCGAACTGATCGCCCAGGTGATGTCGCACTGGGGCTATGAAGCTGTGCGCGGGTCCAGTCGGCGTGGCGCCTTGAAGGGGGCCAAGGGGATGCTGCGGGCGGCGCGGGAAGGCTACGATCTGGCGATCACCCCGGATGGCCCACGCGGGCCCCGCGAGCAATTGCAGGCGGGGGTGCTGGAGCTGGCGCGTTGGACCGGGCTTCCGGTTGTTCCGGTCACCTTTTCGGCGCGCTGGGGACGTCGCTTTGCGAGTTGGGATCACTTTCTCTTCCCCCTGCCCGGTAGTCGCGCCGTGGTGCTTTGGGGAGAGCCGATGTACATTGCGGCCGACGCCTCTCCGTCCGAGATGCTCGCTCTGCAACAGAAGCTGGAGGACGAGATGCGGGCCCAGCGGCAGCGGGCGGACCGCAGGATGGAGCGGGTGGAAGAAGGATGGCAGGGATGAGTTATTACGGAGCCAGTTATTGGCGTGCCCGCTGGGCGAGCTGGCAGGACGCTCGGACGGGACGTCTGGCCCAGGCCAACGCCCGCTTGGGGGGGCTGAAGCTCCCCGGGGATCGCGGTCCCGTGTTGTGGTTACAGGGCGGCAGCGGACATGACGATCTGCGGCTGGGCGTCGAGCTCTGTCGGGCGATCAGTGACAAACGCCGCGATCTGCGCATGATCCTGACCTTCGAACGGGAAGATGCGACGCTGTTCCCGGAGAGCACGGCGGGCATCGAGCGTCTGGGCTATGGGTTTGGCCCCTGCGCCCATCCCCGTGCCCTGGCTACCACCCTAGAGCGTCTGCGTCCCCTGCGCTATCTGGGTTTGGGGCGGGTGCCCAGTCCCACCCTGGCGAGATTGCTCGGAGAGAAGAGTACCCCTGCCTTGGCGATCGCCGCCCCACCCACGGGGGCTGTCGGCCTCACTCCCTGGGAGGCCGTTTACCCACGCAGTCAGCGGCAATATCAGCAGTGGGAGTCCCTCGCCCGTGATGTTGGTTTGCAGGAGCCAGTGGATTTCCTCACGCTGGTGACGGTAGCGCAGGTGGAACCCAATTTTCGCAATCTGATCCTGGGCAGCCAGGGCGATGCCTTGTTTTGGGTGACGGGTTTACAGGCCAGAGACTGGCCTACCTGGATAGCCGCCTGGCAGAATTCCCCTCTGCGCCGGCGTGGCCTGCTTTTTCTCGAAGGTGTTGGTGCAGCAGCGAGTCTGCCAGTCTTGTCCACGTGGCGACGAGAGCCGGTGGAGGTCGGCAGTATTCTGCGGGTGGACGAAGCGCGCTGGCACCCCGCCCTGGCGGCTGCCTGTGACGCTGTGCATCTCCTCGCTGTCGGGAATATGCAGTTATGGCAGATCTTTGCCGGTGGGCGCCCTCTCAGTCAGGGCTTGGGCCTGCAATGGGCACTGCCCAGCACCCTGACCGTCGAGCCGCGCCAATTGGCCCAGCCCGCCGCAGTGCTGCAGCACTGGGCGTCGGTGTTGGCGGAGCCCATTGCGGCGCGGGAAGAGGCCGATGCCTATCGGCGCTATTTCTGGCAGGAGCGTCGCGTGGCCGGGGAGCGCTTGCCGGAGTTCTTGCAGCGGGTCTTCGATTGGTAAGCCCGGTTTGCTGAGCTGGCGCCAGGAGCTGGAGCGGCAGTGGTACGCCGGTGGCGTCGGTGCCTATCTCCTACGCCCCTTAGGTGCCATCTATTGCGCCTTGGCAGCGCGGCGGCGCGCCCGGGCGAGGCGTCTGCCCGGAGCCTTGCCGAGCATCGTTGTGGGCAATCTCAACGTGGGAGGGAGCGCGAAAACTCCGATGACGATGGCTTTGCTCCGCTACCTGCAAAGCCACTCCTGGCATCCAGCCGCTATCAGCCGCGGCTATGGCGCGCACCCACCGCAGGAGCCCTATGCCGTGCTTCCGGACGATTCTCCCGTCCGTGCCGGCGACGAGCCCCTGCTGCTGCGCAGCGTAGCTCCGGTCTTTCTCAGTCGCCGCCGCCATGCCGGCATCTTGGCTGCCGCCAATGCTGGGCACGACATCGTCGTTCTCGATGATGGTTTTCAGCATCTTGCCCTGCAACCCAGTCTCTCCCTCCTCCTGCTGCAAGGGGAAAGACCCCTGGGTAACGGGCGTTGCCTGCCGTCCGGTCCCCTGCGCGAGGCGAAAACGGCTCTGCAGGCCGCCGATGCCCTGCTCTGCGATCCTGCCGCCGCTGGCAGTGCAGACCTCGTGGGTATCGCTCCGCCCTGTTTTCGCTTCGAGCAGCAGGCTACGCGCCTGGTGCCCCTGCACGATCCCGTGCAGGAACTGCCACTGCAGGCGTTGCGCAATCGCCACGTCCATGCGGTTACCGGCATTGCCCGTCCGGAGCGTTTCCAACGCACGCTGGAGGTCTTGGGAGCGCAGGTAACCCTGCATTCCTTCCCCGACCATCACGTCTTTCGCCAGCAGGATCTGGTAAATATAAGCGCGCCCCTCGTCATAACCAGTAAGGATGCCGTAAAATGCATGCAGTTGGCTGGTCTCCCAGAGATTTGGGTGCTGGAGATCGGTATCCATTGGGAGCCATCCTTCAGCCACTGGCTCGATCAGCGGCTGGCTACCTGGAGGAGTCCACAGTGAAAATCGATCGCCGTTTACTCGATCTGCTCGCCTGTCCGGCCTGTAAAGGCCCCCTCCTGCCTTGCGCAGAGCAGAGCGCCCTCTGCTGCAGTCGCTGCAGGTTGCGCTTTCCGGTCCGCGATGGCATTCCGGTCCTCCTGCTGGAAGATGCGGAGCCGTTGGATGGCGAAAGCAAGTGAGTTTTACCGTTCTCATTCCGGCGCGCATGGCGTCTTCCCGCCTTCCGGGAAAAATGCTCCTGCCCATTGGCGGACTGCCCATGATCGAGAGGGTGCGGCGTTGTGCCTTGACCAGTGGTGCGGGACGCGTGGTGGTAGCGGCAGACGACGAGCAGATCCTGGCGGCAGTGCGCGCACATGGCGGCGAGGCGGTACAGACCGACTCGCGTCACAGTTGCGGTAGCGAGCGCCTGGCCGAGGCGGTTCAGATTCTCGGATTGCCAGCGGACGAAATCATCGTCAACCTGCAGGGCGATGAACCGCAAATGCCGGCGACACTGATGCATGCGGTGGCTGCCGCCCTTGCCGAAGATCCGGCTCTGCTGGTCGCCACCGCAGCGGTGCCCCTGACCCACTGGGAAGAACTGGTCGATCCCCACGCCGTCAAGGTGGTGCTGAACGCCGCCAAGGATGCCTTGTATTTCTCCCGGGCTCCCATTCCCTGGGAACGTGATCGCTATCCGTTGACCGAAGGCGCCGAATTGCCCGCAGGCCAGCATTGGCGCCACCTTGGTCTCTATGCCTATCGTGCTGGCTTTCTGCAGGAGTATGCACGCTGGCCGCGTTCGGCCCTGGAAGAGCTGGAGTCGTTGGAGCAACTGCGGATACTCGAACGCGGATACCGAATTCGGGTATGCTGTAGCGATGTTGTTCCGCCGATTGGGGTCGATACCCCCGCGGATCTGGCCCGCGTGCGGGCCGCATTTTCCACCCAGGAGGAGTGTTCTGCATGAAGTTGAAGGAAATCCCCGCCGGCAAGGCCGTCCCCGATGACATCAACGTCGTCATCGAGATTCCGCAAGGCTCCAGCATCAAGTATGAGGTCGACAAGGCTTCGGAAGCCGTCTTTGTCGATCGTTTTCTCTTTACCGCCATGCACTATCCGCTGAACTATGGCTTCATCCCCAATACCCTGTCGGATGATGGCGATCCCACGGATGTGTTGGTCGTTTCCCCGCAGCCGGTGGCGCCCGGCACGGTCCTGCGTGCCCGTCCGGTAGGCGTGTTGACGATGGAAGATGAGAAAGGCCTGGATATGAAGGTGATTGCCGTGCCCCATGCCAAGATCGCACCCGGTTATGAGGCGATCAGGGACGTCAAGGATCTGCCGCAGTCCCTACTCGATCAGGTGCGGCATTTCTTTGAGCACTATAAGGATCTCGAGCCCGGCAAATGGGTAAAACTCAAGGATTGGTCCGGTGTCGAAGCCGCCCGTGAAATCATCCAAAAGGACGTTGCCCGCTTCCCGGGATAAGCCTTGCGCGCAGGCCGGTACCTTCCTAGTCCCGGCTTCCGCTGCTCTGCCTGCTGCCTTGTCCTGGGGCCGGCTGGAGGCCGACGGGCCGTTGTGGCAGAGGGTCCCGAGCCGCGATGAGTACGGCCACCTGCTTGCCGACTTTCGTATGATCTTCCCCGGTTTGCGGCGCCACAGCAGCGAGCGGCAATTGCGCACCCTGCGTCTGGTGGGCGGCGTCTTGCAGCGCTACCAGAATTGGGTGGTCTTTGCCGACCTCAACCTGCGCATGAATCTGCTTTGGGTGAGTATCCGCGCACGTCCTGGCCTGACCGTGGAAATCCCCGCCGCCATTCTCGAAGAGGTACCGGAAGCCCGCCTGCTGGCGCCTTACTGGCGCCGCCAGCGTTAGACGGGAGCGGTCTCGGGGAGACGCAGGACGACCTTGTCTCCTTCCAGGGTTGCACTGATCTGCGTGCCCTTGGGGAGATCGCCAAAGAGGATGTGTTCCGCCAGCGGTTTTTTCAGTTCCTCCTGAATCAGCCGCGCCATTGGCCGCGCACCCATAAGCGGATCGTAGCCCTTCTTCGCTAGCCAGTCGCGCAGCTCGCTGCTGACCTCCAGGCTATATCCCTTCTGCAGGAGCTGTTCATCCAGTTCCATGAGCAGCTTGTCGACCACGTGCAGAATGTCCTCCCGCGCCAGGGGGGAGAAGGGCACGATGGCGTCGAGGCGGTTGCGGAATTCGGGCGCGAAGATCCGCCGAATGCTCTCCATTTCCTTGCCGGTTTCGTTCGCCTTCTGGACGAAGCCGATCGCTGCCTTTCCCTGTTCCTCAGCGCCAGCATTGGTGGTCATGACCAGAATCACCTGGCGGAAATCCACTTGCCGGCCGCTGGCATCGGTGAGTTTGCCATGATCCATGACCTGCAGGAGCACGTTGAAGATATCCGGGTGCGCCTTTTCGATTTCATCGAGGAGCAGAACGGCATGCGGCTGCTTCAAAATCGCATCGCTGAGCAGACCAGACTGATCGTAGCCCACATAGCCAGGCGGTGCGCCAATGAGGCGCGACACGCTATGCCGCTCCATATACTCGCTCATATCAAAGCGCAGCAACGGAATACCCAAAAGCTGTGCCAGCTGCCGGGTCAGCTCGGTTTTGCCGACGCCCGTGGGGCCGGAGAAGAGGAAGGCACCAATCGGTTTCTCGGCGTGCCGCAGCCCCGCGCGGGAGAGCTTGATGGCCGCGCTCAGCTCGCGGATGGCACGATCCTGACCAAAGATCACCAGCCCCAGGTCGCGTTCGAGGTTCTTCAGTGCCGTGCGGTCGTCGAGAGAGACGGACTTGCCCGGGATACGTGCCATTTTGGCCACCATCTCCTCAATGTCATGAACGCCGATGCTCTTCTTGCGCCGCGACGGCGGGAGCAGGGCCTGGGCGGCGCCAACCTCATCGATGACGTCGATGGCCTTGTCGGGCAGGTGCCGGTCGTGGATATGCTTGATGGACAATTCCACGGCTGCACGCAAGGCGGCGTCGGTATAGCGCAGGTGGTGATGATTCTCGAAGTGCCGTTTGAGTCCACGGAGCACCTCGACCGCCTCATCCGGGCTCGGCTCGGGCACGTCGATCTTCTGAAAGCGGCGACTGAGGGCGCGGTCTTTCTCAAAATGCTGACGGAACTCCTGGTAAGTGGTAGCGCCGATACACTTCAGCTCCCCTGCCGCCAGAGCGGGTTTGAGCAGGTTGGAGGCATCCATGGCCCCCCCGGAAACGGCACCGGCACCGACGATAGTGTGGATCTCGTCAATGAAGAGGATGGCCTTGGGCTGTCGTTGTAGGGCCTTGAGCACTGCCTTGAGGCGCTCCTCGAAGTCGCCACGATAGCGGGAGCCGGCGATCAGGGCACCCATATCGAGGGCATAGATGGTGGCGTTTTCCAGAATTTCCGGCACGTTGCCGTAGACGATGGCACGTGCCAAACCTTCGACGATGGCCGTCTTGCCGACCCCGGGCTCACCCACGAAGAGCGGGTTGTTCTTGCGTCTGCGGGCAAGAATCTGCAATGCGCGCTCCAATTCATGGGCGCGACCAATGAGCGGATCGATGCGTCCAGCCCGGGCCAGGGCGTTGAGATTGCGCGTATACGCAGACAGCGGATCCTTGCCAGACTTGTTCTGCTCTTTCTCGGTTTCTGGTTCTTCACCTTCTTCCTGGCTATCGTCGCGCGGATGCCCGTGGGCAAGGTAGGTAACCACATCCATCCGCGATACATGTTCCTTCTGCAGAAAATACACTGCATGGGATTCCCGCTCAGCGAAGAGAGCGACCAGCACATTGGCACCGGTGACGGCATCCTTGCCGGCCGACTGCACGTGATATAAAGCACGCTGAATCACCCGCTGAAAGCCGATGGAGGGCTGACTGTTGACGGTGCCGGCCTGTCCCAGGGAGGGAATTTTCTTGCTCAGGAATCCTCTGAGCTCGCGCCCGAGGCGCTTGCGGTCGGCGCCACAGGCATCCAGCACCTCTTGGCTGGCCGGGTTGTCGAGCAAGGCCAGCAGCAGATGCTCGACCGAGGCATACTCATGCCCAAATTCGCGCGCCGTCTGAAATGCCTGATTGATGGACTGTTCCAAGGGCTTGTCGATCATCGCTCACTCCTTTTCCATGGTACAGCGCAAGGGATGCTGATGCTGACGGGCATCAGCCGTGACCAGGGTGACCTTGGTTTCCGCGAGATCAAAGGGGTAGACCCCACAGATGCCTTTGCCTTGATTGTGCACCTCCATCATGATCTGGAGGGCGTCTTCGTGGCTCTTGTGAAAGTATTCTTCGAGGATGCGTACTACATAGTCCATGGGAGTGAAGTCATCGTTGAGCAGACAGACCCGATACAGGCGCGGCTCGCGGATCTGGGTTTGCCGCTCCAGGACAGGTTGCTGAGGATTTCTTCGCGTTGCCACACCAATACTCCCAAAAACTCTCTCCATTCATTGTGGCGCCTGATCCGGCTCCAGGCAAGGCAAAGGGCCGAAGAGAAACCCCTTCGGCCCTTGCAGCGCCAGAGTAACGAGAAATTACTTGGTGATGTTGATGGTAGCCTTGCTCCGCAGATCCGATACGAACTTGGCGGCCTCCTGCTGCTGCAGCTGGGCCTTGATACGGTCCTGCATGGAGCTCAAGGAAGGCGGGGTGACCGGTCGGGTAGCCTGCACTTCGATGATGTGGTAACCAAATTGGGTCTGTACCGGGCCGACGGGCTTGTCGATGGGCGCCGTTTCCACAGCCTGCGCGAAGGGTGGTACCACCATGCCGGGAACGATCCAGCCGAGCTCGCCACCGTGTGCGGCACTACCCTTGTCGATGGAGTACTTTTCGGCAAGCTTGGCGAACTTCTGGCCTGACTTCAGATCGGCCATGATCTTGTCCGCCTCAGCCTTGGTCTTCACCAGGATATGGCGCACTTCATATTCTTTCTTGCCCATGGCCGCGACGAATTTGTCGTAGGCGTTCTGAACGTCGGCCTGGGAAACGGGATGGGCCTTGACATAGGATTCGACCGCGGCGTCCGCCAGGATCTGCCGCTTGGCCAGGCCCAGGCGTTCCTGCACCGCTGCGGACTGGGCTAGGCCGTGCTGATCCGCATACTGCGAGAGCACTTCCATGTTGACCAGATTCTGAATGACCTGCTCGCGAGCATTGGGCTCTTTCGCGAGGTCCGGGCTCATGCTCATGATTTCCTGCACCTGGCTGTTGTCGATGGCATGACCATTGACGGTAGCCGCTGGCGCAGCGAAGACGGGCAGAGAAAAAGCACCGACCATGCCGGCGAGAACAACTGCGCGAAGTTTCATGCGTTTTCCTTCAGTTTGATTGAGACGAAGCATTATCCATGGGGACAGATCAAAGGTAAACCGGTGGCCTTTGCAAGGCCGTTTCCACCGCCATTCCCCGTTCCCGGCCAAAGAGCTGGACGACGAGGTCGAGAGCGAAGTCCATCGCGGTCCCCGGACCGCGGGAACTGGTAAGCGAACCATCGACAACGACGGTCGCAGTCTGAAATTGATAGTCTGTGCTCTGCGGATCGAGGGCGCCGGGATAACTGGTCACTTTTTTGTTGCGCAGTACGTCCAGCTCGGCAAGCAAAGAGGGAGCCGCACAAATGGCCGCGACTCTCTCAGCACCGGCGCTACGCTCGATGATTTTGTTGCGCAAGCTGGTGGATTGCCGCAGGCGCTCCACCCCACCCGCTCCGCCGGGGAGCAGTAGCAGATCCATTGGCGCATCGGCACATTCGCTCCAACTGCAATCCGGCAGGAGGCGCACGCCCCGGGAGGCGGTGACCGCACGCGTGCCATCCACTCCGGCCAGACAGACCTCCGCGCCGGCGCGGCGCAGAATGTCGGCGCAAATTACCACCTCCATCTCCTCGCAACCATCGGCAATCGGAATGACTACTTTCGGTACTGGCGCCACCTTCTCCCCCTGCATTCTCACTCAGGCAGCTTTGACCCTGGCGTCGGCATTTTTATCCCGACTGGGATAGATCGGTAACGGGACGACTTTTTTTACCGACTTTCCATCCTGCATCACCTCCACGGCATTGCCCTGCAGAATCTCCAGGGCCTTGCGCAGCACAAAATCGGTGGCCAGATCCGGACCCTCGGACGGCGTCTGCTTTTGCTGGTTGGTGGCGGGCGGTGTCGGCTCCGCAATCTCGAACTGTGGCTGCACTTTCTGACACTGGTCCGGCGCCTCGAGCATTCCCTCCAATTCCGATTCCTTGAGCAAAGCGGCATCGATCTGTCGCTCTTCCGGGTTGCTGGGGACGATGGCAACGTTGGGGACGATTCCTTGCCCCTGAATGGAGCAGCCCGCTGGCGTGTAGTACAGCGCCGTGGTCAGTTTGAGTGCGCCACCGTTATCCAGGCGAATGACGGACTGCACGGAACCCTTGCCAAAGCTGCGACTACCGAGCACCAAAGCGCGGCCATCATCCTTAAGGGCGCCGGTCACGATTTCCGCAGCGGAGGCTGTACCCCCGTTGATCAATACGATCACGGGGGCACCATGCAGCAGGTCGGGACCATGGGCGCGAAAGCGCATGTCACTGCTCCCGGTGCGGCCCTTGGTATAGACGATCAGCCCCTGATTCAGGAAGGTGTCGGCGGTTTCCACTCCCGCCTGCAGTACCCCACCCGGGTTATTGCGCAAATCGAGAATGAGTCCCTTCAGTTTGCCATCGGCATCCTTTTCAAGCTCTTTGACGGCCGCCTGCACGGCATTGCCGGTGTTATCCTGGAACTGGCTGATGCGCAGATAGCCGTAGTCGGGGGCGATCATCTGGTAGCGCACACTCTGTACCTTGATGATGGCGCGCGTCAGGGTGACCTGCAGGGGGACGCTGCTGTGCGGTCGCAGCAGGGTGAGACTGACCTGGCTACCCGGCTTGCCACGCATCTCGTCCACCGCCTTCTGCAGACCCAGACCCTCCACCGCTTTGCCATTGATCTTGATGATGAGATCGCCAGCATGAATCCCTGCCCGCGCGGCGGGGGTGCCGTCGATGGGAGTGACCACCCGCAGGAGCCCATGATCCGGGGTGATCTCGATGCCCACGCCACCAAAGCGGCCATCGGTGAAGACCTGCATCTGTTTCCATTCCTTGGGAGTGAGATAGGCGGAATGTGGATCCAGGGCATGCACCATACCGGCGATGGCCCCTTGCATCAGTTTCTGGTCGGAGCTAGGGTCGACGTAGTCCGATTTGATCAGCGCAAACACCTGGCTGAAGGTCTGGATTTCCTGGAGGGGAATGGTCTGACTCTCTTCTGCCCGGGCAGGAACCGGACCCAGAGCCAGGACCACGATGGTCAGGACGGGTATACAGATTTGCAGAATGCGCGTCGTCATCATGGCTCCAGAACCTTGCACTGCTAGCGAATGAAATTCAATGGGTTGACCGGGTGACCCTGGCTGCGGATCTCGAGATAGAGGCCGTCATCGCCCATCTCACCGCCGCTGCCGACCGTCCCTACCAGGCTACTGGTTTGCAGCTTCTGACCGACCTGCACGGCCGGCTTGGCCAGGTGCCCGTAAATGGCCAGAACGAGATTGGCTTGTTGGACAATGACGATCTCGCCATAACCACGCAACGGACCGGCGTATAGGACCATGCCCGGGGCGATGGCGTGTACTGGCGTGCTCGCTGGCGCGGCAAAGGTAATCCCCTGCCAGTTCGGCCCGCCTTGTACCCGCGGCGTGCCAAAGAGATGGCGCACCGGCGCACTGACGGGAGGAGGGAAGCTGCCGTGACCCACGGCGCTGTTGGTTGGCGGGGCAATACTGGGCGTGGCCGGCGGAACCGTCGCAATTGGCGGAGCCTGCACCGGCGTTGGCGGGGGTGGCTGATGCAGCTCTTTCTGCAGCTGTTCGGCACGTTTTTGCTCGGCGGCGGCTTGCGCCGCGATCCGGGCACGCTCCTGCGCCGCGGCGCGCGCGGCAGCCCGCCGTTCTGCAGCCGCACGGGCCGCGGCTTGTTCTGCCGCCCGCCGCTCTGCCGCCAGACGTTCGGCCGCGCGTTTGCGTGCCGCAGCCTCGGCCGCCGCCCTTTCCGCTGCCAGTTGCTGCGCGTACTGCACCGAGAGCCGCTGCACCAAGCCGTTCAGAATATTGGCGTTGGCCTGCAGATTGGCAATCTTGGCCTGATCGGCGGCAATGCGCTTCACCAGTTGTTCTTCCAGTGTGGCATGCTGATTCCGTTGGGCCTCCAGGGTGGTTTCCTGATGTTGCGTCTGCCCTGCCAGTTGCGCGAGATGGGACTCTTGTTGCTTTTTCCGCTCCTGCGTCTTGATGATCTCTTTGCCCGTTGTCTGCGTCTTCGCGATCAATTCTAGACGCGCCTTGGCCAAGGCCTGATAGTAGACGCTGAGGCGCCCGATTTCGGCCGGCTTTTCCGTTTGCAGCCAGACCGCGAGTGGGGTTTCCCCACCCAACATGTAGGCGGCGCGCAACTGCTCGGCGAGGATTTTTTTCTGCGTTTGCAATTCTTGTTGCAGCTTGTCAATTTGACCTTGCAGTTTGCTGATTTCCTGTTGTGTTTGCTGGCGCTGCTGCTGAATGCCTTGCAGCTGGTGTTGGGTGGATTGGATACGCTGGTCGAGTTGGGCGATCTCGCTACGGAGCTCTGCCTGGGTTTTCTGCTTATCCGCCAACCGCGCCTGCAGCGCCGAAACATTCTGGTGGATGGACTCCAGGCGGGCCTTGTTCTCGTGAATTTTCTGCGGCAGATTGCTCGCCTGGGCGGCGCCGATGCCTACCCAGAAAAGGGCGCTGCCCAGCAGGACGGCAGTAGGGGTCAGATCCTTCACGTATGCTCGATGAGACTTTTCCCGCTCATTTCCGGGGCCTTAGGCAGGCCGAGCAGCTGTAGTAGCGTGGGGGCGAGATCCTCCAGCGCGCCGCTTTCCTGCAGGCGGGCGGAGCGGCCAATATAGAGCAGGGGCACAGGGTTACAGGTATGCGCAGTGTGTGCCTGGCCGGTCTCCGGGTCGAGCATTTGTTCAACATTGCCATGATCCGCGGTGATCAGCACCTCGCCGCCGCGTGCCCGCACTGCCGGCACGATACGGCCCAGGGCTTGATCTACGGCCTCCACCGCAGCCTTGGCGGCCTCCAGTTTGCCGCTGTGTCCGACCATGTCGGGGTTGGCAATGTTGCAGATGATGACATCATGCTGACCAGCCTGCACCTCGGCAATCAGGCGATCTGCTAGATCCCGAACACTCATTTCCGGCTGCAGATCATAGGTAGCGACGCTGGGCGAGGGAATGAGAACGCGATCTTCCCCTTCAAAAACCTGCTCTTCGCCACCGTTGAAAAAGAACGTCACGTGGGCATATTTCTCGGTCTCGGCGATGCGCAGTTGCCGCATCCCAAAGCGGGAAATCCACTCTCCAAAGGTATTGCGCAGACGGCTCGGTGGAAAGGCTACCTGCACGGGAAGCTGCTCGCTGTACTCTGTCAGGGTGACGAAGGCCGAGAGTTTCGGCACGACCGCACGCGGGAAGCCGGAGAAGTCCGGCTCGACAAAGGCGCGGGTGATCTGGCGGGCGCGATCAGAACGAAAATTGAGAAAGACGATGCTATCGCCGTCCTCTATCCGCGCCGCGGGTCCGATCCGCGCTGCAGGCACGAACTCGTCGCTTTCCACTTGGGTATAGGCCGCCTCCAGGGCGGCTTCGGCACTCGGATATTCCGTGCCAAGGCCCTGGGTGATGAGATCATAGGCCTTTTGCACGCGGTCCCAGCGGTGGTCGCGGTCCATGGCATAGTAGCGACCGATCAGGGTGGCGAGGCACCCGCCCTCCCGCGCCAAAGCGTCTTCTACTTTCCGCAGGGAGGCCGCCGCCGAACGGGGGGCGGTATCCCGCCCGTCGAGAAAGGCATGCAGATAGA
The DNA here is from genome assembly GCF_050261095.1 of Acidithiobacillus sp. AC3. NCBI lineage: Bacteria > Pseudomonadati > Pseudomonadota > Acidithiobacillia > Acidithiobacillales > Acidithiobacillaceae > Acidithiobacillus > Acidithiobacillus sp. AC3. The sequence continues at coordinate 208,472 of NZ_CP189838.1, forward strand.
CCCGCTCGGCGCCGCGCTCCCGCGCCAGACGCAAACCGGCGATCAGGTGATCTTCGTGGGAGTGTACCCCACCGGGAGAGAGCAGCCCGAGGATGTGCACCGCCTTGCCGTGTTGCTGTGCCGCATCCACGGCCTGCACCAGTGCGGCATTCTGGTAGAAGCTGCCATCGGCGATGGCACGATTGATCCGTTCGTACTCTTGATAGACGACCCGACCGGCACCGATGTTGATGTGCCCGACCTCACTGTTGCCCATCTGCCCGCGGGGCAGACCGACCGAAGCCTCGGATGCCTGTAGCAGGGCATGCGGGTGGGTTTTCCACCAGCTATCCCAGTGCGGCGTGTGAGCCAGCGCAATGGCGTTATCTGCCGCCGCCTCGCGATAGCCCCAGCCATCGAGAATGAGCAATACCACAGGGCGAACGGACGATGTACTCACCTGACTCCTTCACAAACTTTTCCGACACCCGCGGATTCTAGCCAAGACTGGCGCCCTCCGCTACCAGGGGCGTCAGATGCCAGATATCGGCGTTGTATTCGCGGATGGTACGATCGCTGGAAAAGATCCCGCTCGCCGCCGTATTGCGGATGCTGAACCGCAGCCATTCATCCTGATCGCGCCACAGTCCTGCCACCTCCTGCTGTTTCTGCTTGTAACTGCTGAAGTCGGCTAGCACCATCCAGGGGTCATGAGGCGAGAGTACGGCGTCGAGCAGACAATCGAAGAGGCCAAAATCATAGGGGTTGAAATAGCCGCTGCGGACGAGCTGCAAGACGCGCTCCAGATCCTGGTCGGCATCGATGAAGTGCTGCGGCTGATACTGCGCGCGCAGATGGGCGACCTCCTCGGCATTCAGGCCAAAGAGAAAAAAGTGCTCGGCACCTACGGCGTCACGAATCTCGATGTTGGCGCCATCCAGGGTGCCGATCGTCAATGCCCCGTTCATCATGAATTTCATGTTCCCAGTGCCCGATGCCTCCTTACCAGCGGTGGAGATCTGCTCGGAGAGATCGGTGGCAGTGCAGATCTTTTCCATCAGCGAGACCCGATAATCGGGCAGAAACACCACGCGCAGGAGGCCTTCGGTGTCGGGGTCGGCGTTGATGGTACGGGCGATCTCGTTGATGAAGCGAATGATGCGCTTGGCCATGAAATACCCGGGCGCCGCCTTGCCGGCAAAGAGCACATTGCGCGGCGTGAATCCTTCCAGATCACCGCGCTTGATGCGGTCGTAGAGGTGCACCACATGCAGGGCATTGAGCAACTGCCGTTTGTATTCATGAATGCGTTTGACCTGGGTGTCGAGCAAGGCGCCGGGGATCATGGCCACCCCAGTCTGCTCGCTGATGATGTCAAAGAGTGCCGCTTTGTTGGCGGCGCGGACCTTGGCCCAGCTCTTGCGAAACCGACTGTCATCGGCAAAGGGCGAGAGTGTCTGCAGCCCGGCCAGGTCCTGCTGCCAGTCGCTGCCGATCTTGCCGCTGATCAGCTTGCATAACTCGGGGTTGGCAGACTGCAGCCAGCGGCGCGGGGTGACGCCATTGGTCTTGTTGTTGAAGCGTTCCGGCCAGAGCTGATAGAAGTCGTGAAACAGCTCGCGACACAGAAGCTCGGTGTGCAGGGCGGCAACACCATTGACGGAAAAGCTCCCGACCACCGCCAGGTTGGCCATACGTACCATGGGATCCGGGCCTTCTTCGATCAAGGAGACACGGCTGAGCAGGCCGCTGTCACCGGGGTGGGTGCGCGCCACCTCGCGCAGAAAGCGCGCGTTGATCTCGTAGATGATCTCCAGCACGCGCGGCAGGAGCTGGCGAAAGAGACGCACCGGCCATCGCTCCAACGCTTCGGGGAGTAGGGTATGATTGGTGTAGGCCATGGTGCTGCTGGTGATCTTCCAGGCGGCGTTCCAATCCAATCCGTGTTCGTCGATCAGCAGACGCATGAGTTCGGCCACCGAGATGCTGGGATGGGTGTCGTTGAGCTGGAAGACATGCTGCTCGGCAAAATGGGAGAATTTTTCCCCATGCTTTGCGACCCAGTCAGCTAGGACATCCTGCAGGCTGGCGGAGGCGAGGAAATACTGCTGGCGCAGACGCAATTCCTTGCCGTTTTCGCTGCTGTCGTTAGGGTAGAGCACCATGCTGATATGCTCGGCGGCATTTTTCGCGGCAACTGCCTCGGGATAGGCCCCCGCGTTGAATTCCCCGAGATCGAAGACGTCGGTGGCGGCGGCGCGCCACAGGCGCAGGGTGTTGACGACGTCATTGGCATAGCCAGGGATGGGAATGTCGTAGGGCACGGCCAGGACATCATGGGTATCTACCCAACGAAAGCGATTTTTGCCGGCAGCGTCGATATAGACTTCGCTGTGCCCGCCGTAGGGGATGCGACGTACCCGCTCCGGACGCTTGATTTCCCAGGGGTAGCCATTTTTGAGCCAATGGTCAGGTTCTTCGACCTGCTCGCCGTGGTGAATTTCTTGGCGGAACATGCCATAAGCGTAGCGGATGCCATAGCCCGTAACCGGTAGAGCGAGACTTGCGCAACTGTCGAGAAAGCAGGCAGCCAAGCGGCCAAGACCGCCATTACCGAGGCCGGCATCGGCCTCTTTTTCGGCCAGCTCGGCCAATTCCCAACCTTGGGAGGCCAAGGCCGTTTCGGCAGCCTCTTCGAGTCCAAGGTTGAGTAGGGTATTGTTCAGACTGCGCCCGAGCAGGAATTCCAGGGACAGGTAAAACGCCCGTTTCCCGCGCATTTCGGTGCGCCGTTCTTCGCTTTGGTTCCAGCGCTCTACCAAGCGATCGCGCAAGGCCATGCCCAGAGCGGTGTAGACGCTACGCGCAATCTTGTCGGTAGCGGCTTCGGCGACGGGAACCCCCAGGCTGCGGAAGAGATAGTGTTGGCTGTCCTGACAAAGGGTCTCGGCATTCATGCCTAGGGGAGGGAGGGTACATTCGGCGCTCTTGCTGCGTTTGCGTATCACGACGGACTCCTTCTTCGCTGCAGGACTCGAGGTCAGCATAGAACCTTTTTATGGCCTTGAGAAGTGTCCGCAAGGTGCATATATGCAGACACCTGCCAACTGGATATGCGCAGGACGCTGGCTGGCGTCGCGCAGATTAGCGGTGCCCTTCCAACCACGCTTTGTAAATAGGAAAAATTTTTCAAAACGCTACCTCAGCAAGGCTGCGTCAGTACATAGATTGCGTGACCATGCGTACCCGCAGGGCTGTGCAAACGCGACTGATCGTCTCGAAGCGCGGCTCACTTCGCAATCCCCAGGAACACAGCCAGACAACGCTCGACCTCCACCAGAGTATTCGCATCGATGTGTCCAAAAGCAGGTCCCACCTTATCGCGTTTGATGGTCATGGCCTTGTTCACCATGACTTGTGATGGTTTCTGCAAACCATTTTCCGTGCCCGGTTGAACGGTGATGCGAAGCAATGGCGCGTCAATAAGAGTGCTGGTGATTGGCAGCACGGTGATGCTGCCCAGGTCCCTGAACTGATTACTTTGAATGACCAGCGCGGGCCGTGGTTTGCCAAAGTCACCTTGCATGGCGATGGTCACAAGGTCTCCGCGTATCACTCCTCCGGCCAGCCATCAGCCAGGGCTTCATCCATGAACTGCTGCATGGCGGTGTCGGCACTATCGGCCTGGGCCACAATCAGGCATTGGCGACGGCACTCTTCCGCGAAGTCCGGGCGGCGCGTGTCAGGCACCCAAATCTGCACCGGACGAAGCCCTTCCCTGCGCAGAGCTTCACGGTGCTTTTGTACCCGCTGATTGACGTGCGCCATCGCCAAGCCTCCCTAGAGAACCATGCGACATCCTACCCACTCCATACGGTTACATGCAACAAGTCGTGAGAGACGTGTCGATCGGGAGAATAGCTATTCCGTTGGACGTGGAGATTGGGGACTTGAGGCCGTTGCTAGAGGTCAATACCCGGCCACTGGAAGCCGAAGAGGACATTACGCCTTGGGGCTAACACGGGTCTTTGGCAAGCTTGCCTTTTGCCGATTTCCTCGCCATGGTAGCCGCTCCGGAAAGCGGTGACGCAGGAGCAGGTAAACTATGGCAAAAAGCTTGGCAGACTTTATCCGTGAGGCGCGGGCACAAATCTCTGAAGTCGATTGTGATGTGGTCGAGGAATGGCTGGACGCCGGTGAAGACGTGTTGATCGTCGATGTGCGGGAGGCAGAGGATTTTCATCGGGCGCGATTGCCTGGGGCCCATCACGTCCCGCGCGGTCACTTGGAAGCGTTGGCAGACCTCGAGTATGGCAAGGCCCACCCGGAGCTGTCGCGGGCGCGGGAACGCCGAGTCTTGCTCTACTGCGACAGCGGCACCCGTTCTGCCTTTGCCGCCGTTACCCTGGCGCAGATGGGCTTCGCCCGGGTCTACAGCCTCACCGGCGGCATGGTCGTCTGGGAAGCCGAGGATAAGCCCATCGAAAGCTGATTCAGGCAGGTAAGGCCTCGCCAAAACTGTCCTGATAACGCTGTACGAACTCGTTGTGTGTGAAGCGATGGTTCTGGGTGCCCGCAACCTCGATCTTGTAGGAGCCCATAAGCGACGCGATGCGGCCACAGGTTGCCCACGGCAAATCGTGCTCCAGGCCATAGAGCAGGCCGGCACGATAGGCATCACCGCAGCCGGTGGGATCGACGACGGCGCTGGCCTTGGCCGCTGGAATCCGGATCTCTTCCTCGCCCTGATAAATAGTCGAACCCTTCTCGCCCTGGGTGACGATCAAAGCCTTAAGCTTGCTGCGGAGGGTTGCCAAGTCCCAACCCGTGCGCGACTGGATCATGCCGCACTCGTAATCGTTGACGCTGAGATAATCGGCCTCGCTGATCATCTGGCGTAGGGTGTCGCCATCGAAGAGGGGCAGGGCCTGGCCGGGATCGAAGATGGTCTGCACCCCGGCGCTCCGCAGGTCGTGCAGGTGTTGCACCATGGCATCGAGTCCATCGGGGGCGACGATGCCCCAGCGGCTTCCCGCTGGAATCTGCCCGGCGAGACGATTCTTGCCCGCCTGCATCATCGCTCCAGGGTGAAAGGCAGTGATCTGGTTGTCATCGAGGTCGGTGGTGATGAAGGCTTGTGCGGTATATTGATCGCGGAGAACCGCAATATGGCTGCTGGCAATGTGCAGATGCTGCAGGTGCTCCGCGTAGGGGCCGAAGTCCTGGCCAACGGTACCGACGATCAGCGGCTCGCCGCCGAGAAGCTTGAGGTTGTAGGCGATGTTGCCGGCGCAGCCGCCAAAGTCCCGGCGCATCTCGGGTACGGTGAAGGAGACGTTCAGCATGTGCACACGATCGGGCAGGATGTGCTCCTGAAAGCGGTCCTGAAAGACCATGATGGTATCGAAGGCGAGGGAACCGCAAATAAGGGTCGGCATGGAATCTCCTGTTGATTTTTTGCAACGGATACGAGTGGCAATTTGCACGATTGAGGACTACAATGTGGCCATTGTACGACAATGTGGTCATCGGGTGCGAATGATGCGAGCTTTGGGGCTTTTTTCTGGATTGCTGTTTGCTGGGCTGGCAGTGCTGCCGGCCGCGGCAATGGCTGCCCCGGATCAGCCCTATGTCAATCTCTTTGGTGGCAACACGTTCTTCGGGTCGGGCAGCCATTTGGATGGCGGGGGCACGGTAGGTCTGCGTGTCGGGCAGCGTTTGGGGCGGCATTTGGGTATCGAGTGGCAGATCGCGTCGGCCTTTGCGCGACTGCAAGATCAGAGCAAAAGCAACGCGAATCAGTACAGTGGTTCCCTCATTGGCAACTACTATGCCTTTTCCGGAAATTCCTCCCCCTATCTCTCGCTGGGGCTTGGTGCGTCGAGCGATCTGTTTAACCAGCAAGTCGGCCGTGGCACTTCGCTTTTGGGAATCTTTGGGCTGGGCTACGAGCAGCGCCTGGGTGATCATTTCGGTCTGCGTCTTGGCGTGCAGGATCAAGTCCTCTTCGACACCCCGCGTGCGCAGGGGGGTGCCCTGAACAATGTCCAGGTGACGGGTGGCATTTCCTACTTCTGGGGGGGCAGCGAGGACAAGCGCGCCTTCCCCATTATCGCACCGACACAATCGGGGTCTTGAGGGTTTTTCGCGCTTGCAATGAGCGCCTTTCAGTTTCTTGTGGTCGGACCCTCTGCTATATTTGCCTCACTTTTCTGCGATTGACATCGCCAGCAGCCGAGGAGCCGTCCGCATGTCCAAAACCCATCTCTTCACCTCCGAGTCCGTGTCCGAAGGCCATCCCGATAAAGTTGCAGATCAGATATCCGACGCCATCCTTGATGCGATCCTGGCCCAGGACCCGCGCGGGCGAGTCGCTGCCGAAACGTTGATCACCACCGGTTTGATTGTCCTTGCCGGTGAGATCACCACCGCGGCGCAGGTAGACTACGCCGACGTGGCGCGGCAGACGGTGCGCCGGATTGGCTACGATTCCTCCGAGATGGGTTTTGACTGGGCCTCCTGCGCCGTTGTGCAGACTCTCGACAAGCAGTCGCCGGATATTGCTCAGGGTGTCGACGAGGGGGCCGGCCTCGATTTGGATCAGGGGGCGGGCGACCAGGGGCTGATGTTTGGCTTTGCCTGCGACGAAACGGACGTGCTGATGCCCACGCCGATCTATTTCGCGCACCGCCTGACCGAGCGGCAGGCCTTGGTGCGCAAGGATGGCCGCTTGCCCTGGTTGCGCCCCGACGCCAAGAGCCAGGTGACGGTGCGCTATGAGGATGGCCGCCCAGTGGCCATCGATGCGGTGGTTCTCTCCACGCAGCACAGCCCCGATGTGAGTCACACACAGTTGGTGGAGGCGGTGCAGGAGGAAATCATCAAGCCCGTTCTGCCGCCAGAAATGTTGCACAAGGGCACCCAGTATTTCATCAATCCCACCGGTCGCTTTGTGATTGGCGGACCCGTGGGTGACTGCGGTCTGACCGGCCGCAAGATTATCGTCGATACCTACGGCGGGCAGGGAAGTCACGGCGGTGGCGCCTTCTCGGGCAAGGACCCCTCCAAGGTCGATCGCTCCTCCTCCTATGCCGGTCGCTACGTTGCCAAGAATATCGTTGCCGCGGGGCTGGCCAAGCGTTGCGAGGTGCAGGTAGCCTATGCCATCGGTATCTCGCAGCCGGTCAGTTTGATGGTCGATACCTTTGGTACCGGCGTCATTGACGACGATCGTATTGCCGCCATCGTGCGCGAGCATTTCGACCTGCGTCCCAAGGGCATCATCCAGATGCTCGACCTGTTGCGGCCGATCTACAGCAAGACCGCCGCGTATGGGCACTTTGGCCGCGAGGAGCCGGAGTTTACCTGGGAGCGCACCGATCGTGCCGCGGCTTTGCGTGCAGCGGCCGGCCTGAACTGATTTTTTACCTGTGCCGAGGGGCGCTGCAGCCGTCGCGGTCCGGCGGTCAGGCTCGGTGCGGGTCTTTGCTTCAACCGCGCTCGTCTTTCAAAGGAGATAAGTCCCGATGAATGCCGTGTTGCAAGACCAAGCTGATTATAAAGTTGCCGACCTCTCTCTGGCCGACTGGGGTCGCCAGGAAATCCGTATTGCCGAGACGGAAATGCCGGCTTTACTGCGGATCCGCGAGAAGTATCGCGCGGAACAACCCCTCAAGGGCGCGCGCATTGCCGGCTGTATCCATATGACCATCCAGACTGCTGTCCTCATCGAGACCCTGGTGGCTCTGGGGGCGGAGGTGCGCTGGTCTTCCTGTAATATCTTCTCTACCCAGGACCAGGCGGCGGCGGCCATTGCCGCGGCCGGGATCCCGGTTTTTGCTTGGAAAGGCGAGACCGAAGAAGAATACTGGTGGTGTGTGGAGCAGACCATCACCGGCCCGGGGGGCTGGAAGCCGAACATGATCCTCGACGATGGTGGTGACCTGACCGGCCTCCTGCATGAAAAGCGTCCGGAACTATTGAGCGAAATCCACGGAGTTTCGGAAGAGACCACCACCGGCGTCCATCGTCTCTGGGAAATGCTCAAAGAGGGCAGCCTCAAGATCCCGGCCATCAACGTCAACGATTCCGTAACCAAAAGCAAGAACGACAACAAATATGGCTGTCGTCACTCGCTGAATGACGCCATCAAGCGTGCCACGGATCACTTGTTGTCCGGCAAGCGCGCCCTGGTGCTGGGCTATGGTGATGTTGGCAAGGGTTCCGCTGCTTCCTTGCGTCAGGAAGGAATGATCGTGCGGGTGACGGAAGTCGACCCGATCTGCGCCATGCAGGCATGCATGGATGGCTACGAAGTGGTTTCCCCCTACCGGGATGGAGTGGATGACGGTTCCGACGCCTGCGTCAATCGAGATCTGCTCGCGCAGACCGACCTGCTGGTTACCGCTACGGGCAACTTCAACGTCTGCAATAGTCGCATGCTGGCGGCACTGAAGAATGGCGCGGTGGTCTGCAACATTGGCCATTTCGACAATGAGATCGATACCGCCTACATGCGCAAGACCTGGGCCTGGGAAGAAGTGAAACCGCAGGTGCACAAGGTCTATCGCGATGTCGCCAGTGGCAGCAAGGCCAACCCTGATAGTCATGACTACCTGATTCTTCTCTCCGAGGGTCGTCTGGTGAATCTGGGCAACGCTACGGGTCACCCCAGTCGCATCATGGACGGTTCCTTTGCCAACCAAGTACTCGCGCAGATCCACCTGTATCAGGCAGGCTTCGCCAAGTTGTCGGCTGCGGAAAAGGCCAAGGCGATTCGGGTGGATGTGCTGCCCAAGCAGCTCGACGAGGAAGTAGCACGCTACATGGTCGAGGGCTTTGCCGGAGTGATCACGCAGTTGACCACAGAGCAGGCGAACTACTTGGGCGTGCCGGTGGATGGCCCGTTCAAGAACGACGCCTACCGCTACTGATGAAGACGCCGGAAATCTCGGTGGAGTTTTTTCCACCGAAGAATTCGGCGGGCGAAGAGCGCTTACGCGAGAGCATGGCCGCCCTGGCGGCCTTGCACCCAGCCTATGCCTCGGTTACCTATGGCGCGGGCGGCTCCACGCAGGAGCGTACCCTCGCCACGGTGCGTCTCATTCAGGGGCAGAATGGCTATGAGGCAGTGCCGCATCTCACCTGCATCGGTTCTACCGAGGCGGGGATTCGGGAGCTCTTGCAGCGCTACCGGGACTGGGGGGTGCGGCGGATTGTCGCCCTGCGCGGTGACCTGCCGGAAGGGATGGAAAATCCGGGATTCTTCCGTCATGCCAGCGATCTGGTCGCTTTCATCCGCGACTTCGGTGGCTTCGAGATTTTCGCTTCGGCCTATCCCGAGGTCCATCCACAGGCGCAGCATGCGCGTGCGGATCTGGATTATCTTGTCGCTAAGACCGAAGCTGGGGTGGACGCGCTGATCACCCAGTATTTTTATAACCCCGATGCCTATCTGCAGCTCCGTGACCAGCTGGAGCGGCGCGGAGTGACCGTGCCGATTCTGATCGGGGTGATGCCCATCCATAATTTTGAGCAAATTGCCCGTTTTTCTGCCCAGTGTGGGGCAGAGATTCCGCGCTACTTGCGCCTGCTGCTGGAAGCCTACGCCGATGAACCGGAGGCGCAGCGCGAAGTGGCTGCCGAGGTGGTCGCGCGCCAGTGCAATCTCCTGCTGCGAGAGGGGGCCCCGGGGTTGCACTTTTATACCTTGAACCAGGCGGAGGCTACGCTCGCCATCGCGCAACGTCTGGATATTTGAGCGATTCCACTGCGCTGATATACACTCTTGGCTAATTTGTCGCGCCCGCTGCGCGCTACCCTTTTCTTTGCCTATCAAGGAGCAGTTCCATGTCGAAAAAACATCCTGTCATTGCGGTGACCGGGTCCTCGGGTGCGGGTACTACGACCGTCAAACATGCTTTTCACGATGTCTTCCACCGCCTGGATGTCAACCCGGTAGTGATCGAAGGCGATAGCTTCCACCGCTATAATCGTGTCGAAATGCGCGAAGCGATTGCCAAAGCCGCTGCCGAAGGCAAGACCATCAGCCATTTTGGCCCGGAAGGCAATGATTTTGGCTCCTTGGAGGCGCTCTTCCGCCAATATGGCGAGACCGGCACCGGCAAGATGCGCTACTACGTGCACGACGATGCCGAGGCCGAGCTGCGCGGCAGTGCCCCGGGCACCTTCACGCCCTGGCAGGACATTCCGTCCGGCACCGACCTGCTCTTTTATGAGGGGCTGCACGGCGGCGTGAAAACCGAAGAGCACGATGTGGCCAACTATGTCGATCTGCTCGTCGGTGTGGTGCCGGTGGTCAATCTGGAGTGGATCCAGAAGATCCATCGTGACAATGCCCAGCGCGGTTATTCCGCCGAGGCCATTGTCGACACCATCCTGCGGCGCATGCCCGATTACATCCACCACATCACCCCGCAGTTCAGTCGCACGCATATCAACTTTCAGCGGGTACCAATGGTGGATACCTCCAATCCTTTCATCGCTCGCGATATTCCTACGCCCGATGAGAGTATGGTGGTGATCCGCTTCAGCGATCACAAGGAAGAAAACTTTCCGTATCTGCTGCAGATGATTCCTGGCAGCTTCATGTCGCGGAAGAACACCATCGTTATTCCGGGCAATAAGATGGGCTATGCCATGGAGCTGATTCTCGGGCCGCGCATCGAGCGGATGTTGTCGGAGCGCTAAGTTTCGGGCGGGAGTTGAGTCAAGGGGGCCGAGGCTATGTCCTCGGCTTTTTTGCGGGATCGAACTCGATGCGTTCTCTTGCAATTATCACGTAGCTTGCTAATGTGAGGGACACATAAGGGGGACGTATGCGTTTGGATTCTTTCCAGCATCCGCGGATTGCGGCGGTACTTGGGGTCTTGGTGGTACTATGGGTGGGCCTATTGCCTGCACAAGCCGCTTCCCAGCCCAGTGTTGGATTTTACTACGGAGATGGCGCCGCGCCCGCAGCGTTCCACGATTTTGATTGGGTGGTCGTCAATCCCGGAGGCGATCGGCTACCCAGTGCCTTCGATCCGCAGCAAAAAGTCTTTGCCTATGTCAGTATTGGCGAAACGACTCCCGGTGACGATCGCTACGCCCAGCTTCCAGAATCCTGCGTGCTGGGTCGCAATGCCGCTTGGGGCGGTAAAATCATTGATCTCGCGCATGCGCAATGTCGTGATTTTCTCCTACAGAAAGTCATTGATCCCATCTGGGCGGAGGGCTACCGCGGATTTTTCCTGGATACTCTAGATTCCTATGAGGCAGTCACCAAAGGTATGGCACGGAGGGCGCAGGAACAGGGGCTCGTCGATCTGATTCAGGCCATCAAGGCGGCGCATCCACAAGCACAATTGATTGCGAATCGGGGCTTTTCGGTACTGCCCCAGATTCACCAGGATCTGTCTGCCGTGTTGGCAGAGTCGCTGTTCCACGAATGGAATCAATCCACCCAAAGCTATCAGGAAGTGTCGGCAAGCAACCGCGAGGCGCTTGTCACGGAACTGCGCAAAGCACAATCCTATGGTCTGCCGGCTATTGTGATCGACTATCTGCCGACCAAGCTCAATCGTGAAGGCTGGTGGGAGGATGCCGAGAAGATCCGGGCTCTGGGTTTTATCCCCTATGTGACCAATGCCGAGCTGACGGCTGTCGGCGCTGGCTTGCGCGAACCGATGCCACGGCATGTTCTGATCCTGTACAACAGCACCGGCCCAGAAGAGTACAGTGAGGCGTTTGCCAATGGTGCCATGCCTTTGGAGTATCTCGGATATATTCCGGAATTCCGTCGGCTATCCGATGGGTTGCCCAAAGCTCCCTACGCCGGGGAATACGCAGGGGTTGTACTCTGGAGTGATGGCGATCCGGTGACCGATGTTGCTGGTCTCTCGCGTTGGTTACATGGGGTGAAAAAGGTGGGAATACCCATCCTGCTGATGGGAGATTTTCAGGACGATCTCGACGCAGAGTTCTACCAAGCGCTGGAAATGTCCCGCCCGCAGTCTGTCACGGCGAGTTCCGCAGAGGTTGCCAGTGCGGCCAAGGAAATGAACTACGAAATGCCGGTGCAGGCCAGCACCCGGGATTTTCTCGGCGTGAACGCTCCAGCGGGCAGCCAGATTTGGCTGCATGTACGCGATAGCTCGGGCAGCAGCGAAGATGCAGCAGCCATCACCCCGTGGGGCGGTTATGTCTTGTCGCCCTACATCTTGAAGACTCTGCCGAACAAGGATACCCGTTGGTTGATCGATCCTTTTGCGCTCTATCGGGAAGCCTTGCGCCTGCCGCCGATGCCGGTTCCGGATACAACGACCGAAAGTGGACGGCGTCTGTTCATGGCGCATACCGACGGCGACGGCTTTGTCAGCCGAGCACAATTTCCGCCTTACCACATTGCCGGTGAGGTATACATGCACCGGATACTAGAGAAATACAAGTTGCCGTTTACGGGTTCCATCATTGTCGGCGACCTGCTCCCCGGTGACCGTGGCCTGTATCCAGCGCTCGCGCCTCTGGGTACCGAGGTGGCTCGCGAGGTGTTCCGTCTGCCCTATGTGGAAATTGGTTCGCATATGTGGTCGCATCCCTTCAATTGGCCGGCAATTGAAGCCGGGAAAGATTATCCTGGTATCAATCTGCCAGTCCCGGGCTACAAATTCAGTCCCTACATGGAGGCGGTGGGTGCCGCCAAGTGGATTGATAAACACCTCGCGCCACCTGGTAAGCAGGTCGTGATCGATCAGTGGTCGGGGGACTGTGAACCTGATGCGCAGGTGGTGGGCCTTGCGTATGGGGCCGGATTGATGAACATCAATGGTGGGGACAGTTATATCAGCAAAAAGGACCCGAGCATTACTGCGGTTCCACCCATTGGCATCTTCCGCGGTAAATGGTTGCAGGTCTTTGCTCCGGATGCGAATGAGGATTACTTTACCAACCAATGGCATGGACCGTTCTGGGGATATATCAATGTCATCCAGACATTTGAAATGACCAACAAACCCCATCGCTTGAAGCCGATCGACATCTATACCCACTGGTATACGGCGACCAAACTCGCTTCCCTTTCGGCGTTGGAGAAGGTCTATGACTGGGTTCTGACTCAATCCATTACGCCGGTCTATGTCGCTGATTATGCGCATATCGCCAACAATTTCTTCACCATCCACATTGCCCGCGAGGGCGATGGTTTCTGGATTGGTAACGCCACGGACTTACGTGAGCTGCGGATGCCGAAGGGCCTCGGATATCCCAACCTCGCGGCCAGCTCGGGCATTGCGGGATACAACGATACGCCGAACGATGCCTACTATGTGCACATGGATGGCCAGAACTCTGTGCTTTTGGGGCTGCAATCCACTGCTCCGAAGATACCGTACATCAGGAGCGCCAACGCGCCCATCAGCGCGTATCAGGAAAATGCCAACGGCTTTACCGCGCAGCTCGATGGTTTCGTGCCGGTACAGCTCCAGCTCGCCAATATACAGAGTTGTTCGGTAAGGCTGAACGGCAAGGCAGTAGCAAGCTCCGAGCAGATCCAGAGCAATTCGCAGCGTGTGCGCGTCGATGTCCACTGCCCGCCAAGCTGATCAGGCTGGCGGTCGGGCGCATCTGCTCCGCCCGGCGAGCCTGCTGCTCTTCGTCGCGATCGTGCTGGCGGTGATCGCCGGTGTCGCTTGGCAGTATGGTTGGCATGGTCATTTGTTTTTTCAGGAGAGCGCTGCCGATGCGCGGGCGCATCTGGAGAGTGCGGAACTGATGTTGCGCAGTGGTCAGTATAGTGCGGCGCAAAAGCAAATCGCTCCCGTATTGCGTTATCCCGACGGCCCTTTGTACCGTCAGGCGCGTCTGCTGCAATGGCGGATTGCCAAAACGCAAGCGCTCGCCATCCCCGCAGAGTCCCCGAGACGTCAGGCGGCGATGCGGGACTTGCGGCCGCAGTTAGCGGCGTTGTATGCACTGGGTGCCTGGTCGCTTGGCCAATGGCAAGCATTCGCGCGGGACGCCTTCGCTCTGGGTGCCTATGACCTCAGCGCACAGGCGTGGCTGGCGGCCGCCACAGTAGACCCGCAAGAGCGGGAGGCCGATCAGCTTGCTGCAGCACATGCCTGGGCAGCGGGTAATCAGCCGGCCAAAGCTGGGGCGCTCCTTTTGCAGCTTGCGGCACAGAGTCATGACAGCGAACGCGCGAAGCATTGGTTCTTGCAGGGGATACGATGGGTAGAAGGTGGAAAAGGTGCAGAAGCCGCCCTGCAGGTAGCGCAATCGACTTTACAGAAATTGCCCCAGCTATGGCAGGACCATGAGGTGGTGCTCGCCATGGCGGAGCTTGCTCTGTCTGCTGATCGCCCACAGCTGGCCGCACAGTGGCTGCATCGCGAATTGCTGCGCAATGTCCCCAGCGAGAAGAGGTCATGAAGATTCGCACCCTCACGATCAGCTTCGTTCTAGTATGGTGCGCAATGCCAGCGCTCGCCGCTTCGATGCCCTCGGATTGGTGGAAGGCTCCCGGTAGCCTGGCTTCTGACGACGCAGAATGGCGGGCGAAATATCTGCGGCAAAAAGAGGATGCAAATGCCTTTGCCGCGGATTTACAGGCCAGCCAAAAATCGGGCAAGGGGATGAGTTACCTGGACCAGGGCGGTGTATCACCATCCTGGTACCGTCCACCCTTGGAAGTGCAGCCCTATCCAGCGAAATATTCGCAAAAGCTTTACGATCTGGCCTACAGTGCCTTTTTGCAAAGCCATGATCTTGGAGAGGCATATCGGCTGGCCTTTACGGCCGTCCAGCAACGGCCAGACGACCGGGTGTGGCGGCAGCGGTTGATCGAGGTTGCGGGCTGGTTAGGTCAGCGCGAAGAGGTATTGCGCCAACAGCATTGGTTGGCGGAGCATGGCGATGCGGCTGCACAGGGAGAAGCCATTTCCTTGGCGCTTACCCTGGAGCGGCCAGATATCGTCATCAGCATGCTGGCACCGGCGGCGCGCAGTCGACCGCTCAGTGACGCAGAGTGGAAGTCCCTGATCTATGCATATGGGCAGCTTGGTGAACCAGACCGTGCGTTGCAGGCCCTTGATTCTGCGCTTCAACGTTTCGGCCCGCGTCGCTATCTGCTGAATCAGAAGGCGTATCTCAGTTATCAGATGGGTGACATCGAAGCGAGCCTGCACGCCTTGCAGCGCAGTGCAGGGCAGTATGGTTCCGCTCCCTCGATAGCGATCGAAGAAGCGCGTCTGTTATCTATGCAGGGCAATTATCGTCTGGCCTTTGCTGCGCTGGAGCGCGTTCGTGGGCAAGCGACCCTGGAAGATGTTCCGTTTTGGCAACTGTATGCCGTTCTCGCCTGGGAGTTGCATGATCATGATGCCGCATTGCAGGCAGAAAAGACGCTTTATCTTCTGGGCGCTGCCAGTCAATATGATTTGCAACGTTTGGTGCGATTGACTGGTGACGAACAACCCGAGGCGGCTCTGGCGGTGGCCATGCTCGGATGGCGCAAATACCATCTGCCGATTTTTTATTTCGAGGGGTTGTATTATGCCGCTGCGGCCAAACACTGGCAGACTTTGGGGCAGCTCCTGCAAGAGGTGGCAAATTCCGACCCTGATGGTTTGCGGAATTTTCCCGCCTACTGGCTGGCGATGGGGCAATGGGCCAATGCGCGTCTTGACTACCATCTTGCCGGATATGCCTATGCCCAGGCCCTTCGACTGAACCCCGATGATACTGTCGCTAAAAACAATTTGCTGTGGATGCTTATCGACAGCGGCCAACTACGCCTGTTGCGCGCAGTCCTGGTGGGGGATACGGCCCAACCGGCACCCGCCCTGCGCGATGCTGTGCGTAATGCCCTGGAGCGTCTGAATCTGAACCGGCAGGCCCTATATTTACCCACAGACGCTGCGGCGCCCAGCGCGCGGGCGCTACGTTTACTCAACGAGGCATCGCTCTGGGAGAGCACTGGTCAGACCGGACTAGCCTGGAGCTTGCGTCGTCAAGCGGCCTGGCAAAGTGCTAAGGAGTTACGCGCTACGGATGGGGGTGATCGGTGAGACATAAGGGGCTGGGCGTTTTGGCGTTGCTGACGGCAAGCTCTTTTCTGTATCCAACCTTGGCTCGCGCGAACGGCGAGAAGGCTACCTCGTCCCAGCCCGCTGGTCATGCTGTTCCTATCCCCAAGCCGACACCTGAGGAAGATTTTGCGCAAGACCCTTTGCGAACTCTTGCCGATTCGTTGGCCTCAGCGCCCGCCGGCGGCAATGTGACGCGCGATGTGTTGTTTGCCGCGGCACGCCGGGGCGACTTTCTGCCCGCTATATCCTGGAGCCTGGCGCACGGATACTGGGGCCTCGCGCAACTGTTGGTCGCCAAGAACCCGCAACCGACGCCGCGTTGGGTGCAATTGAGCTTGGCGTTGCATGCCCACGATACGCCCGCCCTGGCGCGTCTCTTGCGGCACCCGCAGGGTCTACCGGTGCGCGACCGAATGCAGGCGCAGATGGAGCTGGGGCGCTACCGGCAAGCGCGGCAGGATGCATTGTCGGCTATGCAGATCGATCCGTTTGATCGCCTTCTACGCCGCCAATACCTGGAGGCCGTGCGGGAAAGTGCCACTTACGTTGACCTAGCAGGCCATTGGCAAAGTTTCAATGGCCTCAGCCTCTATGGACCGCGGCTACGTGGACGTATCGCCTGGAATGACCGTTGGAGCCTAGTGTTCGACGCCGATGCCCTGGCCCAATCTGCGTCTGCGGCCTCTCAGTTGCTGCGTGTACCCTCGTGGAGTAGCCGCGATCTGGTCGGTATCCGCTGGCAGGATCCGCGTTGGCAGATAGAGGGCTTGTTGGGAAGCTATCAAGCCGAGCGCAACACTGTGAGTGGGCGTATTTCGCTTGCCTGGCAAGCTACTGACAGCGGCGAATTCTCGGCAAACTTCGACTATCATGATCGTAGCTTGCAAAGCCCTGCTCTCGCAGCGGCAGGCATGGTCAACCGCGTTGATCTGCAGTGGGCGCAGCGCTTCGGCTCTTGGCTGGGCAATATCGGCGGGGGATGGCGGCAATATCAGGGACAAGACGGGGATGCGCTGGGCAGCGATCGTTTCGCTGAGGTCTCCTTATTGTGGCGTCATGATCTCGGCCCTTGGGAGCTCCAGGTCGGACCCTTCGCGGATTATCACGATCTTTCCCGCGTCAGCCAGTTGCAAGGGGTACTCGCGTCCGCGTTGCAGCCGGATGCCCGTACCCCGGATCTTGTATTGCCCGGTAGTTATGCCGATATCGGCATGCGAGTGCAGTGGGGAACCTGGGAGCGGGCCGTGGCCAGCGATTGGACCCCGTACCTAGCTCTGAATGTGTACCAAAATACCCGCTTTGGCCCGCAATATCAGCTTGATGCAGGTTTGAGTACCTCGGTTTTTGGGCCAGATCGATTGCGTATTGGTTTCGCTCAAGGGCAGGGAGGAAATGGCTTAGCTTTGAACCAGCGCGTAGTGCGTCTCGGGTATCGTTTTTATTTTTAAGAATCGAAGAGGGGGAAAATCAAGATGAATTGGCGCGCAGTGGTCGTTTCTGTAGGGCTGATAGCTTCGCTTGGTGGTTGTGCCGGCATGAATGTGCAAACTGCCGGCCCGCTCGCGGATAACAAGGGATCCACCTGGGCAGTGTTGCCCTTTGCCAATAACACCGAGACGCCGATGGCCAATGCCCGTGCGGCGGCGATCGCTGCAGGTACCTTGCAGAGTGAGGGGCGTCCGGTACTCGGGAATCTACCGATCAATACCCGTACCGAAGCCCTTCTTGGTGGCGACTGGAAGCGGGAATATGCGGACGCGTTGCGTCAGGCGCGTGCCGATGGAGCTCGCTATGCCCTCGCGGGAAGTGTCGATGAATGGGATTATCGTGCGGGGATCAATGCCGAACCGGAAGTGGCCATGACGCTGTGGGTAGTCGATGTTGCCAACGATAAAGTGGTTTGGAGTGGGGTGGGGAGTGCCCATGGCGGAAGCCTGGGACGTGGCGGCACGGGAGGAGTTGCGCAACGCCTGATCCAGCGTCTCCTCAATCGCGCGCTACACTAGCATCATGGGTATGTTGACGGCGCTGCCACGACGGAGCGAGGGCTGGCTCGAGGCAATTCTGTTGCCGATCGGTGCATTATTGCTCAGTAATTTTCTGCGTCCCCACGATCCCCTGTTGTTCACCCAGGGATTTCCTTGGTTGATGCTGATTCCCTTGCTTATCGCGTTGCGTTACGCGTTCCTGCCGGCACTGGCTTCCATGATGATCCTGGCAAGTAATTTTCTCTGGCATCCCTATCCGCTGGGAGTCAGCCTGGAGCTGGCTGCCGGTACGTTGTTGGTGGTCCTCATTGCCGCGGAGTTCAGTGCGTACTGGTTTCGGCGTGAGACCGGACGTGCGCTCGAGGAAGAAATTACCGCGACCCGGTTACGCCAGCTCGCCGATGATCTCTACGTCACCAGAATCTCCCTCGATCGCCTGGAGCAAAGTCTGCTCTACAAACCCGTCTCGGTGCGTAGTGCCCTAGAAGATCTGCGACGTAGTCTCATTGCCAATCGAGGTATCCTGAACCAGGAGATCGTGTCCCGAGTCTTGTATTTTCTGAATCAGCTTGCCGGGCTCCAGGTCGCTGCCTGGTATTCTCGCTCCGGTGCGAATGCGCATCCCGTCTTGCTGGCGAGCTTCGGTGACGTTGCCGCTTTGAATGAGTTGGATCCTGTTTGGTACCACGCCGTTGCCCAAAGTCATAGCCAGAACATTGCAGGCCTTGATTTGGCACAGATTCAGCAATATCTGTCTGTCCATGTCCACCGGGAAGAAGTCGGAGTCGCATATTATCTCGCCATTGAAGAGATGTCTTTTTTTGCTATTAGCAGAGAAAACTTGCAGATCGTAGAAGTTTTATTTCAGTATCTTTGTAACTATTCCAACGCGGTTCAATTTTCACAGCAATTACTGCAACGTTGGTCCGATTGTCCGCCAGAGTTCGCTGTTGATTTTCTGCAACTGCAGCGTTTGGCAAAAATCGTGGTGCATGTGGGATTCTGTGTTCGCTACGTTCTGCGGGATGCCCAGCAAGCGGAGGCGATTGTGCGAAGCATGGAGAACCTGCGTCGCGGATTGGATGTGTTGTGGCTGCATCGCGGTGATAACGGGCTGTATCTGCTGGTACTGCTGCCATTTTCCGGCCAGAGTGCGGTCGAGGGCTACCTGCGGCGAGTGGAAACACAGATCCAGGAAAGCTGCCCAAACGATTGGGAAAAGGTATTTCAACGAAGAGATGCCTTAGAGCTTGATGGCAGAGACGCTGTTGTCCAGATTCGTGCCTTCCTCGAAGAGGGAGATTCGCCGTGACCTTGGTCGCTATCCTCTATTTTTTAATCGCCTTGATGGCATCGTTAGGGGCGAGCATCATTGTACCCCGAGAGAGGGCGTCACAAGGTTGGTTGCCAGCGTGGCTGCTGTTTCTGATGCTCAGCGTTTTTCTCCCATTGCTGGGCGCGGTGCTTGCCCTAATCTATGCGATTGCGCTGCGTTCCGTGCGGCACCGTATTCACGTTGCCGAAGTCGAGCCGATTCTCGTCCCAGCGCCTGCGCGAGATTTTCGCTTGCGCATTTCTGCTGCCTCAGAGGGGGCGGTGGCAGGTCGGCTAGGAGGATCCAGGAATCTTGGTCAGAGGGTGGAAGCGCTTTCCCAGATCGTTTCCTCCCGTTTTGCCGAACAAACCCGTTTGCTTCGCGCCGCGTTACGTGACGAGGCCGAAGAGGTCCGCTTGCTGGCCTACGCAGCCCTCGATCAGCGCGAACAGGAAAATACGGAACTCTTGTTGGATCTGCAGCAGGATATTGAGCACCATTCCAGCCCCCGCTTGCGCCAGCGGCTGCAGGATTATCTAGCCTGGTTGCATTGGAACATCGAACACACAGATTCTCGTGAGCTGGCCGATCCGGTACTGCGCAAAGAGGAAACGAAGCCTGAGCTTGGGCCCGATGATCAAGCTGTGGAACAGGCGCCAGCTATGCTGCGAGGGCTGCGAGCGTTGGAGATGGGCGCTGTAGGCCAGGCGATGGAGCTTTTTCAGCAAGCCGAGCAGGCAAACGTGGCATCAAGTGTGCTGGCACCGTATCGGGCGGCCGCGCTTTATCGGCAACGTGATGTCCGGCGTTTGCAGATGCTTTATAGAAAGCATCCAGAGGTGCTGCTCTCCCCGCGCTACAGTGCGTCCTATCGTTTCTGGTTAGGTCAGAAATGATGATACGTACATCGGCCCAAGCCGTGGATGTCCTACTGATTCTTGAAGGGACTTTTCCCTACGTCCGCGGCGGAGTCTCGTCTTGGGTAAATCGCATGATGCAAGGGTTTCCCGAGTATCGTTTCGGCATCATTTTTTTAGGGAGTGCCCGTGACGAATACACCGCCACGCCTTATGCATTACCGGAGAACGTAGACTATTTTGCGGAATATTTCCTCCATGACAGTAACGAGCTTCCACCGAAAAAGGTTGAATTATGGGCTAAGCGAGCGGATTTGCAGTCGGTTGAAGTTGCTCACGAGCAAATGAAACATTGTATCGCCGGCAAGCAAGAGGGGCTCAATCTTGCCGCTTATGCGAATAACTTTTCGATGAGTCAGCAGACTTTTTTGTATTCCGAAGCGATATGGGAGTATTTCCTCGCGCGTTATGCAGAGATCCCTGACCAGCCCCCCTTCATCGATTATTTTTGGACGATTCGCGGTATGCATGCCCCCCTCTGGGTGATGCAGAAAGCCATGGAAAATGCACCCCAGGCCAAGATCATGCATTGTCCCTCAACCGGCTATGCCGGCTACTTGGGCGCCCTACTCAGCCACCAGCAAGGTCGGCCGTTGCTCATTTCCGAGCATGGCATCTATACCAAGGAGCGCCGTATCGACCTGATGCTGGCCCGCTGGATCCAGGAAGACGAAGAATTCTTGCAGCGCGCCGGGCACATCCATTATCTACGGCAGCTCTGGATCAATTTTTTTGCCCTGCTCGGTAAAATAGCCTACAGCCAAGCCCATAAAATCATCAATCTTTACAGTGGTGTGATTTCGTTGCAGGTTGCCGATGGCGCCAGCCCCGATAAGTTGCAAACGATTCCCAACGGGATTGCGGTAGAGAAATTTGTCTCCTGTCGCCGAGACTATGCCGAGAGGCAGGATATTGTGGCATTGATTGGACGAGTGGTCCCAATCAAGGACATCAAGACTTTTATCCGCGCCGCTGCAGTTGCCCGCGACCAGGGTCGTAGTACCCGTTTCTGGATTGTTGGCCCCACGGAAGAGGACGAGGAGTATTTCGCGGAGTGCATGCTGCTGCTGCGCCATCTTCGGCTGGAAAATCAGGTGGAGTTTTTGGGTTTTCGTGCCGTCACTGAGATACTGCAGGATGTGCGACTCACGGTATTGAGTTCCATTAGCGAGGGGCTGCCACTGTCGGTTCTCGAGAGTTTTGCGGCGGGTGTTCCCGTGGTCAGTACCGATGTAGGCTCCTGTCGGGGACTCATCCTCGGCGCGAACGCAGATCATCCGCGTGCCGCCGGAAAGGTAGTACCTATCGCAGACGCGCAGGCGATGGCGAAAGCAATATACGAGCTCCTGGACAATCCTGCGGAGTGGCGTCGCTGTAGCGAGCAGGCGATCGAACGTGTGGAGAGCCAGTATCGCGAAGAGCAGATGTTTGCAGCGTATCGACAGTTGTACGACCAGTCTCTGAGAAGGAATTGACGATGGCCGGCATTGGTTTTGAGTTGCGTCGTATTCTCCGCCGAAATAGCTACTTGGCGCTGATCGAGGCCTATGGCTACGCCGGCATTGTCTCATCCGGACCATGGCTGCTATCGATTTTTGGAATACTGCTCCTTGGTTTCCTGGCTGTCAGCGACCGATCGGCAACGCTACCCATCATTCAGTTTCAGGTCTCTGTCACTTACCTGATTGCAGTATCGCTCATTTTTACCGGGCCAATGCAATTGCTGTTTACCCGATACATCGCCGATATGCTTTTTGCACGGCAGGCACGTTCCGTAGTGACGATATTGCTCACCATGCTGGTAACGGCAATTGTTCCGGGCGCGATATTCGCGATCCTGGTCCTGCTGTTTTTGTTTCAAGGGACGTCTCTGGTTTACCAGATTCTCATGGGATTCAGTTTTGTCGAACTCTGTGGTGTATGGGTGCTGACGATCATGGGCACCAGTCTGAAGGACTATAAAGCGCTAGTGAGTTGGTATTTCCTCGCCTATGCAACAGTCATATTATTGGGAGTTTTTGGGGGTCGCCACTGGGGATTGCCGGGTTACCTTGCAGCATTTGCGGTGGGCCAAATGATTCTGTTGTTAGGCCTGGGTATCACCGTTATAAGAGAGTTTCCGGGGTATCTGAAATGGCCGAAAAAGCGTGCCAATCGCTTGTTTTGGTCACTTTCTCTGGTTGGTCTGGCTTTCAATGCGGCCATTTGGGCAGATAAGTTTCTTTTTTGGTTTGATCCAGCAACTGGTGAGCAGGTCATCGGACCGCTATATGCCTCACCGATCTATGACGTGCCCATTTTTCTCAGTTATCTCACCATCGTGCCGGGACTCGCGGTGTTTCTGTTCCGTCTGGAAACCGATTTCGTAGAGGCATATCAATCGTACAATCGAGCGATCGTTGAGGGTGGAACATTGGCGGAGTTGCACGCCGCCAAGATCGGCATGGTCATGGCGACGCGAGCCGGACTATGGGACATCGCCAAAATCCAAGGGGCGACGGTTCTCCTCGCTTTTGCCTTCACGCCGCAACTGCTGCACGTTTTGGGTTACTCACAGAACTATGCCAGAATTTTTGAGTTTGACGTTGTCGGCGTAAGCTTGCAGCTCTTGCTTATGAGCCTGTTGAACGTCTATTTTTATCTTGATTTGCGTGTTCGGGCGATGGTGTTGAGTGTTTTGTTTTTTATCGGGAACCTGTTTTTTACTTGGTTGACACTGCGTGCGGGACCGTTTTTCTATGGTATGGGATTCGTCATCGCACTGTTTTTGGTGGACACGCTGGGAATTTATCTTCTCGCCCGCGATCTTGAGCGGATTGACTACCTGACTTTTATCCGCGCACGTTGAGCGTTGGTGATGAGTAAGAAAGGAGAAGTTCTGTCGTTTTGAGTATCGGGAAAATCGCAAAAGCAGCGGATAGTGAGTAGTGCAAGAGGGCCGGTCCATTAATCAGAAGTTCGGCCATGTATGGAGTATATAGGGAGTGATACGTGCCATTTAGGTTTCCGGTGGTACTTGTTCATAGGAGATGAAAATAATGAGGGAGCGGATACTGGTTATTGGCGGTGCGGGCTTTATTGGTTCCCATACAGTCGACCACTTGCTGGCAGAGGGCTACGCGGTGCGAGTTCTCGACGATTTTTCTACGGGCCATCGTGAAAATCTACCGAATAGCCATCCGCAGCTGGAAATCATCGTTGGCAGTGTCGAGGATGCAACGATCTTGCAGACGGCTGTTGCAGGGGTGAGTGCGGTCCTGTATCTGGCTGCCCAGGTTTCCGTACAGCGTAGTCTGGAAGATCCTGTGCGGTCCGCTGAGCAGAATATCGTCGGATTCGTGCGGGTGTTGGAGCGGGCGCGTCGCCATTCGCTGCGGGTGGTATACGCTTCTTCGGCGGCAGTCTACGGTGATCCAGAGGTGTTGCCCGTGCAAGAAACGGCTCCGCTACGCCCCATCTCGCCCTATGGCCTGGAAAAATACAGTAATGAGCTCTATGCGGAGTTGTTTGGGCGCTTGTATGGTCTGTCTCAGCTTGGTCTGCGTTACTTCAACGTGTATTGAAGTGGCCCCCGAAAGTTGGACAAGGGGTTAAGCTCTGGGCTTCAGGAAAGGAGTCGAGGGATGAAGGGAAAACGCAAGCAGTACAAGCCGGAATTCAAGGCGCAGGTAGCCCTGGCGGCCTTGCAGGGCGATAAGACGATGGCCGAGCTGGCGCAAGAATTTGGGGTACACCCCACCATGATCAATGCCTGGCGCCGGCAGCTGGTGGAGCATGCGGCCACGGCCTTTGAACGGGGAAAGTCCCGGACCGAGGAGCCCGTGGACGTGCAGGCTTTGTATCGGAAGATCGGACAGCTGGAGATGGAACGCGATTTTTTAGCCTCCAGGCCCGGTCTCATGTCTCGGATCGGGAAAGGCGCCAAATGATCGACCGGGCCCAAACCCCAGTTTCTGTGCAACGGCAATGCGCTCTTTTGGGCGTGCCCCGCAGTACGGTCTATTACCGCGCGCATCCTCGGCCGATGGGCGACGGGCTGTTGCGGGCGATCGATCGCCTCTACACCGCCTTTCCATTCATGGGTAGGCGGCAGATCCATCGGATGCTGAAAGCGGAGAATGTCGTGGTCAACCGCAAAACGGTACACCGGGCCATGCGTATCCTCGACATTGCCGCGGTGGCGCCCGGACCACACACCAGCAAGCCCCATCCCCAGCACCCAAAATATCCTTATCTGTTGCGTGGCGTGACGGTGGACCGTCCCCACCAGGTCTGGTCCGCGGATGTGACCTATCTGCCCATGGCACGAGGATTTCAATACCTCGTAGCCGTAGTGGACTGGTTCAGTCGTAAGGTGTTGTCCTGGCGGGTTTCCAACAGTCTTGATGCGGGTTTCTGCGTAGAGGCCCTGAAAGAGGCCATACGCCGCTATGGCACCCCCGAGATCTTCAACACGGATCAGGGCGCTCAGTTCACCGCGGAGTCCTTCCTCTCTGTACTCCGCCAGCACGGCATTCGAATCAGTATGGACGGCAAAGGCCGGGCCCTAGATAACGTCTTTGTCGAACGGCTTTGGCGCACCGTCAAATACGAGCACGTCTACCTGCGGCCAGCAGAAACTGGAACCGAGCTGAAAGCTGGCCTCAGAGCCTACTTCGACTGGTATAATGCCGAAAGACCGCACTCCTCTCTGGGAGACAGAACACCCGATGTGGTCTATGCAGAAGGTTTACAAAGGCTGGTGGCCTGACCCGCCATGGAAACAGGTTCAGAGCTTAATCACTCCAGCAGGCTGTCCAATCCAGGGGGGCCACCTCATATGGGCCACGACAGGATCCTCACTCGCCTTACAGTGGCGTGATTTCTCGCTTCGTCGAGCAGCTTCATTCCCGGCAGCCGCTGACGGTGCGCGGGGATGGGCTTCAGGAGCGTGATTTTATTCATGTCGCCGATGTCGCGCGCGCGAATCTGGCGGCGTTGAGGGGGACTGTCAACGGTGTCGTCAATGTTGCTAGTGGTACGGCAACGACTATTGGGGAGCTAGCCGAACTTCTGATCGAGCTGAATCTTGGTGAGGGAGAGATGCAATGGGTGCCCCGGCAGTCCGGTGACATCCGTCATTCCCAGGCGGATGTGAGTCGTATGCAGCAGGTCCTTGGACAAGCAAATATTCCTCTGAACCGCGGCCTGCGCACCCTTTTGGAGCGCTGTTCTGCAGCGTAATTGTGGGCTTGGCTTTGTAATCTACCTATCGCAGATGTTTTTGTATGATTGCTGTAACAAATACAACCATATGATTAAAAAAGGATTGGTGAATTCGACAACGAGCGCGTATCGTTTCTGATACAGATAGCAGTATAAGCGTTTTCTAATATAATATGAATACAGCAACATACGGTCTGGCATACTTTCTGCTTAAATTCTCCTAGGTCTGGCGGTGAGTCTGGTTTTGTGCGATGACAGCGAGTCATGCCAGGGGATAGAACGTGGCGCTGCACAGCAGGGGGTCGGAATGTTGAAGGAAATCAGCGGTGGGTCGGGAGCTGCAAAACTAGAGCAATTACGAGAGAATTTTCATGCCAAAAGGGTTCTGATTACTGGCGGATTTGGCTTCGTCGGCGGGCATATGGCGCACCGAATGCTGCAGTGTGGCGCAGAGGTGACGGTATTGGACATCGATACTTCTAGCGAACGCCTGTCGATGATCAATTGCTCCCGACTGCGTCTCCGCGACAAGCTGAATATCGTGGAAGCCGATGTGACCGATAAGGCAGCCATGCAGGAAATTATTGATCAAAACCGCTTCCACTATATTTTCCATTTTGCTGCCTATGCGTCGGTGATCGAAAAGGCACTGACAGCACCATACGACACGATCATGGCGAATACCATGGGTTGGATCAACGTGTTGGAGGCATGTCGCTTGTCAGCCCACAAACCTCGCATGATTTTCCTCGCGTCCACGGATAAAGTCTATGGCGAGATGGAGGGTGACTCGTATTTTGAGCATCAGACCCCGTTGCGAGGCATTGGGGTATATGATTCGGCCAAGCTTGCTGCCGACGTGTTTTCACGAACGTATCATGAAGCCTTTCAGTTGCCTACAGTGACCCTGCGGATGTGTAATATCTATGGTCCCTATGATTTCAATACTGGCTACCGTCTTCTGCCAAAAGCCATGCAAAGCATGTTTGCTGAGGCTGAACCGGTCGCTCCGGAGTTATATTTCGACGCCATTGAACACCAGCGGGACTACCTCTTTGTGGACGAGTTGATCAATGCCATCATTCTGCTGGCGTACTGCGCCGCCTGTCGGGGGGAGGTGTATAATCTGGCTGGAGGCACGTATCTGGGAACACCTGCCATGCTTCGCACCATTGTCGAGATGGCGGCGGAAGTGGAGGCGGAGGTGGATCCGAAGCGTGCGCGTACCATTCTCACCAATGGCATTGCTGTCAAGGTGCATGCCACTGCCTCGACCGTGCATGCCATAACGAAGCAACACCTGAATGGTGAAAAGCTTAAGAACGATACTGGCTTTCAGCCAACGACCGAGTTCCTCGATACCTTGAAACAGACCATTCGTTTTTATCGTGAGCACTATCGTTCTGCCAGTGAGGACGTGCAGCATGGCCAGCTTTTGGCAGGGTAAAAACTGTCTGGTAACCGGTGGGGCGGGCTTTGGAGGTGGACATCTGTGTGAGCGGTTGCTCGCCCTGGGTGCCCGAGTCTTCGTCCTGGATCGATTGGTCTCTCCCTGGTCTTATTTTCAGATCCAGGGTCTTGATCGGCATGCCCAGGTCTGGCTCGGTGATATCCGTGATGGTGACTTCGTCCGCCTGAACCTCTCCCGCTTTGCCATCGACACGATATTCCATCTGGCTGCCCAGCCGATCGTCCCCACCAGCAACGTCCTGCCCTGGGAGACGCTCAGTGTCAATGCCATGGGGACCTACACGTTGCTTGAGGCAATGCGGAATGTCGACACAGTGGAACGCATGGTTTTTGCCTCCAGTGGTGCCTATTACGGAATGACCACCGATGAAAGGGCCTTGCGAGAGTCCGACCCGCCCTTAGACGCTAACAATATCTATGCCTCGTCAAAGGTCGCAGGTGATTGTGTTGCGCGCAGTTATGCCAGGATCTATGACCTGCAAATTGGTGTCTGTCGTTTTATGAATACCTACGGCCCAGGCGATATCAATTTTAGCCGCTTGGTTCCGAGGGCCATCTACAATCTACTCGAAGGCCAGGACTACGATTTTGGCGCCCGGGATGACGGAAGTTCCAGGCTGGATTTTCTATATATCGCCGATATGGCGGATGCCTACCTGAAACTGGGCGAATCTTTGGGGAACCACGGTGGTAAGGCCTTCAATTTCGGTACCGGTACGGCGACTTCCATCACTGATGTCGCTACGGAATTAAGTTGGCTATACGACGGAGAGCGGCGTACACCTATTTTTCGCGGGGATCCACGCAGCAAACCAGCGATAAAATACCTAGAAATCGAGCGCGCCCGTCTAGATCTAGGGTGGGTGCCGGAGACGTCGTTGGCCGATGGTCTACGTGCAACCCTGGACTGGTATGCAGACCACTGGGAAAAGTTGCGTCATGCCTCCTAGGCTCTTGCGGATGCTCCGCAGCTGGCTCCGCACGCAACCCCTATGGTCGGATTACTCCTGTCTTGATTAGGCTTGCTGAAAGATTGCGAACTGGGCTTGTTTGGCCCCCGGCTGGTATGATCATGCTGGTAGAATTGCTCCAGCACGGAAATGTCCATCCCAGCTGGGCCCAAAGATAGATATGGACATCTCGATCAGCTCAGGAAATGCCGCATGATGGAAGCCCGGTTCGACTTTGATGGCGTGGTAGATCGCTGGGATTCGGATAGCGTGAAATGGGCGGGAGCGCGACAGAAATTCGGCAGGCCGGTGTTTCCGATGTGGGTTGCCGACATGGATTTCCCGGTCGCGCCCAATATTTTGCGCGCTTTGGAAGAGCGTCTGGCAGAGCCGGTGTTAGGGTACCCGGATCATGATGAAATAGTGCACGAAGCGGCGGCTGACTGGTGGCGCAAACGCTATTCCTGGACGGTCAGTACAGACGAGATCATCCTGGTCCAGGGGGTGGTGCCGGCACTGAATGCCGCGCTTCGCGCATTTTCCCAGCCGGACGATGGAATCATCGTCATGCCACCGATCTATCCCCCATTTTTTGCTGCCGTAACGGGGCAGGGCAGGCGCTTGATCTCTGTACCCTTGCGCAAGGATGCGGGCCTTCGCTACGAAATCGACTTTGCGTCCCTGGCAGCACAACTGCCGCAGGCGCGGCTCTTGCTGCTCTGTTCCCCGCACAATCCGGTGGGGCGGGTGTGGACCCCAGAGGAGTTACAGCAGTTGGTCTCCCTCTGCCAGCGTCATGGGGTACGAATTATCAGTGACGAAATTCATGCCGACCTCAGCCGTCCCGACCAGGTCCACACCCCCATGGGAAAGCTGGATCCCCGCGCCATCGTCCTCGCCTCGGCAAGCAAGAGCTTCAATATTGCAGGACTTGGGGGGGCGGTAGCATGGCTCCGGGGTGACGAAGCCAAAGCTCAGTTTGTGGAAGAACTACGGCGTAGCGGTATCCTCGGTACCCACACCTTCGCCAAGGCCGCCCTGCGTGCGGCCTGGCAGGAAGGGGGGCCGTGGTTGCAGGCCTTGCAGAGCTACCTTGGTGATAATGCCCAGTTCCTGGAGTCCTTTTTGCAGAGGCACCTGCCAGAGATTGGCTTTCGGAAGCCGGATTTTGGCTATTTGGCGTGGCTGGATCTCCGTGCCTGGGGGTTGAGCGACGCAGAAATCGAGGCGAGGATCCTCGATGCCGGCTTGGGCCTGAATTGGGGCCCGTCCTTTGGTGAGGGTGGGTCTGGTTTTGTTCGCCTCAACTTTGGAACGCCGCGGAAGCTCTTGGCAGACGGCCTGGATCTGCTGCGCAAGGCGGCCGCTGCGCAGGCCTGAGCGGGGCTCATCCCGGATTCAGGCAGGCGATTCCACACAGGGGTGCTGCCCTTGAAAATGTTTGTGCAGGGCATCGCCGGTAGCGGCAACCAGGGGATGCAGGGACGGTGTCAGGCGCGGTTGGCTGCCGAATTGCATGCTCGCCAGATCGGGTGCGGTGGCGCGCATCTGTACGGCAAGGCCAATGGTATTGACGAGCTCGCCGGTCGTGGTACCACCCAGTATTTGTCCTCCCAATAGCTGTAGGGAATCGCGGGCGAAGATGACGCGGCAGTAGATTTCCGTGGTATTGGGCATGGCCGCCGGATGATGATCAGGCAAGCGGGCCTCGCCGACGAGGATGGGAAAGCCTTCCTGTTCTGCCTGGTGCTCGGTCATGCCGGCAACACCAAAGGCCAAACCATCGATTTCACTGGCATAGACGCTGACCGATCCGGCATTGAAACGCAACTCCCGCAATCCATAGAGATTCATCCCGGCAATGCGTCCTTCGGCGGCGGCCTGCGAAGCGATCATGGCGTGACTGGCCTTGCGGGTAAAAAAATCCTGTTTGTGTGCACAATCACCCACGGCAAAAATGTGTGGGTCTTCGCGACTGCGCTGGAAGGCGTCTACCCAGACTCCCCCCGAGCGACTCAGGGTAAGGCCCATGTCCTGCGCCAGCTGGGTGCGAGGACGGGTGCCGATAGCGACCAATACCGCATCGACGGGCAGAAGATCCTGCCCGGCGATCTGCACCCCGGCGACCTGTTTGCCCGAGGCGTCGGCGATTACTGCCTCTACCTTGCAGCCGGTATGGATCTGTACCCCATGTTTTTGCAACTGTTTTTCCACTGCGGTACAGGCATAGAGATCGAAGGCGGCCTGCATCAGATGCGGCATCATCTCGATGATGTGCACTTCGATCCCCCGTTTGCGGATCTCATCGGCAAATTCCACACCAATGAAGCCCCCGCCAATGATCGCCAGGCGCTTGACCTTGGGGATCAGGGTGCTGAAGAGTTGATCGAGGTAGTTGTAGTCCTTCTGGATACTGAATACTCCCGCGAGATCAAGGCCGGAGATGGGGGGAATGAAATTGTCGGCACCGGTGGCGAGAACCAGGCGCTCCCAGTGGATGACATCGCCATTGTCCAGGCTGGCTGTCCGCTGCTGCCGATCCACCTGCTTGACCTGGCCGATCTGCAACTGGCCACCTGCCGCCAGTAGCGGCGCGCGCCCTGCCATATCCTCGTCGGTGCCGCCCAGGGTACCGAAGATGTAGGGAATGCCACAGGGGATGACTGCGTCACTCTCTGGACGTACCACCAGTACTTTTTTATGCGGTGAAAACTGCGCTGCGGTGATCCCGCACATCATGCCCGCGGGGCCGCCACCAATGATCAAGACATCCGTAGTTTGTTCCGCCATCTGTCTTTCCTCCCGTGGATTTCGAACTCTTTACTTTTCCTGATCTTTTTTCGCGTGCAAGAGGCCCTGTACCTGGCGTCGCAGCGCGGCATCTCCCGCCTCGATCTCGGCAATCATGGGATGCAGAGAGCGATTGAGGGTGTTGAGAAAACGCAGCTGATGCCCTTGCCGATGATCCATGGCACGATGGATGGCGAGCTTGGCGAAGTCTGCGACAAGCATCCACACAATGTTGTAGGCCCAGACCAGGCCAATCGCCACCCAGGGAATGGCCGGCATCAACCAGCCGAAGGCGACGATGGCAATGCCAACGATCTGCGTACCGAGGATGGCAAGCAGCAGGATGGGGGCTGGATACGGTGGCTTCCAGAAAGGGCCACGGGTGCGCGTCAGAAAGAGCATCAAATGCCCGCCGGCGATAAGTTGTAAAAACATCAGGGTTTGCAGTTCCCAGTTGGGCAGCTGAAAGGCAAAACGGCCCAGCAGATACAGCATCAAGGTGCCGCCCAAAGCCAGCAGGCCCATCATCGAGGCCAGACTGAGCACCCGCGTCATCTCCCAATGCACCGGATTTTCCTGCACCGCAGTACGGTCCCAGGCAATGCTCATGATGGGGATGTCATCGAGCAAGGAAAGAAGCACTACCATGATTGCCGTGAGCGGGTAGGAATTGAAGATCAGCATGGTGATGACGACAAAAAAGAGGATATCGAGGGTCATGGCGATGCGATACACGGTGTAGCTCATCATCCGCTCGAAAATGCGCCGGGCTTCCTCTACCGCCTTGACGATGACATTCAGGCCCGGAGCCGTGAGGATCAGCGCCGCGGCCGCACGGGCAGCGTCGGTCGCGCCGGACACGGCAATGCCGACATCCGCCTGTTTGAGTGCGGGAGCGTCATTCACGCCATCGCCGGTCATGGCGACGATATGTCCGCGCTGCTGCAAGACCTTGACGATGGCATATTTGTGCTCGGGGAATACCTGCGCAAAGCCATCGGCCTTTTCGATTTCCGCACCCAAGCCATCTGCGAGCTGCCCGGTTTCGGCGTACTTCGATAGGCGTTCGTCGACGGTCAGGATGTGGGTGCCGAGATGCAATTGTCCAGCAATTTCGCTGGCGATGGCCTGATGGTCACCGGTCACCATCTTGACTTCGATGCCATGCTGCTGCGCCTCAATGATGGTGTCCTTGGAATCAACCCGTGGTGGATCGAAGAGCGAGAGAATACCGAGAAACTGCCAACTGGCACCGTCGTCATCAGAGCGGGTGACCCCTAGGGTGCGGAAGCCTTTGGCGGCAAAGTCCTCTACCGCCTTTTCTGCCTTGCTGCGCGCATCACCGTCCAGTTTGGCCATATCCATGAGAACTTGGGGAGCGCCCTTGGAGGTACGGAAGTGCTTGCCGTCTGGACCCTGGATTTGTCCTTCCGTGCGCTTGGAAACGGGATCGAAGGGGATGAACTTGTCCTGCTGAAAACCTTGCAGTTGCTTGGCCTTATCCTGCAGGCCAGCGAGCACGGCCAGATCGATGGCATCGGCATCTTCGGCGCGGGAGGCGAGAGCAGCGGCAACAATCACCTCCTGCTCCTCCTTGGCCTGAAAGAGCACGGTATCTCCCAGAGTGATCTTGTTTTGCGTCAGGGTGCCGGTCTTGTCCGAGCAGAGAATGTCGACCCCGGCCATTTCCTCAATGGAGGTCAGGCGGGACACGATCGCTTTCATGCGCGACAAGGCTAAGGCCCCCAACGCCATGGTCACGGACAGCACGGCAGGCATGGCGACAGGGATGGACGCCACGACGACGACCAGAATGAAGGCCAGCAGCTCCAAGAACGGCAGCCCTCGCACCAGCTCGACGACAATCAGGATCGTCGATAGGACCAGGGCGAGGATGATGAGGAAATTGCCGATGCCAAGCACGGCCTTCTGAAAGTGGGAAACGGGGGCCGCCTTCTGCACCAGACTTGCCGTGCGGCCAAAGAGGGTCTTGCTGCCGGTGGCATAGACCAGGGCGAGCATCTCCCCCTGCTTGGCGATGGTTCCGGAGTAGGCCACCGCCCCGGGCTTTTTGTTGACGGGCAGCGATTCGCCGGTCAGCGCCGATTGATCGACGGCAAGATAGTCGCCGGAAAAGAGTTTGACATCGGCGGGCAGCACATCTCCCAGACGCACGCGAATGACATCCCCCGGTACCAGGGTGCCGGCATCGATTTCCTGCCACTGGCCATCGCGCAGAGCACGCGCTTTGAGCGCTAGTTGGTTTTTTAGGGCCTTGAGGGCGTCGGCAGCGCCTTTTTCCTCCCAGAAGCCAATGCCACCGTTGATCAGCAGCATGGCGAAGATTACAAAAAAGCTCTTCCAGTCGTCATTGATGGCGGATAACACCGCGGCGACTTCGATCATCCACGGGATAGGGCCCCAAAAGTAGGAGAGCAGCCGGTGCCACAGGGGAATTTCCTTTTCATGTAAGGCATTTTCGCCATACTGCTGTAGTCGTTGTGTCGCCTCTGCGGCACTGAGCCCCTTTTCGTTGCTGTCGAGCGCCTGAAAAGCAGCTTCGGGCGCCATCTGTTCCCATTCTTTTGGGTCGTGTTCCACTGCCATTTTGCACACCTCCCCGTGCGGTTCATGAATACGTATCTTCGATAACCGGACACGCCTATAGGATAGTGCAAGTCAGGAATGTCTGCGTTTTCTGATAAAGGCCCCGGAGCGGGTATCTGTTCCCTGGAGCGAACTGTGGGGCCAATGACGGGGCTATCGTAGACGGCCCGCTCAATACGCACCCTCCCGCCGGAACACGACCTTGACGGTGCGCAGTAGGATGACGATGTCGTACCAAAGGGACCAATTCTTCACATACCAAGCGTCGAGGTGTACCCGCTCGGCAAAGGTGGTGTTACTGCGACCGCTGATCTGCCAGAGTCCGGTGATGCCGGGGCGCACCTGAGTGTAGAGGTGGATACCCTCGCCATAGCGGGAACGTTCCTTTTCGAGGAGGGGGCGCGGACCAACCAGACTCATCTCGCCGCGCAAGACATTGAAGATCTGCGGTAGCTCGTCCAGGCTGGTCCGGCGCAGGAAGCGCCCGATGGACGTGACTCGGGGGTCATTCCGCAGCTTGTAGTTGCGCTCATATTCGGCCCGCGCTTCAGGGTGCTCATCCAGATAGATATTCAGCTTTTGTTCAGCGTCCACCACCATGCTGCGAAACTTCAGGCACGGGAAGGGTTTGCCGTCCTTGCCTATGCGTTCTTGAGCGAAAAAGGCAGGACCTCCATCTTCGCGGCGAATGCGCAAGACGATCACCAGCATTGGTACCGCCAGCATCAGCACAATCAGGCTGGTAGCCAACAGATCGAAAAACTGTTTCATCCATTGCGATGCCGGCCGCGCCAAGTTGTCGCGTACCCGCAGCATGAGCACTTCATGGCTGAAGAAATGCATGGTTTCCAGCCCGAAGAGAGGTAAGCCGCGCAGGGGCGGGGCAATGGTCAGGTTACGGTAACTGAAGCTGAGGGTGCGGATCAGCCGCTCCTGCGCCTCCCACTGGTCCATGTCCAAGGCCAGAATCACATGGGGGTCGCCCAGCCGGGCCAGGGTCTCCAGTGGATTATTGTCCAGGGTCTGGATTGGAGCGCGGGCGGGAAAACCATCGCCGGGTGGCGTTGCACCTTCCGGCACTAGTACCCGTTGCACC
Source organism: Acidithiobacillus sp. AC3 (assembly GCF_050261095.1). NCBI lineage: Bacteria > Pseudomonadati > Pseudomonadota > Acidithiobacillia > Acidithiobacillales > Acidithiobacillaceae > Acidithiobacillus > Acidithiobacillus sp. AC3. The sequence continues at coordinate 242,877 of NZ_CP189838.1, forward strand.
TCATAGCCGAGAAGTGGCTCGCTGTCCAGGGCGCGAATGGCTTCCGCGGCGTTCTGCCCGCAACCGACGATCACCACAGGGCGATTCCATGCGTTGAGATGATACAGGATGCGCCGCATTACCAGCCGACTGGCCGGCAAGAACAGGAAAGCCAATCCCCAGGTGGAGAAGAGCCACAGGCGCGACATCGGCCACTTGCCAACAAACGCCAAGGAGGCGTTGAGGACGACGAGTACCGTCAACACCCCGACCATTTCCCCCATTTCGTCCCAGAAGGCCTTGCGCCGGGCGTAATGGCCTTTGTAGGCAAAGGCCAGAATGGCCGTGGCCGCCAGCAAAAAGAATAACAGGATGTTTACCTGAACGATCTCGCCCCACCAGTGCAGGAGTACTTGCAGGGGGTCAATACCGTAGTACAGCGCATGCGAAATGCGCGCGAAATAGAACGCGGCGAAGAGAGCCAGCGCGTCCGCTATGCCGAGGAAGTAGGGCACCAGACGCTGCCAGGGAAGACTGTGTTCGGTTCTGACGGTGGATTTCACGGTTGTCACTGGCAACTCTCCATCCTTAGATGTGGCGAGGGAAGCACGAAGAGCTGCGTCTCGCTCGTATATGTCTTTGACCGGCCCGAATCATCAGCATGGCATTGCGCGAATGGCATACTATTCCTCGACCAAGCACGTGCCCCGGATCGAAAACCGCCGACAATCTCGTTGGGGATGCAGCGAGGGCAGAGGATAGGAGTTCTGGTGATGTATGGCCCAGGTCGCAATCTCCGATCACGCCAATGTGCGGATGAAACCAGAGAAAACGGTGTCCTGTCAAGGTCTAGAAAGGTTTTGCTGTTAGACCAGTTGACGTGTTTGGAACATGCAGCCAGGGAAGATGCACCGCTATGTGGAGGTTTTTCTGAGGACGTATCAAATCTGGTACAAATGCGCAGTTTTCTTTTTAACAAGATGATTTATCAGTACGGTAAAGATATTTCTTGTCCTTATCCGTCTGGATTTCTCCAACGGCGACCGCCGGGGGTATCTCTGGGCTTTGCATTGGGGTCTGGTTGGCACATGGTCTTGATCCTCGGATCCACTGCTGTCGCCTTGAACTTGACGCAACTATGCCGCCAGGGTGGGGCATAAATTAGAGAGGCATGCAATGCAAATTCGTAACTTATTGTTTACTATGGCGCCCCAGATACGAATCGAACGTACGACCTACCGCTTAGGAGGGGCCGGGTTTACCATTGCAGGCAACAAACCAGCAGCAAACAGAACAGGAAAAACAGCTACGTGCAGAAATTGCTCTGCTCTGGATATTTCCCGATTTTGCCCGTTTTTTGCCCCTTAGTGTCCCGTGAGTGTCCCATGGGGCAGCGGCAATTTCGAGAGACATACGCGCGCGAGGAAGTAAGCATTTGTCAGCAGTCGTCCGCACTTGCTGGCGGCGTGGACTGCAACAGCGGGGCCTGCCGCTTTCCTGTTGGCTGGCGCTGCTCACAACGCGCTCACAATGGGCACTGAGGCCCTGCCGCTGTTCAGGGTATGCGCTCATAATCGCCCCGGTCACAATGCCTCGCAATCCCGCGCCAGCATTGGCGGTTGTCGGTCACGTTGCCGGTTACGCTTTAACGGCCCCGGCCTGGGATTTTCCGAGATGTACGCGCGCGAGAATTTCAGAAGTTTTCAGAAGGGCGGCGAGGGTTCGGAAGGATACGCGCGCGCGAGGATTGCCACGTTTTGCAACAGTGCCAGAGTGCGCCAGCGTTGCGGGTGGGGCCAGTGTGCCACCAGAGACAGAAACGCCAGCAGAGGCCAAGGAAAGCGGCTTGCTGGCGGTGGATGACGGAAAGCCCCGCGGCGGGGCTGCAGGTTACTGCTTGAGGCGTTCCCGGCGTTCCTCTTGCCGGACTGCTTCGCGCAGTTCCTCGTTTTGTGCGGCAAGCCTGTCAACGTAGCCGTATACATCCGCGTCCTTGACTGCCCAGTAGACAAGCTTTTCCAGCGTCGAGAAGAACCCCACCCAGTAACCATGCTGAGGGCTGGGGGCGGTAAAATCGATGTCGGCGGCGATATGGCCAAGCAGGTTGGACCCTACGCTTTCCGGGTTATCCTTGAGGTATTGGACGTAGTGCGCGGCATACTCTGCGCCAATCTCGCAGGCGTCCAGGTAGTCGTTAGCAGGCGGGACGGCCCAGAGATTGCGGGCGCGCCTTGTCTGGGTTACGAATGGCAGCGCAGCCAATGGCGGCGCAACTCTACGCGGAAAATATCGCTTTGGTTCAGTGTATTTCATGGCAAAGCCCTCTAGCTGATTACCCGCCAACGGCGGCGGGCGGCCAGGGGCTGAACAGCGCACAGAGAGCGCCGGGCGTATTTCCCCGCAGGGTGTTGTATTAGCCGCACCCCCGGCCAAAGGGCAAAAGAAAACCCGCAAACTGTCGGGGCGGTTCCGCTCTGTAGGTGTGTTCAGCACCTAGCCCAGAGACTAGGCCGGGCGCTCGATTTCGTCAACGGCTCGCGCGCGGTGATTTGAGCAATTTTGAGCATGTTGCCGGGCGGCTTACGCGCGAGGTTTTGGGATTTTTTAGGAACTTGCCCTTGCATACGCGCGAGAATCTCAACATTTCTCAACATGGCGGCGAGGGTTCTTGCACCCGCGCCCCTTTTTTATAGACTGCAAATACTTGCGCAGAGAGGCCCTAGAATCGCTTGCATGGGCTTTGGTGGTGATTGGGTACTGCTCACCCCCGCAGAATTGAACAGAGGGCACGCTAGGCCCGTTGCTGGCGATTTACAGCGTCCGTCCTGCACTCGGTGAGCATTTCCCACCCTCTGCCGTCGCGTTTCTTGTCTATCAGCACCCAAGGCCCGCAGCGGCGGCAGCGGTAACGGGTGCCGCCAAGGGTGAGTTCTGCCGCGTCGAGGGCGGGCAGGCTGGCGAATATCTGACGAATGGCGGCGCGTTCGGTTTCGTTCATGGCGTCAATCCTCTTGGTTGTGCTAAGTCCTGCTAGTAGCAGTGCTATTAGCACGCTCTAGCAGTGCGAATTGCTGGCAGCGGCGCGGTGCCATGGGAAAGCAGCAGCGCATATCGTTCCCATGGATAGGCGGCGGGGGCAGTCCCGTTATCGTGAGAGCGCAGCGGCCCATACCATACGGCGGGTTGATAGCGTCCGGGGTGTAGTGGGCGCAGTCCTGGCACTTCACGATTGCCCGTAATGGCCCCAAATCTGCCCGCTGTTCGATTTTCTCGGCTGGGGTGCTGTGGTTGCCTGTCCCTGCCCCTTTCGGCGTGCTGTAGGGCCTCATTCTGCTACCCCCTCGAAAGCGGCCAGCAGCTGGCGCACCCATACCGGCGCGTCCTCTGCCTTGGCGAGTTGCGCCAGCACTTGGCGCGGGTTGGCGCGCCATACGTCCACCAGTTCGGCAAAGAGCGCGGCGAAGTCCTCAGAACTGCCCCGCCAAGAGGAATAGCAGGCCCCGGCGCTATATCGCTGTGGCTGCCGTTCCTTGGGCGGGTGTTCTACCGCCAAGAGGTTGCAGGCGGGTAGTCCGTCCCATAGCAGCATGAGGTGGCGCGCTTTCATATCGTGCCTCCTTCCGTGACTGATTCCGCCATGGTGGAAGCTGTCGAGTGCGCCAACTCCCGTGCGCTCTCTACTCCCACACCCTCTATAGGGGAACTTGGCGCACTTGGCGCGCCTGCGTCCCCATGTTCTTCTGTTCCTACTGTTCCAAGTGTTCCAACTTCTGGACTTGGCGCACTCGGCGCACTCGGCGCACTTGGCGCAGTCTCTACCGGCTCGGCTTCGTCTGCCTTTGGCGGTTCCTTTCCGAGCGACTGCCAACCCTTGGCGGTGAGGCCCCACACTTCCCTCACTTTTCGGGCTGGGGTGCGGTAGGTGGTGCGCTCGATAAGGCCCTCTCGTTCCAAGTCGCGCAAGATTCCCTGTAGCTGTCCCTGCCCCTTGATACCCTTGGGGAAGTCGGGTTCTTGAGAGAGCGCGGCCCATGCGTTCGTTTTGGGCGCGTTGGGCTGGGAAGATACCCACTCGCCACGGGCCACAAATTCACCCAGCAGGCGCAAGATTGCGTCCTTTGGCGGCTCTCGGTTCATGATTGCGTCAATGTCCGGGCCGCCCTCGTCGAGATACAGGACGCCACCCGCACCCCGCACCAGGCGCAACGGCTCGGCGGTTGCTGGTGCTAAGTTCAATTTGTCGAGGCTCAAAACTGCCCGGCCCGCGTCGTCCCTGTCTGGCGTGAGCGATAGCCGCGCGCGGGCGGAATTGTGCCAGCTTGTTGAGCCGCTGTAGCTCTCGCCCCTACCGCCTACGCTGGCTTTCGGCGTATGCGTCAGCAGCAGGATTGCCGGGCGGCTCTCAGTCTGGCGGCTGATTTTCACCAGAGAGCGCACAAAACCCCGAACCTGTGCCCGGTCGTTTTCGTTGCCCTCGAAAACGTCGCTGGCGTTATCCACCACGCAAAGGGTAGGCTGCCACTCGGTGACGATTTCCCGCAGTCGCTCATACGTCGCGGTAGGCGCGATATAGTCCCGGCCCGTGTCCCTGTCCCGTACCGATTCCCCAAGGCTTGGGGTTTCTGTGCCGTCCAGCACCAGCAGATTTTTCGCCAAGGCGCGCGGGTTCACGTCCAGCGCCTTACAGATACCGGCAAGGCGCACCCGCAAGAGCGGTCCCGCGTCCTCGCCTGAGAAAACCAACACCCGGCCCGGCTCAGTGGGTATCCCCAGCAGCAGCGCACCCATTGCCACGGCAACGGCGAGTTGCAGCGCAAACGTGCTCTTTCCGCTGCCGCCATGCCCAGACAGTAGGCAAACATGCCCGCGAGGTATCCTGTCCGCCCAGACAAAATCCGGCGCGGGTGAGGGACTATCGATTACCCCGGCCACGTCCACGGTTGGGATTTCCACGGGCGGCGCTGCCTCTGGAATCTCAGCGCCAGCAGGCCCGGCGCTCTCTGGCTGTTCGTCGCCAAAGGGCGGAACGTCGCGCGTCCAGTCGTTTTCGTCGTTCAGCATGAGCGCACCCCCTGCCGCGCGTTCAGCACGTCGAGCCAATCCGTAGCACCTGGGGAAGTCTCGGCAGGCGGTGGAACGATACGGGCGCGGGCCTTCTCTGCCGCTTCCCGTCCTTTCTGGCGGCCTATCTTGTCGAAGTCAGGGCATACCACAATGTCGAGGCTGGGCCAGCGTTTCCGGGCTTCTATGGCTACGCTGGCGAGGTTCCCAGCGTCGAGGGCGGCAATGCAGCAGACTGCCGGGCGCATGGATTGCAGTGCGCAGGCGGTGCCCCAGCCCTCGGCTATCCAGAGCGGGCGGCTACCGTCCGGCCTTGTGCCAGCAGGTATCCACGCGGCGGATTTCTTCATGCCCGCAAGGAATCTCTTTTGCCCGTCCGGTTGGACGTACTGTACCCCGCGCAGGTATCCGCCAAAGTCGAGAATGGGCAGAACCAGCGAGGCCCCACGCTGTCGAGCGATACCAGGCGCAAGACGCTTGCGTACTAGGTACGGGTGCCGGGCGTCGGCAGGCTGGGCATGATTCCAAGCCCATGCGCCCCGCTGGGCGGCTTCCCGGTGTCGTGCTTGTTCCTCGGCCTCACGTTCGGCCTGCTCGCGTTGGATACGCTGGCGCAGGGCGTCCCTCTCGGCTGGGCTGAGGCGTTCCGGGCGCTTGCTGCACCAATTCACCCGGCAACCAGTCCGCCAATCGCCACCAGCACCAGCAGGCGGGCAATCAGCGTGCAGGCGATACCAGCCTGTTTTTTGTCCCGGCCTGTCATTGGTGAGGCGTACCCGGTGCAAGCGTCCATCTGCAATGATTGCCTGCCCTGGGGCAAGCTCGATTCCACCAGAGGCGAGGGCGGCGGCAAACTCGGCGATAATGTCAGCGGCAGTTGTGCTATCATTTTTCATGGCGGTTGCCCCCTTTCTTGGTGGCTTTCGTCGCGCTCGTTTTGCCCTGGGTGGCGTTGCCCGCGCCACCTTTACAGCTTGATGCTCGGATGACTTGCTGCTTATCTCGCAGCGTTAAAGCGTACACCCCGCGCCAAGTCCAGAACCCGTCCCGGTCATACGTTCCCAACTTGTAGCAAGGCAATTCAAGGCCAAGCTCTCGCAGTTGCCGGATTTCCTCTGGCCCATTGCTTGCCCCGCTTATGGCGTCGATTTCCTCGCGGGTACAATAGCGGTGCATGAGCGCAGAAAGTATGCGTTTATGCCGTGGATTGTCAGAGCCTGGAAAGTCGCGCGGTTCGCGTTGTTTTGTCTGTCCAAACTTCCTCAACCCGGTTATATCGGCGAGCAAGTCCGGCTGCTCTGTCCGTTTCCGGGCGCTCATGCTGCACCTCGAATCCGGCGCAACCCACCAGAGGCGAGGAAGTCTAGGAAACGCTGCTCGTTGATGAGGATTCGGCGGCCCATTCGGACGATACACCCGGATTCTTCCAGCTTGTCGCCTTGGTAGAAAATGGCCTGCCGTAGAGCCGATTCGCTAATTCCCGGCTGACGTTCGCAAAACTGCTTTATCGTGAGAAGTGTTGCCATGGTGTTGCTACCTTTCGCAATCGCGCTAACGTTAGCGCGATAGCCAAGATATGAGGCAACAACAGGCAAGAGAACAGATAACGCACTGTTCTTGCTTATGTTTTTAAATTCTACGGCGTAGAGTTCAATTCTGTTGCAATTCTACGGCGTAGAGTTCAAACCTTTCTCAATCCAACGCTGGACAACAAGGTAGCTTTTGGACGTTTTCTTGCGAGGCCACCCAAGCTCGGCGGCTCTCGCATTAACTTTGCTCTCGATATTGCGCGCAGCCGTTACCGTGTCGCGCCAAACCCCGCCACCAAAGGGGCCTTGACGGTAGAGGGCGAGGGCAAACGCTTGGATTTCTTTGGCGGCCTTTCTGTCCTTCCGACTGTTTACCGCGTCCCGCGTCTGCCGTTTCTTCTCTGATTCCTCACGTTCGGCATAGTGGGAAGCCAGCACGTCGCGCGGGTCATAGCATTGGGCAAGTTCGTCATGTAGGCGCTTTGCAAAACTTGAAACGAAAGGCGAGGCGGCAACAGTGGGATTGTCTTGCAGGCTGGCGAGTGTATCCATGAAAGCGGCGGCGGCTTCACCTTCCGCCACCATGGCGCGCAAGAGTTGGGCGGTATTGTCTGGCAGTTGCACAGGACCGGCGAGGATATTTTTTCCATGCCGTTTCAGTATCGAATCCAGCGCCTTCCCTGCCGCTGCCGCCATGGCGGCGACTTGCTGCACGGTGTCCGCAATCTTCTTTTTCTGCTCTGGCGTCGCGTCGTTTAGCCATGCTGCCGCCCCTTTCTGGATTTCAGCGTATTCTTCGGCGGCACTCATGACGCACCCCCTACAATCGCAACGGCTACCCGCTCGGCTATCCCGGCAACATGGCTAGGGCTTAAATGCGCGTACCGTTGCACCATGGCGAGGGTTTTATGCCCCAGCAGCGCGGCAAGCTCTGGCAGGCTGGCCCCATTCATGGCGGCATAGCTGGCGAACGTATGCCGCAAATCGTGCCAGTGGAAGTCCGCAATGCCTGCCTGCTCTAGTGCCTTTTCCCACGGCTGGCGCAAGTTCACAGGCTGGCGCGGGTTCACCTTCGAGGGAAAGAGCAAGTCCGTGTCTATCCGGCGCACCTTGGCCCGCTCTCTGAGCAATTCCAGCACGGGCGCGGTGAGGTGCAGAGTGCGGCGGCTGCCGTTCTTGGTTTCTTCCAGCGTCAAGGTTGCCCGGTTCAAGTCTATCTGACGCCACGTCGCGCCCATTGTCTCGGCCTGCCTGCCGCCAGTGGTGAGCGCCAGCAGGACGGCCAGGTATAAATCCGGGTTGCTCGATTGCTTGCAAGCTTCCAGCAGGCGGGTGCGTTCGTCGTCGTCGAGGTAGCGCACCCGGCCCCTTGGCAGTTTTGGCTTTGTCACTCGGTGCATGGGGCTTTGCTCTGCCCATTCCCATGTTTTGACGGCCTCGGATAGCACAGAGGCGAGGGCTTGCCGGTAATGGGCGATTGTCTGAGGCGCGCGGGTTCTGTCCGGGTGCCGTTCGCTTGGTTCTTTCGCCAAGTCTTGCAAGGCTTTGTTTATGGCTGGCGCTGCCAAGTCCGCCAGCGTTACGGTTCCCAGCTTATCGCGCCACCAGTGAAGCAAGGGGCGGCGCTTGTCTGCCGTCTTGATTGCTGACAGGTTTTCGCTTTCATACCGCTCTATCGCTTCGGCCAGAGTGTGGCGCTTGGCCTCTGCCGTCTGGAAATAGCGGCCCTCGCGGATGGCGGCCTCTGTCTGTTGCGCCCATTGCTTGGCCTTGGTGAGACTGGCAAAGGTGGCAGACTGTACCGGGTGCCCTTTCAGGCGAACCTTGACGCGGTAGGACGTGCTGCCGTCCTGGGCGGTGCGTTTCTCGATTGCGGCCATGTCAGCACCCCCGCCAGAGGGTGAGGGGCTGGGCGTAGTGCGGTATGCTGTCGGTATCCATTGGCGGCCCTCTCTGTCAGGTTTGCCGGTGGTAGAGCCGGGCGGGTGCTGGTACACCTTCCCGGCTTGTCTGTATCCAGTATAACAAACCCGCAAAAAAGAGCAACAAGGGCTTATATAGGGGAAGCTCTGAAATAATAACATTATGTATTTTTTCCTGTTTCTTTATTGCACCCCTACACATGGGGCACTCATGGGGCAGTGAGGGCACTTATCCACAGGCTGGCAGGCGTCGAGGGTGTCACCAAAAGGGCAGGCGTCGAGGGGGGAATTGTGCCCCATGTTTCCGGCGTACTGTCCCGCCAGTGTCCCACGGGCAAAAGAAAAGGCCCCAGCAGTTACGCTAGAGCCTTGTTTTTCTTGGCGCCCCAGATACGAATCGAACGTACGACCTACCGCTTAGGAGGCGGTTGCTCTATCCACTGAGCTACTGGGGCGTGATGCCAATGGTAGCAGCTTGGGACGCTCTGCGCCTAGCTCAACACCGCAAAATACGCCATATAGAGGACCCCATTGAAGAGGAAATGTAGGGGCCGTAGACGCACGCCACGCCAGACGAGCAAAAAAGTATAACTCGCTGCGCACAAAGTCAGCACTGCCCCGAGCAGCACCGGTGGGGTAGGTGACCAGGGGGTCAGAGAGACGCCAATGGCGGGCAACAACGACCCCTGAAAGACCAGCGCACCGGTGATATTACCAAAGGCGAGAGTGTCCTTCTTGCGCCGTATCCACAGAATACTGTTGATTTTTTCCGGCAGTTCGGTGGCTACGGGCACGATCAGCAGGGAGAGGATAAGCGCAGAAACCCCCAGCCAGATGGAGAGATGCTCCACTCCATGCACAAAGAGCTCGGCGCCGAAGATGATGCCAGCCAGTCCCAGTGCCAGTTGCAGGAAGATGACCGGCAAGGCATTGGGAAGGCCCAGCCGGGAAAGGTAGAGCGGTGCTTCTGCCTCGGTGGCGTGACCATCGGCGACCAGGGCTGCCGAGGCACGAACCGTGAGCAGAATGTAAAAGAAATAGAGCAAGACGAGGATGGTGGCGATAGCACTACGCACGATGGCGGCGTGGTGCGGAATGAACAGCGCAATCGTCGCCAGGGCGAAGGCGGCCAGAAACCAGGACAGATCGCGACGCAGGCCGCTGCGCTCGGGCAGGAGCTCGCCCCGCCAGCCGCGCTGTCCGGCAGCAAAAAGCGCCATTAGGAACAGGGTGAGGGTGGACAGCATCATCGGTGCGCCAAGAATGGCACCGACGCCAACCTCCTCGCCAAGTTTCGGGCTGGCCAGACTGCTCGACGCAAAGACCGCCACCAGTGGTACCATGGTCTCCGGCAGCGCAGTACCAATGGCGGCAAAGATGGAGCCGGTGACTCCCTCCGAAAGCCCGAGCCGGTGGCCCAGATGTTCCAGGGAGTTGGTGAACAGCTCGGCGGCGAGGAGAATGAGAACGAGGGCGAGAAGAAGCTGGACGATATCCATGGGTCGAGATCTCGGTGGAGGATAAAGTGGCAGAATAAGCGTTGCGTTTTGTGGCGCCCAGTCCTTGCGCGCAAAGAATTTTTGCGCCAAGGTGAATCCCTCCAGACTGGAGAGGTGTTATGCAGGAACTCTGTCGTTTCTTTGACCGCAGTATACATCATGTGGAGGGTGGAGAGGACACCCCGGCGGCGTATTACATCGCCGACAAGGATGCCGGTGGCATTCTGGTCAATGCCCCACGCTATGACGCCGCGCTCTGGCAAGAACTGGAGAGGCTGGCGCCGCCGACCGTACTGTTTCTGCCGAGTCGTTTCGGTGCCCAGGATCTCTCCAGCTGGCAGGACAAAGGTCTGCGTTTGGTGGCGCAACCCATAGAGGGAAGGGCTATGGGCGTTGAGCTCGATGTCGCTCTGGACAGCAAGCTGCGCCTCACCCGCACCATCGACTTTCTGCCGATGTCAGGTCGCACCGCCGGCTCCTGTGCCCTGCGCTTGCGCAACAAGCCCGGCGCAATCTTTTTTGGACCCATTCTCGAACCTGCTGCGGCGTCCGCCTGGCCGACGCTGGTTCCCCACGCCGATGATCAGTCTTGGGAAAACCGCCTCTTTGGCAGTCTGGGCTTGCAGGACGTGAGCTTCGATTACGCCTTTTGCGATCGCTTTACGCCCGGACAAACGCCGTATGGCCCCGGGGCCGACACGGGCATCGCGGCGGCATTGCAAGAATTGCTGGCTGCCGACTGAGTCATGCACCGGCGCCAGATTTGGCGTATAGTGCGCAATCGATTGCGTAGGGGGTAGGAATGGGACAGGAAAACACACAGCGTTTCGGCGATTTCGCGCTTGCCGAGCCGCTCCAGCGCGCCGTAGCCGAGATTGGCTATGAGCAGCCATCGCCCATTCAGGCCCAGAGCATTCCCCCGCTGCTTGCCGGCAAGGATGTCATCGGTCTGGCGCAGACCGGCACCGGCAAGACTGCGGCCTTTGCCTTGCCGTTGCTCAGCCGCGTTGATTGTTCGCAGCGTTTCCCGCAGATCCTGGTGCTGGCGCCGACGCGCGAGCTGGCCATCCAGGTAGCCGAGGCGATGCAGAGCTACGCCAAATACCTGCCTGGATTTCACGTCCTCCCGATCTACGGTGGTCAGTCCATGGGCCTGCAGTTGAAACAACTGGCGCGTGGGGTGCAGGTGGTGGTGGGCACGCCGGGGCGCATTCAGGACCATCTGCGTCGCCGTACCTTGCAGCTCGACCGACTGCAGGCGGTGGTACTGGATGAGGCTGATGAGATGCTACGCATGGGTTTCATCGATGCTGTCGAAGATATTCTCCAGCACACCCCGGAGGAGCGCCAGGTGGCGCTGTTTTCTGCGACCATGCCCGAGGCCATCCACCGGATTGCGCGCACGTACCTGCGCGAGCCTGTGGAAATCAAGATCAAAAGTGCCACGAAAACCGTGTCTGCCATCCGCCAGCGCTATTGGCAGGTGAGTGGCACCCACAAGCTTGATGCCCTGACCCGTATTCTGGAAGTGGAAGACAGCAATGCCTGGATCATCTTCGTGCGCACGAAGACGGCTACCGTCGAACTGGCAGAGCGCCTGGAGGCACGTGGTTACGCCTGTGGTGCCCTCAACGGCGATATGAGTCAGGCGTTGCGCGAGCAGACCGTCGAGCGGCTCAAATCGGGTGCCCTCGACATCGTCATTGCTACGGACGTTGCCGCCCGTGGCCTGGACGTCGAGCGCATCACCCACGTCATCAACTATGATATCCCCAACGACACCGAGGCTTATGTGCATCGGATCGGTCGCACCGGGCGGGCCGGACGCAAAGGGGAGGCTATTCTTTTTGTTGCCCCGCGTGAGCGTTATCTGCTCAAAGCCATCGAGCGGGCCACTGGGCAGAGTATCGAGGCCATGCATTTGCCCAGTCTTGCCGATGTTGCCGATCGTCGGGTGGCGCAGTTCAAGGAGCAGCTCCTCGCGGTGATTGAGGGGGAGGACCTGGAGCCCTTCGAATCCTTGATCGCCCAATATCAGGAGGAGCATGATATTGGCCTGGGAGAGATTGCCGCCGCTTTGGCCTTTTTGGTGCAGAAGGACAAGCCGCTCTTGCCAGCGCCGGAGACCCGACCCTCCGCAGCGCTGGACACTGTGGTGCCGCCCGCACGTCCACGTCGCGAACGGCGTGATGGCGAGGGCAAGCGGCAGAGGCCGCAGGTGCGCCGCGAGTCCTCTGCAGCTGAGGGGGAGCCCAATATGCGCATGTATCGCCTGGACGTGGGTGAAGAGCACGGAGCGCAGGTAAAAAATATCGTGGGCGCTATTGCCAATGAGTCGGGCTTGCCAAGCCGTCTGATTCGCAAGGTACAAATTGCCCATGATCACAGCACGGTGGAATTGCCCGCGGATCTCCACGACGCCGTGATCGAGCACCTGAAGAAGACCTGGGTCTGCGGCCGCCCCCTGCAGATCCGCCCACTATCGTCTGGCGACGCCGGGCGGGAGAGCTATCCCCGGCGTCCGGCAGTGCGGCGGAAAACGACCGCTGAAACTGCTGAAAAAGAGCGTCGCGTGACCCGGCCGAGTACCCGTAAGCGCGAGCGGCGGACATAAAAATACCGGCTCAGTAAACCGGGCCGGTAAGTGTTTTCCCCGCAAGGGGGAGGGCAGTTGACACTGCCCTGCGCGGGCTAATTAGGCCCGACGGACCTTCTCGGCTTGCAGACCCTTCGGGCCGCGAGTCACTTCAAAGTTGACGCGCTCACCTTCCGCCAAGGTCTTGAAGCCGGAGCCTTCAATGGCGGAGTGATGCACGAACACATCTTCCTTGCCATCTTCCGGCGTGATGAAACCAAACCCCTTGCTGTCGTTGAACCACTTTACCGTACCAACCGCCATGTTACACCCCAAATAAATAAAAACAGCCGAACTGGCCAAATTCAGTATAGGCTTTCCGCTGGAAATATCAACCGTCTGTAGGTAATTCTTGCAAAGGTCCTAAAAATTCTGCGGGTCTACGTCCAGGCTCCAGCGTACCCGCCGCGATTGGGGCAATTTGCCAAGGGGATCTACGGCCCGAGCCAAGGCACGATGGAGTGCGGAGCGGCTTTTGCCCTCGAGCCACAGATAGGCACGGTGATAGCCAGCGCGGCGTTCGAGTAGAGCTGGAATCGGACCGCTGCACTCCAATTCCGGGCCAATGCAGGCGTGTGCTGCGCGCAGAAATGCATAGACGGGTTCGGCACGCTGCGCCTCGGCCTGCAGCAGAGCGAGGGCGCGAAAGGGGGGCAGGCCTGCCTGCTGGCGTTCGCGGAGGAGTTGGCTTGCCGCGGTCCCGTATGCGCCACCTTGCAAGGCAAGCAGCAAAGGATGTTCCGGAAGGTGCGTTTGCAGGATGACCCGTCCCCGAGTGCCGCCGCGGCCGGCACGACCGGCCACCTGTATCACCGTCTGGGCCAAGCGTTCCGGAGCGCGAAAATCGGCGCTGTACAGCCCCTGGTCCACATCCACGATGCCTACCAGGCTGACGTCGGGGAAATGGTGACCTTTGCTGAGCATTTGCGTGCCAAGTAAGATGGCCGGTCGAGTGTGCAGGACCTGTTGCAGGCGCTCCGCTAATTGTTTGGCGCTATGTACCTCGTCGCGGTCGATACGCAGCAGGGGCACGTCGGGAAAGCGCTCGCGCAGAAAATCTTCGAGGCCCTCCGTGCCCATGCCAATGCCGGTGATTTCGCTGGCACCGCAATTGGGGCATTGGCTAGGTACGGGGGCCTCCAGCCCGCAATGATGACAGCGTAGACGTGCCTGACGTCGGTGCCAGGTCAAGGGTGCCGAGCAGCGGCGACAGTGGGGTACATGGCCGCAAGCATGGCAGAGCAGGGCCGGGGCAAAGCCACGTCGATTGAGAAAAAACAATGCCTGCTGACCGCTGGCGAGGGTCTCTGCGCAGGCGCCCAGAAGGACGGGATCCAGCCCCGCCAACAGACGCTTTTTGCGCAGGGGTAAAATCTCGATTTGCGGAAGTTGCCGGGCGCTGGCGCGCTCGCGCAGACGCAGGTCGCGGTAGCGGCCACGTTGGCGATTGTGCAGGCTCTCCAGGGATGGCGTGGCGGAACCGAGCACGATGGGAAGCTCCTCGAGTTGCGCGCGGCGCAGGGCCAGATCGCGGGCAGAATAGAGCCAACCGCTGTGCTGTTTGTAGGAGGGATCGTGTTCTTCGTCGACGATCAACAGAGCGGGTTGTAACAGCGGCACAAAAACGGCGGAACGCGTGCCGATAAGGACGGAGATGCTACCCTGGCGTGCCTGCGCCCAGACCCGCAGGCGTTCCCCGTCACTCTGGCCCGAATGATAGACGGCGACGCGATCAGCCCCGAAGCGGGCAGCGCAGCGCGCCTCGGTCTGGGTGATGAGTCCAATCTCCGGTACCAGAAACAGCACCTGTTTTCCCGCCAGCACCAGTGGCTCCATGGCCTGCAAATAGACCTCGGTCTTGCCGCTGCCGGTGACCCCATCGAGTAAAAAAGGTTGAAATGCGGAGGCCGCACGGATCGCGGCGACCGCGCCGGCCTGCTCGGAGTGGAGGTGAAGCGGCGACTCCCGAGTCTGAAAAGTGGGCGGGGCCTCTTCTATCCATCCGTCCGCGAGAAATTGGCGCAGGCGCTGACGATCGCTACTGTCGAGTTCTGCGCTAGCTACCCTGCCTTCGCGTAAACGCTGGAGAAGATCGATTTGCCGTGCCCCCAGCCCCTTTTCTGATGGGCTGGTGTCAGACCGCAGGCGCCAGACCGTGGGAGTCAGCGCGGGGAGGGGATGCCCCTGGCAGAGCCGCGCCGGCAGAGCGGTTTCCCATACCGCCCCAAGCGGGTGGTGATAATAGTGGCTGCCGAACTCCAGTAAGGCTTGCAGGGGGCGGGGGAGTAGGGGCTCGCAGTCCAGGACGCTGGCGACATCCTTGAGGAGGATGTCCTGCGGACAGACACATGGGCCAATCGCGATAGCAATGCGCTCCCCACGCCCAAAGGGCACGCGTAGACGGCAGCCAGGCGCAGGCAAGGGAAGGGCACAACGATAGCTGAAGCTTTGCGGCAGCGGGCCGAGGATAACAACTTCGATACAGGGTGTTTCACGATTCATGAGTTTCCCACAATTTCTGTGGATAAGTCTGTGCAGGAAATGGGTCCAACTGCGTAAAGAGTTTGAGCTAACTATCTTTTTTGTCGATGCCTAAAAAATAGGCATTTATAACTCATTGTTTCTCAACTTGATTTTCGTCTTTCGTGCTAACTGCTTGATTTTCTCCTGCCAGCGTCAGTACATGGCTAGACTGTGTATAAGTGATTCTTGATTTTTCCTTCAGGAATGGCCGAGAGATGCCACCAGTCCCCAGAAAATCCATAATCCCACCCAGTTGTTGTGCAGAAAAGCACGAAAGGCCTTATCGCGATCGCCGTCGAGAAGACTCTGCTGGTAGAGAAACAGCACTGCTGCGCCGGTCAAACTGAACCAGTACGGCCAGTGGAGCTGCAGCTCTAGACCGATGACCAACAGAATGGCAAGCATGACCAGCTCGAAAGCCGCAATGGCAAGCCAGTCGAAGCGTCCAAACAAGATGGCGGTAGAACGAACTCCGGCGCGCAGGTCATCGGGCCGGTCGGCCATGGCGTAGGCGGTATCGTACGCGATCACCCAGCAGGCATTGGCGAGCATGAGCCACCAAGCCATGGGCGGTATATGATCCTGCACTGCTGCAAAGGCCATGGGGATGCCAAAGGAAAAGGCCAGGCCCAAAAAGGCTTGGGGTAGATGGGTGAAGCGTTTGAACAAGGGGTAGGCGGCGCTGATGGCAACGGCGATGATGGCGAGATAGAACACCAGGAGATTCAGAAACGGCAAGAGCGCGGCCGCCAAGAGGCACAACACAAAAAACAGCAACAACGCTTCCCGGGCGCGAACCTTGCCACTGGCCAGGGGGCGGTTACGGGTACGGGCGACCTGGCGATCGAAGTCGCGGTCGAAATAGTCGTTGATGACGCAACCGGCCGAGCGCATCAGCCAGGTTCCCAGGGTAAAGATGAGAAATAATTCCAGGGGTGGCGTGCCGCCCGCTGCCAGCCAGAGCCCCCAATAGGTGGGCCAAAGCAAGAGCAGGGTGCCGATGGGGCGATCGATGCGCATCAGCGCCCCATACGCCGCCAGACGGCTACGCCAAGCGCTGTTCATCGGCCCCGCCCGCGCCAGCGCGGCAGATCGGGCAGGAGATGTTCTTCCACCCAAACCCGGCGCGCTCCGCGCTGCAATATCGAGCTGCGCCGCCAGCGTCGGCGCTGGCCATAGACTGGGGAGATCTCGATCTGGATGGGGCTGCGCCGCAAGCGCCGATGGCGGAACAAGGTATTGCCAATGGGACGGCTACCATGGCGGGTAAGGGGTTGTAGCCCCTGACTGATGGCCCGCAAGGGAAAACTGGAGCGGGCCCAGATGGCAGGTTTTTGCGGATCGGGGCCATGCAGCTCCACCTCTCGCCAGTAGACCCAGGCCGCCCGATTCAGGCCCAGGGCGCGACGTTCCTCGGGATGGGGGCGGGCACGACCACAGCCGAGCACCCGCGCGCGAGGCCATTCTGTTGCCCCGTAGGCACGACGCAAGGCCGCGGTGAGGGAGGCGGGAAGACATAACCAAGGCCAGAGTGCCCAGGCGGCATGACGACGGTGGCGACGCGAAGGGATCATGGATCACCATGATCCTGCCTTTGCCGAAGGTGGTCAATCGCCGAAGTGAAAGCAATCGACCCGTGCTGGCGGCAGGTTGCGCCATACATAGCTGGCTCGCTGGTGGGCAAATTTGGCGCTCAGGCCCGTACAGGAGTGCAAGGGGTGATAGGTAAACTGAATGAGGGCGGTACCGCGCCGCGCGCACCTGGGAAATTCCGCCAGAATGCGTTCGACGATCTTCGGCGGGATGCTGCGCAGGGGCAGACTGGAAACGATGGCACGTACCGGCAGGCGGTCGCCAATCAGGGTGGCCAGTTCGGCGGCATCGCCATGAATGACCTCTACCCCGGGGAATTCCTGCCGCAGGTGTTGGACCATGTTGGCAGAGCGTTCAATCAGAATGAGATCGGCTTTGGCGATGCCGCCCTCGAGCAGGGCGCGGGTCACCGGTCCGAGTCCCGGTCCGAGCTCGACTACTGCTCCCTCGCCGCCAGGTACCAGCCCAGCCATGCGCTTGGCAAGAAATGGGGAGCTGGGAAACAGCGCACCAATACCGCGGGGATCGCGAAAAAATTCGCGGGTGAAGTGCCAGAATCCGGTATTTTTTTGCTGTGTGTTCATGCCAATAGCGTTTCCTCTCGAGGGCGGGTGCCTTGCTCCGGCGCCTGGGTATGCGGTACTTTCTTCTGTAAGCCTAGCAGGAAGAAAGGAAGGGCGGCAGGGCAGCTATACTGTAAGTGCAAAGGGAAATCTATTAGGCCATTTGTTTCCGGAGTCGCCATCATGTCCGAAGCCGTTGCCAATTCACCGCGTTTCGTCAGTAACCTCACCAAGAATACTCTGGCCTTGGTTTTGGCTGGAGGACGTGGCAGCCGCCTGGGACCGCTGACGGATTGGCGGGCCAAACCGGCAGTGCCTTTCGGCGGCAAGTTTCGCATCATTGATTTCTGTCTCTCTAATTGCATCAACTCGGGCATTCGTCGGGTCGGGGTGTTGACCCAATACAAGGCCCATAGCCTGATTCGCCACCTGCAGCTTGGTTGGGGCTTCCTGCGTGGTGAATTCAGCGAGTTCATCGAGATTCTCCCGGCGCAGCAGCGCATGAATACCAGCTGGTATAAGGGTACCGCCGATGCCATCTTCCAGAATATCGATATCCTGCGGGCGCATCGACCCCGCTACGTGATGGTCCTCGCCGGCGACCACATCTATCGTATGGATTACGGCCAGATGCTCGCCGAGCACGTGCAGAGTCAGGCGGATATGAGCGTGGCCTGTATTGAGGTGCCGCTCCAGGAGGCACGTTCCTTTGGCGTGATGTCGGTGAACCATGAGGATCGCATCGTCGGTTTCACGGAAAAGCCAGAAAACCCGACCCCGCTGCCCGGCCATCCCGAAAAGGCTTTGGCTAGTATGGGTATCTATGTTTTCAACACGGATTTCCTCTACGAACAGCTCATTCGCGATGCCGACGATCCGCATTCCAGCCACGATTTTGGCAACGATCTGATTCCCTACATGATTTCCCGCTACCGGGTGATGGCGCATCGCTTCCGCCACAGCTGCGTGACCACCGGCATGGGCGGCTCCAATAGCCATCGCTGCTATTGGCGCGATGTTGGTACCATCGATGCCTATTGGGCCGCCAATATTGATCTCGTGCATGTGACCCCGGATCTCGATCTCTACGATAGCCGCTGGCCGATCTGGACCTATCAGGAACAGCTGCCGCCGGCCAAGTTTGTCTTTGACGATGATGGTCGTCGCGGTGTGGCGCTCGACAGCATCGTTTCTGGCGGTTGCATTATCAGTGGTGCGACGGTACGGCGTTCGCTACTGTTCTCCAACGTGCGGGTCAATGATGGTCACACCCTGATCGAGGATTCGGTCATTCTCCCCAATGTGCGAATGGGCGAAGGCGCGCGGCTGCGCCGGGTGGTGGTCGACAAGGGTACGGTGATCCCTGCCGGTCTGATCGTGGGAGAAGACCCGGAAGAGGATGCGCGGCGCTTTCATCGCACGCCCAATGGCGTGACTCTGATCACCCCCGAGTCTCTCGGACAGCAACTACACTTTGTGAGGTGACGGTATGACGCCAGCGCGCTCCCTGCACGTCGTCTTCTGCTGGCATATGCATCAGCCGGATTACCGCGATGCCCAGGGGATATATCGCTTCCCCTGGACCTATCTCCACGCCTGCAAGGACTACGTCGACATGGTCGCGCACCTGGAGGAGAATCCTCTGGCGCGGGCGGTATTCAACTTCGTTCCGGTGTTGGTCGAGCAGCTCGACGACTATGCCGAGCAGTTTCGCACGCGCCAGTTTCGTGATCCGCTGCTGCGGGCCTTGGCTACCCCCGACCTCAAATCCCTTGGCGCGGCAGACCGGCACATCATACTCGACCAGTGTTTTCGCCTCGACCCTGAGCACATGCTCAACCCCTTTCCCGCTTACCGGCGCCTCTACGAGCTCTGGCAATTCATCCGGCAAGACGCTGCGGAGATGGGCGATTACCTCTCGGTACAATATCTCGCCGACCTCCTGGTCTGGTATCACCTGGCCTGGACTGGCGAGACCCTGCGCCGAAAAAGTGCAACGATTCAGGATTTGATGGCCAAGGGCAGCGGCTATTCGGCGGTCGACCGCATAGCGTTGCTCGACTGTCTCGGTGCGACCATTTCCGGCCTGTTGCCGCGTTACCAAGCTTTGGCGCAGGCGGGCCGGATCGAGCTCTCGAGCACGCCGTACCAGCATCCGATCGCGCCCCTGCTGCTGGATTTTCAGGCGGCGCGCGACGGATTGCCGGATGCGCCATTGCCCGAGAGTCCGCAATACCCAGGTGGCAAAGAGCGAGTACAACGGCAATTGCGAAGAGCGCTGGCGAGTCATCGCCAGCATTTTTCGGAGCCTCCCCGCGGAATCTGGCCGGCCGAAGGCGGGGTTTCCGCAGAGTTCGTGGAGTTGCTGGGCGAAGAGGGATTGCAGTGGACAGCCTCGGGGGAGGGTGTCCTCGGGCGCAGCCTGCATCACTCCTTTCCGGATCGCTCGCCAGCCCAGGGAAGGGCAGAGTACCTGTAT
The DNA here is from genome assembly GCF_050261095.1 of Acidithiobacillus sp. AC3. Classification (NCBI taxonomy): domain Bacteria; kingdom Pseudomonadati; phylum Pseudomonadota; class Acidithiobacillia; order Acidithiobacillales; family Acidithiobacillaceae; genus Acidithiobacillus; species Acidithiobacillus sp. AC3. Next base: position 262,660 of record NZ_CP189838.1, read on the forward strand.
CGTGCCTATCGCTTGGCCGGCCAGGGACCGCATCTGTTTTTTCGCGATGATTCGCTCTCGGATCGCATCGGCTTCGACTACAAGACTTGGTCTGGACATGATGCGGCCACGGACTTCGTGCAACGTCTGGAGGCGATCTGGCGCGATACCGAAGACCAGCCGGCGCCAGTGGTAAGCGTGATTCTGGATGGCGAGAATGCGTGGGAATACTACCCCTACAATGGCTACTATTTTCTCAGCGAGCTCTACCGGCTCCTGAGTAACCATCCGCACATTCAGCTCTGTACCTTTGGCGATTATGTGCGCGATCATGGCGATGCCGCCCAAGACCTGCTCAAGCTCGCCGCGGGTAGCTGGGTCTATGGAAATTTCAGTACCTGGATTGGTGACCCGGCAAAGAATCGTGCCTGGGATCTGCTTTGCCATGCCAAGCTGGCGGTGGACCAGAAGATCGGTAGCTTCTCTGCGGAGCGCCAAGAAGTGATTCGCCAACAGCTCGCTCGTTGTGAGGGGTCGGACTGGTTCTGGTGGTTTGGCGACTATAACCCTGGTGATGCCGTACGCGATTTTGATGGCCTGTACCGCGATCACCTGCGGCAACTCTACGATTTGCTGGAGCAGCCAGCGCCAGCAGAACTCGATCAAGCCATCAGTCAGGGCGGCGGCAGCGCCGAGGCTGGTGGTACCATGCGCCGTGGCCACACCTGAGGAAAGCAAACGATGCCCGATGCCCTGCCCCTGCTCTTTGGAGTCCATGCCCATCAACCGATCGGCAATTTTCCCGAGGTCGTCGACGACGCGGTAGCACGTTGTTATCACCCGTTTTTGCAGGTGCTCGATCGCTATCCCGACTTTGCCTTTGCCTTTCATAGCAGTGGCTGGTTGCTGGCCTACATGTCCGAACGGCATCCCCAGACCATGGATCTCCTGCGCAGCATGGTGGCGCGTGGGCAGGTAGAGCTGGTAGGGGCTGGCGATACCGAGCCAGTGCTGGCTGCGATTCCGTATACCGATCGCATCGAACAATTACAGTCTATGAGCAGCCGGCTGCAAGCAGAATTTGGCCAGCGCCCGGAAGGCGCCTGGCTGACCGAGCGGGTCTGGGATCCCTCGGTGGTCCCGGCGCTGGTCGACTCCGCCATTCGCTATGTGCTGGTCGATGATTACCATTTCCTCTGTGCAGGGCTGGAAAGAGAGGATCTCGGCAGTTTTTACCGTACGGAGGAAAACGGCCAGAGCATTGATGTCTTCCCCATCTCCGAGGCGCTACGCTACCGGCTGCCCTTCTCCGAGGTGGCGGATGCCATTGCGTTTCTGCACGAGCAAGGCGTGCGCCAGCCGGGCAGTACGGCGATCTATTTCGATGATATCGAAAAATTCGGTCTCTGGCCGGAAACCTACAACTGGGTCTACGAACGCGGCTGGCTGGCGCAGTTTATCGAGGGCGTGCTGGCCTCGGAGAGCATCGAAACCCAGCATTTTGCCGCCTATCGCAAGACCCGGCGCCCGCGCGGCATGATCTACCTGCCGACGGTATCCTACAGTGAGATGAACGAATGGACCCTGAGCCCCAATGTGGCGCGGGAGTACGAGCACTTCTTGCAGCAGGAGCGTGATGCGGGGCGTCTGGATGCACGCAAGGCCCTCATCCGCGGGGGAATCTGGAAGGGCTTCCTGCATCGCTATCCCGAATCCAACTGGATGCACAAGCGCATGTTGCAGTTGTCTGCTCGTTTTCATGCCCTGCCCAAGCGACGCCAGACCGAGGCCCTGCGTGCTGATCTGCACGCGGCGCAGGCCAACGATGCGTATTGGCACGGGCTCTTTGGCGGTATTTATCTTCCGCATTTGCGGCGTGCCGTGCACCATCACCTGACGCGTCTCGAAGCAGGGCTCGACCAAGTGCGCAAACGGCCGGCGATGATCTGGGAAGATGTCGACCTCGATGGCCGCGAAGAGTGCTTCTATCATGATGCGCAGATGCAGATTGTGCTGCATCTGCCCTACGCCAGCATCCAAGAATGGAATCACTACCCGAGCGAGCATGATTTTGCCGATACCCTGGCACGCCACGACGAGGCCTACTACGACAAGATCCGTCAGGGGGAAAGCGCGGCAGAAGCGGAGAATGCTGGCGGCATTGCCTCGGCCCATGACCGGGTCAGTTTCAAAACGGCTATTCACGCGGACGATCTGCTTTTCGATGATCTCCCCTGTCAAAGCTTCGTCGATCGCTTGGGTGGTGAAGCGCTGCAATATCAAGCCATCGCCGGGGCGAAGACGCCGCGCTTCCTGGCCCAGCAGGAAGCCTGGGAACTCGAAAAATCCTTTGATCTGCGAAACGGTTGTCTATCCGTTCGCTACGCGGGCAAAGGGATACAGGCTGCCGCAACGACGTTCACTACGCGTATCTATCTGGCCATGCCGAGTTGTGATGGACCGGCAGGCTGCCTGTCTGTGGATGCCGCCGTGGTCGGGGGCTTCGCCGCGACGCTCTCCGGTAGCGCACGGGAATTTCGTCTCGATGACGCGGTGCTGGGGGGCAGTGTCGAGATTCAGCTTTCTGAGCAGACAGCCTGGCAGGCTTGGCCGCACCGGACGGTCTCGCAGTCCGAGGCCGGCTTTGAGAAGATCATGCAGGCTTGGGTGCTGGAGCTGACCTGGCCTGTCGTTGGCGAGGAGTTTTCTGCCTCCTTGCAAATTCAGGTGGAACGCAGATGAGTGCTTTGTATCTCGGGATAGATGTGGGCGGTACCAATGTACGCTTTGGCGTTTTTGACGGTGCGCAGTGTGTCGCCAGCTACCGCACGGAAATGAACCTGCGGGAACGTTGCGCCCAGGCCGGAGAGGTAGGTCCGGCGCAGCAGCTGGTATTGGAGGCCCTTGCCAGTGGCTATCACCGCTTGCGTGAGCAATGCCCGCAGATCGACGGAGTGGGGGTTGCCTTTCCGGGTTTCGTGACCGCCGACGGGCTCTTGCGGCAGTCACCCAATATCCCACATCTCGAAAGTTTTGCTTTGGAAGCACGGCTCAGCGAGCAGTTGCAGGTGCCGGTATTGCTCGAAAACGATGCCAATGCGGCAGCCTTTGGCGAATTTTGGGCCTTGCGCCAGGACCATCCCGAAATGCAGTCCTTGATCTATGTCGGGCTGGGTACGGGAGTAGGGGGGGGCTGGATCCAGTCCGGGCGCCCGTGGCGCGGCGAAGATGGTGCGGCGATGGAGATTGGCCATCTCATCGTCGTGCCCGGTGGACGACGTTGCGGCTGCGGCAACCAGGGCTGCCTGGAACAATACGCCTCGGCGCAGGGGTTGGTGTCCAGTTATCTGGAATACACCGGCATGGCAGCCGATCCCAAGATCATCGCCCAGCTTGCACAGGATCAGAATCCTGGAGCATTGCGGGCGTTTCAAACCTTGGCGGAACATCTCGGCCAAGCCTTGGCGCATGTCGTCAAGGTGCTGGACTCTCGTCAGATTCGCGTGGGCGGGGGGCTCAGTGCGGCCTGGGATTGTTTCGGCGAAGAGCTGCGTCAGCAACTGCGCCGCAACATGATTCCGGCACTGCAAGACACCGTAGAGATCGCCGCCGGCAATGGCGATGATCAAGCCGGTATGCGTGGCGCGGCCCTGCTCGCCCGAGAAGTGCTGACCGCCTGATGCGGGTCGGGGTTTTCGACTCGGGCCTTGGCGGTCTGAGTACGTGGTTGGCCTGTACCCGCTATCTCGCGGAAGCGGAATATTTCTTTTTTGCGGATACCGCCAACGCACCCTATGGTGATCGTAGGGTGGCCGAGGTGCAGGCCTTTACGAAGGCGGCCTACCAGCGCTTTTTGCAACTCGATGTCGATGCCCTGGTGATCGCCTGCAACACCGCCACCAGTGCTGCCGCAGCACCACTGCGCCAATACGCGTCCATGCCCATCATCGGTATCGAGCCTGCCATCAAGGTGGCTCTGCAGGAAAGCAGCGGAGAGCTGCTGTTGTTGGCTACCGAGCTTACCGTGCGCGGCGCCAAGCTCGAAAAACTTCTCCGGGATTGTGATCCGGAACGCCGGGTACGGGCGCTGGCCTGCTCGGGCTGGATGGAGATTATCGAGGGACAACGCGTGGACTGGCGTGAGCGTGCCAGCGACTATTGGCAGGAAAAGATCGCCGCAGAAGCCGGGGACGCCACAGCGCTGGTCTTGGGCTGCACCCACTACTGTTGGCTGCGCGAGGAGATTTCGGTGTGGTCCGCTGGAAAGACTATCTTTGATGGTAACGATGGCGTGGCGCGGCAACTCTACCGTCTTTTGCATCGGTGCGAGCCGCCGGTTCCTGTGGCCCCCGGCGAGCCGCTGGCCCTGCACTTCAGCGCTTCGACGGATGCCGATCAGAAAATGGCTGCTGCCCAAAGGCTCCTGCAGGGCGCGGGAGTACGCGCCCAAATCCTGCCTTTCTAGTTGAGGCTAATGCCGTTCTTGCCGAGGGTGACGTTATACTTCTTGGCTTGCGCTTCGCCTTGGGCATAGGAGAGATTGGCCAACTCCTCCGCGTGCTGTGCCTTGGCGACCGCCTCATCATATTTACCGGCCTTTTCTGCGGCTTCTGCTTCCTTGAGGAATGTCGGGGTGTCCAACCATTGGTAGTGGATGCTCTCGGCCTTAGCCATAGCGGTCTGGGCGGCACTGATCGCCTTCTGGGCATCAGTGGCATTGGCGGCAAAGGCAAGACTGCTGCAGAGCAGGGCGGCACAGGCAAGGGTGCTGACAAGCAACGGCTTCATGATCTACTCCTCATTGGTCATATTACTGTGCCAAGGCAAGCAAAAAATGTTCCGGCCCTATCGACCGTAGATATTCGTGCTGCCCTGATCTTCACTGCCCCGATCGGACCGTTCTCTGCTCCGCCGGAAGTGCCGAAAGAGCCATTCATCCCGTAGCCAGCAGCACGAAAAGGGCATGGATGAGCAGCCCCAGCAGTAGACCCACCACGGTGCCGTTGATACGGATGTATTGCAGATCGCTGCCGATACCCTCTTCGAGAACGCGGATCATGTCGGCCATCGGCCAGGCGCGGATGGTGTCCTCGATGTGCTTGGTGAAGCTGTCCTGCACCGTGGGGAGCAGGCGGCGTGCGCTCTCTTCCACGTAGCCGTCGATCGCCTGGCGCAACTGCGGCTGGGTATCCAGCAGTTCGCCAAACCAGCCCGCGCCCCTGCGCAAGAGCTGACGGCTGCGCGACCGGGGTGCCTGCAGATCCTGCAAGAGCCATTGCTGTAGATCGTTGACTACCCGGCTTACATAGTCGCGCGCCGCGGGGTGCGCGAGTAGCCCTTCCTGCCAGCGCCGAATGCGTGCCTGTAGCGTTGGATCCTGCTGCAGGCGCAAGAGATTTTCCTGGAGCCAAAGATCGAAGGCCTGGCGCTTGGGGTGCTCGGGGTCCTGATGGATCTCGCTCAGGGTCTCCTGCGCCGCACGAACCAGATTGCGTGCCAGATTGCGACTCAGATTGGCGGGGTCGACGACCGCTCCGAGCCAGGAAAACAGCGTTGGGTAGGCGCGTTGCAGCAGTCTCTCGATTTGTTCTGCCAATTCTTCTTGCACGCTCTCCTGGGTGAGCCAGTCATCGAGACGGGCGATGGCGTCGCTGAGCAAGGCCTGATGGCGACCATCTTCCGTCAGGAGTTGCAGGATCTGCGCCGTCCAGCGCGACAGATCCAGTTGCCGCAGCTGTGCCCCCAGACTTTTGGCGAGGCTCTGCCGCAAGGGCTCCAGTTGCGCCAGTTGCAGGGCGCGATAGACGAGCTGCTGCACCTGTTCGGCAAAGATCGCCCGATTTTTCGGCTGCCGTAGCCAGGTAGCCAATCCACTCGCCAAGGAATAGCGTTGGACGAGGCGTAAAATGGCGTCTTCCTGCAGAAAGTGTTCGCGGATGAATTCTGCCAAGCGCTGCGCCAGCTGGTTGCGGCGGCGTGGTAGGATGGCGGTGTGCGGAAAGGGGATTCCCAGGGGATGGCGGAACAACGCCACCACTGCGAACCAGTCGGCGAGGGCGCCGACCATGGCCGCTTCGCTGGCCGCGAGCAACCAAGCGTAGCCCCCTTGCCCATTCTCCAATGAGGCCCAGACAAAGAGGGCGAAAGCGAGCAGGAGAAGGGCGAGTGCCCAGCGTCGATTCCGACGCAGACGATTGCTGGGAGTTGGGCTTTGCATGCGCCAAGCATAGCACTGTCCTCTCTTGCCCGGGCATTGGCCTTTCTGTCATTGTGCGCGGGTGCAGACAGGAGCAGGGAATGGAAGCGGAATTACAGCTCGAAAGCAACTTTGCCGAACAATTGCAGGGGCTCTATAGCGAATGGCAGGCGGCGCCAGTCCCCAACCCCAAGCTCCTGCTCCTGAACGAGGGCCTGGCCGCACAACTGGGCTTGCCGGTAGCGGTACTGCGCAGCGACGGCGCGGCACTCTTCTCCGGACAACGCTTGGCCTCCGGTAGCCGCCCCGTTGCCCAAGCCTACGCCGGGCACCAATTTGGCGTTTTCAACCCGCAACTTGGCGATGGCCGCGCGTTGTTGCTGGGCGAAATCCGTGATCCCCACGGTAAACTCTGGGACCTGCACCTGAAGGGTTCGGGACGTACTCCCTTCTCCCGCGGGGGGGATGGCAAGGCCGCTCTCGGGCCGATGCTGCGCGAGTACGTCATCGGCGAAGCTCTGCATGCCTTGGGCATTCCGTCTACGCGCGCGCTGGCGGTGGTGGCTACCGGCGAAGCGGTGCAGCGCGAGCAGCCACTGCCGGGGGCGATTCTGGCGCGGGTGGCAGCCAGCCATCTGCGCGTGGGCACCTTCCAGTTTGTTGCCGTGCGCGAGCAGGAGGACTTGCTGCGTCGTCTGGCCGATTATGCCATCTCGCGTCACTATTCCGAGCTCGCCGAACTGTCTGGCGCTGAGCGCTATCTCGCCTTGGTCGATGCGGTGATGCAGCGGCAGGCAAGGCTCATCGCGCATTGGATGGGGGTGGGCTTCATTCATGGGGTCATGAATACCGACAACATGAGCATCGCCGGCGAGAGCATCGACTTTGGGCCTTGTGCGTTCATGGATGCCTACGATCCCGGGACGGTGTTCAGCTCCATCGATCAGAATGGCCGCTATGCCTATGGCGAGCAGCCACGCATCGGTCAGTGGAATCTGGTGCGGCTGGCAGAATCCCTGGTACCCCTGGTGGATGATGACGTCGACCAAGCCATCGCCCGTCTCACGGAGACCCTACAGCGTTTTCCGCAGCTCTACCAGCAGGCCTGGCGGGAGACCTTTGCGCAAAAACTCGGGATTACCGAGGTTAGCGCCGAGGATGATGCGCTGATGGAAGATTTTCTACTGCTGCTGGACCAGGAACATGCGGATTTCACCCTCGCTTTCCGCAGTCTAGCAGTAGATCTGCAGGCCATGGACCCAGCGCAGCGAGAGCGCCTGGGCATTCCAGCGATCCCCAAGAGCTGGGCTCCCTGGTGTGCACGCTGGCACGCGCGCCTGGGTGATGCGCGGCCCGCTGCCGCCACAGCCATGGATGCGGTCAATCCGCTTTATATCCCACGTAACCACCAGGTAGAAATCGCCCTCGCTGCGGCCAGCCAGGGCAACGATTCCCGTCCCCTGGAAAAACTCCTGACCGTCCTTGCCGATCCCTACACCGCCCGCCCCGACTACCTTCCCTATAGCGAGCCAATGCCCGGCAGCTTCGGACCGTACCGCACCTTTTGTGGGACCTGACACCTATCTTGCCTCCCATACCGGGCGTACCAAGGCGTACTATCTGCGCGAAATCATCGAGCAGGGCCTTGCGGAACTCGAGGACTACGAATACACCAAGACCGCCAAAGGGCAGCTACGCAAGCTCCACAAAGCGACGGCACGACGGATCCTGGACTTTCTGGACGAGCGTATCGCCGGACGGGAAGACCCGAGGCGTACGGGCAAGGCATTGACCGGCCCACTCGGTGGCCTCTGGCGCTATCGGGTGGGCGATCGATTGCGTACCGGATACTCCGCCTTGCCAGCCCCCCAATCCCCCTCGTATCATGGCGTTTTAGAAGGAAGTCTTGGAAGCGAACTTGCGGCATCTCTACATCAAAACCTTTGGCTGCCAGATGAACGAGTATGACTCGGAGCGCATGGCCGAACTGCTGGCGCGCAGTCACGGCATGGAGCTCATCGAGAGTCCGGAGGAAGCCGATCTGCTCATCCTCAACACCTGCTCCATCCGCGAAAAGGCGGAGGACAAGGTCTACACTCAGTTGGGCTTCTGGCGCCCGCTGAAAGAACGAGATCCCCAGCCGCTGATCGCCGTCGGTGGCTGCGTCGCCAGTCAGGAAGGTGAGCGCCTGCGCCGCCGTGCGCCCTTTGTCGATATCGTCTTTGGGCCGCAGACCCTGCATCGCCTGCCGGATCTGCTCGACGCACGACTGGCGGAGCGGCAGCCTCAGCTCGATCTGAGCTTTCCCGAGCTGGAAAAATTCGACCGCCTGCCGGAGCGACCGGGGCGGCAGGGGGCGACCGCCTTTGTGACAGTCCAGGAAGGCTGCGACAAATTTTGCACATTCTGTGTGGTCCCACATACCCGCGGGCGCGAATACAGCCGGCCGCTGCCGGAGATCGTGCGTGAGGTGCGGCAGTTGCTCGATCAGGGAGTTGCCGAAATCACCCTGCTCGGGCAAAACGTCAATGCCTATCGTGCACCTTCTGGATTGATCGGTGATGCCGATTTTGCCGATCTCCTGCGTCGTCTGGCGCTCTTGCCGGGGCTACAGCGCCTGCGCTATACCACCTCACACCCCAACAACCTGGGCGAGCGCCTCATTGCCGCGCACCGGGATCTACCGGTTCTGGCGCCGCATCTGCATCTGCCGGTACAGAGCGGTTCCGATCGTATCCTGCGGCGCATGCACCGCAAGCATAGTATCGCGGAGTATCTCGAGAAGGTGGCGGCCCTGCGCGAGGCGCGCCCGGAGATCCGTTTTTCCTCAGATTTCATCGTTGGCTTCCCGGGAGAGACCGATGCCGACTTTCAGGCGACGATGGATCTCATCGACCAGGTGCGCTTCGACCAGTCCTTTTCCTTCAAATACAGCCCCCGTCCCAATACCCCGGCCCTGAAGCTGAAAGACAGCGTTCCTGAGCCGGTCAAGGAGGAGCGCCTCGCCATCCTGCAAACGCGCATCAATCAGCTGGCACAGGACTACAGCCGCGCCCTGGTGGGCAGCACCCAGAATGTCCTGGTGACCGGCCCGTCGCGGCGTGACCCCAACGAGTGGACCGGCAAGACCGGTTGCAACCGCTCGGTCAATTTTGCCGGGCCCAAGGGGCTGGCGGGGCAGATGCTGGCGGTGGAGATCACCGAAGCCCTGCCCAACAGTCTGCGTGGGCGTTTGACGGCTATGCGTGCGGCCTCCTGAGACGCCAGCGATGGAGCCTGCCGCGCCCGCGGAACATCGGGAGTTCATCGCCGAGGGGGCCAGTGCCGCACAGCTGGCAGAACTCGCCGGGGAACTCGATGCCCATCTCAAGCAGGTAGAGCGGCGACTGGGCGTGGTCATTTCCCAGCGCGGCGAGCGTTACCACCTCAGTGGCGAGCCTGCCGCCGTGCAGGCCGCCGCCGATGTGTTACGGCAACTCTATGGGCAGGTGCGGGCGGGACGCTCCCTGAGCCAGCAGTGGGTGCATCATTGCCTCCAGGCCCATGTCCTGGAGGCCGAGAACGACAGCGACAGCGCACAGATCGCCGGGATTCTCACCCGTAAGGGCTGGATCAACGGCCGCGGGCCGCGGCAGCGCCGTTACCTGCAAGCCATCCGTCAGCATGATCTGACCTTTGGCGTGGGGCCGGCAGGTACCGGCAAGACCTATCTGGCGGTGGCGGCCGCCGTCGAGCAGCTCGACAAACAGCAGGTGCAGCGTCTGGTCTTGGTGCGCCCGGCGGTGGAAGCGGGGGAGCGCCTTGGCTTTCTGCCCGGCGGTCTCGCGGAAAAGGTCGATCCCTATCTGCGCCCACTCTATGACGCCCTCTACGAGATGCTCGGTTTTGAGAAGGTTGCCAAGCTGATGGAACGGCAGATCATCGAGGTGGCACCCCTGGCCTACATGCGTGGTCGTACCCTCAACGAATCCTTCATCATCCTCGACGAGGCGCAGAACACAACGCCAGAACAAATGAAGATGTTTTTGACCAGGATGGGCTTCGGTGCCAAGGTGGTCATCACCGGCGATGTCACCCAGGTAGATCTGCCACGCGGGCAGCCTTCCGGACTGGTGCAGGCCATCGACATCCTCAACGGCGTCGAAGGGGTGTCGATGAGTTTTTTCCATAGTGCCGATGTCGTGCGTCATCCTTTGGTGGCGCGAATCGTCCAAGCCTATGATCGCGGGAATGCCCCAGCATGAGTGCTCCACGTTTCGTCTTGCGGATGCAGTTGAGTCCGGAATTGCGCGCAGCGGAACGGGCAGGGATTCCCTCCCGGCGCCTGTTGCGTGCTGCCCTGGCCCTGGCCCTGACGGACTCTGACGCCGACGGCCAGCGTCTGGAGGTCTCCCTGCAATTCCTGAGCAGTGCTGAGATCGCCGCGCTCAACGAGCAGTTCCGACAGCGGCCGCAGCCCACCAATTGCCTTTCCTTCCCGGCACCGACGCAAATCTGGCCTGGTCGCAGCCGTCCTTTGGGCGACATTCTCCTCTGTCCCGCGGTCATCAGCCGCGAGGCCGAGGAACAGGGTAAGCCTTTGCGTGACCATTATCGCCATCTCCTCATCCACAGTGCCCTGCATCTTCTCGGCTATGATCATCAGGAAGAGCAGGAAGCCAGCCGCATGGAGGCGCTGGAGACCCGTTTACTGGCCCAACTGGGTGTGGCCGACCCGTATCGTATGCAAGCAAATGAGTGAAGACCGAAGTAGCGAGCGCTCCCGCGGCTGGTGGGAGCGTTTCACCCAGTCCCTGCGGGGTAATGTCGAGGATCAGGAGGGTCTGCTCGAGCTGATCCGCGAGGCCAGTGAGCGAGAGATCATCGATGCCGAATCGGCACGCATGATCGACGGCATCTTTCGCATCGGCGAGATGACCGTCCGCGATGTCATGATCCCGCGTGCACAAATGGAAGTCATCGAAATCGACCGTCCCGTATCCGAGGTCATCCGCCGCGTGGTGGAGTTGGGCCACTCTCGCTATCCGGTGGTCGGTGATGATCGTGATGATGTGCGCGGCATTCTTCTCGCCAAGGATCTGCTGCGCGCCTGCCAGCAAGGTTCCACACCAACGATCGAAGAGCTTTTGCGGCCGGCCACCTACATCCCCGACAGCAAGCATCTCGACCACCTGCTCTACGAATTCCGCACCGGTCGTCATCACATGGCTCTGGCGGTGGACGAATATGGTGGTGTTGCCGGTTTGATCACCATCGAGGATGTGCTGGAGATCATTGTCGGCGAGATCGAAGATGAGTATGACATCGACGAAGACGTCATGATCGTCCCCCGCGAAGATGGCGATTATCTGGTCAACGCCCTGATTCCTCTGGAGGATTTCAATGCCGCCTTTGCGGTACGGCTGGAGGATGACGATGCCGATACCCTGGGTGGCTGGGTCAGTCGGGAGCTGGGACACGTTCCTCGGGTGGGAGAAAAATTGCGCGTACAGGGCCTGCAGCTGGAAGTCCTGCGCGCTGATCGCCGGCGTGTGCAGAGTTTCCGTCTGACCGCGCCCAGTTCTGCCGCGGGGGTAACGACGGTGGAACGCGATAGCGACGCGGAACTCTAAGCGGCATGACTTTTTCACCGATCCGGACCTGGCCCACTCTCGCGGCACTTGCCCTGGGTGCAGTTTGGCCCTTGGCCTTTGCACCCTTTCACCAGGCTTGGCTCGCCTTCGTTCTTTTGGGCCTCCTTTTTTTGCTGGTGCAGCGGAGCAGCTCGCCGCGCCGTGCTGCGGGGCTGGGCTTTCTCTTTGGTTTTGCGGCCTTCAGTTCCGGGGTGTACTGGCTATCTATTACTCTGCACAACTTTGCCCATATGGATTGGCCTCTGGCAGGGGCGGCGGTGGCGCTGCTGGCTGCCTATTGTGCCCTCTATCCAGCCTTGGCGATGGGCGTGGCCAGACGTTTTTCGCCGACGGCACGCTGGTGGCTTTTGCCCCTCTTCTGGGTCTTTGCCGAGTTCCTCCGAGCGCGGGTGGCGACCGGCTTTCCCTGGCTGGCGGTCGGTTATACCCAGGCCGGAGATTTTCTTTCTGGATATGCCCCCTGGCTTGGCCAATATGGGGTGGGACTGGCGACGGCGGGGGTGGCGAGTATTGGCGCCTGGGTCATCAGCCAGCGGCGGAATGCTGCGGTCTGGTCCATGGGCGCTTCGGCCATTCTGCTGATCTTTGCCGTGGCCCTTTTTGCCGCCACCGTCCGTTTTACCGATCCCACCGGCGCGCCGCTGCAGGTGCGGCTCTTGCAAGGCAACATTCCCATCAGCGAAAAATGGAATGCCAGCCGCATCAACGACATCCTCGAGCGCTATGTGCGCCTGATCGTGGCGAGTCCGCCGGGAACACAGCTCGTTGTTCTGCCAGAGACCGCCTTTCCCATCTTTCAAACGGAGATCCCGCTGCTCATCCAGCAACTACAGGCCTGGTCTGCCAAATACCACGCCGTATTGATGATCGGCATTCCCGAAGATGCCCAGGGGCGTTACTACAATGCCATCATGGAAATCGACGGAAATGCGCCGGTTCGCTGGTACCGCAAGGAACATCTGGTTCCTTTTGGCGAGTATATCCCCTTTCCCAGGATTCTCGGCCCGTTGGTGCATCATTTTCTACCGGGTCTTGGTAGCTTTACCCCGGGAGACGGATCTTCGGTACTGCCGGTGGACGGGCAAAAGGCAGGAATGACCATCTGCTATGAAGAGTCCTTCTCCCGTGATGTGCGCAAAGGAGTGGTTCAAGGGGCAACCTTCCTCGTCAACAGCAGTGACTACGCCTGGTATGGCCACAGCACGGCCTCGGCACAGACCCTGCAGATGGCGGTAATGCAGGCGATGCAAGAGCAGAAGCCCGACATCCGCGCCACCAACACCGGTATTACTTCGGTGATCCTGCCCACCGGACAGGTCTTGGCGCAACTGCCGCAGTTCAGTTATGCCGCCCTCAATGCGCGCATTCAGCCGATGGCTGGCGAGACGCCTTTTGCGCGCTATGGCAACTGGCCCTACCTCGGCCTTTCGTTACTCCTATTACTTTGGGCCTTGCGGCCCCGCCGGAAGGCGCAGTCCTAACCGTGTCAACCGTGCCAATGAATGTCGGGCGCGATGATGCACAAGGCCCCCAGCACGATCAGGAGCGTCGCAACGATCTCCGCCCGGCCGAGGCGTTCTTTCAGGATGCGGTGGCCAAAGAGAAAGACGAGCAGGGTGTCCACCTGCCCCAGGCCGCGCACCAGGGCGACCTGCGTCAATGCAAAACCGCTGAACCACGCCCAGGAACCCAGTGCCGAGAGCACGCCAACCGGCCAGGCAACACGCCATTGGTGCAGGCTGGCGCGCAGGTCTGCACGCTTGTGCAATAAGAGCCAGGACCCCTGCAAGAGGGTTTGCAGGGTATTGGTGACCAGCAGCATCCACAAGCCCAGAGCTAAGACAGGAAGATGGGGATCACCGTGCTGGCTGGCAGCGCGCAGGGCTATGGCGGTCAGCGCAAAGGAAAACGCCGCTGCTAATCCATAGCGGGCGGCGGGCTCGCGTAGGCCGCGCCAAAAGTCGCGCTCTACAAATGCGAAGCCCTGCCCAGACAGCAACAGGACGCCGAGCAATGCCAGAAAGATGCCAAGGATGGCCATGGCCTGGATCTCGGAACCCAGAAACAGTACCGTCAAGATCACCAGTTGTGCCGCCTCGGTTTTGGCGTAGGCGGTCCCTGTGACCAAGCCGCGACTGTGGAAGGAGCGCACGAGAAAGAGTGTGCCAAGGATCTGCGCGACGCCACCTGCCAGGCAGAAGAACAAAAAGAGCGGCTGCGTCCCGATAAATGGGTCGTCACCAAAACGCCAGAGCAGAAAGAGCAGTGCCAAAAGTTCCAAGGGCAGAGCATACAGATAACGCACAAAGCTTGCGGCCTCGGCGCTCAGTGTGCCTTTCAGTCGCGTTTGCAGGCCGGTGCGCCAGGTCTGCATGATCGCGGCAAAGAGGGTGATGGGAATCCACAGGGGGATTTCCAGATGGGCTACACGTAATGGAAAAATCAGCATCGACGAAGAGTAGAGAGTTTGCCCAGCGCGGTAAATGGAATGGATACCTAGCCTGTATTATACTGTCGACAGATAGCAAGCATAGGACAAGACGATGAAGGTTCTATGGGACGAGACAGTGCAGGGGTGTTCGGCAAACGCGCAACGATTTCAGGGTACTGCGCCCTACCCCTGGCTTCGGATCAGGGACTTCATCCGCCCCGAAGTCTTTCCTCAACTTTGCGCTCAATTGCCATCGCCGGAACTGTTTGAAAACCATATTGGTAAAACCCGCGCCCATGGACAGAAAAATCATGATCGTCTGGCCTTGCAGTACCGACCATCTCTGGATGCGCAATTGTCGCCCCTGTGGCGGCAGTTCATTACCGAATTGCACTCCCCGGCCTACCTGAATTTTTGGCGTACCATGCTCGGCCTGCGCCCGCGCAGTCCGGTGATCCTGACCATGCATTGGCATTACGCCCCGGCTGGCGCGTCGGTATCCCCGCATACCGACGCGCGACGCAAGATCGGCTCGCACATTTTCTATTGCAATACCGAAGACGATTGGGACGAGTCCTGGGGCGGCCAAACTTTGGTCTTGGCGGACGATGCTGGCCGATGGCCGCGGCACTCGGCTCCCGATTTTTCCGACTTGCGCGAGGTGGCCGCCTCGCGGGTTTTAGGCAACCAGAGTTTTCTCTTCGCCCAGACCGATCACTCCTGGCATGCGGTGAAAGCTGTGAGCTGTCCCCCGGGCGCCTACCGCAAGGTCTTTATCGTTGTCGCCAACCGCCTGAGTGGCCAAGTTCTCTGGCGCCGCATTCGTGGCAAGGACGCAGACGGTTACCGTCTGGCGGGGTAGTATGGTCCAGTACCACAGATCCTGTGTCGTTCAAAACGATTTTCCACTTGGGCGAAACTTTTTGGAATTGTGCAATAAAATCTGATCGATGCCGTGTTTGTCAGCTATTTGTCATAAAAATAACATAAAACTGTCATCTAGCTTTCATCATAGTGTAACATTCTGGTGATACGATTTCGCGGTCATAAAACTTACCGCTGAGGATCGCTATGAAGAAAAAGCTATTGCTTTCGTCCATTGCCGTCGCCCTGTCTGCCCAAGTTGCCGCCCTACCTGCTCTTGCTGCCGATGCCACCCCCAGCCAGTCTGCAGTGAATGTGGGGGAGGTGAACGGTACGGCCTCCTCTGCGAAGCTGAGTGAATACGATAAGAAAACCGCGCCCCTGCACCAGACACTAACGAATAAGCAGGTATTCCAGTCGACGCAGTCGGTGGTCACGCTGAACGAAGAAAACAAGAAAATGATCAGCCCCAACTCCGGTGCAGCAGGATTGCTGGCAACGGCACCAGGGGTCCATATCATGAGCGAAAATCCACAAAATGGATCGGGGCGCTACAATATCACCATAAACGGCATGGGGATCGGTTGGTGGAGTGGAAATACCTATCGCAACCAGATTAGCGTGTTGTTCGATGGCGTGCCCATGAACAACCAAATCACCAATGACGGGCAGTGGAACTCCAGTCAGATTCCCATCCTCACTATGATCCACGGCGTTAACGTGGTATATGGTCCAGGTAACCCCCAGCAACGGTGGTACGACAGTATGGGAGGAACAATTAACTTTGTTCCGCTACAGCCTACCGAAAAATTCAACGCGAAAGCGAACCTTTCCTTCGGTAGCTACGGTAGCAAGACGGCAAGTTTCTCGGTTAATACCGGCGCATTCCATGGCTGGTCTACGGTCCTAGCTGGCGGATACACCAGTGCAAATTCCTTTTTTCAGGGGCCGAGCAACTGGCCGCAGCACTCCTGGTCGGTATACATGAAAACTGCCCATCCTTTCTCCAACGGACTATTCACCCTTGGGTTCTATTATGAAAAATCCGATGCAACACACAGCCTTACTGTCCCTGTAACGCCAATTTCAGGGTACACCGTAAATGGCTATGGCAAGCCCGGTCAGCTGCTGAGTCAGCAGACCAGTGGATTTTACTATGTTCCTTCTGCTGATCTATGGTACAAGGACGATATTGTCGACTCCTGGATTCTCTACTCACAGCAATTGTTTGATCTGGGCGCTGGCTGGCAACTGAAAAATACCCCCTGGTATCGGCATGCGTATCGTCTGCACCAAGCTTACTTCAACTACGGTGCGACAACCTATAATCCCGAAGCCGCAGAGCACTACGCGCCCACCAACAATTCCTTTGGTGATCGCCTGGACGTGACTTTGCACTCTCACTATAACGACGTTGCCCTTGGTGGCTGGCTGTCCTACCAGCAATACGATACCAATGAGGAGCTATGGAATCCCTATTTGGGAACTTCCCAACAGAATCCCTATGTGTACAATAATGTGGAAATCAACAGTCTCTTTAGTGATCTCTTTGCCCAGGATACGGCAAAACTGTTACACGGAAATTTGCGGATTACTCCCGGTCTTGCCTTGGCTGGTTTTTATACCTCCATGAGCGATCTGATAAATCCGGATACGACGGCCACTTATATCACCGCAACGCCCGGGGCAAAAACCAACTTCACTCGTCTGGAACCATCCGTTGGTATAAATTATCGGATAACGAAAAATTTCTCAATTTATGCAAATTATAGCGAAACCTATCAGAATGAGACGGACTTGGCCTATGGCGCCTATTTGCAGAGCATTAAAATCAATCCGGCTGATATTCCGATTACCAAGGCACAGGACTATGAAGCGGGGCTGAGATTTCACGATAATACTCTTAATGCCGGTATCAACTATTATCATGACTATCTGACGAATCTGCTCAACGGCGTTTCTGGATCTGTGACACAATTCAATGCTTCCGGATACAATCTTGGCAATGCGGTTTATCAGGGTGTCAATGCTTATGTAAAATGGAAACCAGTGTGGCAATTATATCTCTATGGATCGGCCAACGTGCAGCACTCTTATTATACCAGCGATCACAACAATTCCGGTCAGTCTTTTGATGGTATGAGATTGGCTGGGATTCCTCATTATTCCTTCAATATTTCCGCCTCCTACAAGATCCGGGTGCCCGGAGGAATCGTGGAACCAACCATTAGTGATCAGTATTCTGGCGGACAAACGCTATATGATAATGTCAGTGGTGGGCCAACCAACGAAACTATAAACGCCTATAACCTAGTCAACTTGTCTGCCAATTACCAAACGGTAGCGTTCAACCAGCTTATCCCTGGAGTACGCAAGACCACCTTTACATTGGGGCTGTATAATCTGCTAAACCGTAAATATGAATCTGATATTTACCTTGCGACTGGAGGTTATGACCCCACTGAGAAACCTTCTTTGTTTGCCTATGCCGGTGCTCCGTTGCAAATATTTGGCAGCGTGAGCGTCAAATTCTGAGTTGGCGCAGGCATGTAAGGAGGTTGCTTCTCGGAACAACTTGCGGACGCGATAGAAGGTTGGAGATCGGGCATGGAAAAGCATAAAAAGCGGCGCTGTGTAATGGGGAGATACCTATGGGTAGTGTTCAGCGGATTGAGCCTGGCCACGGTATCATCCACTTCTGACGCGGCTGTCCTCGATAGCCCCGTGACGATCACTCCGGCCAACCGTGCGGAGTACACTGGGATATTACCCACTTGGCGTAAAGTGACGCCCGTCGGTACGGTGATGAGTACGCCCAACTTCCCAACGCAGTTGGCCCTCGGTCCGGACGGCGTGGGAGTCTTGGCAAACGGTGCAACGCCGTTTCAGACCATCACTTGGTATGACTACGACTTGCAACGGAAGACGCGTTTTGCCGCTCTGAATTCGGCGGTTCCGGGCAAGGAAGTGGCCATTGCAACCCCCGGTGGGGCTGGTATCGCCACCGACGCGAGGCATGCTGGCGCTCCCGGAACGGTCTACACTACCGATCAGAGCGCTGCGACCCGCGAGCAGGAGGCCAAAGCATCCCTCAAAGCCGAGGCCAATCCAAAAAAAATCCCGACGTTAGCAATCGGTCATGCAGATCTCTTTCAAGGACTGATTGCCGGACCTAACCATACTTGGTTCGCCACTGGTGGCAACGCGAATGCGGTTTATGCACTTCAGGTCGAGAACGAGCGTGTTCATTTGTCGCACGTCTACCACTTGGCCTGGCAACCTTTTCCCAAGAATCAGTATCCATACACCTACCAAGGGGATCATCGAAAGAAATCCTGGTTATATTATCCCGATTCTCTGGTCCTTGGTCCTGACGGTCGGCATCTCTACGTCACTGGAATGCTGTCGAATAGTCTCGCGCGAATTGATCTCCAGACAGGCCAGACTCGCTATGTCAATGTGGGAGCTTACCCATTTGCCGTGATCTTGGCCGATGGTGGGCAACGCCTGGTGGTCAGTGACTGGGCGGGCGACGGAGTGACGGTCCTGGATCGCAAGACCTTGGGTGTGTTGGGAGAAGTTCATACCGCCCCAGTGCTCGGGCCGCGTAGTGTGGCGGCGGGAGCACACCCCACAGCGATGGTAGCGGTACCGAATAGCCCCGATGTTTGGGTGGCCGATGCCAACAGTGATGCCCTTGTCGAGATCGATAGCGTCACTTTGCGGCCAAAAAAAGTGATTTCCGATAGCCCCTATCCGGATGCGCCGCCGGGCAGCTATCCCGATGGGCTCGCCTACAGTCAGGGCAGACTTTTTGTAGCCAATGCTGGCAATGACGATATCGCCGTTTACAACGGGCAGACCGGGAAAAGGCTCGGTCTCATACCGACAGCCTGGTATCCATCCGCTATCGCAATACAGGGGGAGAATCTGTACGTGGTCGCTGCCAAAGGGTTTGGTACCGGTCCAAATTTGCAGTGGCAGTATGTCGGTAACATGATGCATGGCGTTTTACAAAAAGTTTCTTTGCATAATCTGGATCAATCTTTACCGCAATGGACAAAAACGGCCTTGGCGGATGATGGCTTTAGCAGCGTGCAGCGGCACGACTTGGCTACTGCCAATACCAAAGTTACCCGCTATCTCCGCCAACATATTCATTATGTGGTATTTATTTTGCGGGAAAATAAGACGTTTGATGAGGATCTGGGAAAATATCAGGTGGCTGGGAAATGGGCAGATCCGCAATTCGATCTTTACGGACCTAGAGAGTTGCCAAATCTCTATCATGTCTGGGCACCGCACAACACCCTCTTTGTCAATTTTATGGCCGATGGTGAGGTAACCGCCCAGGGACACCAGTGGACCGACGGGGCATCGGATTCCGACGTGGTACAACGCCTTTGGCCTGCGTATTACTCGAATCGGGGGCTGTTGTGGAATGCCGGACCCGGAGGTTCTTCGAGCCTGACCCCGGGGGCTCCCGGTAGTCACAACCCCTATCAGTACAGCCGAAAAGATCTGGGAAATTACACCAATCCCTGGATGAGCTACCCAGAGCGTTTGTATTTGTTTAACGATCTTTTGTCGCAGCATGTATCGTTTGAGGATTTTGGCGAGGATTTAAGCCGTGCGCGTGACGGAGTTCTCCGCGAGGCACTCTTGGCACACGTAGATCAGACCTATCCGGGTTGGGATCGGATGCTGCTGGATAATACGCGAGTGAGAGCGGCAATCTCCTGGCTCGAACGGCATCCCGGCAAGCGCTTTCCACATTTCATTTTCATCTGGATTCCCGATGATCACACTGCAGGTTTATCTCCCTGCTACTACAGTCCGGATTATTACGTCGCTGATAATGATCATGCGACTGCCAAATTCCTGCATTATCTGGCGAGCACGCCGCAGTGGAAACACATGCTGGTGTTTTTGAATGAGGATGACGCGCAGTCAGGTGCGGATCATATCAACGCACATCGCACCTTTGCTCTGGCGATGGGGCCTTGGGTAAAAGCTGGCATGATTGATTCCGAACCCCTGTCGCAGGTCAATATCGTGCGTACCATCGAAGCCACACTGAATTTGCCACCCATGTCGCAGTGGGATGCCAATGCTCAGGTAATCGGAGGGATCTGGCGGAAAGAAGCGCGTCAAGATCCCATGCCCGTGCAACCGATGCAGGTACCGGTGGAATTCAACGCTGGCAAGTGTAGCGATCGCTTGCTCCTGCGGCGCGAGGCGGGAGCCACCGGTCATGTCCTTACTGAAAACTGGTTGCTACGTCATACCGATCCCCATGGTGCTGGGCTGACAAAGCCCACGGCTGCGCAAAGCTATACCCCGACCTCCTTACTGAAGGTGGCAGGTCCCGAGCAGCTCCGCCAAGAATGGATTGCGAGTAAGGGTTTAGGTAGTTATGAAGATTTGCAAGAGCGCCTGCGGCGCTATGCAGCGGCGCACGGCACCACAATTGCCGCGTATGAAGCCAATGAAGGAAATCTACCATGACGATTTTGCGACGAGGAGTCATGAAAATTACACTGGCTCTGGGGATCGCGGCGATCGGTCTGATGAGCAACGGTGCTCACGCCGCCACGCAGCGCTGGAAAGGTCCGTTGGCGGAGGCGTCCGCCGCCTGCCTGCAGCAGGATAGCGCGGCGCTCGCGCAAATCCAGCGCGCCGCACAATCTGGATCCTACGATGGCGTGGTGGCAATGGCTGCCTATTGGGCCTGCAAAGGCGACCCCGCGTCTGCCAAACCCTGGCTGGTGAAAGCCAGTGGAATGGGTAGTGGTTGGGCCAGTCAGGTTCTCGCCCATTACTTGAGACGTGACCCTGCCTCTGCGGCTAATACGGAGCAACAAATTCGGTTTTTGACACGGGCAGCGCTACAGGGCAATGCTTGGTCGGCGCGCGAGCTTTCCGTCCTGTACTTGAATGGAGCCCCAGGTCTTGCCGCAGATCCGCGCAGGGCTTCTTATTGGGCGCGCTATGCCGAAGATGTGAAGGAAATCGTCCCTGACACTTTTTATCTTGCTGAGAGCTATGCCAAGGGCTGGGGGGTTCCCAAAAATGCGCAGAAGGCCAAAGAGCTCTACGCAGAGACCTTTCATACCTTGCAGCAGGCGACCGCAGACGGCGATCCGTATGCGGATATGCTGTTTTTTCTTGCCTACAGCAAGGGGTATGGGGTCCCTAAAGACCATAAAAAAGCATTGCATTGGCTGCAGCAGGCCGCCGAGAAGGGATACCCCGAGGCTGTTGCCGAGCTGAAAGTCCTTTCCAATGGAGGAAAATCTCATGAATGAGCGCAACGCGGGCGTCAATCGCCGTGAATTTCTCAAATCTCTGGCCCTGATGGGGGCGGTCTCTGCCACTCTGCCTTTATCCATTCAGCGGGCCTTGGCCACCCCGGCGCACGCGGCCAGTGGAAGCATCGAGGACGTCGAGCATATTGTCATTTTCATGCAGGAAAATCGCTCGTTTGATCACTATTTTGGGCATCTCTCGGGAGTGCGTGGTTACAACGATCGTTTTCCCCTGCCCATTCCTGGCGGCAAAAGCATCTGGGAACAGCCACGTCTGTCTGATGCGAGCGAAGTGATTCTTCCCTATCATCTCAATACTTTGACCAGCTCTGCCCAGGTAGTCGGTGATCTCGATCATAGCTGGTATAGCACCCACGCTGCCAACGCCGGCGGACTCTTCAATGCTTGGCCGCTGGCCAAGACCGACCGGACCATGGGCTATTATCTGCGCCAGGACATTCCCTATCACTACGCCCTGGCCGATGCCTTTACCGTCTGCGACCACTATTTTTGCTCGTTGGCGGGACCGACCCATCCCAATCGCAGTTATCTTTGGACAGGTATGGTCGATCCCAGCGGCCAGGGCGGAGGTCCCCTGATCAACAACGATGATTACATTACCGATCCAAAAAAATACCCGCCCGTCTGGTGGCCGACTTATCCTGAGCGTTTGCAAAAGGCTGGAATCTCTTGGCAGGTCTACCAAGAGGGGACCACCCTGAGCCTGGAGAAACCTTTTGAAGGGAACTACGGTGACAATCCCTTGCAGATGTTTCGTCAGTACGTGAATGCCCCAAGTGACTCTCCTCTGCGCCAGCGTGGCATTTCGGTGCGCAGCCTTCGCCAGTTGCAAGAAGATGTCGTCCAAGACCGCCTGCCACAGGTTTCCTGGATTGTCGCACCCGCTGGTTATACCGAGCATCCCTCTTATGCCCCTGCCTATGGCGCGGTGTATATCGCGCGGGTACTGGCGGCGTTGACCGCCAATCCCAAGGTCTGGTCACGAACCGTGGTTTTTCTCAATTATGACGAGAACGACGGCATTTTCGACCATGTCATTCCGCCGCAACCACCGACCCCTGTGCGGCCCGGGAAAAGTACCGTCAGCACCGCCGGCGAAGTGCACGATCTGGTCAACCCGCGTCAAGCTCCATTGTTTGTTCCCGACGATCTGCCCTACGGTATGGGGCCGCGCACTCCTATGATCGTTATTTCGCCATGGAGTCGGGGGGGCAAGGTCTGCTCCGAGGTGTTCGACCATACCTCGGTTCTGCGCTTTGTGGAAAAGCGCTTTGGTGTGAGCGAGCCAAACATCACAGCGTGGCGGCGGGCGGTTGCGGGTGATCTGACTTCGGCCTTTGATTTTTCCCGCGCCGACCTTCGGCAATACTTTCTGCCCAGTACCGCCAATAACTTCAATCTGGTCCAGCGGGCAGTGGCAGACTTGCCTCTGCCGCAGGTACCGGTGGCGGGAACGCAGCAAGGCATCCCTCCCCAGGAAGAAGGTCAGCGTCCTGCTCTACCTATCGACTACCGCCAGACTCTGCAAATCGAAGCCGGCGCCGGTGGCTATCTGGTTCGCTGCCAGAACCCGTCAAGTTTGGGGATCTGTTGTTGGGCCTACTGGGATGGCAGCAGGGGTTTGCCCCAGCGCTATACCATCGGTGCCGGCCATCAGCTGGAGGACCATATCGCCTGGCCCAAGGATGTTCCCGCTGCACTGACTGTCTACGGTTCCAATGGCTTCATTCGCAAGTTACAGGGGAAAGGGCAGTCTTCGCTACGGGTAAGCGAAGAATACCTGCTCCCGGGCGGCAATCTTCGGTTGGTTCTGGAGAACCGATCCGCCTCAGCGCGCGAAGTGGAGATCGAGGACGCTGCGTATGGTGCCGAAAAACGTCGCGTCCGCTTAGGAAAATGGGAAAAAAGGGCGTTAGATTTTTCTCTAGAGCAGAGCGATCAGTGGTATGACTTGCGGATTACCGACCAGGCCCATGTTTGGCGTTTGGCAGGGCATGTCGAAACCGGCCATCTGAGCAAGACCGACCCCGCCAACGTAGCCCCCGTCCTACGGGTGTGATTCAGCTAGGCATATCAGGCCGTTGCCCTTTTTCCCTTGGCGGATTGACGGAGCTGCCATTTTTCAAAGAGGTTGTGGGCAAACATGCCGGCGATCATGGCAACAAAGAACAGCACGACTTCGGTTTCTAGTGTGCCGAAGGATGCGAGGGCCGGGCCCGGGCAGTAACCGGCAAGTCCCCAGCCGCTGCCAAAGAGGAAAGATCCAATCAGCAGTGAGGGGGTGATATCCCGGCGCGTCGGCACCCCTAGCTTGTCGCCCAGGAGGGCCCTGCCCCGACGAATCACCAGTGTGATACCTACCATGCTGACCCCGAGAGCTCCCGCCATCACAAAGATCAAAGAGGGATCCCAAGCACCAAAGACGTCAAAAAAGCCCTTGATTCTTGCCGGGTCCGTCATCCCGGAAACATTGAGACCGATGCCAAAAAGAAGGCCGATCAGTAGCGCACTGAGCAGTTTCATGTGAAGTTTCTCCTTTCTTTAGAAAAAATGTATCAAAGAGACCATCAGAAAGCCTGCCGCCATGAAGCTGATGGTGGCCGCTACAGAACGCCGTGAAAGCCGGGCGAGCCCGATTACTCCATGTCCGCTGGTGCAGCCCGATCCCAGGCGGGCGCCAAAGCCAACCAGAAGCCCGCCGAGGAGAACGGCTCCCAGGTCCAGGTCGATCTCTCCTTTGCCCAGGGAAAATCCTGTCGCTGCCAAGAGGAGTGGAGAGGCGAGGAGACCCGCAATGAAGGCGAGGCGCCAACCGACATCACCGGAGGAAGGCTTCAGGAGCCCACCCACGATGCCGCTGATGCCGGCGATCTTGCCGTTGATGGCCAGCAACAGCACGGCCGCCAAGCCGATCAATGCACCACCAAACAGAGAAACCCAAGGTTGAAACGAGACTAGGTCAGTAAACATATTATCACCTCGCAGAATCGAGAACGCTCCAGTAGTTGAGTTATTTACTGTATATATATAAACTAATTCTAGGGGATGAAGTCAAGCCCCTGATTATAAAAGAGGGAGCTGTATTCTTATGGCGACCTCCAGTTGTGCAGTGACGGTAGGTTTTTGCAAACGGAGGGTACTACCATGACGGAAGTGGCAATCAAGACCTTTTTCGATCCGACCACGTGGACCTTTACCCATGTGGTTCATGACCCGGCCACCCGCAAGGCGGCCGTTATCGATCCCGTGTGGGACTATGATCCAAAGTCCGGGCGTACGGCGGAGCGTTCTTTACAATCTGTTATCGACTACGTTACCTCGCAGGATTTGCAGCCCGAGTGGGTGCTGGAGACGCACGTCCACGCCGATCACCTGTCCGCCGGTAATCTGCTGCGGAAGCGCTATGGATGCAAGATCGGGATTGGCGCGACCATTCGGCAGGTGCAGGAGACTTTCAAGAAGATCTTCCATCCTGAAGAGGGTTTTCAGACCGACGGTTCGCAGTTCGATCAGACCTTTGCAGATGGAGATACCTTTTCCATCGGTAACCTGCAGGTCTCGGTGCTGCACGTTCCCGGCCATACGCCAGCCGACAGCGCTTATGTGATCGGCAAACACGTCTTTGTGGGTGATACCATTTTTGCCCCCGACGTGGGTACGGCGCGCTGCGATTTCCCCAATGGCAATGCCCATACCCTGTATCGTTCCATCCAGCGCTTGCTCAGCATGCCGGAGGATACCGTCCTCCATCTTTGTCACGATTATCCCCCGGAAGGGCGGGAAGCGCGTGCGGAGTGGACCGTGGCGGAAGAGCGTGCCGGTAATATCCACGTGCACAATGGCGTTTCCGAAGAAGAGTTTGTCAAGATGCGTACAGAACGGGATGCCACCCTGGGTATGCCCGTACTGATTCTTCCCTCGGTTCAGGTAAACATGCGTGCCGGTGCCTTGCCGCCCGCGGAGGCCAATGGCGTCAGTTATCTGAAAATTCCTGTGAACCTGCTCTAGAGGAGCTATAGAGCATTGGGGCTGGCCGACGACCTGCGTCGTGTGGTCAGCCCTTTATCATTGGCCATTCCGGATGCTTCAGGAAAGCTTTGGATCGACGGGCAGATAGGCAAATATGCCGTAGGGGCGCGAGTACTGCAGCAACAACTGCGCCTGTGCCAGTGCTTCGCCGCCGCTTCCCTGGGGGAGGGAAAAGCCAAGGCTTGCTAGTGCCCAGGAGCGGATCTGGGCAAAGGATGACTCGCCCGCCGGGCGCGGCAGATACACCAGATGGTACTGACCGTTCTGCAAATGTGCCAGTTGGGCAACGGCCTGCTCTGCCTCTGTCATTCCCCCCAAGCCATCTACCAGTCCCAAGCGCTTGGCGTCCACGCCACTCCAGGCTCGGCCTTGCGCGTCTTTTTCTGCCTCTGCAAAGGGCAGATGGCGCGCCTTCGCCACCAGCCCGACAAAGTGGGTATAGAGGTGGTCGACTACCGCCTGGAGGGCCTGTTGCTCCGGTTTCCCCAGCGGCGCAAAAGGTGTCAGCGAGGGACTATGGGGGAGGCTGCTGACCCCGGAATAGCCAACGCCAATCTTTTGCAATAGACCGGTATAATTGGGAACGAGCACAAAGACACCAATGTCTGCGGCAATGGTGGTAGGCTCGGCATAAATGCGATCGGCGGCAGTGGAAAGCCAGTAGGCGCCGGAAGCTCCGAGGGTCCCCATGCTCACTACCACGGGCTTACCCGCTTTGCGCAAACGCTCGATGGCGCGGCGGATGGCGTTGGCGGCATTGACGTCGCCGCCGGGGCTGTTGACCTGCAAGATGACGGCCTTGACGTCGCGTTCGTGGCGCAGGTGATCGAGCTGGCGCACCGTCGCCTCGGCGGCAACCACGCCGGGCTCTTCCATATCTCCGGGCACCAGCATGCCATCAATGGGTACCACAGCGATCTCGGGTCCGTGCTCCTCCGGCTGATGCGCGGCAAAGCTCGTATAGTAGCGCTGCCAGCCGATGCGCCGGAGCTTCTTTTGCCCCAAGGCCTTGGTAATGGCGTCGCGAAAGTCCTCCTGATCACCAATCTGCGTGATGAGCTTATGCTGTAGCGCCAGCTGCGCCGCATTGCCCTGAGCTTTCTGCAATAATTCGGGAAGGTGCAAGGCATAATTCTGCAAGGTGTCGGCGGAGAGGCCACGCCCCTGATCCACCGCGCTCGTATAGGACTGCCACCAGGTCGCCAGCCAGGCTCGATTTTCCTCCTGCGCCGCCGGCGACATATCTGTACGGGTCAGCGGTTCCACTGCCGATTTGTACTTGCCCTGGCGGAAGGCGTAAACATCGACCCCAATCTTGTTGAACAGGCCCTTGAAATACAAAGAATCGCTGGAGAAGGGGGTGATCAGGGCCATACCCAATTCCGGCAGAAATACCTGGTTGGCTTGCGCGGCAAGCACATAGTTGCCAGTAGAATATTCTGGGGCATAGGCGTAGATGAGTTTGCCTTGGGCGCGGAAGCGCTGCAAGGCATGGGCGACATCCAGCAGCTGCGTCAGACTGCCGCCACGGAATTCCCGTAGATCAAGCGCCAGCACCCGTATCTTCGGATCTTTGGCTGCGTGATCGATGCTGGCGATCAGATGCCGCAGCAGAACATGCTCTTGCGTGGGGTGAATTTTTTGCAGGAGACGATCCTGCCAGGAGTCGCTTTCGCTGTAGACCAGGCTCCCCTGTGGCTCGACCCAGAGGACGGAGTTTTTGGCGACGTGAATCTGTGGGCGGGAGAAATGCTGGACGATGGCGACAATGATCAGGATCAGAATGACCAGTGTCAGCAGATTGAGGACCGTGAGACGCAGCCAGTGAAGAACCTTACCCAGCCACAGAAACGGTAAGAGCAGGCGGCGCATGCGTCGGTTTCCTTTCGCCACGGGAGAATTTGGTCGGGGAGACAGGATTCGAACCTGCGACATCCTGCTCCCAAAGCAGGCGCGCTACCAGACTGCGCCACTCCCCGAAGCTATTAGGATAGCCGTGGGGAACGACTTCGGTCAATCTAGGCGGGAAAGCTTGCGCCGCAGGCGATCGAGTTCGCGGCGGGCCAGGGCGATCCCGTCGTTCAGTCGCTGCCGCTCTTTCTCGGTGATGTCCTTGCCCTTTTCTACCAGCTCCTCGCTATAGATGGCGATGGTATCGAGCAATTCTTCGACGCGCTCATTGATGCGCTCACGCGATACTGCCATCCGGTCCCAGGCCCGGTTGGCCTGTTGGCGCAACTGCTCGCGGGTACGTTCGCCGCTTTGCGGAGCAAAGAGTAGCGCCGCTGCAGCACCCGCGAGGGCGCCGGCAGCGAGGGCAGCGCCCAGGGCCGCATAACTCAAACCATTGTCTGTATCGTAATCCATGAGATACCTCCGTTACGTGATGACCGTGGGGGCCTTGCGGCCAGAAAGGCTTTCCAAGCGAGTCAGGTCTTTTCCGAGCGTTACCAGGGAAGCCAGGTAGCGCTGCGGGTCGCGGTGGAATTGTTCGGGATTGGTTTCGTAGGCTTCGTGATAAATGCGCAAGGTGGCTCCCGTGGTACCGGTTCCCGAGAGTCGGAAGATCAGGCGGGCACCGTCGGCAAAGAGAATGCGTAGGCCTTGGTGTTCGCTGACACTGCCGTCGATGGGATCGGTGTACGAGAAATCATCTGCCACCTGCACCTCGCGTCCCGCCAGCTGCTGTCCGGGTAGCACCGGCAGTTGCGCCTGCAGCCCGGCCAGCATCTTCTCCGCCACCTCGCTCGGCAACTCTTCGTAGTCATGACGGGTGTAATAATGGCGGCCAAAGCGCTGCCAGTGGGCATCCAGAATCTCGCGCACGGACTGGCCGCTGTGGGCGAGTACCGAAAGCCATGCCAGCACTGCCCAGAGGCCGTCCTTTTCCCGCACGTGGTCAGAGCCCGTACCAAAACTCTCTTCGCCGCAGAAGGTGATGCGACCGGCATCGAGAAGGTTGCCAAAAAATTTCCAGCCCGTGGGAGTCTCGAAGTATTCGATGCCCAGGGCTTTGGCCACCACATCGGCAGCCTGGCTGGTGGGCATGGAGCGCGCCACCCCATGCAGACCATTGGCGTAGGCGGGAATGCAGCGCGCCTGGGCAGTCAGCACGGCCAGGGAGTCACTGGGGGTCACGAAGACGCCACGCCCAAGGATCATGTTTCGGTCACCATCGCCATCGGAGGCGGCGCCGAAGTCCGGAGCCTGCTCGGAAAACAGTAGATCGGCGAGCGGCTTGGCATAGACCAGATTGGGATCCGGGTGACCGCCGCCGAAATCGGGTAGAGGGATGGCGTTCTGTACGGTGCCTGCCGGCGCGCCGAGGCGTCGTTCGAGTATTTCCTGGGCATAGGGACCAGTGATGGCATGCAAGGCATCGAAGCGCATGCGAAAGGAGCCCTGGAGCAGCCGGGATAAGGCAGGAAAGTCAAAAATCCTCTCCATCAAGTCGGCATAATCGCGCACCGGATCGATGATGCGAATGCGGGTGTTCCCCAGCTGCAACTCCTGCTCGTGATCGAGGTCGATGTACTCGGTCTGGGCAATGCGGTAGCTGTTGATGGCCTTGCTCCCCGCCCAGATCTGCTCGGTCAGGGATTCGCTGGCCGGGCCACCATTCTCACCATTGAACTTGATGCCAAAATCGTGTTCGGGGCCGGCGGGATTGTGCGAGGCACTGAGAATGAGTCCGCCGCGGGCTCGGTAGTAGCGGATGACATGGGAGACGGCGGGGGTAGAGAAGAGCCCATGGCGGCCAATGAGCAGTTCTCCCCAGCCGTTGGCGACCGCCATCTTGATGATGGTCTGGATGGCCTCGCGATTGTAATAGCGACCATCACCGCCAAGGACCAGAGTCTTGCCTGCACGATCGGGAATGGCATCAAAAACGGCTTGTACAAAATTTTCCAGGTAATGCGCCTGTTGAAACACCTTCACCTTTTTCCGCAGGCCTGAGGTACCCGGCCGTTGATCGGCAAAAGCTTGCGTCTTGACCGTGGTGATTTCCATGCACAGAGCCTCAATGATCCAAGGGGATGTCCAGCACCGTCGAACTGCGGGATGCATCGGTGCGCACCCATAAAGTATAGCCGCCAATCTGCCAGGTGCTAACAATGATGCCGCCGTCTTCGATGGCAGCCAAGCTGGCGCGACGCAGATCCTCGTCCATGCTTTCTTCCCAATCGCCAGTCACATGACGACGCAGCAGCTCCTGGGGATCGATGTCTCCCGCTTCGAAAATGCTCTGCGCATCGGGAGAGAGCAGTATGGTACCGAGAGGGAACAGCATCTTGGGATGAAGATCGCTCATACAAAAAATCCTTGGCTACGAAGAAATTCGCGGCTCGGTTCCGCGCAGTGCTGCATCAACGCTATCCGGTGTGGGTTTTGTCGCGCCAAGCGTGCCAGGCGCGATGCCGAGTCTAATCCTGCCGCAGCATATACCGCCGGCACCGGGAAAAACGCAGTGTACAAAAACTGCCGCATCACCTCGCGCAGTAAAGGGCTGAGGAGGCGTCGCTGTATACCGCCTAGGCGACGACTGCGCCGTTGCACGGTGATTCTTGCAAAGGCCATGTGCCTGGCCTCTTCCCGACGATGCAGCTGATTGATCGCCAAAACCGCCGGCGGCAGCATTTTATCGCTCAAGATTTGTCGACTCATCTGGTCGGGGACGTTTTCACCAATGAAAATCGTCGCCCAGAAAGCTGCCGAGCCCTCCGGCGCCAAACGGGCGAACAGGGTCGCCAAGCGCGGGCGCTGACTCGGGGGGGTAAGGAAGGGGAGTTGTGCCCGCTGTTGCAGCTCGAGGAACATCAAACTGTGCCCGACTTCCTCGCGCAGTTCGTGGAGCTGGTAGTGGTAACTGTGCGTGTCGCCGTACAGGTGCTGCAGGGAGTGGCTACCCAGCCGCTGAATGAAGAGCGCTTCCAGCCACAGACCCAGCTCACAGAAGGAGACAAACTCGACTTGCGACAGGCGTATCCGCTCCTCGGCACGGAGGGCGTCGAACTCAGGTAATCCATATAAAGAAAGAAGGGGTTCAGGCAGCCAGGCCTTTTCCGGATCCAGGGTGTCCCAAGGGATCTCCTCGAGTGGATCACGATAGTTTGCGCTATGCCGACTGAGACGCTGAATGAGGGCGTCGTGGTGACGCGAAACAACCGCCATAAACTCTCTGCCCCTGCATAATACGTATTCTGCATTCTGCCATGACCGCCAAAGCTCTCCAAGCCCGCCACCAGCCGGAAGGCGTGTCAAAGCACATTAGAAATGTCCGGCGTTGGGCAAGATAGAGATGTCCGGTTCTTTTGGGCATTGATTACTTTCCAGGACGATCTGCGGTGGGATAACGACGCCAAGGATGGTCGGCAGCAGGCCGGGATTTTTCTGACCAACGTCGGGAAGTCAGGATCGCATCGACGCGAGCGTTGAGGCTTTTGTCATCGACAGGATGAGGGATTTCCTGGGGCGAATCGAAGACCTTGTAGGGCAAGACTTCGGCGCCGGTTACCAGCTCTATTCGCCCGTCGGCATGGACCACGACATCGACTTTCCGTCCGCGCAGTGCATAGCGTGAGGCGCCACCAGTCTGGATGATGTAGCGCTGTCTTTGGAAGGACAGCACCAGGTCCTTGGATAGGGTACGGCGGTGGTGGATGGCGCAGATCCGGGCGAGAGTTTCTGGACTTCCGTCATAGGGTTGGTGGGCGTCCTCGTCGTCGCAAGCCGCCACGGCAAAGCGCGCATTGTGTTGCTGCAGGTACTGGGGGAGCCAAGCGTTGGCGGCATCCTGATCGCTGATACCCTTCAGGCGCAAGGCCTTGACCAGGCGATCCTGAAGCGTTTGGAACAGGCGTTCTACCCGACCTTTGGCCTGTGGGCTCAAGGCCTGGATGGTGGCAATTCCCAAGGCTTCGGTGGCACGCTGAAACTGCGTGGGTTCGTTGTCTTCTGGGTGGTGTTTGGTGAAGATGCTGTGCCGATCGCTGTAGAGCGCCACGGGGCAGCCATGAGTCGTGACGTAGGTCTGTAGGGCGGACAGATAGGTTTGGCTGCTTTCTACCGGTGTAAAACGGGCATACAAGACCCGACTGGTGGCATCGTCAATGAAGGCGATCAGGGTGCAGCGCGGCCCACGGCCTTCGAACCAATCGTGGGGACTGCCATCGATCTGGATCAATTCCCCCAGTCGCGCTCGGCGCGGCCTGGGTGGGTGCAGGCGGGTGCGCCGCTTGCGCTGGGCTTGCCACAGGCCCGCAGCGATCATCCAGCGACGCAGCGTCTCCTTCGATACGGTATAGCCATCTGCGCGCAGATATTCCGCTGCCAAGGTGGGGCCAAAGTCCGCATAGCGTGCCCGCACCTGCGCCAGGATGCCCTCCCGGACCGTCGTCTCTACACTTCGGTTGGAGGGTCTGCCACGGCGTCGGCTGATCAATGCCCATGCCCCTTCCCGCTCAACCCCGCGCTGCAAGCGCCGGATCTGCCGCTCTGACAAGCCTAATGCCAGCGCTGCCTGCCCCTGACTTCGGCTCCCATCGATCACCTGCTGCAGCACCGCAAACCGCTTGCGCTCCCGCTCGCTCATCTCTATCCGCTCCTGCGTCACTCGTCCTCGCTCGGATTTCCGTGGGCAGAAGCGCAGCAATGACACCCATGCCTCGGTAACGGACCCCGATTGTCGCCTCTACAAGAAGGCACCCGGGGATGCCTCGCGGCTGGTGTATCTGGGGCATGTACTCATGGTTAACCGAGAGGGCTTGATCGTGGGAGAACAGGTCACCACGGCGGATGGGACGGCAGAGGTAGATGCTGCGTTACAACTCATGGATGAGCTGGGTGGAAGCCGACGGATCACCCTTGCTGCCGATAAAGGCTACGATCGTCTTGGCTTCGTCCGGGTGTGGTCGAGGAAGCCAAGGCCCGCCATGGCGTGCGCGTCGCACCGATCACGGTTGTCGGCGGTAACGTGGCTTAACGGATAAGACCAAAACCCAAAGACCAAAACCCACTTGACACTGAAGCTTGCTTCAGGTTTAACATAAAAATACATAAAATTTTCTAAAATTCTGTCGAACAGGAGTTTGACCTCCGCAGTGTTCCATGACGCCGCCAAGGGAAATAGGATACTGTCACGCGGGCATCGCCTGCGGGCTGGTGAGCTGCAACGCTTGCTGCGGGCGTGTTTGGGCTATCTTCTGATTTTCTTACTCCTGTCCAATGCCCTTTTCCCGGACTGGTGTCGCTGCAGCATGATGGTTGGAATGCCTATGCGCTCGATGAGCGGCAAGATGCAGGCTGGATCTTCTTCCATGATAGGTATGGATGACCACTGTCCGATGGCCGGGATGGGTGCGCGTTCTTGCTCGGCGCTTTGCGACCTGGCTCATGCCCCCAAGGGAACGGTCTTCGGGCATCTTGTCTATCCGGCCATCCTCACCGTAGTAATCGCTTGGTTCGCCTTGCTACTGCAAGGCTTTATCCGACTCCCTTTTGCGAATCTATTGGTTGTTTGGGCGCATCCCCCGCCACTTTCTCGAGTCCGCCTCCTGATTTGAATTGCCCTGAGAACTAGCGCCTCCCGTCCGCTGGACGAGTTTTCTCGCGTTATTTTCAGGAGCATTCCATGAAACTCAACAACCGAGCATTCGAAAATCGGCCTCCGCAGCTGCGTATCCTTCTACTCGTCGCAGTCAGTGCCACGCTGAGTGTTTTGCCCTTTGCTGTTGCAGAGGGCTCCACAACCCTTACCCTGGACGCTGCGGAACGCCTACTTTCCCAAAACCCGAGTTTGGCCGCCTATCAGCAAAAAATTCTGGCCTTGCGTCATCAGGCCATTGCTGCATCACAGCTGCCAGATCCGCATCTCAGTTTGGGTGCGGTCAATCTTCCTACCAACAATTTTTCCATGAATCAGCAGAAAATGAGCATGCTGAGTGTAGGGCTGAGCCAGACATTTCCTCCTTTTGGCCAGCTCGCGCTACGCAGCCGTCAGTTTCGCATGGAAGCCCGCGCGGCCTCTGCCAGCAAGGCGGAGCGATTGGCTGAACTGCGCTGGCTCTTACAGCAAAGCTGGATTCAGGCCCAGGTGGGGCACAACGAAATACGGATCCTCGTTCGCCAAGAGCAATTGGCACGGCTGACGGAGCAGGCAGCGATGGCCGCCTATCGTGCTGGTAGAATCGAGGAAGCCGAGGTATTGCGTGCTCGTCTGGAACGCCTCGCTCTTGCAAACGAAAAAGATCGGATTCGCTCTGAGCAAACAGGCGCCGAAGCACGTATCACCGAACTTTTGGGGCTTTCCGCTCCTCCGCGATTGGAGTGGCAGTGGCCACATGCATCTCCGCCGCCCGCCTTGTCGCTTTTGGTCGCGAGGATTTCTGGTCAGCCGACATTACAGGCAGCTGCGGCAAGCGAACGTGCCGCGCAAGTGGCTGTGCGGGTGGCGAATCGCAGTCTGCTGCCTTCGATTACCGTCAGCACGTCCTATGGACAAGACTTCATGCCCGGTAGTCCGAACTGGCTTTCCGTGGGTGTCAACCTCAGCCTGCCGATTTTTCCAGCCAATCGTCAGGACCAGATCATTGCCGCCGCGCAAGAAAAGCAGATGGCTGCGGTTGATAACTATGGCGAACAACGCCTGCGTATCGCGCGAGAGCTGCGAAGTGCTTATGCCCAATACCAGGCTGCGGCTGCCGAAGATGAGCGTGACCAGCAGGATTTACTCCCCTTGGCGAAGCAGACCTATGCCGCCGAACTCGCGGATTTCCGAAGCGGACGAGGGCGATTGCAATCAGTATTGCGCGCCCAGAATACCGTACTCGCCACTGCGCTGAACACCCTTGCTGCCCGCCGGGATCGAGCTCTGGCGATCGCGCAGTTGGATTTTTTGGCAACGCAATATCGCGGGGTGCAACCATGAACAAGCGTCTCTGGGGATTTTCTCTCGCCTCTCTCCTGCTCGGTGCCGGGATCGGTGCCACGCTGGTGCTGTGGTTGCCTGCGCAATCACCGAGCAAATCGCCTCTCCTGAAATCGCCATCCGCGCCGGTCCAGACCAAAACCGCCAAGCCACGTATCTTGTATTGGGCCAATCCCATGAACCCGAAAATCCATGCAACCCATCCTATGAAAGACAACATGGGCATGGCCTATATCCCGGTATATGCCCATGCACCTGCGGCTTCTGCAACTGGGCTCACGGTGGATTCGCGGATGGTGCAACAACTCGGTGTACGCGTGGTTGCTGTGCAACGTCGACGGATTGGCCGTGTCCTCACCACTGTGGGCACGGTGGCCGAGGACGAAAACCGTGTGTACACCGTCACCCCACGATTTTCTGGTTGGATCACCAACCTCGCGGTTCGTGCGGTGGGTGACCCGGTTGCAGCTGGGAGCGTTTTGGCTCGGGTATATTCGCCGGAAGTTTATAGTGCCGAGCAAGAATATTTACTTGTCCAAGCGAGTGGTCCAGATAAAGATGCGACAAGCGAAGAGCTGCGTGCGGCGGCAACAGAACGCTTGCGCCTTCTGGGGTTGTCGTCGACGGAGATTGCCGCACTGCGTCGCAGCGGGGTGGCACAGCGGCAGGTCCCCGTTTATGCCCCCATTTCTGGTGTGGTGCAGAAGTTGCCGATCCACCAGGGCGGATATCTCTCCTCGCAAAGTAATATGATGGAGATTGCAAATCTCGATCGAGTTTGGGTGCAGGTCGCACTCTATGGCTACCAACTGCCTTGGGTACATATAGGGGATCGCGTAGAACTACGCTCCGAGGAGTTCCCTGGAAAGATCTGGAAAGGCCGACTCAGCTTTCTGTATCCCACACAAAATCCCCAAAGCCGCACGGTCACGGCGCGTTTGTCCTTCGCTAATCCCGAGAGGACGTTGCGGCCAGGAATGTATGTCACGGCACAGGTGTGGACCCAGGCGCACAAAGTCCTGGCCGTGCCCGATAGCGCCATTCTTCGCACCGTGCAAGGGAATTTTGTGATGCTTTACCAAGCCGACGGACATTTTCTCCCTGCGCAAGTCCAAGCTGGAGCCACGGCCGATGGTTGGACCGCAATCCCACAAGGTCTGCATGCCGGTGAGCGAGTGGTGAACAATGCCCAGTTCCTGCTCTATTCCGAGTCGCAGTTCCAATCTGTACGGGCCCGTATGTTGGGCGGGAACCTAAGCTCGAAGCACACTGCGCCGAGCAAAGCGGAAATTCCCTCTCCTGCCGCAGCGACGCGCAAGACTTCCTCAGCGGAATCAATGGCGGGCATGCACATGGGAGGCGACGGACATGATTAAAGCCATCGTTCGGGCATCCATCGATAATCCGCTCCTGGTCATTCTGGCCACCCTGATCGTGACGGTGGCCGGCATCCTGGGAATGTATGCAATTCCTCTGGAGGCGATCCCCGACATTTCTCCTACCCAAGTGATCGTTAAGACCAGCTATCCGGGACAGGCCCCCCAAGTCGTGCAGGATCAGGTCACCTATCCCTTGGAAACTACCTTGCAGGAGGTCCCTGGTGCGCGAGCGGTACGGGGGTATTCGATGTTTGGGGATTCCTATGTGTATGTCTTGTTCAAAGGCGGTACCCCTATTTTCCAAGCACGCAACCTCGTTCTCCAGTATCTCGAACAGGCGCAGGGTGAATTGCCGAGGGGTGTGATACCTGCACTGGGTCCGAACAGTTCCGGCGTCGACTGGATCTACGAATATGCCCTGACCGATCCAAAAGGGACCCTGAACCTAGCACAATTGACCACCCTGCAAAACTGGTTTTTGAAGTTTGCCCTGCAGGGGATACCAGGGGTGGCCCAGGTGGCTACCGTAGGGGGAATGGAGCAGGAGTATCAAGTTGTCGTCCATCCGCAGCGCATGATTGCCGAGGATGTCTCATTGCCCCAGGTAGAAGCGGCCATTCGCGCGGCGAATGGAGAAACCAGTGGGTCCGTCATTGATCTGGGCGAGTCTCGGTATATCGTGCGCACTTCTGGGTACATTCATTCCCTGCAGGATCTTCGCCAGGTTTCCGTGGCGGTGCGGGATGGAATACCCATTACCCTGGAGCAAATTGCCCGGGTGCAGTTAGGCCCGGTATTGCCGAGCGGCATCGCCGAGTTGAACGGACAAGGGCAGGTAGTCGGGGGAATCGTCATGATGAATCAGGGCGGGAATGCCAACGCGCTGATTCGGCGGGTAGAACAGAAGCTGCATAGTCTGCAATCTTCCCTCCCCACGGGTGTAAAGATCGTCACCACATACAGCCAGCGGCCACTTATCCAACGCAGTATTGCCACCCTGAGTGGCAAACTGTTGGAGGAGTGTATTGCAGTACTCCTGGTAACTTTTCTATTTTTGCTGCGTGCCCGCTCCGCGCTGGTGGTGTTGATCACGTTGCCGGTCGGCATTCTGACCGCATTTGCGGTCATGTATGGCCTGGGAATTTCGGCCAACATCATGTCTCTCGGCGGAATCGCGATCGCCGTGGGGGTCATGGTCGACGCTCCCGTGGTCATGATCGAGAATATGCATAAACGGATGGAGGAGGGTAGAGAGACAAACCCCTGGATCGCAGCGCGCGAGGCGGCGCTCGAAGTCGGACCAGCATTGTTCTTTTCTCTGTTGATCATTACGGTGTCGTTTCTGCCAATTTTTGCCCTCGGTGGTCAGGAAGGCAAACTCTTTGCTCCTCTTGCCTTCACCAAAACCTTCGCCATTGCGGCGGCGGCTCTGCTATCCATTTCCTTGGTACCGCTCCTCATGGCCTGGTTGATCCGAGGGCGAATTCCCGCCGAGCGCAAGAACCCGATCAATCGCCTACTGGCGTCGCTGTACCGCCCGGTTATCCATGGCGTGCTGCGGTTACCCTGGCTGATTCTGATACTGGCTGGGTTGCTATCGTTGACCATGATCTACCCGTGGCAGCGACTAGGTACCCAGCTCATGCCCCCCCTCGACGAAGGTACCTTGCTCTACATGCCGGTTGCTCAGAACCCAGCGATCTCTTATGGCGAGGCGGGTAGCCTGCTGCAGTTGACAGATCGCATCCTCAAAAGCTTTCCCGAAGTCAAAACCGTGTTCGGCGAAGCTGGACGGGCGCAAACGGCGACAGATCAGTCGCCCATTTCCATGTTTGATACGGTCGTCACCCTGCGCAAGAGGCAGCATTGGCCAATCGGGATGACCCTTGATCGGTTACGGAGTCGTCTCAATCAAGCACTGCAAATACCGGGGCTGAGTAACGACTGGACGCAGCCTATCAAAGGACGCGTAGATATGCTGACGACGGGTTTACAGACCCCGCTGGGCATCAAAATCACCGGGGCGAATTTGACTACCTTGAACCAGCTCGGTCAGAAAATACAGCAAGCCTTGGCGTCTGTCCCCGGTACCGAGTCGGTATACGCTGCGCATGCCCTGGGTGGACGCTATATTGTCATCCATACAGAGCGTCAGGCGGCGGCACGCTATGGTATCTCAGTGGCTGATGTCAATCGAGTCGTGGAAACGGCGATTGGTGGCAAGGTCCTGACCACCGCAGTAGAGGGGGTGCAGCGTTTTCCCGTCGATCTTCGGTATCCGCGCGCCGAACGACAGTCTCTAAGCGCTTTGAGGAACGCTTATATCACGGCACCCAGTGGTGCCCAGATTCCGCTCGCGCAGGTAGCGCGTGTCCGCTTTGAAAAAGGTCCGGCGATGCTGACTAGCGATAACAGTCAGCTGAACTCCTGGGTGACGATTGACCTCAAGCCCGGCACCAGTATCGGCGGCTATGTCGCGGCTGCCAAGCAGGCACTCGCCCAACATGTCCCGTTACCTGCTGGATATACTATCGATTGGGTCGGAGAATATAAAAGCATGGAGCGTGCTGACCACCGCCTGTTGTTGGTGGTCCCTGCCGTCTTGTTATTGATCACGATACTGCTCTATTTCAATTTCCGTAACGTGGTGGAGGTCGGGATCGTGCTGGTGACGCTTCCTTTTTCTCTGCTCGGGGGGCTTTGGCTGGTCTATCTGCTGCACTACAAGCTATCGATAGCCGTAGTCGTTGGATTTATTGCACTCGCTGGCGTCGCAGCGGAATTCGGCGTGGTCATGCTTTTGTATCTCGATGAGGCAGTCTACCGCCGGAGAGCACGCAGCGCTCTGGAGAATTGGCATGACCTGCAATTGGCGGTTATAGAAGGCAGCATGCTGCGACTACGGCCACTGGCTATGACCCTCACGTTGGTCGTTGTGGGTCTTCTGCCGATTATGTTCAGCCACGGAACGGGAGCGGACATGATGCGTCGCATCGCAGCTCCGGTGGTTGGGGGAATGTTCAGCGCGGCTTTGTTGGCGCTATTGGTGATTCCGGCGCTATATGCGTTGTGGCAAAAACGACGGTGGAAACTGGGATAGTCCTATACAGGAGAGATGACGATGAATCGTAGGCAAATGATGAAGTCGATTTTTTCGGCCCTGGCACTGTTGGGGTATGTTCGTCTCGGTGCCGCCAGTGCTTCAGGTATAGGCGGGATGATGGGAGGCATGATGCGCAACGGGCCAGATGAAGAAGGCATGCGGGCGATGATGTCCCCAGAAAATCGGGGGCCCATGCAGACCGGGATGGAACTATTTGAGCGACATCGCCAGGTGCATCGCAAAGTGACCTTTCTACCCGATGGTATCCATGCCGTTACGATATCTGCAGTACCAGAAACGGTGGCACTGTTACAGGCTCATGTGGAGCAGATGTATGCCCGACTGGCGGAGGATCGTCCTTTCCCATACCCGATGAGTCGCAGTGTTCCAGTGATGTTCGCACATCCAACTCTGTATCAGCGCAAGCTCACCATGCTCAAGGACGGGATCGCCGTGACGGAAACCTCCAATGACCCAGAAATGGTGCGAGTCATTCACGCGCATGCCCGAGAAATCAATCGTTTCGTCCAGGATGGCATGCCGGCGATGATGCGCAAGATGATGTAATTTGGTAGAGGGTCGAGGCCACCCGCTCGGGCAATGGATTGCACTGCGGTGGGATTGGCGAGATCGGTGGTGAAGGCGTCTATCGTGTGGGAACCCACTTGGAATAGCCGGCTTTCTGGCATAATGGCGTGGTTCTTCTGAAGAATCTGAATCTCAGCCGGAAGGCGTTGCGCCCGTATCCTTGAGCGCGCAAAATGATAATCCGCTTTGTCGAGGTACCCATGTTCGAATCCCTCAGCCAACGTCTCAACCAAAGTTTCAAGGCCTTGCGTGGTCAGGCCCGCCTCAGTGAAGACAATATCCGCGATGCCCTGCGCGACGTGCGTATGGCGCTGTTGGAGGCTGACGTGGCGTTGCCGGTGGTTAAGGATTTTGTGGCCGAAGTGCGACAGAAGGCCCTCGGCGAAGAGGTGTTGCGCAGCTTGAGCCCCGGACAGGTCTTCATCAAGATCGTCAACGACGAGCTGACGCGTCTGATGGGTTCTCATAATGACCGTCTCGATCTGCAGGCGCGACCGCCAGTGGTGATCCTCATGGCCGGGCTGCAGGGCTCTGGGAAAACCACCACGAGTGCCAAACTCGCCCTCTGGCTCAAGGAGCGAGAAAAGAAGCGGGTGTTGATGGTCAGTACCGACGTCTATCGGCCGGCGGCGATGGAGCAACTCGCCAGTCTCGGACGGGACATCGCCGTCGAGGTCTTTCCCAGCCATCCCAGTCAGGCGCCAGTGCAGATCGCGCGGGATGCTTTGGATGCGGCACGCAAGCAGGTCTACGACGTGCTGATCGTCGACACCGCCGGACGGCTGCACGTAGACGAAGAAATGATGGCCGAGGCCCGGGACCTGACCGCTGCAGTACAGCCAACGGAATTGCTCTTTGTCGTCGACGCCATGACTGGCCAGGATGCGGTCAACACCGCCAAGGCCTTTGACACTGCCCTGCCGCTGACCGGAGTGATCCTCACCAAGGCCGATGGCGATGCGCGCGGTGGCGCCGCCCTCTCCATTCGCGCCATCAGCGGCAAGCCGATCAAGTTTCTCGGTGTGGGCGAGAAGGTGCGCAAGGGGCTGGAGGCCTTCCACCCAGAGCGGATGGCCTCGCGTATCCTCGGCATGGGTGACATCGTCAGTCTGGTGGAGCAGGTACAGCAGGAAGTCGATGTCGAGCAGGCGCAGCGGATGACCGACAAGCTGCGCAAAGGCAAGGGCTTTGATCTCGAAGATTTTCGTGAACAGTTGCGTCAGGTGGAGCGCATGGGCGGGCTGACCAGCATCCTGGACAAGCTGCCGGGGATGAGTGAAATCCCCAGCGAAGCGCAGGAGGCCCTGCAGGACAAAAAGCCGATGCGGCGGCTGGAAGCGATCATCAATTCCATGACCATGGAAGAACGGCGCCACCCGGAAATCATCAAGGCCTCTCGCCGCCGCCGAATTGCGGCAGGCTCTGGCACGACTGTCGCCGAAGTCAACAAGCTACTCAAACAGTTTGAGATGATGCAAAAGATGTTCAAAAAGATGGGCAAGGGGGGCAAGGGCTTGGGACGCTTGCTGGGGATGAATCCGCGCAATCTCATGAAAGGCGGTATGCCCTTTCAATAAGTGAAATTTTTGGTTATGATTCGCGCCTTTCCCGCCGCGCGGGTTGCGGTATTGTACTTTTGTGAGGAACGGACATGGTAGTGATTCGGATGGCTCGGGGTGGCGCCAAGAAGCGGCCCTTCTACCACATCGTGGTGGCGGATAGTCGGGCGCGGCGTGACGGACGCTTCATCGAGCGTTTGGGTTTTTACAATCCCGTCAGTAATCCGTCGGAGCTCCGGCTCGACAAGGAACGTGCTGCCTACTGGCTGGCCCAGGGCGCGCAGCCTTCGGATACCGTGGCGCGCTTCCTCAAGGCCGAGGGCGTGAGCAAGACGGGTGTCAACGCCGCCTGAAACCGCGGAATGGGTGCCCCTGGGGCGCATTTCCGGCCTCTATGGTGTCCGCGGCGCTGTCAAGGTCTTTTCCTATACCGAGGAGCGTGAGGGCATTTTGGATCATGCCCTCTGGTATCTGGGTGTAGAGCACCGCCCGGTCGCTGTGCTCTCCGGTGGGCTGCAGGCCGGAGCCGTGATTGCGCAGCTGCGCGGAGTCCAGGATCGCGAAGCGGCGCGGGCACTGATCGGGCAAGAAATTACGGTTCCTGCCGAAGAGCTGCCGCTGCTACCGGAAGGCGAATATTACTGGCGAGACTTGATCGGTATGCAGGTGATCAACCATACCGGGCAGCGGCTCGGGCAGGTGAAAAACCTGTTGGAGACTGGCGCCAACGATGTTCTCGTGGTGCAGGACGAGCAAGGTGCGGAAACCCTGATCCCGTGGACAGCGGATGTGCAGGTGGATGCAGTACAACGTCGTATCGTGCTTGACTGGGAAAAGGACTGGTGATGCGTTTTGATGTCATCAGCATTTTTCCAGAGCTGATAGAAGGATATTTTCAGGCGGGAGTTTTGGCCCGCGGTCGGCAGCGCGGTTTGCTCGCACTGCAGGTCTGGAATCCTCGGGATTTCAGTGATCTTCCGCATCAGCGGGTGGACGACCGCCCCTTTGGCGGTGGTCCGGGGATGCTGATGATGGCGCCGCCGCTGTTGGCGGCCATCGCTCGTGCGCGGCGGGAGAATCCGGAGGCACCGGTGGCGTATCTATCGCCTCAGGGGCGGCCCCTGCGGCAGGCGGATTGCCAGCGCTTCAGCCACCGCGCGGGGATGATCCTCCTAGCCGGGCGCTATGAGGGCATCGATGAGCGCGTCATGGCGCAGGTCGATGAGGAGTGGTCGCTGGGGGATTATGTCCTCGCCGGCGGGGAGTTGCCGGCACTGGTGCTGATGGAGGCAACGGCGCGCCTTCTGCCCGGCTTCCTCGGCCATGAGGCTTCGGCGCAGGAGGATAGTTTTGCGGCGGCGGACCTGCTGGATTGTCCGCATTACACCCGACCCGAGCAATGGGAAGGAGTGGGAGTGCCTGCGGTTTTGTTGTCGGGTGATCATGCGCGGATTGCGCGCTGGCGTCGGGGACAGTCGCTGTTGCGAACCAGGGCGCGGCGCCCGGACCTCTGGGTGCGGCGCCAGTTGTCGGTTGAGGATATACGTTGTCTGCAGGAAGCAGAGAGCGCGGATGAAAGTGGCAGGGTGTAAGGAGAAGTGCTGTGAATATCATTGATGAAATCAATCTGGCAGAGGCCAAGAACGAGATCCCCGACTTCATCGCCGGTGACACCGTAGCGGTGCATGTTCGCGTGAAGGAAGGCGAGCGCGAGCGGGTTCAGGTATTCGAGGGTCTGTGTATCGCCCGGCGTAACCGGGGTGCCCACTCGTCCTTCACGGTGCGCAAAATTTCCAGTGGCGAAGGCGTCGAGCGCGTTTTCCCGATGCACTCCCCGCTGGTTGCCAAGGTAGAAGTGAAGCGTCGCGGCGATGTCCGGCGCGCTAAACTCTACTATCTGCGTGATCTCTCTGGTAAGGCCGCGCGCATCCGCGAAAAGCTCGGCTGATGACCGCCTTGCAGTCTACCGCCTTGCTGGAGCAATGGCGGATGGCTGCGACACCAGAGCAGGATCGCATCTGGGCAGACGCTGCTGCGCGTCTGCCCTTGCAGTCAGCTTTTTTGCGGGAGGGCCTGCCTCTGTCTCGGGGGCAGGCCGATCTGCATCTCAGTCGCTGCTGGATGGCGCGACTCAGCGTGACCATTGCCGCGAATTCCCTGCCTGGCCATCTGGTCGCGCGGGCTTGGTCGACGATGGCGACGGGCGCGCCGGTTCCCGCCGAATGGCTACAGATAACACCCGATGCCCCCCTACCGATCGACATGGAACTCGATATCCTGGCCGAGGCCGTCGAAAAACGGGACGAGAAACGCCTGTTGCCGCTGTTGCGCAGCATGGCCGAAGATGTCAAGGCTCGGCACCTGATCATCGATCGTCTGCGCCTGCGGGTCGCAGAAGATGGTTTCGCCCATGGGCTGCGCAGCAGTCTCTTCCATGCCTGGGCACAGCTCGCTGCCGTCGTGTCTGCGGAAGATTTTGTCGCGCTTACCCTGGCTGCATTGCAGCAACATTGGGGCCTGCCCGAGGCTTGTGCGGTGGTGGTTCCCGAGGGGCGGGCGGAGCGGCGCGCGGATAGTGGCAAGGCGCTCTTGCAGAGTCTGCGCGAGCGTGATCTGGGTGCCTATATGGAGCATCTTCGCGGTATGGGGGACCAACCGATTGCCGCATTGCGTCAGCTTTTTCTGGCGCTGGGCCTGATGATTCTGGAATATCCGGCGAGCGCCCAACTGCGTGAACTGGGAGAGATCTACCTGTGGTTGGCGGCGATACTCCAGATGCCCCACCGTAGCTTGCGTCGTTGTCGCCGCATACTGTTCAGTGCGGCTGCTGATCTGTTTCGCTTCGCCGGTTGGGAGGCGCAGCAAGACTGGCCGGGATATGCTGAACTCGCAGCTTTCCGCCATGCTCTGTCCGAGGAGCTTACGCCGCAAACCTTCCGTGAGGACTGGCAGCGCATTCTCCAGGTGCAAGCCCTCGGCAGCGAGACCTTGGCAACCTGGTATCGTCGGCGGGCCGAGCAATATCTCAGCGTAGCTGCCGAGCCCGCGACAGACTTCTGGGCACATTGGCAGGAGACGCAAAGGGCTACCCAGGAACTCGCCGGACCGCTATTATGGATTCATCCCTTGGTTTTTCTGCGCCTGTACCCGGAATCGTGAGCCGGTGGCGCTACAGCGTCGCGTCGATCGGCACGCTGACCCTGGAATTTTGTGACGCTGCATTGATTGGCCTGAGTCCCGTTTTCGGACAAGTCGAAGAGTTGCCCGATCTCCCCGCCGATCATCCGGTTGCGCAGGCGCTGGTAGCCTATGCGGCAGGCGACTTCGAGGCCTATGAACGATGCCGCAGGCGGCTTTTGTTGCGGGTACTCGGCACGCCGTTTCAGCAGCAGGTTTGCCGTGCCCTGCAGGAGATTCCTCTGGGCCAGATCCGCAGTTATGGTGAACTCGCCAGCCGTTTGCAGAACACACCCCGCGCGGTTGGCCAGGCATGCCGTCGCAATCCCATCGCCATCCTCATCCCCTGCCATCGGGTACTCGCCAAGGACGGTCTTGGCGGCTATGCGGGCGAGCGGGAGGGGGCAGCGCTCAGCTACAAAAAACTTCTTCTTCAGCACGAGGGGGTGTGGCATGGACAAGCCTAAGAACCCTGCAGGGGGGCTGGACGAGGATGTTCACCAATTTCTCGATGCCTTGTGGCTGGAGAAAAACCTGAGTGCCAATACGCTGCAGGCCTACCGCCAGGATCTTGACAGCTTGTTCCGGTATCTGCAGCCGCGCGAGATGCGTTTACGTCAGGCAGAGCACGCCGACCTGGCAGGTTTTCTCGCCACTCGCCTGAGCGCTGGTGCGGCCCTGCGCAGCGTGCGGCGGCAGCTCTCCAGTCTACGAAGC
Organism: Acidithiobacillus sp. AC3; assembly: GCF_050261095.1. Classification (NCBI taxonomy): domain Bacteria; kingdom Pseudomonadati; phylum Pseudomonadota; class Acidithiobacillia; order Acidithiobacillales; family Acidithiobacillaceae; genus Acidithiobacillus; species Acidithiobacillus sp. AC3. The sequence goes on from NZ_CP189838.1 coordinate 307,570, forward strand.
TTTTACGCCCATGCCCTGCGTGAGGGCTGGATCCGCCGCGATCCCAGTCTGGACCTCAGCTCGCCCCGTTTGGGACGGCACTTGCCGGAGGTGCCAACGGAGTCCGAGATCGAGGCGCTGCTTGCCGCACCGGATCAAAGCCATCCCCTGGGTCTGCGGGATGCGGCCATGCTGGAGCTGCTCTACGCGACCGGTCTGCGGGTATCGGAGTTGGTGACCCTGCAGTTATCACAGATAGACATAGCAGCCGGGGTGCTGAAGACCTTCGGCAAGGGACGTAAGGAACGCTTGGTGCCCATTGGCGAGCGGGCCCAGGACCTGCTTGTCGATTATTTGCGGCGCGCTCGCCCCGAGCTCTTGCAGCAGGGTGCCCAAGCTGCCCTGTTTCTCAGCCAGCGGGCAGCGCCTATGACCCGGCAACGTTTCTGGCAGCTAATCCGACACTATGGCAGGATTGCTGGCATCCGCTGCCGGCTCTCTCCCCACAGTCTGCGCCACGCCTTTGCCACCCATTTGCTCGATCACGGCGCTGACCTGCGCAGCGTACAGTTGATGCTGGGACATGCCCAGCTCAGTACGACGGAAATCTACACGCACATTGCCCAGGCACGGCTCCAGGCCCTGCACGCCGCGCACCACCCGCGCGGCTAGTTTCAGCCGCCTTTTTTGGGTAGGCGCAGGACAATGAAAATACTCGATTTTCCTTGTCGGACCAGTACCGGAACCGGTTTGTCTGCAGGAGTCGCTGCAACCAGACGTTGCAGCTGCTGCGGGCTCTGGACCACCTGCTGATCAAACTGTTCGATGATCATCCCCGGCTGCACGCCGGCTTCGGCCGCCGCCCCTTCGTGTACGTCCACTACCGCTACGCCCTGATTGATTCCCAGCTCTTGTTTTACTTTGGCAGGCAGCGGTTTGGTGGAGATGCCCAGCCGTTCGATTTTGAGCACGCCAGGATTTGGTGTCGGACTGCTCTCCAGATCGCTGGCTTTCTGCGGGCTGGGCAAGGCGCCGACGGTGATCGGCAGATTCACCGCTTTGCCGTGTCGTAAGATACCAATTTCTACCCGAGTTCCAGGCTTTTTCGTGCCTACCAGCAAGGGCAGTTGGCCGACACTGTAGACCGGCTTGCCCGCGAAGGTGACGATGACATCGCCGGCACGCAGGCCCGCACGTGCCGCGGGACTGTCCGGCTCGACCGAGGCGACGAGGGCGCCCACGGGTTCATTGAGATGCAGTGCTTCGGCCATGTCTGGTGTCACACTCTGGACCTCGACACCGAGATAGCCAAACTGAATAGCGCGATGTGCCTTGAGATCCTCTACCACCGACATCACCGTATTGATGGGGATGGAGAAAGACAAGCCCATGTAGCCACCGTTGTTGGTGTAGATCTGATCATTGATGCCCACGACCTGACCATACATATTGAAAAGGGGACCGCCAGAGTTGCCGGGATTGATAGGCACGTCACTCTGGATGAAAGGAATGTACTCATCGTCCGGTAGTGGTCGATCCAGGGCACTGACCACGCCCTGAGTGACAGAGTTGGAGAAACCGAAGGGGGTACCGACCGCGAGTATCCATTGTCCCACCTTGAGATCGCTCGAGTTGCCTATGGGTGCGGTGGGCAAACTGTTGGCGTCGATCTTCAACAGGGCGGTATCGTAGCGCACCGACAAGCCGACGAGTTTGGCCGGATAGGCGTGGTGATCGGCGAGGGTGACAATGATGTGCTTGGCGTGACGCACGACATGGGCGGCAGTGACGATGTAGCCATCGCTGCTCAGGATGAAGCCGGAGCCGAGAGATTCGACCTTCTCCTGCGGAGGCTGCTTGGACTGACTATTGGGTGCGCCAAAATGCTCAAAAAAGCGGTAGAAAGGCGAGTCTGGCGGGAAGGGATTGCCGGCCCCGGGAATCGTCTGTTCGGAGGTCGTGCTGATATTTACCACCGTTGGGCCATAACGGTCGATGAGGGGAGTGAAATCAGGAAGATTCACCAGGGGCCGCAGGGGAGTACTTTGCGTGACCGCAGCAGCCGGCGCTGCCTGGCTGCCAGCTGGCTTTTCGCTACTCACCTGCGCTTGCGCACAACCAGAGGCAAGCAGGGCCAGAGTGAACGCTGAGAGGATGGCACGACGTTGCGAGAAACGGGAAATGGGGCCGGACATTCGGTCTTACTCCTTGGGGTACCCGCCAGGGCGGTGCGACGGAGAGCATCCGCCAGAGAACAGGCTCAATAGAGTGCCCGCGCCAGTTTGCTGCGATATTCGTTGACCAAGGGATGTTCCTTGCCCAGTACGAGAAAAATCTTCAGGAGGGTCTTACGGGCAAGGTCGTCGCGATATTTTCGATGCGCCTGCACCATCTCGACGAGTTGCTCCAGTGCTGCCTGCTCATGACCTTGCAACAGCTCGCGCAGCGCATGTTGGTACATGGCCTGCGCCTGCTCATCACCACTGCTTTCCTGCAAGCGCCGCGCGATTTCCGCGCTGGACGGCGCATCGCGCAGTTCTGCCGAAAATTCCAGTAGTGCCCGCAGCGCCTCGACGTCCTCCCGCACCTGGAAGGCGGGACTTAGAGCAGCCAATTCGAGCTCGGCGGCGTCGTGATCGCCACGACCGAGCAAAAGACGCGCAAGCTCCAGGCGGGCCTCATCATTGCGGGCATCTTGCTCGAGGGCGGCGCGAAAGGCCTGCTCGGCGGCCTCGGTGTCGCCGCCTGCGAGGGCTTCAAGCCCCGCCTTGCGCTGCTCGTCGCCGACCTTGGGCAACATCTTGTCGAGGAACTGACGAACGGCGGACTCGGGCAGGGCGCCGGCAAACTCGTCGACGACCTTGCCATCACGAAAGGCTTTGACCGCCGGGATTCCCCGAACGGAATACTGCCGAGAGAGCTCGGGATTTTCATCCGAGTTGATCTTCGCGAGTAAAAATACTCCCTGCATCTCGTCGGCCAAGCGCTCCAGAACCGGACCCAGGGCGCGGCAGGGGCCGCACCAGGGAGCCCAGAAATCCACCACGACCGGGCGACGAAAGGATTCGGCTTCCACGGCCTCACTGAAGTTGCCCAGGTTTACGTCAATCACGTGGGAACCAGACGCCATCTACTCCACTCCTGCTCTTCGGATTCTGAACATGACTACACGATACTTTGTTGCCGTGAGCGCGTCACTGGGCCTGCAGCTTGTGCATTTCCTCGACGATCTGCTGCAGCAGGCCGCGGGTGCTGGCGCCCAGTCCTTTGCCCAGACGCTCCACGTCGGTTTTTCCTTGGGATAATGGTCCCAGACAGGCGCCCAACTTTGCCATCTCGCCCCCAGCCCGCTGCATCTGGCCGGCCATCTGCCCGAGCCATTGCAGGGCCTGGATATCGCCCCGCTGGGCAGCGACGACGATTCCGGCAATCCCGGGAGCGGCGAAGCTCGGATCGGCCTGGGTGCCGGGGGACGGGAGAGAGAGGGGATCCTGCAGACCCTGCAGGACGCTCTCGACGACAATGCGGTCTTCGTCGTCCAGACCGAGCAACAGTGTCGCATCCCTCTCGCCCGCCAGGATTCGTTCCAGGCGCGTGACGAGCTCTTGCCAACCGTTGGCGCTGGCTGCGCGCAGACTGTCCGCCAGTGCTGGCCGTCGATCGGCGTTCTGACAGACGGCAACGACCTGATGAATAAGTTGCGCGTGCGCCCTGCGTACCTGTTCGCGAAAGGCTGGAAGTTCCGGCACCGGCGTGTTCCCAAGATCACCAATTTCTTTGAGTTTGTATCCTGCCTTCACTAGAATGTCAAAAGACGGCGGTAGCGGAGGGATGGTTTTGGCCAAAAAATGGCTGCAGCGAATGGAAAGTTGGGTGCACGGCGGCGTCGACATCGTCCGCGAGCATCCCGGGCGCTGGGCGCGCTACCTGCTGGTGCCTTTGGCTCTCACCGCCCTGCCGTTGCCCTTCTGGTTCATGTACGGTTTTGCCCCCCTCGGACTCCTGGGCGGATTGTACCTGGCTGGGCGCTGTGACGGGCAGGAATATACCGGTGCGCAAATCCGCCACGCCCTCAGTGTGGCGGTGTTGTGGGGAATGGTGTTGACGCTGTTTGGTCTGCTTTTCGAATTTGGCCGCGAAACGGTACTTCTCGGGGAGCTGTTGAGCGGTGCGCAGGGCAACTGGCAGCTGGGTCAGGAACCGGGGTTCTGGGGTTGGTGGATGGGCTTCAGTGAGCGCCTCACCGATTTCGCCCTGACCCCGTATTTCTGGTTTTCCCCGGCTTTCTTTGGTGTGGCCCTAGCGCTGCACAAGGGGCATGGCTGGCTGGAGGCGGAAGTCGAAACGACGCTTGCACTGCTGTTTCGTCAGGAGTTGCGTGATCCGCTCATTGCTTTATGGGCCATACTCCTGGTTGCCAGCGTCATTCTGCCGTTGCCGGCGCAAGTATGGCTGGCGCTTTTGGTCTGGGTACTCGGGCCTCCCATCGTCCATGTCGCGTATGAAGACATCTTTGCCAACAAGCAGCGGCCGCGGCGCAAGCGTGCGGGCAGATCGGTACAGCTGCCGGTATTGCAGGCGCAACCGCAGAAAGTGCGCGCCAGTTGAATCTTCTTCATGGCCAGGCAGCAGATTTTGCGCTTGAGGGAATGCTGCTCGCCTTGCTACTGTTCCGCCTGGAAAATTGATAGACGCAGGAGCCCCCCATGTTTTCTTCCCAAACAGTCGCCGATTTTGACCCCGCTCTGGCAGCGGCCATGGAGCACGAGCGCGTGCGGCAGGAAGATCATGTCGAATTGATTGCCTCGGAAAACTATACGAGTCCGATGGTGATGGCGGCGCAAGGCTCGGTGCTCACCAACAAGTATGCCGAGGGCTATCCCGGCAAGCGGTACTATGGCGGCTGTGAGTATGTCGACGTGGTGGAGCAGCTGGCCATCGATCGGGCCAGGCAGCTGTTTGGCGCCGAACATGCCAATGTGCAGCCGCACTCCGGCTCGCAGGCCAATCAGGCCGTGTATTTTTCGGTGCTCAAGCCGGGTGACAAGATCATGGGCATGAGCCTTGCCCACGGCGGTCATCTCACCCACGGCGCCAAGGTGAATCTGTCGGGAAAGGTCTTCGACGTGGTTGCCTATGGCGTGCGCCGTGAGGATGGACGCATCGATTACGACGCCATGGCGGCACAAGCCGAGCAGGAACGCCCGAAAATGATCGTTGCGGGGGCCAGCGCCTACTCACGCATCATCGACTTTGCGCGGATCGGCGAGATTGCCCGCAGTATTGGCGCCTACCTTCTGGTCGACATGGCGCACATTGCCGGCCTGGTGGCCGCGGGGTTGCATCCAAGCCCAGTGCCGCATGCCGATTTCGTCACCACGACGACGCATAAGACCCTGCGTGGACCGCGTGGGGGGCTGATCCTCTGCCGTGAAGAGTACGCCAAAAAGGTCAATTCCCTGATTTTCCCGGGCATTCAGGGTGGCCCGCTGATGCACGTCATCGCCGGCAAGGCGGTTGCCTTTCAGGAGGCCTTGCAGCCGGAATTCAAGACCTATCAGACCCAGGTCATCCGCAATGCGCAGAAGCTCGCCGCCGTCCTGGCGGGCCGGGGCTATCAGGCGGTTTCTGGCGGTACCGATAATCACCTCTTTCTCCTCGATCTGGGCGAGACGGTGACCGGGAAAGAGGCGGAAGAGGCCTTGGGGCATGCCAATATCACGGTCAATAAAAATGCGGTGCCTTTCGATGCCCGTCCGCCGGCGGTGACTAGCGGCATTCGTATCGGTACCCCGGCGGCGACCACCCGCGGTTTTGCCGAGGGCGAAATGGAGATTCTCGGGATCGCTATTGCCGACGTCCTCGATGCCCATGAAGATTCGGCCGTACTGCGGAGTGCGCAGACTCGCATTCTGGATCTCTGCCGGAAATTCCCGGTCTATGGCTGACGGTGCATTGCCCCTTTTGTGCGCATGACGACACCCGTGTCGTCGATTCCCGCATTGTCGATGATGGCGAAGCGGTGCGGCGACGTCGGGAGTGTCCGGTTTGCGGCCAGCGCTTCACCACCTATGAGCGTGCCGACCTGGCCTTTCCCATGGTGGTCAAGGCAGACGGCCGCAGGGAGCCCTATCGGCAGGAGAAACTCCTTGCCGGTTTGCGGCGTGCACTGAGTAAACGCCCAGTCTCTACTGCGGAATTGGATCTTGCGCTGCGTAAGATCGAGAAACAGATTCGCAGCCATCCGGAACGAGAGATTTCGGCCCGTCGCATTGGCGATCTGGTGATGAGCGCGTTGCGTGAGCTCGATCCGGTTGCCTATGTGCGTTTTGCCTCGGTATACCGCCGTTTTGATGATTTGCATGCTTTCAGCAGCGAGATTCAGGCCCTGCTCGATCCCGGAAATGACGCTGAGTCCAGCAACGATGGCGATTGACGAAAACGACATTCAGTATATGCGTGAGGCCCTGGCGTTGGCGCAGGAGGGCCGCTACAGCACCCACCCGAATCCACGAGTCGGTGCGATTCTGCTGCGCGATGGCAGGGAGCTGGGGCGCGGAGCGCATCTGCAGGCCGGTGGGCCACATGCGGAAGTCCTTGCCCTACGCGAGGCGGGGGAGTCGGCGCGCGGCGCAACGCTCTATGTTACTCTCGAACCCTGCTCTCATCACGGCCGCACACCGCCCTGCAGTGATGCCCTGATTGCCGCCGGGGTACGTCGCGTGGTGGTGGCGATGGCAGACCCCAATCCCCTGGTGGCGGGTCAGGGCATTGCCCGCCTGCGTGCTGCCGGCATTGAAGTCGATCTGCCCTGCCTGGAAGAGGAAGCCGCGTGGCTGAATCGTGGTTTCATCCAGCGCATGCGCACGGGTCGTCCCTGGATTCGCATCAAGCAGGCCAGCAGCCTGGACGGCAAGATTGCCCTCGCGAATGATCAGAGCCAATGGCTGACCGGGGTGCTTGCGCGGGAGGACGTGCAGCAGGAGCGGGCGCAGGCGAGTGCCATCCTGGTTGGCGTAGGTACGGTCCTGGCCGACGATCCGCGGCTGGCCCCACGCCTGGAATCCGCGCCCCTGCGCTACCCGGTCAAGATCGTCCTCGATGGACACCTGCGTACCCCGCCCACGGCCGCTCTCTTGCGTAGCCCGGGTAGGACGTGGATTGTGCATCGAGATGATGCCGATGGTGCCTCTGGTCCGGCTCTGGTCGCTGCTGGTGCCCGCCTCGTCGCTTTGCCGCCGGCAAGTTCAGGAGTCGGGGTCGATTTTACTGCGCTCATGCAGTTTTTGGCAGCCGAAGAAGTCAACGAACTTATGGTCGAGGCGGGTGGACGGCTGTCCAGCAGTCTTCTCGATGCTGGAATGGTCGATGAATATCTACTCTACTTTGCTCCCCTCTTGCTGGGGCGGGACGCCCGCGCCTTTGCCGAGCCCGGGCCCTTCACGGAGCTTGGGCAGATTCCGCGCTGGCGCCTTCGGGAAAGCCAGGTGTTGGGACAAGACGTAAAACTTCGCTATCTCTGTCAGCAGGAGGCTTGATGTTTACCGGAATCGTCCAGGCCTTGGGAACTCTGCAGCAACGCCAGCACCTCGGCGGTGATCAACGCTTCTGGGTTGCCGCTGGCGATCTCGATCTGAGCGACGTGCAGTTGGGAGATAGCATTGCGGTGTCCGGCGTCTGTCTGACGGCAGTCGCCTTGGAGCCTGGACGTTTTGCCGTCGATGTCTCGCGGGAAACCCTGGAACGCAGCACCCTCGGCGCTTTGGCCCTAGGTGCGCAGGTCAATCTGGAAAAGGCATTGCGTCTTGCCGACCGTTTGGGTGGGCATTTGGTGGCTGGCCATGTCGATGGAGTTGGCACTTTGCTCAGCGCGCAGGCCTCCGGCCGCTCCCAGGTCTATCGGGTGCAGGTACCCGAGGATTTGCGGCGCTACATCGCGGCTAAAGGAAGCATCTGCGTGGATGGCGTCAGTCTTACCGTCAATTCCCTGTATCCTGATGGTTTTGCACTCAATCTTATTCCACACAGTCTGGCGCAGACTACTGCCCAGTTCTGGAAACCGGGGCAACGACTCAATCTGGAGGTCGATCTTCTCGCTCGCTATCTGGAGCGCCTCATGGCCGAGACCGGGAAAAGCGCGGTAGAATCCCGGCTCGACGCCGCAAGTCTGGCCGCGAAAGGATTCATTTGATGACGGACACGCATATCAGCCCTACGGAAGAGATTCTCGCCGATATTCGGGCTGGGAAAATGGTCATCCTCATGGATGACGAGGACCGCGAAAACGAAGGCGATCTGATCCTGGCGGCAGAGCATGCCACCCCCGAGGCCATCAACTTTATGGTGCGGGAGGCCCGCGGTCTGGTGTGTCTGCCCCTGACCCAGGAGCGTTGTGAACAACTGCAGCTCCCGCAGATGGTGCGGCACAACACTGCGCAGCTGGGCACTGCCTTCACGGTCTCGATTGAGGCGGCGCGTGGGGTCAGTACTGGAATCTCCGCTGCCGATCGTGCCACGACGATTCAGGCAGCCATTGCCGATGGCGCTGGTCCCCAGGATCTCGTCATGCCGGGGCATATCTTTCCCTTGGCGGCGCAGCCCGGCGGCGTATTGGTGCGTGCTGGCCACACCGAGGCCGCTGTTGACCTCGCCCGTTTGGCGGGTTGCAAGCCGGCGGGCGTGATCTGCGAGATTCTCAACGAAAATGGGGAGATGGCGCGCTTACCGGACCTGCTGCCCTACGCCGCGCGCCATGGTCTGAAGCTTGGGACCATTGCCGATCTGATCCGCTATCGCCTGGAGCGCGAGCGCATTGTCCGGCGCGAGGGTAGTGGGCCCTGGCAGAGCTCCTGGGGCACGTTCACTCTGCATCTGTATCGCGACTGGATCGCTGGTGAGACCCACTTTGCTCTGGTAAAGGGGCAGCCGGAAGAGAGCGACAAGCCGGTCTTGGTGCGGGTGCAGGTGGGAAAGACCCTCACGGATCTCTTTCTCGGGGATCAAGGCCCCGTGGCCCACGCGCTGGCGCGTCTGGCGCAGGAAGAGACCGGTGTTCTGGTATATCTGCAACATACCGACGACATCGCGACCCTCCTTGCCCAGATTGCCGAATTGCCGGCACGGCCGCAGGGGCCTGGACAGGCAGGAGACTCGGGAAAAATTCTCCGCACCTTCGGTATTGGCGCGCAGATCCTCACCGATCTTGGCGTCCATCAGGCCCTGGTCCTCAGTGACAGTCAGTTTCAGTATCGCGGCATTGGCGGTTTCGGCCTCGAAATCGTCGGCCAACTTCCCTTTCTCGAAACAGGAAAACACCCATGATCGAGCGCATCGAAGGTACGTTGCAGGTCGGCGCTGGCGAGCGCTACGCGCTGCTGGTTGCCCGCTTCAACAGTTTTATCACGCAGCAGTTGGAGCAGGGTGCCATTGACGGTCTCAAACGCCATGGCGCCAGCGACGAACAGATTCAGGTCATCTACAGCCCTGGAGCCTATGAGATCCCGTTATTGGCGCAAAAGCTCGCGCGCTCCGGCAAATATGCCGCCGTCCTTTGTTTGGGGGCGGTGATTCGCGGTGGTACACCCCATTTCGACTATGTCGCAGGCGAGGCGGCCAAGGGCATCGCCCAGGTTGGCCTCGAGACGGGCGTACCGGTAATTTTCGGCATCCTCACCACGGATAGCATCGAACAGGCCATTGAGCGAGCGGGCACTAAGGCCGGTAACAAGGGCTTTGATGCCGCTCTCACGGCAATGGAAATGGTTCAGTTGCTGAAAAACCTGTGAACGAGCCCCGTAGCCCCAGCCGGCGCCGTCTGGCGCGAATGGCGTTGGTGCAGGCATTGTACCAATGGCAGCTCAATCCCAGCTCCTGTCAGGAGCTGGCGGAACAGTTCCATGCCGATCCGGAGCGCCTGCAAGCGGCGGATATAGCCTTCTTCGATCGGATCTGGGCGGCACTCTGCGGCCAGGTAGACGCCCTCGACCCGGCGATCATCGAAGCCATCAGCGATCGTCGCTGGGAAGATGAGGTCAACGAGATCGAGCGTGCCATCCTGCGCCTCGCCGCCTTTGAATTACACTCTGCACCGGACACCCCCTATCGGGTGGTCATCAATGAGGCCATCGAGCTTGATAAGGCCTTTGGCGCCGACCAGGGGCACCGCTTCATCAATGGCGTTCTGGACCAGCTTGCCCGCCGCTGGCGGGCCGTGGAACTCAGTCCCCACAGCGCCGAAAAGTAGCGTCATGTAGCTATAGCCATGCATGAGCTTTCTGATGTAACCTTCTGACTCCAGGAGTTTTCTTTTGAGGGTACCATGAAGATTTCACAGTCCATAGCTATCTCTGCTGTACTGGTTTCCAGCACCATCCTCTCCGCGTCGGCATGGGCTGGCCAGGCCGAACAAGCCACTTTGGAGGATGCGGCAAGCACGTCCCCCGCCCTGCTCACCACCGCCAAGCTGGAAAATGACATCGGTACCCACTGCGCGCTTGGCCAGGGGGTGCCACAAAATTATGCGCTGGCGGCGCAGTGGTTCGAAAAAGCTGCCAAGATTGGCTATGGCAAGGCACAGTACAATCTCGGAATGCAGTATTATTTTGGTCAGGGAGTGGCGCAGAACTATGCGCAGGCTGCCGAATGGTGGCAGCGTGCAGCAGAGCAGAATGTGGCTTCGGCCCAGTACAATCTCGGTAACCTCTATTATCAGGGATTCGGTGTCAAACAGGATTTCCAGAAGGCCGCCTATTGGTGGACAAAGGCAGCTGGGCTGGGCGTAGCGCAAGCCAAGACGAACCTGGCGGTGTTGGAGAAGTGGCAGGCGAAAAACCTCCAGCAGGTCGCCGAAAAGACCCCCGTTACCCCGTAAGTGATCAGAGATTCTGCGGCGGGCAGTCTTCTGACTCCCGCTGCTCCGATCCGGACGTCTTATGCAGCTCCTGCTCCAGGGTCAACCTGTGGTTCTGCTCACCCAACAGCTTCGTCTCCAGCTCGCCGATCTGCCGGACGTGCTTGCGAATCCGCCAGCGATTGCGCAGATGCGTCGGCAGATAAAAAATGGTGCTCGCCAGCGCCCCGGCAACGAAGGCAATCAGGACGATCACTCCGATCGACTGTTGAAACTCCCAAGTAAAGAAGCGAACAGCGCTGAGGGCATTGTTCTGCACCGCAAATATCACTGCCAAGGCGGCAATGATCAGGGAAAAGAAAATCCACATGTGCCTCTCCTAGTTTTGTGATCGAACAAAGACCGCCTGAAACCAGCGCGTTAGTGCCCAGCCGACGAAAGGTAGGCTGAGCAACCATAGCCAGATAGGAAGATCCAGCACCAGGGTACTCAGGTCCCCTTCGACCGCGGCAATGAGGGCCAATCCCATAACCACGATCACCGAACTGGTCACCACGGCAAGGCGCTGCAGACCGCGCCGTAACTCCCGCCGAATAGCCTCCAGTTCCTCATTCTGCACGGGCACTTGCAGCTCGCCACGCTGGGCCTTTTGCAGCAGGTTGTGCACCAGTTCCGGTAGTTCAGGTAACACCAAGCCCCACTGCGGCGCGTGCCGGCGAAATTGTGTCCACCATGCCCGCGGACCGCGCTGCCGATTCAACCAGTCGCGCAATAGTGGTGTTGCCACCTCCCAGATATTCAGGGTGGGGTTGAAGTCCCGCGCAATCCCCTCCACATTCACCAACGTCTTCTGTAAGAGTAGCAGTTGCGGCTGGGTCTGCATCTGGAAACGGCGGGTGGTCTGGAACAGGCGCAGAAGCAGTTGGGCCACGGAAATTTCGTGTAAAGGCTTTTCAAACACTGGCTCGGCGATGGCGCGGATCGCTGTTTCGAAATCCTGGACGTTGGTATCTGCCGGTACCCAGCCGGCCTCGATGTGGGCTTCAGCCACGCGCCGATAGTCGCGGCCGAAAAAGGCGACCATGTTCTCGGCGAGATAATGCTGGCTGGCCTCGTCCAGGCTCCCCATGATGCCGAAATCAACGGCAATGAAACGGCCATTGCTCGGATCGATGAAGATATTGCCAGGATGCATGTCGGCGTGGAAGAAGGAGTCACGGAATACCTGGCGAAAAAAGATCTCGGCGGCACGGCGCGACAGCTGATCAAAATCGATACCGGCGGCCCGTAGCGCGTCGCGTTGCCCAATCTGAATGCCACGTATGCGCTCCATTACTAAAACCTCTTCACTACAGTAGTCCCAATACACCTCTGGAATGTAGAGAAGATCTGGCTCGTTGATGAAGTTGCGGCGCAACTGGCTCGCATTAGCTCCTTCGCGCAGAAAATCCAGCTCGCCCCGAAGGGTCTTGGCATATTCCGCAACCACTGCGCACACTCGTAAACGTCTGCCTTCCTGGGAATAGCGTTCGGCAAGCTCGGCCAGCCAGGCGAGAATCCCCAGATCCTGTTCAATGATGCGGCTTAGACCTGGTCGGCGGATTTTGATCGCCACTTCGCGGCCATCATGCAGGCGACCGAAATGGACCTGAGCAATGGATGCCGCGGCAGCGGGTTCGCTCTCTATCTCGGCGAAGAGTTCTGCAACCGGTTTTCTTAGAGAATGCTCAATGATCTGCCGTGCTTGAGCCGATGGAAAGGGAGGTACCGCGTCCTGTAGTCTGGCGAGCTCGCGGGTGATCTCTTCCGGCAACAAGTCCCGCCGCGTGGATAGCATCTGTCCGAGTTTGACGAAGGTCGGGCCAAGGGCTTCGAGAGCGAGGCGCAGACGGGCACCAAAACTCCCCTCCGGCTTGGGCATGATCCAGCGCCCGGGGTTCAGCTTGAGGATGGCCTGATACGGCTTTAGCAACGGCAGATAATAGAGCAACTCATCCAGTCGGTAGCGAACCAGAACGCGAGTGATCTCGAAGATGCGAAGGGAACGGAGATAAGATTGGCGCATGGCGGGATTCTAGCATGCTTACCAGAGAATAGGACGAAAAAGGGCCCCGCAGGGCCCAGAACCAAGCAGCGGTCTGCTCTTATTTGGTTACGGTCTTTTCGACCTTGATCGTGCTGTTGATTTCTACACGCTGGTTGAGGAAACGTCCCTGAGCGGTAGCGTTGGTGGCAACTGGATCATCGTAGGAATGGCCCTTGAGGACCATGCGACTCCGGCTGACGCCATGGTTCTCCAGGTACTGCGCCACACTGTCGGCTCGTTGCTTGGACAGCTTCAGATTGTACGCGTACGTACCTACCTTGCTGCAGTATCCATTTACGTTGAGCACCGCGTCAGGATGATTTTTGGCAAAGTCGGCCACCTCATCGAGAACCTTGATGTCATGGTCAAGGAGTTTGTAAGAATCGAACTTGAAGTTGATTCCGGTGATGGTGATCGGTTTGCTGACCAGCACTGTCTGCTCGACGGGCGCGATAGGTGCTGGGGCGGGTGCAGGTGCGGGCGCCGGAGCTGGGGCCGCGACCTTTACCGGAGGCACGCAATAGGCGGGAGCGGGCCCGTCGCCGTCCGGTCGTCCGCCGCGCACGCACTGACCTTTGGCAGTGACCACCGGTGCTCCCTGGGCAGTTACCGCATACCCCTCGTAAGGGCTGGTGCTAGCCAGAGCCATGCTGGAGCTCAGTACCGCAGCGACAGAAAGCGCCAGCGTCAATCGCAGATTGTTCGACATTGTAATACCCTCCTCAATACCAAATGTAGAGCCGCGCCACGGACAAGGCGACGGTATTTTTACAACAAGCGGAAGAATGTTGTAATTCGACAACGCTGTCAAGGCGCGTGTGCCTCGCCTCAGTCTGGAAAGGCATCAATCGGTGTCAAAATGCGTGTCCGCCCGATCAGTTAAAGCGCTGAAAAAGTCTTGACAGTGGCGGGGGACGAAGTAATAATTCGCCGCTACCGCTGGAGGGGTTCCCGAGCGGTCAAAGGGATCAGACTGTAAATCTGACGGCTCTGCCTTCGGAGGTTCGAATCCTCCCCCCTCCACCAGATTTGCCGAGTTCGGTCGTGCGGGTGTAGTTCAATGGTAGAACCTCAGCCTTCCAAGCTGATGGTGTGGGTTCGATTCCCATCACCCGCTCCAAGTTTGGCCCACATAGCTCAGTCGGTAGAGCACTTCCTTGGTAAGGAAGAGGTCACCGGTTCAAATCCGGTTGTGGGCTCCATTTTGTTACGTCGCTTTTGGTTTTGATTGGAGAGGGTCTTCTGAATGTCCAAGGGAAAGTTTGAGCGGACGAAGCCGCACGTAAACGTGGGAACGATTGGTCACGTGGATCACGGCAAGACCACGCTGACGGCGGCGCTGACGAAGGTATTGTCGGCGAAGTTTGGTGGCGAGATTCGGGCCTATGATCAGATTGACAACGCGCCGGAAGAGCGTGCGCGCGGCATCACGATTGCGACCTCGCATGTGGAGTATGAGACGGCGAACCGTCACTACGCGCATGTGGACTGCCCTGGGCACGCCGACTACGTCAAGAACATGATCACCGGCGCTGCACAGATGGACGGCGCGATTCTCGTCTGCTCGGCTGCCGATGGCCCGATGCCGCAGACCCGCGAGCACATCCTGTTGGCGCGTCAGGTGGGCGTGCCGTACATCGTTGTATTCCTGAACAAGGCTGACATGGTAGATGACGCCGAGTTGCTGGAACTGGTCGAGATGGAAGTGCGCGAGCTGCTGTCCAAGTACGAGTTCCCGGGTGATGACATTCCGGTGGTGATTGGCTCGGCGCTGAAGGCCCTGGAAGGGGATCAGAGTGACATTGGCGAGCCGGCGATTTTCAAGTTGGCGGACGCGATGGACAGCTACATTCCGATGCCCGAGCGTCCGGTGGACAAGACCTTCCTGATGCCGATTGAAGACGTTTTCAGTATTTCCGGTCGTGGTACGGTAGTGACGGGGCGTATTGAGCGCGGCATGGTCAAGGTTGGTGAGGAAGTCGAGATTGTGGGTATTCGTCCGACGACCAAGACCACGGTGACGGGTGTCGAGATGTTCCGCAAGATTCTGGATCAGGGGCAGGCGGGAGACAATGTTGGCGTCTTGCTGCGCGGCACCAAGAAGGACGAAGTGGAGCGTGGGCAGGTCCTGGCGAAGCCGGGTACCATCAAGCCGCACACCAAGTTTGAAGCCGAAGTGTACGTCTTGTCGAAGGAAGAGGGTGGTCGCCACACGCCGTTTTTCAATGGCTATCGACCGCAGTTTTACTTCCGTACCACGGACGTGACGGGAGCGGTTGATCTGCCGGAAGGCGTGGAGATGGTGATGCCGGGAGACAACGTACAGTTCAAGGTCACGCTGATCGCCCCGATCGCGATGGAAGACGGTCTGCGTTTTGCGGTGCGCGAAGGCGGCCGTACCGTCGGCGCCGGCGTCGTTTCGAAGATCGTCGAGTAACTCGCGGGTTGGGGTCTACTTTGCTAGACTCCATTGATGGCGGCCGATATGGCCGCCTATGTTTCTGCAGGGCAGTAGCTCAACTGGTAGAGCAGCGGTCTCCAAAACCGCAGGTTGGGGGTTCGAGCCCCTCCTGCCCTGCCATTTTTTAGGAAGCGGCATTCATGTCAGAAAAAGTGAAACTCTATGCTGCGGCATTTTTTGCTGCCTTGGGAGTGCTCGCCTATTTTCTGATTCCGCTCCATTTCGGCACGTACGTACCCAGTATCGCCCTGATTGTGGGTCTCTTGGTCGCGCTAGGCTTTTTTGTCTGGAGTGAGGGCGCGTCTACACTGCTGCAGTTCTTCCGTGAGGCCTATGTAGAGCTGCGGAAGGTGGTGTGGCCCAGCCGCCCTGAACTGCTGCGCAGCACCGCAGTCATTCTCGGGCTGATCATTGTCATCGCCCTGTTTTTGTGGCTGGTGGATCTGGCCTTGCTAGCGGTCGTGCGTTTTGCCTTGGGAGGCGCCTAGTCATGGCAATGCGTTGGTATGTGGTACATGCCTTTTCCAGTTTCGAAAAGCGGGTGCAGGCAGAGATCCGTGAGCGCGCTCGGCGCGAGGGTTTGGCGGATCAGTTTGGTGAAATCCTGGTCCCGGTGGAAGAAGTGGTAGAGATGCGCAATGGCCAGCGGGCAACCTCCCAGCGGATGTTTTACCCGGGATATGTGTTGGTGCAGATGGAGATGAACGATCTGACCTGGCATCTGGTCAAAAACACGCCGCGGGTTACCGGGTTCGTAGGCGGAAGTGTCGGTAAACCGCATCCCCTCTCCGAAGCAGAGGCCGACGCGATTCTCGAGCGTATCAAGGAAGGGGTGGAGAAACCGCGTCCCAAGTTCACTTTTGAGCCAGGTGAGCAGGTTCGCGTCATTGAAGGTCCCTTCAAGGACTTCAATGGCGTGGTCGAAGAGGTGAATTTCGAGAAGAGCAAGCTGCGCGTCTCGGTAACCATTTTTGGACGCTCCACTCCGGTGGAGCTGGATTTCGGTCAGGTCGAAAAGATCTGATTTCATCATCTGAGGGAGCCGCACGGCGCTTGTACCTCAAGGAGTCAGCATGGCAAAGAAAATTACGGGCTATATCAAGCTCCAGGTGAAGGCCACCCAGGCCAACCCCAGTCCACCCATTGGTCCGGCTCTGGGTCAGCGCGGCTTGAACATTATGGAGTTTTGCAAGGCGTTCAATGCGCAAACCCAAGGCATCGAGCCGGGACTGCCGCTGCCGGTGGTCATCACGGTGTTTGCCGACAAGAGCTTCAGTTTCATCGTCAAGACGCCGCCAGCGCCGGTGCTGCTGCTGAAGGCTGCCGGGCTCAAGTCGGGTAGTGGGCGTCCCAATACCAATAAGGTTGGTAAGGTGACGGAAGCGCAGGTAGAAGAAATTGCCAAGACCAAGTTACCGGATCTGAATACCGAGGATCTGGAAGCGGCCAAGCGCAGTATTCGTGGAACGGCCCGCAGTATGGGTCTGACGGTGGAGGGATAAGCGATGGCACAGAAATCGAAGCGTATCATTGCGGCGCGTGCCTTGATCGACCGCAGCCAGCGCTATAACCTCGAAGAAGCGCTGGCTCTGGTAAAGCAGACCGCCACCGCCAAATTCCCGGAATCGGTGGATGTCGCCATTGGTCTCGGCATTGATCCGCGCAAGTCAGATCAGGTGGTCCGCGGCGCGGTCGTGCTCCCTAAGGGTACTGGCAAGACGATGCGCGTAGCGGTCTTCGCCACCGGGGAAAAGGCCAACGAAGCCAAAGAGGCGGGAGCCGATCTGGTGGGCATGGAAGATCTTGCCGAGCAGGTAAAGGCGGGGCAGATGGATTTTGATGTGGTCATCGCCACCCCGGATGCCATGCGCGTGGTGGGCGCCCTCGGTCCGGTGCTGGGCCCGCGTGGTTTGATGCCCAATCCGAAGGTTGGCACGGTAACCGCCGACGTTCGCACGGCGGTGCAAAACGCCAAGGGCGGTCAGGTCCGTTACCGCGCTGATAAGGGTGGTATCGTCCACAGCAGTATCGGCAAGGCGTCTTTCTCGGTAGAGGATCTGCATGCCAATTTCCTTGCTCTGCTCGACAGCGTGAAGAAGGCGAAGCCGGCCACCAGTAAAGGTATTTATATTCGCAAGATCAGTGTCAACCCGACCATGGGTCCCGGCGTCGCCGTGGATCCCGCCGGGCTGTAGAGAGGAATTCTGCCATTTTGGCGGGATGTGTCGGCGCAAGCCGGCGTTCAAAGACCGCAGGGGGCCTCGGCCTCAAACCCATACCCTGCGTAGGCGACGGCGCGCCAGGAATTTCTGGCCGCCTCTGTCCAACTGGAGGTAGCAAACCGTGAGTCTCAAACTCGCTGATAAAGAGCAAGTAGTTGCTGCCCTGCAAGCAAAGTTGGCGAATGTGCAAGCGATGGCGGTAGCCGAGTACCGGGGTCTGAGCGTCGCTCAGATGACGGCGCTTCGCGTTGCGGCGCGCAAGCAGTCAGTGCATGTGCAGGTGGTGAAGAACACCCTTCTCAAACGTGCATTGGCAGACACCGACTTTGCGGTGATGAACCCGTTGCTCAGCGGTCCCCTGGTTTTCGCGGCCAGCGAAGACCCCGTGGCCGTGGCCAAGGTCCTGACAGACTTTGCGAAAGGCAACGACAAGCTCGTCATTACCGGTGGCGCCCTGGGAGCCAAGTTGATGGATGCGAAGGCGCTCCAGCAGCTCAGCAAGATGCCCTCGCGGGAAGAATTGCTGGCCAAGCTCATGGGAACCATGCAGGCACCCATCTCTACCTTTGTGCGTACCCTCAACGAGGTTCCCGGGCGTTTCGTCCGCACCCTCGCGGCTGTGCGCGATCAAGCAGCGTAATTCATTTTTAGGAGCAATAAGATCATGGCCTTATCAAAAGCAGAAATTCTGGATGCCATTGCTGGCATGACCGTCCTCGAGCTCTCCGAGCTGATCAAGGACATGGAAGAGAAGTTTGGCGTATCCGCCGCTGCGGTTGCCGTGGCTGCCCCGGGTGCCGCTGCGGGCGGCGCTGGCGAAGCGGCTGCTGCAGCGGAGGAGCAGACGGAATTTGACGTCATCCTGACCAACGCTGGTGCCAACAAGGTGAATACCATCAAGGTGGTGCGTGCCATTACCGGTCTGGGTCTGAAAGAGGCCAAGGACCTGGTGGATGGAGCCCCGAAGCCGGTAAAGGAAGGTATTGCCAAGGCGGAAGCGGAAGACATCAAG
Organism: Acidithiobacillus sp. AC3; assembly: GCF_050261095.1. Lineage (NCBI taxonomy): Bacteria > Pseudomonadati > Pseudomonadota > Acidithiobacillia > Acidithiobacillales > Acidithiobacillaceae > Acidithiobacillus > Acidithiobacillus sp. AC3. The sequence continues at coordinate 326,179 of NZ_CP189838.1, forward strand.
AAGCAGTTGGTGGAAGCGGGTGCCGAGGCCGAGATCAAGTAAGATTTCCTGTCTCTGCCCCACATGGCTGGCGACCTTTGGTCGTCAGCCCCTCATTATTGGCGGCATGCCGTCTTTTTGGTTCGTAATCTAGCGACTATCGCGCGGAGCACTCATGGCCTACTCTTTTACGGAAAAGAAACGGATTCGTAAAGACTTTGGTAACAGCCAAAGTATCCTTCCGGTGCCTTACCTGTTGGCGACCCAGATGGATTCTTATCGCGAGTTTCTCCAGGCTGAAACTCCCGCTGCGGCGCGCAGCGATACGGGCCTCGAAGCGGTATTCCGCTCGCTCTTCCCCATGGAGAGCTATTCTGGCAATGCGCGACTGGACTATGTCAGTTATCGTCTCGAACGTCCGGTCTTCGATGTCATGGAGTGTCATCAACGCGGCGCTACCTATTGCGCCGGCCTGCGCGTACGCCTGCGTCTGGCGCTCTATGAAAAGGACGATAGCACGGGAGCGAAGCGCATCAAGGACGTCAAGGAACAGGACGTATACATGGGTGAGCTGCCGTTGATGACTGAGCATGGCTCTTTCATCATCAATGGCACCGAGCGGGTGATCGTGTCGCAGTTGCATCGGTCGCCGGGCGTGTTTTTTGCCCATGATGCCGGCAAGACCCACTCGTCCGGGAAATTGCTCTTCAATGCGCGCATCATTCCTTACCGTGGTTCCTGGCTCGATTTTGAGTTTGATCCGAAGGATCACCTCTACGCACGCATCGACCGACGTCGGAAGCTGCCGGCAACGACGCTGTTGCGGGCTCTTGGGTATGGTACCCAAGATATCCTGGGGATGTTCTTCGATACCGAAGAGTTCCGCATCGAAGGCGCGCAGATCTTCTACCAACTGCGGCCCAGCCGCGTGCAGGGCGACATTGCCGTTTTCGATGTTGCTCATCCCAAGACCGGCGAGATCATCATCGCCAAGGGTAAGCGCATTACCGCCCGCCATGTGCGGCAACTCCAAGAGATCGGTGACGCGATCGAGGTGGAAGTGCCGGAAGTGTTTTTGCTAGGCAAGGTCCTCGCCCGGGATCTGGTGGATGAAGCCACCGGCGAACTCGTGCTCCAGGCCAACGATCTGATCGATGACGAGGCGTTGAAAAAGCTGCGCCAAACTGCGCCATTGCATATCGAAACCCTGTACATCAACGAAGTTGATCGCGGTCCGTACATTTCTGAGACCCTGCGCATCGATACCGCGCGGGATGCCCATGAGGCGCAGATCGAGATCTATCGTTTGATGCGCCCGGGTGAACCACCGTCCAAGGATTCTGCGCAGACCCTGTTCCAGGGATTGTTCTTCAGCCCCGAGCGCTACGACCTCTCGCAGGTGGGACGGATGAAGTTCAATCGCCGTGTCGGCCGGGAAGAAATTACCGGCGCGGGGGTGCTGAGCAACGAGGACATCATTGCGGTGATGAAGGTCTTGGTGGATCTGCGCAATGGTATCGGCGAGATCGATGACATCGACCACCTGGGGAACCGGCGGGTACGCTCTGTCGGCGAACTCATGGAAAATCAGTTCCGTCTCGGACTGGTACGCGTCGAGCGGGCGGTCAAGGATCGTCTTGCGCTAGCCGAGAGCGAGGGACTGACTCCGCAGGATCTGATCAATGCCAAACCGATTGCGGCGGTGGTCAATGAATTTTTCGGCTCGAGCCAGCTTTCGCAGTTCATGGATCAGACCAACCCGCTCTCCGAAGTCACTCACAAGCGCCGTGTCTCGGCCCTGGGACCGGGCGGTTTGACGCGTGAGCGTGCCGGTTTCGAGGTGCGCGACGTGCATCCTACCCACTATGGGCGCATTTGCCCGATCGAGACGCCGGAAGGACCCAACATCGGTCTCATCAACAGTCTCGCCTGTTTTGCGCGCACCAACGCCTACGGTTTTCTGGAGACCCCTTATCGCAAGGTGATCGACGGGCAGGCCACGGATGAGGTGATCTACCTTTCCGCCATCGACGAAGGTGACTACGTCATCGCCCAGGCGAACTCGCCGCTGGGCCCGGACAATCACCTGCTGGACGAGCTCGTCTCCTGCCGAAACAAGGGCGAGACATTGTTGGTAGCGCCGGATCAGGTACAGCTCATGGATATCTCCCCGCGGCAGATCGTTTCCGTGGCGGCGAGCCTCATTCCCTTCCTGGAACATGACGACGCCAACCGCGCGCTCATGGGCTCGAACATGCAGCGGCAGGCGGTGCCTACCGTGCGTTCCGATGCCCCGATGGTGGGTACCGGTATGGAGCGGGTCGTTGCCATCGACTCTGGTGCGGCCATTACCGCTCGTCGTGGTGGCGTCGTCGATAGTGTCGACGGTGCGCGTATCGTTGTGCGCGTCAATGACGACGAAACGCAGCCTGGGGAACCGGGAGTAGATATCTATAACCTGGTGAAGTATTCGCGCTCCAACCAGAATACCACCCTCAACCAGAAGCCGATCGTACGCGTTGGCGATGAGGTTGCGCGGGGAGACGTTCTGGCAGATGGCCCGAGTACGGAACTGGGGGAATTGGCCCTGGGACAGAACATTCTGGTCGCCTTTACCCCCTGGAACGGCTACAACTTCGAGGACTCCATCCTCATTTCCGAGCGCGTGGTGGCGGAAGATCGCTATACCACCATCCATATCGAGGAGTTCCCGGTCTATGCCCGGGACACGAAACTCGGGCCGGAAGAGATTACCCGCGACATTCCCAACGTCTCCGAAGGCGCCCTGCGCCATCTGGATGACTCCGGTATTGTCGTGATCGGCGCGGAGCTTGGCCCGGGCGACATCCTCGTCGGCAAGGTCACCCCCAAGGGGGAGACGCAGCTGACTCCCGAGGAGAAACTCCTGCGCGCAATCTTTGGCGAGAAGGCCTCGGACGTGAAGGACAATTCCCTGCGCATGCCGGCGGGTATGTATGGCACCGTCATCGACGTGCAGGTCTTCACCCGCGATGGCATCGACAAAGACGCGCGGGCCAAGGCGATCGAAGAGGAACAGCTCAAGAAGATTCGCAAAGACGTGCAGGATGAGTACCGCATTTTCGAGGCGGATACCTATCAGCGGATCGAACGCCTGTTGCTCGGCAAGGTGGCCGAGGGTGGTCCTGCGGGTCTTGCGGCCGGGGCAAAGATCACCAAGACCTATCTGAAGGAGTTGGCGCGGGACCGCTGGTTCGATATTCGCCTGCGCAGTGAGGAGAGTAACGAGGCGCTGGAGCAGATCCGCGCCCAGCTCGAGCAGCAGCGCGAACGCCTGGATGCGGTTCTGGAAGAGAAGCGGCGGAAGCTGACCCAGGGTGATGATCTGAGCCCGGGTGTGCTGAAGATGGTCAAAGTGCACGTGGCCGTGAAGCGGCAGTTGCAGCCCGGCGACAAGATGGCCGGTCGCCACGGCAACAAGGGTGTAGTCTCCAAGATCGTACCGGTGGAAGACATGCCCTACCTGGCTGATGGGACGTCTGTCGATATCGTCCTCAATCCCCTCGGCGTGCCCTCGCGTATGAACGTCGGGCAGATCCTCGAAACCCACCTGGGCTGGGCAGCCAAGGGTCTGGGACGACGCATTGCGGAAATGCTTGATCAGCAGCGGGCGATGGCCGAGCTGCGCGGATTTCTGACGGAAATCTACAATCGCACGGGTAAGGTAGAAGACATCGGCAGCCTAAGCGATGACGAGGTGCTGGCACTGGCTCAGAACCTACGCAATGGCGTACCCATGGCGACACCAGTATTTGATGGTGCGAGCGAAGAAGACATTCGCGATATGCTCGAACTCGCCGGCCTGCCGCGGAATGGCCAAGTCACCCTCTACGACGGCCGCAGTGGCGAAGCCTTCGACCGTCCCGTCACCGTGGGCTACCTGTACATGCTCAAGCTGCACCATCTGGTCGATGACAAGATGCACGCCCGCTCTACTGGGCCGTACAGTCTGGTCACACAGCAGCCCCTGGGCGGTAAGGCGCAGTTTGGCGGCCAGCGCTTCGGGGAAATGGAGGTCTGGGCCCTGGAGGCCTACGGCGCCGCCTACACCCTGCAAGAGATGCTCACGGTCAAATCCGATGACGTTTCCGGGCGCAGCAAAATGTATGAATCCATCGTCAAGGGTGATTTCCGCATGGACGCGGGAATGCCGGAGTCCTTCAACGTGTTGTTGAAGGAACTGCGGTCGCTGTCCATCGACATCGAACTGGAACAATCGGTCTAAGGTATCCGCAGGCTTCGGATAAGGAAGAGTCACTTGAATAACCTCCTCAAGCTTTTCAAGCAGAACGATCGGCAGGAAGAATTCGATGCCATCCGTATTGGCATTGCGTCGCCGGACAAGATCCGCTCTTGGTCCTACGGCGAAGTCAAGAAGCCGGAGACCATCAACTATCGGACCTTCAAACCCGAGCGCGAAGGCCTTTTCTGTGCCAAGATCTTTGGTCCAATCAAGGACTACGAGTGTCTTTGCGGTAAGTACAAACGCCTCAAGCACCGTGGCGTGGTCTGCGAAAAGTGCGGTGTGGAAGTCACGCAGGCGCGCGTGCGTCGCGAGCGCATGGGGCACATCGAGCTGGCCAGCCCAGTGGCGCACATCTGGTTCCTGAAGTCTCTGCCCAGCCGCATGGGCATGATCCTGGATATGCCCTTGCGGGATATCGAGCGGGTCCTGTATTTCGAGGCCTATGTGGTTATCGATGTCGATCTCGGGGTCACGGACCTGCAGCGCGGACAGATTCTCAGCGAGGATCAGTATCTCGATGCCCTGGAAGCGTATGGTGATCAATTCCGCGCGATGATGGGCGCAGAAGGCATCCGGGAACTGCTCAAGGGTATCCCGCTGGAAAGCGAGATCGAGCAGATTCGCGAGGAGCTTCTCGCCAGTAACTCCGACACCAAGACCAAGAAGCTGGCCAAGCGATTGAAGATCCTCGAGTCCTTCGTCAGCTCTGGTAACCGACCCGAGTGGATGATTCTCGAAGTCCTGCCGGTGCTGCCACCGGATCTGCGTCCGCTGGTACCCTTGGACGGCGGCCGCTTTGCGACCTCGGACCTGAACGATCTCTACCGGCGGGTGATCAATCGTAACAACCGCCTCAAGCGCCTGCTCGAGCTGAAGGCTCCGGACATCATCGTACGCAATGAAAAGCGCATGTTGCAGGAAGCGGTAGATGCGTTGCTCGACAATGGTCGTCGCGGACGCGCCATTGCCGGTCCGAACAAGCGCCCGCTCAAGTCCCTGGCCGACATGATCAAGGGCAAGCAGGGCCGTTTCCGGCAGAACCTGCTCGGTAAGCGTGTCGACTACTCCGGTCGTTCGGTGATCGTTGTGGGCCCGGAGTTACGCCTGCATCAGTGCGGCTTGCCGAAAAAGATGGCGCTGGAACTGTTCAAGCCCTATATCTTCAACAAACTGGAAGAGCGCGGACTGGCGACCACGATCAAGGCGGCGAAGCGCCTGGTGGAGGCCGAAAAGCCGGAGGTCTGGGATATTCTCGAAGAGGTGATCCGCGAACATCCGGTCATGCTCAACCGTGCGCCCACTCTGCACCGTCTGGGTATCCAGGCATTTGAGCCGGTGCTGATTGAGGGCAAGGCCATCCAGTTGCATCCGTTGGTCTGTGCTGCCTATAACGCCGACTTTGACGGTGACCAGATGGCCGTGCACGTACCGCTTTCTCTCGAAGCGCAGCTCGAAGCACGTACGCTGATGATGTCCACCAACAACATCCTCAGCCCGGCCAACGGCGATCCGATCATCGTCCCATCCCAGGATATCGTGCTGGGCCTGTACTACATGACCCAGGAACGTCTCGACGCCAAGGGGCAGGGGATGCGCTTTGCCGATAGTGCCGAGGTGCGCCGCGCCTACGACAACGGCGAGGTCGGTATGCACGCGCGCATCACCATGCGTTTCCGTGGCGAACGCATCGAAACCACGGTGGGCCGAGCCCTGCTCAGCGACATCCTGCCCGAAGGCTTGCCGTTCGCGGTGATCGATCGGGTGCTGAAAAAGAAGGCTATCGCCGAACTGATCAACACCTGTTACCGCACCCTTGGGGTCAAGGACACGGTCGTCTTTGCCGATCAACTCATGTACACCGGTTATCGCATGGCGACCCGCGCTGGCATCTCCTTCGGCGCCGGCGACATGGTCACGCCGCCAGAAAAGGACGTCATCCTGGCACGCTCCGAGGATGAGGTGAAGACCATCCAGGATCAGTACACCTCTGGTCTGGTTACCGAAGGCGAGCGCTATAACAAGGTGGTCGATATCTGGTCGCGCGCCACCGAAGAGGTCGCCAAGGCGATGATGGACCGGGTGAGCAAGGAAAAGGTCACCCTGCCCGATGGCAAGGAAACCGAGCAGGTCTCCTTCAACTCCATCTACATGATGGCCGACTCCGGCGCGCGTGGATCGGCGGCGCAGTTACGCCAGCTGGCCGGTATGCGCGGATTGATGGCCAAGCCGGATGGCTCGATCATCGAAACGCCGATCACCGCGAATTTCCGCGAAGGGCTGAACGTATTGCAGTACTTCATTTCCACCCACGGCGCGCGGAAAGGCCTCGCCGACACCGCCCTGAAAACCGCCAACTCCGGGTATCTTACTCGTCGTCTGGTAGACGTGACCCAGGATCTGGTGGTGGTCGAGCATGACTGCGGCACCGAGGAAGGTTTGCCGATGATGGCCCTGGTGGAGGGCGGTGAGGTGGTCGAAGCGTTGCGCGAGCGCGTGCTCGGGCGGGTGACGGCGGAGGATATTTTGCATCCGAACACCGGTGAGGTTGCCATTCCGCGGAATACCTTGCTTACCGAGCAGCTGCTTGGGCAGCTCGACGAACTGGGTGTGGATGCCCTCAAGGTGCGGTCTCCCCTGACCTGTAAATCGCGTTATGGGGTCTGTGCCCTTTGCTACGGACGCGATCTGGCGCGCGGCCACCTGGTCAATGCAGGCGAAGCGGTGGGTGTGATCGCGGCGCAGTCCATTGGTGAGCCCGGCACTCAGCTGACCATGCGGACTTTCCACATCGGTGGCGCGGCAAGTCGTGCCGCGGCGCAGAGCAGCATCGACATCAAGCAGGGTGGCTTGATTCGCTACCACAGCAGCTTGCGCTCAGTGGAGCACCCCAGCGGGCGCCACGTGGTCGTCGGCCGTAATGGCGAAATTGCCGTCACTGACGAACAAGGCCGGGAAAAGGAACGCTATAAGGTGCCTTATGGTGCCACCATCCTAGTCCAGGATGGCGAGGCGGTAACGCCTGGCAAGCGGATTGCCGAGTGGGATCCACATACGCGCCCCATTGTCAGCGAGATCGCGGGTACGATCTCACTGCAGGATGCCATCGAGGGCCAGAGCGTCATCTCCCAGACCGACGACATCACCGGCCTGAGCACCCAGGCAGTGATCGATCCCAAACAGCGTCCGGCCAGCGGCCGCGATCTGCGTCCCGTGGTCCTTCTACAGGATGCCAAGGGCAAGGATCTCAAGTTGCCGGGAACGGATCTTCCTGCGCGTTACTACCTGCCACCGCGTGCGATCATCGCCGTCCAGGATGGTACGCAGGTGCAGCCGGGCGACACCCTGGCGCGTCTGCCAGTAGGCACCAGTAAGACCCGTGACATCACTGGTGGTTTGCCGCGTGTGGCCGAGCTTTTCGAAGCCCGGCGTCCCAAGGATTATGCCATTATTGCCGAGCACCACGGTATTGTCGGTTTTGGTAAGGATACCAAGGGCAAGCAGCGCTTGCTGATCACCGACGAAAATGGCGATACCCACGAGTACCTCATTCCCAAGGGACGTCACGTCACCGTCTACGAAGGTGAGCGAGTCAGCCCCGGGGAACCTTTGGTGGAAGGGCAGCCGGTGCCGCACGACATTCTCCGTGTCCTGGGGGTGCAGGCATTGGCCAATTACATCGTTGACGAGGTCCAGGATGTCTATCGCCTCCAGGGTGTGCGTATCAACGATAAGCATATCGAAGTCATCCTGCGACAGATGCTGCGTAAGGTAGAGATCAGCCATGCCGGTGACAGTAGTTTCATTACTGGCGATCAGGTCGATCGGGCCCGGGTAGAGGAAGAAAATTCCGCCCTCGAAGCAGCGGGCAAGGAGCCGGCGCGTTTCACGCCGATGCTGCTCGGTATCACCAAGGCGAGTCTGTCCACGGAGTCCTTCATCTCTGCGGCCAGCTTCCAGGAAACCACCCGCGTTCTCACCGAGGCCGCGGTTTCTGGTCGGGTCGATGATCTGCGTGGCCTGAAGGAGAACGTGATTGTTGGTCGTCTGGTGCCTGCGGGCACTGGGCTTGCTTATCACGAGCACCGCCGTCGCCGCAATCGTGGCGAGAGTCTGTTCGACGGTGGCAGCGAGAGCGAGACGGAAACGGTCGCTGCCAGCTGAACGAGACTTCGCAGTGCCCTGATCTTTCTTGACAGTTCGGGCGCGCGTCCATAAAATGCGCGCTCTCATTGGCGGCAGGTGACGAGCCGCCCTTCGTTTTTGGAGAAGGTATGCCCACACTGAACCAGTTGGTCCGCAAGCCGCGCAAGGCTCCGGTGGCCAAGAGCAAGGTACCCGCCCTAGAGGCTAATCCGCAGAAGCGGGGTGTCTGTACCCGCGTGTACACCACCACGCCGAAAAAGCCCAATTCTGCGTTGCGGAAAGTTGCGCGTGTGCGTCTGACGAACGGTTACGAAGTCAGTAGCTATATACCGGGTGAGGGGCATAACTTGCAGGAGCACTCTGTCGTTCTGATCCGCGGTGGACGCGTGAAGGATCTGCCGGGTGTTCGCTACCACATCATTCGCGGCACCCTCGACACCGCTGGCGTCAAGAATCGCAAGCAGCGACGGTCGAAGTACGGCGCCAAGCGGCCCAAGTAAGGGTTCCGGATTCCAAGGAGTAGAGAGATGCCAAGACGTAGAGAAGTGCCCAAGCGGATCGTGTTGCCGGATCCTAAGTATAAGGAAGAAGTCCTTGCCAAATTTGCCAACGTCCTCATGCGCGATGGCAAAAAGAGTGTCGCCGAAAAGATTGTATATGGCGCCCTGGATATCGTCGCCGAGAAGAGCAAGGCAGATGCCATGGAGATCTTCCGCAAGGCTTTGGACAACGTGCGTCCGGTAGTGGAAGTCAAAAGCCGGCGTGTTGGTGGTGCCACCTACCAGGTGCCGGTCGAAATCCGTAGCGATCGCCGAATGGCGTTGGCTATGCGCTGGCTGCGCGACTCCGCGCGCAAGCGGAATGAGAAGTCCATGGGCAATCGCCTGGCAGCGGAGATTCTCGAGGCAGCGGAAAATCGTGGAAACGCCGTTCGCAAGCGGGAAGAGACGCATCGTATGGCCGAGGCCAACAAGGCATTCTCGCACTTCCGCTGGTAACCCTTTTCGCTTCGCAATCGCAAGGACTCATTCGTGGCGCGCACAACCCCCATCGAACGTTATCGTAACATCGGCATCATGGCCCACATTGATGCTGGTAAGACCACTACTACCGAACGCATCCTGTTCTACACCGGTGTCTCCCACAAAATCGGTGAGGTGCACGAAGGTACAGCGGTCATGGACTGGATGGCGCAGGAGCAGGAGCGTGGCATCACTATCACCTCCGCGGCGACCACCTGTTTCTGGAAGGGTATGGATGCCAAGCGTGCCGAGCATCGTATCAACATCATCGATACGCCCGGACACGTCGATTTCACCATCGAAGTCGAGCGCTCTCTGCGTGTGCTCGACGGCGCCGTCGCCGTATTCTGTGCTGTTGGCGGCGTGCAGCCGCAGTCGGAAACCGTATGGCGGCAGGCCAACAAATATGGCGTGCCACGCATGGCCTTCGTCAACAAGATGGACCGCCAGGGTGCCAATTTTCAGCGCGTGGTGGAACAGATCCGCAGCAAGCTGAAAGGCAACGCCGTGGCCATCCAGCTGCCGATTGGTGAGGAAGAGCGCTTCCGTGGTGTGATCGATCTGATGAAGATGAAGGCGATCAACTGGGACGACGCGACCCAAGGCACCACCTTTGTCGAAGAAGAGATCCCTGCCGACCTCCAGGAAGCCGCTGAGGCAGCGCATCATGTGATGGTGGAAGCGATTTGCGACACCGATGAAGAGTTGATGATGAAATACCTCGAGGGCGAGGAGATTTCCATTGACGAGCTCAAGATTGCCCTGCGCAAGGCGACAATTGCCAGCGAAATCGTTCCGGTGCTTTGTGGTAGTGCGTTCAAGAACAAGGGCGTGCAGGCCATGTTGGACGCAGTTCTGGATTACATGCCCTCGCCAGTCGACATCCCGGCCGTGAAGGGGACGGATCCCGATACCGGCGCTGATATGAGTCGTGCTGCCAGTGATACGGAGCCGTTCTCGGCGTTGGCGTTCAAGATCATGACGGATCCTTTTGTCGGACAGCTCACCTTCTTCCGCGTGTATTCCGGCGTACTCAATGCAGGATCCACGGTCTATAACCCAGGACGCGGACAGCGCGAGCGCATCGGCCGCATCCTGCAGATGCATGCCAATGAACGGCAGGAAATCAAGGAAGTGCTGGCCGGCGACATCGCCGCGGCTGTGGGTCTGAAAACGGCATACACCGGCGATACCCTCTGTGATATGGATAAGACCATCATCCTGGAGCAGATGGAATTCCCTGAGCCGGTCATTCACGTGGCGGTAGAGCCCAAGACCAAGAGTGATCAGGAGAAGATGGGTATCGCGCTGGGCAAATTGGCCCAAGAGGATCCCTCCTTCCGGGTGCGCACCGACCAGGAATCCGGTCAGACTATCATCTCTGGTATGGGGGAGCTGCATCTGGAGATCATCGTCGACCGTATGAAGCGCGAATTCAACGTCGAGGCGACCGTAGGTGCGCCACAGGTGGCTTATCGCGAAACGATTCGTAAGTCTGTCGAGGCCGAGGGTAAGTTCGTGCGGCAGTCCGGTGGTCGTGGTCAGTACGGCCACGTCTGGTTGCGTCTTGAGCCACTCGAGCCCGGTTCAGGCTTTCTGTTCGAAAACGCGGTAGTCGGCGGTGTGGTCCCTAAAGAATACATCGGGCCAACCGAAAAGGGTGTGCAAGAGGCTTTGGAAAGTGGTATAGTCGCCGGCTTTCCGGTGGTGGATGTCAAGGTTACCATCTTCGATGGCTCCTATCATGACGTCGACTCTTCCGAGGCGGCGTTCAAGATCGCTGGATCCATGGGCTTCAAGGCAGGTGCCGCCAAGGCAAACCCGGTGTTGCTCGAGCCCATCTTTGCAGTGGAAGTGGTGACGCCGGAAGAGTACATGGGCGACATCATTGGCGACATCAATAGTCGCCGCGGAGTGATGCAAGGTATGGATGATGAGGCAGGCGCCAAGATCATCAAGGCCGAAGTCCCGCTGGCAGAGATGTTCGGGTATGCCACCACGGTGCGATCCCTGTCGCAGGGGCGAGCCACTTACAGTATGCAGTTCGAGAAGTATATGGAAGTGCCTGGGCATGTTGCCGAGGCCGTCGTCAAGAAAAGTCAGCGCTGAGTTGTAACGGGAGAAGGTAGTCATGTCCAAAGGAAAGTTTGAGCGGACGAAGCCGCACGTAAACGTGGGAACGATTGGTCACGTGGATCACGGCAAGACCACGCTGACGGCGGCGCTGACGAAGGTATTGTCGGCGAAGTTTGGTGGCGAGATTCGGGCCTATGATCAGATTGACAACGCGCCGGAAGAGCGTGCGCGCGGCATCACGATTGCGACCTCGCATGTGGAGTATGAGACGGCGAACCGTCACTACGCGCATGTGGACTGCCCTGGGCACGCCGACTACGTCAAGAACATGATCACCGGCGCTGCACAGATGGACGGCGCGATTCTCGTCTGCTCGGCTGCTGATGGCCCGATGCCGCAGACCCGCGAGCACATCCTGTTGGCGCGTCAGGTGGGCGTGCCGTACATCGTTGTATTCCTGAACAAGGCTGACATGGTAGATGACGCCGAGTTGCTGGAACTGGTCGAGATGGAAGTGCGCGAGCTGCTGTCCAAGTACGAGTTCCCGGGTGATGACATTCCGGTGGTGATTGGCTCGGCGCTGAAGGCCCTGGAAGGGGATCAGAGTGACATTGGCGAGCCGGCGATTTTCAAGTTGGCGGACGCGATGGACAGCTACATTCCGATGCCCGAGCGTCCGGTGGACAAGACCTTCCTGATGCCGATTGAAGACGTTTTCAGTATTTCCGGTCGTGGTACGGTAGTGACGGGGCGTATTGAGCGCGGCATGGTCAAGGTTGGTGAGGAAGTCGAGATTGTGGGTATTCGTCCGACGACCAAGACCACGGTGACGGGTGTCGAGATGTTCCGCAAGATTCTGGATCAGGGGCAGGCGGGAGACAATGTTGGCGTCTTGCTGCGCGGCACCAAGAAGGACGAAGTGGAGCGTGGGCAGGTCCTGGCGAAGCCGGGTACCATCAAGCCGCACACCAAGTTTGAAGCCGAAGTGTACGTCTTGTCGAAGGAAGAGGGTGGTCGCCACACGCCGTTTTTCAATGGCTATCGACCGCAGTTTTACTTCCGTACCACGGACGTGACGGGAGCGGTTGATCTGCCGGAAGGCGTGGAGATGGTGATGCCGGGAGACAACGTACAGTTCAAGGTCACGCTGATCGCCCCGATCGCGATGGAAGACGGTCTGCGTTTTGCGGTGCGCGAAGGCGGCCGTACCGTCGGCGCCGGCGTCGTTTCGAAGGTGGTGGAGTGATGGAAGGTTCCAAGATTCGTATTCGCCTGAAGTCTTACGACTACCGGATGCTCGACATCTCCGCCGCGGAGATCGTCGAGACTGCGCGCCGCACCGGCGCGCGGGTCTGTGGTCCGATTCCGCTGCCCACCAAGATCGAGCGCTTCACCGTGCTGCGTTCGCCGCACGTGGACAAAAATGCCCGTGACCAGTTCGAGCAACGCACTCATAAGCGGCTCATGGATATTCTTGACCCCAACGACAAGACCGTCGATGCGCTCATCAAGCTCGACCTTGCGGCGGGCGTCGATGTAGAGATCAAGCTGTAAGGAGAAAATAATGACGATCGGCATGATAGGTCGCAAGATCGGTATGACGCGGGTGGCTGGCGAGGGTGGCAAGGTGGTTCCGGTTACCGTTATCCACGTCGCAGAAAACGTCGTGACCCAGGTAAAGAGCAAAGACGGCGACGGGTATGAGTCGATCCAGGTCGGTGTAGGTAGTGTCCGGCCACAACGTTTGAGCTCGGCAATGGCCGGACATTTCCGTAAGGCCGCCGTTGAGCCGCGCCGTTTTTTGCGTGAGTTTCGGCTGAATGAGTCCGGTTCTTATCAAGCTGGACAAGAGCTGTCGCTGGACATGTTTACGGTGGGACAGCGGATTGACGTGACGGGTATCAGCAAGGGTAAGGGTTTTGCGGGTGCCATCAAGCGTCACAACTTTCGCAGTAATCGCGCCAGCCACGGTAATTCGCTATCCCACCGGGCCCCGGGCTCCATTGGTTGTCGTCAGACTCCCGGTCGGGTGTTCAAAGGCAAGAAGATGGCCGGGCATTTGGGCAACGAGCGGGTAACGACTCTGAATCTCGAGGTCGTACGTGTCGATGTCGAGCGGCGTCTCGTGATGATTAAGGGCAGTGTGCCCGGCGCTAACGAGGGGGATGTTGTACTGCGTCCCACCGTGCGCGGGTAAACGGGAGCACGACGATGGAAGTAGAAAGCATTCATATCAGTAGTGGCAAGGGCGATAAGATAGAGCTGGCGGACGCCGTGTTCGACGCGCCCTACAACGAAGCGTTACTGCATCAGGTGGTGGTCGCGCAACTGGCGGGCCTGCGCAGCGGTACAGCGGTGCAGAAGAATCGTGCCGCCGTTCGCGGCGGCGGTCGCAAGCCCTGGAAACAGAAAGGTGGCGGTCGTGCGCGTGCGGGCAGTATCCGGAGTCCCATCTGGCGCGGCGGTGGCCGCGCCTTCCCTGGCGTGACGCAAAGTTACAAACAAAAGGTCAACAAGAAAATGTGGGCCGGTGCCATGCGCAGTGCGCTGGCGGAGTTGCTTCGGCAGGATCGGTTACAGATCATCGCCGCAGAAGATTTTGCCGAACCCAAGGCCAAGCACGGACGGACTTGGTTGCAAGCCGCAGGTGGTGATGACGTGCTGGTAGTGTTGGCAGAAGCCCCGATCAATTTCTTTTTGTCGCTGCGGAATTTTCCGCACGTCGGCTTGGCCGAGTGGCAGGATGTAGGTCCCGCAGACCTCCTGCGATACGGGCGAGTGTTGATGGACGCCGCCGCCGCCAACAAGTTTGCGGAGGTGTATGGATGAATAACGAACGTCAGTTTCTGGTCTTGCTTGCGCCGATCGTGAGCGAGAAAAGCACCATGCAGACCCAGGCAGCAAATCAGTACGCTTTCCGGGTCGCGCGTGACGCCACCAAGAGCGAGATCAAGTCCGCGGTCGAACGGCTGTTCCAAGTCAATGTACTGTCCGTACAGACACTGAACTACGCGGGTAAGGCGAAGCGTATGGGACGCCATGCTGGGCGTCGCTCTTCCTGGAAGAAAGCCTACGTGCGTCTTGCCGAAGGCAACAGCATCGACCTTGGCATTGCCTGAGAGAGATAGGGGATAAACATGGCTCTCGTACGAACCAAACCGACCTCCGCTGGACGTCGTTTCGTCATCAAGGTGGTCAATCCGGAGCTGCACAAAGGCGCTCCGGTCAAAGCGTTGACCTCCAGTCAAGCACACACTGGCGGTCGCAACCACAATGGACGAGTGACGCGCCGGCATGCCGGTGGTGGACATCGTCAGCATTATCGCTTGGTTGATTTTCGTCGTAACAAGAATGACATACCTGCCAAGGTGGAGCGGATCGAATACGATCCCAACCGCAGCGCCCATTTGGCTCTGCTCTGTTACGCCGACGGTGAGCGTCGTTATATCCTCGCTCCCAAAGGCGTGTCCGCTGGTGACACCCTGATCTCTGGCGAAGAGACGCCGGTGCGTGCCGGTAACTGTATGCCGCTGCGCAAGATTCCGGTAGGTAGCGTGGTCCACAATATCGAATTGCGTCCTGGCAAGGGCGGGCAGATTGCCCGTTCGGCTGGCGCCTCCGCGCAGCTGATGGCGCGTGAGGGAGACTACGCGCAGATTCGCTTGCGCTCTGGTGAAGTGCGCAAAATTCATGTATCCTGCCGCGCCACATTGGGTGTTGTCGGCAACGACGAGCATGGGACGCGGCAGTTGGGCAAGGCCGGTGCCACCCGCTGGCGGGGTATCCGTCCCACGGTACGCGGCGTGGCCATGAACCCGGTCGATCACCCACACGGTGGTGGTGAGGGTCGCACCTCGGGTGGGCGTCATCCGGTGTCGCCCTGGGGGCAGCCGACCAAGGGGTATCGTACCCGTCGCAACAAACGTACCAGCGGCATGATCGTCCGCCGCCGGAAGTCCTGATCAGGGGAGAGGAATTCGTCGTGCCACGTTCCATCAAGAAGGGTCCTTTCGTGGACCAGCATCTCGACAAAAAAGTCCAGGAAGCTCAGGCGAGCAATAGTCGCAAGCCGATCAAGACCTGGTCGCGTCGTTCCACCATTACGCCCGATTTTATCGGTTTGACCTTTGCCGTGCATAACGGAAAACAGCACATACCCGTTGTGGTCAACGAGAACATGGTGGGGCACAAGCTCGGCGAGTTTGCCCTGACCCGGACCTTCAAGGGCCACGTAGCCGACAAGAAAGCCAAGCGTTGAGGACACGGAGATGAGATCAACGGCAGTATTGAAAGGATTGCAGATGTCGCCGCAAAAGGCTCGCCTGGTGGCTGACCTGGTGCGCGGAATGCCGGTGGATAAGGCGTTGGATATCCTGCGTTTTACCCAGAAAAAGGCGGCGTTGCCGATTCGCAAATGCTTGGAGTCCGCCATCGCCAATGCCGAGAACAACGAAGGCGCCGATGTCGATGCCTTGGTGGTTGAATCGATCATGATCGACGGCGGTTCGGTGTTGAAGCGCTTCGCTGCCCGCGCGAAGGGACGCGGCACGCGGATTTTGAAGCGCACCAGCCACATCACCATTGTCGTAGCCGAACAGTAAGCGAGGAAAACATGGGTCAGAAAACGAATCCAATCGGACTGCGTCTGGGAATCATTAAGAATTGGAACTCGCGCTGGTACGGAAAGGCAGATTTCAAAGACAAATTGCTCGAAGATATCCGTATCCGTGATTTCATTCGCAAGCGCCTGAGTGGTGCGGCGATCTCCGATATCACCGTAGAGCGGCCCGCGCGCAGTGCGCGTATCACGCTGCACACGGCGCGGCCCGGGGTAGTCATCGGCAAGAAGGGCGAGGATATTGAGAATCTGCGTGCGGAAGTGCAAAAGCGCATGGGGATTCCAGTGCACGTCAACGTCGAAGAGATTCGCAAGCCAGAGCTGGATGCCCAGCTGGTCGCCGAGAACGTGGCTCAGCAGTTGGAGCGGCGAGTCATGTTCCGCCGGGCAATGAAGCGTGCCGTTACCAACGCGATGCGTTTTGGCGCTCAGGGAATGCGGATCAACTGTGCTGGGCGCCTGGGCGGTGCGGAGATCGCGCGGACCGAGTGGTACCGCGAGGGACGCGTTCCTCTGCATACCCTCCGCGCAGACATCGACTACGGCTTCGCCGAGGCCAAGACGACCTATGGGATTATCGGCGTCAAGGTCTGGATCTTCAAGGGCGAAATTCTCGAATGGAGCAGCGCAGCTAGCGTTGCTGCCGCGCAGAAGTAAGGAGAGCGGTGATGTTGCAACCAAAACGGACCAAGTTTCGCAAACAGCACAAGGGTCGTAATCGCGGCCTCGCCACGCGCGGCAGCAAAGTGAGCTTTGGTGAGTATGGTCTCAAAGCGACGACGCGCGGGCGCGTCACGGCGCGGCAGATCGAGGCCGCTAGGCGAGCCATCAACCGTCATGTGCGCCGTGGTGGACGGATCTGGGTGCGGATCTTCCCCGACAAGCCGATCAGCAAAAAACCAGCGGAAGTGCGTATGGGTAAGGGTAAGGGAAACCCGGAATACTGGGTGGCGTTGATTCAGCCCGGTAAGGTTTTGTATGAAATGGAAGGTGTAACGGAAGAGGTAGCACGCGAGGCCCTGCGGCTCGGAGCTGCCAAACTGCCGGTGCAGACCATTGTGGTAGAACGGCGGGTGATGGGATGAAAGGACAAGACTTGAGCCAGCTATCGGCGTCTGAGTGTCAGACCCAGTTGCTTGCGCTCCTCGAAGAGCAATTCAAACTGCGTATGCAACATGGCACCGGGCAGCTAGCGAACAGCGCCCGCCTGCGCGGCGTGCGTCGCGACATAGCACGGATACGTACCGAGATCACGAAGAAGGCGAAGGTGAGCCAATGAGCACAGAACAGAATCCTCGGAGTCTGGTGGGCACCGTGGTCAGCAATCGGATGGATAAGACCATTGTCGTCCTTGTCGAACGTCGTATCCAGCACCCCCTGTACAAAAAGTACATACGGCGGTCGAAGAAATTCCACGCTCACGATCAGGACAACAGTTGCCAGATCGGTGATACCGTGCGCATCGAAGAATGCCGGCCGATTTCCAAGACCAAGACTTGGCGCCTGGTGTCGGTAGTTGGGCATGCCATTGCGGAAGGAGTCGCATCATGATTCAAATGCAGAGTCGGCTAGCCGTGGCGGACAACAGCGGCGCCCGCGAGGTGATGTGCATCAAGGTTCTCGGCGGCTCGCACCGGCGCTACGCGGATATTGGCGACGTCATCAAGGTCAGCATCAAGGACGCAGCACCGCGCGGTAAGGTCAAGAAGGGTGATGTATACAATGCCCTCATTGTGCGTACCCGCAAGGGCGTTCGGCGCGAGGACGGGTCGGTGATCCGCTTCGACAACAACGCTGCGGTGCTGCTCAACAACCAGTTGCAGCCGATTGGCACGCGTATTTTTGGCCCGGTCACCCGCGAGCTGCGTGGCGCCAATTTCATGAAGATCATTTCGCTCGCGCCCGAAGTGTTGTAGGAGTTGAGCATGAGCAAGATTCGCAAAGACGATGAAGTGGTGGTGCTCAGCGGTAAGGACAAGGGCAAGCGTGGCAAGGTATTGCACGTGTTGCCCGAGGAAGACCGCGCCATCGTGGAAAAAGTGAATATGATCAAGCGGCATCAACGCCCGGATCGCATGGGTAACGGTGGCGGCATCGTAGAGAAGGAAGCGCCGGTGCAGTTGTGCAAGCTCGCGATTTACAACCCGGCTACGGGTAAGGCCGACCGCGTTGGTTTCAAGTTCCTCGCCGATGGCAGCAAGGTTCGCGTATTCAAAAGCAACGGCGAACAGCTGGCGAAGCATTGAGGGGGCAGGTAGAAATGGAAGCACGGTTGCAAAAAGTATACAAGGATCAGATCGTACCGCGGCTGATTCAGGAGTTCGGTTTCAAGAGCGTCATGGAGGTTCCGCGCCTGCAGAAGATCACCATCAACATGGGGGTCGGTGAGGCAGTCGGCGACAAGAAGGTGCTCGAAGCTGCCGTTGGTGATATGACGAAGATCGCTGGCCAGAAGCCGATCGTCACCAAAGCGCGGAAGTCTGTTGCGGCCTTCAAGATTCGCGACGGCTATCCGATTGGCTGCATGGTGACCTTGCGTGGTGAGCGCATGTACGAATTTCTGGATCGCCTGGTGAGTATTGCCATCCCGCGCATCCGGGATTTTCGCGGCCTGTCGCCGAAATCCTTCGATGGCAGGGGAAACTATTCGATGGGGGTAAAGGAACAGATCATTTTCCCGGAGATCGAGTACGACAAAATCGACCGACTGCGAGGAATGGACGTGACCTTTACGACCACTGCCAAGAACGATGCGGAGGCCCTGGGCTTGCTCAAGGCTTTCAAAATGCCGTTCCGCGCCTGAGGAGAGCAGAGTTATGGCAAAGAAATCGATGATCGCCAAGGCAGCGCGGGCGCCGAAATTTCGCGTACGCGCCTACCACCGCTGCCAGCTTTGCGGGCGCGCCCATGGTTACTATCGCAAGTTTGGACTGTGCCGTCTTTGCCTGCGGAAGCATGCTTCGGCCGGCAACATCCCCGGCATCGTGAAGAGCAGTTGGTGAGGGAAAGATGAGCATTACAGATCCTATCGCAGATATGCTGACGCGCATTCGTAACGCGCAGGCAGTGGGCAAGAATTCTGTCCAGATCCCAGCGTCCAAGCTGAAACGGGCGATCGCTCGGGTATTACTGGACGAAGGCTACATCGCGGAAGTCGCAGACGATATCCTTGCCGGTCATCCCAGCCTGCGGATTACCTTGAAGTATTATGCAGGGGAAGGGGTGATCTCCGAGATTCGGCGGATTAGTCGTCCCGGTGTGCGTATTTACCGCGGTGCGCAAGAGCTGCCACGGGTGCGCGACGGCTACGGTATCGCCATCGTCTCCACGTCGCGCGGTATCATGACCGACCGCGCCGCGCGAGCCGAGGGTATCGGCGGCGAAGTGCTCTGCGTCGTCGCGTAAGGGGGAAGCATGTCACGCGTAGCGAAACAACCAGTCAGTTTGCCCAAGGGCGTCGAGGTTCGCATCGACGCCGGTCAAGTCACGGTGAAGGGCCCCAAGGGGCAGCTCGCCATGGCCCTGCAAAACGGTGTCGAAATTCACGTCGAGGGCGACAGAGCGAGTATCAATTGGCAAGAGGATGTTGTGCATCATGCGGGCACCACTCGTGCGTTGCTCGCCAATATGGTCCATGGCGTGTCCCAGGGCTTTGAGCGCAAGCTGGAAATCATCGGCGTCGGCTATCGAGCGCAGGCCAAGGGTAAGACGCTGGGCCTGAGTCTCGGATTCTCCCACCCGGTCGAGTATCCGGTCCCCGAGTCGATCACTATCGAGACGCCGACGCAGACGGAAATCGTCATCCGCGGCGTGGATAAGCAGATGGTCGGGCAGGTGGCGGCGGATATCCGCGCGTATCGGCCGCCGGAGCCTTATAAGGGCAAGGGCGTGCGCTATGCCGGTGAGCAAGTCCGGCGCAAAGAAGCCAAGAAGAAGTGAGGGGATCAGCAATGGACAAGAATATCAGTCGGTTGCGTCGGGCCAAAAAGACCCGCGCCCGCATCGCCGGACAGGGCAAGCTGCGTTTGGCGGTCTATCGTTCCGGCAAGCATATCTACGCGCAAATCATCGACGATGCCCAGGGGCGGGTGCTTACCCAGGCGTCTTCGTTGGAGAAAGATGTGCGTGGTACCATCAAAAACGGTGGTAGTACCGATAGCGCGGCCCTCATCGGTAAGCGCGTCGCAGAAAAGGCCAAAGGTCTGGGGATTACCGAGGTGGCTTTTGACCGCAGCGGTTATCGCTACCACGGTCGGGTAAAAGCCCTCGCCGAGGCAGCACGCGAAAGCGGCCTGTCCTTCTGACGGAGTATTGACAATGGCAAGAGAGAATCGCGAAAGCCAACAGCCGAGTGATGGAATGTTGGAAAAGCTCATCCACATCAACCGCGTATCAAAGGTGGTCAAGGGTGGGCGCCAGTTTGGCTTTGCCGCCTTGATGGTAGTGGGTGACGGAGATGGAAAGGTTGGCTTTGGACGAGGCAAGGCCAAGGAAGTGCCTGCTGGTATCCAAAAAGCCACCGATCAGGCCCGTCGTTACCTTACCCATGTGCCGTTGATGCGGGGCACCATCCCGTTTCCGGTGGAAGGGCGTCATGGCGCGGCCCGGGTTATTCTTCGGCCGGCCTCTGAGGGTAGCGGGGTCATCGCCGGCGGTGCCATGCGCGCGGTGTGTGAGGCGGTGGGGTTACGCAATGTGGTGGCCAAATCGTTGGGATCCAATAATCCCATCAATGTCGTGCGCGCAACCTTCGATGCCTTTTCCAAACTGGCGAGTCCTCAGTCCATCGCCATGAAGCGTGGCAAGACCTTGCGGGAAATTCGCGAACATGGAGGGTCGGAAAATGAGTAAGACCCTGCGCATTACCTTGGTCCGCAGTCTGATCGGGATAACGGAAAAGCACCGCGCTACGGTTCGTGGCCTGGGCTTGCGACGTACCGGTCACAGCGTGGAACTCCGTGATACTCCTGAGGTTCGCGGTATGATTCAGAAAATACCGTATCTCTTACGTTGGGAAGAACAGTCATGAAATTGAATACCATTGCACCTGCGCCAGGCGCCAAGAAGGAGCGTGTGCGGGTCGGTCGTGGCATTGGTAGCGGCTTCGGCAAGACCGCGGGAAGGGGACACAAGGGACAGCACGCTCGTTCTGGTGGCTACCACAAGGTCGGCTTTGAGGGTGGGCAGATGCCTTTGCAGCGGCGTATCCCGAAACGTGGTTTTCGCAATGCTGGTGCTTCGGTGGTGGTCGAAGTGACCCTCGACATGCTCGCCAGCGCTGCGATTAGCGGTGTAGCAGATGCCGAGGCTCTGCGCTTGCGCCGCTTTGTCCGCGGTGATGTCGATCAGATCAAAGTCATCCGGACGGGCAAGCTGGAAGCCGCGATCACCGTCAAAGGCCTGCGTGTCAGCGCCGGCGCGCGGCAGGCCATTGAGGCCGCTGGCGGTCAGGTAGAGGAATAACAATGGCCAACACCCTCGGCGTACTGAGCAATGCCGCGCAGGGTGCGGGCAACATTGCGGAATTGCGGCGGCGAATCTTCTTCTTGCTGGGGGCGTTGTTGGTTTTCCGCATCGGCGCCCATATTCCCGTTCCCGGTATCGATCCTGCGGCAATGGCTTCCTTTTTCCACCAGGAACAGGGAACCATTCTCGGTATGTTCAACATGTTTTCCGGAGGCGCGCTATCGCGACTCACGGTTTTTGCGTTGGGCATCATGCCATATATCAGTGCATCCATCATTTTTCAGTTGGGCGGGGCGGTCATCCCGCAGCTGGAGGAGCTGAAAAAGGAGGGGGAAGCCGGGCGCCGGAAAATTACCGAATACACTCGCTACGCCACGGTTGTATTGTCTCTCCTGCAAGGGTTAGGCATTGCCGTTGCCATCGAGAAGATGCACGGCGGCTCGGTACCGGTGGTGATCGACCCCGGTCCACTGTTTCTTTTTACCACTACAATCACTCTTTCGGCGGGCACCGTATTCTTGATGTGGCTGGGCGAGCAGATCACGGAACGAGGCATTGGCAACGGTATCTCCCTCATCATATTTGCGGGGATCGTAGCTGGTCTGCCCCAGGCCCTCGCCACCATGTTGGAGCTCGTGCGTACCGGGCAGTTTCAGCCGCTCTTTGCTCTGGCCATTTTTGTCTTGGCGCTGGTGGTTCTCGCCTTCGTCGTCTTTATGGAGAGCGCACAGCGACGTATCCCAATTCAGTACGCCAAGCGGCAAGTAGGACGCAAGATTTATGGCGGTCAGAGCACCCACATGCCCCTCAAGGTGAACATGTCCGGGGTGATTCCGCCGATCTTCGCTACCAGCATCCTGCTTCTACCTGCTACCCTCGCCGGCTGGTTTGCCAACGTGCCTGGCATGGAGTGGTTGGCTCGGATTGGACAGGCGTTGAGTCCCGGGACCACCTTGTACGATGTGGTATTCACTATTGCCATCGTATTCTTTGCCTTTTTCTACACGGCTATGGTGTTCAATCCGCGGGAAACGGCAGATAACTTGAAGAAGTCCGGTGCCTTCGTTCCCGGACTGCGGCCGGGAGAGCAGACATCAAAGTATATGGATCGCGTCTTGAGCCGTCTCACTCTGTGGGGAGCTATTTACCTCACCGTGGTGTGTCTGTTGCCAGAGTTCCTGATCACGGAATACAACGTGCCGTTTTACTTTGGTGGTACCAGCCTGCTCATCGTCGTCGTCGTTATGATGGACCTGATGGCACAGATCCAGAGCCATTTGCTCACTCATCGGTACGAAGGTTTGCTGCGCAAGAGCGGCCAGCAAGGTAAGCGATAACCATGACGTATGCTGGACACATTATCCTACTCGGCGCCCCGGGGGTCGGTAAGGGTACCCAGGCCAAGGTGTTGTCCGCTGAGTTGGGCTTGCCTCATGTTTCGACTGGTGATATGCTCCGCGCCTCTGTTGCTGCCGGCAGCGAGATGGGTAAACGGGCCAAGGCAGTGATGGAGTCAGGCGCTTTGGTCAGTGACGAGATCATACTGGGCATTGTGTCGGAGCGGCTACAGGAGTGCGACGCGCAGAAGGGAGTTGTATTCGACGGTTTCCCACGCACGGTGGTGCAGGCTGAAGGGCTCGACCATTTGCTGGCTCGCAGCGTTGCGATTGCGCATGTCCTGCACATCGTGCTTGATGATGAAGAAATCGTCGATCGACTGTCCGGGCGGCGTGTGTGTCGCAACTGTGGTGCCATTTACCATGTGCGTTTCCAGCCACCAAAAGTTGCGGGACGATGCGACCGGTGTGGTGGAGAACTCTTTCAGCGCGACGATGACCAGCCTGAGGTAATTCGGCATCGGCTGGCGGTGTACGCAGCCGAGACGGCGCCGCTGGTTTCTTTCTACCGCGCTCGGGCCGGGTACGCTGAGGTGGATGGCACCGGTAGCAGTGCGGCGGTCACCGACCGTATTCGGGTTTTGTTGAGGTAAAGGGATGGCCAAGGAAGACACTCTCGAAATGCAGGGAGAAGTCATAGAAAACCTACCAAGCGCAACCTTCAAGGTGCGTCTGGAAAATGGTTTTGTGGTCAATGCGCACATCTCTGGGAAGATGCGTATGCACTACATACGGATTCTGCCTGGAGATAAGGTCACTGTGGAGATGACGCCTTACGACCTGAGCAAGGGGCGCATCACCTATCGCGCCAAGTAAGGAGGCGTTCCATGAAAGTTCGGGCATCGGTGAAAAGACTTTGCCGTAATTGCAAAATCATCCGGCGTAACGGTGTCGTTCGGGTGATCTGCGTCGAACCGCGGCATAAGCAGCGGCAGGGATGAGTGTGGTGATAGGGTTGACTATGATGAATGGGAAGGAGTAGGGAATGGCCCGCATTGCTGGTGTCAATATTCCGAACAACAAGCAGATTGGTGTCGCTTTGACGTATATTTACGGCATTGGAGCCACTCGGTCCCGCGACATTCTTGCGGCGGCAGAGGTCGATACCGCGGTTCGCGTAAAAGATATTAGCGAAGGCGAGCTCGAGCGCATTCGCACCGAGGTCGGTAAGTATGTGGTCGAAGGCGACCTGCGCCGGGAAGTCACCATGAGCATCAAACGGCTCATGGATCTCGGCTGCTATCGCGGTATCCGTCATCGCCGCGGTCTCCCAGTACATGGTCAACGGACCAAAACCAACGCACGTACCCGTAAGGGTCCGGCGAAGCCCATCGCCCGCTGAAGCTGAAGGATCGATAGCATGGCTAAGACACAGACGAATGTGCGCGTACGGAAGAAAGTCAAGAAGAACGTTGTGGATGGCGTCGCGCATATTTACGCCTCCTTCAATAATACCATAATTACCATCAGCGACCGGCAGGGCAATGCGCTGGCGTGGGCCAGCTCAGGCGGGTCCGGCTTCCGCGGTTCGCGGAAGAGTACCCCGTTTGCCGCTCAGGTCGCCGCGGAAAACGCCGGTCGCCGGGCGCAAGAGTACGGTCTGAAGAACCTCGATGTCGAGGTGAGTGGGCCGGGACCCGGGCGAGAGAGCACGGTACGTGCCCTGCATTCCGTTGGTTTTCGCATCACTAGCATCCGCGACGTGACGCCGATCCCACACAATGGCTGCCGTCCGCCCAAAAAGCGGCGTGTTTGATTTTTTTGGAGGTAGGTAGTGGCTAAATATACCGGCCCCAGTTGCCGTCAATGCCGGCGCGAAGGTGGCAAGCTCTTTCTGAAGGGTGAAAAGTGTTTTTCTGATAAGTGTCCAGTTGTGGTCCGTGCCTATGCGCCGGGTCAACACGGGCAGCGCCGTGGGCGCGTCAGTGAATACGGTACGCAGTTGCGTGAAAAGCAAAAGGTGCGACGTGTCTATGGTATTCTCGAGGGGCAGTTCCGGCGCTACTTCGCTGCAGCTTCTCAGAAAAAGGGCGTGACCGGTGAGCTGCTTTTGCGTTTCCTGGAATTGCGGCTGGACAATATTGCCTATCGCGCTGGCTTTGGCTCTTCGCGTGCTGAGGCGCGCCAAGTGGTGCGGCATGGCCACCTTACCGTCAACGGCAAGCGAGTGGACATTCCTTCTTATCAGGTTCGGGCCGGTGATGTCGTAGCGGTTACCGCTGTTGCCAAGGAACATGCACGTATTCTGGGCGCTGTAGAGGCAGCAGAAGGTCGTGGCTTCCCCGAGTGGCTCAGCGTCGATTCCAAGGCACTCAGTGCCACTATCAAGGCCGTCCCTGTGCGCGACGAAATGCCGCAGGATTTGAACGAGCAGATGGTGGTGGAACTCTACTCCAAGTAATACGGAGCAACGAGGATTATTTATGGCTGAAGTTGGCGAGCTGTTGTGTCCGCAGAATTACGAAATCGAAACGACCGGTGCGCATTCCGCCCGCGTCAGTTTGGGTCCTCTAGAACGTGGTTTTGGGCACACTCTCGGTAATTCACTGCGGCGGATCCTCCTTTCCTCGCTGAAAGGGGTTGCAGTTACCGAGGTCGAAATCGAGGGCGTCCTGCACGAATACGCCAGTCTGGAAGGGGTGCAGGAGGATGTCGTGGATATTCTCCTGAATCTGAAGCAGCTGGCGATCCGTAGTAACCGTCAGGAGTCGCAGACCATTACCGTGCGCAAGCGCGGACCGGGGCCCGTCACCGGCGCCGATATCGTCGCCGAGCATGGAGTCGAGGTAGCGAATCCAGGGCACGTTATCGCGACCATTACCCGGGACGTCGAGATGGTGATGCATTTGCGTCTCGACTTTGGTCGCGGCTATCAGGCGGCCGCGACGCGCTTGCGTGATCACGAAAAGCGGATCGGTGTGCTGGCTCTCGATGCCAGCTTTAGCCCGGTGCGTCGTGTCAGTTTTCAGGTAGAGAGTGCCCGGGTGGAACAGCGTACCGACCTTGATCGCCTGATTCTTGACGTCGAAACCAATGGGACAATCGAGCCCTTGGCTGCCATTCAGGAGGCGGCCCGCATACTCCGGCAGCAGTTGGACGTGTTTGTTGGCGGCGAAATGCCCGCCGTAGAAGAGCTGGGGAAAGTTGCTGTGGTCGAGGATCTGATGCCTCTGCTGGAACGGCCGGTGGATGATCTCGAGTTGACCGTGCGTTCGCTGAATTGTCTCAAGGCCGAGGATATCTTCTATATCGGTGATCTGGTGCAGAAATCGGAAAATGAGCTCTTGAAGGCGCCGAATCTTGGTCGCAAATCTCTGACAGAGATCAAGGAAATCTTGGGCGGCAAGGGCCTATCTCTGGGGATGCGGCTGCAGAATTGGCCGCCCGAGGGCTTACCACCGCTGGGTAATAAAGATGCCGTCGAGGCAGACTGAGTCGTTACTTTTTATTTGGGGAGTGTGACGTCATGCGTCATGGCAATAGTGGAAAAAAACTGAATCGTAACAGCAGCCATCGGCGGGCAATGTTCGCGAACATGATGGTCTCGCTTTTTGCGCACGAGCGCATCGTCACCACCTTACCCAAGGCCAAGGAACTGCGGCGCTTTGCCGAGCCGATGATTACCCTGGCCAAGGAGCCTACGGTGGCGCGGCGGCGTTTGGCGTTTTCTCGTCTTCGTGATCGCGCGGCGGTAGTCAAACTCTTTGATGAACTGGGCCCGCATTACAAGGCAAGGCCTGGTGGCTATCTGCGTATCGTCAAGTACGGGTTTCGTGCGGGTGATAACGCGCCGCTCGCAATCGTTGAGCTGGTGGATCGCGAAGCCAGCGCTTCCTGACGGGGCGGCGTCCCGCAACGGGGCTGGGAGCCTGGCGGCTCTCAGCCCTTTTCTGCTTCTACTGCCAAGTGTCGTGCCAGATAGTGGCCGGTATGGGAATGTTGCGCCGTAATCAGTTGTTCCGGAGTGCCTTTGGCGATGATCTGACCCCCTCCACTGCCGCCTTCCGGTCCGAGATCTACCAGCCAGTCGGCGCTTTTGATGACGTCGAGATTGTGCTCGATGACCACCACGCTGTTACCGGCGTCAACGAGCTTCTGTAGTACGCTCAGCAACATCGCGATATCGTGAAAGTGCAGGCCGGTGGTCGGTTCGTCGAGGATGTAGAGGGTGCGACCAGTGTCCCGACGGGAAAGCTCGCGCGCGAGCTTCACCCGTTGCGCCTCGCCGCCAGAAAGGGTGGTCGCGGACTGACCCAGTTGAATATAACCAAGACCTACGTCGAGCAAGGTTCCTAGTTTACGGGCGATACTTGGTACGGCGGCGAAAAAATCCGCAGCCTCCTCGACCGTCATCTGCAACACATCGTGGATGGACTTTCCCTTGTAGTGGATCTCCAGGGTCTCGCGTTTGTAGCGCCGTCCGTGACAGACGTCGCACTCGACATAGACGTCGGGGAGAAAGTGCATTTCCACCCGTAAGACGCCTTCGCCTTCGCAGGCCTCGCAGCGCCCACCTTTCACATTGAAGCTGAAACGACCTGGCCCATAGCCGCGCGCGCGGGCCTCGTTGGTGCCGGCAAAGAGCTCCCGCACGGCAGTGAACAGCCCGCTATAGGTCGCCGGATTGCTGCGCGGGGTGCGGCCGATGGGGCTTTGATCGATGGAGATGACCTTGTCGAGATGCTCCAAGCCGAGGAGCTGCTCATATGGGGCGGGGGTGAGATGGCTGTTCATCAGCCGGCGAGAGCAGGCCGGGAAAAGGGTGTCGTTGATCAGCGTGGATTTGCCGGATCCACTGACCCCGGTGACACAGGTGAAGAGCCCGAGGGGGATTTCCAGAGTTACGTCGCGCAGATTGTGTCCACGCGCGCCGACGAGCCGTAAGATCCGCTCGTTGTCTGGCGGACGGCGACGTTCGGGCGTGGCGATACAAAGTTCTCCGCGCAGGTATTTCCCGGTTAGGGAAGCGGCGCTACGGGCCACGCTTGCCGGATGACCGCTGGCCACCACCTCGCCGCCATGCACGCCAGCAGCGGGGCCCATATCGACCAGATAATCGGCGGCGCGGATGGCATCCTCATCATGTTCGACCACGATTACGGTGTTGCCCAGATCGCGCAGGCGTTTCAGGGTCTGCAGCAAGCGATCGTTGTCCCGTTGGTGCAGGCCGATGGAAGGCTCATCCAGAACATACATGACGCCGACCAGGCCGGCACCAATTTGGGAGGCGAGACGAATGCGCTGTGCTTCGCCACCGGACAGGGTCTCGGCGGAGCGATCAAGGGTCAGGTAGTCGAGCCCGACGTCCATGAGAAACTGCAGGCGATCATGGATCTCCTTGAGGATCCGCTCGGCGATGACCGCTTCCTTGCCAGCAAGCTGGAGATCTTCGATAGAGCGCACGGCCTTGCCGATCGACAGGGCGGAAAACTCGTGCACGGCGAGTGCACCCACGCGCACCATGCGCGCCTCGGAACGCAGGCGACTACCGCCGCAGTCGGGGCAGGGCAGGCGCCCCATGAAGCGCAGGATCTCCTCGCGTAACAGTTGCGATTGCGTTTCGCGCAGACGTTTTTCCAGGACGGGGATGACTCCGGAGAAACGCTGGGTTTCCGCTTTGCCGTTACGTCCACGGATCGCCAAGGGCTCGGAGAAACCGTGCAGAAGAATATCCTGCACCGTATCAGGTAGTTCCTTCCAGGCGCTTTCCAGAGAAAAATCCAGGCGTTGGGCCAGGGCGTGCAACACTGGATGCATATCATTCTGGCGTTGTCGCCAGGGCGCAATCGCACCATCGGCAATGCTCAGCGCTGGGTTGGGGATGATCAATTGGGGATCGAAGATGTTGATTTCACCGAGCCCATCGCAACGAGGGCAAGCGCCTGCCGGGTTGTTGAAAGAAAAGAGCCGGGGTTCGAGGGCCGGGAAGGATCGGCCACATTGGTGGCAGGCGTGGCGGGCAGAGAAAAAATGTTCCTTTTCTTCGTCCAGATTGACCACGATCGCCTCCTCGTCACCCATGGCCATCGCGCTCTCCAGCGATTCTGCCAGACGTCCCCGAACATCGTCGCGCAGAATCAGGCGATCGACCACCGCTTCGATGCGGTGTTTGCGTTTGGGATCCAGCACCGGGGGCTCTTCCAGCTCACAGAGTTGTCCATCGACGCGCGCGCGCACCAGACCACGGGCGCGTAATCCCTGGAAAATCTCCTCGTGGCTGCCCTTACGATCGCGGAGTACGGGAGCCAGAACCAGGATGCGGGTTCCACTCTCCCAGCTGAGGATCTGATCGAGCATCTGGGCGATGCTCTGGCTTTGAATCGGTTCGCCACAGCACCACGGCGTACCCACGCGGGCATAGAGCAGGCGCAGATAATCGTGAATTTCGGTGACGGTACCAACCGTGGAGCGCGGATTGTGGGAGGTCGATTTCTGTTCGATGGCAATGGCAGGCGACAGTCCCTCAATGGCATCGACATCGGGCTTGCCCATCAGGGAAAGAAACTGCCGCGCATAGGCCGAAAGACTCTCCACATAGCGGCGCTGCCCTTCGGCGTAGAGGGTGTCGAAGGCCAGCGAGGACTTGCCAGAGCCGGAGAGGCCGGTAATCACGATGAGTTGATCGCGGGGCAGGCGCAGGCTGATATTTTTGAGATTGTGCGTGCGGGCACCGCGAATTTCGATATGATCCATGCCGTTTGCTTTGTTGGCCGTCAGAATGGGATAGTATACGGGCTATCGGGACGCGCGTCCCCGGTCATCAGGAGAGAAATCATGGCGGGAGTGAATAAAGTCATACTACTCGGGCACTTGGGGCGTGATCCCGAGATGCGCTATCAGCCCAGCGGCGGGGCCATTGCCAATCTCAATCTGGCCACGTCGGAAACCTTCAAGGATCGCGAGGGCAATCGCCAGGAGCGCACGGAGTGGCACCGCGTGGTGTTGTTTGGGCGCACCGCAGAGATCGCTGGTGAATATCTGAAAAAAGGTAGCATGGCCTACGTCGAGGGACGCCTGCAGACGCGCAAATGGACCGATAAGGAAGGCCAGGAGCGCTATACTACCGAGATTGTGGGTGATCGCCTGCAACTGGTGGGCGGGCGCGGTGGCGGCACCGCAAACTTCGACGACGGTCAGCAAGAAAGCTATGCTGCTCCGCAAAGCGCGGCCAAGAGCTCTTCGCGCCCTCCGGTGGAGCAGTTTGAAGATGATGACATACCGTTCTGAGGTGTGATTTTTAGGATAGGTAAACAAATAGCGCAAGGTCTCGCCTGCCGCTGGGTCAAAATCTTGATAGGTTATTGTAAAGTTGCGTCCATCGCGAATCGGCGTATCATATTGAATGTTCGGTAGGCTCGTCTATATCCCTACAGGGTGACGGACGGGTCTTTCTGTTTCTTGGTCGTCGTGAAAAACGATTTTAGCCCTTTAGAAAAGGGTGAGTGGTGGGAGTAGGAGTTCCGTAGAGTGCGCGGTTTATCGTGTAATCCAGTGGTGCCCGAGGCAGCAGAATCCGCTTTGCCTTTGGTTGAATCCTTATGCCTGCTTGCCGAGCGCATCGTTCCCGGTGCGCTGGCGACAGTAATGCTGCTGGGAAGGGAAGGGGAGCTCCGCCTGTACGCCGGGCCCAGTCTTCCTGAAGGACTGCGGGAGCGCTTCGATGGCTTGCGTGTGATCGAAGGCAACGGCTCCTGTGTCAGCGTCGTTCTCAGCGGTGAGAAGGTTTTGGTGCACAATGCAACCCAAGACGAGCGTTGGCTGCGGCTACACGAACTTGCCCGTGCGTTGCAGATCCGCGCCTGCTGGTCGGTACCGATTCGAGATCCTCTCGGCCAGGCAGTTGGCAGCTTTGCCCTCACCAGTTTTCGGGAAGGTACGCCGACAACAGAGCAGGAGAGATTGCTGGAGGGAATTGCCGCAGTAGTCGCGCAATTCCTTTTCCAGCCCTCCGTGGATGGACGGGATCGCAGCTTTGCCGCGGCATTGCGTTCGATCAGTGAGGGTGTACTACTGACGGATGCAGAGCAAAACATACTGTATTTCAACAACGCATTTGCCGAGATAACGGGCTACGGTCTGGCCGAACTGATCGGCAAGAATTGCCGCATCTTACAGGGGCCAAAGACTGCGGCCGAAACCGTCGCGCGGATACGCCAACACCTGGATGCGGGACAAGCCTACAGCGGAGAAATTCTCAATTATCGCAAAGATGGCAGTTCATTTTGGAACCAACTGTCGATCAATCCAATACGCGACCAGCAGGGGCAGTTGGCCCAGTTTGTGAGCGTGCAGCGGGATATCAGCGAGGAGCGCCGGCAGCGCGAGGCACTGCGTCTTTCCGCACAGGTGTTCGAGGCCCAGGAAGGCATCATGATAACCGATGCGGAACAGCGCATCGTGCGCGTGAACCAGGCGTTTACGCGGCTGACAGGTTATGCCGAAAGTGACGTCTTGGGGCTGACGCCACAGATTCTGCACTCCGGGCTACAGAACGGTAATTTTTACGAGCGGATGTGGGAAAAGCTGCATCGGGACGGCGAGTGGCAAGGAGAAATCTGGAATCGTCGGAAAAATGGTGACTTGTTCCCCGAATTTCTCCAGATTCGGGCGGTGCGCAACAACGCGGGAGAAGTAACCAACTATATTGGTTACTTCCATGATCTTACCCATCAGAAGGCCCGTGAGGCCGAGCTGGAGAAAATGGCACTGCACGATCCGTTGACGGGTCTCATGAACCGACGGGCACTGGAGGAAGAACTGCCCCGAGCGCGCGCCCGGGCAGACCATAGTGAACGTCTCTTGGCCCTGGTCGTGCTCGATCTGGACGACTTCAAGGAAGTCAACGATCGCATTGGACATGACCGTGGTGACGCCGTGTTGCAGCGGCTCGCGCAGCGTTTGCAGGATTCGTTGCGACACTCGGATGGCGTCGTCAGAATCGGTGGTGACGAGTTCATTCTGCTGCTCGAAGGGTTGCGTGATGTTGACCAGCTGGAGAGTGTGTTGCGCAAGGTCAACTCTGCGGTGGAAAAGCCATTAGTGCTGGAATCGGGTGAGCAGATTCATATTCAGGTGAGTATGGGAGTGAGTATTTATCCACTCTCTGCCAACAGTAACCTGGAGTTACTGCTGCGAGAAGCCGATCAGGCGATGTTCGAATCCAAGCGCAACAAGGAAACTCGGAATGCACCGTGGGCATTCTGGAGCCCAGACGAAAGTGCCCAGAGCCTCTATCCATTGCGGATGCTCTTTCGCGCCGGCGGCTTGCAAAGCTGGTACCAGCCGATTTGGGATCAACGAGCGAAACGGGTCGTTGGTTTGGAGGCATTGGCACGTTTGGTGGATGAGGACGGCAAGGTCTGGGGACCGGGTGACTTCCTGGGGCAGCTCACCGAAAAAGATATTTTTTCTTTAACGGAGCAGATGCTGCGAAAGGCCATCCTCGATTTGCAGGCCCTCGAGCGGGAGGGGCAGGTCTACTGGGTATCGGTCAACATCGATCCCCAGGTACTGGGTACTGCCTGCATATATGCGATAAAGGGAATCGTGGACGACTTCCGCGTAGATCCCGCACGTATCACGCTGGAGATTCTGGAAAATCACGACTTTATCGATCGTCAGATAGCGACGGATCACCTTCTCGATTTGAAAGCGATGGGGTTTCGCTTGGCGTTGGATGATATCGGTAGTGGGTATTCTTCCCTTTTGCGCCTGAAAGAGTTGCCGGTAGACAAGGCAAAGCTGGATCAGGGCTTTGTGCGTTGTCTGGAGGATCGCCCCCAGGATCTGCGTTTCGTACAGTCGGTTTTGGGTTTGACCAAGGGGCTGCATATCGACTTGGTGGCCGAAGGGGTGGAAAGCGATGCGATTCGTGATGCCTTGATGGAGATGGGTGTCCGCTATTTTCAGGGCTACGCAATTGCTCGTCCAATGCCGGTGCCCATGTTGCACGAATTCCTGGAGCGTAGCTTGCAGGATGACCGCGACATCCCAGTGAGTTTTCTCGGGCTATATGCTCAACATATCTCGCATTTCGATATTCTCGAAAAGACGCTGGAGCTGCACCCTGAAATCGTTGATTTTCAGGTAATGGCCAACGCCCATGCCTGTCCCGAGGAGCGTCGATTGGAACAGTTGGGGTTGGCTCCAGATGCCATGTTGATGACCTTGCACCAGGAATATCATGCCTTGATCGGCTGTTTGCGGATAGAAAATGGAAAAGTGCGAGATGCAGATTGGTCGGCCGTGGAGGACTGCCATCGGCGTTTCTCTACCGCCCTGCTCGATGCTTTCTGGTTGCGTGCACAACAACCGGCCTGACCGGCCCACTGTCTAGTGTCCAAAGGCCGACTGTACCGCGTCGGCCAGGGAGCGGGCGGGATGCAGGCGAATGGCACTGGGGGGTGTCTTTCCCTGGGGCAGGATGGCGTGATGAAATCCGAGTTTTTCGCTCTCGCGCAGGCGACTCTCGGCGTTGGCTACCGGACGCAATTCCCCCGCCAGACCCAGTTCGCCAAAGGCCACCAAACCTTCCGCTACCGGTTCGTTGCGAAAGGCACTAAGGACCGCCAGGGCAACGGCCAGATCGGCGGCCGGTTCCAGTACGCGCACCCCCCCGGCGATGTTGACGAAGACATCCTGGTCAAACAAGAAACTTCCGCCATGCCGATGGAGAATGGCCAACAGCAGAGACAGACGATTGGGATCGAGACCCAGAGCGACCCGGCGGGGGTTTGCCAGAGGGCTGGGGGTGACCAGCGCCTGTACCTCCACCAGCAGGCTACGGCTGCCTTCCTGAGTGGGCAGGACGATGCTGCCGGGAACCGGCCGCTGGTGCTGACTCAGAAACAGACGCGAGGGGTTGCTGATTTCCTCCAGGCCCTTTTCCTGCATCTCAAAGACGCCGAGCTCATTGGCGGCGCCAAAGCGATTCTTGATCGCGCGTACGATACGATAGGGGCTGCCGGCTTCCCCCTCAAAATACAGCACCGTATCGACCATGTGTTCCAATACCCGAGGACCGGCAATCGCCCCCTCCTTGGTCACGTGCCCCACCATCCACAGGCTGATGTCCTGGGTTTTCGCCAGACGCACCAGGCGCGCCGCACATTCGCGCACCTGGGCGACAGAACCCGGTGCGGATTGGAGATTTTCAGTAAATAGGGTCTGAATGGAGTCGATCAGCAATACCTGCGGACGTTGCTGAGCAAGCTGGGCTTCGATGCTTTCCAGGTGGTTCTCCGCCAGGACCTCGATGGCGAGATCGCCAATTCCCAGACGCTGGGCACGGAGGGCCAATTGCGCCGCCGATTCTTCGCCGGTGACATAGAGTACGGAGTCGTTTTGCGCCATGCCGGCGGCGCTCTGCAACAACAAGGTCGATTTGCCGATGCCGGGTTCTCCCCCGAGGAGGATTGCCGCCCCTGGCACGATGCCCCCGCCCAGGACGCGGTCGAGTTCCTGCAAGCCGGTACCCTGCCGGCGGATGGTGGCAACGGGTACCGCCGCTAGACGCTGCGGTGGGCTGGCCACCGCATAGGCACTGCTGCCGCGGTTACCTTTGGGAGTCGCCGCTGGCCGCTCTTCCACCAGGCTGTTCCAGGCGCCGCATTCCCCACAGCGACCCATCCACTTGGGGCTGCTGGCGCCGCAGGCCTGGCAGACGTAGAGACTCCGCTCGCGACTCACGGCACACGCAGCCTGGGTACCCGCTGGGCGATGCGGGTGCCGATTTCGTAAGAGATGGTACCGAGCTGTTCGGCGCAGTCCTCCAGAGGCAGCTCGGGCCCCCCCAAGATCTGCACCGGATCACCAATGTCGGCCGCTATGCCATCCAGCGCGACGAACGCGAGATCCATGCTGATCCGCCCGAGCAGATGACTCGGCTGGCCCTTCACCCGCACCGGGGCCTCCTGCAATCCCAGGCGGCGATCTAGCCCGTCGCCATAGCCGCAGGCAATCACTCCCACGCGGCAATCACGCGGGCTTTGCCAGCTGGCACCGTAGCCGAGCCAGTCCCCGGCGCGCAGCCTACGAACGGCGATGATCTCGCTCTGCCAGCGCAATGCCGGCCGCAGATCAAGGTCGGCGGCGCTGCGCGCGTGGAGGGGGCTCAGGCCATAGAGCAGCAGGCCCGGTCGTATCCAGGGAGTGATCGCCCCCGGCAGGGCGAGGATGGCCGCCGAGTTGGGCAGCGAGTGCTCTCCGGCGGTATGCGGGCCGAAGGTCGTGCAAGCCTCGTGAAAGGCACGGATCTGCTCGGCATTGTAGGGGTCTTCCGGGGTATCGGCGCGGGCCAGATGGCTCAGCAGACCGAGAATCCGCAGGGGTCCACCGACACCAGCGCGCAATTGGGCAAACACTTGCGCCAACTCGTCATGGGAAAAGCCGAGCCGGTGCATACCGCTGTCGAATTTGACAAAGACCTCCAGTGGCTCCTGCCAGCGGCTCTCCCGCAGCCAGGCCACTTGGGCGAAATTCTGTAATACCAAGCGGTGCCCATGCGCCGCAGCCAAGGGAATCTCTCCTGCGGAGAAAGGGCCGGCCAGGGCGGTGCAACGGGGGCGGAGCTGCAAGCTCTGGAGTTCCTCCGCCTCTTCGATGCTGGCCAAGGCAAAAGCGTCAATCCCGGCCTCCGCCAGAAGCGTGGCGACCAATGCTGCGCCGTGGCCGTAGGCATTGGCCTTGATGGCGCCCATTACCCGCGCGTGGGGCGCGGCGCGACGCGCCACCGCCAGATTGTGGGCAAGGGCCGAGGCAGAGATTTCCACTTGGTTGGGGCGACTCATGTGGCAATGATAGCAAGGGGGAACCCTGCCCGTCTTGGGAGTTAAGCGCTTTTCCGCTGATGTTTGCCAGGGTGATCTTTGCCCCAGCCCCATTCATAAAAAAACCACGGCATGCCGATGAAGAGATACCAGTAATAGGTGAATAGACGCCAACCGAGGAGACTGAAAGCAATGTCGGTCTGGGACAGGCTGGTGCCGAAGAGCAGGCCGTAGGCGGCACCGACACTGCCCGCGCCACCAGGCAGAAAACTGAGCTGCGAGGTCAGGTTGAGCAAGGTCTGACTGACGATGATGTAGGGTACACTCACGTGTCCGCCGACATACTGCATCAATGCCCAGAGGACCAGATAGCGCGGTGTCCAGTAGCCGGCCGCACTGAGAAAAATTTTACCTCGTTGGCGCCAGGGAAGTGCGCGCAGCAGTTCCAGCGACTTCAGAAAGCGCGAAAAGAACAATGCAATGCGTTGGCGGTAGCGTTGATACCAGGAGAAGCGAAGAAACCTTCGATCGATGCCGCGAATGATACGTCGACGCTCGAAATGCCAGATCGCAAACAAGAGAGCGGCAGTGCCAAAGGTGATCAACGCCAGCCAGAGAATGATGCGCACGTCAGGCAAAGAGTTCTGGAAAAAGAGGAGGTACAGTAGGGAAAAAAGAAAGATGGCAATCATGAAGAGGAGATCGGTGATGGCGATGGCGAGCAGAACTGCTGCTGCCGTACCAACGTTCAGGCCACGCCGGTAGAGAAAGACGAGGTAGGCGGCCCCCATGCCTGAGGCGGCGGGCGTTGCCGCCCCGGCAAATTCGGCAGCCATGACCAGCGGCAGGGCACTGCGCAGCGGAATGCGCAGCGCAACGCCGGCACAGATCAGCTGCAGGCGCAGCGCCTCGGCCAGCCAGCTCAAAAGCATCAGTGCCGTCAGTCCCAGCAGTAGTTGCGGACGGATTTCGCTGATCAGATGGATGGCCTGGCCATTCATGAAATACCAGATCGGTACCAGGGAGATGGCGATTGCGAGGAGGAGAACCAGCCAGAAACGCAGATTGACGTTCATCTCAATCCATGCGCTTGTACACGCAGATATTCTCCACTTCCAGTTCGCTCGCATAGTCGAAAAGACTACTCGGCACGCGATCGTAGACTTGCAGACCATAGCGTCGGTAGGGACGCTCGGGGCGATGTCCTGGCCAGGAAAAGAGTTCTCCATAGTAGTGCGGAACGCCACGCGCGCGAAGTAGCGCTTCAAATTGTTGCCAGAGATGCAGACCCAGAAAGTGTCCCCGCTCGGGACTTTGCACATTGAAGTGCATGTGCGCGGCATGGGTGGGCCGCAATGGCCGCTCGCGATAGCTGCGGAACAGTAGCCAGTTGAGAAAATGCAGGGTTTGTGGCTGCGCACGATAGCTTCCGGCGGCCGCTCGCCCGAGCATCTTCAGGGTTGCCTGGGCGGCCACGCGAAAGACCGAAGCGTCGAAATCTGGTGGTGCACCCAGGAGATAAGCAATGATCTGTCCGTTCTGCTCGGCGACCAGGCCCCAGTCCAGGGCGTACTCCAGGTACGGATTAACCATGAGCGCCGCGAAAAGTTCACGGTCACCGCAGAGTGGCTCGATCGGCTCTCCCAGAAAGCCGGTGTCGCAACAGATCTGTCGTACAGCCGCCGCATCGCTGATGCGTAACGGACGCAACTGGTATTGACACTCCCCGCCCTGGAGCTTGACGGCCTCCGTTGTGGCCAGTGGGCCCTCGCGTAACTGACTCGCCATGTTGTGCTAATGGGTAGGCGCGCGCTGTACCGCCGAGAGCTGTCGCGCAATCTCCTGCGCCAATGCCGCAATACAGTGACTCATGGCCTGTGCCTGCGCCGTTGCAGTCGAGTCAGCAGCGATGCGCTGGTGAAAATGTCCAGCATATTCGACATGGCCAGCGGCATCGAGCAGGAAGTAATCGGCATCGAGCAGCACGCTGCCGTTGCTCGTCGGGAGAAATTCCTGTACCTGCACCTGCAGATGGATGGGTCGCGTGTTACTGGGTACCGGGGAACCGGCAAGCAGCACGGTAAGATCGGGTAGGCGCCGACGCAGATCCTCCGTCAACACGCGCTGCGTCATGCCGCCCAGCGGCGCGATCCAGCGCACATGCCCGGACACCTCCATGCCATTGTCGCCGCTGCGGCGGGTAAGATAGAGGCGATCGATACTGGCGGGCATCTGTACGTGATCGACGATCAACAGGCGGTGCTTCTCTGTCAGTGGCTGAGTGGGTAGGGGCGAACCCTGCGCGTTCAGACTCAGATACTGTGTTGGGGTGCTGGCGCAGGCACTGAGGAGCAGGGTGAAAACCAGAAGAAAACAGATACGGATCCAGGCCATGGTCATTTCCCGATCAATAGGGCATTGGGGTGGCTATCGAGATAGTCAGTCAGGGAACGCAGCGAGGCGGCGGCGCGGCTGAGTTCATATAGCGTGCGCGGCAGGGTACTGGATTCCGGTGCATTACCGGCGCTGCCCTCAGCTGCCAATAGACCGTGTGCCGCCTGCAAGGCCTGCTCTGCCTGCGCACTCGCGGCACGCAGATGCTGCAGTGTTTCCGGTAACTGCTTTTGGCCGGATGCGAGAATGGCATTCAGGTGCTGCGTTGCCGCAGCAAGATGGCGGAGCGTCTCCTGCGTTTTTTCCGATTGGCTGAGGGCAGCGATCCGCTGCGTCGTGATTTGCAGATTCTTGGCAATCTCCGGTAGGGGCAGTGCATGGATTTCCCGCAGGATGCCATCGACCTGAGCCAGCGTTCCAGCGAGACTTCCTCCTTCCACAAAAGGAATCTGAGGTGGATTGCCAGCAGCCAGAGTCGCCGCTTTGGGGTGCTGAAGCATGACCAGGGAAATCTCCGGATTGCCTACGAGAGGCGGGTTCTGCTGCATTTCGGCGCGCAGTCCCTGAGCGATCAGAGCGCGCAGCATCGCGTCCATCTGGGGGCGTGGATTGCGTTCATCCCATTGGGCGTTGGCCAGAGGAATGCGCTGCGGTTCGAGCGCCAATTGCACATCGGTCTGCAGGGCCTTGCGCTGCGGATCGTAGTGCATGTCGACGGCGGTAACTGTGCCCACCCGAGCTCCTTCCAGGTGCACAGCAGCTCCGCTCGCCAGACCCTGTGGTCCTCCCGGCAGTACCAGCTGGTAGAACACGGCATTGCTGCGCGGTGCCCAGCGCGCTGCCTGCGCGCTGGGATAGAGATGGAATTGCATGTTTTCCGTAGCCGGTTTTCCTGACTCTGGTGTGAATACCGAGACGGCCCCAGAGAGAATGGCGTTGCTGGGCGGTAGATGCAGGCCAGGGTCTTTGCCAAGGAGAGTGAAGCGAACGTTGCCCGAGTTCCAGAAACGACTGCGGGCGTTGATCAGATGCAGATATTTTTGCGAGATGAAGGCGTAAATACGGAAGCCGTCACCATCCGGAGCCTGTGCCTTGCCGCGCACCTCACCAATCTGCATCCCTTGATAAAAAATGGGAGCCGCGCGCTGTACGATATTGAAATGATCGCTTTGCAGAATGAGCGTCAGACCTTTCGGCTCACTTTTGAGTACCGGCTCCTGGCGCAGTCCCACCACCTTGTGCACCGTCGCGCCGGGATGCGGATCCACGCCAATATAGGGCCCGGCAATGAGGGATTTGAGGGAACTCAGATCGCTGAAACTGACTTCCTTGCCGGCAATCCAGTAGCGCGTCCCCTTGCCCAGATGTCCGGCCATGTAGGGGTCGAAGCGGATGGTGACGGACATTTGTTCCAAGGACT
Organism: Acidithiobacillus sp. AC3; assembly: GCF_050261095.1. Taxonomy (NCBI): domain Bacteria; kingdom Pseudomonadati; phylum Pseudomonadota; class Acidithiobacillia; order Acidithiobacillales; family Acidithiobacillaceae; genus Acidithiobacillus; species Acidithiobacillus sp. AC3. Next base: position 365,746 of record NZ_CP189838.1, read on the forward strand.
TCGCCAGTCGGGTACCGGTGACCTGACCAACCGTCACTCCGCGAAATTTCACCGAGGTGTGATCGGCCTTGATCCCGCCGGTGGTGGGAAACTCCACGGTAACCGTCGGCCCTTGGTCGAGATAACTCCGCAAGGCGAGCCAACCGACAATCGCCAGTGCGGCGACCGGCACTGCCCAGATCAGACCTGGCCAGCGGGGTTTACGATTCTGCGCTTGCGGTGTTGACGAAGACTGACTCATCTTGTTCCTGTTGTTCATCGACCTTTTGCCAGAGTAGGCGGGGATCGAAGATCTCGGTGGCAAACATGGTGATTACGACAACGGCAAGGAAGAAGGGTAACGCCTTTCCCACGTACACCGCCAGCAAGCCGGAAAGATGCATGAGGGGCAGAAAGACGGCGACGGTAAAGACATCGATGTGGGACCAGCGACCGATCTGACGAATGACCCGGAAGAGCATGGTCTTGCCACGTAGCCAGCGCTGCGAGTGGCCGTGTATAGAGATGAGGAACCAGCTCAGACCAAACAGTTTCAGAAAGGGGGTAAGCACACTCGCAAGAAAGATGATGGCCGCAAAGACATAAAAATTCGCCTGGATCAGCTTGTGCACCCCGGTCATGATGGAGTAGCCCTGCAGACTGCCGAGTTGGTAATTGCTCTCCATGGGGTAAAGATAGGCAAAGGGATAGCAGAAGAACCCCGCAAGGGTCAGTGCCAGGACGCGTATCCCGGTGTCCGGCCGATAGCGCCAGACCCGTTCGCCACAACGGCGGCAAGGTTGACCCTCCGCCTCCGCCTTGGGATGCGGCAGACCACAAAAGGGGCAACCGACGTACTCCACCCCTTCTTCGAGATGCTGGCAGCAAGGGCCAATACGCCGCCAGATTTCGCGTCGATCGAGACTCGCACGGGTCAGCAAGGTGAGAAAAGAAACGGCAAGGACGCAATAACCACCGATTCCGATACTGATGGGCAGAAACGGAGCGACCCGGCCATAGCCGATGACGCAGCCAATGAGAAAGACATCCGGCATGGCCCATTGATCAAGGCGTTCCGACCAGCGAAAGAGCTTCCCCAGATGTGGATGATGATAGTCGTGATAGATGCCGAGCAAGACCGTGGCCAAAAAGCCGAAGCGAAAAAAAGGCAGGATGATGAGTTCCAGTGCCAGGATGACGGCAACCACTGGCCAGCCCTGGGCCGCAATCCCGGCAATGCCGGAGTAGACGATACTGGTGTGATGAACGCCAAAAATATCTACCGTCAGAAACGGAAGAAGATTCATTGGCAGCAGCAGGAACAAGGCGCTCAGGCACATGGCCAGGGCAGCATTGATGCTGCGCCCGCGAGTGCGCTCCAGGGTGGCGCCACAGCGCCCACAGTAGGTGTTCAGCCCGCGGATACCGGTGCGGGGCAATTTTTGCAGCAGACCGCAGTCGGGACAGCAAAGGTATCCATGCTCGGCATGCGGATCGACATCGGCGCTGCCCATGAGCACAGTGCTCATCGACTCACTCACTTTTCTTGATCACAAGTGCTTTGAGCATAGCAGAGGATCGGCTTGCCTGCCGGGATCAGGCCTCGCCATCCAGGGGTGCGTAGTTCTCGAAGCGTGTATACTCGCCAAAAAAGCTCATGCGCACGGTCCCGATGGGTCCGTTACGCTGTTTGCCGATGATGACCTCGGCCAATCCCTTCACCTCTTCCTTGTCCTTGTGATACACCTCGTCGCGATAGAGGAAAAGGATCAGATCGGCGTCTTGTTCGATGGCACCGGACTCGCGCAGGTCCGACATTTGCGGACGTTTTTCGGTGCGACTCTCCAGACTGCGGTTGAGCTGGGAGAGGGCAATGATGGGCAGACCCAGCTCCTTGGCCAGTGCCTTCAGTGAACGACTGATCTCAGAGATTTCCGCCACCCGGTTGTCGCCGCGTCCGGGGACCTGCATCAGCTGCAGATAATCGACGACGATCAAGGCGATATCATGCTCGCGCTTGAGACGTCGGGCGCGGGAGCGCAACTCGGCAGGAGAGAGGGCGGCCGAGTCGTCGGCAAAGAGTGGGGCGGTGTTCAGTTCGCCGACGGCTTGGGCAATGCGGGGCCAGTCGTCGCGATTGAGACTGCCATTGCGCAGGCGGTGTTGATCGACCCGCCCGCGCGAGGAAAGGGCACGCAGGACGATTTCTTCCGTCGGCATCTCCATGCTGAATACCGCCACCGCGCGTTTTTCGACACAGGCAACGTGCTCGGCAATGTTCATGGCAAAGGCCGTCTTGCCCATACTCGGGCGGCCGGCAACGATTACCAGCTGACCTGGATGCAGACCCGAGGTCTTTTCGTCGAGATCGACAAAACCGGTGGGCAGTCCGGTGATCTGCTTGCGTTCCTTGGCGATCTGTTCGATCCGATCGATGACCGCGGGCAAGACTTCCTTGATTTGCTGAAAATGGGCGCCGCCGCGATCTTCGCCTTGTGCCAGCTCAAAAATCTTGCGCTCTGCCTCGTCGAGCAGCAGACGCGCCTCCCGCCCTTCGGGGCGATAGGCCAGATCGGCGATCTCGCGGCCGGCACGGAGCAGCGAGCGCAGGACCGAGCGTTCGCGTACGATACGCGCGTAGGCTAGGATATTGCCGGCACTGGGGGTGGCGTTGGCGAGTTCGATCAGGTAGGTGAGGCCGCCCACCTCGGCAAGGAGCTCGCGGGCCTCGAGATGCTCAGCAAGGGTGACGGCGTCGAGTTCGCTGCCGGCATTACAGATTTCCGCAGCCGCGGCGAAGATGGTTTGATGACGACGCTCGTAAAAATCGTGGACGGCAAGGGCCTCGCTGACCGCCTCCCAAGCTTCCGGGTCGATCAACAAGCCCCCGAGGACCGACTGCTCGGCCTCCCGGGAGTAGGGGGTTGCCTTGACTTCCGGGTCCAGATGGGCCGCCATTGCTCTGCCTCTGGACGCGCGAAATCAGGCGCGTTCGACGACGACCTGGATGTCGATCTCGACTTCGGGGTGGAGATGCAGACGTACCGGATATTCGCCGGTGCGCTTGATGGGGCCTTCCTGCATACGCACCTCGCCATGGTTCACCGTATGACCCAGTTCTTCGAGCATCCGTGCGACCTCATGATGACCCACGGAGCCAAAGAGGCGCCCGTCTTCGCCCGCCTGCAGGGCAATGCGCAGAACGGTCTCTGCCAGGGCCTCGGCCCGTACCCGCGCCGCCTGTAGGCGCTCGGCCTCGACTGCTTCCAGCTGCGCCTTACGCTCGGCAAAATCGGCCAAATTGCTGGGCGTGGCGACCACTGCCTTGCCCTGGGGGACCAGAAAATTGCGTCCGTAGCCGGGGCGAACCTCGACGACATCCCCAAGGCGGCCCAGTTTGTTGATGCGTTCCAATAAAATGACTTTCATGATCTTGTCCTTGTCGCCAGCGGCTTAGCGGATGACGTAGGGCAGCAGTGCCAGGAAGCGCGCGCGCTTGATGGCGGTTGCCAGTTGCCGCTGGTAGAGGGCGCTGGTGCCGGTGATCCGGCTAGGTACGATCTTGCCCGTTTCGCCGACGAAAGCCTGCAAGGTTTTCAGGTCCTTATAGTCGATTTCCTTGACGCCTTCGGCTTTGAAGCGGCAGGTCTTGCGCCGCCGCGAAAAGCCACCGCCGCCGCGGCGATCACCATCATTGTCTCTGTCTCTATCTCTGTCTTTATGAAATGCCATTTTCGGTTCCTTACTCTACGCTTGCTGGAATGCTGTCTGCTCGCTCTTCATCGCTGCTGCGCTCGTGGCGATCGCTTTCGTCGCGTGCCAGGGGCGATGCCTCGGTGATGGCTTCGTCGCGTGCCAGGGTCAGGTGGCGCAATACGGCATCACTGAAGCGGAAGGCGTCTTCCAACTCGGCCAGGGCGGCTGCGCTGCACTCCACATTCATGAGAACGTAGTGTGCCTTATGGGCCTTTTTGATGGGATACGCAAGCTGACGGCGACCCCAGTCTTCCAAACGATGAATCTGCCCGCCGTCGCCCTCGATCATTCCGCGGTAGCGCTCGATCATCTGGGGTACCAGCTCACTCTGGTCAGGGTGGACCAGAAACACGATTTCATAATGCCGCAATGCATTCTCCTTACGGATCATAGAGTCCGGACGCCCATCGTCCGAACAAGGAGTTGACCACCACAAAGGGGGAACGCGTATTCTACGCGCTGACAGAGGAATTACAAGGGCTTGCTGCTGCGCTCCCGGAGCTTGTCGATCTCGGCACGGTAAGTGGCGTAGCGCTCGGGATCGAGCTGGCCTTCCTGACCGCGCAAAACACCGAGGCGCGACGCCGGTAAAGCGCAGGTCAGACAGTGTTGCATGGCCTGATTGGCGGTGGCCGCATCATTGCAGATCAGCAGCATCTCGCAACCGGCGGCGAGGGCAGTATCGACGCGCTCGCTGATCGCGCCGACCGCGAGGGCACCCGCCATGCTGAGATCGTCGCTGACAATGACTCCGGTAAAACCGAGATCACCGCGCAATACCGCGCGCAGCCAGTAGGACGAGTATCCGGCCGGGGCCTCATCCACGGCAGAATAGCGCACATGCGCCGGCATGATGGCGGGAATACCGGCCGCGACCAGGCGCCGGAAGGGACGCAGATCGCTTGCCAACGCCTCTGGCGGGCGGGGGTCGATGGGAAGCTCATGATGGGAATCTGCTGCCACACCACCGTGACCGGGAAAATGTTTGGCTACACCGGTCAAGCCCTGACGGTCCATCCCCTGCCAGAGATGGCTTGCCAGCTCACCAACAATGTGCGGATCGCTGTGCAAGGCACGATCGCCGATCACAGCAGAGACACCGGAGGCAAGATCGATACACGGCGTGAAGTCGATGTCGATGCCCAATTGTCGGAGTTCGTATCCCAACAGCTCGCCCCAGATTTCCGCAAGCGTGCGGGCCCGATCCAGTCCCTCGCGATCGGCTACGAGTCCGAGGCTGGCCTGGGGCGGAAAACGCGTGACACCATCGCGCAGGCGTTGCACTCGCCCCCCTTCCTGATCGATGGCGACGAGGAGCGCCGGCTGGCGCAGGGCGTGAATCTCGTCGCAGAGTTCCCGCACCTGGCTATGGCTGACACAGTTGCGCGCAAAGAGGATGACGCCACCCACCGTTGGATGCAGCAGTCGCTCGCGATCCTCCGCTCCAAGGGTTGGGCCGGGGATGTCGATCATCAGGGGGCCAAGGGGGAGTTCAGCTGGATTTGGCATTTTCCTCCCCCTTTTTTTCCGGTTGTATCAGTTCCATATCCGGCGGCATCTCGATAGGCAGGGAAATGGAGGGGAGTTTGTTGGGCATGCCGTGCACATGGACGGGGACGATCATCATGCTGAAACCATCTTTCTGGAGACGATCCTGGATGATGAACGACACTTCATCGTGCAGGATGCTCCACAATGCACTGTTCTGACTGGAGTCGATGACCCGTCCGGCAAAAAAGATGCTATTGGGAAAATAGCGGATTGCCGCACTGGCGAGATCTTCCATGGCCTGAATGCGGTCGGTGCCATAGGTGGCAAACCAGGTGGCCGCCATGCCCTGCGCGCGACAGTAGGCGATGTATTGATTGGCTTCGGCTTCGGTGTACACCTTGAGTTGCTCGACCGCCTCCATGCCTTTGAACTCGCCCTGACCGACGATGCCCGCCAGCAGGAACACATAGTTTTTGACAAAGCCCTTGACCATGCGGTGCGCGGTGAGCAGGGTATGCAGGCCGACGCCATCGAATCGGCTCACGAAGAATACTGCCGTACTGGCGCGTGGGTCGAGGGGCAGCGCCGGTCCGGGTTCCATGTTTTCCGGGACGACGTCGAGCATGGTTTCGTCCAGCTCGCGGGTACGTTTGCTGATGGAACGATAATGACGATAAATGAAATAACCGAGCAAAATTACCACGCTGGTGATGAGCAGGGTAAACCAGCCGCCGGCGTCGAATTTTTCAAAGACGGTGATGACCAGAATGGAACCGGTGACAATCAGGCCGAGTACGCTGATGATCAGTTTGCCCAGCCATGGCTTGTTGCCCTTGCGCTGGGCAAACCAGTGGCGACTGAGGCCCGCCATGGTCAAGGTGAAGGTAATGAACACGTTGATACTGTAGAGCACCACCAGGATGCGCACATGGCCTTGGGTGGCCAGAAGAATGGCAATCGACGCGAAGCCGACGAGCAGGATGCCATTGCGCGAGACGAACTGGTCGGAGAGATAGGAAAATCGCTCCGGTAACCAGCGATCGACGGCCATGTTGGCCATGACGATGGGAGCGGTGATGATACCGGTATTGGCAGCAATGAAGAGAAGCAGTCCCTCGGTCAGCAGGGCGAGCAGGGTGGCCCAATTGCCCCAATGGATGCCAAAGCCCTGCCAGTTGGCGGTGATGCTGTGGAACAGCGCGGCATTCAGGGTTTCCCCGGCGCGGGCCTCGGCGTGGTAGAGCAGATAGAGAAATATCAGGCTGCCGGCAACCAGCGACAGCGAGGTGGCCAGCAGGGTCATGGTCCGCTGGCCGGTCTGTACCCGCGGCTCGCGCATGATGTGCACGCCGTTGGCGACGGCTTCCAGACCCGTATAGGTGCCACCGCCCAGACTGAACGCGCGCAGTAACAGGGCAATGATGAAGATCCAGCCATAGCTCATGCTGTCCTGTTGCACCCCATGGACGGTTGCCAGCGCAATGTGGGGAAAGTCGCCGGCATGGCTGAGCAGGCCCCAGGCCAGGATGATCCCGTTGCTGATCAGGAAGCCGACAAAGATCGGCAAGAGAATCTTGATCGACTCCTTCATGCCGCGCAAATTGAGGAAGATCAGGAACAGCAGCACCAGCAGATCCAGTAATATGCGCTCCTGGTACCAGCTCGCGGGCAGGATGCTGAGCACTGCCTCGGTACCGGAGGCCACCGAGATGGCGGCGGTGAGGATGTAGTCGACAATCAGTGCGGCGCCGCTGACCAAACCAGCCAGGGGCCCGAGCAGGGTAGTGGCGGTGTGATACCCGCCACCACCCTCGGGGAAGAGGGCAATGACCTGTTTGTAACCCGCCGCAATGATGAATACCGTAACCGGAATGGCTATCGCGAGGACTACCGACAAATATTCATGACCGTGCAGGGCATAATAGATTTCCGGTGGGCCGTAGGCCGAGGAGGATAGGGCGTCGGAACCAAGGCCTACCCAGGCGAGAAAGGCGGCCAGAGAGAGATTTTCGAAGAGATGCGGATTGAAAACATTGACCGCGCGCTGAAAATGGGGAAAGCGAAAACGTGCCATTCAGGTTCTCCTGTTCGGCCGGGGGTATGACCCGAAGGTGTCAGCAATGAGCACGGGTAGGCCCGCGGGGGAGCGAGAAAAAAGATCGATGATGGCAGCGGGATCGAGGCGGATGCAGCCCGCCGAAACGGCTTGGCCCAGATGTTCGACGTCTGCCGTGCCATGCAGGTAGATATAGCGGCGAAAGGTATCGACTTGACCGCCCCGGTTGCGTCCCCGTTCCAGGCCACAGAGCCAGAGCAGGCGGGCAAGAATCGGGTCGGTCAGGGTGGCGCCAGGTTGCCAGCGCTCGCCTTGCCAGCGCCGCCCGCGCAGCACCGCGTCTGCCGGCAGCCCTGCGCCGACGCGGGCGCGCACATAATGCCAACCGCGCGGGGTCTTGCCGCTGCCGATCTCCTCGCCGAGACCGGCGCGAGCGGTGGATACGGGCCACTCTGCCGACACTGCACTGCCGCGCAGCTCCAGCAGACGCTGCCGGGCCGGCTGCACCCAGAGCCAGTGCGCAGGCGCCTCAGCGGGTAAAGAGGGCGACGGACTCGACATGGGCGGTATGCGGAAACATGTTGACGACGCCTGCGCAGCGCAAACGAAAGCCAAGCTGCTGCACCAGATATCCGGCATCCCGAGCGAGGGTATCCGGATTGCAGGACACATAGACCAAACGTTCGATGGTGGGACCGATGCCCTTGAGGATCTCGATGGCGCCGCTGCGCGGAGGATCGATAAGAAGTTTGCGCACCGGGTGTCCGGCCAGCACTTCATCGAGACTCTCCTGGGCAAGGTCTGCGCAGCGAAATTCCACTCGCTCCGCCAGGCCATTGGCTGCCGCGTTGGCGCTGCCCAAGGCCGTCAGGCGACGCTCTCCCTCGATCCCCAGAACCTTCGCCCCGGCGCGCGCGATGGGCAGGGTAAAATTCCCCAGACCGCAGAAAAGATCGGCAATGTGCTCCCCCACTTGGGGATCGAGCAGCGCCAGGGCGCGGTGGACGAGGACCGGATTGATGCTGGCGTTGACCTGGGTGAAGACGAGAGGAGAGAAGGCGAGGCGGACGTCATATTCCGGCAAGTCGTAGAACAATGCCTGGGGATCGCTCTCGCTGATGCAACGCAGGCTATCGGGTCCCGCACTCTGCAACCAGATCTGCAGGTTATGGGTCTGTCCAAAGAGGCGGAGCAATTCCTCATCCGTGGGGGGCAGCGCCTCCAGATGGCGAAACACCAGTGCTGCAACTTCGTCACTGCAAGCCACCTCGATTTGCGGAATGATGCGCGGGTTGTGCAAGCGCGCGATCAGCGCGCGCAGGTCGAGAATCCGTTCTCCCACTCGGGGATCAAGTACCGCGCAGCTCTCCATTTCTGCCACATAGCTGGAATGGTATTCGCGAAAGCCCACCAATACCCCGCGCGTGGCCGGCACCCGGACCGAGAGACGAGCCTTGCGGCGATAGCCGAAGCTCGGCCCGGCAATGGGTGGCAGAATGCGCTCCGGCCGCACCTTGCCGATCTGCCAGAGTTGTTCTTCCAGATGCCGTTGTTTGACCGCTATCTGTGCCGACGCTTCCAGGTGTTGCAGGCTGCAGCCGCCGCAGACTCCGGCATGGGGGCAGCGAGGCGTCACCCGTTGTGATGCGGCCCGCTGCACCTCCAGCAAGCGGGCACGATCGTAACGCGGAGTGCCTTCGTAGACCTGCGCTACGATCTCTTCCCCTGGCAGGGCACCGGCGACGAAAGTGACTTTGCCGTCGGCCCGAGCAACGCCCACCCCCTCCCCATCCAGGGAGTCAATCCGCAGAGTACAGGGCGCTGTGCCGCGTATGGGCTTGGGACGAGTCATGAGCGGAAAAAGAGGACGTTACTTGCGTTGCCACTGACCACTGGGGCCTTGGTACCAGTAGCCTGCGGGGGCCTTTGCGATCCAGGCACGGGCAAAGCTATCCTGAATCTGACTGGCCCATTCGGGATGGCCGTTGGCATCAGCAATCTGCGCATAAAGATTTTGCAGGGCAGAGTTGTAGCCTGCCACCAGTCCCGCCAGCGCGCCGCGCTGCGCCAGAGGCACCGCCGCGGCATCGTGGATGGCGACGAGTCCATTACTGGTGTAGCCAATGGCGCCACTGGCAAAGTACGGACCCAAATTGCGCGCCTGATTTTCGACGTTGGCCTTGGCGGCAATCACGGCAGGGCTGGAGGCATCCAGATTGGCGGCTGCATGCGCTGTACTGCTGACAGAACGGAACGCGACATTGGTCAAATACCCGAGAATTTGACCGGGATGCCGTTCCTGCGGCTGCTGCCAGGCACTGGGCGCTGCCGAAGCCGCCGGCGCGGTGGCCTTGGTCTGGGGCTCGGTCTGGATGTCCACCCGCCCTTGCTGGGCGGCGTGGTAGACCTGGTCGACGACCTGATCCGCCAGCTTTTGTGCAGCAGCAGCCGGAAAATAGATGTTGACCGTCACGCAAGCCGCCAGGGTCAGAGAAAGACCCAGAACGAGAAGGACCCGAAGGCCGTGTCGAAATCGATAAGCGTTCACCCGTTAGTCTCCTGTGGCAACCTGGGCCTTACCTTCCATGACGGCGTGCAGGCGGCTGAGCAGCTCCTGCCAGTTACTGCGCCGATTGTAGCCGATGATGTTCACCTGCGGCAGTCCCTGGCCCCGGAGCAGATAAAATCCACCATCTTCGGTATTGGCTACCCCCGATAAGGTCGCGACTCCATCTCGCAAATCTACCCCGAAGCCCAGTTTGGCATAAGAAAACGTATGAAAAAACCGCAAGAAGATATTCTGGAAAAAGCTGCTGATGCCACCGCCTCCCAGTTTGGTCAGCTTTTCGATGGCGGCAGCACTGATTTTTTGCGGGATACCGGAGGTGCGACGGGTCGCGATGCGCGCATCAAAGGCCACCGGCTGCCAATCCAGCAGCGTGACATGCTGGATGCTGCCATCGAGCACGCCGCTGATGTAACCCACCGGAAAGACGTCGGTGAGCGGTTTGAGTTGCAAATTTTGCAGACGAATGCTGGTCTGCAGGAGGGGAGCGGGGGTAAAGAGACCCGTCACGGAGAGTCCGTCGATGCTGATCTCGCCCCCAAAGGCATGGGCACGCATCACGCTGCTGGTGCTGAGAGCGCCCTGCTGATAGCGCAATTGCGGAATCTCGGCATCAAGGGTGCCGGTGAAGTGCGGCCAGCCAAAAGTGCGGGTGAGAGAACCCAGCTGAATGTGATCGACCCCGCCACCGAGAACGAAGCTGGGCGAACCGTCCCGCCAGCTGGCCTGCAAGTGCTGAATATGGACGCGACCACCCAACACGGAAAGCGCGACTGGTGCACGCAGTTCGGCGACATGGCTGCGTAGCAGAAACTGGGCATCGAGGGGCCCGAACGGGATACCATAAAAGCCACCATAGAGCCACCGCAGTTCGGCCTCGGACTCGCCTCCCTGCCGTTGCCAGGTGCCGTTGGAGCGCAGGTCTTGCAGGGTGAATTGGCCCTGCGGATCGCGCAGGCTGCCATCCTCGAGCTGCCAGCGCAGCTTGTCGAGGCCAGCGGCATAGCTCCCGGAAATCTTCAGTATGCCACTTGCCTCGAGTCGATGGGCCAAACCGCTATTCGGGAGTATTGGACGCAGCCAGGTTTGCCATAATGGCTGCACTGCCAAAGTCGCTTCCTGCAAGTGAAACTCTGGCGCTGCAGCGCTGGCGCTGGCCACCACAGAAAAGCGTGCCTGCCCCATCTCCGGCCAGCGCAGCGTGGCTTCTGCTATCCGCCAGCCCTGCGTTCCATATTGCCAGTTTCCTCGCAGTGTGACTCCTGCGGCGGGTGCGCTCACGTACCATGGACTCCAGAGCGCCGCGCCAGCGCGCCACTGCAAGGTGGATTGCCCCCGCCAGATGCCCTTTCGCTGCCCGATCTGGGTACGTAGATGCAAGACGCCGTCCTGGGCCGCTTGCAGCCCGCTGGGACTGCTGAACTGCAGCCTGTTGAGGGAGGCCTGCAGGGCTGCCTCGTGCAGCCTGGTCCAGTTTACTCCCCGCGCAGTGAGTTGTGCCCGTAACGTCCCTTGGGGATGCCAGACTTTCGGGAGTACCGTTTGTAACAGGTACTGGGCATTGCCCCCTCCTGTGAGACGGGCTGACCAGCTCCCTTGCGCTGCACTTCGCCACCAACCGTGCCAGACGCCGATCTGTTGGCCCTGGAGTTGAAGTCGCAGTTGCCCGCCGCTTTTGCCGACAGTTCCCTGGCCGCGTACCTGCAGGTTTCCCAGGGGACTGGCCTGAACGCTTGCCTGCACCTGCAGTTCGTCGATTCCGGAGTGGGAATGCAGTCGCCCCTGCGCCTGCAAGGTCTCCCAGTGCATGGGACTGGAACCCTGCTCGGCGCGAGTTTGGATTTGCCAGTGCAGGTCATGAGGACTCGTCCCCTGCGCCTGAATCTGCAAATTATGCAGCTGCAACTGCGGGCCGCTCAGGCTCGCCGCGCGGATTTCCAGGACCGTGGCCGGCGCCGGACCGATCATTCCTAAGCGGGAAAGACCCCGGTGGACAGATAACGGTCGCCGCGATCGCAGATGATCGCCACCAGAAAGCCCTGCTCCAGAGTCTCGGCTACCCGCAAGGCGGCAGCAACCGCGCCGCCGGAGGAGATGCCCGCCAGGATGCCCTCCTCGCGTGCCAGTCGGCGGGTCATTTCCTCCGCCTCCTCCGTGCCGATATCGATGACCTGATCGACCAATTCGGGTTGGTAGATCTTGGGCACGTACTCCTTGGGCCAACGCCGGATCCCTGGGATCTTGGCGCCGGCGGCAGGCTGCACCCCGACAATCTGTATGGCTGGGTGGACTTGGCGCAGGTAACGACTGGTACCCATGATGGTGCCGGTCGTCCCCATCGCCGAGACGAAATGGGTGATCTGCCCACGGCTGTCGCGCCAGATTTCCGGACCCGTCGTCCGCGCATGCGCGTCAGGATTGTCGGGGTTGGAGAACTGGTCGAGCATGATCGCCTCGCCAGCGTCGACCATGGCGCGGGCACGGTCGATGGCCCCTTCCATGCTCGCCTCGGCTGGAGTGAGCTCGATATCTGCACCAAAGGCGCGCATCACCTGCCGCCGCTCAATGCTCATGTTTTCCGGCATGATCAGCGTGATTTTCAGGCCCTCGACAGAGGCCGCCATGGCCAGGGCGATGCCGGTATTGCCACTGGTGGCTTCCACCAGACGGTCTCCCGGCCGGATCATGCCCCGCTCCAGCGCGCAGCGGATCATGTTGAGGGCGGGGCGATCCTTTACCGAACCGGCGGGGTTGTTTCCCTCCAGTTTGCCAAAGATCCGCACCCGTGGATTGGGACTCAGCCGCCGCAATTCGCACAGCGGGGTATTACCAACAAAATCTGCCAAGCCGCTCATCGCATTTTCTCTCCTGTCAGCATCGCTTAGGCTAGCACTGCCTGCCCGTAGACCCAAGCGCTGCGTCTGACTATGATAATTGTAAAGAGCAAGCGAGGGATCCATGCCAATGAGTACCAATGCTGCGGTGCAACCGGTGCATCACCATGAGCATCATCACCATACCCAGATCGGTTGGTTGCGCGCCAGTGTGCTGGGTGCCAATGATGGTCTGCTGTCCACCGCGGCCCTGCTGACCGGTGTCGCTGCTGGGCAGGCAGGCACACACGCTCTGCTGCTTGCGGGGGTGGCTGCTTGGGTGGCTGGGGCATTCTCCATGGCGGCGGGGGAGTACGTCTCTGTCAGCTCCCAGGCCGATACCCAGGCCGCCGACCTTGCCATCGAGGCTCGTGAGATTCACAAAAATCCAGAGCTGGAACTGCAGGAACTCACCCATATCTACATGCAGCGCGGCCTGGACGAGCCTCTCGCGCGCCAGGTAGCGGCGCAGTTGATGCAGCATGATGCCCTGGCCGCCCATGCCCGTGACGAACTGGGGTTGACGGAGGTGGCCGCTGCCCGGCCGGCGCAAGCCGCTGCGGCTTCTGCGCTCTCCTTTTCCCTGGGGGCCATCTTTCCGATCCTGGCGGTTCTTCTGGCGCCAGCGGTCGCACTCCTGCCAGTGCTTTATGTCCTGACCCTGGTCTTGCTTGCCATCTTGGGGGGGCTGGCGGCCTGGGCTGGCGGTGCATCGGTCTGGCGTGGGGCCATTCGCGTGCTGATCTGGGGTGCGCTGTCTCTGGGTGCCACGACCTTGATCGGTCATTTGCTGGGTACCGCGGTCGCATGAACGTCCCCGTCTGGCATCTGTATCCCGACGCCGGCCAGCTCGCGGAACGTCTGGCGGCTGCCATCGCGCGCATGGCCGTCGAGGCCATCGCCGCCCGTGGAGCCTTTCACCTGGTCCTTGCCGGTGGGCATACCCCCAAGGCCGCTTACGAAGTCCTGCCACGTCTCGGCGCCAGCTGGCAGCATTGGCATCTCTACTATGGTGACGAGCGCTGTCTGGCGCCAGACGACCTGGAGCGGAACTCGCGACTGGTACAGGACACGCTCCTGGCAAAATCTCCGATTCCCACCCGGCAACATCATCCCATTCCTGCGGAGTTGGGTGCGGAGGCCGCAGCGACCGCCTACACTCACCTGCTCCCGGCGCAGCGTTTTGATCTGGTGCTACTGGGAATGGGCGAGGATGGTCACTGCGCCAGTCTCTTCCCCGGCCAGGAGCAGGGCTTCGCGCCCGATGCCCCGGCTGTCCTGCCGGTGCACCACAGCCCCAAACCGCCCGCCGATCGTGTTTCTCTCAGTGCTGCGAGATTGCGCCAGACACGCGCCCTGTTCTTCGTCATAACCGGTGCCGCTAAGGCTCCCGCCATCCAGCGTTGGCGGGTCGGGGAAGATCTCCCTGCCGCTCGAGTGGGCGCCGGCTTCGATGTTTGGCTGGACGCTGCCGCCTGGGGCGCACCTGCTGTGCGCTACGAAACCTAGCAAGTGCCCGAAGAGGGTTAGCGGGTCCTCAGCTATTATTGCCACCCACGGAATTGGTCGCCGGTCCAGTGTTTTTCTGCACGATGGCAAGAGCTGTGGAGACCAGGGCACCGACGTTGCCGAGATCGGCAGGGATCACCAGGTTGGTGCTGGCCTTGGCCAGATTGCCCCATTTCTCGATGTAATCCTTGGCGAGCTGCATCTGCAGGGCCTCGATACCGCCCGGCTCGCGGGCGGCGGCGCCGATGGTGGCAATCGCCTTGGCGGTCGCTTCGGCCACCAGCGCAATGGCCTGCGCCTCGCCCTCGGCGCGCAAGACCTCCGCCTGCTTGCGCCCATCGGCGACGTTGATCTCCTGCTGTCGTTGTCCTTCGGAGGTATTGATCTGTTGCTGCCGCTGTCCTTCGGATTTGGCAATGATGGCGCGCTTTTCCCGGTCGGCGGTGATCTGCAGCTCCATGGCGCGAATGATTTCCGCTGGAGGGGTGATGTCCTTGATCTCGTAGCGCAGTACCTTGACACCCCAATTCAGCGCCGCCTCATCCACCGCCTCGGCCACCGCCGCATTCAGGAGTTGCCGCGAGGAAAGCGCGGCATCCAGATGCAGCTTGCCAATCTCCGAGCGCATGCTCGTCTGCGCCAGTTGCACCACGGCAGTGAAGGGGTTGCTGGAGCCATAGGCGGCCTTGACGGCATCGGTGATCTGCACGTAAAGCACCCCGTCGACGGTCATGGTCGTATTATCGAGGGAAATGCAGACCTGGGCCGGCACCTCCATGGGCAGCTCGCGCATATCGAAGCGATAGGCAATGCGGTCGATGAAGGGAACGATGACATTGAGGCCGGGCTGCAGGGTGAGGTGATAGCGGCCCAGGCGTTCGACCACCCAGGCGCGTTGTTGTGGCACAACGCGAATCGTGGCCCGCAGTACAAAAAAGACGACGATCAGGACGACGACGATGCTGAGGAGGGTGGTAGGCATAGCGACTCCCTGGACGATGGTGGAACGACGGCAATGTGCAAAAGATTTCCCTCATGCGCGACGATGAGCGCGGCGGCGCCGGGACAGGCAGTATTGCCTTCTTCCAGTACTGCCGGCCACTCACTGCCACGATAGCGGACCCGGTAGCGGCCCTGGGCGTCGGGACCACGGAGCACCTCCACCGCCTGGCCGAGATCGAGGTCGTCGACGCCGCTGGCTTTGCGCGCCAGCCGATGGCGCAGCCAGGCACTGGCGATAATGAGGAGCACACTGCTGCCAAGAAAGACCCAGTGCAGAGTGATATGTGGCAGGAAAAAACCGGCGAGAAGGGCGATCAGGGCAGCGATGGCGACCGCAGCGAGGTAGAAGGTACCGGTAAAGAGCTCTGCCAGACCGGCGACCACGGCGATGATCAGGTAGAGCAGGAGCACGGCTCAGTCACCGCATCGCAGGTAGACCGCTGCCAGCGGTGGCAGGGTCAGCGACAGGCTGGCCGGGAGCCCGGACCAGGACAATGCCTCACTGTCCTGCGGCGGATTGCCCATATTGCTGCCGCCGTAGGCAGCGGCGTCGCTATTGAAGATCTCTCGGTAGGTCCCGGCGCGAGGTACGCCAATGCGATACTGCTCGCGCGGCACGGGCGTAAAGTTGCAGACGACGACCACAAAATCGCCGTTACGGTCCCAGCGCAGAAAGCTCAGAACCGATTGCCGGGCGTCGTGGCAATCGATCCACTGAAATCCTTCGTGCTGAAAGTCCTGTTCATGCAAGGCGGCGATGTCTTGGTGCAGGCGATTCAGATCGCGAAACATCTGCCGAACACCTCGGTGCCAATCGACGTCCAATAGCCCCCAGTCCAGGGCAGAACCGCTATCCCATTCCCGACCCTGGCCGAATTCGTTGCCCATGAAATTGAGTTTCTTGCCGGGATGGGCGAACTGGTAGCTGAAGAGCAGGCGCAAATTGGCGAAACGCTGCCAGGTATCACCGGGCATCTTGTCGAGGAGGGAACCTTTGCCATGTACGACTTCGTCGTGGGAGAGCGGCAGGACGAAGTTTTCCGTGTAGGCATAGAGCTGGCTGAAGGTCAGGGCATCGTGATGATACTGGCGATGGATGGGATTGAGCTGCAGATAACTCAGGGTGTCGTGCATCCAGCCCATGTTCCACTTCATGGAGAATCCCAGACCGCCGAGGTAGGTGGGGCGGGAGACCATGGGCCAGGCGGTGGATTCCTCGGCAATGCTCAGGATTCCCGGATGCCGTTCGTGCAGGGCGACGTGCAGCTCGCGCAGAAAGTCGATCGCCTCCAGATTTTCCCGTCCGCCATACTGGTTGGGGATCCATTCGCCCTCCTTGCGGGAGTAATCGCGGTAGAGCAGGGAGGCGACGGCGTCGACGCGAAAGCCGTCGATGTGAAACTCTTCAGCCCAGTAGAGGGCATTGCTGAGGAGGAAGTTGCGCACCTCGTTGCGCCCAAAATTGAAGATATAGGTGCCCCAATCCTTGTGCTCGCCTTCGCGCGGATCGGCGTGCTCGTAGAGGGCCGTACCGTCGAAGCGTGCCAGCCCCCAGTCGTCGCGTGGAAAATGCCCGGGTACCCAGTCGAGCAGCACGCCGATGCCCTGCTGATGGCAATGGTCGACGAAGGCACGGAACTCGTCTGGACTGCCAAAACGACTGGTGGGGGCAAAGTAGCCACTGACCTGGTAGCCCCAGGATTCATCCAGGGGATGCTCCATGACGGGCAGCAGCTCCAGGTGGGTAAAGCCCATTTCCTTACAGTAGGCGACCAGTTCTGCGGCGATCTCGCTATAGCTGCAAAAGCTGCCATCGGCATGGCGCCGCCAGGAACCGAGATGCACCTCGTAAATGCTCATGGGCGCTGCCTGCCAGTCTGCCTCGGCGCGGTCTTGCAGCCACGCTTGGTCTTGCCACTGATGTTGGGATTCGACTACGCGCGCAGCGGTTTTCGGGCGTGCTTCGAAGCTCTGGGCATAGGGGTCGGTCTTCACGAAGACATTGCCGGTATCCCGATGACGGAGCTCGAACTTATAGAGAGCGCCCGCGCTGAGCCCCGGCAGGAAAAGCTCCCAGAGACCACTCTGGCCGCGCGCGCGCATGGGATGGATACGACCGTCCCAGACGTTGAAATCGCCCACCACACTGACGCGTTCGGCGTTGGGCGCCCAGACGGCGAAAAAAACTCCGTCGATCCCTTCGCATTGGCGTCGATGCGCACCCAGGCTACGGTACGCATCCAGCCAGCGACCCTCGCCGAAGAGGTAGATGTCCATCTCGCCGAGCACCGGCTGGAAGCTGTACGGGTCATGCTGTTCGTGCCAATTTCCGGCGCCATCCTGCCAACGCAAGCGGTAGGGTTGCGCCAGTCGCGTGCTCGATTCGCAGAAGAAGATCCCGCCCGCGGCTACGCAGTGCATGGGACGCGCCTTGCCGCGTTTGGGCAACAGCTCCGCCTGTTGGGCATGGGGCAGGTAGGCCCGTTGTACCCAACCGTTGCCCACAGGATGTTGGCCGAGGAAGGCAAAGGGATCGTGATGACGTGCAGCGAGAATGGCGTCTACGTCACTGGTGTTCATGCTCAGCATCTCGGTCACCATCGGTCACCTCCCTCGGGCATCTTTCGGGCAGCATAGCACAGAGGAAGGAAAAGTCTCGCGCTAGTCGTCGCGGAAACTATCCTCGGCATCCTTCATGGCGCGCTCGGGGTCGATCTCCTCTTCCGGCGCATGGCGAGCCATGCGGGCACGTCGACGTTCAAAATAGGCGGAAAACAGCAGCCCCATTTCAAACAGCATGTACATGGGGATCATCAGTAGGACCATCGACATGACATCCGGCGGACTGAGGATGGCCGAGGCAATGGCGCAAACGAGGAAGGCATAGCGCCGCCCACGCCGCAGGGTATCGAGCTGCAGAACGCCGATCTGTACCAGTACCACCACCAGAATCGGAATCTGAAAGGCGAGGCCAAAGGCCAGGGAAAACTTGACGATCAGCGCCAGATAATTACTGACCTTGGGCATGGCGCTGATGTCGTTTCCGGAAAAGCTGGCAAAGAAGCGAAAGGCATTGGGAAAGACAACGAAATACGCGAAAACGATACCCGCCACGAATAACGCGAGGGAAGTGAACAGAATCGGAAAAAAAACTCGCCGTTCGTGGGTATAGAGACCCGGCGCGACGAAGGCCCAGAACTGGTACAGAATGACCGGCAGGGCGAGAATAAAACCGGAAATGAGCGATAGCTGCACATAGGTCAGAAAGACCTCGGGCAAGCTGGTGTAGATCAGATGGCTGCCTTTGGGCAGGACCGAAATCAATGGTTGGGCAAGAATGCCATAGATCTGCTGGGCGAAGGGATAGGAGACCAGGAAACCCACGAAGAGTGCGATGACCGCAAATAGCACTCTGCGACGCAGCTCCAGGAGATGGCCGATGAAGGTATTTTCTGCGGACTCGTTCAGTTTGTCTGCACTCGCCATGAAATTCCAGGGGCTATCAGGGTGTCGGCAGGGGTAGCAGTACCCCGGGGAGGGTCATCAGTGCAGGATCTGACCCTGAGGACGGGAGGGACCGCTGCTCCCGGACGGTAGCGTCACTTCTGGCTCGCCTTCTGCCACCTCGGAACCAGACTCAGCACTTACCGTACTTGGTTCCTCCGTCGCCAACAGAGGCTCCTCGATACTCGCCTTGAACTTTTCCACTTCCTGCAGTGGCTCATTGGCATAGCCCTTGAGTTTCTCCGCCTCTTTACGCATCTCGTCGAGCAGCAACTGCTGTTCCACTTCCGAGCGCACGTTGTTCACCGTGCGCCGGAAGTAGCCCACCCATTTACCCGCAGTACGCGCCAACTCGGGCAATTTTTCCGGCCCGACTACCAATAGGGCAATGACTGCGAGAAGAGCGAGTTCGCCAAAACTGAAATCAAACATGGCTTAGCCGTGGTGAATACTTTCCTGTTCGGTCTTCGGGCTGACCTCGGCCTCGATGGTATGCCCGATGGCAGCCTCTTTTTCTTTCTTTTTTTCCTCTTCTTCCTTGACCGCAGAGCGGAAGCCCTTGATGGCCGAACCCAGATCGGAGCCTACGTTACGCAGCTTGGCAGTGCCGAAGAGGGCTACCACGATCAACAGGATGATAATCAAATGCCAGATACTGAAAGCGCCCATACTGATCTCCTTCCCATGCGGGACGATGCGGCGATACTCTTTTGACCATAGTCAAGTAATGGAACAGCGTCAAGCCGACTTGCGCGATGCCTTTTCGACCAGACCGGACATCCCTTCGCGGCGTTGCAGCTCGCCCAATACCTCATCAATATGCAAATCTCGTTCCTCCAGCGCCACCAAGAGGTGGAACAGCAAGTCCGCAGCCTCGCCAAGCACCGGTTGCGCCTCAGGATTCTTGCAGGCAATGAGGAATTCTGCCGCTTCTTCCCCCACCTTTTTCAGGATCCGATCGCGGCCCCCATGGAGCAGTTTGGCCACGTAGGACTGTCCTGGGTCGGACTGGCGTCGGCGCTGAATGGTGGCCTGCAGCGTGTCGAGCACGCTGCCCCCGGGCGGGCTGCTGTCCTGCCAACCCTCTTCGCCAGCGTCGCGAAAGAAACAGGTGACGGCCCCAGTGTGACAGGCAGCGCCCTCCTGCAGTACGCGCAAGAGCAGCGTATCCCCATCACAGTCCAGATGAATGCTTTGTAAATGCTGCACATGCCCAGAACTTTCGCCTTTGCGCCATAGGGCCTGACGCGAGCGCGACCAGTAAATGCCACGCCCCTCCGCAAGGCTCAGGCGCAGGGCCTCGGCATTCATCCAGGCGAGCATCAATACCTGTCCGCTGCGCGCATCCTGGGCAATGGCAGGAACCAGGCCCTGCTCATTCCAGTGCACTGCAGCAAGCAGATTTTCGTACTGATTATCCATAAATTTCTCTACGCAAACGGGCGCTTCGCGGATGCATCAGGCATCCAGACGCATGGGAATGCCCTGCAGCGCCAGGGTATTTTTCACTTCCGCAATGCGGAATTGGCCAAAATGGAAGACACTGGCAGCGAGCACGGCATCGGCATGGCCGTGCACGATACCGGCGGCAAAATCCTCGATCTTGCCTACCCCACCCGAGGCGATGACCGGCACGGGCACGGCATCGGCCACGGCGCGGGTCAGTTCGATGTCGAAACCTTCGCCGGTGCCATCACGATCCATGCTGGTCAGCAGAATCTCGCCGGCACCGAGGGTGGCCATACGTTGGGCCCAGGCTATGGCATCGAGCCCAGTGGGACGGCGTCCGCCATGGGTAAAGACCTCCCAGTGCTCGCCACTACGGCGCGCATCGATGGCCACTACGATGCAGGAATTGCCAAAGCGCTGCGCCGCCTGTTGCACCAGCTCGGGCTTGGCGACCGCCGCGCTGTTGATGCTGACCTTGTCGGCCCCTGCCAGTAGTAGGGTCCGGACGTCGTCGACGCTGCGCACGCCACCACCCACCGTCAGGGGAATGAAGACCTCGGCGGCGACCGCCGCCACCACATCGGCCATGGTCTGCCGCCCTTCGTGGCTGGCAGAAATGTCCAGGAAGGTTAGTTCGTCGGCGCCCTCGGCGTTGTAGCGAGCAGCGGTCTCGACCGGATCGCCGGCATCGCGCAGGGAAAGAAACTGCACCCCTTTGACCACGCGTCCCTGGTCGATATCGAGGCAGGGAATGATGCGCTTACTGAGCATGGCCTGCATCCAAGCGGCGCTGAGCACTGGCAAAATCGAGGGTGCCTTCATAGATGGCACGCCCGCTGATGGCGCCGAGGATGCCGTCTTCTTCATGGGCCTGTAGCGCGAGCACCTGCTCCAGGTTGGCGATGCCTCCTGAGGCGATCACCGGCACTGGGATGCTGCGCGCCAAGGCAACCGTGGCCTCGATATTGGGGCCGCTCAGCATGCCGTCGCGGCTGATGTCGGTGTAGATAATGGCCTCGACGCCATCGTTGGCAAAGTGTTGTGCGAGGTCGATGGGGTCATGCCGCGAGAGCTTGGACCAGCCCTCGGTGGCCACCTTGCCATCGCGGGCATCGATGCCGACAATGATATGTCCGGGAAAGGCCAGCGCTGCCTCGGCAACAAAACCTGGCGCCTTGACCGCCTGCGTACCGATGATGACAAAGTTTACCCCGGCAAGGATGTAGCGTTCGATTTGCTCTTCGCTACGGATGCCGCCGCCCACCTGAATTTCCAGGTCGGGGAAAGTGCGGGAGATTTCCCCGATGATCTCGGCATGCACCGGTTCTCCACTGACGGCACCGTCGAGATCGACGATGTGCAGGCGCCGCGCCCCGGCCTCCACCCAGCGCTGGGCGGTAGCCACAGGATCCTCGGAAAAGACGGTATCGTCATCCATGCGCCCTTGCCGCAGCCGCACGCAATGACCGCCCTTGAGATCGATGGCAGGTATCAACAACATGCTCTTCTCTCCATTTTTACCCAATCTCGCAGCCGCTGCCGCACTCGCCAGACCATTCCAAAAAATTGCCCAGCAAGCGCAGGCCCGCGGTGCCACTCTTTTCCGGATGGCACTGCAGGGCAAAGAGATTGTCGGCGGCAATCGCTGCACAGAAAGGAAAGCCGTAGTCGGCAAAGGCAGCGAGTAGGTCGGGATGCGCCGGCTCGACATAGAAGGAATGCACGAAATAGAAATGGGCATCCTGCGGGACGCCGGCAAAGAGAGGATGGGGTACCAGCTGGTGGAGCTGATTCCAGCCCATGTGCGGAACCTTCAGGGGCTGTCCCTGCGGAGTTTGCAGCGCCTCTTCAGGGAAGGGCAGGACTTGGCCTGGCAAAATACCGAGACCGGTGTGTTCACCATGTTCGACGCTGGATTCCATCAAGGCCTGCATACCCAGACAGATGCCGAGAAAGGGCCGGTTCTGCGCGGCAATGCGAAGAAATTCATCCAGTTCACGTTCTTCCAGGGCCGCCATGCAATCACCAAAGGCCCCTACGCCGGGGAAGATGAGGCGATCGCAGGCGGCCAATTCGTTGGGTTTGGCGCTGATCACTGCCTTGCCCCCCAGATGCTCAATCGCCTTGGCTACCGAGTAGAGATTCCCCATGCCATAGTCAACGATACCGACGGAACTGCGATAACTCATCGATTCAGGGTCCCTTTGGTGCTGGGAATGCTGTCCCCAGCCCGTGGATCGGCGCTGACTGCCATGCGCAGCGCCCGGCCACAGGCCTTGAAGAGGGTCTCGGCAATGTGGTGGGCGTTGTTGCCGCGCAGGGCATCGAGATGCAGGGTGACCTGGGCATGATTGACGAAGCCCTGAAAGAATTCATGCAAGAGGTCGACATCGAAAGTGCCAATCTGGGCACGGGGAAACTCGACCGCGTAAACCAGCCCTGGACGTCCGGAGAGATCTACCACTACCCTTGATAGCGCTTCGTCGAGGGGGACATAGGCATGGCCATAGCGGGTGAGGCCGGCCTTGTCCCCCACCGCCCGGGCAAAGGCCTGCCCCAGGGTGATGCCGATATCCTCAACGGTATGGTGCGCGTCGATTGCAAGATCGCCGTGTGCCTCGATCTGCAGATCAAAGAGACCGTGGCGAGCGATCTGGTGCAGCATGTGCTCCAGAAAAGGCAGACCGGTCTGCATTTTGACCTGACCTGAGCCATCCAGGTCCAGACGCACGGCGATCTGGGTTTCGAGGGTATCACGACGGACTTCCGCAACACGGCTCATAGCAATTTTTCCAGGGCAGCAAGAAATGTGCGATTTTCGGTGGGTGTGCCGATGCTCACACGCAAATAGTCACCGAGGCGGGGATGTCCTGTAAAGGCCTTGATCAGTACCCCGGCCTCTTTCAGTCCCGAGTGGATGGCAGCGGCGCGACCGGGTACGGCAAAGAGCAGGAAATTGGCGCGGCTGGGCCAGACTTGCACGCCCAGCTCCTGTAGGCGCTGCAGGACGACCTCGCGCTGGGCGCGGATCTCTGCCGCCTGCAAAGCCAAGACTTCGGCGTGCTGCAGGGCGAAGGCGATGCTCTTTTGCGTGAGGATGTTGATGTTATAGGGCAGACGCAGCTTGTCGAGTTCCCGAATCCAGGCCTTCGGGCCAGCGAGATAGCCCAGACGCAGCCCGGCCAGCCCCTCTTTGGAGAGGGTGCGCAGAAGCAGCAGATTCGGCCAGCGTCCGAGATGTCCGGCAAAGCTCTCCTCGCTGAAGGCGTGATAGGCCTCGTCGACCACCACTAGGCCGGGCGCCCCGGCACAGATGGCTTCCAGGCTTTCCACGGGGTGCATCTGTCCGCTGGGGTTGTTCGGCCAATCGAGGAAGACAATGGCCGGGTTGCGGCGCGCCATCTCGTCCAGAAAGGCTGGGAGATCCAACTGAAAGTTGTCATCCAGGGGCACGGAGTGATAGACGAGTCCCTGCTGTTCGGCGATGACACGATACATAACGAAGCATGGATCGACGGCCAGGATCGGTCGTCCGGCACCGGCTACGGCACTGATCAGAATCTGGATCAGCTCATCGGAACCATTGCCGAGCATGAGCTCCATGCCCGCCGGGATACCCCCGTGCTCGGCCAGGGCATGCAACAATTCCGTCGGGCGCGGCGTGGGATAGCGGTTGAGCTCGGCCTCCCGCAGGTTTTCCAGCCAGGCGCTGCGCAGGCTGTCGGGCAGGCCGTAGGGATTTTCCATGGCATCGAGCTTGATCAAGCCCGCGCTCTCGGCAACCGCATAGGCGTGGCTTGCGAGTAGCGCCGGACGCAGTAGTTGTTCCTGCAGGGATCTTGTGCTCATTGGCCGCTCTGAATCCGTGCTGCGGCCGAACGCGCATGCGCCGTCAAACCCTCGGCCTCGGCCAGGGTCTTGGCGAGGCTCGCTAACTCGGTCACTCCCGCGGGACTGGCTTCAATCAGGCTTGTACGCTTGATGAAGTCATAGACCCCCAAGGGCGATGAAAAGCGGGCACTGCCGCCGGTAGGCAGCACATGATTGGGGCCGGCCACATAGTCCCCAAGGGCCTCGCAGGTATGGATGCCCAGGAAGATCGCGCCGGCATTGGTAATTTGCGGCAGCAGGGCCCGCGGTTCCTCTACGGCCAGTTCCAGATGTTCTGGTGCCACCTGATTGGCCAGGGTGCAGGCCTCCAACGCATCGCGGGCAAGGATCAGGGCCCCGCGATTCTGCCAACTCGTGCGGGCGATGGGGGCACGATCGAGTTCCGTCAGGGCCTTGTCGACGGCGCTGGCCACCGCCTCCAGGTGGGCGGCGTCCCAGGTGATGAAGATGCTCTGGGCGATCTCATCATGCTCTGCCTGCGACAGCAGATCCCAGGCCAGCCATTCGGCGGGTGCCGAGCCGTCACTGAGCACCAGGATTTCACTCGGGCCGGCAATCATGTCGATGCCGACCTTGCCAAAGACCATTCGCTTGGCGGTAGCCACGTAGATGTTGCCAGGGCCGACGATCTTGTCGACTGCCGGCACCGACTCGGTACCATAGGCGAGGGCGGCTACGGCCTGCGCGCCACCGACGCGAAAGACGCGATCGACCCCGGCTACGGCAGCGGCAGCCAAGACCCAGGGATTGACCTCCCCGCCTGGGGTGGGCACGGTCATGATGATTTCTTGCACCCCGGCCACTTTGGCGGGCAGGGCGTTCATCAGTACCGAGCTGGGATAGGCCGCCTTGCCCCCTGGCACATAGATCCCGACCCGCTGCAGAGGCAGAACCCGCTGGCCGAGCTGATTGCCGAAGGCATCGGTGATTTCCCAGCTCGGCACGAGCTGCTGCTGGTGATACTCCCGAATCCGCTCGGCGGCGGCCTGCAGAGCAGCGCGCCCCTTTGCTGGCAAGGCCGCCAGGGCAGCGGCGCAATCGCCCAGTGGGATTTCCAGGGCCGCAGCGTCGGCCAGCTCCAGGCGATCGAAGCGGGCGGTATACTCCAGCAGCGCGGCATTGCCGCGTTTGCGCACGGCCTGCAGGATCTCCCGCACCCGTTCTTCCACCTGCTGATCTCCGCTGGCCTCCCAGCCGTGCAGAGCGGCAAAGGTCGCTGCAAAATCCTCTTGCCGGGTGTCGAGACGCTTCATTGCCCAATCTCCGCTTCCAGTTTGCGAATGAGATCCTCGATGGCCTTACCCTTGCGTTTCATGGCTGCCGGGTTGACTACCAGGCGGCTGGAGATCGGCATGATCTCCTCCACCTCGACGAGGCCATTTTCCCGCAGAGTGCGTCCGGTGGAGACCAGATCGACGATGCGGTCTGCCAGACCCACCAGCGGCGCCAATTCCATGCTGCCATAGAGCTTGATGATTTCCGTCTGGATACCGCGCGCCTGAAAGAAGCGCTTGGTGATTTTCGGATATTTGGTGGCGATGCGGACGCGTTCCCAGCTTTCCGGTCGGTCACCCGCAGCCAAGGCGGCAGGCTCCGCTACCGACATGCGGCAGACGCCAATGCGCAGGTCGAGAGGTTCGTAGAGGGCGAGATTCTCCTGCTCGAGGAGCACATCCTTGCCGGCAATACCGAGGTCGGCCGCGCCCCAACTGACATAGGTGGGAACGTCGCTGGCGCGGATCACGAGAAAGCGCACCTGCGGATCAGTACTCGGCAGGATCAGCTTACGCGACTTGTCGGGGTCTTCGGCCAGCTCGATACCGGCCGCGGCAAAGAGTGGAATGCTCTCTTCGAGAATGCGCCCCTTGGACAGGGCAATGGTGAGACTGTCGTTCATGCCGCCTTTCCGCTCTGATTTCGTACCCGTCGAATATCTGCCCCCAGGGCGCCCAGCTTTTCTTCGATCACCTCGTAGCCGCGATCGAGATGATAGATGCGATCGATGAGGGTCTCGCCTTCGGCAACCAGACCGGCCAGAACGAGACAGGCCGAGGCGCGCAGATCGGTAGCCATGACCGGCGCTCCCTGCAGGCGGGGCACACCGCGTACCACCGCCGTCTTGCCGTCGCTGTCGATATGCGCCCCCAGACGCTGTAGCTCGGAAACGTGCATGAAGCGGTTTTCGAAGATGGTTTCGGTGATCTTTGCGCTACCTTCGGCGATGGCATCCAGGGCCATGAACTGCGCCTGCATATCGGTCGGAAAGGCGGGATAGGGGGCGGTGCGAATGTCTACGGCGCGTGGTCGCTGCTGCATACGCAGACGAATGCCATCGCCGTCTTCCTGTAGTTCCGCGCCCGCCTCGCGTAGCTTGGCCAAGACGCTGTCAAGCAGACGCGGATCGGTACGTCGCAAAAAGACATCGCCTCCGGTCATGGCCGCTGCGACGAGATAGGTACCGGTTTCAATGCGATCGGGGAGGATCTGGTGCTCGCAGCCGTGCAGGGAATCCACTCCCTCCACCTCGATCACCGAGGTCCCGGCACCGCTGATTCGAGCCCCCATGGCAGTGAGCATGCGCGCCAGATCCACTACCTCCGGCTCGCGCGCGGCATTTTCGATGCGCGTATGACCTTCCGCCAGAGTCGCGGCCATCAGCAGGTTTTCAGTGCCGGTCACGGAAACCATTTCCATCACGATGGAGGCCCCACGGAGTCGCTGCGCCCGCGCCTTGACGAAGCCATCCTCCAGGCGAATCTCCGCGCCCAGGGCCTGCAGACCGTTGAGGTGCACGGTGACGGGACGGCTGCCGATGGCACAGCCGCCGGGCAGACTGACCTCGGCGCTTCCGTACCGAGCGAGCAACGGCCCGAGTACCAGGATCGAGGCGCGCATCGTCTTCACCAGTTCGTAGGGTGCCACCAGGGAATGCACGCTGCGCGGATCGATCTCCACCCCCAGCTGCTCGTCCACCAGTACCCGAGCGCCCAGACAACTCAGAAGCTCGAGAGTGGTGGTGACGTCGCGCAGGTGCGGAATGTTGCGCAGGCCAACCGGCTCCCGCGCCAGGATGCTCGCTGCCAGGCACGGCAGGGCAGCATTTTTGGCCCCCGAGATCCGCAACTCACCACGCAGGGGGCCATTACCACGCAGGAGCAGCTTGTCCACGGTGTTGCGTCAGCCCTGGACCTTGCTGACCAGCTTCTGCAGCTCGCCCTGCTGGAACAGGTCGGTCATGATGTCGGAGCCACCCACGAATTCACCATTGATATAGAGCTGCGGAATGGTCGGCCAGTTGGAGAATTTCTTGATACCGTCGCGGATCTGCGGGTCAGCGAGCACGTCGACGGTGAAGAGCTCTTTCACGCCCGCCTGCTGCAGGAGCTGCACTGCGCGGGCGGAAAAGCCACACTGCGGCGCCCGCGGATTGCCCTTCATGTAGAGGGTGATGGGGTGCTTACTTACCTGATCCTGGATAATGTCTTGAATGTCGGCCATGACTGTACCTCGAATGAGAGTGAAAAAATCAGGAACGAGCCGCAGCTTCGTCGGGGGTCAAGGTGCGTAGCTGCAGGGCGTGGATTTCCTCACGCATGCGCTCGCCCAGACAGGAATACACTGTCTGGTGCCGTTTGACGAGGCTCTGGCCCTGAAATTGCCCAGCGATGACCACGGCCTCGAAATGGGCGCCATCGTCACCGTATACATGCACCTCGGCGCCGGGAAGACCGGACTCGATGAGGGAACGGATCGTATCTGCTTGCATCATTTTTTCATCTTACCTGAAATTGTCGTGTCTGTGATCCCGTCGCTCAGGGACGCAGCTTGTACCCGCTGGCCAGGAGGCGCCAGGCGACCGCAGAACTGAGTAGAAAAAAGGCCAGAGCGACGGCGAGAGAAGCCCAGACCGAGACGTCGGCATCGCCAAAGAAACCGTAACGGAAACCATCGACGATGTAGAGGAAAGGATTGACCATGGACAGGTGACGCCAGATCCCCGGTAACGACTGCACGGAATAGAACACCCCGGCAAGAAAGGTCAAAGGCATGATCAGAAAATTCTGAAAGCCGGCAATCTGGTCGAATTTTTCTGCCCAAAGCCCGGCGATGATGCCCAGCGCTCCCATTCCTCCCGCACCGAAGACGGTAAACAGCAATATCCAGACTGGATGTTGCAGGGGTAGATGGAGGAACAGCAGGGCCAGTAGCAGGATGGCCAATCCCACGACGATACCGCGGACGATGGACGCTGCGGTCATCGCCAAAAAGATCTCCGTCGGCCGCAGCGGGCTGAGCAGAAGAAAAATGATGTTGCCCGTCACCTTGGCCTGAATCAGACTGGAAGAACTATTGGCAAAGGCATTCTGCAGCACCGACATCATCATCAGACCGGGAACGATGAAGGCGATGTAGGAGACCCCAGGGTAGATACGGATGTGCCCCCCCAGGGCATGACCGAAAACCAGCAGATACAGCAGTGTGGTAACCAAGGGCGCGGCAATTGTCTGTAACCAGACGCGGGCGAAACGTAAGACCTCTTTGCGAAACAGGGTCCAGGTCGGTGTCCAGGCGATAGCAGGCAAAGGCCGGTGTCCCAGGAGCGACTCTGGACTCTGTTGCGCCTTTCCAGTCGAAACGGAGCTATTCATCTCAGGCGTTGCGCAAGCGCAGATCCGGGTCGAGAATTTCGACATAGGCGCCGTCCCGGATGCGCCGCTGCCACTCTTCCATACGCTCGCGAACGGTGCGGTTGAACAGCTGCATGCGCGCGACCGACTCCAGCTGCGTATCACTCAGGGCAGCCTCGCGATGGCCTTGCGACTGCACGATGTAGATGGCATCGCCGATTTGGATGGGGGCACTGACATTGCCCACCGGCAAGCTCATCAACGCGCGTTCCAGCTCGTCTGGCAGGCTTCCCGGTGCCACCCAGCCCAATTCGCCACCATTGGCTGCGGTGGCACGATCCTGACTGTAGCGCCGAGCCAGTGCGCTGAAATTTACCCCCGATTGTAGGCTCGACTCGATGTCCTTGGCCTGGGATTGTGCCTCCTGCTCCTCAATCCCTTTGCCGGCGTGCAACACGATCATCGCTGCCTTGACCTCCGTCACCGACGGCTCTTGATGCTTGACATCAAGGAGCTTGAAAATGTGATAACCGGTGGCGCTGGGGATCACCGGGCTGATATCGCCAGGCTGCAGTTTGAGTAGGGCCTGGGTGACAGCGCTGGGTAGCTCGGCGGCCTTGATCCAGCCCAGGCGACCGCCCTGCAGGGCATCGCGGGCAGCGCTGACCTCGGTGGCCAGACGGGTGAAGCTGGCGCCGTTTACCAGTTGCTCGTGCACGCGCTCGATGTCCTGGCGCACCTGAGTCACGGCATCCGGGCTGGGGTCTCCGGGCAAGGGCAGGAAGATCTGCTGCAATTCAAAACTCACCCCTGCAGTTTGTTTGAGCTGGCGAGCAAAGGTCTGAATCTCGTCTTTTCCGAGATGCACCCGCGCCTCGACCTCTTGTTGCTGCAGACGGTCCACCAGGATCCGTTCACGTAGATTGTCCTCGAACTCCGACCAGGACTGTCCCTGCTGGGTCAGTGCCTCGCGCAGCTGATCGGGGGTCAGGTTGTTGCTGTGGGCGATATTGGCAATGGCCTGGTCCAGCGTGGCCTGATCGACGTTGATCTCCATGCGTTTGGCCATCTGCACCTCGATGTCCTGCAGGATCATCTGTTGCAGCACCTGACGGCGCAGAATCGCATCCGGCGGCAACTGGCCGGGATCCTGTTGCTGCAGTTGTGCCTTGATGGCGCCGACCTTCTGATTGAGTTGCAGCGAGGTGATGATCTGCTCGTTCACCACTGCCACTACCTTGTTGAGGGTGTCGAGGTTCTGTGGCAGGGGCGCGGCTTGCGCTGCCACCGTGGAGCGAGCAGAAAAGACCCGCGACTGCGGGGGCGGTGGAGCAGCCAGGAGTGTCTCCCGGTTGACGAAAGGGGTTGCGGCCCAGGCAGAGCAACTGCTAGCCAAAGCGGCGAGGAAAAGGGCAGAGCGGTATCGAGACATCAGAACTCCATGCTGGCGCCGGGCACATATTGATCGAGGAAACCGTTGGAACTATTGCCAATGCTGGTCAAACCGCGCAGCACGATTTCCAGGTAGACGGCGTTGTTCGTCTGCCCCCCCAGTAGAATCTGGTGGAACATCATCAGTTGAGCCGTCCAGCAACCGCCATCATAGCCGATCCCGACCAGCTGCTCCAAGGGCTTGTTATCCTGAACATCGTATTGGTAGCTGCCCAGAACCCGCCACTGCTTGCCGATGGGAAGCGCTGCAGAGACGCCCGCCTGATCTACGTAGTTGCGCGTATAGCGATAATCGAGATTGAGCACGGTCCCATTGTGGGCCAACCATTGCGCGCGGAAATCCATGCGCTCGAAACGCTGCCAGTCGGAGTCGGTTTCGGAGCTGGCGAGGAAATTGAGATTGGCCAAGGGAGCGTA
This sequence comes from Acidithiobacillus sp. AC3, assembly GCF_050261095.1. NCBI lineage: Bacteria > Pseudomonadati > Pseudomonadota > Acidithiobacillia > Acidithiobacillales > Acidithiobacillaceae > Acidithiobacillus > Acidithiobacillus sp. AC3. Next base: position 396,319 of record NZ_CP189838.1, read on the forward strand.
CTGGGCCTGCCAGAAATAATTGGAACGGCTGTTCTGCGCCACGATATTGCCGGCAAGGTCGATCTGTCGCCGGTTGAAATACTGGATCTGGCCGATGGCGGCGCTCCAGACTTCCCGGCCATTAGGGTTGTAGCCCGACCCCTCCAGGCCATAGGCCAACTGATTGGCCGCGTTGATCCGATCGCTGCCGTCAAATAGCGAGTTGTCGGTAAAGATGGAATTGTAGTTCTGGAAAGGTGTGCTGGAATCGAAATTCGGGATCTGGTTCTGTGCCTGCAGAGGAATAAACAGGTATTTGAACATGGGATGCAGGACGATACTGCTGCCATCCTGGGCATCGCGAACAAAGTTGAGACCGCCGCGCAGGCTCAGGGCGGGCAGACTGCGGTTGCTGACCCGGTCGTAAGGGCCATTGCGCTGGATCTGGTAATGGCTGAAATAGAGCCGCCCCTGCGGTTCCAGGTAGCCCCAGGCGCGACTCCATTTCCAACCGATGGTGGGAGTGAGATCGAGGCGCTGACCGATGGGGCCGGTGCTGGCATAGAAATAATTGAAGTTGCTGCGCCAGTCGAAATAGCCGGTCTTGCCGAGGCGCCAATAACCATTGGCGTAGACATAGGGAAGTTGCGCATAGGGCGCAGCTTCTCCTTGGAGCAGTTCCTGATAGCCCTGCAGCATGACACCCGCCTGCAGATGGCGATTGCCATAGCTGATGGCGCCGGTGGAGGTCAGATACGGCGCATTGCCGACCCCGCCGATATAGCCGCCGTTGAAGCCGGTAACCCCGGAGAGATCAGCGAGGAAATTCCGATAGCTGACACGATTGTAGTTGACCGAGAGCGCAAAACCATCACCCAGATTCTGCTGGTGCTGCCAGGATACCGCCCAGACATTGCTGCCGGTGAGCTTGTCGTGGGGCAGCAAGGCAAGGAGCAGTTGTCCACTATAGTTGGGCTCCAGATAGCGGAACTGGTTTTGTAGTAATACGCCGCGCTTGGTCAGTCCCTCTACGGTGAGAGTGTCATCCAGATTGCTAGCGATGTCGAAATAGTAGGGGATACCCAAGGTAAAGCCATTGATGGTGGAACTGCCAATGGTCGGTGGCAGAAATCCGGAATGGCGCTGCAGCGGAAAACTGAAATAGGGCAGCCAGAGGACCGGCAGGCCATAGACATTCAGGGTGCTGTTGTAGGTGCTAATGTATTGGTCGTTCTGGTTGAGATCCAGCTGTTGACTGTAGATCTGCCAGGCCGGGACCTGCCCGTGGCAAGTGGTGTAGCAGGCTTCGTTGAGGCGGTAGTGATTCTTGCCAAGCTCCCGCCCGCTGCTCGCCTGTCCATGGCCATCCTGACTCGGCAGCAGGAAACGCGGATGGAGAACGATACCCTGATTGCTGTGGATCTTCAGGGTTGCCTCCGGCGCATTGGTGACGATTCCGGGGCTGACCAGGTGTACCTGCCCCTTGGCGATGATCTCGTCCTTCTTCTCGTCGTAATGGGCCTGATGGGCATAGAGGCGACGATCGCCGTAGAGCACCTCCACATTACCCGAGGCCGTCCATTGGCCGCTGCCGAGGCCCTGGATCTGGTCGGCGTAGAGGGTCACCGGCCCATCTTGCGCCCAGGCTGGCGCGGCAAAAGTGCAGAAGACCGCTGCCGCGCAGGTCAGGGACCAGCGCGGCGGGCGTAACCGGCCGACGGCCATCGAGCATGTCCCAGGGCTAGGCATAGGCGCGTAAAATCGCACAGAATGTGCGTATGTCGCAATCTCTCAGCCCCCTTCCCCAGCTCAGTGCCGCCGCCGAACGCTTCTTGCGCGCCCATGGCGTGGAGCCGACCGTTCTGCAGCCGATTCCTGGCGATGCCAGCGCACGCCGCTATTGGCGGGCACCTGGTGAAAGCGTCCTGGCACAAGTGCCGCACGCCGACGAGCTTTTACCCTTCCTGCGCGTGCAGCATCGCTTTGCCGAGGCGGGCCTGCCCGTGCCGCGCATCCTTGTGGTTTCTCTGCGGTATCGTCTGCTCCTGCAGGAGGATGTGGGTTCCCGTGACCTCAAGAGCGCGCTGGATGCGGGTGAGTCGCCGGATGCCATTATGGCCAGGGTATTCCCCCTGCTGCTGGGCTTGGCGGCGGCAGCGCAAGGTAGGGTTCTCCGCCCGCCCTTTCCGCCCTATGATGCACAACGGCTGCAGCAGGAGCTGTCGCTCTTCCCCGACTGGTATCTCCGGCGGCATCTCGGCGTTACCTTGTCGAGTGCTGAGCAGGATCAGATCGGTATGCTGTTTTCCGCCTTGCTGGACGGAGCGCGCCAGCAGCCCAGCATCTGGGTACACCGCGATTTCCATGCCCGTAATCTCCTGCTACGGCCCGACGGCACGCCGGTACTGATCGACTTTCAGGACGCCGTGCTCGGGCCGTGGACCTACGATCTCGCCTCCCTGCTCTGGGATCGTTACTGGGACTGGGGACGGGCGCGGCGCGATGGCTGGATCGAGCAGTATCGCTGTCTGCTGCAGCGGCACGGATTGGCCGTCCCGGGCGCCGAAGCATTTCGCGTGCAGACAGAGGTCATGGCGCTACAACGTAATCTGAAAATCCTCGGTATTTTTTGCCGTTTGGCGTACCGCGATGGCAAGAGCGGATATCTCGAATTGCTGCCGCGCTTTTGGGCCTACGTCGAGGACCTGCTGGCCGGGCAGGAGGCCTGGCGACGCTTCGTGCCCTTGTTCCGGGGCTGGTCGCCATGCGACAGGCGGTGATCCTCGCAGCCGGGCGGGGCGAGCGCCTGCGTCCGCGCACCGACTTTCTCCCCAAGCCGCTGTTGAGCGTTGCCGGGCGTCCGCTCATCGTCCGCCACCTGGACCATCTGGCCGCCGCCGGAGTGGAGCGGGTCTTCATCAATCTCTCGCATTTGGGAGCCCTTTTGCCCCGCTTCCTGGGCCGGCAGTGGCAGGGGATGTCGCTGGAGTATAGCGACGAAAGGACGCAGCGTCTGGAGACCGGCGGCGCACTCGTAGCCCTGCGCGAGCGTCTGGAAAATGCCCCCTTTCTTCTGCTCAATGGCGATATCTGCACGGAGTATCCCCTGGCGCAGTTGTTGGCCAGCGCTCCCGGCCTGGTTCTGGTGGATAACCCCGCGCACCATCCCGAAGGCGATTTCGCCGTACGGGAAGGTTGGCTGGCAATGCCAGCTCCGGGCTTGTCGACCTACACCTATTCTGGCCTTGCCCTTCTGGACGCTGCCTGGCTGGCGAATTTTCCCGACGGCCCCGCGCCCCTGGCACCCTGGCTGCGGCAATGGGTGGCGAAAGGTCTTCTCCGTGCTTATCTTCAGCAAGGGTATTGGTGTGACGTGGGTACGCCGGAGCGTTTGCAGGCCGCCCGCCTGCACTATGGAGGAACGTAGTGGCCTTTGATGAAGCGGAAGTGACCATCTGGGTGCAGCCAAGTGCTGCCCAGGTACAGGAGTGGCGCGAGCACTGGTTGGCGGTGATGGATCTGGCGCTGTGGGGCGAACTGAAGAGCAGCAAGATCGGCGCCCTGGGCAAGCTGCGGCGGCGTATTCTGGAGTGTGGAGAAAAATTGCGCTCCTACAGTGCGGATCGTTCGTGGATTCCGCACCCGCGCGAACGGATCAAGAATTGCCTGAGTAGCGGTCTGCAGTTGCGGGAGAGTCTCGACAAGGTCGCGGAGCTCCTGCAAGAGATGGAGGCTGGGGCGGCACTCGTGCCTTTGCGCGGCTTGTGGGATAATCTGGCCGAAAATTTGCTTGCCGATCTCCAGAAACGTGAGGAGCGGCTGGTAGCGCTTCTGAATACACAGTATGGGGAAGAGATCGAGTGAGAGATGTGGTTCGCGGGTTTGTGCGTCGATGAAGATCATTTATGGGCTCATTTTTCTAGGGGCAGTCGCCCTGTTCGTTCTGCTGTTCTGGGCCGATCGCCCGCAGATCCTCAGTGGTCGCCCGGAGAGTGGATCGGTGGCCTGGTATCGTCAGCACCCGCATGAGCTGGCAGCGCTTAATCTGAAATGTTGGGAACTCTTGCAACAGAGCAGCTTTGCTGACGTCGACAAGGTGATGGCGGCGCATCCCGAGTGTCGCATTGCCTATGAGGCGAGTCGCAGCAATGACTGAAGCTTCCGCCAATAGTGAACTCCTGCTGCGTACCGGCCGGGAAACCCTGCGTCTGGAGCGGGAAGCGCTGGAGGCCCTCGAGGCGCGACTCGACGACGCCTTCGTCGCCGCGTGTCGATTGCTGCTCGCCTGTCCGGGCCGCATTGTCGTCAGCGGCATGGGAAAATCCGGGATCATCGGTAAGAAGATCGCCGCGACTCTGGCCAGTACGGGGAGTCCCGCCCTTTTTCTCCATCCTGCCGAGGGCAGTCATGGCGATCTTGGCATGCTCACGGCGTCCGATCTGCTCCTGGCCCTGTCCAATTCCGGCGAAACCGCGGAGCTGCTTGCCATTCTGCCGGTGGTAAAACGCATCGGCGTCCCCCTGATCGCCCTCACCGGCAAGGCGGACTCTACTCTGGCGCGACGGGCAGACGTGCATCTGGATTGTGCCGTGGCGCGCGAGGCCTGCCCGCTGAATCTGGCGCCCACCGCCTCGACCACTGCCAGCCTCGCCATGGGGGATGCCCTAGCCATGGCCCTACTCAGTGCCCGGGGTTTTTCCGCGGATGATTTTGCTCTCTCCCATCCCGGTGGCGCTCTGGGAAAGCGTTTATTGCTGCGGGTGGAAGACCTGATGCGCCGGGTTGAGCAGTTGCCGCGGGTGCGGCTTTCGACCCCGGTGCACGAGGCGATCCTGGAGATGAGTGGCAAAGGCATGGGCATGACGACAGTGGTCGATGACGACGATCACCTTTTGGGCATCTTCACCGATGGCGACTTACGCCGAGCCTTCGCCGAGCAACAGGATCTCTGGGGGCGTCCTATGGCCGATTTCTATCGTCCCAAGCCGTTGTGTATCAGCGCCGACGCCTTGGCAGCAGAAGCGATGGCGCGGATGGATGCCGAACGGGTGGCGGTATTGCTGATCGTCGATGACGAGGATCGCCTGGCGGGCGCTATCAGTATGCACGATCTATTACATGCGGGGGTCGCATGACGGATTGCAGCGAGCGCTGTGCGCGGATACGCCTGTTGGTCCTGGACGTTGATGGGGTGCTCACCGATGGCCGCCTGCTCTTCGATGCAGAAGGGCGGGAAAGCAAGAGTTTTCATGTGCGCGATGGGCATGGCATCCGCCTCCTGCAGGATTGTGGCATCGAGGTGGCGCTGATCACCGCGCGCTATTCCCAGGCCCTCGCTCATCGGGCCCGTGATCTCGGCATCCAGCGTGTGTATCAGGGCAGTGTCGACAAGATCGTCGCCTACACCGAATTACTCTTCGCCACCCAGCGGCGGGAAGAGGAAGTCGCCTACATGGGGGATGATCTGATCGATCTCGGTATTCTCGGCCGCGTGGGGCTCGCCGCGGCGCCCGCTGATGCGCACCCCGAAGTCCTGGCGCGTGCGCACTGGATCGCGCAACGCCCGGGTGGTATGGGCGCAGTGCGCGAACTGAGCGAGGAAATCTTGCGTGTCCAGGGGCATTGGGGCGGTATCATGGCGCGCGCCCTGGGTCAGGTATGAACCTGCGTCTGCCTGGACTCCTGTTCTTTGCTCTACTGGGCGCAGGACTGTTGTGGCTGACTTGGCCAAAACAACCCATACCCTTCGTTGCCGTGGATTGGCATGGTGGCATTCGGCGCGGTGATCAGGCCGCCAGCGATGTCGTCCTGCGCGAGTATGACGCGCAGGGACAACTACAATTACTCGCCCATGCACAGGATGCCTACCATCTGCCCGAGGGCAATCAGACCTTTCTCAACGGTCTTTCGCTGGAACGCTTCCGCCGTCAGGGGAACCTTGCCCTGCAGGCCGAGCATGGTCTTCTGCGTAACGGCGATCAGGAGCTCCTCGCCTGGGGGCAGGTGCTTGCGACGTTGGGGTCTGACAGTACCCTGCGTACGGAAAGATTGCGTTATGACCCCAAGAGCGGCGTGATCGAGACTCAGGATCCGGTCTTTCTGACCCATGGGCGCAGTACCCTGCAGGGGGTTGGGTTGTGGGCGTCGGTAAAAACAGAGCAGTTCCGCTTGTTGCATCAGGTGCGAGGAACTTATGTACCGTAAGTGTTGCTTCGTTCTTTTGTCTTGTCTGGTTCCGCTTTCGGTCAGCGCGGCAAACGCGCCGGATGCGGGACTCGGCAAGGGGCCCATCCACATTTCCGCTGACCAGCTGCAGGGCCAGAACAAACCCGTGCAGGAGGCCATCTATAGCGGTGATGTCGTTATGCAGCAGGGGGATCTCATCATCCACGCTGCGCAGCTCACCATCCACGCCGCCGCTGGTAAGGTAGAGAAAGCGGTAGCCACGGGCAGCCCGGTGAGTTTCACCATGTCCAGTGCCGAGCGCCATGGCTATGGCCAGCAGCTGACCTATGAACCCGGCAGCGGCCGTATCATCCTCAGCGGCGACGCCCACCTTTGGCAGGGGAAAAACGAGGTCAGCGGGAATCAGGTCACCTATCTTTTGCAGAGCCAACAGACGGCCGTGACGGCAAGCCCTGGCCAGCGGGTACGCTCGGTCTTCTATCCGGCCAAGGGTGGTAGTGCCAAGCCATGACGTCCCAGCTGCGCGCGGAATCCCTGGTCAAACGCTTTCGCCGACGCACCGTGGTGCGCGGGGTGTCGGTGGAAGTGAAGGCCGGCGAGGTGGTGGGGCTGCTAGGACCGAACGGCGCCGGCAAGACCACGACGTTTTATATGATGGTAGGCCTGATTCGACCCGATAGCGGTCGGATCTACCTCAATGACCAGGATATCGGCAAACTCCCCATGCATCAGCGCGCGCGCATGGGGCTTGGTTATCTTCCCCAGGAACCCTCGGTATTCCGTCAGCTCAGTGCCGCCGACAATGTCCTGGCAGTGCTCGAACAGTTGCCTCTGGGCAGCGAAGAACGGCAGGAGCGTCTGGAGCAGCTGCTCGCCGAATTGCATCTGCAAAATCTGCGCAACACCCGCGGACAAAGCCTCTCGGGGGGGGAGCGGCGGCGGGTGGAAATTGCCCGCACCCTGGCCATGAGCCCGCGCTTCGTTCTGCTCGATGAACCCTTCGCCGGTATTGATCCGATCTCTGTGATCGAGATTCAGCAGTTGATTTCCGGCCTGAGTGCGCGCGGCATCGGCGTTCTCATCACCGATCACAACGTGCGTGAAACCTTGGGTATTTGCCAGCGCGCATATATCCTGCATGATGGTCAGGTGCTGGCTGCGGGCGGCCCGCAAGACCTCATCGACAATCCCGCCGTGCGCGAAGTCTATCTGGGAGAGCAGTTCAAGATCTGAATCATGAAGCAAGGACTCGAACTCAAACTCGGTCAGCATCTGGCCATGACCCCACAATTGCAGCAGGCGATCCGCCTTCTGCAGTTGTCGACCCTCGACCTGCAGCAGGAAGTGCAGATGATGCTCGACAGTAATCCACTCCTCGATGAGGAAGAAGGCGTGGAGCTGGCGGCGAGTGATGGTCCATCCCCCGCACCGGAGGAGCGCCAGCTCGATCTTGCGGCGGAAACCAGCCTGCCCGAAGAGCTGCCCGTCGACAGCCAGTGGGAAGATGTGTTCGACATGGGCAGCAGCGCCGCAGGAAGCGCAACGGCCAATGATGAGGATCTGCCCGATTTCGAGGCGCGCAACAGCCGCGAACAAAGCCTGCAGGACTACCTCCGCTGGCAGGCTAACCTCACCTTTTTCGAGAGCGATGATCGCAATCTGGCGGAGTTGATCATCGATGCCATCGACGATACCGGCTATCTGGGCGCGGAGCTTAGCGAGCTGGTGGAGACCTCTGGTCGACCGCTGGCGGAGCTGGAAGCGATCTTGCGGCAGATTCAGGAATTTGACCCGCCAGGGGTCGCTGCCCGCAGTCTGGCGGAATGCCTTTCCTTGCAGTTGCAGCAGATCGAGGAAGAAGATGATGCCCTGCTCCTCGCCCGCCGTATCGTCGACGAGCAGCTCGAGCTTTTGGCCAAACATGACTATGTCCGCCTGGCGCAGGCCCTGGATGCGCGCGAGGAGAAGTTGCGCGCTGCTGTTGCCCTGATTGCTGCCCTCAATCCCAAACCCGGCAGCGAAATTGGTGCTGGAGCCTCGGAATACGTCATTCCCGATGTCATCGTGCGTTGGGTAGGCAAACGGCTGCGGGTAGAACTGAACGCCGAGGCGATGCCGCGGCTGCGTATCAATCGTCATTACGCGGGCCTGTCCGGCGGCAAGGATGCCGCGCACCGGTACATCCAGGATCAGCTCAATGAGGCGCGCTGGTTCATCAAGAGCCTACAGAGTCGGCAGGAAACCATCCTCAAGGTAGCGACGGCGATTGTTGAACAGCAAAAGGATTTTTTTATGCACGGGCCGGAGGCGATGCGTCCCATGGTCCTGCGCGACATCGCCGAGGCCGTGGAGATGCACGAATCGACGATCTCCCGAGTCACCAACCAAAAGTTCATGACCACCCCCCGCGGTTTGTTTGAATTTAAGTATTTCTTCTCCAGTCATGTGGGTACGGACCAAGGGGGGGCGGCGTCTGCCACCGCTATTCGTGCCGTGATTCTCAAGATGGTTCAGGCAGAAGACAGCCAGCATCCATTGAGCGACGCCGAAATCGCCAAGGTACTCGCCGAGCAGGGCATCCAGATTGCCCGCCGTACCGTCGCCAAGTATCGTGAGGCGGCCAATATTCCGCCCGCCAGCCAGCGTCGCCGCTTGTAGCCAATGTCTCCCGCTCCTTGGCTTTTGCAAAGGCGGCCAAGGCGCTACACTGAGAGCGGAGCGGTAAAGCAGTGATGGACTCCCATAAACGAAAGCTAGGAGCTTGCCATGCAATTACACATCACCGGCCAACACCTGGACCTCACCGAGGCCATCAAGAACCGAGTGCACGAAAAACTCGGGCGCCTTGATCACTACTTCGATCGCGTCATCGATGGGCGCGTCGTGTTGAAGTTCCTTCCCCACGAGAAACTTTCCAACGTGGTGGAGATCACTGTCAGCGCTCCCGGACACGATTTTCACGCCGAGGCGCGTGATGCCGACATGTACGCCGCCATCGACCAACTGGCCGACAAGATTGACGGTCAGGTGCGTCAATACAAGGAAAAACTGCAGCGCCATCGGAGCAGTCCGGTAGCTGCAGTCCTTGCCACCGAAAGCGAATGACCATGGCTGCTTTGCCGCTCCCCGCAAAGGCGATTCTTCTCGACAGTCCGGCCGTCAGTATGACGGGGGTCTTGCAGGCCCTGGCCGAGAGGCTCAGTGAGAGCACGGGAATCGCGCAGCAAAAAATTTATGACGCTCTGATGACTCGCGAAATGCAGGGTTCCACGGCACTGGGCTTCGGAGTGGCGGTGCCACATACGCGTTTGCCGGATCTTGCCAGCGCTGCGGTCGCCGCGTTGCGCACTCGTACGGCAGTGGGATTTGCCGCGCCCGATGCGGAAGGCGTGCACATCTTTGTGGCCGTGCTGGTACCCGCCGGAGAAGCTATGGAGCACCTGGAGCTACTGTCCCACATCGCCGCGCGTCTGGCGCAGGAAAACGTGCGGCAGCAGCTTGCTCAGGTCGAGGATGTGGATGCCTTTCGCGCTCTGCTAGTTGCCTGAGGCGTACCCGTTTTCGGTGGCGATGTTCGCGCCGTTTGCATAGGGTTGGACGGAATGGATCGCAGCGTCAGTTTTTCCCAGATGGCTTCCGACCTGGAAGCTGAACTTGACTGGAAGATCTTGCACGCGTCTGCGCAAACGATGCTTCGTGTCGACCCGCAGCACAGCAGTGATGGTGCGGCGCTGGTGGGATTTCTCAGTTTCATTCGCTCGCACCCAGTGCAGATCTTGGGGCAGGCAGAGCTGGATTACCTGCATAGTCACCCCGAGCAGATCTATCACGTGCAGCGATTGCGCATCCTTGTTCTGGCGGAAGGGGTACAGCCAGCTTCCGATTGGCTGGCGAGCTTGATGGACGAAGGGGTGAGTATCCTTGTCTCGGCGCTTCCCGCCCGGCGGATTTTGGTGCGCGTGCAGCAATATCTGCAACGCGAGCTGGCGCCGCGCTGCCTGCTGCATGGGGTTTTGGTGGACGTGCTCGGGGTGGGAATCCTCATTCAGGGGGAGGCCGGCATCGGCAAGTCCGAGCTGGCCCTGGAGTTGGTGAGTCGCCATCACCGTCTCATCGCCGACGACAGCGTGCTGTGCATTCGCGAAGCGCCGGGAGTGGTCACTGGCCATTGCCCCGCGGCCCTGCAGGATTTCATGGAGGTGCGTGGGCTGGGGATCATCAATATTCGCCATCTTTTCGGTGCCTCTTCCGTGATCGATTCCAAGCGACTACGCTTGGTGGTCGAGATTCGTGATATGGCGGAAATGGAACTGGCCGATGTCGATCGTTTGCAGGGCCAGGTGGACCATTGGGACATTCTCGGAGTGCCCTTTCCACGCCTGCGCCTGCCCGTCAGTGCTGCACGCAATCTGGCGGTACTCGTGGAGGCGGCAGCACGAGCGCAGTACCTGCGTGAAGCCGGTGTGGATATGTTGGCGCTTTTCGATCAACAAACTCGTGCGGTGGGCCACAAGCTGTGAGCGCCGCTGGTGATTTTGTCATCATTACGGGGCTGTCCGGTTCTGGCAAGACGACCGTCTTGCAGGCACTCGAAGACCTTGGCTATTTTTGTGTAGACAATCTGCCCGCTACCCTCCTGGATTCCTTGTTGCAGGAATTGGCGCACCACCAATTGGCTCCCCTGCGGGTTGCCGTGAGTATCGATGTGCGCAATCGCACCTTTCTCGACGCATTGCCGGAGGCATTACAGAAGATACCGCAGGAATGCGGTCTGCAACCGCGTATACTCTTTCTCGATGCGGATGAAGAAACGCTGTTACGCCGGTACAGCGAGACCCGGCGCCGCCACCCCCTCAGCGATCAGGAGGCAGCCCCAGGAGCCGCGCTGCATCAGGTCTTGTCGCGCGAGCGCACCCTTCTGGCTCCCTTGGCGCGCCTGGCCGATCGTGTGTTGGATACCTCGCAGGTCCGCAGCCACTCTCTGCGCCTGCGTGTGCAGGCCTGGGCGCAGGTGGCGCGGGTCCAGGGCCTGATCTTGCTATTGCAGTCTTTCGCTTTTCGCAACGGGGTACCTGCCGATTCCGATTTTGTCTTCGACCTGCGCGCCTTGCCCAATCCCCATTACGAGCCCGAACTACGGTCTTTGACCGGGCGCGATGGCCCTGTGCGGGAATTCCTTGACCATCAGGATGCCGTACAGGTGGCCAGGAGCAGTCTGGAGGCCTTTCTGCAGGAGTGGCTACCCCCTTTTGCTCGCGACCACCGAAACTATGTCACCATTTCCCTGGGCTGCACCGGTGGCAAACATCGTAGCGTCTACATGGTCGAATCCTTGGCGCGATCCCTGGCGCGAGATGGGCAGGAGATCTTGGTCGAGCATCGCGAGCTCGATATTCAGGAGCGCTATTCTTGACCTTGGTGCAGGTGGTTGTGCTTACCCATGCCGGTCTTGGCGAGGCGCTGCTGGCAGTGGTCGAACACATCTATGGCGATCGCCCCGCTGCCTTGCTTTCCCTGTCCCCTGCTGGCGATGATCTCGCGCCCCTGCGTGCTCGCCTGCAGGAGCTGATCGATGCCGCCGGGCCGGAGCGTCCGCTGCTGATTCTCTGTGATATTCTCGGTGCCAGCCCCGCCAACGCCCTGCCCAAGACTTGGGCTAACCCCTGGGCACGGGTGATTTATGGGCTGAATCTACCGATGTTGTTGCGTGCCCTGTCGCGGCGCGAGCAGTGGGAAGGCCTGCCGGAGCTTGTCGCCGAGGGTGGCCGCGCGGCAGTTCAGTGTCATCCATAATCCGCTATCAAACGGATTTCTGCACTAGACTGGTAGGCAGAGTGGTCCGCAAGGAGAAAGGTAATGGCTGATTTACGCGAAGTACATGCACGCTTGGGGCAGAGTCTGTGGCTCGACAATCTCTCTCGTACTCTGATTCACGACGACATTCTTGCCCGCTACATTGCCGAGGATGGTGTTTCCGGGGTGACCTCCAATCCCAGTATTTTCCAGAAGGCCATTCACGAGAGCCCATACTATCAAGAAGATTTGGCGCGTCCGGCGGAGTCGGCGGAGCGCCTTTATGAAGAGATGGTCAAGGTTGATCTGCAAATGGCCTGCGATCTGCTGCATGCTACCCATGTGGCTACCCAAGGGGATGATGGTTGGGTGAGTTGGGAGGAGTCCCCCCGGCTGGCGATGGACGAGGCTGCCACCGTTGCCGAGGCGGAGCGTTTACGCAGCATCGTCCAGCGCGAAAATCTCCTGATCAAGGTGCCGGCCACCGCCGCTGGCATTGCTGCGCTGCGCACCCTCATCAGTCGCGGCATTTCTGTCAATGTGACGCTGATGTTTGGTCTGCAGCACGTGCGCGAGGTATTCGCTGCCTACCAGGAAGGTCTGACGGCATGGATCGATGCCGGCGGCGAGCCTGGACGGGTGAAGGCCGTCGCCAGCCTTTTCCTGTCGCGCGTCGATACGCTGGTGGATCAGCAGCTGGAAAAAATCGGTACGGAAGAGGCATTGCGATTGCGGGGCAAGACCGCGGTGGCGCTGGCCAAGAAAGCCTATGCGCTGTATCGGGAGACCTTCCACGGTCAGGGCTTTTCTCGCCTCAAGGCAGCCGGCGGGCGGCCACAGTATCTGCTTTGGGCCAGCACCAGCACCAAAAATCCTGCCTATTCCGATCTGCTCTATGTCGAGCCCCTGATGGGGCCAGAGACCATCAACACCCTGCCCGATGCCACCCTGGCCAAGCTGCGAGAACATGGAAAGTTAGGCCAGACCATCGCGCAGGACCTCGATGCGGCGGAGCAGACCCTGGCTGATCTCGCGTCTCTTGGGGTCGACCTCGATGGCCAGGTCGCCCCCCAGTTACAGGAGGAGGGCTTGGAGGCCTTCTCTACTGCCTTCGAGGCGATGCTGGCCGAGGTGGAAAAGCGCCGCGCCTAGAAGCCGACGATGTTGTAGCCGGCGTCGACGTAGGTGATTTCGCCGGTGATGCCCGAGGCGAGATCCGAGCAGAGGAAGGCGGCGACATTACCGACTTCCTCTTGTGTCACGTTGCGCCGCAGCGGGGCATGCGCGGCATAGTGGTCGAGGATGCTGCGAAACTCGCTGATGCCGCTGGCCGCCAGGGTGCGGATGGGACCGGCAGAAATAGCGTTTACCCGGATCCCTTCGGGCCCCAGGGAGTGGGCCAAGTAGCGTACACCTGCCTCCAGACTGGCCTTGGCCAGTCCCATGACATTGTAATTGGCCATCGCCCGTTCGGCGCCCAGATAGCTGAGCGAGAGGAGGGCGCCATGGCGTCCCTGCATCAGTGGGCGCAGAGCCTGGGCCATGGCGGTAAAGCTGTAGGACGACACTTCGTGGGCGATGCGGAAACCCTCTCGGGTAGTAACGTCCGCGTAGTTTCCAGACAGCTCGTCCTTAGGTGCAAAGGCCGCACCATGGATGGCGATATCCACGCCTCCCCAACGTTGCTGCAGGTCGTCGACGATAGCACGTACCTGCGCCTCGTCCATCAGATCCAGGGCCAAGGGGGCCGGCGCCTGAATCTGCGCCGCTAGGTCTTCCACCCGGCTTTTGGTGCGCTCGCTCTGATAGGTCAACAGGACTTCCGCTCCCTCCCGTGCCAGCGCCTGGGCAATACCCCAGCAAATGGAACGTTCGTTGGCAACGCCGACTACCAAAGCCTGTTTATTCTGTAAAAAACCCATGGTCTGTGAATGCTCCGAGAATCCCTGTCAACGCAGGAAAATGGTGAGATGTTTGCCGGGCTGCAGGTCACTCGCCGAAGCCAGGCGATTCCACTGCACTAGGGCGTGGGGTGAGACGTGAAATTGCTGCGCAATCTGCCAGACAGTGTCGCCGGGGCGGACGACGTAGGTAGTAGCATGCGGGGCACTGGCCAGCCGTTCTTGCTGCGGACTCAACGCAGCCACCTCCGTCCCGCGGGCGGGGAGGCGCAATACCTGTCCGGGATGCAACATGCTCTTGCTATGCAAACCGTTGTAGGACGCGATAGCGGATACGCTCACACCGGCGCGTTGGGCAATCTGCCAGAGGGTTTCACCGGGTCGCACGCGAATGCTGCCGCCGCTTTGGGCGACGGTATAGGTAGCCTCTTGCAAGTGGTTGCCAGGCAACTGCAGTTTCTGTCCGGGGTGAATGACACTGCGCGTACTCATATCGTTGGCGCTGGCCAGGGCGTTCACGCTGACTCCGGCGCGTTGTGCCAGCTGCCAGAGACTCTCGCCGGGACGCACGGTGATACTGTGTGGCGCGTACCCGCTGGCGACGGCCATAGGCTTGCCGCCATAGATGGTGAGTCGTTGCCCTACCTGCAGGAGGCGGCCCGAGCGCAAATGATTCCAGCGCTCGAGATCACGCACGGAAACGCCAGTCCGAAGGGCAAGCTGGGACAGGGTTTCGCCAGATCGTACAGAGGTGTAATGCACGGCGGGAGTAGGCCGTGTGGTCTGTACGGCGACGGCTGGCACTGGACTCGCTGTCGGAGCGGGCGTTTCCGGTTCCGGCATCTGCAGCAGGGCGGTGCGCAGGGTTTTCGCCTTGTCCTTGGGGACCACCAGCGAGTAACCGGCTGGCGCCACCCCGTAACTCAGCCCGGCATTCAGGTGTTGTAGCTCGGTCACGGAAACGTTCATCAACTGCGCCGCAACCTGCAAATTGACCCGCCGCGGTGTATTCACCAAGGCAATATGCGCGGTGTTGGGGATGCTTGGCAGGGCAATGTGGTAAGCTTGGGCATTCTGAATCACTTGTGCCAGCCCGAGTAACTCGGCAACGTAGTTTTCCGTCTGATTCGGCAGGTTCAGATCCCAGAAGTCGGTGGGTTCCCCCGCGGCAACATTCTGCTGTATGGCCGCCGAGACGGTACCCTGACCGGCATTATAGGCGGCGATGGCAAGGAGCCAGTTGCCGCCAAAGTAATTGTAGAGATAGGAGAGATAATCGAGGGCGGCATTGGTGGAGGCCGTAAGGCTGAGGCGGGGGTCGCCCCAGCGGGTATTCTGTAGACCGAAATTTCTGGCAGTGCCGGGAATGAACTGCCAAAGCCCCGCCGCGGCTGCCGGAGAATACGCCTTGGGGTTGTAGCCGCTCTCGATGGCAGGCAGCAACGCCAGCTCCATGGGCAGGCCCCGTTCGTGCACCGCATTGGCAACGTAGTACAAGAAGGGGCTGGAGTTGTGGAGGATCTCCTCCAGCTTGCCCTGGTGCTGCAGGAACCAACTGCGCCACTTGGCTACCCGCGGTCGGGAGACATCGCTGATGCGAAAACCATCTATCAGATCGGCCCAGATGCTCTCCTGCGTGCTTTGCAGCGCCACGTCGCTGCGCTGCAGGCTGCGGAATTCCTGCAAGAGCTGCGAGCTGTCACTGGCCGCCTCCGGAACGGCTCCCTGCGCATCCGTGTTGGGGTCTTGCAGGGCTGGACTACTGGGTTGCAGTTTGGCGATCAACTGGGAGAGAGATTCTTGCTGATCATTGGTGCTGGGTGAGGTGGCGGCGCTGTTGCTGGCCCAAGCGAGTGGTGACGCCAGCAGCGCGCAGCTCGTGGATAGGACGATGACCGACTTTCGCATACTACTCCTTCTTTGGTGAGGAGGCCCCGATTGTGCACCCTGACCAAATCTGCAGACTTTTCGCAAATATAAACAAAACGCTGGGACGATCCCCACGAGGACCATCCGGCTGATACTAGGGGGTCCATCGATGCTCGTCAATCCTAATTATGGACTATCAAAATTTCCTATCGATGCCCGGCAAAATGCGGCAATCCCGACGCGCAGTGTGGCGCAGGGTGCAAGCCTGATATGATGGGCCCCGCTACTCGTACAGAAGCAAGATAAGGATTCAGAGTCGATGACCGTGCGTACCCGTTTTGCCCCCAGTCCCACTGGTTACCTGCATATTGGTGGAGTGCGAACCGCGCTCTTCTCTTGGTTGCATGCGCGTCAACAGCAGGGCCAATTCATCCTGCGCATCGAGGATACGGACCTCGAACGCTCGACGCCCGAAGCCACCGCCGCCATCCTGGAGGGGATGCAGTGGTTGGGTCTGGATTGGGACGAGGGCCCCTTCTATCAGACGCAGCGGATGGAGCGTTATCGCGAGGTGCTGGCACAGATGCTGGCGGCTGGTACCGCCTACCATTGCTATTGCAGCAAGGAAGAACTGGATCTCATGCGGGAAGAGCAGCGGACGCGGGGCGAGAAACCTCGCTACGACGGTCGCTGCCGGCAGCGACCGGAGGCTCGTCCGGGCGTCTCTCCCGTCATCCGCTTTCGCAGCCCCGACAGCGGCGAAACCGTGGTCGAGGATCTGGTGCACGGACGGGTGGTGTTCCAAAACAGCGAGCTCGACGATCTGATCATTGCCCGCTCGGACGGTACCCCCACCTACAATTTCTGTGTGGTCGTGGACGACTGGGATATGGGTATCACCCAGGTCATCCGCGGTGATGATCACCTCAACAATACCCCGCGGCAGATGCAGATCCTGCAGGCCCTGGGCGCCAGTGTCCCGCAGTATGCCCATGTGCCGATGATTCTTGGGCCGGACAAACAGAAGCTGTCCAAGCGCCATGGCGCGGTCAGCGTGCTGGAATATCGCGAGCAGGGTTTTCTCCCGGATGCCCTGCTGAACTTCCTGGTGCGGCTGGGATGGTCCCATGGCGATCAGGAAGTCTTCAGTCGCGCGGAGATGATCGAGCATTTCCGTATCGGGGAGGTACACAAGGCCGCCTCCGCCTTCAATCCCGAAAAGCTGCTATGGCTCAATGCCCAGCATCTGCAGACTCTGTCGGCCGAGGAGCTGGCGCGGCAGCTGCGTCCCTATTTGGTGGGATTGGACGACGCGGCAATCGCCGCTGGTCCTGCGGTAGAGAAAGTCGTCCCTCTGCTGCAGGAGCGTGCGAAGACCCTGGTGGATATGGCCGCTGCCGCAAAGATGTTTTATGTGGCACCGGAAACGGCAGAGGAAAAGGATCGCAGCAAACATCTCGCTGGGCAGGGGGCGTTGTTGCAGGCGGCGTGGCACGCCTTGGAGCAGGTCACGGACTGGACGGCTGGCGCCGTGCATACGGTGTTGCAGGCATTGGCGCAAGAGCATGCAGAAGGCAAGTTGGGCAAGGTGGCGCAACCGCTGCGAGTGGCGGTTGCGGGCTGCGCCGTCTCCCCGCCCCTCGATCAGACCTTGGCGGTGCTGGGGCGAGAAGAGACCTTGCGGCGCCTGCGGCGGGCGCAGGATTGGGTGTGATTGCCCCTTGGCGTAGACGGCTGCTTTTGTCATTATCGTTTCTTATGGATTGCCGCCTTGAAAAGGAGTTTCGCTATGGCCCACAACGTCACGCAGAAAATCATTGCCGCTCACCTCGTCAGTGGTGAGTTGCAGGCCGGCAGTCCCATCTCGATCCGCATCGACCAGACCCTGACCCAGGACGCTACGGGTACCATGGCGTATCTGCAGTTCGAGGCGTTGGGATTGCCCAAGGTGCGCACCGAGCTGTCGGTCTCCTATGTCGATCACAATATGCTGCAGTCTGGCTTCGAGAACGCCGATGACCACCGCTTCCTGCAGAGTTTCGCTGCCAAGTATGGGATTCATTTCTCCCGTCCCGGCAATGGGATCTGCCATCAGGTGCACCTGGAACGCTTCTCCAAGCCGGGGCGTACCCTGCTCGGTTCCGACTCGCACACTCCTACCTCCGGCGGCGCCGGCATGCTCGCCATTGGCGCCGGTGGGCTCGACATTGCCCTGGCCATGGGCGGTCTGGCCTTCAATCTCAACATGCCGCAGGTAATCGGCGTCAAATTGACTGGCCGCCTGCAGCCTTTCGTCAGCGCCAAGGACATCATCCTCGAAGTGCTGCGCCGCAAGACCGTCAAGGGTGGCGTGGGCAAGGTCTTCGAGTATTTTGGCCCGGGCGTCGCCAGTCTGTCGGTGCCGGCACGTTCCACCATTACCAATATGGGCGCCGAACTGGGGGCTACCACCAGCGTCTTTCCCAGCGATGCGGTCACCCGCGCCTATCTCAAGGCGCAGGGCCGGGAGGCCGATTGGTCGGAGTGGGTGGCGGATGCTGGCGCCAGCTATGACGAGGTCCTGGAGATCGATCTCGATACCCTGGAGCCACTGATTGCCTGTCCGCATAGCCCGGACAACGTGAAGACCGTGCGGGAGGTTGCCGGTACGCCGGTGGCGCAGGTGGCGATTGGTTCCTGTACCAACTCGTCTTATACCGATCTGATGACGGTGTCTGCCATGCTCAAGGGCAAGGTGGTTGCGGAAGGGGTGAGTCTGGGAATCTCGCCGGGTTCCCGGCAGGTCATGGAGATGGTCACCCAGGATGGCGGCCTGCTCAATTTTATTGGCGCTGGTGCGCGCATCCTGGAATCGGCTTGCGGTCCCTGCATTGGCATGGGCTTCGCGCCGCCCAGCGAAGGGGTCTCCATCCGCTCCTTCAACCGCAATTTTTACGGTCGTTCGGGCACCAAGAATGCCGCGGTGTATCTCGCCAGTCCCGAGACCTGCGCTGCCTGCGCCTTGACGGGGGTGATCACCGACCCGCGCGATCTGGGTATGGCGCCTATCCAGGTGGATTTGCCTGGGCAGTTCCTGGTGGACGACCGCATGATCGTGGCGCCCGCGGGCGAGCCAGAGAAGGTGGAGGTGCTGCGTGGCCCCAACATTGCCAAGCTGCCGGTGAATCATGCGGCACCCGACGAAATTCGCGGTTCCGTCCTCATTCGCCTGGGGGATGACATCACCACCGATCACATCATGCCGGCGGGGGCCAAGGTCCTGCCCCTGCGTTCCAACCTGCCAGCCATTTCGGAGTATGTCTTCCATGTGGTCGATGAAAGCTTCCCCAGTCGGGCCAAGAGTTCCGGCGGTGGCTTCATCGTTGCTGGGCACAACTATGGTCAGGGTTCCAGCCGCGAACATGCGGCCCTGGCGCCCCGCTATCTGGGGGTGAAAGCGGTGCTGGTGCAGTCCTTTGCGCGCATCCACCTCGCCAACCTGATCAACTTCGGCATTCTGCCGCTGACCTTCGTCAACGCCGCCGACTATGAGAAGATGCAGGCCGGTGACGAACTGGCATTGGACATCCGAGGCTTGGGCCTGGGCAAGACATTACTGCTGCAGGACCTCAGTCAGGGCATCGAGATTGCTGTACAGCCGCAGTTGGCCAGCGAACGCGACCTGGAACTGATTCGCAAGGGTGGCGCCTTGTCCTGGGCCAGTGAGCAATTGGAGAAGACGGCATGAGTGGTACGGCGATCCGTTACGAAAAGGGAAACATCGTGGTTCCCAACGAACCGGTCATTCCCTTCATCGAGGGGGATGGGATAGGCGTCGATGTCACGCCGGCCATGCGCCAGGTGCTCGACGCTGCCGTTGCCAAGGTATATGGCGCTGCACGTCGTATCGACTGGCAGGAGCTCTATGCGGGGCAGAAGGCCGTCGCCAAATTTGGCGCGGGCGTGTATCTGCCCGAGGAAACCATGGCCGCCATTCAGCGCTACCATGTGGCCATCAAGGGCCCGTTGGAGACGCCGGTGGGCGGTGGCATCCGCAGTCTCAACGTCGCCCTGCGGCAGGATCTCGATCTCTATGTCTGTCAGCGACCGGTGCGCTATTTTGCCGGCACGCCGAGCCCAATGAAGCGTCCGGAAGATGTCGACATGGTGATCTTCCGGGAAAACTCGGAAGACATCTACGCCGGTATCGAGTGGGCCGCGGGAAGCTCCGAAGTGGCCAAGGTCATTGCCTTTCTGCAAAACGAGATGGGGGTCAAGAAGATCCGTTTCCCCGACAGTTCGGCCATTGGCATCAAGCCGGTATCGCAGGCGGGATCGGAGCGCCTCATTCGCCGCGCCATTGCCTATGCCCTGCAGCATGGGCGCAAGTCGGTGACCCTGGTGCACAAGGGCAACATCATGAAGTTCACCGAAGGTGGCTTCCGCGATTGGGGATATGCCCTGGCCGAGCGGGAGTTTGCCGACCAAGTATTCACCGGCAGGCAGAAAGCGGCTATCGCCAAGGCCGAGGGCAAGGAAGCCGCCGTGGCTGCGGAACGAGCCGCGCTGGCAGCCGGCAAGCTGGTCATCAAGGATGTCATCGCCGATAACTTCCTGCAGCAGATCCTCCTGCGCCCGCAGGACTATGATGTGGTTGCCACTCTGAACCTCAACGGCGACTATATCTCCGATGCCCTGGCAGCGGAGGTGGGGGGCATTGGCATGGCGCCCGGGGCCAATCTCTCTGATACCCACGCCATCTTCGAGGCCACCCACGGTACCGCACCGGACATTGCCGGGCAGGGCAAGGCCAATCCCAGCTCGCTGATTCTTTCCGGGGTGATGCTCCTGGAGCATCTCGGCTGGACGGAGGCGGCGCAAGTCATCACGGCGGCAATGGAAGGCTGTATTGCCGCAGGAGAAGTGACCGGCGACCTCGCCAGTCTGCAGGGCCAGGCGGGGCTGTCCACCAGCGAATTCACCGCGGCGCTCTATCGTCGTATCGAGGCATGACCCATTGAATCTGCATGAATATCAGGCCAAGCGTCTGCTGGCCGAAGAAGGGGTGCCGGTACCCAAGGGGATACCGGCGTTTTCCGTCAAGGAGGCCGTCAATCAGGCCCGCGCCCTGGGGGGCGGTGACTGGGTACTGAAGGCCCAGGTGCATGCCGGTGGCCGGGGCAAGGCCGGTGGTGTGCAGCGGGTACACAGCATCGCGGAGGTGGAGGCGGCGGCCCAGTCCCTGCTGGGAAAACGCCTGGTGACCGCCCAGACCGGCCCGGAAGGGCAGCATGTCGCCGCCCTGCTCATCGAGGAACCCAGTCAGATTGCGCGTGAGTTTTATCTTGCCTTGTTAGTGGATCGGGCGGCAGCGCGCCTGACCTTCATCGCCTCGGCCGAGGGAGGCATGGAAATCGAGACGCTGGCGGCAACGCGCCCCGAGGCAATCCAGCGCATCGTCCTCGATCCCGGCATCGGCTTCCTGCCCTACCAGGCGCGGGACCTGGGCTTTGCCTGGGGTTTGCCGGCGGCGGCGGTGCAGCAATTGGTCAAGGTCATGCAGGGCATGTACCAACTGGCGCGGCGGCTGGATGCGCAGATGGTGGAGGTCAACCCCCTGGCCTTGACGCAAGAGGGCAAGGTTCTCGCGTTGGATGCCAAGGTGGTGATGGACGATAACGCCCTGTATCGCCACCCCGAGTCCGACGAACTTTTTGATTCCACCCAGCAGGACCCGCGAGAGATCACGGCGCGGCAGTTTGGCCTGAATTACATCTCCCTCGATGGCAATATCGGTTGCATGGTCAATGGCGCAGGGCTGGCCATGGCTACCATGGACCTGATCAAGCTGCATGGTGGGGAACCGGCCAATTTCCTCGATGTTGGTGGGGGGGCGGCCGCCGACAAGGTGACCCAGGCATTCAAACTCATCCTCTCCGACCAGCGGGTAAAGGCCATCCTGGTCAATATTTTTGGCGGCATCACTCGCTGCGATCTTCTCGCCCAGGGTATCATCCAGGCCGCCAGCGAGGTGGGTATCCACTTGCCGGTGGTGGTGCGTCTGGAAGGCACCAAGAAGGAGGAGGGGATGGCGATGCTGAGGGAGAGCGGACTGCGCATGATCGTCGCCGAGGGCTTGACCGATGCGGCGTGCAAGGCGGTAGAGGCCGCCCGGACTTGATGTGGACATCAATGTCGTCTGGTTGCAGAAGCTCTGGCCCCTGCTGCGGCACTCCGGGCCGCTGATCTCGCGTCTGGCGGAAACCTATGTCAAACGCGGCGCGGATCGCAAGACGGCAGAAAACCTGGCAGGAACGGCGGTCATCGTCGATCAGGTCCTTGAAGAGCGCCTCAAGGATCTGGCCCAGGCCGATGATCTGCATGCCCTACGTCGCGAAGTTGCAGAATTGCGGGCGCTCATCGAGCAGCGTGGGCTGCCTCGGCGCGGACCCCTGCTCCTCTTTCTGGTTATCGGCGAGTTGATCATCATCGCCTTGCTACTCTATTTCGGGATTCACTCATGAGCATTCTTCTCCGTCACGACACCCGCGTCATCTGCCAGGGCTTTACTGGTAAGCAGGGAACCTTCCACTCGGAACAGGCCATCGCCTACGGTACGCGCATGGTAGGCGGCGTGACGCCGGGCAAGGGGGGCAGCGAGCACCTGGGTCTGCCGGTCTTTGACACCGTGGCACAGGCGGCAGCCGCGACCGGGGCCGAGGCGACGGTGATTTATGTACCTTCGCCCTTCGCCGCCGATGCCATCATCGAAGCAGCGGCAGCCGGGATCGAACTGATCGTCTGCATCACCGAGGGCATTCCGGTGCATGACATGCTGCTCGTCAAGCAGTATCTCGCCAAGCATCCCCATGTTCGTCTGATCGGCCCGAATTGCCCGGGGGTCATCACCCCGGGGCAGGCCAAGACCGGCATCATGCCCGGCTCGATCCATCTCCCCGGGCGGGTGGGCATCGTGTCGCGCTCCGGTACCCTGACCTACGAGGCGGTGGAGCAGACCACGCGCCTGGGCCTGGGACAGAGCAGCTGTGTGGGAATCGGTGGCGATCCCATTATCGGTATGGATTTTGTCGAGGTGCTGCGTCTCTTTGAGGCGGATGCGCAGACGGAATTGGTGATCATGGTGGGAGAGATCGGCGGACGTCTGGAAGAAGAGGCGGCGGAGTTCATTCGCCAGAACATGACGAAGCCGGTAGTGGCCTTTATCGCCGGCTCGACGGCGCCCAAGGGGAAACGCATGGGACACGCCGGTGCCATCATCGATGGCGGCGCGGGCACGGCAGCCGCAAAGTACGAGATTCTGCGCGCCGCCGGGGTGCACTGCGTGTCCTCGCCAGCGGAGCTGGGAAACCAGGCCGCAGCCCTGCTCGGCGCCTGAAGCATGCGTATTGCCCTGGCCCAATGCAATCCCCGCGTTGGGGACGTGGCGGGCAATGCGGCGCTGCTCCTGCAACTAGCCCGAGAAGCAAAAGCGCAGGGGGCAGCGCTAATGGTTGCGCCGGAGCTGGTACTCTCCGGCTATCCCCCAGAAGATTTATTACTGCGCAATGACTTTCTCGACTGTTGCGCCCAGGCCCTGGAGACGCTCGCAGGGGATTGTCCCCTGCCGCTGCTCGTCGGTCATCCGTTGCGCCGGGACGGACGCTTGTACAACGCGGCAAGCCTCTTGCGCGGCGGGCGGATCGAGGGCAGTTACGCCAAACATTGTCTGCCCAACTATCAGGTGTTCGATGAAAAGCGCTATTTCCATCCCGGCGGCGACGAGCTGATCTTTACCCTGGAGGGGCTGCGCCTGGTCCTGCGCATCTGTGAAGACCTTTGGTGTGACGAGCTGCCGTTGCTCTCCGAGCCTGGCACTGCCGATGCTGTAATAGTGCTCAATGCGTCGCCCTTTCATCGCGCCAAACAGGCAGAGCGGCAGAGGGTCGCCGCGCGGCGCGCGCGGGAAGCCGGTGCCGCTGTTCTCTATGCGAATCTGGTGGGTGGGCAGGATGAGCTGGTCTTTGATGGCGCTTCCTTTGCCGTCGATGCGCGCGGCCAGGTGATCGCCCGCGCCCCTGCCTTTGCCAGCGAACTCCTCATGCTCGAGGTCGACGTCGCGCGCAAACAGTGGTGGGGTGGACCCATGGCGCCGGAGCTCTCTCCCGTTGCCGAGGTCTATACGGCGCTGCAGACCGGGCTGCGCGACTATGTGCAGAAAAATGGTTTTTCCGGTGTGGTACTGGGGCTGTCCGGCGGTATCGACAGCGCCCTGACGTTGGCGCTCGCCGCCGATGCCCTGGGCGCGGAACGGGTACATGCCCTGATTTTGCCATCCCGCTACACCGCTGCAATGAGTATCGAAGATGCCGAGGCAGAGGCCAGGAAGCTCGGGGTGGGCTACGACATCATCCCCATCGACGGGCTCTTCGATGCCTATCTCGAAACCTTGGCACCGGTCTTTGCCGGGCGCGCCGCCGATGTGACCGAGGAAAATCTCCAGGCGCGCATTCGCGGCGCCCTGCTCATGGCCTATTCCAACAAATTCGGTCAGCTCTTGCTCAGCACCGGCAACAAGAGCGAAATGGCGGTGGGCTATGCCACCCTCTATGGCGACATGGCCGGCGGCTTTGCCCTGATCAAGGATTGTCCCAAGACCCTGGTCTATGAGCTGGCACGCTATCGAAATGGGCAAGGCGAGGTAATCCCGCCACGTGTTCTCGAACGAGCGCCCTCAGCCGAACTGGCGCCAGACCAAACCGACCAGGACAGCCTGCCGCCCTACGACGTCCTCGACGCAATCATCCACGCCTATATCGAGCGGGGGGAGGGGCGTACGGAGATCATCGCGCGCGGATTTCCCGCCGCCACGGTGGAGCGCACCCTGCGCCTGATCGATCGTGCCGAATACAAGAGGCGCCAGGCGGCACCGGGGGTGCGCATCAGCCCTCTGGCATTTGGCAAGGACCGCCGCTACCCTATCAGCAACGGCTTCCATCCTTGGGACCCGGATTGTCTACAGGAGAAAAGATGAAAAAGATTGAAGCGATCGTCAAGCCTTTCAAGTTGGATGATGTGCGGGATGCCCTGCAAGAAATGGGGATTGCCGGCATGACGGTGACTGAGGTCAAGGGCTTTGGCCGGCAGAAGGGGCACACCGAACTCTACCGCGGTGCCGAGTATGTGGTCGATTTTCTGCCCAAACTGAAGATGGAGGTGGTGGTCCCCGATGCCTTGGTCGACCGCGCCGTCGATGCCATCGTCGAGGCAGCACGCACGGGCAAGATCGGTGATGGCAAGGTCTTCGTCAGTGAAGTCTCGCGCATCATCCGCATCCGTACCGGGGAAGAGGGCGACGAGGCCGTCTGAGCCGCGCGGCTCAGCCAAGCTTTTTCGTATATTTTCCCTGGGGATAGTTGTAGCGCAGGATGGCCGCAGTATTCTGTGCCTGCTTTGCCAAGTCAAGGCGCTTGTAGGATAGATAGAGATAGTAGAGCGCCTCTTCGCGGGCGGGGCTCAACTGGTATTTGGTCACTACTTCTTGGCAGCGGTTGGCGGACGCCACATAGGCGTCGCGCACGTAATAGAACTTGCAGATGTCGAGGTTGCGCTTGCCGAGCAGGTCGATGATCTTCTCCATGCGCAGGCGGGCATCGGCGGCGTAAGCGCTCTTCGGCCAGCGTTTGACCAGGGTCTCGAAGGTGTCGAAGGCCTGATGCAGTGGTACCGGGTTCCAGTTGGCCCCTTCGATTTCCTGATACTGAGAGATGCCTTTCAGGTACCAGGCATAGTCCACGTGGGGATTGACCGGGTGCAGCTTGATGAAGCGCTCGGCTGCTGCCGCCGCCGCCTTGGACTCGCCCTGCTGATAATAGCTATAGGCGGTATTCAACTGCGCCTGTTCCGCGTAGGGACCATAGGGGTACATGGCCTCCAGGTCCTGGTAATCGCGGACTGCCGTACCGTAATCGCCCCGATCCTGGGCGCTTTTGCCCTTCTGATACATGACAGCGGCTGCCGCATGGGAATCCAGTAGATGGTCTTTGGGTTTGTCCGAGGCACAGCCAGCGGCGGCTAGGGTCAGGATTGCCATAACGGCGAGGGAGCGCTTGCGCATGTCGAACAATGATCTATAGTGACGGGCCATGAGCAGCGATACTACGGAAATTGCACTGGTTTTGCCAGAGGAGCGGGCGGGGGAGCGCCTTGATAGTCTACTCGCGGAACTGTTGCCGGATCTCAGCCGCAGTCGTATCCAGGAATTACTGGGGGCAGGGGAGATTGTCGTCAACGGCGAGAATCTGCGTCCCAGTCACCGGGTACATGGTGGCGAGGCGGTGCAACTGCGCCTGCCGCCGCGGGAACCTGAGCACTGGGCGGCAGAAAATCTGCCGTTGCAAGTCGTCCATGAAGACGAGGAGATCCTCGTACTCGACAAGGTCGCGGGCATGCTCACCCATCCGGGCGCCGGGCACCCGGGCGGGACCCTCGCCAACGCCGTGCTTGCCCATTGCCCGGACAACAGCAAACTCCCGCGCGCCGGTATCGTGCACCGCCTCGACAAAGACACCAGCGGTTTGCTGTTGGTGGCCAAGACCGAACACGCCCGTCAGGATCTCACGGAACAACTGGCCGAGCGCAGTATGCATCGGGAATATATCGCGCTGGTGCAGGGCGCCATGACCGGCGGTGGGCGGGTGGAGGCACCGATTGGCCGCCACAGTCACGACCGGCTGCGCATGGCCGTGCGCAGCGACGGTCGCTTTGCCCGCACCGACTACCGTCTGCTCGAACGCTTTCCACGCCACACCCTCTTGCGTCTGCGTCTGGCCACTGGCCGCACGCACCAGATTCGTCTGCACATGCGCCACATCGGCCATCCCCTGGTCGGCGATCCGGTGTATGGCGGACGCAGTATCGTCCCGCCAGGACTCGATGCCGCAGCTTTGGATACTTGGCGTGCCTTCCGCCGGCAAGCCTTGCATGCCTGGCGTCTGGAGCTGGAACACCCGCGCGATGGTGAACTCTGTGCCTGGGAGAGTCCCCTGCCCAGCGATATGGAGGAATTGCTGACGATGCTGCGCCGCCTTGCCTCCTGAGCCCACCTTCCTTTCCCTCGATTGGCCGTTGCCGGGGGGGGTCCGCGCTGCCATCAGCACCCGTCAGGGCGGCTCCAGTCGAGTGCCCTGGAATTCCTTCAATCTTGCCGACCATGTCGGAGACGACAGCGCTGCCGTCGCTGCCAACCGCCAGCTGCTGCGCCAATGCCTGGACCTGCCCCGCGAACCGCTGTGGTTGCAGCAGGTGCATGGGACGGAGATTGCGCAGTGGGAGGTTGAGGCTGGCTTTGGGCGGGCGCCGCAGGCGGATGGCGCCATCGCAAGCAGTCCGGGGGCCGTGCTCTCCATCCTCACCGCCGACTGCCTGCCGGTATTGGCTGTCTCCCGCGATGGCCAGGTGATCGCCGCCTTCCATGCCGGTTGGCGGGGTCTCGCGACAGGAATCCTGGAGGCGGGAATCCGCGCCATGCGGGTGGCACCCGACGAAATTTTGCTATACTTGGGCCCGGCAATCGGGGCACAGCGCTATGTGGTCGGCGCCGAGGTTCGTGCCGCTTTTCTGGCGCATTCGCCGCAGGCAGCGCTGGCCTTTCGGCCCCAGGGAGATGGCTACCTTGCCGATCTCTATCTGTTGGCACGGCAGCGCCTGGCAGCACTTGGGGTGACGGCGATCTGGGGGGGAGAGCACTGCACGCATAGCGAGGAGCAGCTCTTCTTCTCCTATCGTCGGGATGGACAATCTGGGCGCACGGCGTCGTTGATCTGGCGGGAGGAAGCATGAAATCCTGGCAATGGGGAAATGCAGCGGAGTTGTCCACGGACGGCGCACAGCTTGCGGCGCAGCTCGCGCCTCTGGGCGTGCGTCTGCGTGCGTATCCCGTGGCTAGCGCCGCGGCACCGTGGCTCGCGCCAGCGCAGCTCGATGCCAGCGAGCAGGAGCGGCTGTTGTCCGCCCTCGATGGCGTCTTCCAGGAACTGCAACGTGAGCGCGGATACCAGGACCGTGATCTGGTGATTCTCTACCCCGAGCACCCCCTGCTCGCGGAGCTCGATGCCAAGTTTTGCCGCATCCATATCCACGAGGACGAAGAGGTCCGTTACATCGTCGATGGCGAAGGGGTCTTCGGCTTCGTTCTGCCCGACGGCAGACAGCTGGAAGTGACGATCAGCGCCGGTGACTACATCGACATCCCCGCGGGCGTGGAACACTGGTTCCGCCTCAACGGACTGCAGCGTATCAAGGCGGTGCGTTACTTCAGTGCGCGCGGCGGCTGGGTGCCGGTCTATCAGGAGCGGAGCATGCAGGAATTTCCCCGTCCATGAATCCCCAGCGTATTGAGGTCGATTACCGCTTTCCGGTCGGGAGCGATGCGGAAAAGCAGGCGCAGATCCTTGCCGTAGGGCAGACAGCGGGCTCCTGGGATGCGCGTTTCCGGTATCGGGACGATGTCCTGCGCGCGCATTTGGGTGAGGTGTTGCAGATTCAGGAAAACGAGGATGGGAGCCAGCAGGCGACGATTGCCTTTCCC
Organism: Acidithiobacillus sp. AC3; assembly: GCF_050261095.1. Classification (NCBI taxonomy): domain Bacteria; kingdom Pseudomonadati; phylum Pseudomonadota; class Acidithiobacillia; order Acidithiobacillales; family Acidithiobacillaceae; genus Acidithiobacillus; species Acidithiobacillus sp. AC3. The sequence goes on from NZ_CP189838.1 coordinate 424,612, forward strand.
CTCGCCAACGTCGATGGCGGGATCGGCAGTCTGCTGACCATGATCTTTGGCAAGTATTCCCTGGGCGGGACGGCCAAGGTCGTCGGCCTGCGCCTGCCGGAAGACTACGGAGTACGCGGGCGCTACGGCATGGCGGGTATTCGCGCGCGTCTGGGGGTGAGCGATCGCCCGCTCTTCATGGCCATTTTCAAGCCCGCCCTGGGGCTGAGCGCCGAGGACCATGCCGGCATCCTCGCCGAGGTGGCCCTGGCAGGCCTCGATATCATCAAGGACGATGAAATCCTGCCCAATCTGGCTGGCGCACCCACCCGCGAACGCTGGCGCGCCTGCGCGCCCATCCTCGAAGCACGGCGTGACCGTCTGGGGCGCGATCTGCTCTACGCGGTGAACCTGTCCGGCAATGCCCAGGAACTGCAAACCCTCGCCCGCCAGCTCGTCGCCGAGGGCGCCAATGCCCTGTTGCTCAATGTCTTGGCCTATGGCTATCCGGTCCTCGAGGCCCTGGCTAGCGACCCCGAAATCGCTGTGCCGATCTTCGCCCACCCGGCCCTCGCCGGGGCCTTTTCTGCGGCGCCGGAGCATGGCCTGTCCTACGCCCTGACCCTGGGCACCCTGATGACCCATGCCGGTGCCGATGCGGTCCTCTACCCCGCGCACTATGGCAGTCTGTCCTTCCCAGCCGCCGAGGAATCCGCCATTCGCGATGCCCTGCGTGCGCGCGGCGTGGCCGCGGTGCCTTCGGCCGGGGTGCAGCCAGGCATCCTGCCGCAAATCCTCGCCGACTATGGCAGCGAGGTGATTCTCAATGCCGGCACCGGCATCATGGACCATCCGCAAGGGCCGGCTGCCGGTGTCCTGGCCTTCTTCGAGGCCTGGGAACGCTATCGGGCGCAAGAGAGCTTCTCTCTGGAAGAGCTCCCCGAGGGACCCTTACACGCTGCTATCGACAAGTGGGGAAATGGACATGGCTGAGCGCCTGATCTTCTGCGATTTTGACGGCACCATCCTGGTGGAGGAAATCTTTCGCGACCTGATGCGCTCCTATGCACCGGAAATCTCGGCGCGCGTCCTCCCCGAGATTCTCGCCCTGCGCAAATCCCTGCGCCAAGGGCTCATCGAGATCCTCTCTACCATCCCCAGTCAAAAATGGCCGGAGATGGAGAGTTTCGTTCTCGACAACAGTCATCTTCTCGCGGGTTTCGAGGAGTTTCTCGCCGCCCTGCTGGGCCTGGGCTGGGAGCTGCTGGTGGTGACGGGAGGCTTCACGCGCATGGCCGAACTTGTGCTGGCACCCTTGCGCGGGCAGATCCGGGCCATCCATGGGTTGGAGGTGGACCTCAGCGGTCCCACCCTGCGGGTCTTTTCGCCTTGGGAAGATGACGAGGAGCTGGTGGTCAAGCGGGCCATCTATGCCCAATATCAGCCGGCGGCGGCCGTCTGCATCGGCGATTCCGTGACCGACCTGCGCTTGGCCAGAGAGTGCCCGCGGGTCTTTGCCCGGAACGGCTTGCAGGACTACCTGCGTGCCGAGAATCGCGCCTTCACACCCTTTGATGATTTTCACGATGTCCTGACTGCCCTGGAGAAGCATCGATGACGGATCCACGCGCGAAACTGGCGGCGGCGGCGCGCGATTTCTATCAACGCGGCTGGATGCTGGGGACGGCAGGCAATCTGTCCGCCCGGCGCACTGCCGACAGCTTCTGGATCACCGCCAGTGGCCGGCCCAAGGATGCCCTCAGCGAGGAAGACTTCGTTGCCGTCGATCTGGCAGGACGGGTGCAGGAAGCGACGGCGGGGCGGCGTCCTTCGGCGGAAACCAGCATCCATCAGGTCATCTATCGGCATTTTCCCGAGGCGCAGGTAATCTTTCATGTGCACTCGGTGGAGGCCAATCTCTGTGGGCATTTCGCCAAGGCGGGGCAGTTGCGCCTGCCGCCACTGGAAATGCTCAAGGGGCTCGGAATTCCCGAGGCGGAACCCGCGGTCGATCTTCCGGTCTTTGCCAATCATGTCGAGGTAGCGCAGATTGCCGCCGACATGGATGCCGCATTTCTCCAGCGTCTGCCGCGTGTGCCCGGGGCCCTGATTCACGAGCACGGCATGACCGCCTGGGGCAGGGATTTTGACGCCGCCCGGCATCATCTGGAACTTTTCGAATATTGTTTTCGGTATCTATCATTGGCCCGTTTACACGGCCTGGGAGGAGAGTCATGAGTCAAGCCCTACTGACGGTCATCGGAGAAGATCGACCGGGAATCGTTGCTGCCGTCACCCAGGCCCTCTACGCCGCCGACTGTGCCATTGGTGACGCCTCCATGATGCGCCTGGGTGGTTATTTCACCATCATGCAGGTGATCGACTACAGCCGCGATTTCGGTGCGGTGGAGGCCGCTCTCGACCCGGCGGTGAAGCGTCTGAATCTGCGCGTGCACCTCGATCCGATCTCCAGCGTCCCCGCGCAAGAGGATGTCGCCAACGTCCGGGTAACAGTATATGGCGCCGATCACCCGGGCATTGTTGCGGGGGTGACCGAGGCGCTGGCGAAGATCGGCTTTAACATTATCGATCTGGAAAGCGAGAAATCGGGCAATCCGGAGCGACCGATTTACGTCATGATCATCCAGGGGTCGGCTCCGCAAGGTCTGGAGCAGGTGCGCCTGACCCTGGAACCGCTGAAAGCGGAGCAGGGGGTCGAAATCAGTGTTCACGCTATCGATACGGCGCTGCTCTGATGGCTGTTCTGCCCATCCTCACCTATCCTGACCCGCGCTTGGCGCGTCCATCGGAGCCGGTGGCCGAATTTGACGACGAGTTGCGTACTTTCGTTGCGGACCTTACCGAGACCATGTATGCGGGCCCTGGGGGGGTGGGGATTGCCGCGCCGCAGGTGGATCGTCTGCAGCGCATCGTCATTGTCGACGTGCGTCCCAAACTGGGTGAGGACTGCCATGGCCTGATGGTCCTTATCAACCCGGAGCTGCTAGCCTGGGAAGGAATGGCGGTGGGCCGCGAAGGCTGTATGTCGGTGCCGGATTTTACCGGCAATGTCATTCGGGCCGAGCGGATCCAGGTGCAGGCGCAGGATCCCGATGGACGGGACCGGGTCTACGAGTGCGAGGGCTTCGAGGCCCGCGCGGTGCAGCACGAGATGGACCACCTCGATGGCCTCTTGTTTTTAGACCGCCTGGTGTCCCGCAAAACCGATCTCTTTCGGCGCAAGAACTACCAGAAAAGAAAAGCCTAAAAATATCTCAGTTTTTCTTCACTGCGTAACCGCAGGCGCTCTTGTCGTTTTCACTCTTGCCCAAGGGTCCACAGCAGCTCGTGAATGTGGCTTGCGAAAACGGTGTAGTAAACTCTGTACGCAGAAGAGACACACCAAGAAAGCACATGTTACCGTTAGGAGGCGATGGTATGTGGGCAAATATCCAACTTGCACTGTCAAGCATCCCATTACTTACAAAACCATCGTTACTGGTGACGTTCGCTCGGTATCGTGCCTTTGGGTCCATGCTGCTCGCACTGGTCCAGCCATGCTGTAGAAGCCAAGCGCGGAGCTCACTGAACTTGTTGCGGGGAAATCCCGCAGGTATACCATTCTTCTCATAGACAAACTCGTAAAACTCATTGGCCGGGTTCCTCGTGGCTTCTGGGTATGCGGCGCTCGGCACACAGGCGGTGTGGGGATTATCCCAATCATCTGTACAGCTGACATTATCCACTTCGTAGGTAATACCTAGGCTCGCAGGTCCATTGCCTGCCAACTGTGTGACCGTAGATCGGTGGTGGCAACGACGTGCCTCGTCGCGCATCTCGGAATTGACTGTGTCTGCATGACCTTTGCATTCACGCATGGTTGGGCAGACGGAGAGTGAGATAAAGGGTGCCGAAGAACCTGGTGAGGTTGGTAAGATAGAATGAGATCCTATTCCCCAGGTATAGGCTGCTCCCCAATAGTGAAGATTCCGGATGTGGCCGTAACCAGACAAAAGCCAACCATCGGCAACGGGGAAGAGTTTAGAGGTAATGGGAGAAGGGTCCGTGTATGACCCAGGTGAATTGCCTCGCATTGGGTCATCGGCGAGACAGGCGTTCGATAGTCCTGCAGATCCCGCCCACAGTAGGGCCAAAATATAACGTCGGATAAACACGCGATCTCCTACACCGTTGTGTTGAGTGGGTTGAGGTCTGATGATTGCAAGACTAAACACGTGATTGTTTCCGGGATATTTCCATCGTCTTTTAGTGAAGTCGAGCATCCTCGAAATAAAAAAGGCCCCGTACTGGAGCCTCAAGCGGGGCGAGTGAAACGTTAGTGTTTGAGACGGCAGGAGCGGAAATGCTTGCCGACCAGCATGAGGAACTGGATGGTTTCTTGGGTCTCGGGCTTTTTCATAATATCCAGGAGTCCGAACAGGCCGCCCTTGGGGGCAGGTTCTTTGGCCGCTTCCTCGGTGGCGCCTGCCAGGCAACTGAGAAAGTCGGTGAGGATGTGCTGCGCATCCATCTGTTCGACTACCCGCAACACCCGATCCATTACCCCGGTACGCACGGCCCGATCCAGCAGGCACATGGCATCGGCGGCCAGAGTGGCGAGGCGGGTGACCATCTCGTCGCTCATGGAATCGCCCATGGCGCCTAGCGTCCGCGCGATCTGCACGATGCGGTCGAGATCACCGTTATGCACCAGGGCAGAGATGGCGGGCAGAGCTTTCGTCAAGTCCGCCCGCTCCACGCGGTCGAGGAGATCCAGGCCGCCAGTGGCAATTTCCGCCAGGCGACCCACCATCTCGTCACTCATCGAGTCGCTGGCGGCACCTACCAATCGCGCCAGATGAACGATGCGGTCGAGATCACCGTTGTGCACCAGGGCAGAGATGGCGGGTAGGGCCCGCGTCAGATCGGCGCGCTCCACCCGGTCCACCAGGTCCAGACCGCCGGTGGCGATTTCCGCCATCCGTCCCACCATCTCGTCGGACATGGAGTCGGCGGCGGCCCCCATAAGGCGGGCCAGATGCACGATGCGCTCCAAATCACCGTTGTGGACCAAGTGCAGCAAAGCCGACTGCGCCTGCTGCAATTCGTCCTCTTGGCTACTGTCGAGTACGGCTACCATAGGTCACCTCCTCAGAGCAGGCCGCGCGCGGTCGCCCAGTAGAGCTTGTTGTATGCCATCTTGAAGGCATGCACCGAGCCGGTCGGGGCCTTGGGCTGTGGCGGGTTCTGGTAGTTGAACATGGCATAGGTGGCGCGGTCCTTGCCGGCCTCGATAAAGCAGAAGACCTTGCCGTCGTAGCTCTTTACCGGACGTCCCATCTTGACCACTGCCGCCACATTTTCTGCCGCGGTTTCTGCCTCGAAGTGGGCCGTCGATCCCGCCTTGGAGATGGGCAAATTGGTGGTGTCGCCAAGGACGATCACATTCTTGCCATGCTCGCCTTCCATGTGCAGGGAATGCCGGTTGGTGGGAATCCAGCCGTTCTCCCCCAAGCCATTCTTTTCGATGACTTCCTGACCCTTGTGTGGCGGTACCGCCACCAGCAGGTCATAGGCCACTTCGCTGCCCTCTTCGCTGAGGACCTTGGCATTCTTGCCGTCCACCTCTTTCATGTTGAACAAGGTCTCGTACTTGATGCCCTTGGCGTCAAACTCCGGTGCCGCCCACTTGGCCACATTTTCCAGACTGTGCACCCGGCCGATGGGGTAGGTGTAGTAGAATTCGGTCTTGTCGAGCAGACCCCGATCCTTGATGAAGTCGTGCATGGCGAAAGTGACTTCCAGCGGAATCATCGGGCACTTGTGCGGCAGACCCACGGTGATAACGATGCGTCCACCCTTGAATTCCGAAAGCTGCTTGTAATACTCCACAGCGTTATCCGCGGTGTAGCAATTCACGGAATTTTCCTTGAGGCCAGGAATGTTTTCCGGCATGGCCCGCGATCCGGTAGAAATCACGATCAGGTCATACTCATGTACCTTGCCACTCTTGCATTTCACATGATTGTGCGCGAGATGAAATTCTTCGACGGGATCGACATGAAACTCGATCCCGGGCTCCAGAAGGCTCTCCTGCTCCCGCACTAACTCGTCGGGAGTGGCACGCCCCATCGCCACATAGAGCCAGCCCGGCTGGTACACATGCTCATGACTTGCCGAGAGCATGGTGATGCGCGCCTTGCCCGTTTTCATCTCGTGATGGATTCGCCGCGCCAGATGATTGGCAAAAATGGTTCCCCCCATACCACCGCCTACGACCAGAATTCTCATGATGTCACTCCTTTTGCGTTAGTGCGTTACTTGGCTTTACGGACCTTGATGTGGAAGGTTCCTTCACTATCCTGATTGGTATCGACCATTTCATGACCGACTTTGTGTACCCATTCGGGCACGTCCTTGGCGGAGCCAGCATCGGTGGAGAGCAGCTCGAGGGTGTCCCCCACCTGCATGCTCTTCATATTGCTGATGAGCTCCATGAGCGGCCCCGGACAAAAGCTGCCGCGTGCATCCACTGTACGTTCTGCCATTGGTTTTCTCCTTACTCTCTCGTCTCCGCTGGACCGGCAAGCCCGATCCTATTGTGATTACGCTTCAGAAGGTCAGAATTTGTGCCCCTTCAGCGTCACTGAAAAACTTGGTCAGCCCCATGGCGCCCGCGACAATCGGTTCCAGGTCTTCTTCTGTAACCCCCATGACATCCATGGCCATGGAGCAGGCCCAGATCTTGGCATCGCCCAGCTCTACGGCCTGTTCGAAAATCGTAAAAAATTCGGGAACCTTGTGTTCCTCCATTTTCTTGCCCAACACGCCAGAAGCAGGCGCCTCTTTACTGTGTCCCTTGATAAAGTGGGGAAAGGCATTCATGGATAAGAACACATGGACATCAATCCCGGTAACTGCAGCCACCGATGCCGCCATGGCCGCAAATTGTAAATGCTCTCGGTCACCGTTGAGACAAATAATGAACATTCCCGCCATAAAAACTCCTGTATTTCAGTTACCGAGACATTTACAGCAGTTCTTATGCCACATAAAAGTTAGAATATATAGCAATTCTGATTTTATTTTAACTATTTGATTGGTATGAATAACATTACTTCATGACGTCTATTTCAGCTTGTTTTTCGAGAGTCTCACCGCGTACTGTCATGACAATGTCATGTTTATGTCATGTCATAAGTCATCCAGCCGTTCATGACAATAATTGTCAGTGAATGTCATGACATGTCTGCTCTTTCGGACTCCTATCTGGAGGCATAAATAAATTTACTCATTGAATAACAAAATCTTAGACAAAGGTAAATGGATAGATAATGTTTGGCATTCATTATGCTAACGAGTGTGTGCTGTAACACGACTGAAACAGGAGAAGTACAAATGAAAAACTCGTCACCGTATCGTAAACGGATAGTTGCCTGTATAGCCGGCATGGTGCTGGTCGCAAGCCCGCTGCTGGCCTCGGCAGCTATCGGTCAAGCCAATCTCTTTGGAATGGGTCGTCTCTTGGGCACTGGCGCCGTTACCGCGGTGGATGGCGCTGCCGGTGGTGGTATCAACCCATGGGCTGTCATTTCTGGTTATGGAACCAACCAGCAAATCGGGGCTACCGCCTTTTATTCTCATGTGCTGCTCAATAACTACAATATGGACGCCTATGGTGCTTCCGTTGGGCTGTTCAATCGCATCGAATTGTCTTTCGCACGGCAGAGTTTTAGTTTGGGAAATACTGGCGCCACCCTTGATCATCGCATTCTCGATGTTGCAACAGGAGGTAACCCGCCCGCGTATGGTACGCATACATCCACCGCTCTCGGTTTGAGCGGCCCGACTTTCTTTGGTACCAACTATCAGCTCAACCAAGACATTGTTGGTCTGAAAGTGCGACTGTTTGGCAACATCATCTACGATCAAAACTGGTGGGAGCCGCAAGTGTCTGTTGGTGTCGACTATCACCACAGCGAAATGCCGAAAAATCTCGCGGAAACTCTGCACGTGACGCGAAATGCCATGAGCTATTACTTGTCTGCGACCAAGGTTTGGCTGCATGGCATATTCGGTCTGACGACTCTCGCGGATGTAAACATTCAGGTGACAAATGCAAATCAGCAAGGTCTACTGGGTTTTGGTGGGGTGAACGGCATGGGCTACAAGGTTCTGCCGGCCGCAGCTGTTGGTGTATTCCTGAACCGTCATGTGGTGCTCGGCGGAGAGTATCGGGCTATGCCGCAGAATCAGTTGATTGCTCCCTCTAGTGGCGCCGGAAACTTCAGCACGCTGGGCAACGCAGTCTCCAAAACCAGCGCATGGAAGGATGTCTATGTCGCCTGGTTCCCGTATAAGCAGTTGTCTCTGACGGCGGCGTACGTGAATCTTGGCACCATCGCCACCGAGAAAAGCCAGAGCGGTCTATACCTCTCTTTGACCACCAGCTTCTGAACCAATTGTAGGAGGTTTTTATGAACAGCAAGTTATCGGCTTCGCTGCGCAAGAGCGCAATTATCGGGGTGAGCGTTGGTGCTCTGACCTTTGGTGCCTGGGGCACTGCCAATGCCAGTGATTACTATCAGCAATTTGGTGGCAAGGCTGGTATCACGGCCTTGATCAATACCTTTGTGGGGAACGTGGCCAATGATCCACATATCAACTACTACTTTGCTCATGCCAACATCCCTGCTCTCAAGTTTGCTCTGGTGAATCAGGTTTGCATGGCCGTTGGCGGTCCTTGCAAATACACCGGCCCGAACATGACGGATGCCCACCGCGGCATGCAGATCACCACTGCGGCATTCAACTACTTGTCGCAGGACATGATCAACGCGATGGATGCCCACCGAATTCCCATCGGTGCGCAGAACTACCTGTTATCGCTGTTGGCTCCAATGGAACCGCAAATTGTGACCGCCACAGGTCCACTAGGGTAATGATGTAAAGTAAAAATATAACAATACGCTGATTTATCTTCTCCTCCTTACCTTTTTGGTAGCCCGGATCGTTAAATTAGGCGATCCGGGTTTTTTGCATCCAAAAGTCTCACACCTTCGTAGCTAGTTACGAGACCTAAATGACGGGAGATGTAACCATGCAGGAACGAAAAAGTCGTCGTCAGTGGATGAAGGAAATGGCCGCCATGGCTGCCGCTACAGCTGCGCTTCCCATACTGGGTACGCAATTCGCCTTTGCTGGCGAAGGGAGTAAGGAGAGCAAGGCCTCGGTACAATACCAAGATCACCCCTACAAACAGGATCATTGTTCGCTGTGTCAGCACTTCATTCCTGGTGCCACGCCCAAGGCAATCGGCAGCTGTCAAGTCGTTGCCGGAAAAGTCAGTCCGGAAGGCTACTGCTTGGCATTTTACCCAAAGGAATCGTAATATAATCATTGGTTATTTATAGATAAGAAGAATTTCTGAATCTTGTTGTCTCATTAATGTGGAGAAGTCCATTGGATAAGCCCGCGCCAGTTCACAGTTTAGAAGCACTGGATGTGCAGTCTGCCATGGATTTGCAGCAGCATCCGATGGTGGTCATCGATGCGGAATATCGTATTGTGGCCGCCAATCGGGCCTATCGGGAATGTTATGGCGTGAGTGAGGAGGACTTGGTGGGACGCCGTTGCCATCAGGTCTCCCACCATTCCGACGTCCCCTGCCATGAAAATGGTGAAGACTGCCCGCATCAAACGGTTTTCCGCAATGGAGAACCCCACGAGGTTCGTCATGTCCACTATGATCCGGTCGGTAATGCGGAGCATGTGCGCATTCGTGGACACGTTCTGCGCGATCTGCGAGGACAGCGGTTTTTGGCCGAAGAAATCATCCATTTGCCGCGGGAACAGAGTGAGATTACTTGTACTGACATGCGCATGGTCGGTCGCTCGCCAGCCTTTTTGCGGTGTTTGCACCACATCGAGATGGCCGCGCGAACCGACGCCAGCATTCTCCTCTGGGGCGAAAGTGGTGTGGGCAAAGAGCTGGCAGCGAGTGCCTTGCATCAATTTTCTGCACGTGCGGACAAGCCGCTGATCACGGTCGACTGTACTACGTTGCCCGAGCACCTCTTCGAAAGTGAATTTCTTGGTCACGAGCGGGGCGCTTATACTGGGTGTATAGGGCGGAAGATTGGCCTGTTCGAAAGTGCCGATGGTGGCACACTATTTTTGGATGAAGTCGGTGAATTGCCATTACCGGTGCAGGCCAAGCTCCTGCGTGTGCTCGAAACCGGGGCTTTTCGTCGCTTGGGGGGCGCGGATTTGTTGCATGCCAATGTGCGCATCATCGCGGCGAGCAACCGCAACCTGCGGGAGATGGTCGCCGAGCGGACGTTCCGTGAAGATCTTTACTATCGTCTTGCGGCGATCAACATCGATCTCCCCCCTCTGCGTGAGCGCCGAGAGGATATTCCAGGGATTGCTTGCGTGCTTCTCGAACGCATTGGGCGGGAGTGGGGAGGGCAGTGGCAGTTGTCAACGGAGGCCGAGCGTCGGCTTTGCGCCTATAATTTCCCCGGTAACGTGCGGGAGTTACGGAATATTTTGCAAAAGGCGGTAGCACTGGCGGATGGGCCATTGATCTTGCCAGAGCATGTCCACTTTCTGCAATCGTCGCATCACCCAGAGGAGAACATAGCAGCCCCCACGCGTCCGATATCGTTCTCCGGACGGCGAGGGCGGCCAACCAATTTGCCGGAACTCCTCAGTACCTTTCAGGGTAATCGTCGCCAGGTTGCGGAACATTTGGGCGTTAGTGAGCGCACGGTGTACCGCTGGCTTCATCAAAGCTGAAAGGCAGCTCTCAGGGGCGCGCCAGCCCTCAGCCACTAGTCATGCGGCGGATCTTTCTGTCGGTTTCGTACTGACTGAGGGCGTAGACCGACCAGATAGCTGCTGGCACCCAGCCAATCACGGTGAGCTGCAAGATCAGGCAGATGATCCCGGCAAAAGGCCGACCGATGGTAAAGAACTGCAGCCAGGGGACGAGGATCGCGAGGAGAAGACGCATCGGGGCTCCTAAGGTTTTTATCCTTTGTAGAGAGTTGCACCTCTGGTGCTTTTTGTCTATCCTTTTGCGCATGAACAGTCAGCAGATTCCATTTCTCTTTTGCGCGGCCTCTCCAGCAGGTCTGCGTCTGCTGCTGCCCCGCTGGGGCTAAAAATCATTCCTTCCGACCATTTCGGTCTCGCGTTCCCAATTCGAAACTACTGAAAGATTCCTGCAACAGGAAGGGCTTACTATGCAGCAGAAAGAGCATTTGATCATTTTCGACACCACCTTGCGTGATGGCGAGCAGTCTCCAGGCGCGGCCATGACCCGCGACGAAAAAATCCGCATTGCCAAGGCGTTGGAGCGGCTGCGGGTAGATGTCATCGAGGCGGGCTTTCCCGCCGCCAGTCCCGGCGACTTCGCGGCGGTGCGCGCCATTGCCGAAACGGTCCGCGAAAGTCGCATCTGCGGCCTGGCGCGAGCGCGGGAGGAAGACATTCGCCGCGCTGGAGAGGCTCTGCAACCCGCTGCTGCAGGGCGCATTCACACCTTCATTGCCACCAGTCCCATTCACATGCAGGCCAAGTTGCGTATGCGTCCCGATGAGGTGCTGGAACGTGCGGTCGCGGCAGTCAAATTGGCGCGCAGCCTCTGTGACGATGTGGAATTCTCCCCGGAAGATGCGGGGCGCTCCGAAGAGGATTTTCTCTGTCGGGTTATCGAGGCGGCGATCGCGGCCGGCGCGCGGACCATCAACATCCCCGATACCGTCGGCTATAACTTGCCCGAGCGCTTCGGGCAGTTGATCGGGACCTTGCGGGCGCGGATTCCCAACAGCGATCAGGCAGTGTTTTCCGTGCACTGTCACAACGACCTTGGCTTGGCCGTTGCCAATTCCCTGGCCGCAGTCACCCAGGGCGCGCGCCAGGTGGAGTGCACCATCAACGGCTTGGGCGAGCGGGCGGGGAACGCTGCATTGGAAGAGATCGTCATGGCGGTGCGCACCCGCTCTGATGTCTTTCCCTGCGAGACTCGCATCGATACGCAGCAAATCGTCGCGACCAGCAAGCTGGTGTCGACCATTACCGGTTTTCCGGTGCAGCCCAACAAGGCCATCGTGGGGGCCAATGCCTTTGCGCACGAGTCGGGCATTCACCAGGATGGCGTCCTTAAGCACCGCGAGACTTACGAAATCATGCGTGCCGAAGATGTCGGCTGGGCGGCCAACCGTATGACTCTGGGTAAGTTGTCGGGGAGGGCGGCGGTGCGGGCGCGACTGGAAAGCCTGGGTATCTCCCTCGATGGCGATGCCTTGAATCAGGTCTTTGCGCGCTTCAAGGATCTTGCCGACCGCAAGGCGGAGATCTTTGACGAAGACTTGCAAGCCCTGGTCAACGAAGATGCCCAACAGGGGAGCGAGGACCGCTACCGCCTGGGCTATTTGCGGGTCTGCTCGGAAATGGGGACGCATCCGGAGGCAAAGGTCGAGCTCTGGGTGGACGGGGTCGCCAAGACCGCCGCGGTTACCCGCGGTGGGCCGGTGGACGCCACCTTCCAAGCGATCGAGGAGATCGTCGGCAGTGGTGCCAAGCTCCTGCTTTATTCGGTGAATGCGATCACTACGGGAACGGACGCCCAGGGAGAGGTAACGGTTCGCCTGCAGGCCGCCGATGGCCGGGTGGTCAATGGCTTGGGTGCGGATACCGACATCGTCGTCGCCAGTGCCAAGGCCTATGTCTCGGCCCTGAATCGGATTCAGGTCCCCAGCGGCTTTCACCCGCAACTCTAAGGTCGTCATGCCTGAACAGCGGCAACAGAAGGCCCAGTCCATTCAGGTGGCTGGGCTTTCCTGTTTTTACCAACGCCAGCGGCGTAAAACGCTGCGCATTCTGGTTGATGAGCGTGGTGATGTCTGGATTGCTTGCCCTTGGTATCTCCCAGAATTCTTCCTGCGTCGCGCGGTGGAAGAGAGGTTGTCGTGGATCCATCGGCGTCGCGAAGAGGTTCTTGCGTCTCGGCAGACGCATCGGCATATGCTGCAGCACTTGGGGTTGACGTATCGTGTAGAGCGTCGGATCCATGCGGGCAGGGCACGGGTAGTACTGGAGGAGGATCAGACGCTATGTCTGTATCTGCCAGAACATGCGACGCCGACGGAGGAAGACCGACTCCTGGAACGCTGGCAACGCCGGGAGCTGCAGCGCTTGTTGCCCGATCTGATTGCCCGCTGGGAATCGCGCTTGGGGGTCGAGGTTGCCGAGTGGCGGATTCGCCAGATGCGTACCCGTTGGGGTACCTGCAATACCGTCGCTCGGCGGCTCTGGTTTCGTCTGGCCCTGGTGGAGCAACCGCTGGACTGCATCGACTATGTCGTTGCCCACGAGTGCGCCCATTTGCGCGAGCGTGGCCACAATGCCCGCTTCTACGACTTGCTCGATGCCCATCTGCCCAATCGTCGAGAGCTGGAACGTGCCCTGCGCCGCGGCTGAGTGCGGACGTTTTCCTTCGTTATCATGGGCGTCTGACCCGGGGAGGCGCAGCTGTTATACTGTGCCTATGCATCGTCCATACCCAGTCCCTTTCTTGTCGGTGTTCTGAACGTGGAGCGCGTCTCAGAATTGGGATTCTGGCAGCGTGTGGCGCAGGAGCGCGGCTGGATCATCCTCTTTTTCAGTTCTGCGGGCTGCCATAGTTGCAAGATCTGGCGTCGCCTCTTGGCGGAATGGGAGAGTCGGCGCGACGACCTCAAAGTCTGGGAGGCGGATGCCGGCATCGAGATGGGGCTGGCACAGGAATTTGAGGTCTATCATCTGCCTGCGCTCTTTGTCTTTCGCGATGGTCGCTATCAGCGCCCGATGCAGGTCGAGGCGCGTCTGGCGGCTTTCGATCCTTGGCTCGCGGCGCATGCCGATCTGGCGCCAGAGGAAGCACCGTGAGTTCTCCGTGGCATGGCCCCTGGCTGCGGCGCGCAAGGCGAGCGCCATCGCCCTTCCAGGACGAACGCCCCGCAGGCGTCAGCGTGGATCTGTTGGTGTTACATGCTATCAGCCTGCCGCCCGGGGCCTTTGGCAGCGGTGAGGTGCCCCGGTTTTTTCAGGGCAAACTGGATTTTTCCGCCCATCCTTATTATGAGCAGCTACGCGAACTTCGGGTTTCCGCGCATTTTTTTTTGGAGCGCGACGGGCAGATCTGGCAGCATGTCCCCGTCGATCGCCGGGCTTGGCATGCCGGTGTTTCGGCCTGGCAAGGCAGAGAGCGTTGCAATGATTTCAGTGTGGGGATCGAGATCGAGGGGAGCGAGACGCAGCCTTTTGCCGACGCCCAGTATTTGGCCTTGCAGGCTTTGATTCCCGATCTTTGGCGCTATTTCCCACGACTGGATCGACGCGCCATTACCGGCCACGCCGATATTGCGCCGGGACGAAAATGGGATCCTGGTCCGCATTTTGACTGGCCACGGCTGTGGCAAGGGTTGTCGTGATGGAAACGAGCGAGCGAATTCGTCCCAAACGAGATTGGCGTCGGGGCTGGGGCGGCCCGTTTTTGGTTTTTTTGGCTTTTGTGCTGTTCACCCTCTGGTGGTTGGGCGTCTTTACCAGCGCTTCTGTGCAGGAAATTACCAGTCCGGCATTGCACTATGTCTACCGGCAGTATGATGGCAGCTATGCTGGCCTCGATCGGCAACGCGAAAAATGGATCAAGGAGCTGCCCGCCGACTGGCGGCAGGGCTCTTCTCTCACTCTGATCGAGAAAGAAAGCGGGATGCAGGGCAAAGATAACCGGGTAGAGGCGCGCCTGGGCGTGCTGCTGACGGCCTCGCCAAGCACACTGCCGAAGGGATGGCAGGAAGGGCAGTGGACGAGCCAACGCGTGGCGGCGGTTGACCTGCAAGCCAATAGTGCTATTGCCAGCTGGAAAGGCTACGCGGCCCTGCATTCCTGGTGCAAACGCAACGGCATCACGCCACGATATCCGTTAGTGGAACTCTTGGGTCCGGGGGACCGTTACCGGCTCTGGATGCCTTTGTCGACCTCGTCGCGCCCGTAAAACTTCACCCCGCGTACAATCTTTTCTCGTCCCTGGGCGATACGGTGCAGATTGTTATCGCGTAGGGAGTAAACGCAGCCGCAATACTCCTGCTGGTAAAACTGTTCCTCTTTAGCAATCTCGATCATGCGTTGGCTACCGCCACCTTTGCGCCAGTTATAGTCCCAATACTGTAACTGCGGATAGCGGGCGGCGGCGCGCTGACCGCAACCATTGATCTGCGCCATGTCTTTCCAGCGCGAGATCCCTAATGTACTGGTAAATAAGGTAAAACCGTGCTCTACGGCATATAAGGCCGAACGCTCGAAGCGCATATCGAAACAGGCCGTGCAGCGCGCGCCACGCTCGGGCTCCCATTCCAGACCTTTGACCCGCTCGAACCAGTTGTCCTTGTCGTAGTCCAGATCGATGAAGGGAAGGCCCAGCTTTTCGGCGTAGCGGATGTTTTCTTCTTTGCGCAGTTCATATTCCGCCAGAGGATGAATGTTCGGATTATAGAACAGAATGGTCAGCGCAATGCCGGCGCTCTGCATGTCGGCCATGATAGGGCCCGCGCAGGGCGCGCAGCAGGAATGCAACAAGACATGCTCGCTGCCGTCGGGGGTGCGTAATGGGGCCGGGGCTTTTTTTGCCATGACAATGCTCCAGGGCTTCAATTACACTGCATGATAACAGTTTTTGCTCTGGAGGATGTGCAATGCCGAGTGATTTGCGACCGGGTAGCTGCCGGGCCTGTGAGGGTGGCGTGGCGTTGTTGGCTGAGGCGGAGATACGCGCCGCCCTGGCGGAATTGTCCCAATGGAGCCTGCAAGACCAAGGATTGGAACGGAGATTTCACTTCCGCAATTTTTACGAGACCATGGCCTTCGTCAACGCCTTGGCCTGGATTGCCCACCGCGAAGATCATCACCCAGACTTGCAGGTTTCCTACAATACCTGTCTGGTGCGCTTCAGCACCCACGCTGTCGGTGGTGTTACCGAGAACGACGTGATCTGCGTGCGTGCGGTGGAGCAGTTACTGACCTGAGCGGGGCTGCGCCCCGCTCCCTCGTCACTGCATCAGTGGCTTGCTGGGCGCAAGAGGGGGCGCATTCCCTCACGCACCTGACGCTGAATGAAAGCAGCGCGGCCGGGCTCCTTTTTGTCGAGCTCGGCAGCACACTGGGAATCCGTCAGAGCGGCGGTGGAGAGCATCACTTCCAGCTCGCAGAGGTCTACCTTGGGTTGCGTAAGCTTATCCGTTGGGACGTTGAAAAGGTCACCCACTTGCCAGAACATGCGCGCGTTCCACATGCGCAGCTTTACGTTGGCGTTTTGAAACAGTTCTACACAGCGGGCGTTGAGAGCCTGGTTGTCCACGATACTCCTCCTGTCGTAAGCAGATATACGGATCGGTTGAATGATCGGCCTTAGAGGATACGCGAAACTGCGCCGATGCGGGAGTCTTTTTGTATGATTCCAGCCATTGAAGCTTTGCATGGAGGGATAGAAGACCGGCGCGCGCAACGAAAAAAGCCCCGCCATTGGCGGGGCTGCTTTCATCAGGCGGGTACCGATCAGGCCTGTTTCATGTTGATGTTCTGATTGGTAGCGAGTTCGGGGTTGTAGAGGTATTCCACATTCCCTTGCTCGACCTGCTTCAGATATTCCTGGAAATCGGCCTTGGCCTTGTCCCAGCTGATGCCCATCTTCTCCACCAGATCCTCACAGGGAGAGGCATGCCACTGCAGCTGCACGATCTTGAACGGATCGGCGCCACAGGCCAGCGCGGCCAACTGCACGTCGGCAATGATCGGCACCGAGTAGTTCATATCATGTGCCTTGCCAATCCACTGGTTCTTATCCATGGTGGTGATGCAGCCGGTGTCGATGCCGATCATCACGTCCGCCTTCGCCTCTTCCCGCGCGACCTTGATCTTGCGGTTCATGGTGAAGCTGCGGGTAAACTCGCGCTCGGAAATGATGTGGCGGAAGCCAAAGCCACAGCAGTCATACCAGGTGGAGTAGTCGATGACCTGCGCGCCCAGGGCCTGGGCCATGGAGGTGCCGACCGCGGTGCGGTTGCCGCCGAGAACGGTGTTGTCATAGACCGCATCCTCGGCCACCATCTTGTAGTAGTGGCAGGCGGCATGCACGGTCACCCGGATGTTGCTCATGTCGATGGTCTGCAGGTCGCTGGCAATGCGGTTGCGCATCACGTGCAGCCACTCACTATAGTGCACCACTTCTTCGGGGATGACGATCTTGCCATCGACTAGACGGCCCAGTTTGCCGAGGATCTTCTTGACCTTCTCGCGCAGCTCGGCGGATTCGATCAGGTACTTGCGGATTTCCTTGTAGTTACCGAAGGAGGTGCCGCAGTGCACCAGGGGATAGAAGTGGCCGTTCTCGAAGCCGTGCTGCTTGCCGGAGACGTAGGCTTGGTGGAAGTTGCGCAGGAATACCGCTGCCAGGGATTCGACGTTGCCAATGCCGGAGCCATGATAATTCCAGGCGGTGCAGGAGGTCTGGTCGGTCTCGTCGAGGTAGTCGATGCCGAACTTGTTCATGAACCACATGAGGCTGGTGGGATAGCCGGGGATGTTACCGCACTGCCCGCAGCTCTTGTGATGCCAGAGCTGGTTGGTGGGTACCCGCTTCTTCCAGCCGAAGAGGGTGTCGACCTCAATGGGCTTGTGATCATCGCTGATGCGATGGACGATGATCTCGCCTTCCTTCTCGAGCTCCCACATGTGCTCGCGGATGTCGTCCATGCGCTCGCCCAGATCCACCGAGCGCCGGTCGACATGGTTACGCACCCATGCCGTCGCCGCTTCGGCTTCGTTGGCGTTGAGATTGGTATCCTGGAAAAAGGCGCCGTGACCGGCTACCCCTTGCTGCGTCGTGTTTTCACTCATTGTAAACTCCTTGTCGGCCCTGTGGGCCCAGACTATGATCCGTTGCCGTGTCCGTTTTGGATCTCTTTATAGTTGACTATTATGCTCTTCTATATTTCCAAAGCCAAGTCAAGGATTTTGTTGCAGGTAGTCAAATGGGAGTGAAGATGGAGGCAAAAACCGATATTGGACAGCGCTGTCGCACATTGTTCGAGAACCCCGCCGTACGCGCCAAGGGTTGGCGGAGCAATCTCTTCTGGCGTCCGGAAAATTCACAAAATCCTTACGGGAGCCTGCGCGTCGATGGGGAAGAACTGGAGGTGCTACTGGCGGCGATTGTCGGGGTAGAGGCGACGTGCCGGCCTGCCCTGGAACAACGGCACCCGGGTCGTGCAGGTTTTATCGAGCGCTCCATTGCGCACGGAGAATTGCCGCTGCTAACCTATCAGAGCGACTCTTGACCTCTGTCGCGATCCTGTCGCGCTATCCGGAGCTCTATTCCACCTGCCGTTTGCAGGAGGCGCTACGCGCAAGGGGGGTAGATGGGCGCGTCCTGCAGCCCGAGCGCTGCGCCCTGCATGTCCAGCAAGGAAAATTCTATCTATATTACGAAGGCCAGATCCTGCCGCCTCCCGAACGGGTACTGCCACGCTTTGGCAGTCCCCTGACCCAACTCGGCGTGCGCCTGCTACGGCAGCTGGCGGCGCAGGGTAGCTATTGCCTCAATGGCGGTGATGCCATCCTGCACGCGCGCGACAAATTTCTGTCCCTGCAAATCCTCGCCGGCGCGTCCTTGCCTGTGCCGGAGACTTGGTATCTTGCCGATGCATCGGCGACGGAAACGGCGCTCGCGCAATTGGGAGCACCACTGGTCAGCAAACTGCTCAGCGGCTCCCAGGGGGTCGGCGTCAACCTGGCAGAGAGCCGCGCGGGCGCACGGGCGCTGGTGGATACCCTGCTGCAGTTGCAACACGAAGCCCTCTTGCAACGCTTTTTGCCCGCAGGAGAGGACTATCGGGTGATCGTCCTTGGCAGCGAGGCGCTGGCGGCCATGCGGCGACGGGCGGGGCCGGGAGAGTTCCGCAGCAATTTACATCGGGCCGGGACGGCAGAGCGCGTGGAGGACGCGGAAGTGCTGGCGCGCTTGGGAAAGTTGGCGCTTGCCGCAACGGCAGCCTTGGACCTGGATTTTGCCGGGGTGGATCTGATGCTCGATGAGCGAGGCGCTCCTGTCATCCTGGAGGTCAATCCCGTCCCCAGCCTGGAGGGCGTCGAGCGCGTGAGTGGCATTGATATTGCGGGAAAGATCGTGGACTTCGCTCTTAGTCGTCGTGTGCAGGCATCTGCCTGATTTCCGCGGCAATCCACTCGCGTAGTCGGTCGGTCACCTGGTTGCTGCGCCCTTCGCCGTTATCAGCCGGGCCAAAATGCAGGTGTAGTTCGCCCGATCGCATGCGCCAGTCGTGGCGTGACCAGAAGCAGCCACTGTTGAGAGCGAGGGGGGTAATGGGTACGCCAGCGCGCTGCGCGAGGGCAACGCCGGTCTGGTGAAAGGCGCCCAATTCACCGCAGCCTTGCCGCGTGCCCTCCGGAAAAATGAGAACGGGAATGCCTGCCCGCAGGCGTTTTTCTCCTTCCTCCAGAACCTGTTTGAGGGCCTGACGTCCCGCTTGACGATTGATGGCGATGGGTTGGCCTAGGGGTAGATACCAGCCGATGATGGGAAAACGCAACAGCTCGGCCTTGAGGACAAAGGACAGACGCGGGAAGTAACGCCATAGCAGCAGGGTTTCGAGGGAGGACTGATGATTGCTGAGAATAACGCAGGGACCGGCCGGTATATTCTCTAGCCCCTGTACGCGATAACGCACACCAATACTCCAAGAAAAGAGGTAGCTCGCGACGCGCGCCCAAGTACCGCAGCCCCAGTAGCGCCAGGATTGGGGTAAGAGAGGGAAGGGCAAAAGCAGCAACGCCCAGATCAGGGTCCACAACGTGAATGACGCATAAAACAGCATGCTGCGCAGGGCACGGAGCATGACTCAGTGGCCAAGCAGGGCGTCGGCGACGGCGGCCAGATTGGCGAAGACGGGAACGCCCTCGGCGCGCGCAGTATCTGCCGCTTTCTTGCCTTTCCCCGTCAGTACCAGGATGGGGCTGGCACCGGCGCTCCGGGCCGCCAGCAGATCGCGGTGGCTGTCGCCGACGGCCGGCACTCCTTGCAGATCGACCTGAAAGCGTTCGCCAATCTCGCGAAACATCCCGGCCTGGGGTTTGCGGCAGGTGCAACCGGCTTCCGGGTGATGGGGACAGAAAAAAATGGCATCGATCCGTCCCCCCGTCTCCGCCAATTCCCGCCGCATGCGGGCATGGATGGAGCCCAAGGCGCGCAGGCTGAACAGGCGCCGGCCAATACCCGATTGGTTGCTGGCTACCACGACGGTATAGCCGGCGCGATTGAAGCGAGCAATAGCCTCCAGACTACCCGGAATCGGCCGCCATTCGGCAGCCGACTTGATGTAGGCATCGCTGTCTTCGTTGATGACGCCGTCGCGATCGAGGATGAGCAGATGCGTCATCCGCGGCCCTGCAGCTGGGAAAAATCGGCGATCTGCAAAAACGCGCCTTGCAGCGCCTGTAATAGCGCCAGACGTTGTCCCCGGAGCGCACGATCCTCGCAGAGTACCATCACTTCCGCAAAGAAGCGGTCCACCGGATCGCGCAGGCTGGCAAGGGTCACCAGTGCGTGATGATAGTTCCTGTCCTTGAGGTCATCTTCAACGGTTTTCGCAATGGCCGTCCAGGCGTTCCACAACGCCTTTTCCGCGGCCTCCAGCAACAAGTCGGGACGCAGGTCCGGAGTTTCCTGGCTTCCTTCCTTACGCAAGAGATTACTGACACGCTTGATCAGCGCGGCCAAATCATCGGCGCGCGGATCGCTGGCGAGGAAGGTGCTGAGACTCTCCAGGCGATGTTGGGCGTCGAGGGGATCATCACCGGCCACCGCCAGAATCGCCGCAATTTGGTCGGCGGCGAAGCCCTCTTCGCGAAAGATCACGCGCAGCCGGTCCTGGAAGAACTCGCCGAGCTTCGCACTGGGTTCCGCGCCAAGAAGTAGTGTCGCGGCATAGGCACCGCGACCCATCTGCGTGAGCGCAGCCAGGGAGAAAGAGTGTTCTCCTTCCAGTGCAATGCGCAGAATGCCCAGGGCGGCACGACGCAGGGCAAAGGGATCGCGGTCGCCGGTCGGGATTTTTCCCAGCGCAAAAAATCCATAGAGGGTGTCGATACGATCCGCCAGAGCCAACGCCTGCCCGGCAGGCGAAGCCGGGATGGCGTCATCGCGCCCTACCGGCCGATACTGTTCGCCGATGGCCTGGGCCACCGCCGCCGATTCGCCGTCATGGCCGGCATAGTAGGCGCCCATGATGCCCTGTAGTTCCGGAAACTCTCCGACCATGCCGCTGAGCAGATCACTTTTGCAGAGTTGCGCGGCACGCCGGCAATCCTCGGGATCGGCGCTAAGCATCGCCGCCACCCTGGGGGCTAGATTTTGCAGGCGCCGTACCTTGTCGCCTATGCTGCCCAGACCGTCCTGGAAGGAGACCTGGTCCAGATCGGAAATCCAGGCGACCAGGCTGCTTTTGCGGTCCTGGTCCCAGAAAAAGGCCGCATCAGCCAGGCGCGCGCGCAGTACTCGATTGTTGCCATGAATGACGACCTGCGCATCGCGGCTTTCGAGGTTGGCAATAAAGAGATACCGTGCTGCCAGCTTCCCTTGCCGATCGCGCAGAGGGACATAGCGCTGGTGCTGAATCATCACCGTGATCAGCACTTCCTCCGGGATGCGTAGATATTCTTCGGCAAAGCCGCCCGCCAGGGCAACGGGCCATTCGCAGAGCCCGGTGACTTCATCAAGGAGGGCATCGCCAAGCACGGGTGTACAATCCAGCTCGTGCGCCAGGCGTTGTAGTTCCCTGGCGATATAGGCGCGGCGCTCCTGCCAATGGGCGCGGACCTGTGCTTGCAGCAAGGCTTGCGCATAGGTCTGGGGCTGGACGACTGGCACGGGGCCAGAATGATGGACGCGATGACCGAAACTATGAGCCTCACTTTGCAGGCCAAAGGCCTGCCAGGATAAGCACTGGTCAGCGAAGCGGAGCAGCAACCAACGAATGGGACGGGAGAAACTTTCTTCGCGCTTGCCCCAACGCATTCGCTTGCGCAAAGGTAAGGACTCCACCCAGCGCGTGGCCAGATCCGGCAAGAGCGCCGTTACGGGACGGGACGGATGCTGGATACGCCACGCCAGCACAACGCCTTTTTCGGTTTCCAAGCGTTGAAGATCGCTGACGGCGACACCGCAAGAGCGGGCGAACCCCTCAGCCGCCGGTGTTGCCTTGCCGTTGACAAAAGCCCGTTCGAGCGCCGGTCCGCGGCGGAGTTCTTCCTCGGCCCGTGTGGCACTGGCGAGCTCGTGAATGAGTAGCGCAATTCGACGCGGAGAAACGTAGGGGAGGATCTCGCCATACTCGATGCCGCTTTCGTCCAGCAGGCGGGCCATGATCTCTACGGCGCTTTGCTGCAGCTGCTGTTGTTCCGCTGCCGGTAGTTCCTCGCAACCGATTTCCAGTAACAGGGGATGGGGCTTCATGCGTCACCTCCCTGCAACAAGGGGTGGCCAAGCTCGGCGCGAGCCTCGGCATAGATTTCCGCTACCGCACGCGCCATATTCCGTACCCGGCCGATGAAGCGTGCCCGCTCGTTGACGGCGATGGCATGGCGGGCATCGAGCAGGTTGAAGGTGTGGGAGCAGTCGAGCACCCGTTCATAGGCGGGCAGGGGCAGCTTGGCGGCGATGAGACTCTGACAATCGGCTTCGGCGCGGTCAAAGCGTTGCCTTAGATCGTCTACGGGAGCCAGCTCGAAATTGTAGCGGGACTGCTCCACTTCGTTCTGGTGATACACGTCGCCGTAGCTTACGCCCGGTGTCCAGATCAGATCATAGACACTTTCAACGCCTTGCAGATACATGGCCAAGCGCTCCAGGCCATAGGTGATTTCGCCCATTACCGGGCGACAGTCCAGGCCCCCAACCTGCTGAAAATAGGTGAACTGCGTCACTTCCATGCCGTTCAGCCAGACTTCCCAGCCCAGACCCCAGGCGCCCAGGGTGGGTGATTCCCAGTCGTCCTCTACGAAACGAATATCCTGCAACGCAATGTCGATGCCGAGGCGGCGCAGGGATTCCAGATAGAGCTCCTGCAGGTTACTGGGATTGGGTTTGAGTACCGCCTGAAACTGGTAATAGTGCTGTAGCCGGTTGGGGTTGTCGCCATAGCGGCCATCGGTGGGACGGCGTGAGGGTTGTACGTAGGCAGCACGCCAGGGTTCCGGACCGATTGCCCGTAAAAAGGTTGCTGGGTGAAAAGTGCCTGCACCCACGGGCATGTCCATGGGTTGCAACACCACACAACCCTGTTCACTCCAGAACTGTTGTAACTCTTGGATGATTTCCTGAAAAGTCATGGCGACCCCGCTGCACGAGGACGCCAATTATGGCCGAACGTCCGGTATCAGGAAAGTCTGGGCTCACAGAAGTTCCGCAATACCTTGGGCGGCGCGCTTCGCATCCAGAAAAATCAAGCCGAGTTTTGCTTCCTTTCTGGCAATTACGGTGAGAACGGCATCGTGTCCGGCATGAATGAGCAGGACGTATCCGGAATCTCCCTTGATCATTACTTGTTCCAGCTCACCGCGGGCCAGCTCCGCTGCCGTTCGGTCGCCCAGGGACAGCATCGCGGCAGCCATGGCACCGACGCGATCCTCGTCCATGTTGCCGGCCAGCAGGGAGGCGATGGTCAATCCATCGGTGGATATGACTGCAGACGCCTCGATGTCGGCGGAAGAGCCGTTGAGGTCACTGAGGATGGATTTAAGCATTTCTTCACGCATGGCGTTAAAACTCCCAATAAAATAAGGACGAAGACATTTAGCGATACCGTTGATCGAGTATTTGCACAAGGGTGACGAAGGGCTGGCTCTGAAGTAGAGGAGTGCCGCCGATGATCAGCATAAAACGCTGTGGACCAATAAAGAGCGGCCAGAATCCGAGCTCGGACTGTCCCGCGGGGTCGACCAGTGCCCAAGTTTCACTGTGGATGCGGAGATTGTTGCGCAATAACCTCCCGTGTCGGCCCTGCAGGCTGAGCAAATCAGCGGAAAGTCCGGCAAGCTCCTCCGCGGATTCATGTAAGAAGCCCGATGTGGACAGGTAAAAACCGTTTTCATCGGCAAGTAGAGCGCGTTGCCCGTCCGATAGCTGCGCCAGCAAGCCAGGGAGGATGTCTTCCAGACGCTGCTCGGGGGGGTGGCGTGGCTCGGGATTTCCGCGGATCAAACCCAGACGTTGCAGGCGGAAAATACTGCGCAAGGCGTCATCCGGTGCGTCCAGTCGGGTCCAGCGGCAGGCAGTTTCGCGGCCGAAGGGCGCGCGCGATCCCTCGCGAAGAATGTGGAACAGAATCGATCGGTTACCTTCCAGTTCCGGGCCGGAGCTGACGTAGAATGCACCCGCTGGCGTCAACTCCGCATACAGAGGGCGCTCAGCAGTGACGAGTTCGATGCTCATGGGAGCATTCCCAGACCAGGATCGATGGAGAAAAGTAGTGCCATGACCAGGTTCTTCACGTCTTCTTTGTTGCGTCCATCAACCTCAAAGATTGGTGGAACAGGATTGAGCATGTGCAGATCCTGACCGACCTCCGCGAGCATCTTTGCGTAGTCTGCGGTGTCCGGGCGGGAGTTGAGATCGGTCTTGCTGATGCCCAGGACCACCGGAACATCGGCAATGTAGTCCTTGAATGCATGCAGGAAGAAATGCATGTCTTTTTGCGGATTGGGGCGGGTGTTGTCCAGCATCAATATCAGACCGAGACCGCCGGTAGTCAGGATATCCCACATGAAATCAAAGCGCTCCTGTCCGGGGGTGCCATATAAATGTACCTTGCTCTTGTCGCCAAGATGCAGAATCCCATAGTCCATAGCCACGGTGGTGTGGCCTTTACGGTTTATGGTCATGTCTGACGCTCTGGCGTCTGTAGAGATGATGGGTACATCAGAGATGGCAGATATCGCTGAAGTTTTGCCTGCGCCAACCGGGCCAGTGAAAACGATTTTATTGTCCTCTCTCATAAATAAATCTCCCGGTTATTGTACATTTCCATCACTATAGCCCTGCAATTTTTGACAGCAGACGGCCAAGAAAACCGCGTTTCGCGGGGCTCGGCCGTTGCGCTTCCGCCAGTGTGCTCGAGGGGATCGCTGGCTCTGACGCCATCCCGGATACGGGGCTATATTCCAATAACTGCAAGGCATCAGCCGCGGCAAGAAAGTTGAAGAGCGCCTGAGAATGTACCTGCAACATGCGTATGGTCAATGCCGGGGATGCCGGTGAGCGGGCGAGAAAGGCCGCCAAACGTAATGCCTCGGGTAGTGGGTACAAACGCGTGAGATTGGGCCACCGGCGCAATTTTACCGGACGATTCAATGGAATTTTCTTGCTCAGACGACCATCCGCAGCGATTGCGTGAATCTGCCAAAGGTATTCCGTAAGCGTCAGCGAATGAACGGAGTCGTTATCGGTGAAAGAGGCGCCATCTCGGAGAATTAGGTTCTCTTCTCCTTCCCGAAAGATTGCTTGTGCCTCTTCCATGCTGACACTGGCGTCAACCTTTTCCTGCTCTGGGATAATCCGCCAGAGCAATCTTCCATTACGTCGATCGACGATTCCTACGGAAATTTGATCGCGGATGGCCCGCTGAACCAGCGCGAGAAGGCCCTGCTCTGGATCGAAGTAATCGATTTGATTCGGATCAAAACTGGGTTTCTCTCTCTCCAGCACCGGCGCGGGCTGCTGCACACTCGTGGAGATTTTCTCTGGAGTCGCTGCTGCAGAATTTAGGACCTGCCCTACCGGTTCAGAGGGCTGCTGCACAGGCGATTCACGGGTCGTTGGCGATGGCTGCAGCAACTGCTCCAGCGCGGGGAACAGAGTTTCCATGCGAATTGGTTTGGTCAGCGTCACGAACTGGGGAAAGTTGTTGGGGACTACCGTCGTGGCAAGCAGCGGAATCTCGGGGTTTTCCTTACGAAATTTGTCGGCTTCCGCCAGCCCGTCGGGGGAATCCAGATCGGCAATCGCCACGTCTGGAGCTTGGCGGTCGTCCGCTTCGAGAAATCTATAATTTGCCTTACGGTTCATGCGAAAGGCCATGCGAAATACGGCCTCTTTTCGGGTATCGAGGCCAATCCCGCGTACCAGAGTCGAAGGAGTTCCCGCAATCTGTGCCTTGTCAGTCATGGTTTTTCTCCTCAGGCGGTAGCGCTGATGTCTCGCTGTAGGCGCTCAGACAGGTGATACAGCTGGCGCAGGATGGCCTCGTCAGGTTGTGGGTCACTATGGATGATCTTTCTGCTGAATCGAGCAAAACGATCGCGTGCTTGCATACGTTCATACATTTCCAGTAACGGGAGGAAATAACCGGACTTTCGCGGCGAGGCAAGGGCTGACTGCTCCAGCAAATCGACGGCTTCCTCTACCTGGCCATAATCGAGGAGCATGTTGAAATCGCGTAGAATTGGATCATCGGCATCTACTTCAGCAATCTCCCGGTCGCGCCGTAGGCGCTCTTCCACCAGTTGCGCGCTGCTCACCGGGATCGTGCTGGTGGGGACATACAATTGATATTTTTCTGCGAGACTCGGCAGCACCTGATTTTCTCTCCCTTCACTATTTTCCAGGTCATTATATAGACGGTCTTGTCCCAGCTGCCTTCCTACGTTGAGCAAGCGCTGGCGTAAGGCCTTTCCCAGACCCCAGAGGATGATGTGCAAACGCAGCAAGGCGCGGGCAAAGTCCTGCTTGTTCTCTTGTTCATAAAGAATCTGCAAAAGCAATACATGGAGGCGCAGTCGCTTCGGGTGTAAAACCGCCTGTCGCTGCAGGAGATTTACGGCGGCGGCGTTCTGACTCGTTTCCCTCAATAACTGGACGGCATGGGTCGTGCCGACAAGGGTGCTGACGACAAGAATCTCTTCCTCATCGAGCGGAGATAGCGGCTCTGAACCATAGAGCAAGGCGTCTGCGGGCATCTCCTCTTTTCGCTCCTGCTCCACTGCATGCCTTTGAAATGCGTGCAGGGGAATATCGTTTAGTTCGAGCGGCTCGGGATGCACAATTGCCTGTTGCAGGTCGCGATGAAGAGAACCTAGCTCCAGCTGTTCCTGCTCGCGCGCCAGAAGGTTCTCCTTGTGGAGGGGTTGCTGACGGCCCAGTTCCTGTTCGATATTTTCCAGACTGAGATGCAGTCGGGTTTCGGCCAACACGCGCAGTGGCAGGTTTTGTGGGTCCTTCTGCAGGCATTGCAGGATCAGACTCTGGACTGCGTGAAGGTCCAGAACTTGCCGGTCGAGGTCCTCCTCCAATATTTCCGCGAGATGCTGATAATCTCCTGCCTCGTTATAAAGATTCCGGAGCCGGCTTCTTTGCTCCAAGTCCTGCGGGTGATGTTCGGCATACCAGCGAAGAGCCGTGGTTGCCTGATCAATGTGCCCGTAAGCAAGATAGATCTCGACCTCATCCAAGATGCCGACTTCTTCGATTTCGGCCACTGCTATCGGAGGGTTGGTTACTGCCGGCAGTGGCGGTTGAGGAGCCGGTATGGCAGCCGCCACCGGGTTTTCAGATGCCTTTCGGGTACCCGTGGCTTTGCGCCCCCATAACTTCCAGAGGATCGCTGCTGCCACCAAAAACACGGCTGCACCGATCAGTATCAGACTCGTCGTGGGGAGGTGCATGGCTTGTGACTCGAGGCTCCTGGATGATCCGCAATGGACTTCGAGGAGGTAGATAGATGCTTTTGTCGACCTGTCAACGCCCGAGTAGACGTGCGATTTCCTGTAGACGTCTGCTGCTGCCGCGGCTTGGGTGTTCTCTCAGTGCCATTTCGGCGTAGCCATGGAAAAACTCGGGCAAGGCGCGCAGGATCACCGGTAGTCGTTCGCGACTGGCGCGCGCAATGCGCCATTCGCTGCGCGGCTCTCCCTGTCCGGCGTAGCTGCATACCGCCAGCCCCCAAGCGCGCTCGCTACCCGTCCAATGGTGTTGGGCGATGCGCAGACGATGCAGGTTGGGTTGTATACCCAGCCCAACGCCGGGTCCGTCGTAGAGGATCTGCTGGTCTGTGGCGATGTCGGCGAGGAGATGATCCAGAGGAACGAAGGCTGCACGCAGGGCCTCCGTCCTGGGCGTTTCCTCTTGCAGATGGCGCCGTAGCTCGAGAAGAAAGGGTGATTCCACTTTTTGCTCCATTTTCGGTAAAATCGCAACGTTATAACAGGATCAACTGGCCGCGCAGAATAGAATTAAGGATTCTGCCAGCCTCCCGAGTGAGGTTGCAATGCTGCAAAACACGCTACGAAAAATTTTTCTTGTCGGCTGTATCGCTCTGGCCCCGCTCGCCGCACTTGCGACGGTGTTCCCCCTGCCCGAGCAGGGCAACATGGTCGGGAACCTGCAAGCCGTCACCAGCCATCGCGATGACACGCTGCTCGATATCGGTCGGTTCTACGACATCGGCTATAACCAGGAGGTTGGCGCCAATCCCGGGGTGAATCCCTGGCTGCCAGGACAGGCCAGCAAGGTTGTCATTCCCAACGAGTACGTGCTTCCCTCCGGACCCTGGAGCGGAATCGTTGTCAACATTCCCGCCCGGCGCATCTATTTCTTCCCGGAGGGGCGGGGGGTGGTATTCACCTACCCGGTCGGGGTGTTCCTGCCGGGCTGGAAGGAGAGCCTGACCACCACCAGCATCATCCAGAAATTCAAGATGCCAGCCTGGAATGTCCCAAAAAACATCCATGCTTGGTTTGAAAAGAAGTTTCATATGGATATTCCGTGGTATTGGCCGCCAGGTGCGGAAAATCCCATGGGGGAGTTGGCCATGGAGACGGGGCTCTCGGGAATCTTCATTCATGGCACCTACCATCCGTGGGGCATCGGTATGCGCTCCAGTCAGGGCTGTTTCCAGATGTATCCGGAGAATGTCGCGCAGCTCTTCCCCATGGTGCCGGTAGGCACTTCTGTGCGTATCATCGATGAGCCCAACATGGTGGGCGAACGCAACGGACAGATCTACCTGCAGTGCTACAAACCGTTGCATGCGTATCACAAAGACGGACCAACAGATCTCCAACGCGCAGTAGTTGCCATCAAGCAGTTTATGGCGGCCAATCATTTGCACGAGGAGATCGACTGGGCGCGGGTACGGCGCATGGTTGCCGAGCACAACACCGTGGCCCTGCCGATCGGGGTGGGCACACCTACCTACGCCACCCTGGCCCAGGCGTTGCCCGCCAAGCCTTATGCGTACGCGCCATATGGACCCGCTGCCAATGGTGCTGCCGTTCCTCCGCCACTTCCGCTTGCGAGCGCAGCCAACCAGGATCAAATCAACGTCAAGGTCTATCTGCCCGGACAGAAGCCGAGTTAAAACTGCCCGGTGCGCCAACGATACCAGAGGAGGCCAGCATACTCGTGCATGGCCTCACTGCTGATTTCTTCATAAATTGCGCGTGGCAACCACGACTGCCAGGAGAGAGGCGTCGCCTGTCCCATCCGGTAGTCGCAGGGTACGGGCGTTGGCAGGAGACCATAATGGCGGAACCAGGCCATGGCCCGTGGCATGTGGACCGCCGAAGTCACCAAGTAGATACGGCGAATGTCATGCTGGCGCAACAACGCGGCGCTGTCCTTCGCATTCGCTGCGGTGTTGTACGACTTCCCTTCCAACCAGATGGGGTTGTCGATATGAAAACTGTCCCGGAGTAACGCCGCCATGGTCGCTGCCTCGCTGGGCGCACCAAAACTCGGCGCACCGCCACTGGGTACCACGGGTAGATCGACTTGTTGTGCCAGCGCGGCGGCCGCCTGTAAGCGCATCAATGTTCGGGCATTGGCCATTTCGGGCACCGGCCGATCTGGATTGACGATCTCGCCACCACCCAGCACAACGATCGCTTGCGGTGCCGAGTCTCCATGCAGGGGATGCAAAAGCGGTGGATAGCGATCTTCTAGAGGCTGCAGCAGGAGACGCGCACCAAGCGGAGTAGCTGCAAAATAGATTCCCAGTAGGGCGACTACGATCAGGAGTCTACCCAGGGAATGCCAACCCAGTAGGGCGCTCACCAGGACACCAACGCCAGCCAAACTCAAAAAAATACCTGGCGGCTGGACCAAGGCGGAGCCGAGGCTGAGAAGATAGATCGGCGTCACGCGCTACAGTGGATCAGACCATTCGCGGAAACTATGTTCGGCATGGTAGGAGGAGCGTACCAAGGGGCCGGCTGCCACGTGACGAAATCCCATCTCCCGGCCGATGTGCTCCAGTTGCGCAAACTCATCGGGCGCCACATAGCGTTGCACGGGGTAATGATGGCGCGAGGGCGCCAGATACTGTCCGAGGGTGAGCAGCGAACAACCGACAGCGCGCATATCGCGCATCACTTCGATGATCTCCCCGATTTCCTCCCCTAGACCCAGCATGAGGCCTGACTTGGTCGGGACATCTGCATGGCGCTCCCCATAGCGGCGCAGAAGCTCCAAAGAATGCGCGTAGTCTGCGCCTGGCCGCGCCTGGGCATAGAGCCTGGGTACGGTTTCCAGATTATGATTGAGCACATCGGGGGGGCATTCGGCCAGCGCATCGAGGGCCTTGTCCAGACGTCCGCGAAAGTCTGGAACGAGGATTTCGATCTGCAGCTCCGGACATTGCCGACGCAATGCGTCGATGACCGCAGCAAAGTGTCCGGCACCACCATCGCGCAGGTCGTCGCGGTCGACGGAGGTCACCACAACAAATCGTAACCCCATCTGCGCAACGGTCTGTGCCAAGTGCGCAGGTTCCTCCGGATCAGGAGCCGTTGGTCGGCCATGGGCAACGTCACAGAAGGGACAGCGTCGAGTGCATAGATCGCCGAGGATCATGAAGGTCGCCGTACCGCCACCAAAGCACTCTCCCAGATTGGGACAGGAAGCCTCTTCGCAGACCGTATGCAGGTTTGCCTGTCTGAGAATCGTCTTCAATTCGTCCACACGTGGGTTCAATGGCGAGCGCACTCGCAGCCAGTCGGGCTTGCGCTGACGCGGCGACGGCTCGGCAACGACGGGAATGGGCACGGGATTGCGACGGACCTTTTCCTCACCCCGTTCGGCGTTTGCCATCAGCTACCCCCTTTGTGCAAGGGCCGTCCAAGGGCAATGGAGAGACTGTCGAGTAGCTCCTGGGCCACGGTTTCCGAGGGCAGATCTGGGCAGAGGCTGCGCACTTGTGTGACTTCCAGGCCGGGGCTACCACAAGGGTGAATGCGCTGAAAAGGGCTGAGATCCATGTCGGTGTTCAGGCTCAATCCGTGATAACTGCGGCCCTTTTGAATGCGCAGTCCCAGGGAGGCAATTTTGGCTCCCTGTACATAGACCCCCGGGGCGTCGCGGCGTGCTTGGGCGCTGATGCCGTGTTGCGCAAGCAGGTGGATGACGGCATTTTCCATGGCCTGCGTCAACTGCCGCACATTCCAGCCGCAGCGCGCGAGATCAATAAGGAGGTAGGCTACCCATTGGCCGGGACCGTGATAGGTCACCTTTCCGCCGCGATCGCTGCGGATGACGGGAATGGGACCGGGGTCGAGAACGTCCGCTGCGTCGGCATTGCGCCCCAGGGTGAAGACCGGGGGATGTTGCAACAACCAGATCTGATCAGGAGTCGTTTCGTCACGTTGGCGAGTGAATTCGCGCATGGCGTCGAGCACAGTGAAGTAGGGCAGAAGACCCGGCCAGCAGCGCACAGAAATGGCTTCGTCGGAGAGCTCTACAGGCATAGCATCACCCCCTCGATTTCCTGCACTGCCGCATAGATGGCCTGCAGCTGTGTGGCACTGGTTACCGTTACTGAGCAAGTGACGGCGCTATACTTGCCACCACCACTAGCGCGCACGCTGAACGCCTGTTGCGGTATATCTGGCACATGCACGGCGATGGCTGCCTGCACGGCGCCGAGCAGATCGTCGTGCTGACCAATGGCCTTCACGTGATGGATATGGGGAAAATCGTCCGGCCCCTCGCCTGGCGTTTCCATGCCTGCTCCTCGTCGCGCCTCGTCTCGTCCGTGGCATCTACCACTGCATGGTAGTGCTTCCACGGCATCAGGTGAAGTCCCAGGCCTTAGATGGCGCTGCGGACGCGGTGCCACAGCTGGCCGAGCCAGGATGCCTTGCTCACTGCAGTGCTGGCGAGGACCGGCACGCTGCGCACGACCTTGCCATCCAGAGTCACCTGCAGTTGTCCCAACACTGTCCCCTTGGTGAAGGGTGCCTGCACCTTTGGATCCCATAGCAAGTGGGTTTGCAGATCGGTGGCGTGACCACGCGGAATGGTGACAATCAATGGCTCGGCGACGGTGACGGGCACTTGCATGGGTGACCAATCACTGTGGGACGCTACCCCCACCTGCTTGCCCGCCACCGCCAGTTCCTGATTTTCGTAGAAACGATACCCATAATTCAGAAGGGCTTCGATAGCGTCCGTACCGGAAGACCAGCTAGGCGCACCCATCTCCACGGCAATCAGGCGCCTACCATTGCGCTCGGCGGTGGCATCGATACAGTGCCCAGAGGCATCGGTAAGTCCGGTCTTCAAGCCGTCGACACTGGGGTCGCGAAACAATACCGGATTCCAGCTGCGCTGCGTGATCTTATTGTACGTATAGGATTTGAGCTTGGTGATCTGCAGAACTTGCGGATATTGTTGGATCAGATGACGCGATAAAACGGCGACATCGTAAGCGGTCGTATACAGGTTGTCGTCGGGTAAGCCGTCCACATTACTGTAGCGTGTTGAATGCAGTTGCAGCTTTGCTGCGGCATGGTTCATCAAGGTGACGAAAGCCTCTTGGCTTCCCCCGATGGCCTCGGCAAGGGCCACCGCCGCGTCATTGCCAGAGTCGATCAAGAGCCCGTGCAGTAGCTGGTCTACCGTCACCGGCAGGCGCGGTTGTAAAAACATGCGGGAACCACCGGTTTTCCATGCCGCGTCCGAGACCGGGATGGATTCCTGCAGATGCAGGCTGCCATCGGCAATCGCCTGGTAGGTGAGATAGGCCGTCATCAGTTTGGTCAGGCTGGCGGGTGCGCGGCGCAGATCCGGAACTTTCGCCGCAATGATCTGCCCAGTTTGAGAATCCATCAGAACGTAGCTCGCCACATTCGGCAAGGAGGGCGCCGGTGGAATCGGCAACTGCGGCGTTGGGGTAACGGCCATTGCCAAAGTGGAGAAAGCAAAAAGTAAGGTAGCCAGTACACTGTTGAAGAAAGTACGCATAGAAGCCATGAACATCCTGCTGAAAAGGTGGGTTAGTCGTGGAGTCGGGGGTGCGAGTGAATGGACATGAGAATACCCAAACCAACGAGAAAGGTCAGCATCGCCGTGCCACCGTAACTGATGAGTGGCAAGGGTACACCCACCACGGGGAGAATCCCGCTGGTCATTCCCATATTGATGAAAACATAGAGGAAAAAAGTAAGACTGAGGGTGCCGGCGAGCAATTTCCCAAAGCGGGAGCGGCTCTCGAACGCAATGACCAGGCCGCGCAGAACGATGAGGAGGTACACTGCCATCAGCAGCAGTACTCCGACCAGGCCAAACTCCTCGGCGAAGCCGGCAAAGACGAAATCGGTCTGCGCCTCGGGCAGGAAATCCAGGTTGACCTGGGTGCCATGAAACCAGCCCTTGCCAAAGATGCCGCCCGAACCGATGGCGATCATACTCTGGATGATATGATAGCCGGCACCGAGCGGATCGCGTTGCGGGTCGAGAAAGGTGAGGATGCGTTCCTTTTGGTAGCCATGTAAAAAGTGCCAAAGCACCGGACCGCTGATGGCGGCAAGCAGAATCAGGGCAATGAACCAGCGTCGTCGCACGCCCGCCAGCCACATGGCAAAGAGCCCCGCTGCCGCGATTTGCACGGCAGTACCGAGGTCAGGTTCCTTGGCGATGAGGAGAAAGGGCACCCCAATCAACACAAAGCCAATGACCGTGGGTCGCCACAGGCGCACATCGTCCACTTGCGAATAGTAATACGCGAGCATCAGCGGTAGGGCGAGTTTGACCAGCTCGGAAGGCTGAAAACTCAGGGGTCCAACGCCCAGCCAGCGTTTGGCCCCCATGCTGGTTTCGCCAATGACCAAGGTCAGCAGCAGAAGCACGATACCCACGGCATACAGGGGCGGGGCCCAGGCCCGCAGGCGCTCGGGCGGCGTATTGGCGATAGCGATCATGACGCCAATGCCGATGGTGAAACGCAGGAGTTGTGCCCATACTACGTGAAGATTCTGTTGGCTGGCACTGTAGAGCACTGCCAAGCTGATTCCCATAAGTAGCAAGATGCCGGTCATCAACGCGGGATCGATATGGCTGAGAATGCGGGCGAGACGTTGTGGCCAGTTGCTGGGGTTCATCTGCTCATCTCCTCAGTTGCGGCCAGTGGCGCTGCATTAGATCGAGAAGATACGTCAACAGCGGCCAAAGAGCGGCGCCCAGCGCTGGTCCAATGAGGAGAGCGTTGTGCCAGGCAATCGGCCGCAGCAAAAGCGGCCAGAGCCAGGCAGCGAGCTGCTGGGCGAGAAGCAAAAAGAAGATAAAGAAGAGCTGTTCCCATGGTGGGAGCCGTCGTACCCGGTTCATCCAGGTATAGAGCAAGACCAGCATGAGTACGAGGGAGATTGCCTGAGCGCCGAGAAGATCGCCGAGGAGCAGATCCTGAAGCAAACCGATTAGCCAGATAAGGACATAGCTCAGTGCCTGTTCGCTGCTCAGAGCCCAGTACAGAATGAGCAGCGCGACAAAGTCGGGGTGCAACTGCGCGTAGAGGGGGCCAAACGGCAGCGATTCCAAGAGAAAGGCCAGGAGAAAGCCGACGAACAGAGCCCCCGCCTTCATCGATCCGACGAATGGCGGGTCTGCGGCCAAAGCAGTAGGATGGTGTTCAGTGCCGCCAGATTAGCGCTCGGGCGCACAGTAATCTGGGCAAAAGGACCGCCGTTCTTGCGTTCAACGCCTTCCACCACGCCCAATGGCAGACCTGGCGGGAAGCGGCCACCCAGTCCGGAAGTGACCAGCTCCGTCCCCGGTACAAGTTTTGTGTCACGTGACTGAAAGGGAACGGACAATGCCCGCAGGTTCCCCTGCCCATCCACCAGTATTGGTTCATCACCTCCCAGAGGTTGCGCAGGAATGGAACTGGATAGGTCCGACAGGAGACTGATTCTGG
Source organism: Acidithiobacillus sp. AC3 (assembly GCF_050261095.1). Lineage (NCBI taxonomy): Bacteria > Pseudomonadati > Pseudomonadota > Acidithiobacillia > Acidithiobacillales > Acidithiobacillaceae > Acidithiobacillus > Acidithiobacillus sp. AC3. Next base: position 459,894 of record NZ_CP189838.1, read on the forward strand.
CGTTGTCGCGGCTGACGGTGACCACCTGCCCAATTACGCCGCCGGGTGCGAGGGCCGGCTGACCGACATAGACACCTTCCGCCGAGCCCGCATTGATGGTGATTTGTTGACTTCCGGCGAGCAGACTCTGCGCCTCGATCTGCGCCACCGTCACCCGGCCTGGGGCAGTGGGAAAACTATCCAGCAAAGCAAGAAGCTGGCGATTCTCCGCACGTAATACGGGGAGCGCAAGGTTCTGCATTTCCAAGGCATGCAGGCGTTGCCGAAGGTCCGTGTTTTCGCTCTGCAGCGCCGCCTGTCCCTGTAGGTACTGGTTACCAGCCAACCACACATCACGCACCTGACCATTGAGCCAGAGGATCGGGCGCGCCAGACTCAGACCGAATTGTTGCAGGTTGGGGTGTCCAACACTGTAAAAGCTCAGTGCCGCGCTGACTGCGCCCAGCAGAACAAGGCGCAATAGCGATGGAAGCGGACGACTCAGCGACATGCCAGGCATTGGCGTCTACGCTTCACTCTTCCGCAAATACCTCGCCCAGACGCTCCAACTCTTCGAGCGCGCGACCGCCACCGCGAGCCACACAGGTGAGAGGGTCCTCGGCAACGATTACTGGCAAGCCAGTTTCTTCCATGATTAAACGATCGAGGTCGCGCACCAGGGCACCGCCGCCCGTCAGCACCATGCCGCGCTCGGCGATGTCACCGGCGAGTTCTGGGGGGGTCTGCTCCAGGGCCAGCTTGATGGCGCCGACGATCGCGCCGAGGGGCTCCTGCATGGCCTCGAGGATTTCGTTGCTGGAGATACTGAAGGTGCGTGGCACCCCCTCGGCAAGGTTGCGTCCGCGCACCTCCATGCTCAGCGTGTCGCTCAAGGGGTAGGCGCAGCCAATGGTTTTCTTGATTTCTTCGGCAGTGCTTTCGCCAATCAACATGCCATAGTTGCGGCGGATATAGTTGACGATGGCTTCGTCCATCTTGTCGCCGCCGACGCGCACGCTCTGCGAGTAGACGACACCGCCGAGGGCAATCACGCCGACTTCGGTGGTGCCACCGCCAATATCCACTACCATCGAGGCGGTGGGTTCGGCAACAGGCAAGCCCGCGCCAATGGCCGCGGCCATTGGCTCCTCGATGAGGTGCACTTCCCGAGCACCGGCGCTCTGGGCGGACTCCCGAATGGCGCGCCGTTCGACTTGGGTTGCGCCATAGGGAACGCAGACGATGATGCGCGGACTCGGGCTCAGAAAGCGCTGGGGATGGACGCGTTTGATGAAGTGCTTGAGCATCGCTTCGGTAATCTGAAAGTCGGCGATGACGCCATCCTTCAATGGACGGATGGCAATGATATTGGCCGGTGTGCGCCCCAACATGCGTTTGGCCTCTTCGCCAACGGCCTGCGTGCGCCGGTCAGCGCCATGGCGGCCCATACGGATGGCCACTACCGAAGGTTCAGAAAGGACGATGCCTTTACCGCGTACATAGATCAGGGTATTCGCCGTGCCGAGGTCTACTGCCAGATCGCTCGAAAACAGTCCAAGAAAGCGCTTGAATATCATTTAGTTGTGATCCTGCATTAGGGATTTCAGAAGCCGTGTCTGTTGCTTGTCCGCGCCGTTGTAAGGTAGCGGCCCAAAAAATGTCTGGCCAGTCTAGCAGAAGCCATGGCAAAGCCCAAGAACCGGTAAGCGACTGAAACTGTGTCAATTTGGCTACAAAAAAGCCGGCACAAATGGCCGGCCAAGTCCGCTCGTTACCAGGTTGCCCTGTTACAATTCATAGCTTTTGGGGAAGGCGATGCCCTTATTGGTGCGCATGTCCGCATTCAGGACGGGTAGATCGACCTTCTTCACTTCCACATGCTTCTGGCTCTGCAGCCAGCTGGCGAAGACCTCCCAGACCGGCTTGCCTTCCACCGGCTGCATGGCCGCCCAGCCGGCGACCTTGTACTTTTTGCTGGCGCTGGCCAGTTTGCCACCGATACGCAGGTTGCTGATGCGATGATAGATCTTCTCGTCGGGGTTGAAGTCATACTGGATATTCCCGACACGGATCATATCTCCGCCCTGCTGGTAGTAGGGATTCGGATTGAAGATGTTATCCGCCACCTGCTCCATGATGTTCTTGATCTGTTCGCCGGTGTAGTTATTGACCGTGACCTGGGGATAGGTGATCGCCGTCTGTCCCATGACATCTTCCATGGTGATGGTTTCTCCGGGCAGCTTGCAGTAACCCCAGCGGAAGCCAGGCGAGAACGATGCCTCGCAATCCATCTCGGCGCGCAAGGCATCGCAGAGGAGCTGGTCGAAAGTGCCATTGAAGTTGTCACGTCGATAGAGCAGGCTGCCGGTGGTCGCCAGGGGCTGCTGCAATTTTTCCAGATACGGCTTGCGTACCCCGTTGATGTACTCGCTCATGGGGGCATCGGCGGGGATCAGATTGGAGAATACCGGCAGATAATGGAAGCGCCAGCCATTGAGCTTGCCTTTGCCGACATCGAGATCGAAGCGTGCGAGGATCTTGCCATTGGTGCTGGTATTGATGATCAAGGTCTGGTTCACCTGGAAAGGCTTGGGACCCATGATGTCGTGGGTGTGCCCCCCGAGAATGATGTCGATCCCCTTGACCAAAGAGGCCATTTTTTTATCCACGTCAGCACCATTGTGCGACAGGACGACCACCAGGTCAGCTTTTTTGTCATTGCGACACTCGTCTACCATCTTCTGCATGTGCTCGGTATGAATGCCAAAGCCCCAGTCAGGAATCATGTAGCCAGGGTTCGCGATGGGGGTGAACGGGAATGCCTGGCCGATCACGGCAATGCGACGACCGCTGATTTCGTGGATCTGATAGGGCTGAAAGACGGGCTCCTGCCAGGTGTTGCTGAAGACGTTCTGCGCCAGAAACTTGGCCTTCAACTTGTTCTTCACCAAGTATTCGACCTGCTTCTGTCCATAGGTGAACTCCCAGTGACCGACGAAGTCATCGACGCCGAGCAGATTCTGTGCGCCAACCATATCCTCACCCTTGGTCCAGAGTGCGGTCGCGGAACCCTGCCAAGTATCTCCACCATCGAGCAGCAGGGCGCGATTGCCGAGCTGTTCGCGATAGCGTTTTACCAGCGTCGCAATATGCGCATAGCCACCAATTTTGCCGTAGTGCTTGGCGAGGGTATCGTAATCCAGGCAGGAGTAGGTGTATTCGTCGCGTCCGCTGTGGGCCAGGCCATAATAATCGAGCATCCACTTGCCGCAGAGGTGTGGAGTCTGATTCAGAACCGGGCCGACACCGATGTTGGTATCGGGTTCACGCCACCAGACCGGCAAAAGCTGGGCATGGGAATCGGTCATATGCAGTAGTGTCACATTACCGTAGGCCGGAATATCGTAGGGGTCTTTGTCGCTTCCCCAGGCGGCCTGGATGGCGCCGGGCGCAAAAAAGCCGCTTGCCCCAGCGACGCCCAAAAGTTGCAAAAAATCTCTTCTACCCAATTGCATGACGATGATACCTCCCCAATTATTGTTTACAGGCCGCCGGATTTAGCCTGTTTCATTACTGTAATGATTTGCTTGTCTAATTCTTGTGCCACCTTTTCCGCCTCGGCATTTTTTGGAAAATACCGCAGTGCATAGGTGGGCAAATAGGTCAGGAGTTTCAACTGACCATGACTTTCATACATGACGATCTTGCACGGAGCGAAAGCACCAAACTCCGGAGTGCTCTGTAAAATCTTCGCGCCCAGTACGAGATTACACACCTCATAAATCACGTAGGGTGTATTGCTTTTGATGCCGCGCTCCTGCAAACCCTGCTGCACGTCCAGCGTGCCGACGACATTCATGTTTTCCGCCTCGGCACCGCTGCTGATGCCGAGTTTGATCTGGGCGGGCGTCACCCCTTGGTCGACAGCTACGATATACAACGGGGAATCCGTATTGATTTTGGGCATGCCGGAAACCGGCGCCGCAACGAGTGCAGCGTGGGCGATACAGGCGAAGCCAGCGCTGGCCAAGGCAACGCTGAGTCTTGCCGCAAGGGGTGCGATACGAAACATGGACAACTCCTCTGGTACGACAGATGTGATCAGCAGAGAGCTCGTCGCCTTACGGCCGGTAGCCCGGAACGTTCATCTTGATGCCATTGCTGAGATAACTCATGAAATATTCCAGGTTGCGATAGTCGACGCTCTCCAATTTTTCGGGTTGCGCACCCACCTTCTTATCGCAGCCTTCCATACGTTTTTGCAGGGTATTTACTGCCGACCAAGCCGCCCGATAGGTGGGGAAGTGGGCGCTCTGCCCAACGACCGGGGAGATAATCTGATCGCGCAGATATTTCCCGGCATAGGCAACATGACAGGAAGCGCAGGAGAAGTTCAGTTGCCCGCGCTTCATGAAGAAGTAGGCCTTGCCCTCCTCGAATGCCTTCACCGCGCCCGGCCCTTTGACCTGTACATCGACAGGCATACCGTTGGACAGCGACCCAAGATAGGTCTGCAGGGCGATCATGTCCTGACTGCCGTATGGCAGCGGTGCCTCGCCGTTGGCTTTGCGACAGGCATTGATGCTCATACCAATGGTAACGACTTGCTTGGTCTTGCCATCAAACATCGGATAATGCGCAGCCACCCCTTTACCGCCATCCGGATAGCAACTGGCGTAGGTCTTTCCATTTTTGAACTTGTTGTCCCAGAGCTTCTGCCCTTCGGAGAGAGTCAAATCTCCTGGGTTGAATTGCATTGCCTCCTGATACTGCGCGTAGAGCTGCGGACTGAAGGCATAGGCACCTAGCGAATACTTCTCCAACGGCATGTTGGGAAATTGCTGTTTGAAATATTCATGAAATTGTTGCAGGGTCTGTTCCGGTCCCACCTTGGTGTTTCCCAGGTCCCACCAATTCACCGCATTGGCTGCGATGCTGTTACCGGCAAGCGCCACGACAGCAATGGGTACGAGCCATTTTTTCATTGCGATTTCCCTCCCTTTTTATGGAAATCGGCGCAGTGCGTTATGCACTGCGCTGTAGAGTACTGCTAACTCACGGTAATTTTGGAGTCTGCGCTCCAGCTACCATTGGTATTGTCTTTCCATACCATTTTTAAGGTACCACTTTCTTCCGCACGCATTTTGAACGCCAGATAGGGGTTGGAGCTGACCGCAGTACTCCAGTCGATGTCCAACAGCGGCTTGTCGTTGAAAGTGATCGTTACCGTCTGAATAAAATGTGCTGGGATCAATTTTCCCGTTTTTTTGTCTTTCTGGAGACCGGTAGTCATCGGGTTCATGATCAGGGAGCGAATCTCCACGATCTCTCCCTTTTTCGCGCTACCGGGCATGCGGATCATCGGGTTGCCAAGTGCTTCTGCCATGGTATGTAGCTCCTTACGAAAATCGAAAAAAATCAGCCGCCGCAGCCGCCAATGGTGACTTTGACTTCACGGGGTGCCGAGGCCATCAGTTCCCCTTTGTTGGTTTTGGCGACGACCCGAACATTGTCGGTTTTCGCCATCTTGATGCGTTCCTGAATATAGGCCTTGCCGCAGGCTGGAGTGAAATTGAACTGGCTGGCCAAAGGGGTTGGGTTATGATCGACGAAGAGCCAGACTGTGGTGATGTAGTCGTCCGCCGTCATGGGGGAGTCGATTTCGATCGTGACCGGCACAGCGCCGCCATTTTCGGCGATCGTTGGGGCCTTGAGCGAAACCTTGGAAGAAACGGGTACGCTGGTCTTGCCGACCGAGTCGCTCATGGCCTGATCGAGCACCTTGGCGTCGAAGGCCTTGGCTGGCCAGCCCGCGACGTTGTCGGCGAAAGCGTTGCCTGCGCGCAAAAGACCGGTACCGGCGACGGCAGCTACGGCAGCGGCGGTGACGCCGGTACCGAGGAATTGTCTACGTTGCATTTGCTTCATGTATATACTCCTCAACGGATGATTTATTTCAACGACCAGAGATAATCAGCAACTTGTTCCAGTTCTTGATGAGTCAGAACCTTGTTTTTTCCAAACTCTGGCATGTTGGCGTAGGGGAAAAGTTTTTCCGGATCAGACAGAAAGGCGACCAATTTTTCCTTGGTCTGAAACATCTGTTGAAAGGTCACGCCTTTCATCGGTAGGGCCGGGCCTACATCACCTGCTTGCGTGCCGCCGGGAAGGGCGTGGCAGGCCAGGCAGTTTCCCTTGGCGCGGTCAAAAGCCAAGGCGCGACCAGCTTCAATGTTATTGACCGCCGGGGCAGCACTGGCAGCCGTAGCGACCAATAATAGGGCGCCAGCCAGTCCAGTAAGAATCCCCGCGCGTGTGCGTCTGTGAGCGTTCATGATGACTCCTGTGGTGCTGCCCGGTTTCTTCCCCGGTGCGCCATTACTCAGCAGATTTCGTGCCAGCTGTATTGGGGGGCGTTAGCTCCGGATGGACGGGGCGCGAGAAATCCTGTTACGCATTGGAAAATCAGTTTGTTATCCCGCAACTTCTTGTCCGAGCCACGGTCTGATAGCGGGGTAGTTCGCAGGAACAAACAAAAAGCCCCGGACCAGCGCCGGGGCTTTACTGTGCCGAAAGGCACAGAAACGGCTAGTCTCTATCGAACCCCTCTTCCTCGTCCGCCTGGTCGGCCAGTAACCCCATATTCTTCATCTTGGTGCGCAATTGTTTCCGGCTGATGCCCAGCAGCACGGCTGCCTGGCTTTGGTTGAAACGGGTCTTTTCCAGGGCGCTGAGTACCGTTTGCCGCTCGATGGCGGGTAGATCGAAGGGGCTGGACGGATTCCCTTCACTGTTGGATTCCTGCTCGCGAATTTCTGCTGGCAGATCACGCCGACCAATACTGTTTTGCCGGGTGAGCACCACGCAGCGCTCCAGAAGATTCTCCAATTGACGGATGTTGCCCGGCCAGGAGTAACTTTCCAGGGCAGAGAGGGCATCGCTGTCGATTTCTATGCGTGGGCGGCCGATTTCGTGACAGATTTTTTCCAGAAAATGGTTTACCAACGGGGTAATATCGGCGCGGCGTTCCCGCAGCGGAGGGATATGCAGTGGAATGACGTTTAGACGATAGTACAGATCTTCCCGAAAACGTCCTTCCTGAATGGCCTGTTTTAGATCGACGTGGGTGGCGGCGACAATCCGCGCTTGCAAGCGGATCGGCTGGTGGGTGCCCAGGCGCGTGAATTCCCGTTCTTGTAGGGCGCGCAAGAGCTTGACCTGCATCGGTAAAGGCATGTCGCCAACTTCGTCGAGGAACAATGTGCCGCCGGCTGCCGTTTCCAGCTTTCCGGCTTGACTGCGCACTGCGCCGGTAAAGGCGCCACGTTCATAGCCAAAAATTTCGCTTTCCACCAACTCCAGCGGAATGGCACCACAATTGAAGGCAACAAACGGCTCGTTGGCCCGTGCAGAGGCGTAGTGCAGAGCACGCGCCACCAGTTCCTTGCCCGTGCCGGATTCGCCACTGATCAGGACATTGGAAGGTGCGGGTGCAACCAGGTCTATGGTTTCAAGAAGTTGGGCGATCGCCCGACTTACCCCGATCAGACCATGTCGTTTCGGGGCTTGTCGCAGAGGCGGGACGCTCCGGCCACCGCGTTCGAGGATTTGCCGAATCAGCGCCAGCAGTTCGCCCTCGTCCACGGGTTTCGTCAAGTAATGCTCCGCCCCTTCCTTGATCGCCTCCACTGCCTGCTCGATCTCGCCATAGGCCGTGCTGACGATGACGGGAATCAAGGGATACAGGGTCTTCACCCGACGCAGAAGTTCCATGCCAGGCATCCCCGGCAAGCGCTGATCCGTAAGGATCAGGGTGGGACTTTGTTGCTGTAGCAGTTCGAGGGCTTCCTCTCCCGACTCTGCCTCGAGCACTACGAAGCCCTCAGCGCCCAAGATGGCGGCCAGGACGCGACGCAGATTGCGCTCATCCTCCACGATCAGAATTTGGGTATCCATACTGCTCCTCAGCCTTCGTTAATGAGCTCTGCCCGGTTGCTGCGCGCGAGTGGTAGCGTGAGCACGAAACAGGCCCCGTATCCCTGCACCCGGCGCAACTCTACGCTACCGTCGTGGACCATCATGATTTTGGCGACAATCGCTAGACCAAGTCCACTCCCCTTGGTTTTGCTCGTAACGTAAGGTTTGAAAACTTCCGTCCATTGCGCCTCGGGAATGCCCGGTCCATTGTCTTGTACACTGATCTCGACACTGTCCGTGAGGGCTGCGGCCCGCAGCAGAATGCGACCTTCTTGGCCAGGAACGGCATCACAGGCGTTGAGCAAGAGGTTGCTGATCGCCTGTCCCAGCAAAGAGGCATCGAAGCTCGCCTGCAGACCAGGATTACATTCCAGGGTCACGCCAATTGCGCGGGTGTCGAAGTCCGTCACGTGCCGTTGCACGCAGCGCTGCAGGAATGGGCAGAGTTCGTGTGGCTCGACGTGGGTGTCATAGCTTCGGCCAAAATCCAAAAATCCCTGGGTCATGTCGTACAGACGCTGTACCTCTTCTTCAATGATCTGTAAAAACTCTTCCCGGTTGTCGCGATCATCGTAGTGCACCAGATACCGTGCCGCCCCGCGTACCGAGGACAAGGCATTGCGAATCTCGTGGGCGACCTGCGACGACATCTGCCCGATGGTCACCATACACTGCATGGCCTGCTGCCGCTGATTGAGTTTGCGCAACTCCAGCAGGTGTTCGCGCAGCCGCGTCGCGAGGGAGCGAAAGGCGAGTTCGAGGCGATGCAGTTCATCCCGATATTCGTCTGTCTCTTCTGCTTGCGCTTCCTCGCGGATACCGAACTGCCGCTGCATGGCTTCCATTTCATGCATGAGTCGCGATATGGGGCGCGTGATGGCAAGACTGACCAGATAAGCACCAATGAGGCCGATGATGGCGGTGCTAATGCCGAGGATCAGTAGACGACTGGTGGTGTGCTCCAGTTTTTGGGCGATGAGACGATCGATTTCTGGAGTGGCGCTGCGCAGCCATACCGTACCCAGGCGCTGATTGCCGGCGGTGATGGCGGCGGAGTAGGCGTATTTGTGGGGCAGCATTCGGCTTGCCGTGGAGGGTATCTGCGTGCCTACCTGCGCAAGATCCGTGCTGGCAACCACGGTGTTGGAGCGATCGACGATCAGTACCGCAGATACGAGAGAGTTCCCGCTGTTGGCGAGTTGCGCAAGATGGCCCGCATCTTTCAGGAGTAGAGGGTTGGCTGCCGAGCTAGCGATGCTGTCGGTGAGATGGCGGATTTCCGTCTGTACCTGACTGGTCAGGTCGGCGCGCACGGAGGTATAAAGAAAGGTGGCGATCAACAGATAAATCATGGCGATGAGAAGCACAACCAAGGCCATGCTCTTGCTGCGCCAGGTCAGGCGTTGCCAGAGGTGGGGAACTGACGGCGTCACAGTGTGTGGGAAAGACTGTTGGTGTTCGTGAACTTCATGGCTGTGCAGCGATCTCCTGAAAGCCTGCGGCCGTCAAGGCCTGTTTCGGGAGTGTAGCCAAAATGTCGCGAACCTGCGCGTTCTGGTCGCGCGAAATTGCCGGGCTGGCGACGAGGTCCCAGGCCGGCGCGGGACCGGTGCGGGCGACGATTTCCCAAGTATGCGGCATGGCGGCAGCGAGACTGTCCACCGTCGCGCTGCGCACAACCCCCAAATTTGCCTGGCCACTGCCAAGCGCGGTGAACACTGCGCGTTCCGAATCCACCGGCCACCAGGAAACCGGTTTTCCGGCAGCAAAGCCGGCAACCTTATCGGCGATCAGATCCTTGGCGCTGCAATAGGGACTGCCATACGCAATCCGTAGTTGCGCTGATGCTGTCTGGACGCCAGCGATGCGCACCAGCGCCAGACCTGAAGATCCAGCATTCGGAATCAGCGTGGCCAGGCGACGAACGTCGCCCTGCGCCGCTTTCGTCATCAGTGGACTCAAGAGCGCAAACTGGTAGCGTCCCGCCCGGACTTGCTGCAGGTATTGCCGTTCGTCGCGCGGCAGCGAAATTTCGATGGCCTTACCTGTCGCCTTTTCCAGGGCCAGTCGCAAGGGTTGAAACAGGCGCGCTGCGGTCAAGGGAGAAAACGCCGGCGGAATGCCCAGGCGCCAACGTGGGCGTTGCAAGCGCGGTGTCAGCTCTTCGCCATACAGGTCGGAATAGAGGCTGCGTAGTGGTCCATAGGTCCCTGGAGTGACAGAAGTGAAACGGGTCGCCAGGGCATGGATTGCCGCCATCGCACTGGGGTCCTGCTGGGACAGATTGAGCAATGTCTGGCGGATTGCCGCCTGCTGCGCTGCGGGTACGCTCTCGGATGCGGCGATGAGATCGCCGGGCCCGACGGTACTGCGCGCAATCACGCGCAGGGTGCCTGCACGCAGATAGGGTTCGGCAATGTTTTCGGCAACGGCAGTCGCATCATAGAAGCGCGCCGCCACATCCATCAATGCATTGCTATCGCTTCCGCCTTGTCCCAATTCGCTGAGATCTTGTCGTTTGATGCCGGCAGCATCCAACAGAGACAGGGGCACCAGGGCCGATGCCGCACAGGCGGGATTCCCCAAAATGAAGGATTTTCCACGTAACTGCAGGACCGTGTGGATCGGACTATCGCTGCGGACGACGATCACGCTCTCATTACCGCCAGGGGGGGGCACCAGGCCAGCGAGAGGAATATATGGTTTGCTATGGGCGATCTTCAGATACGCAATCGGGCAGAGCAAAACGATTTGCGCTCGTTTTTCTCTCGCCTTCAGGTAGAATTGGTGAAGATCTGCACTGAAGCTGAGCTGAATGGGCTCGCCAAGGGATTTTTGCAAGTGTGTCGCGAGAGGCTCAAAGGCCGCGAACATGACGGAAGGGCTGCTGACCGGTGGCAGCAGAAAGCGTAGCTCGGCCAGGCCTTGCAGGGGCCAGAGCAGCAGGTTGAGGCAGATACCCAGTAGGAAAAGTCGTAAACGCATGGGAAACCGATGGCCGAGCGATCGCCTAGACTAAGCAAAAGGAGTGCCAATATCCAATGCAGGAAAAATCTCTAACGCATTTCACGCAGCAGGGCGAGGCGCAGATGGTGGAGGTGGGCGCCAAGCCGGTTACCTTGCGGCGCGCCCTAGCCGGCGGTGCCATTCGCATGGCTCCGGCAACCCTTGCACGGATTCGTGCCGGAGACATGCACAAGGGAGATGTGCTGGCGGTGGCGCGAATTGCCGCGATCCAGGCCAGTAAACGCACGGCCGAGTTGATCCCTTTGGCACACCCATTGTTCTTGACTGGCGTAGAAATCCGCTTTGCGCTCGATGCCGATTCGAGCGAAGTACGCTGCGAAGCCGAGGCGCGCTGCCAGGGACAGACCGGCGTGGAAATGGAAGCGCTCACCGCAGTGAGCGTCGCCTTGCTGACCATTTACGACATGTGCAAGGCTATCGATCGGGGTATGACACTGACCGGGATTTGTCTGTTGCGGAAGGAGGGAGGCAAATCTGGCGTCTGGGAACGCAAGCCAGGCGCTGGGCAATGAAGCGGGGAGAGGCGTAGTCGTGGCGCTCCCCGCTGTGGTTGCTTGCTATTATTTGCCGCGGTGCGGAGAGGAGCTGTAACGCACCATCACGTCGCGATCTTTCCAATTGCTCTCTTTCAAAATTTCATCCGGGATCATGTAACGATCCTGCGGCGCTACATCCTGGCACTTGACGATCCGCAGCACATCGGAGAAGGGCAGTTTGCGTAGCAGGCCGTCCTTGTCGGTGGCGCGGACGATCATAGCGTCCTTCAACAAGGCATAGACATAGAAGTTACCGGGGCGCAGCTTACCTTCCTTGTCTTTCCAGGTGACGGTAATCCGGGTATGTTCTTTGAAATCGTTACGATTCATCTCTGGTCTCCACACGTTTCAGGATAGGATGAACTTATCCACTTTGGGCTGTCCAGGCAAATAAGCCGCCCTTATTACAAAATCAAAAAAGCTGAGTTGCTTTATCGCTATGGCTCGGCGACCATCATCTCCCTACCTTTCCGGTGGGTCCGTTCAAATTTCAGTGAGGTCAGGCGATGGCTACGGTCATGGAGTTCGAGGATCACAAGAAGCAGGAAATCAAGTACAGCACCTGCTACATGTGCGCCTGTCGCTGCGGTATCAAGGTCACCGTAGAAGACAACAAGGTGCGTTTCATCCAGGGTAACCGCAATCATCCGATCAACCAGGGGGTGCTCTGCGCCAAGGGCTCGGCGGGGATCATGAAGCAGTACTCCCCGGGCAAATTGCGGAATCCTTTGCGGCGCAAGCCAGGCACCGAGCGTGGCGCCGGCGAGTTCGAAGAGATTTCCTGGGACGAAGCCCTCGACACCCTGACCAAGCGCCTCGAGCACATTCGTGCTACGGATCCGGACAAATTGGCCTATTTTACCGGTCGTGACCAGATGCAGGCGCTCACCGGGCTCTGGGCGCAGCAATTTGGCACCCTCAACTGGTCTGCGCATGGCGGCTTCTGCTCCGTCAATATGGCCACTGCCGGCCTCTACATGCTCGGCCACGCCTTCTGGGAATTTGGTGACCCGGACTGGGATCGCACCAAGTACTTCATGCTCTGGGGTGTCGCCGAAGATCACTCCTCCAATCCGATGAAGATTGGTCTGGAGAAGCTCAAGCGTAACGGTGGCAAGTTTGTCGGCGTCAATCCGGCGCGCACCGGCTATCAGGCCATTGCCGACGAGTGGGTGCCTATCCGTCCGGGCACTGATGGTATGTTCGCCTTGTCCATGGTGCATGTGCTTCTGCAGAATGAGCAGTTCGATTGGGATTTTCTACTGCGCTACACCAACGCCCCCTTCCTGGTGGTGAATACCCCCGGTCAGAAGGGCGACGGTTTGATCTGGCGCGATGCCGAGGGGCACCCTCTGGTCTGGGATCTCGAACAGCAGGCCTACGTCAACGGCATGCAGCCTGGCGTAAAGGCAGCCCTCTTTGGCGAATTCCAGACCCCCGATGGTCGGCCCGTGCGCACCATCATGTCCATTCTCGCCGAGCGCTATCTGGACGACCGCTACAGCCCGGCCAACGCCAGCAAAATCACCGGCATTCCAGCGGAAACCATCGAGCGACTGGCCTTGGAAATGGCCCACGTCGCGTTCAAGGAAAGCATCGAGATTGAAGTCGAATGGACCGATTGGGCCGGCCGCAAGCACGACAAGTTCATCGGGCGGCCAGTGTCCATGCACGCCATGCGCGGTATCTCGGCACATTCCAACGGCATGCAGGCAGCGCGTGCCATTCACCTGGTGCAGATTCTTTTGGGCACCATCGACTGTCCCGGTGGCTTCCGCGCCAAGGCGCCATACCCCAAGCCCGTACCGCCGCCAAACAAGCCGGCGCAGCACAGCGCTCCCAACACCCCGCTGAAGTCCTTGCCGCTCGGTTTCCCGACCGCGCCGGAAGACCTCGTCATCGACGAGAATGGTAATCCAAAGCGCATCGATAAGGCCTATTCCTGGGAGGCGCCAATTGCCAACCATGGCCTGATGCACATGGTGATCACCAATGCCGTCAACAAGGATCCCTACGGCATCGACACCCTGATCTTCTTTATGGCGAACATGAGTTGGAACTCCACCATGAATACCGCCAACGTGCAGGAGATGCTGAAGGCCAAGGACGAAAATGGCGAGTACAAGATCCCGTTTTTGGTGGTCATCGACGCCTTCCATTCGGAGATGGTGAATTTTGGCGACCTGATCCTGCCCGATACCACCTACCTGGAGCGCTATGATTCCATCTCGCTCTTGGATCGACCCATTTCCGAGCCGGATGCCATCTGTGACTCCATCCGCCACCCGATCCTCAAGCCGGACCGCAATGTGCGCCCCTGGCAGGACGTGATGGTGGAGCTGGGGGGGCGTTTGAAACTGCCTGCCTTCACCAAGGAGGATGGCACCCCCAAGTACAGCGGTTATAAGGATTTCATTGCCAATTTCGAGCGTGCTCCAGGGATCGGCTTTCTGGCCGGTTGGCGGGGTAAGGATGGCGAGACGCACCTGCGCGGTGAACCGAATCCCAATCAGTGGGATCGCTACATCGAGAATCAGGGCTTCTTCCAGTATCACCTGCCCAAGTCCCAACGCTTTTACCGCTTTGCGAACAAAGAATATCTGGAGCTGGCGCAGCGGGTGGGATTCAATCCTACGGCCGACCCCATCATCATCGAGTTGTATTCCGAAGCCTTCCAGCGCTTCCGCTTGGCGGGTCAGGGCCTCTATGATGGTCCGATGCCCAAGGATCCGGTCGACCGCGAGCGTCTGGCTACCTATTTCGACCCGTTGCCAGACTTCTACGAGCCTTTGGAGCAGCAGCGTATCGACAAGAAGGAGTATCCGTTCTTTGCCGTCAATCAGCGCCCCATGATGATGTATCACTCTTGGGATAGCCAGAACGCCTGGTTGCGCCAGATCATCGCGCAGAATTATTTGTATATGAATCGGCAGCGCGGCGAGCAGATGGGGATCCAGGACAAGAGCTGGGTCTGGGTCGAGAGCCACAATGGCAAGATCCGCGTACAGGTGAAGCTGATCGAAGGTTGCCAGGAAGACACGGTGTGGACCTGGAACGCCATCGGCAAGCAATCCGGCGCCTGGGGTCTGAAACCCGACGCCGCGGAGGCCACTCGCGGGTTCCTGATGAATCACCTAATTTCGGAATTGCTGCCGCCTAAACAAGGCGAGCGGCGCTTGACCAACTCCGATCCAATTACCGGGCAGGCGGCTTGGTATGACTTGATGGTCAAGATTTATCCGGCGGCGCCGGGTGAGGAGGGCACCTGGCCCACCTTCCCGACCATGAAGCCGCTGCCCGGCGATACTCCGGCACCGGACGTGCTGCGGTATCACACCCATAAGCCCGTCAATCTCAAGTCCTGAGTAGGCAAGGAGCGCGACATGAGACTTGGATTAGTCATCGATCTGGATACCTGCGTAGGCTGTCATGCCTGTGCGGTAGCCTGTAAGGAATGGAATACCAGCGGCACCACGGCGCCGCTGACGGACTATAATCCGTATGGTGCCAAGCCATCCGGGGTCTGGTTCAACCGTATCCGGCACTATGAAATCGGGGAGTATCCCTACAACAAGACGGTCAATTTCCCGATGTCCTGCATGCATTGTGAAAATGCGGAGTGCGTCACCGTCTGCCCCACTGGGGCGAGCCACAAACGCCCAGAAGATGGCATCGTTCTTGTCGATCAAAGCAAGTGCATGGGCTGCAATTACTGCTCCTGGGCCTGCCCTTATGGCGCCCGCGAGCTGGATCGGGTCTCCGGCACGATGAAGAAGTGCACCCTCTGCATCGACCGCATTTACGACATGGAAATCCCCGAAGAAGAGCGTCAGCCGGCCTGCGTACTGACCTGTCCGGCGCATGCGCGTATGTTCGGTGACTTCGACGATCCAGAGAGTCCGGTCAGTCGGGCGGTGCGCGAGCGCGGTGGCTATCAGCTCATGCCCGAGTTGAACTATGACCCGAGCAACCATTATCTGCCGCCGCGCGTGCACGCTCCCATCCCCACCGAAGGCCTGAAAAAGAAGGCCGGCGCAAAGGTGAAGGAGTGGGTCAATCGTGTGGTGGAGCGCTAAGGAGACGTTATGCACGCGGCACTGGCAGTTATTTTTCTCACCCTGTTTTCTGGCGGCGGATTTGGCCTGATAGCCCTCGTTGCCATTGTCAACGATCTCCATATTGATGGTGGACTGAGTCCCGTGCAGACCTTGGCTGCGGTGATTTTGTCGCTGATCTTTGTCACGATCGGCATGCTGTCTTCGACGGCGCATCTTGCCAATCCCAAAAATGCGTGGCGGGCCTTCACTCGCTGGCGTACCTCGTGGTTGGCCCGCGAAGGTATCTTTGCGGTTGCGTATTATCCCTTTGCTTTTGCCTACCTGGTCTGGACCTTTGTCACGGGCGCCCCCGAAGCCACGGTCGGTCTGATCCTCGCCAGTCTGGCAGGGGTGATCGGACTCATCACCATCTTCTGCCAAGGCATGATCTATGCCGTGCTGCGGACCATTCGCCAATGGAATACGGCTCTGGTGCCGGCCAATTTTTACGCCATGGGTTTCGCCATCGGCGCCACGCTCCTTGCTGCCGTGCGCATTGTCACGGGCGAGAGTGCCGGAGTTTTTGTAGGCATTGCCATTGCCCTGATTGCTGCCGTGGCGGTGATGAAGGCCATTTACTACTTCTGGATCGCCCGTCCCTCCGGACCGACGATTCGCACGGCAACGGGTTTCAATCGCTCCACCGTTCGCATTCTGGACCAGGGGCATACCTTCGGCACCTTCCTCACCGAGGAGTTCGGCCATACCTTGGCGCGCGACAAGGCACGCGGCATCAAGTTGATGATGTATTTCTTCGCGGTCATCGTGCCGATCATTGCTCTGGCCTTTGCCGTGGCGGATCAGTCCGCCGTTGCGGCGGTCATTGCCGCGGTATCCATTGTATTTGGGCTGGGTGTGGAGCGCTGGCTGTTTTTTGTTGAGGCACAGCATGTGGTGAACCTGTATCATGGTCGTCAGCGCTGCTGACAAGCACAGCTACGGCAATTCCTCTGGGCAGGTAAGCAGCCTGCCCAAGACGGGGGAGCTTTGGGATCAGTATGGCAGACGCATCACTTACCTGCGCCTATCCCTCACTGAACACTGCAACTTTCGCTGCCAGTACTGCAGTCCGGCGGAAGGCACGCCGTACTTTGAGCGTGAGGAACATCTGCGTCCTGACGAAGTTCACCTCGTCCTACGCAGTTTTCAGGCCCTAGGTCTGCAACATTTGCGCTTTACCGGCGGCGAGCCTCTCATCCATCCCCACTTGTTGGCGCACGTCCGCTACGCCAATGAACTTGGTATCGGTAAAATCAGCCTGAGTAGCAACGGCTATCTGCTCGATCGCTTGGCTGAATCTCTTGCCCAGGCGGGCCTCAACAGTCTCAATATCAGCTTGGATACCCTCGACCCCGACAAGTTTCGACAGGTAACCCGGGGGGGGACGTTACCGCGCGTACTACGCGGCATTGATGCCGCGCGTGCGGCTGGGATACCCCGTATCAAGATCAATACGGTCCTATTGCGCAGTATCAACGGGTCGGAACTAGCTTCTCTGGTCGATTACGCGGTCGCGCGTGGCTTGGAGATTCGCTTCATCGAAACCATGCCTCTGGGTAGTGCAGGTAGCGGCAGTCAGGAGCAGGATTACCTCTCCGCGAGTGAGGCGCGGGGGATAATCGAGAGAGCTTTCGGGTCACTTTTGCCGCTTGCGAACAGTCGCGATCAGGGTCCGGCAAGACGATACACCTTGCCGGGCGGATACGGCAGCATCGGTTTCATCACCCCCATCAGTGACAACTTTTGTGCGACTTGCAATCGGGTACGTCTGACGGCAACCGGTCGTCTCGTCTTTTGCCTTGGTCAGGAGGCGGGTATGGAGTTGCGTCCCCTGCTTCGTTCGGGCATGGGTATGGTCGAACTTGGCAAGGCGATCGCACAGGGTATCTGGCAAGACAAACCCGAGCGCCATGTCTTCGATCAGGATCGCAAACGCTCTTCAAAAATATTTATGATGCGTCTTGGGGGCTGAAATAAATTAGAATTCTATGCCGCAGGGATGTTACCATAAGCGAATGCTATTTGTGGGGTGGATCGAAGATCATGTATGGTTTCAAAGAAGTTACCGCGGAGCAGTTGAAGGAGATGCAGGAGAAGGCGCAGGCCTTCACTCTGATTGACGTGCGTTCACCGGCTGAGGTTGCCCGCGGGATGATCAGCGGCGCTAAGCACATTCCCCTGCATCTGTTGCCAATGAGTATGGCCGAAATCGACAAGGAGAAGCCCTTGGTATTCTATTGTCTGAGCGGTGGACGTTCCTCGCAGGCCTGCGCGTTCGCGGCCGCACAAGGCTTCTCGGAGGTATACAACCTGCGAGGTGGGATTTCGGGCTGGGCTAACCGCTCTTTCCCCATCGTCTAGCATGGCGTATAAGAATATGCTGAAATATGCCGAACTAATCAACAAATTAAAATCTTTGCCTTGCTTGGCAGGCAAATCCTGATACATTCGTACGCTGTTGTTTGACTTGAGAGTGGAGGTTGCAATGGTACAAGAAGACAAGCTGCTGGATGCCCGTGGACTGAACTGCCCGCTGCCCATCCTGCGCACCAAGAAGGCCCTGGGAGAGATGAATGCCGGACAAGTCCTGAAAATCGTTGCTACCGATCCCGGTGCAGTGAAGGACTTTGAGGCGTTCTCCAAGCAGACCAAGAACCCTCTGCTCGACCAGGCGGAAGCTGGTGGCGAGTTCGTATTCTTCATTCAGAAGGCCTGATGAGCCTGTGGCGCCAGAGGATAGATCTCTGGCGCCTTCGAGGAGTGAATTATGGATGAAAAGAAACTGGCGATTGTCGCCACTAAAGGTACGTTGGACTGGGGTTATCCGCCCTTCATCCTGGCCTCTACCGCTGCGGCCCTTGGTTATAGCGTGGAAATCTTCTTCACCTTCTATGGCCTGCAGTTGCTGAAGAAAGATCTTGGGCATCTGCGAGTCAGCCCGCTCGGGAACCCGGCCATGCCTATGCCGGTGCCTATGCCGACCTTAATGATGGTCTTGCCGGGAATGGAAGGTATGGCAACTTCCATGATGAAGAGCAAGATGAAGGCCAAGGGCGTGGCGAGTCTCGAAGAGTTGCGTGAACTGTGTGTCGAGGCGGAAGTGCGCATGATTGCCTGCCAGATGACGGTAGACCTGTTCGAGTTTGATACGGCCGATTTCATCGACGGCATCGAGTTGGGTGGTGCGGCCGCTTTCTTTGAATTTGCGGGCGAGTCCGACATTACCTTGTTCATCTGATCGGAACGGATCAGAGGTGTGGCGGTCAGACAGATATCGGCTTACTACTGCTAGTGAGGAGCAAGTAAATGGCGACTTACGCTGAAATGAAAGAGATGTTCGACGAGATTCGTGCCGACTTCCGGTACGATCACGAACTCAATGGTTGTCTTAACTGCGGTATCTGCACCGCCACCTGTCCGTCGGCACAGTTTTACGATTACAGCCCGCGGGAGATCGTCCAGCTTTTGTGGACGGAAAACGTGGAGCAGATTTATGACGCCATGCAGGAGAAAATCTGGGCTTGTGCGCAGTGTATGACCTGTGCGGCACGTTGCCCCTTCAAGAATTCTCCTGGTGGCCTGGTAATGATCATGCGCGAGGTTTCCATTCGCCATGGCATGCAGTCTGCGAAAGACGTACTGCGGCCCTTCGGGCGCGTTATGCTCAAGCTCATCACTACCGGCAACCAGTTGTCTCCTGACATGATTCAGCCGGATCACTTCCCCGACTGGGGTCCAAACATTCAAAAGGTCGAAGGCGACCTTCGTGTGTTGCGCAAGGCGATCCCGGTGCGCACCCTGCAGACTGTGGAAACTGCCTGGGAAGTTTCGCTGAAGACCTCCGTGGAAATGTACACCATCTGGGAAATGACAGGCGTGCTGAAGTCCCTGGAAACCATGGATGAAAATCTCTTCGACGTGATCGAGGACTTCATCGATGAAAAGCGCGAAGACTACGAAGACTGGCTCGAAAGCCATGGCGACGAGTAAGGGGTGACGAAAATGAGTGAAAACACGACGCAGCAAGGGGTAGCCGGTCACGGCGCCTTTTTCCAGGATACCAATCTCAACGCCAACGAAGCCGAAGCGGCGACGGCATGGGTGCGTAACCATGTCGACCGGCGTTCGGTGGATCTGGGCGAGCGTATGGACGACATCCGCGAGCACATGTGGGAGCTCGAGAAGGAAGGCGAGATCATCGTCCATCGCATCAGCGATGACCATAAGCCCATCGAGGTCGACACCCTTTTCGGCTGGAAGAAGCGGGTACCCACCAACCAGCTCTGGCATCACAAGAGCTGTGGGCAGTGCGGCAACATCCCCGGCTATCCCACCAGCCTCATGTGGTTCATGAACAAGTTCGGTATCGACTACCTCGACGAGACCGACCAGACCTCCTGCACCGCTTGGAACTATCATGGCTCCGGCATTGGCAACGTCGAATCCCTGGCGGCGGTGTTCCTGCGCAACTTCCACCAAGCCTACGTCTCCGGCAAGCAGCACGGCTTCGAGAATGGCCACTTCTATCCCCTGGTGCATTGCGGCACCTCCTTCGGTAACTACAAGGAAATCCGCAAGTACCTGATCGAATCCGCCGAGCTGCGCGAGAAGGTCAAGAAGATCCTCGGCAAGCTTGGGCGTCTGGTCGATGGCAAGATCGTCATCCCCGAAGAAGTGGTGCACTACAGTGAGTGGCTGCACGTGATGCGCAACCGCATTGCCAGCGACCTGCAGACCATCGACATGAGCAACATCCGGGTGACCGTGCATGCCGCCTGCCACTACTACAAGATGGTGGCCGAGGATGCGGTCTATGACAACACCGTTCTCGGCGGCAACCGCACCGCGGTCGGCACCTCCATGGCCCAGGCCCTGGGCGCGCAGGTCATCGACTACTCCACCTGGTATGACTGCTGTGGCTTTGGCTTCCGCCACATCATTTCCGAGCGCGAGTTTACCCGCAGCTTCACCATGAACCGCAAGATCAAGGTCGCGCGGGAAGAGGCGAAGGCGGACGTGATGATCGGCATCGACACCGGCTGCATCACCACCATGGATAAGAACCAGTGGATTGGCAAGGCACACGATATGAATTACTCGGTGCCGATCATTGCCGACGTGCAGTTGGCCGCGCTGGCCTGTGGTGCCGATCCGTTCAAGATCGTGCAGCTGCAGTGGCATGCTTCCCCCTGTGAGGATCTGGTGGAGAAGATGGGCATCAGCTGGGACAAGGCCAAGGCCGATTTCCAGGAATATCTGAAGCAGGTCGAGCAAGGGAATGTGGAGTACCTCTACAACCCCGAACTCGCTACCAATCAGAACATCAATATGAAGACGGGTGCTTGAGGAGAACGATCAGTGAGTGCACAAGATACAGTTCTAGTAGTAGGTGCGGGCCCGGCGGGCCTTTCGGCGGCAGCCACCGTGGCAGCCATGGGCAAGAAAGCAGTTATCGTCGAAAAGGAAGACGTTCTTGGTGGTGCACCGATCATCTCGGGGTATGCCAAGCTGGTTCCTTCGGGTGAGTGGGCCAAGGATGCTATCGGCCGCATGGTGAGTCGGGTCGAAGGGGACGGCAACGTCAGCATTCACAAGTCTACCAAGGTCAGCCAGTTGGATGGTGAGGCCGGTAATTTCACCGCAACCTTGAGCAACGGCAGCAAGGTCGAAGCTGGCAGCATCGTGCTTGCTACGGGCTTCACCCACTTCGATTCCATCAACAAGCCGGAATGGGGTTTTGGTACCTACGAAGACGTGTTGACCACCTCCCAGATGGAGCAGATGGTCGCTACTGGTAAGATTCAGTGTCCGTCGGACGGTCGTGTGCCGGAGCGCGTCGCCATCCTGCTCTGCGTCGGTTCCCGTGACCGCCAGATTGGGCGTGAGTGGTGCTCCAAGATCTGCTGCACGGTTTCTGCAAATCTGGCCATGGAGATCAAAGAGATTTCTCCAAGCACCGACGTGTTCATTTACTACATGGACATCCGCACCTTTGGCCTGTATGAGGACAAGTTCTACTGGAAGAGCCAGGAAGAGTTCAAGACCAAGTTTGTCAAGGCGCGTATTGCCGAGGTGACCAAATCTCCGGATGGACGCCTGCTGGTGAAAGGTGAAGATACTCTGGTCAAACGTCCGATCGTCATCCCCATGGATATCGTTGTACATGCCATTGGCATGGATCCGAATGCCCTGAATCCCGAAATCGCCAAAACCTTTGGTATCGGTTTGGAAAAGCACGGTTTCATTGACAAGGCCGAGCAGTACACCAACAGTCAAGGGACCACACGTAAGGGTATTTATACCTGCGGTGCTTCTACCGGTCCTGAAGACATCGATACGTCTATCGCCCAGGGTCAGTCCGCTGGCTCGCGTGCGGTGGCGGATCTGTTCTCGGCGCAGAAAGTGGCCGTTTGAGTCTGATGCAAGAGTCTGTAACGCCGGCCAAGTTGCCTATCGATCTCGATGTCGGCCTGCTCAAGAAATCGTTCTACGAGCTTGAGGAGGCCCTCGAGGGGCAGCAGGGTTTATCTGATCTGATTGCTATGCTGGAGGAGAAGGGCGCGGTATTCCAGTCCATTCTCTCCCGTATTGACAAGGAATTAGATGCTGACGGGATGCGCACGTTGGTAGAACGGATGTTCACTGCGCGGCGCAAGCTCTGGCCGACTCTGGAAGCCTATGGAGCGCCGGCTTTGCGCTCTGCGATCGCTGACCTGCTCAGCGGCCACGGAGATTTGCCGCAACGTATGCAGCGCTTTCAAGAGGCAATTCCTGCAGAAGGCAAGGCGCAGAGGGCTCTACGGGATCTGGCGGCGGAGCTATTGCACTTCTCTAACCCGGAAGTGTACCCGCTCATGACCCGCTGGGTCTGGGACCAAGGTACGAGTTCCGGAGCGGTACGCGAGTTTGTGCGTGGCGGTGACTACATCACCGACTTTCCCTTAGGGGAGAGCCCGGAGATGTTTGAGGGTGTGCGGGAGTGGATGCGCCAAGGGCTGTCCGAACTTGGTGTGTATCGCGATCTGCCCTATCTCATCGATGTGTTGTTGGCATACCAATACTCACAATATTTGCGGGCCATGGCAGAAGGGTTCCTGCGCTCGGATTTCGGCGGGCAATCGGATTTCATCGAGCAAATCCACAAGTTGCTGGGAGTCGAAACCCAGCGGCGCATGGGCGGCTCACGGATCAAAGGCAAAGATGTTCATTAGTTTTCCAAATTTAGGAGTTCTTGGTTATGGCTATTCATGAGAAGACACTGATCGATCCTGATCGCATTCTCCAACACGATCATTTGGTCGTGGATGGTGTGGATGTGTCGGGATCTTGGAATACCATGATCTCCCCTCGTACCCTGGTGGATTACGAGCCGGATTTCGAAAAGATCATTCAGAGCTACGGCGGCGGTGAGAATGTGCATCGTTGTTGGCAGTGCGGTTCCTGCACCAATTCCTGCACTATGTACGCACAGAATGTGGACTTCAACCCGCGCTACTGGATTTACCTGATTCGCCTGGGTCTGAAGGCGGAGCTGATGAAGGATAAAGACATCATCTGGCAATGCGTGTCCTGCAACAAGTGCACCAACATCTGCCCCAAAGATGTCCGTCCCGAAGGCGTGATGAAAGCCACCGCGCACTGGCTGGAAGAGAATGGGTATACCCCCAAGACCTTATCTACCCACTTCGATGAGGAATTCACTCATCAGTGCCTGGAGTTCGGTCGCATTGAGGATACGGAAGTCATGATGGGCTTCTTCAAGCGTTCCGGCCAGCCACTCGTGCAGACCTGGATCATCAATTTCGGTAAGAATCTCAGCAAGCATATGCCTCTGGGTCAGTTGGCCAAGATGGGCCTGAACGTCGTGTTTCGTCCCAAGACCAAATCTTGGGGTCGCACCGGCGAGGTGCTTGCCGAGTACGTCAAGACGCAGAAGGAGGCCGCTCATCATGGCTAAGGTTGCTTATTACCCCGGTTGTGCCCTGGAGGGCTCTGGCGGACCCTACGACAAATCCACTCGCGTATTGGTGAAAGAGTTGGGTCTGGAGATGGAAAATCTCGAAGATTACAACTGCTGTGGGGCCATGGAGGTCAAGAATATCCACCCCATGCTGCAGACCTACATGTCTGCGCGTAACTTGGCGATCGCCAGCAAGCTCCAGGGTTGCGACACCGTTATGGCCCCCTGCAATGGTTGTTATCGCAATCTGAAGCAGACCGAATACGAGTGCGCAACCTCGGACGAGACCATGAAGACGGTTCAGGACCTCGCCGAAAAGTCTGGCGATCCGGTCTATGATGGCGACGTGCGCAGCTTGCACGCGCTGGAGTGGTTCATGGAGGAAGTCGGACCGGAGGGTATCAAGAGCCGGGTGAAGAAGAGCCTCAATGGGCTGAAAATCGCCAACTACTACGGCTGCATGTACACCCGGCCGCGGCAGATCTTCCCGGAAAAGGATCAGGGCCCCGGTTCGGAATCTTCCTACGCACCGCATTTCATGGATGATCTGCTCAATGCTGCTGGTGCCGTGGCGGTCGATTTTCCGTTGAAGACTGCCTGCTGTGGTGGTGCGCATACTTTGTCCGACTCTGACACCTCCACGCAGCTGGTGCTGAACATCCTGCAAGCTGCGGAAGATGCCGGGGCCGAAGTTATTGCCACCGAGTGTCCGACCTGTCATTCCGGTCTGGAAATGCATCAGGTGCGCGCGGAAGTGGAGTTTGGCATTAAATCGAACGTCAAGGTCATCTACTTCACCCAGCTGCTGGGCTTGGCCATGGGACTCTCACCGCGAAAAGTCGGTATCCCCGACAACGTCAGTGACTCCATGGATCTCCTTGCTGCTAAAGGGATTGTCTGACCGAGTTGCGAAATGCGCCCCCTGATCGGGGGCGTTTTTTTTCGTCGCAGCATATAACGAGGAACAGGCCATGGAATGTAACGGGTGTGAATTTCGCGCCGAGCTCTACTATGACAAGGAAAGTCAGGTCTGGGCGCGACGTGAGGATGATGGCACGCTCACCGTGGGCATGACCGACATTTCCCAATCCATCGCCGGCAAGATTCTGCATGTGCGCGTGCGCCGCCCCGGTACGCGGCGACCCATCGGCAAGCCAGTTGCCACCATTGAAAGTGGGAAATGGGCCGGTCCGGTTCCCAATGTCTTCGACTGTGTGATCGAACTTGCCAACGAGGATGTGCTGGAAGACCCTAACCTCCTCAATATCGAACCCTACGAAGCCTGGATTGCCCGTGTGCGTCCGGTGGCGAGTCTGGAGGTCGCGTTGAAGGACATGGTAACCGGCGATGCCGCCTTCGAGATGTACAAGGCGCGCTGTCTGCGGGACGACATCCACTGTGAGCGGGGAATGCGATGAGCAGTCACTATCTGGAAGATGACGAAGAGAAGACCGTGGTCATTGTCATGACCAGCGGCCCGAGCACGGCGCATCGTTGTGCGACGCCGTTTTATCTGGGGTCCTTGTTGTCATCTATGGATGCAGAGGTTAAGATTTTTTGCACCATGGAGGCGGTCAAGCTCATGGAGAAAGGTGTTGCCGAGAACATGGCAGCCATGGAAGGTGGCAAACGCATCATCGAATTCATTCGGGATGCGAAAAATGCCGGAGCGGAGCTCTATGTATGTCGCCCCGCGTTGCCCGGATATGCCATGGAAGAGACGGGCCTGATCGATGAGGTCGACCACGTAGCTTCAGCCGGGGATCTGGCCGACCTCATTCTGTCGGTCGATCGCTTGTTATTTTTTTGAGGGATTTATCTCTAACTGGATTTTTCCGTACACCCTAAGGAGGGCATTATGGGTACCGTTCGTGGTTGTGAAATTCCTGAAGATCTGATGTACAACGTCGAAAATAACGTGTGGCTGCGCAAGGAAGACGATGGCAGTGTGACCATCGGCATGACCGCCTATGCCTGCGCCCTGGCCGGCCAGATTGTTTCCTACACCCCGAAGGCTGCGGGCAAGGACATCAAAAAAGACAAGTCGGCCGCCACCGTAGAATCTGGAAAATGGGTAGGTCCGTTGAAGAGCCCGGTCAGCGGTACGGTCACCGCGAGCAATGATGAGGTCGCCAAGGACCCGGGTCTGATCAACAAGGATCCGTACGGCAGCGGCTGGATTGCCAAGCTGAATCCGGCGGATTTCGCTGGCGACTCTGGTGAGCTCAAGACCGGAGCAGATGCCCTGGCGGCATTCGAAGAGAAGATGAACGCTGACGGCTTCGGCGGCTGCTAAGATTTCTCTTGCTTTCGCTCAGCGGCCGCCTCGGTGGCCGCTGAAGTCTTTTTACTGACGCAGGACGGACGAACTCATGAATCCATGGTTGGACGCTGTTTCCCAGGTAGAGGCCCTTGAAGACTTGCAACTCGATACCAATCTGGTTGCGTCGATGCGCGAGCGTTGGCAGGGACTCTCGGGCAGTCAGGTCGGACGGATGAACTTCTATACTCCATCGTTTCGGCATCATGAAACTTCCGAACTGTCCACCACGAGCTGCGGCAAAAATGCTTTCCCGGCCATTTCCATCACTGGTGGTGATTGCAAGCTGCAATGTGACCATTGCAAGGCCAAAATTCTCGAACCGATGATCCCCGTGCGCTCTCCCGAGGAGCTCGATCGTCTTGTCGATCAGATTGTTCTGGATGGCGGACGCGGATTATTGTTGTCGGGTGGTTCTGATCATCAGAACGTCGTTCATTATGAACCGTATTTTCCGACGGTCAGCAAGATCAAGGCGCGCTACCCCAATCTGCAGATTGCTATGCACACGGGCATCGCCACGCCAGAATTCGCCCGTGGTATGGAGGATGCCGGAGTTGACGTCGCCATGATGGACGTCATTGGCGCCCAGGATACCATTTCCCAGGTCTACCACTTGCGCCGCAGTGTCGATGATTTTGAAGCGGCGCTGGAGGCGTTGGTCGCCACCAAGATGAAGGTGGTGCCGCATATTGTCATTGGGCTCCATTATGGCGAGATGCTGGGCGAATGGAACTCCCTCGAAATCGTGCAGCGGCATCTGCCCAGCGCTCTGGTGCTGGTGGTGATCATGTCGCAGTACGCCAGCCAGAGTCGGCCCTTTGCCACCCCACCGAGCAATGAGGTTGGTAAATACTTCATGGACGCGCGTGCGAGCCTCCCGGACACCCCAGTGTTGCTCGGCTGTGCGCGACCCAGTGGTGTGCATCGCATGGAAACCGATAGCTATGCGGTGATGGCGGGGCTGAACGGCATTGCTTTCCCCTCCGATGGCATGCTGGCATTGGCCAAGCATTTGGATCGCGACGTTTTCGTTACCCCCTCCTGCTGTTCGATGATCGTCGGCGAAGAGGTTCTTGCCCTCGGCGAGGAAAGTGGGGCTATTCCATTGGATCATATCCCGGCCGCACCCAAGCGGCGTCCAGCACTGCGCGATATCCCCATTGTCGTGACCGCCTGAGTGCTGGAAGCGAAGGATCATGACTGAGCGAGAGACAGAGCGGCAGCGCGACCAGGCGCAATGGGCGGTGATCGATACCGGCCTGCGCGATGCGGACGAGAATATGGCCCTCGACCACGCCCTGATGGCCGCCGTAGCCGACGGCAGGCAAGGTGCTAGCTTCCGCTTCCTGCATTTTCGTGACTGCGCCCTACTCGGGCATCATCAGTCCCCTCGACAGGAACTCGATCTCGACTTTTGCGCCCGGGAGAGTGTGCAGGTGCAACGCCGCCTGACCGGCGGCGGGGCCATCATCTTCGATGAAACCCAGCTGGGTTGGGAGTTGGTGTGTCGGCGGGAAGACCTGCCTGCTGGGGACATGAGCTTCTTGGCGCAAGAAATCTGCGAAGCGGCGGCCCTGGGTCTGCGCCAGCTCGGTATTGATGCGCAGTTTCGTCCGCGCAACGATATCGAAGTAGAGGGGCGGAAGATCTCCGGCACCGGCGGCATCATCGATGGTCAGGTGGTGCTCTTTCAGGGCACCGTCCTGATCGATCTGGATATCCCGCGGATGCTGCGCATCCTGCGCGTGCCGCTCGAAAAGCTCGATGCCCACGCGATACAGTCGGTCGCGGACCGCGTCACGAGTCTGCGTGCCTTGCTGGGGCGGCTACCCAGTAAGTCAGAGGTCAAAGAGGCATTGGTCGAGGGTTTCCGCGCCCACTTCGCTTGGGACATGCGCGAGACGCCGATGCCCGAAGTGCTGGCGACATACCTCCCCGAGGCCTTGGCTATCGTGCGCGACCCGGAATGGCTGCAACTGCAGGATCGCCCGCGCAGTGAGCAAGCTCTCTTGCAGGCCGTGCACCGGGGTAACGGTGGCACCTTGCGTAGTGAGCTGCTCTGGGACGAGCGCGGCAAACGGATTCGGCAAATCGCCTTCAGCGGCGATTTCTTTGTCCAACCGCGGCGCGCGGTTCTGGATTTGGAGGCCGCCCTGCGCAACAGTCATATCGAAGACTTACCGCAGATCGTTGAGCGTTGGTATCACGAGACCCCTGTCGATGCATTGGGTCTGCAGCCAAGCGATTTCGTCCAGGTCGTACGCGAGGCGTTGCCATGCGCGTGATCGACTGCGACGTACTCGTGGTGGGCATGGGACCGGGGGGCGCGGCAGCGGCCCGGGTCGCCGCTGCCGCAGGTTTGCATACCATTGCCGTCGACAAGCGCAGTGAGATTGGCGTTCCAGTGCAGTGTGCCGAGTTTGTTCCCAATCCGCTTATGCGCACGGTACATGAGACGCTGTCGCGGGTGCAGGAGGTGAGCGGCATGCTCACCGTCCTGCCCTCTGGAGCCGCGGAGCATTCGGCGTTTCCCGGCCTGATGATCGACCGCGCGCGCTTTGATCAAGGCCTGGCAGAGCTCGCCGAAGCCGCGGGGGCAACGATCTGGCGACGCACCCAATTCCGCTCCTGGGATGGTGAGCTTGCCGTAGTGCAGCGCGACGGCGAGAGCATCGCCCTACGCCCACGTTTTCTTCTTGGCGCTGACGGGCCCCATAGTGCCGTAGCGGTAGCTCTCGGTCTGGAGGATCAGGCGGTGGTCTTCACCCGCCAATACACCGTGCCACTCCTGCAGGAATACTTTGATACCGACATCTTCCTCTCCGATGCCTTTCCCGGTGGCTATGCTTGGCTCTTTCCCCGTGGCGCGGTGGCGAATTTGGGGCTGGGGGCGGATCGTCGTTTCGAGAGCAACCTCAAGGTACCTCTGGAGACTCTGCACCAGCAGATGCAGGAGCGCGGTATCGTTGGAGCAGAGATCCTTGGGCGCACCGGAGGTGCGATTCCGGTGGGGGGAATCCGCCCCATGGTACATGCGCGGGCCCTGTTGCTGGGAGATGCTGCAGGTCTGACGCATCCCATTACCGGCGCCGGCATCCCGGCGGCAGTCATCAGCGGCGAAGCCGCCGGGCGGGCGACCGTCGCTTGGCTGGCAGGTGATACGGATGCCCTCGAAGAGTACGCAGAGGATATGACGGACCAATTCGGTCCGGCGCTCCAGCGCGCCGTACAGCGGCGGCGCGAACTGGAAGCCGTCTGGCGCAAGCCGGCGGCACAGGAGGATCGCGTGATGCGGTCTGGATGGATTGCTTTTGAGGAATATTTTGCCGCCTGAGGGCGGATTGTCGAGGAGGATGTCCCATGAGTGCGGTAGCCCCGGAAACCAATCAACCCCTGAACTTCTATCGGCCCGATTACTTCGTCAAGACGCCGGCCATGCGGTCTCCCGACTATGTGCAGTTGAGCACGGCGGCAGCCATCACCCTGGGACTCATTCCCGGGGTGATGCACCGCACCAGCTGCACCCATTGCCTGAATCTGTTGATGACCTATCCCGAAGGTTGTCGCGCCAACTGCACCTACTGCGGTCTGGCCCGGCATCGGGAGGAAAGCCGCGACTACGCCGACCGTAACTTCATCCGTGTCGACTGGCCGACGGTTCGGGTGGACGAGATGCTGGAGCGGATTGCCGCCAACAGTGACAAGGGACAGTTCGAGCGCATGTGCATCAGCATGATCACCCACCCCGATTCCGACTACGATACCCAAGTGGTGCTCAAGCGGTGGATGGAGGCGGCGCCGCATATTCCGGTGTCGATCCTGTCCAACCCCACGACCATGGAGAAACAGGACCTCATCACCCTGAAAGAGCTGGGTGCGGATATCTTCACCGTGGCTCTCGATGCGGTCACCCCGGAAATCTTCGAACGCACCCGCGGCAAGACCGTGCAAAGCCCCCATTCCTGGGACAAGTATTGGCAGGCGATCGAGTGGGCTGCCGAGATCTACGGGCCGGAGAAGTTTGGTGCTCATCTGATCTGTGGCATGGGCGAGACCGAGCAGGAAATCCTGCAGGTTTGCCAGCGGATGAAGGATATGGGCGGGCACAACCACATGTTTGCCTTCTTCCCGGAAAAGGGCTCGATGATGGAAGATTGGGATCCGGTACCGCAGGACCAGTGGCGGCGGGTGCAGTTGGGTCGCTTTCTCATTGATTATGCTGGTGGTCGTTTTGAAGACATGAGCTTTGATGAGTATGGTCGGGTGGCAGACTTTGGCTTCCCGCAGGCGGAACTCGAGGACATTATCGACTCGGGCAAGCCCTTCCAGACTTCCGGTTGCCCGGGTAAGGATGACGAAGAGGTGAGCGCCTGCAATCGTCCCTATGGGGACTCTTCGCCGTCCGACATCCGCTCCTTCCCCTTCGTCCTCAACAAGCAGGATGTGGAGATCGTGCGGCGTCAGATGCGCCTGAAGGACCTGCAGTTCCCCGGTTGATCTGGATCTCTGCGAAAGGGGCCCGAGTGGCCCCTTTTTCGTTTCATTAGAATGTTATGATAAGAAATATCATCAAATCACAGTATTTTCTCTTTTGATCGAAGCGAAAAAACTTTGATTGTGACGGTTCTTGCAACACTTTGTTCTATCCGCCACAATCAAAACACGTTTTGACAACAGAGGGCGAGGAAGTGAAGAAGACGAAAATTTTGGGCTATGCAGTTGCCGCGGCCATCGCTGCTGCGGGTTTTTCCAGCAATGCTTTCGCCACCAACGGCTATCAGTTGATCGGTGTGGGGCAGTATGCGGTAGGTATGGGTGGTGCGGTTGTCGCCGCTCCTGATGATCCTCTGTCTGCTGCCATCAGTAATCCGGCAGGTCTGGCCCTGATGCGGCCGCAGGCGGCCTTCTCTGCCGAGGTATTCAATCCGACCCGCAAGACCAATATGGGTTTTGGGGAAATTGGTAGCCACAGTAATGTTTATGGCATCCCTGCGATCGGTTGGGTGGCTCCGGCTTTTGGCGACGGGATCGTATTCGGTGGCGGTGTCTACGGTACATCTGGCTTGGGTGTGAATTATCTGCAAAACGTTGCTCCTAATCCGCAAGGCCTCCCTTATGGTGGATACGCGCAGGCTTACAGCAGCATCACGTTCATTCAGATGGCTCCCTCGCTTGCTATGAAGGTGAATTCCCATTTGGCAGTTGGTGCTTCTCTGAATATCGCGGCAGAGCAGGGGTCTTTCCAACAAACATTGACCCAGTTTGCACCTGCTACGGTGATGCAGCCTGGTGTTGGTCCGATCAGTACTGTAGTTCCCGTCACGTCGGGTGTTAATCTTTCTACTCCTTCTTGGGCCTATGGAGTCGGTCTTACCATCGGGGCCTTGTACAAGGTTAACGATATGGTCACCTTGGGCGCGACGTACAAGTCGCCCATGATTTTTACTCCAATGACTTTTCAGGGCGGGGCACAAGTCGCTCCCAACGGTACTCCCGGTAACCCAGGTCAGTACAGTGGTCATTTGAACTATCCCCAGCAGATCGCTCTGGGCATGGCGATTCGGCCCATTCGTCAATGGCTGATTAGTGTAGAGGGACAATGGATCAACTGGCACAACACCCTCAATACTTTCAATATCTATGGCCCATGGCAAGGCACAAATGTAGAAGCGTTGCCTCTGAACTGGCGTAACCAGTGGGTTGCCAACTTTGGTACCCAGTATGATGTAAACGACTGGCTGCAGGTCCGTGCTGGTTATGCCTGGGGATCCAACCCGGTGCCGAACAACAGTAACGCGATTGCTGCCAACACCATCTTCCCGGCTGTTGTCCAGAATGCCATCACCTTTGGTGCCACGCAGAAACTGGGGATGGGCTGGAAGCTGACGGAAGCGTACATGCACGAGTTTGCCAATACCATGACCGGCGCGCCTGGATCGGCCCCCTTTGCGTACTATGGCGATCAGCAGGCTGCTGCGTCCTCGACCCTGGCCGAGAATTCCTACGGCGTCCAGGTCGGCTACGACTTCTAAGACTCTTACCCCTCCTCAAGGGTACGGGGGAGACGCAAGTCTCCCCCTTTTTGCGTTCTACGGGCTTGCATCGAGGGCCGGCAGGCCAGACACTAGGCAGCAGTGGATACACGAGGAGCCTATGAAGACCATACCGATTGCCGATGTCAGTACCCTTAAGAACGAACTCAACAAATACAAGAAGGGTAAGAAGCTCGAAATTCCCCGTTTCAACCAGCTGGCGCGTATGGGCTATCTGGGACGCCTGATCATGACGCCTCTCGACCCCGAAGATCCTGCGTGTAAGTCTTATTTGGTACATATACAGGAGCCGCAGGGGTTGGCCGCCCATTTCATCGAACTCGATGAAGACTTGATCGATGCCATCTTGATCCTCGATGGCGAGCAGGCGATGGCCATTGCTGCCATCATGCAGCAGGGCGTGCAGGATCGCGCCCGCTGGCACGAGGAGCTCAACGAGCGCGATTTCTACTTTTCCTCGTTTTACCGGCCTAAGGAGCGCGCCGAGTAGAGTCGAGCATCGTGCTCGCAGAGCAAAGGAAACTGCGCTGGCTGGATCTCGGGCATTTGACTGCCGAGGAGCTGCATCAGTCCTATCAGGCCCTGGCAGAGGCGCGCCGTGCCGATGATCCTGCGTTCCTTGTGCTGGCGACGGCCGATGCGCATCTGAGCCTCGGTGCTGCTCAGGCTGCCTCCGCGGAGCTGAATGAGGCTGCTTGCGCATCCATAGCTGTCCTGCAGCGGCCTCTCGGCGGTGGGTTGGTCTGGGTGGAGCCGGCACATCTGAATTACTTTCTCCTGGCTACCCCAGATGTGCAGTGTCGGCGTCCGGAGGACTTGCTGGCGCGGCTGGCGCCCTCCATTCAAGCCGTTCATGCGCAGTATGGTTTGCCAGTGAAGCTCGCGGCGGGGCAGGAGTTTCGCTGTCGCGGGCGACGCATTGGCAGTACTGGTGCTGCTACCATCGGTAAGAGTCTGGTGCTGGCCGGGAGTTTTCTGCTGCAGACTGACTGGCATCCCTTTGTTGCCAGTGTCGCCGCGCCGTCACCCGGGTTCCGCAATACCCTGGCGCGCGCCCTGTCCGCCTCCCTCACCAGCTGGGAAACTGAGCTAGGGCTCAAGTTAATGCCCAGCCATGCCGATCTGCAGAGTACGTGGAAGGCGCAACTGCTGGCCCAGGGCTGGCAGATTTTTGAGGAGGAGCTCCACGCCAGCGAGCGTGCCGCATGGCAGCAGGTAGAATGGGAGCCTATGGATTGGCAGAGCCAGGGCCGCCGGCGGGTACGCAATGGTATCAAGCTGCGCGCTGGGGCATTCCTCACCGAACAACACTGGCCGGATGCCTGGCTGCGTGTCTGGACGGAAGACGGTTGCTATCGGGAAGTGGAGAGCGATGCCTGGCCGCCGGAGCTCAGTTGGGCCCTGGCTGGCGTTGCTGCTCGGTCTCCCTTGCTGGCCAGCCTCTTGGATGGCTATCTGGGTAGCAGCGCCAGGCTGTGGCAGCAACGACTGGAAGAACTTTCCGTCTGGTCCGATCAATGAAGAACAGGAGAATGGGATGCCGAGTATCGAAGATCGTTTACGTAAACGTCTGATATGGATGACGAGCGATGAGGAAATGCTTGATCTCGCGCGTGACAGTCTGCCAGCAGAGTGGTCGCTGACTGCAGCTCTGGCGGTGGAAGATTTTGACGATTGGCAGGAGATCCTGCTGCATCGTTTTCTGGTGTTGGATTTGGGAGACCCGGCGATCGATCACGCGGTGATCGACGAAATCCGTCGTGAACACCAGCTGAATATCCCCATTTTCTGCTATGGGGGCAGCGAAGAAGACCGGCTGGCTGCCCGCTCGGCGCGGGCCGACCGCTTCTTCAATCAGGATGAAATCCTACAGAAACTGCCGGAATTCGTGCGCCAATTTTCCTGGTAACGCAGTCAGTGCCCGTCACTAGGCGGGCACCGCAGTCGATCAGCCAACCTTGGCGTGCGCCTCGGTGTCGAGGAGCAGCTCGTGGCTTTCGCTCTGTCCGTCGCTGGAAACCGTCAGGGTGGCAACCCGCACGCCCGCATCCTTGAAGGTCAGCTCGTAGGAGAACATGCCGGGCAACTCTACATTGCTCTCTTTCAGGGTCTTGCCTTCGCAGGTCAGGCTCACCTTGGCGCTGCCTTGCCCGTCGAGCATGGCTTGGATGCGAAAGGGATGACCCACCACGCGACGATAGACCTGCGGGTCACGATTGGTGTTGTACTGCAGGTTGTTCAGTTTGACCATCTTGACGAGTGTCTTGCTCATGAAAGCCCCTTTTCCGTGCATAAAATCCATTATGGATGTCGATAGGTAAAACACGCTTATCCTAGACGAAGCAGAGGAAAAAAGGTAGCTTAAAGCAAGGCGAGAGGAGTTCTCATGTACGACAAAACCCTGACGCTGGCGCGTCTGGACGCGGCGCAAGCTCGTATCGAGGCGCTTGGGCGCAATGCTGCAAATCACGAGTTTTCTGCAAATCTGCAGGAAGGCATGGCGATTGCGAGCGACATATTGCAGGCGTTGCTGGCATCCGAAGGCAAAGAATCCGATCCGGATGCGGATCTGCTCGCGCTCTGGAAAACCCTGGTGAAGGGGCAACCGCACTGGAATACCATCCGCGATAATTGCCGCGAACTGGTGTATTACCAGAATTGTCTGGCAATGGATCGCGTAGATGCCTTGCCGCCGCAACCGCAAAAAATGCTGTTACACACCCTGCGCCATTTATATCTATATGCCCGCAGCCATGCCGAACAATCGCAAGAGGAGACATCATGAGTCGGAGCAGCCACGGCGACAATGCCCTGCGCTATATCAGCGAAGAACCGTTTTACCAGCCGGTGGGAAATGAGCTGGGGATCTTCATGGCGGCCTGGGGGCGGCGCCTGCCGGTCATGCTCAAGGGGCCGACGGGCTGTGGCAAGACCCGTTTTCTCGAGCACATGGCATGGCGCCTCAAGCGCCCGCTGATCACCGTAGCCTGTCATGAGGATCTGACCAGCTCGGACCTGGTGGGACGTTTTCTGATCGAAGGTGACGAAACCGTTTGGCAGGACGGTCCTCTCACCCGCGCGGTGCGTGAGGGCGCCATCTGTTATCTGGATGAAGTCGTCGAGGCGCGCACCGACACCACCGTCGTCATCCATCCCCTGACCGACCATCGCCGTCATCTGCCCATCGATAAACTGGGGACGGAACTCAGCGCGCATCCCGATTTTTTGTTGGTGATTTCCTACAATCCCGGTTACCAGACGGTGCTGAAGGATCTCAAACCTTCCACCAAGCAGCGTTTTGTCGGAATGAACTTCACCTACCCCCCCGCAGAGCTGGAAGCGCAGATCGTGATGCGGGAGTCGGGGCTGGATGCCGAGCGCTCCAGCAAGCTGGTGCAGGGAGCGGCCAAGGCTCGCAATCTCAAGGATCAGGGTCTGCAAGAGGTCACCTCTACCCGTGCTCTGGTCTATGCCGGTACCCTGATGGCGGCGGGGCTGGCCCCCCTCGAAGCAATCGAGGCCGCCATCATCAGCCCGCAGACAGACGATCCCGAACTCGCCGCGGCGCTGACGGAAATCTTTACCACCTTCTTCGGCGCCTGAGGCCGACGTGTCTGCCGCCAGCGAGGAGATCCTCGAGCATCTGGAAGCGGTCAGTTTTGTCGCCGGACGCGATGCTCGGGCGGCCGTGCCCGCCGTTGAAGCGCTCGGCGAGGCAGCCGTCTTGCGGTATCTGGAGACAGGCCGCGATCTCTTTTTTTATGACCGCGAGGCGGGCAAGGCCTTTTTCCATGCAACCGAGACTCTGGTGCGCGCCTTTGGCGGTCTCGACCCCTGGCTCGAACAGGCGCGCATCTTCCTGACCCAGCGCGGCACCTTTCGTGCAGCGGTAGGGTATTTCGAGCAAGCCGCCCAGGCTCGCGAGGAATACGGCGTGGCCGGAGAGAAGATCTGGTACGAAGAAGGCGCGGACTGGATCGGTCGTCATGTCGATAGCGCCGCGGCGTATTTTCGCACGCCCATCGCCCGGCTCTTTGGCAGCTATGGTGCCGAGGACCTGCGCACCCTGCTGGCGCCGGCACGGGAGCTGGCCAAAGGACGTCTGGGGCTGGCCAGTTACCTCGAGGGTGCAATCAAGGTGCGCGCCATCTGTGGATTGGATGGGGTACAGGACTGGGCCTTGCGCGGTCGCGACATTCTTGCCGCCGGCCGCATTCGCGGCGAGGCCTGGTACAAACTCGAAAGCGACGAGGCCCGTGCTTTTTTGCTGGAGGTCTTGCCGGGCTTCCGCATCGGTCCGCACAAACGGCTCTTTGCCCTGCTCTTGCAGGCCTGGACGGGACTGCATCTGCCCTTTGAGGACGGCGACTGGAGTGTAGAGGGCGGGCGCAGCTTTCTCGAAACCGATGGCCGCAGCCTCTTCGTGCCGGCGGTGATGCCCGATCGGGAGGAGGCCATCCTCGCCTTCTACCACACTGGTGCACATCTCGCCTTTGGCAGCTACGATGAAGACGCTATCCATGCGCTCTTCCGCGAAATCGGTACGGAACATCCGCCGCTCGACGCCGATCAGCGCATCACCTGGCGGCCGCTTTTTGCCCAGTTTGGTCAGGATCTGCTGCGCTTTCAGCTGATCTTCGACATTCTGGAAGACCTACGCGTCGATCTCGCCATGGAACGCGAAATGCCAGGTTATCTGCCGCGGCTGCTGCGCGTCGCGGAGCAGCGGTCGGTGCCCCCTGGTGCGGCCGGGGCCTATTGGCGCGAGGCCCTGCAGCTTACTCGTTCCGCTGTATCCGGGCAGCTCCCCAGCGAATTGGCCTCTCTTGCTTCTCCCACCGCTAGCATCCTCGACGCCTTCCGTCTGGCCTTGGCACGCTACGCGCACACCGGGCTTCCCGCCATCACTCTGGCGGAACGAGCGGCAGCATTCCTGCCCGGACACTCCCCCAATGCCGCGCGGCCCGTCTACCCCCGCAAACATGGCCAGACTGAGGTGGTGGAGATGGATGCTGGGGGGCAACTCGGTGCTGCCGGCCACAAAGAAAAGCCGCGCGAAGCGCCGCAGCAAGCGGAAGGCAACGATCCAGACATGGAGATCCCGCCCGAGGACATTCAAGGTACCGGTGGCCGGGTAGGGGTGGGGATTCCTATGCCGGCCAAGGTGCATGGCAGTGGCCGCGGGGTGCAGGGGCCGAAAGGCGGTTGGCCCTACAAGGAATGGGACTACCGCCAGGAAAAGTACAAAGACAACTGGGCACGGGTGCACGAGCGCAAACTGCGCGAGCAGGACGAGGCACGGGCAGTGGAGATCGCCGCCGAGTATGACGGCACCATGCGCCGCCTGAAGAAGGCCCTGCAAGCACAAAAGCCAACGCGCATGGCACCATTGCGGCGACAAAAGGAAGGTGAAGAGCCGGATATCGATGCTGCCGTGCAGTTTGTCGTCGAGCGTCGCGCCGGGCAGAGCCCCAAGGCCAATATCTACCGCCAACGCCGACCCTTGCAACGCGATACTGCCGTACTCCTGCTGGCCGATCTCTCCACTTCGATCATGGCCGAGGCGGCAGACACCGGCATTCGTGTGGTCGACCGCCTCCGCGCGGCCATGTTGCTCTTTGGCGAGGCCCTGGTCGAGGTGGG
Source organism: Acidithiobacillus sp. AC3 (assembly GCF_050261095.1). Classification (NCBI taxonomy): domain Bacteria; kingdom Pseudomonadati; phylum Pseudomonadota; class Acidithiobacillia; order Acidithiobacillales; family Acidithiobacillaceae; genus Acidithiobacillus; species Acidithiobacillus sp. AC3. Next base: position 497,489 of record NZ_CP189838.1, read on the forward strand.
CGATCCCTTTGCTCTCTATGGCTTTGCCAGCAAGTATCATCAAGAGGTCCTGCTCTACCCAATCAAGCGCTTCGACGAGCGCTTCGACGCGCGGGCACGGGCGATGCTCGGTGGCCTGAGCGGACGCCTGGCAACGCGCATGGGTGCAGCAATTCGTCACAGTACCCGGCAGTTGTTGCGCAGCCCCGCGCAACGGCGCTTGCTGTTGATTCTTTCGGATGGGCGGCCGGCTGATTACGACGATGGCGGTGATCCCCGCTATCTGCAGGAAGACACGCGCATGGCGGTGCGCGAAGCGCGGGATCTCGGGGTACATGCCTTCTGTATCAGTCTCGATCCGCGCGGCGGCGATTATCTGCCCCTGGTCTTTGGGCAGGGGCACTATCTGGTCCTGCCCCAGATCGACCATTTGCCGCAGCGACTTCCGGAAATCTACCTGCGCCTGCGAGGGCATGGATGAACGAGGCCGCGCTCCTGCAGGAGCGGATTCCAGCAACGTCTCCGGCGCTCTTCGTGGGGGCGGCGCGCTATCGCCGGAACAGCTACGGCAAAAACCATCCCCTGGCCATTCCGCGCGTCTCTTTGACCCTCGATCTTATCAACAGCTACGGGGCGATGGGTGCAGGGGAGTATCGCCTGGGCCGCCCTGCCAGCCATATCGAGCTCTGGGGCTTTCACACCCGCGAGTACATTCAGGCGTTTGAGAAGGCGCAGTTTCGGGGTCGCGTCACCGATCAGGATCGCCGCGTCTACCAGCTTGGCACCTTGGAGAACCCCTATTTCCCGGGTTTTTTTGACACCCCTAATCTGGCAACCGGGTCGAGTATCCAGGCGGCCGAACTGGTGTTGCAGGGGCAGACGGCCTTCAGTCCAGCGGGGGGGATGCATCATGCAGCGCCGCATCAGGCGCGCGGGTTCTGTTATCTGAACGATCCGGTACTGGCCATTCAGCGGCTGCGTCGTGCGGGTCTGCGGGTATTGTATTGGGATCTGGACGCACATCATGGCGATGGGGTGGAGGCTGCCTTCGTCGATGATCCCTTGGTGCAGACGGTTTCCATCCACATGGATACCGCCTATGCCTATCCCTTTCATGGCGGCGGCCTCGCTGACCAGGCCGGTGGGGCGCTGAACCTGCCACTGCCGCCGGAGGTCAACGACACGGAGTACCGGCAGATATTTACCGCGCTTTGGCCGCGGGTGATGGAAAGCTTTGCGCCAGAGGTGGTGGTATTGCAGGCAGGTACCGACATCCTTGCCCCAGATCCACTCAGCAAGTTTCGCATCAGTAACGTCTTTTTTTGGGAGATGGCACGGCGCATCGTGGCCGACAGCCCGCGCCTTCTGGTATTGGGCGGGGGCGGCTATCATCCCATCGCCCTGGCGCGCTGCTGGACCGGTCTTTGGGCGATTCTCTCCGGCCGGGAGTTGCCCGCTACCCTGCCTGCGCCCGGCCGCGCGCTGCTTGCAGCGGTGGACTGGGAGCTCGATGATGAAGACGCTCCGGATTATTCGCGGCAGTTCGAACGCCTCGATGACCTGCCTTGTGAAGGCCCGATACGGGCGGAGATCGGCGAGCGGCTAAGAGCCCTTTTCCAGGAGCACCCCCTTTTCCGCGATAGGAGAGTCCAGGTATGAGTGACACCCCTGATCTAGTCCCTGGTGCCGCCAACAGTCTGGCGACCAAAAAGTATGCCGAGCGCTTTGTTGCGGCGGGTCTGCCCGAGGGACATTACAGTGATTTTCTCAACACCCGTATCAAGCTCTCTTCCCTTGGCGTGGGCACCTTCCCCGGCGCTATCGACGAGGTAACCGATGTGGCAGTTGCCGCCATTGTGGCGCAAGCCCTGCAATCGGGGATCAATGTGATCGATACCGGTGCCAATTACCGCTATGGAAGAGCAAGCCGCGCGGTAGGTGCCGGGATTGCCAAGGCCCTGCAGATGGGTATACAGCGGGAGGAGTTCTTCGTGCTGGGTAAGGGGGGATTTCTCACCTTTGCCAATGGGAAACCAGAGAATCTCGAAACCTTCTTTGCCGAGGAGGTCGAGGCCAAAGGACGCGGTAAAAAAGAAGATCTTGCCCATGGTATCCACTGCCTCAGCCCGGAATATCTCCTTTGGCAACTCGATGAACTGCGCGCGCAGACGGGCCTGGCAACCCTGGACGCCTTCCTGGTGGATCAGCCCGAGGTGCAAATCCCCGTTATCGGCAAGGAGCAGGTCTACCGAAAGTTGATCGATGTCTTCGCCGCGTTGGAGGGTGCGGTGGCGGCGGGCAAACTGCGCTACTACGGGATTTCCACCTTCAACGCCTGTCGGGTGGAGACCGATAATCCTTTGTTTCAGTCGATGACTAGCCTGCTGGGCTTGGCGGAGAAGGCGGCGGGGGAGGGCAAACGGCACCATCTGCGCATCGTCGAACTTCCCTTCAACGCCCTGATGCCCGAGGCCTATACGCGCTTCAGTCAGGTGACTGGCCAAGGGAATATCGCCTCCACCATTCAGGCGGCCTATCAGCTCAAGCTGACCGTCCTGGCCAGTCATCCGTTGGGTAAGGGGCTGCTGGGGCGGGAAGAGGTGCCATCATTGCAAGAAGCCATGCCCGAGCTGGCCAATGCTGCGCAGCGCGCTACGCAATTTGTCCGCTCGACGCCCGGAATTGCGGTAACCCTGGTGGGTATGAGCAACCCCCTGCACCTGGCTGATTTTCTCGCCGTTGCCCAGCAGGCGCCTCTGGAGAAAGAGCGCTTCCTGGCCATGTTCGAGAAGGAGAAGTAGGGTCTATATTCTCCTTACTGAGCAGAAAAGACGTTTCCTACGGCCGCTCGGCGTCGCTTTCCTTTTTCTTTTTGCTGATCTCGGCGAGGAGACGCTCCTGTTCGGCAAAGGACATGCGGCGACTGCCGGCCGTGAAGCCTTTTTTGGTCGCAGCAGGCTCGGCCGGATGTCCAGCGCGTTCGCTTTCCTTGACGTTCCGGTATTCCCGTAATTCCTTCTCCCACTGCTGGCCGGCATCGAGATTTTCTGGACGCCCCTGAAAATCTTTGGGCGCCGCTGGCGTCTGCTGCGCAAACCAGGCCGCCTTGCGTTGCTCACGGTTGTGTTGGCTCACCCAGTTGCCCAAGTGGCGCAAGTCGATCAGCGCGGCGACCAGTATCAATACCCCCAGGCCCAAGGGAAACGGCCATGGCAGTGTCAATGCGAGGATGACCACCACCAAGCTGGCGACAGGATATGCCCAGGCCAGTGGGCGCTGTAGATAAAACCGGTGTAGGCCAAGGAGGAAGCCTAGCCAGGTTAGGTATGCGGTAGTGGTTTTTTTTTGCAGTTGCTGCAGGCGAATCTGCACGCTCTGCAGCCCCTCGCCCTTGAGGTCGAGCTTCTCCCAGGCCTTCGGCACAAGTGATCTCCCGGAATAATGTGTTGAACCGCTCTGATATTACCCCTAAACTCTGGCAAAGTCGCGGGCGACGGGAAAAATATGGCAGACAGACGATTGCAGGTCTTTCACACGGTGGCGCGTTTGTTGAGCTTCACCAAGGCGGCAGAGACCCTGCACATGACACAACCGGCGGTGACCTTTCAGGTCAAGCAACTGGAAGAGCAGTTCAACACCCGCCTCTTTGATCGTACCCATAACCGCATCAGCCTCACGGAGGCGGGTATGGTGGTGTACGAATACTCAGAACGGATTCTGTCGTTGTATTCAGAAATGTCCAACCGTGTCGGCGAGATGACCGGAGATCTGCGCGGCCATCTGCTGATCGGCGCCAGTACGACGATCGCCGAATACATGCTGCCGCGGGTCCTCGGCGATTTCAAAATGAAGTACCCGGATGTCCAGGTGCGCCTGCACGTCGGCAACACCGACAAGATCGTGCACATGATCGAAGATAACAGTATCGATCTGGGCCTGGTCGAAGGAGTGGTGACCAACAAGAGCCTGGCCACGCTGAAGTGCTGCATGGACAACATGATCGTTATCGCGCCTGCGGATCATGCGTTGTCGGAACATCAGACGGTTTCCGCTCGAGAACTGCTCGACTTCCCCTTCGTATCGCGAGAAGAGGGCTCTGGTACCCGGGAAGTCACCATGGAATACCTCAGTCAGGAAGGTGTCGATCCCCAAGATCTGCATATCACCATGGAACTGGGCAGCCCGGAGGCCGTCAAGGGGGCAGTGGAGGGTGGCTTGGGGGTTGCGGTTGTTTCCGAGGCAACGGTCCTCAAAGAGCTCGCCCTGGGTTCCATTGTCGCTCGCCCGCTCAACCCACCCCTGGCGCGGCCTTACTTTTTCGTTTACCAGAAACAGAAGTTCCGCAGTCTGGTGATGGACGAGTTCCTCGAATTTTCCAAAGAGCGTTGCGCCAAGGATTTTCTCACCTTGCCAAAACAACGCGGGGTGATCCGTTCATGAAGCATTTTGCCGTCGTTCAGCACAGTTATTCCGAGTTTTTGGGCATTATCGAGAGTCAGCTGGAAAAACGAGACATCGGGTTCAGTTATTTTCGTGTTTTTCTCAATCAGGAGTTGCCGAGTAGCGCGCTGACTTTCGACGCATTGTTCCTGCTCGGTGGCCCAATGTCTCCTCTGGAGCAGGACAAATATCCCTGGCTGGAACAGGAGCTGCAGACCATTGCTGCCTTTCGCAAGGCCGGACGGCCCATTGTGGGTTTGGGACTGGGAGCATTGCTGATTGCTCAGCAAGAGGGTGCGGAGTTGTCGCTGGAGCCCTACCACAATGCCTATTTTACCACCGCCCATGCGACGGAGGCGGGGCGCAACGATCCCTTGGCGCAGGCAGTTGACGGACGCCAGGTCATGGTTTGGGCAGCGGGTACCGCCCAACTGCCGGACGCCATCGAGCCCTTGGTCGTAGACGATGAAGGTCGCTGGATCGCCTTCCGACCGAATGACGGTAGCGCCATGGCCTTGCTCTTTCGCCCGGAAATGAAGCCGGGCCTGATTGAAGATATTCTCATGGAAGAGGATCGGGAAACGCCGGACAATATTGGGGACTTGCTGGCGCAGGCGCGCGAGCTCTGGCCCGAGATGCAGAAGACCACGGATCTGGTACTGGTGGCCTTGGTGCAGGAACTTTCCTTGATGTCCGAGAAGCGTAAGCCACGCGTTTTTTCCCTCAATTTGGCTCCGGCAGATAAATCATGAATGCGTATGAGCGCCGCTTACTGCGCGTGAGCCGCAAGCTGGATGATGCCCAGCGCGATCAACTGCTGACCTTTGCCGAGTTTCTTGTCAGTCGCAGAAAGGATGCGGCCGCCAATGCCGACGCTGCCGTTCTCGAACCCTTGCAGATTCCGGCGCGGGAGGGGGAGACGGTGGTCGGGGCCATCAAGCGCCTGCGCGAGGCCTACCACATGCTCGACGCCAAGGTGATGCTCAACGACACCGCCTCGGTGATGTCCAAGCATGCGGTCGGTGGCCTGCCCGCAGCAGAGGCAATCACTGAGTTGGAAAGCCTATTTCTACGCCATTACGAGCGTTATCGCGACGAACCTTGATGTTACACCTGCTGCAGGTGGCCCTGCATTTCGATCAGTGGTTGGCTCTGTTCCTGCAGGAATACGGAGCATGGGTGTATCTCGGCCTCTTTCTCATCCTCTTTGCCGAGACGGGGCTGGTGATCATGCCCATCCTGCCTGGAGATTCCATGCTTTTTGTCTGCGGTACGCTAGCCGGCGCTGGCCATATGTCGCTGGCGATTCTGATTCCTTTGCTGGTGTCCGCGGCGGTGCTGGGAGATGCACTCAATTACAGTCTGGGCCGACGTTTCGGGCCACATCTGTTTTCGGGTCGCTGGCGTCTGCAGCCCGATCACCTGGCGAAGACCGAGGCTTTTTATCGCAAGCACGGGGGTAAAGCCATCATCATTGGCCGCTTTTTGCCGATCATTCGCACCTTTGTGCCTTTTGTTGCCGGCATTGCGCGCTTGCCCTGGGCACGCTTTACCTCCTTCAATGTGGTCGGCGCTGTGCTGTGGATTGTCGGCCTCCTGCTCGCAGGATTCTTCCTGGGTCGCTTGCCCTGGGTGAAGGCCTACCTCACCCCATTCCTGCTTTTGATCATCCTGATTTCCTTGTTTCCGGCGTTCCTGGCGTGGTTCCAGAATCGCCGGCAGACAACCGGGTAAAGCGATCTTCAGACGGGCACGCTATCGTAGTAAGGGCCGAAGCGTTCGCCGGCTGGTCGCGCGGGGAAGATGGTAATGATCAAGAGCGCAAGGGATCCGATATAGGGAACGAAATAAAGCAGCAACAGCCAGGCGGAAAGCCCAACGTCGTGCAGACGGCGCGCTTGCGTCGCGAGATTTGGAAGAAAGGTGGCGAGAAGATATATCCCATAAAGTCCAATCACCAGAACGCCAGATGTCGATTTCTCCCCCGCAGAATATGCGCCGAGTATGCCGCCGAGTATGACGATACCAATGAAGATCAGAAAGTTAAAAAGGGCAAACCACCAGTATTCGGCGCGGGACATACGCCCATCGAAGCGCGCATAATTGTGGAAGATCGCATGGGTATAGGCATCGATCATACGCATGTTACTCTCCTTGGTGAAAAAATTAATTTTGAATGTTACCGTCAAAGCTACAAATAGGGGCGTATAGATCGGGGCGCCGGTCACGGAACAGGCCCCAATCGATACGTTGGCGAGCGATGGCGGCAAGATCCAGATCGGCGTGTATGAATCCTTCTTCCAGATCGGCCTGGGCCATAAGCGCACCTGTACCATCGGTAATGAAGGAGCCACCATAGAAGGTGATGCTGGCGCTCTCCCCATCCTCTTTCCCAATGCGGTTGGCAGCAATGACGGGCAGGACATTGGCGGCGGCGTGGCCCTGCATGGTGCGGGTCCAATGGTCGCGGCTGTGGATCTCGGGTGCCGTAGGCTCGGAACCGATGGCAGTGGGGTAGAGCAACATCTCTGCCCCTTGCAGGGCGAGGACGCGGGCCGTTTCGGGAAACCACTGATCCCAGCAAATGGCGACGCCAAGCCGGCCAAAACGAGTGGGAAAGACCCGAAAGCCAGTGTCACCGGGGCTGAAGTAAAATTTTTCCTGATAGCCGGGGCCATCGGGAATATGCGCCTTGCGATAGAGTCCCAGATCTCGGCCATCGGCATCATAGGTGACGAGGCTGTTGAAATAGGCATTGCCAGCGCGCTCAAAGAAGCTCACGGGCAGTACGACGCCAAGTTCGGCCGCCAGGGTCTGCATGCGGAGCAGGGCAGGATCCTCTGTGCGGGGGCGGGCAAGGGCAAAAAAATCGATGTTCTGGTCCTTGCAAAAGTACGGGGTACTGAACAGCTCTTGCAGAAGGATGATCTGCGCACCGGACGCAGCCGCTTGGCGCACCCAGTGCTCGGCCTTGGCCAGGTTGGCGGAGCGATCTTCCGAAATTGCCATTTGTATGGCAGCTACTCGTACTTGCATGATTCCTCCGCGATTTTCCTGTGGCGAAGGATACTTGGGGGCTACTGAGCTGGCAAGTTCTTGGCCTGCTCTGGGATGCCCTTCAGAACGTCACGTAGGCTGTTTGGCCCCAGGGCCTTCTGCACAACCTGATAGCTTCCGTCCTTTTCCGGGTAGATCATGGTGGGTACGATTTTCTGTCCAATGCTGGTCAATAACGCAAGGTTGTCCTTGAGGATTTTTTCACTGCGGGCATCGGGGAGTACCTCGGGCACTCCCCCGAAGTGCTCCATGTTGAACTTCTTCTCGTTTTCCAGGATGGCCGCAAGGGGATCTTTCGCCTGCAAGATGTAGGCGGCTTTTTCCTGGCTGCTGCCCGGATCCAGAAACCCGACCAGCAGATAGCGTACCTGCAGATGCATGGGTTTGATCAGGGGTTGCAGCTCGTCGATGAGCACATGGCAGTAAGGACAGTTGGGATCGAAGATCACGTAGAGCACGCGCGCCCCATTACCCTGCGCAATCCAGTGGCTCTGTCCCAACTGCGACCATACTTTGGCCGGGACTGCGCCAACTCGCGCAAATGCCGCGCCAGGGATAAGAGGCAGAAGCAGGAGCGCGAGGGCGAAACCTAGCCGGATATTTTTGTAACCGTTTGTAAGTCCGAGGAAATTTCTCCAAAATCTGGACCAGAAAACTTTGCTCGTAGCCACAATGCACCTCCGCTAGACCGCCTTCTCTGGGAGTATGCAGAATTTGCGCCAGCAGAAAGTTATCACCCTGTTTCAAGCGACTGACAAATGCTTGCGCGATGGAACGTTTTCGCCTAGATTCCCAAACAGGTGTTATGGGGCATTCGTGTTAGTTATGGCTAATACAGTGCATCAAGTGTAGGGAGGCGATCTGCCGTCGTGGTCTGAGGCGGCGTTGGGTCGGGGCGTGTCTCTGCCTGTGGTTCTCGCGATAGAACCCATGCAGCGACGCTTCCAGGGCGTTTGGAGGAACGCGATGCGTAGAAGCTTGTTGGGGGTGGCGGTAACGCTGGCGGTATTTTTTTCAGGGACGGTCATGGCGCAGGCGCATACCAAACCGCGCCATCACGAAGTGGGTAAGCGTACGCACGCCGTCACCTATCATCACAAGGCCAGGCCCGTGCTGCACCGACAGCGCCACGTCGTCGAGTCATCTGTTTACCGCGACACTCTCGATACCCAGCCGGCCAGTTTCGATAGCCTCGCCCCCAGCGCGCTGCAATTGATGCATCTTTCCCCTGTGCCCTTTGCGGGGGTAGGCGCTGCACCGCAGGCCAATCCCTTGCCACATTATTCCTTCTCGCGCCCCATCCCTGATGAAGTGCATCCCGTGGATTCGGCACATTTCATCAATGCGGCTCTGATCCTTGACAAAGTGGCGGATAACGCGCCTGTGGCTGCCGCTCCGGCAGTCAAGGCGAGTGAGGCCGTGGCCGTGACACCAGCCACAGAAAATACCGTGTCATCGCGCCCGAGTGGAACGCTGGGGGTTGCCCTGCAGATGCTTGCCAGTCAGGCCTACTACTGGGCGAGTCATCCCCTGGAGGCGCTGCAGCAGGAAGGGGACTTTGCTGCTGGAGACAACGCCCGCTCTGAACTGCGCAACGATGTGGCTTTGGCGGCGCAGGACGCGACGGCAGAAGCGGTCCCCGACAATGGTAGCTGGCTTTCACCTCATGGTCTGGTTTCAGCAGCTTTGCGTTTTATCGGTGCGCCTTATGTGTGGGGTGGGACCAGTCCGCGTACAGGCTTCGACTGCAGTGGGTTTGTGAAGTACATCTTCGCCAAGTTTGACATCTTCGTTCCGCGTACGTCCTACGCGCAGGCGGCCGCCCTGCCGGCAATCCCCCGCCGGGACCTGAAGCCGGGTGATCTGGTCTTTTTCAACACCATGCATCGCGCATTTTCCCATGTTGGCATCTACATCGGTAAAGGCAAGTTTGTGAGTGCGCAAACGCCAGCTACGGGCGTGCAGGTAGCCAGTCTCAGCGATCCCTACTGGGCCGCGCGTTTTGACGGTGCCCGTCGGCTGCCGCACGGGGTCAGCCTTTCCTGATCTTCGCGTAATGATAGGCGAGGCTTGCGGCCTCGCCTGGGCTCTGTGATTCAGAGTTTCCCGTAGGAGTGGAGACCGCCCAAGAAAAGATTGACGCCAATGAAACAGATGGTGACGACGATGAGGCTGATCAGCGCCCACCAGGCCATCGGGCGTCCATGCCAGCTTTTCTGGCTGCGCGCATGCAGAAAACCGGCGTAATTCAGCCAGACGATCAGAGCCCAGGTCTCTTTGGGGTCCCAAGACCAGAAACCACCCCAGGCTTTCGCCGCCCAGACCGCTCCGAGAATGGTGCCGACAGTAAAAAACAGGAATCCGAAAGCGATAGTCCCCGAGTAGCTGCGCTCTAAGATTTCCAGACTGGGTAGGCGATCACGCAAAAAACCACCCTGTTTGACTGCGCGGTCCTTGAGCAGATAAGCAAGGCCGGCCATGGCAGAGATGTAGAAGTTTGCGTAGGCGACAAACATCGATGGTACGTGAATCTTCATCCAGAAGCTTTGCAGTGCGGGAATCAATGGCGCAATGCGGTCGAGGTGATAGGCCGCGCCCACCCAGAACATGAAGATGTCGGCAATCAGCACCAAGGGCAGAACAAACGCCCCGAGACCACGGCTCTGGCTCTCTTCTTCGTAGTACAGGTAGAACAGGATGGTCATGGCACAGAACAATGCCATGACGTCGTAGATGTCGCTGACGGGAATGTGCCCCCAACTGGGATGGCCGATGTAGGTTTCCCGCCAGCGAATGGCGAGCCCGGCGAAGCCTAATGCCGATGCCGCCCAGGCAAAGCGTTGACCCCAGCGTCCGCCAGTCTCGCTGCCCCGAAAGAGGTAGGCGTAGTAGCCAATGGCACTGCAGAGAATGGCAACGCTCATCCAGTCAAACATGGCATTGCTGTGGAGGAAGTAGCGCAGAAGCAGGCTATCTCCATCGCGGTAGCCGAGGCCGTAGAGTCCTACGCCAACACCGGCAATCGCCAACACCGCCAGAGTGAACAAACGAAAGTGCGGCCATTTCAGGCCAAACCACAGTAGGCCGGCGTACCACAGAGCGAGGATGATGTACTGCCACATCCAGAACTGTGCCTGAAAAACTACCCAGATGCCAACGGCGCCGACAGTGAGAAAGGCCGTCCAGGCGAGATTTTGTTTGAGACCGCTTGGGAACGGTTTGTCAAAACGGGTGTACTGCTGTTCGATTTGAACAGACATGATGCGGTTGCCTCCCTGATTTTGCTGTTTTGCTGTCGAAGTGTAGCAATTCTGGGGCCGCACGATCAGGTTCAGGGGGATCGCGATTTGTAGTGCACAGTCGATTCCCGGCTGGACCGTACTGCACAATTCCCGGAAAAAAACTGCCCGGGCTGGGACAGACCCGGAAAACGTGCTAGGGATTTGGCGCGCTGCTGTCATCCAGGCGGGCCAGCAGGCGGAAGCCGCCAATCATGCCGCCAATACGCTGCTGTAGTTCTGCCTCCCAGTCTGGCCCTAGTGGCCAGGACTTCCCGCGGGTGTGGCTGGCGAGTTCCAACTTGTCTGGGTCTCGTCCATCCAATAGGATCAACAAATCAGGCCAGTCTCGATCCAGGTGTTCATGTCGCGCTTCCAGCCATTTTCCGCCAGACTGCTCGGCCAGCGCGACCGCACGCTTGGCGGTTTCCGGGTATTGTTCGTGCAAAAAGACGATATGAGCGCGACGTTTATACATGCGCGGCAGGGTAAACCGCTCGATTTTTTTTGTCGAGTTGCCCGTTGGACCAGCCCATGAGTGCGGCGGAGAGCCTGGTCGATTGGGAGGAAATGCTGGGGGCGACGAGTCCCCTTGCCGCGTTGTTGCCGGGATTCCACGTGCGGGTCCAACAGCAGGAAATGGCCGCGCGGGTCGCCGCAGTTTTGGGCGACGGTGGGGTGGCGCTGATAGAGGCGGGTACGGGAACGGGCAAAAGTTTCGCCTACCTCCTGCCCGCGCTTTTGTCTGGTCGGCAGGTCATTGTCTCTACTGGCAGCCGTGCCTTGCAGGACCAGCTCATCGAAAAGGACCTCCCGATCTTGCGCGCGGCGTGGCCGCAGTCGCTGCGTAGTCTGCGGCTCAAGGGCCGCAGCAATTATCTCTGCCCCTATCGTTTGCAGGAAGCGCTGCGGGACGGCGTGACGGCTACCCTGCAGCGTGATCTGCTGCGGGTTGCGGATTGGGCCGCTGCCACCCGGGAGGGCGACATTGCAGAGTTACGCAGTGTGGCCGAGGATTCTGCGATCTGGCCGCTGGTGACCTCTACCCGGGACAACTGCCTTGGTGCGGACTGTCCCGCACAGTCCTCCTGCCCGGTTCTGGAGGCGCGACGTCAGGCGCAGGAAGCGGAACTGATCGTCGTCAATCATCATCTTTTGCTATCCGACCTCGCACTGAAGGCGGAGGGTAAGGGCGACCTGTTGCCGAGTGCGGATGCGCTGATTGTGGATGAGGCGCATCAGTTGCCGGAGCTGACGGCACAGTTTTTTGGCCAGCATTTGAGTGCCCATCGGCTGGCCGAATGGGGGCGGGATATCCGGGTTGCAGCGCTGGCAGAGGCCGCCGACGATGGCGACTTGCGTGCGGCGGCGCAGGATTGGGAACATGCCGTGCAACGCTGGCTGGAGAGTGCCGGGGAGGGGCGACAGGAGTGGTGCCCGGATGACGATGCGGGCGTCGCCCAGCAGTTCCGTGCACTGTTGCGCTGTTTTGAGCCTTTGCATGGGCAGGTGCGCGCCGCAGCGGTGCGTGGCAAGGGCCTGGAGCAGTGCGCCCGGCGCGGCGAAGAGCTGCAAAGTGTGTTGGCGCATTTCGCCGCACCTGGTCTGGAGGAGCAGGAAGTTCGCTGGTGTGAGCGACGAGGACGTGGGCTGTTATTGCACGCCACCCCCCTGGATCCCGCCGAAACCCTGCAAAAACACCTGTTTTCGCAATTCGATGCGGTCCTGCTCACCAGTGCTACCTTGCGTATTGGCGGAGATTTCGCGCAAACGCGCAAGCTCTTTGGCTTGCCGGAAAGCAAGGATTTTCTGGCAGCAGCACCTTTCGACTACGCACGCCAAGCCTTGCTCTACCTGCCCGACGGGCTTCCCGAGCCGAGCAGTCCCGGTTACACCCGTGCCTGTCTGGAGGCAGCATTGCCGGTGCTGGAGGCCAGTGGCGGCCGGGCATTTTTTCTCTTTACCAGCCATCGCGCCCTCCAGGAGGCGGCGGCGATTCTTTCCAGTCGCCTGCGCTATCCCTTACTGGTGCAGGGGCAAGCACCGCGCTCGCGCCTGCTCGAACGCTTCCGAACCGCCGGCGATGCCGTCTTGCTTGGCGCGGCAAGCTTTTGGGAGGGGGTCGATGTGCAGGGGGAGGCGCTATCGACGGTGATCATCGATAAACTTCCCTTTGCCAGTCCCGGGGATCCGGTGCTGCAAGCGCGCCTGCAACGGATTCGGGAGCGGGGCGGCGACCCCTTTCGTGACCTGCAGATCCCGCAGGCGGTCATCGCCCTCTGCCAGGGGGCTGGCCGCTTGATTCGCTCGGAGCAGGATCGCGGGGTGTTGATGCTCTGTGATCCGCGCTTGCGCAGCAAGGGCTATGGACGCATCTTCTTGCAGAGTCTGCCGCCCATGCGGCAGAGTAGCGAGCTTGCAGAGGTGCAGGACTTTTGGCGGGAAAGCGCGTGAAGAAAACCTGGTTAGCCATCGAGACCGCAACTGAGGCCTGTTCAGTAGCCATTTCGGATGGCCAGAATCTATGGCAGGACGTGGTTGTCGCCCCCAACCGCCACAGCGATCTGCTCTTGCCGATGATTGATGGCCTCCTGGCGCACGCTGGGTTGCAGCTGGCGCAGATCGATGCCTTCGCCTGTGGCGTGGGGCCGGGCGGATTCACCGCTGTGCGCCTTGGAATCAGCACGATACAGGGCCTGGCCATCGCAAGCGGACAATCGATCTATCCAGTCTCGAGCCTCCAGGCCCTTGCCGTGGCGGCGCCGGGTGAGCCAACGCTGGTCGCCTTCGACGCCCGCAAGGGAGAAGTGTACGCGGCGGCCTTCCGCTCGGATGATGCGGGTATTCCCGAGCTCATTGGCGCAGAACGGGTCTGCCGCCCGGAAGATCTCGTCTGGCCGCCGACACCCGGGCCTTGGCGGGGCCTGGGTACAGGCTGGAACCAGTATGCACAGCACTGGTCTGCCGTTCGTTGCTGGCGTGCTGACGCCTATCCCCAAGCGGCGCAGGTCTTGCAAATCGCGCGGCGGCGCGCCACGGCGGGCGACCCGGGAGTCCCCCCCGAAGCACTGGAACCGCACTACATCCGTCCTTCCCAGGCCGAGGAGGGCAAGTAGTGGCGCTGCGGATCATGACCAGCGATGATCTCGATGCCGTGGCGGCTTTGGAAGAGCAAATATCACCTGGTCCCTGGACGCGGGGGATTTTTCGGGACTGTCTGCTTGCCGGTTACGATGCCTGGGTGGGGATGGCAGGTGACCAGTTGCTCAGTTTTGGCGTCCTCTCGGTGGGGGCGGCGGAGGCGCATGTGTTGAATTTGGGAGTCCACCCGCTCTATCGACGCCGTGGCCATGGCCGGGAAATGCTCCATCAGTTACTCGGTCGCGCCAAACAACTGGGCGCCGAACGAGCGTTTCTTGAGGTGCGGGTTTCCAACCATGCCGCGCAGGAGCTCTACCATCAAGCGGGCTTTCATGAAATTGGCGTGCGTTTGCAGTATTATCGAAACAAAGAGGGTCGCGAGGATGCCTTGGTGTTGTCTCGCTCCTTGATCAATGCCCTCCCCACGTTGTCTGAGAGTTGAATGAAATGTCGGAAAATGCCGAGGCGCTGTCGCGCCCCCACAGCTTGGACGAGATTCGTCGCCGCCGCACCTTTGCCATTATTTCGCACCCGGATGCCGGTAAGACGACCCTGACGGAGAAGCTACTGCTCTTTGGTGGGGCCATCCAGATGGCAGGGACGGTAAAGGCGCGTAAAAGCAGTCGTCACGCCACTAGCGACTGGATGGCGATTGAGAAGAGCCGTGGCATCTCGGTGGCCAGTTCGGTGATGCAGTTCGAGTATGCCGATCACGTGATCAATCTGCTCGACACGCCAGGTCACCAGGACTTCTCCGAAGATACCTATCGGGTGTTGACGGCAGTGGATTCGGCACTGATGGTCATCGACGCCGCCAACGGCGTCGAGGCGCAGACCATCAAGCTGCTGGAGGTCTGCCGTCTGCGGGATACCCCCATCATCACCTTCATGAATAAATTCGATCGCGAAAGCCGCGACCCCACCGAGCTGATGGATGAAGTCGAATCGGTGCTCGGCATTGCCTGCGCGCCGGTCACCTGGCCGGTGGGTATGGGTAAGCGCTTTCGTGGCGTCTATCACCTGTTGCGCGACGAGATGCTGGTCTTTACCCCAGGACAGGAGAGTCGCGAGCAGGAATTGGAGATCATCTCCGGTCTCGATAATCCGGAAGTGGACCGTCGTTTTCCCGAGGAAATGGCGGACTTGCGTGACGAGATCGAGCTGTTGCGTGCCGCCGCCAATCCCTTCGACCTGGATGCGTTTCTTGCGGGCAAGCAAACGCCGGTCTTTTTTGGCTCAGCAATCAATAACTTTGGCGTGCGCGAATTGTTGCAGGCACTCATCGACTGGGCTCCGGGACCGCTTCCCAGGCCCGCCACGAGCCGCTGTGTCGAGCCCGATGAAGAAAAGTTCTCGGGTTTCGTCTTCAAGATCCAGGCCAATATGGACCCGCAGCATCGCGATCGGGTCGCGTTTCTGCGCATCTGTTCCGGGCACTTTCAGCGCGGCATGCGCGTGCGTCACCTGCGCCTGGGGCGAGAGATCCAGATTCACAATCCCATCACCTTCCTGGCGCGTGAGCGTGAACTGGTGGAAGACGCCTATGCCGGGGATATCATCGGTCTGCACAACCACGGCAGCATCCAGATCGGTGACAGCTTCAGCATGGGCGAAGACCTGCAATTTACCGGCATCCCGTACTTTGCCCCGGAACTGTTCCGCCGCGTGCGTTTGCGCAACCCCCTCAAGGCCAAACAGTTGCAGAAAGGTCTGCAGCAGTTGGCGGAGGAGGGCGCAACCCAGGTTTTTCGTCCATTGCAGGGTGGGGATCTCATCCTCGGCGCGGTCGGGGTCTTGCAGTTTGATGTGGTGGCGGAGCGGCTGAAAAGCGAATATGCCGTCGAGGCCAGCTTTGAACCGGTGAACGTGCAGACCGCGCGTTGGGTGGAATGCGCGGATGCCAAGCGTCTGGCGGAATTCAGCCGCAAGCTGGAAGAACATCTGGCGGAAGACGCCGGCAATCGTCTTGCCTATCTTGCGCCGTCACGGGTGAATCTGGAACTTACCCAGGAGCGCTGGCCAGAGATCATCTTCCATGCCACTCGCGAGCATGCCGGCGCATGAGATTGCCCCTCCGTGCCCTTGCCCTGGTTGCCGCCTTTCTTGCGCTGCCAGCCTTCGCGCAGGATTGGGAAGCCCTGCGTAATCAGGCGGAGCAGGACTCGCAGGCCCTGGCGCAACTGCAGCGAGCGGCACGCAACGGCCATGCCGAGGCGGCGTTTTTTTTGGGTACGCTCTACGCGCCACCCATTTGCAAACAGGAACGCACGGTGTCCAAGAGCTGGGACCAGGCCCTGCATTGGTATCGCATCGCCTCCGACCTGGGGGTGGCGAAGGCCGATTTCGACCTCGGCCTGGCCTATGAAAAGGGGCTGGGCGTCAGCAAAAATCCGGTACTGGCACGGTATTATTATCGGCGCCTGATGACCCAGGCGGCGCGAGAGGTCGGTGTGCCGGCCGGCCGTGCCGAGGCCCTCGGTACGGGCAAGGCATATCCCCGGGATTCCGTCACGGGTCCTCCCCCCGGCCTGGAGTGACTGATTCCGCCCCGGGGAGAGGGCGTATCCCCGCCTTGCGCCAGGGTCTTGATCCTCGTATAGTTTGCGCCTCATTCAGGGGAGAAAGGCACGGTCGTCCCTCGCCCCGCTCGTGATAACGCAATAGAAGGAGTAATCATCAATGACCGAAGCAAATTTTGTCCTTGCTGCCGAGCCACGCAAGGAAGAAGGCCGTCGTAACAGTCGACGCTTGCGCCGCGCGGGCCGGATCCCGGCGGTCGTTTATGGCGACGGCAAGCCGGCGGAATCCATTAGCCTGGACGTCTTTGCCGCCTATAAGTTTCTTGGCAATGAGCAGGTGTACAGCAACGTCGTTACCCTGGACCTGGGTGTCCGCAAGGAAAGCGTGCTGATTCGCGACCTGCAAATGCACCCCTACAAGGATGAGATCCTTCATGTGGACTTCATGCGTGTGCACCAAGGTGAGCTGGTGACCTTGAATGTGCCTGTGCACCTGCTCAACGAACAAAACGCCGTAGGAGTGAAGATGGGAGGCGGTCTGCTGCATCGTGCGCTGACGGAAGTCGAGATTCAGGCCCCGGTCGGCAAGCTGCCAGAGGCCATTGAAGTGGATGTGCGCGAGCTGCAAGTGGGCGAAAGTATCCATTTGTCCAACCTCAAAGTGCCGGCCAATGTCGTGCTGGTTGCGCTCAAGCATGGGGATGACAAGGAAGTGGTGTCGATCCATGCCCCCCATGGGGCGGCCAGTGAAGAAGAAGGCGCTGCGGCGGAGTAACCCGCTTCATGGACTGGTTGATCGCCGGTCTGGGTAATCCCGGTCCGGACTATGCAAAAACCCGCCACAACGCGGGTTTTTGCTTTGTGCAGGAGCTGGCCCAGCGTCACCAAGCTTCTTGGCGCCTGGAAAAGGCCTGGAAGACGGAGCTTGCCCGGTTCGCGATCGGCGGCTATGATCTACTCGTGTTGCAGCCGCAGGACTTCATGAATCGTTCCGGAGCGCCGGTGCAGGCTGCTGCCGCCTTCTTTAAGATTCCGCCTGCGCGTATCCTCGTGGTGCACGACGAACTCGACCTTCCTCCCGGTGTGGCCCGTTTCAAATGGTCTGGTGGCCACGGTGGGCACAATGGCCTGCGTGATCTCGATCGCGCCCTGGGGACGCGGGACTACTGGCGCCTGCGCATTGGCATTGGGCATCCCGGCCACAAGGATCGGGTCGTGGGATACGTGCTAGCACGCCCTGGAGCTACGGAAGAAGCGGAAATCCATGCCGCCATCGACCGCAGTCTGGGTGTTCTGGATGATTTTCTCGCCGGGCGGGCGGATGCCGCCATGAAGACCCTGCACAGCGAATAGGAGCCCTCCATGAGTTTGGCTTGCGGCATTGTTGGCCTGCCCAACGTTGGTAAATCCACCCTTTTCAACGCCATCACCAAGGCGGGGATTGCGGCAGAAAACTATCCCTTCTGTACCATTGAACCCAATGTGGGGCTGGTCAGTGTTCCGGATCCGCGCTTGCTGGCCCTGGCGGAAATCGTTCATCCGCAGAAGGTCGTGCCGGCGGTGATGGAGTTTGTCGATATCGCCGGGTTGGTGGCTGGTGCCGCCCAGGGAGAGGGTCTCGGTAATCAATTTCTCGCCCACATTCGCGAGACCGACGCCATCGCCCTGGTGACCCGGTGTTTTGTCGATCCGAATGTGGTGCATGTGAATGGACAGGTCGATCCCGTTGCTGACCTGGAAACCGTCATGACGGAGCTGATCCTGGCGGACTTGGCTAGCCTGGAAAAGGCACAGGCGCGCGTGACGCGGCAAGCCAAGGGCGGGAATAAAGAGGCGCTTGCCGAGCTTGCTGCCATGAACAAGCTGCAGCCGCACCTGAACGCCGGCAAGCCGGCACAAAGCGCGCCGCTGACGGTAGAGGAACGCCAAGTGCTGCGCGGACTCTTTCTGCTCACCCTGAAGCCCTTGATGGTCATCGCCAATGTGGCGGAGAACGAGCTCGAAGACGGCCCGTGGCGCGCACCTTTGGAGGCATGGGCGGGGGAACGGGGCGCGCGGGTGGTACCAGTTTGTGCCGCTATCGAGGCCGAGCTGGCGGAGTTGGAGCCGGAAGAACAGCTCGCATTTTTGCAAGACCTCGGGTTACACGAGCCAGGACTCAACCGGATCATCCGCGCTGCCTATCAGCTTCTGGGTCTGCAGACCTATTTCACCGCCGGCGAAAAGGAAGTGCGTGCCTGGACGATCCCGGTAGGGGCCACTGCGCCCCAGGCGGCAGGGGTCATTCACAGCGACTTCGAGCGCGGTTTTATTCGGGCGCAGACGATCTCTTACGAAGATTACATTCGCTATCGCGGTGAGGCGGGCGCCAAAGAGTCTGGTAAACTGCGCGCCGAAGGCAAGGACTATGTCGTGCACGACGGTGACGTGATGAACTTTCTATTCAATGTGTGACACTTCTGTTGTCCATCAGGACGGAATCAGACTGGCCAAGCAGAATCCCCTGAGCAGATTGTTCTGTTGTTCCTGCAGTTCCATCCACGCAGTGTGCAGCGGGCAGGGGTGGAGGTCAGAACACACTTTTTGTCCAAGAATGCAGTGCACCTGTTTTTCTGGGGCGGTGCTTACCGCTTGCAGAATGTCATAGGCGCTCAGGCTTGCAGCCTCAGGCCGCAACGCAAAGCCGCCTCCCTTGCCCTTGAGAGATTCCAATACGCCGCGTTTGGCTAAAATCCGCAATACGCTTGCCACGCAGGGCTCCGAAACCCCTACGGCGTGCGCAATGTCGCGACAGAGAATCGGTACTCCGATTCCCTGCTCCGCAAGGAACAGCAAACAGCGGAGGGCACATTCGGTATTTTTGTTGAACATTTGTAGTCGGTCGTTGGGTGGCCGTTAACAAGGAGGAAGCGCCTCAGCACTTCCTCACGCCGATGGAACAGGAAATCTTGGTAATGAATCTAATGGGCGACAACGGTGGAAGGCTTACTTCCACTGGTGCGCAGGGCATTACGGCGCATCGCCCAGCTCATGCCCAGCATGGCTGCCGAAAAAGCCGCTGAGAAGCCGATGACGATCCAGTTGTAGATGCCCGAGCCTGCCTGTGGAGCGACGGCAAAAATTACCTGCAGACAAATGGCCAGGGCGAGATAGGCGGAAGATCCAATGATCAAGACCATTTCCTTGTTCTGGACGTTGCGGATCACCCAGATTCCTTCCAGCACGCCCACAATGGCGACCCAGGCAAATACGGTCAACAGCGTAAATACCATGTTGCCCTGCGTGGCCAGAATGATAACGGCGATGCCGGCAGCGACGCCAACGATGGCCTTCAAGGCAATCAGTACCCGCGGGCAGGTACCAGAGCCTTTTTGTGCCAGGCGGATTGCGGAGTAGTGTAGCAGCAAATTAGTAATGTCCGCTTTCGGCACGTTAGAAATGTCCGCCTGGAAGAGTAGAGAGGCAAGGACGAATGACGCAGGAGCGGATAGAGATGAGCGAGCGGGAGCTCAAGCGGTTTGCGGTGCTGCAGCAGGTGATCGATGGGAGCCGAAGTCAGGGGCAGGCAGCGCTGGCATTAGGCTTGTCGGAGCGGCAGATTCGGCGCTTGCAGCGCGGGGTTGAGCGGGAAGGGGCACGGGCATTGATCAGTCGACGCCGTGGCAGACCCTCCAACCGAAGGGTAGAGACGACGGTCCGGGAGGGCATCCTGGCGCAGGTGCGGGCACGCTATGCGGACTTTGGCCCCACCTTGGCAGCGGAATATCTGCGCGCAGATGGCTATACCGTATCGAAGGAGACGCTGCGTCGCTGGATGATCGCTGCGGGCCTGTGGCAAGCCCAGCGCAAGCGGCGCACGCGCCTGCACCCACCCAGGCCGCGCCGAGCGCGACTGGGGGAATTGATCCAGATCGATGGCAGTCCCCACGATTGGTTCGAAGGCCGTGGGCCGCGCTGCACCCTGATCGCCTTCATTGACGATGCCACCAGTCGGGTCTTGTATGCCCGTTTTGCGCCGGTAGAAAGCAGTCAGGCCTACCTGTCCGCCCTACAGACCTACGTCACGACTCATGGCTGCCCCGTGGCGCTCTACAGCGATCGGCACAGCATCTTCACCAAACACAACCCAGAAGACAACGAACCCACGCAGTTTCAGCGTGCCACCGAAGCCTTGGGAATTGCCACCATCCAGGCCTTGAGCCCACAGGCCAAAGGTCGGGTAGAACGCCTGTTCCAAACGCTTCAGGATCGCCTGGTCAAGGCCTTGCGCCTGAAGGGTATCAGCGATCAGGATACCGCCAACGCTTGGCTCCCCCAGTACCTGCAGCAACACAATGCGCGCTTTGCCGTGGCGGCATGCGACGACGAGGACGCCCACCAACCCTATGATGGAAGTCCAGAAACTCTCGCCCGGATCTGCGCCATCCACCACCGCCGTACCCTATCCAAAGACTTGGTGCTGTCTTTCCAGAGACAACGCTACATCATCCAGACCGGTGGTGCCCCACGTTATGCACTGCGCGGACGGAAAGTCGATGTCGTGGTCCATGCCAACGGGCAAGTAGAACTAGTAGCCGCCCAGGCAGTCTTGCCCTACAAGGTCTTCGATCCCGCCCAGGAAATCCCTCGTCCTGTCGATGACAAAGGCCTCAACGCACGTGTCGACACGATCCTGGCGTCCCGCCGCTGGTCCGAAAAATCCCGACCTGCTGCCGACCACCCTTGGCGTCGTTACCCCACCTCAGATTGTCCTTGAAAGAAACCAACACCCAGGAAACCGGACATCTCTATCTTGCCCAACACCGGACATTTCTAATGTGCCTTGACAGCGGATTGCGGAGTAGCCGCCATCAAAGAAGACATAGATAGCAAAAAACCAGATGAGCAGAGTCATGGTGGCACCGAAATCCAGCAACGCGGCGATGACGAAAGCTAGTGCGGCGACACCCCGGGCAAAAAGCAGTTGCCAGGAGAATAGGGTCATACGATCTTCCCGCCCGAGTGTTTGTGTATTCATAGGTGGACCTCCTTTATTCCTGTCCCGAAAATTTGAAAGAATGATAAAAAGCATTCTTTCATCTGTTTTATAGTCAAATAGAAATCGCAAAGCAACTATTATTTTTTTATTTTTCTGATTATCCTATAACCTTTCTTATTGAAAGTTAGTGGTTAAATTTACGTATTATTACATTAACATTATCTTATTAAGAGATTTTCCTGCGTCTTGACCCGCCGGAGTCGGGCGGGTCGTCTCCTCTTTGCCTCCGGAACTGCCTGATATTTCTTTTTCTTTCCAGCAAACTATGCTAGAGTCATCCTGGTAGAGGGTGACTCGGAAGGTCCCCTCGTTGAGCAAGTATGTCAGAAATGACCGAGCAGGGAGCGTTATGCCCATCGTTGCACCGCAGTATGGTATCACCCCAGAGCGCAAGCGTGCGCGGGAGCAGGAAACTGGAACGGAACAGCGCGTTCCTCGGCGCTCCATTGAGCCTGTGCCCGCCGAAAATATCGATCAGACGGGTAGACCGCAGTTCTGGTACCCAAAAGATCTGCCTATCCCGGAGGAGTCGGCGCGTCCGGCCACTACTCAGCCAAGTTCGCGTTCGAGTACACGATCCGTCACCGTGGAAGTGCGTAAGCGGCGCAGTATTCCACGCTGATCCTTGAATAGCCTGATATCCTGAGGTATTTTCCGGTTCGGACATGCGAAAACGGGAGGGGAAACATGGGCCTATTTGATGATGTGGTATCCAGTGGCATGGCGGCTTTTGGCGCCGATCAAGGTGGTTTTTTGGGCTCTGCAGTTCGCTTTTTGCAGAGTCAGCCCGGCGGTGTGAGCGGCACGCTGCAACAGCTGCGCGATAACGGACTGGGTTCCGTTGTCGATTCGTGGATATCCAATGGACAGAATCAGCCGATCAGCGCGGATCAGATTGAATCCGCTATTGGCAGTGATCGGATTCAAAACATCGCTAGCACAATCGGTATGGATCCGCAAGCCCTCACGCAGGGATTGAGTCAAGCCCTCCCAGGGATCATCGATCGTTTGACGCCGGGGGGTGAGGCTCCGGATGCAGGAGGTCTGGATCAAGCCCTGCAAAGTTTGAAAGGGTTGTTGTAGTCACTGCTGTACTCAAACCAAAGGAGAACACCATGTTGAAAAAAGTATTGGCGTCCTGTGTTGCCGTGTCATTCCTGCTATCTGGCGCCGCTTTTGCGGAAACCGCTGCACCGGCCGCGCCGATGAAGATGGAGAAGAAGGTAGAGCAGCACAAAGCTCCACGCAAGCTTACCGCACAGCAGGAAAAGATGAAGACCTGCAATGCCCGTGCGAAGGGTATGAAAGGCGAGCAGCGCAAGTCCTTCATGAGCAGCTGCCTGAAGAAGAAGTAATCCAGGTTCGTGCAGAAAAGAAGGGCTGGCCGCAGCGCGGCCAGCCTTTTTACGTTGCGCTACTGGAGTGTCGACGACGTTGTGGGTAACGGTTTCCGCGATGTGGCAGCGGATTGCCCCGTTCTGGAACGGGGAAGGGCGCCGGTGGCGCGCCGATCAGTGGCGCCAGCTCCTGCAGGGCCAGGCAGTAAACGCGGCGCTTGAAGGCGATGATTTCTGCTGCCGGACGCCAATAATCCACCCACTGCCAGTCTTCAAATTCTGGGTGCGCGGTCTGCAGGTTGATTTCCGCTTCGCTGCCCTCAAAGCGCAATAAAAACCAAATCTGTTTTTGTCCGCGATAGCGCCGTTGCCGGTTGCGGTTCCGCGCATTGGGCACGTCGTAGCGTAGCCAGCCCCGGGTGCGACCCAAAATACACACCTTGTTGGTGCCGACCTCTTCCAGGAGCTCACGGAATACCGCCTGTTCGGGGCTTTCGGTGCCATCGATACCGCCCTGGGGAAACTGCCAGGCATTTTCACCCACTCTTTTCGCCCAGAGTACTTGATTGTCTTGGTTGCAAATGATCATGCCCACGTTGGGGCGATAGCCGTCTGCGTCGATCATCGCTGTGTCTCTCTACAGAATTTATCTCACTGTAACAAAATTCTGGGTAGAGGTCATGGGCGCTTGCGGGCGGCAAATTTGCATTTTACAGCGAGTGCAGGAGGTCGAGGGAAAAGCGTTGTCCAGCAAGAAAATCGTGAATGCATTGCTCTACCATTACCGTACGGAGCCGTGCCGCCGAGAGCTCCTCTGGCCGCAACCAACGCGGGCCAATGATGCCGACATCCAGAGGAGCCAGTGGATTATGCCCGCTGGCGTGGCCGACGAAGGCAATGCGGAGATAGGTAAGGTCTTTGCGCGGATGTTGCCAGTGGTAAATGCCCAAAATGGCTTCCGGGACAAAATCATAACCAGTCTCTTCGAGGGTTTCACGGATGACCGCCTCGGTCAGACTTTCCCCTTTTTCCCAGTGGCCGGCAGGCTGATTGAGGCAGGGCTGGCCATCGATGAGCTCTTCGACGAGAAGGAAACGCCCGTGGGCATCACAGGTGACGGCGGCAACGGTGACATGCGGGCTCCATCTCATGCGGCAGCTTCCTGCTGGATTTCGGCTTCCTGCAAGAAGCGCCAGGTACCAGGCGGCAGATCGCCCAGAGTGAAGGGGCCAAAGCCCTCGCGGTGCAATGTTTGTACGTGATTGCCCAAAGCAGCCATCATGCGGCGCACCTCGTGGTAGCGCCCTTCCTGTAGGGTCAGGCGGATTTCCCGCTCGCCCAGTCTCTGTACCTGCGCCGCTTTGCAAGGTACGCTTTCGCCCTCCAGAAGCAGCTTGCCGCTGGCAAGAATCTGCTCGGCATCGTCCTGCAATGGCTCCGCCAACTGCACCTGGTAGTGACGGGGAATCGCGTGGCGCGCGTGACTCCAGCGGTGCAGCCATTGTCCGTCGTCACTCAGTAGCAGCAAGCCACTGGTGTCGCGATCGAGGCGCCCGGCACTGCTCAGGACCGGGCGGCGATAGCGCCAACGCATCGGCAGGTCATCATAGATGCTGCGCGGATCATCGTGGGCACAGACCGTGCCCAGATCCTTGTGGTAGAGCAGATAGAGAGGGCCTGCCGGATCGATGGCCTCGCCATCGACGCGGACCTGGTCGGGATTGACCTTGCTGCCTGATCGCAGTTTATCCGCTACACCGGCGACCTGGATGCGATCCTCGCGTAGCCAGTCGCGTACCTCCGAGCGGCTGCAGTAGCCGAGCCGGGAAAGAAGGTGGTCAAGGCGCTCTTGTCTGGCAGTCATCGGTAGAGTGTAGCCGCCCGAAGGCGGTGACGGAAGCGTTGCCAGGACTTACAATGCGGACTGACGTATCACTGGGGAGCGATCATGGCTGAGGGCTTTACCTTGCCCGCAGAGTGGGCAGCACAGCAGGCGGTGCAATTGACCTGGCCGCATCCGGCAACGGATTGGGCGTCACGGCTGCAGCAAGTCTTGCCAGTCTTTGCCGCTATCGGTGCGGCCATCAGCCAGCGGGAAGATCTACTGATAGCGCTGCACGATGAGGCCAGCCAGCGGGAATGTGAACGACAGTTGCGCGCCGCCGGCGCTGATCTGGCGCGTTGCCATTTTCATCGGGGTCCCAGCAACGATTCCTGGGCGCGAGATCATGGCCCCATTACCCTGCGGCACCCGGATGGGCGCCGTCGACTGCTGGACTTTGCCTTCAATGCCTGGGGACTGAAATTTGCCGCCGATCTCGATAATCAATTGACACGCCGCCTGCATGCTGCGGGAGCCTATGGTGATCTGCCTTTGCAGACCCTGGGCATGGTCCTGGAGGGCGGCAGCATCGATAGCGACGGCCAGGGTACCCTGCTGACTACGGACGCCTGTCTGCTGTCGCCCAATCGCAATCCGCAATGGTCCCGAGAAGAAATCAGCAGCCAGCTCTGTGTCCTCCTTGGTGTCGAGCGCGTATTCTGGCTGCAGTCCGGTTACCTGCAGGGCGATGATACCGATGCCCATGTGGACACCCTGGCGCGCTTCTGCAGCGCGGGGGTCATTGCCTATCAGTCCTGCGACGACCCCCTGGACGATCATTTTGCCCCCCTGCAGCAGATGGCGGCGGAACTGGCAGGATTCCCGCAAATCGACGGCCGCCCCTATCACCTGATTCCGTTGCCTTGGCCAGCGGCCCGCTATGATGAAGAGGGTGAGCGACTGCCCCTGAGCTATGCCAATTTTCTGATCATCAATGGTGCTGTCTTGTTGCCAGGCTATGATGATCCCGCCGATGCGGTAGCTGCGGAGCGGCTGGCGGCCGCATTTCCGGACCGGGAAATCGTCCTGCTTCCCTGTCTGGAGCTGGCGCGCCAGCATGGCAGTCTGCATTGTGTGACCATGCAGATTCCTGCCTGAGGGGCTGCCTTGACAGAATGCTACCGGGTGGCCATCGTGGACCATCGCTAGGGGGAGTTTCATGCTGCACTATCCCAATATCAATCCCATGGGTTTCCAGTTGGGGCCGATTACCATCCATTGGTATGGCCTGCTGGAAATCATCAGCTTTGTCATCGCTACTCTGTGGCTCATTCGCCGCGGACGCCGCAGCCATACGCCCTGGAAAAAATCCGAGGTGGTCGATCTGGAGTTTTTTGTGGCGATTGGCGCCATCCTTGGCGGCCGCGTGGGTTATGTGCTCTGGTACAATCTTCCCTACTATGTGCAGCATCCTTTGCACATGCTGTATATCTGGGATGGCGGTATGTCCTTCCACGGCGGCCTGCTTGGTGTGGTGTTGGCCTGCTGGCTTTTCGCGAAAGGCAAACCGGAGCATGACTTCTTGCCCACTCTTGATTTTATCGCCCCGGCAGTTCCCATCGGTTTGGGTCTCGGCCGCATTGCCAACTTCATCAACGATCAGCTCTTTGGTCGGGTGAGCCATCTGCCCTGGGCGATGGTCTTTCCGGCCGGGGGACCGCAGCCGCGCCAGCCCTCGCAGATTTATGAATTCCTTCTCGAAGGAGTCCTACTCTTTTTGATTCTCGCCATCTATAGTCGGCGTCCGCGTCCCATCGGTGCGGTGGGTGGACTCTTTGTCTTCGGCTACGGCGTGTTCCGCTTTCTGGTCGAATTCGTGCGGCAACCGGATATTCAGTTGGGCTTTGTCCTGGGTCCCCTGACCATGGGGCAAGTCCTCTCCATTCCGATGATCATTCTCGGGCCGGTCATCATCTGGTGGGCCTATCGCGGTGGCTTTGCCAAGCAGGAGGAGCAATCTTTGGCGGCGCTGGAGGCCCAGGCTGAGTAACTGTCCTGATCTCAATGCGCCGCAATGGGAGGCGGTGCGCCATGTGCATGGGCCATTGCTGGTACTCGCCGGCGCGGGCTCGGGAAAGACCCGGGTGATCACCCAAAAGATCATCCATCTGATTCAGAATGAGCAGGTTGCAGCGCAGCACATCGCCGCGGTTACCTTCACCAACAAAGCGGCACGCGAGATGAAAGCGCGGATTTCCCAGCGTCTGGAGGGCCGGACCGGACGGGGCTTGCTGGTCTCGACCTTTCATCGTCTGGGCCTGCAGATTCTGCGCCGGGAGCTGCCACGCCTGGGCTATGGGCCAGCCTTCAGCGTCATTGATCCCGGCGACAGTCTGGCCGTCGTACGTGGCTTGCTGCGCGAGAGCAACGGCGCAGCGGATCTTGCCGAGGCGATCCAGTCGCGCATCTCGCGCTTCAAGAACGATGGTCTTGCGCCGGAAGAAGTCGTAGCCGATGATCAGATCGGTGCCCTGGCGCAAGCGCTCTACCCCGAGTACAACAAGTCCTTGCACGCCTGTAATGCGGTGGATCTGGACGATCTAATTCTGCTGCCCACCCGTATCCTCAGCACCGACGAGGCAGCGCGTGCCTATTGGCAGGATCGCCTTCGCTACCTGTTGGTGGACGAATATCAAGACAGCAATGGCGCGCAATATCGTCTCCTGCGCGTGCTCTTGCAGCAGCGCCAGAACCTGACGGCGGTGGGAGACGATGATCAGAGCATCTACTCCTGGCGTGGCGCCGCTGCGGACAATCTGCATCGTCTGGCGGAAGATTTCCCCACCCTAAAAGTGATCAAGCTGGAGCAAAATTATCGTTCTACTGCGCGTATTCTACGGGCTGCCAATGCCGTTATCGCGCAGAACGAGCATTTATTCGAAAAACGATTATGGTCGGATCTGGGGGAGGGCGAGCGCATACAGGTACATGCCTGTGCAGAGGAGAGCGATGAGGCCGAGAGGGTGGCGAACGCCATCCTGCGGGACCGCTTTCAACGGGATGGAGCGTATCGTGACTACGCGGTGCTGTACCGTAGCAATCATCAGTCCCGCCCGTTGGAAGCGGCCTTGCGCGCTGCGCGGATTCCCTATCAGGTCTCCGGCGGAATCTCGTTTTTCGAGCGTGCGGAAATTAAGGATTTTCTCGCCTACTGTCGCTTGATCCACAATCCCGACGACGATCCAGCGCTGCTGCGCGCCGTGAACACGCCGCGCCGGGGAATCGGCAGTCAAACTCTGGAATACCTGGGGCAACATGCGCGGGCCCAAGGGCAGTCTTTCTTCGCCAGCATCTTTAGCGAAGAGCTGGAGTTGCCGGCGCGCAGCCGCAACGCCCTGGAAGATTTCGCCAACTGGATCAATCAGAAAAATGATGAAGCACAGCGCAGTGCGGAATTGCTTCCCGTCCTGCAGAGCATTCCGGAAGAGATTGGCTACTGGCAATATCTGCTGGATGAGGGCGATGAGCGTGGTGCCCGTCGCCGTTGGGAGAATCTGCAGGAACTGCTGGACTGGATGGGCCGGTTGCTGGAGCAGGAGGACGGTCCCAAAGATCTCGGCGAGCTACTGCAACGTCTCATGCTCTACACCATGCTGGAGAGGGAAGAGGACGACGATCGTGACGTCGTGCGCTTGTCGACCCTGCATGCGGCCAAGGGACTGGAATTTCCGCAGGTATTTCTGGTAGGGCTGGAAGAGGAGTTGTTACCGCATCGCAATAGCGAGACGCCCGCGCAGATCGCCGAGGAGCGTCGTTTGTTCTATGTGGGAATGACCAGGGCACGCTTTCGTTTGCAGCTCAGTTTTTGCCAGAAGCGCAAACGCTATGGTGAAATGCTGAATCCCGAACCATCACGATTTTTGCAAGAGATCCCCGCCGAGCATCTGGATTGGCAGCGTAGTGCGAGTACCGCCGATGCCCCGGAGGAAACCGAGGACGCCTTCGCGCGCCTGCGCGCCCTGCTCGACAGCTGAAAAGCGAAAGGCCAGTCGGATGACTGGCCTCTTGTCTCGCTCGCTGCAGGAGACGATCAGGCGCTAGCCTGTTCTCCCATTGCTTTCACCCGTGCCGACAGACGGCTCTTGGTGCGCGCTGCGGCGTTACGATGGATGACGCCCTTGCTGGCGGTCTTGTCGATGATCGACTCAGCCGTGTGCAACGCACTGCGAGCCTGTTCCTGGTTGCCCTCGCGGACGGCGCGCAGCACGTGCTTCACGTACGTGCGCATACGGGAATGCAGACTGTCGTTGTGCAGTCGCCGCTTTTGATTCTGAATTGCGCGCTTGCGCGCCTGAGCCGAATTCGCCACGCTACCACTCCTGATACATGCAAAGACCCCTTTACTGGGGCGACAGATAGACGGATTCTGCGCAGTTTCACCAGCAAAGTCAAGGCGGCTTCGACACCATCCTCAAAGTGATCGGGGCCTTGGGTCGCAAGCACCATGCCGAAGTCACTCATCCGTTGTCCAAGCGCCCAGCCTCTAAGCCGTGAGGGTTTGCGTCGAGTTCAATGCTGTAGGTGCAAATGCGCCGGGGGCGGGCCGGGGTCACGGTCCGGCTGCAAGTAAGCGGCGATGGTCGCACGGGCCACCGGCAAGGCTTGCCAGGCATTGTGCCCGCCATTCTCGACGACTACGGCTACCGCGATTTTGGGATGATCTACTGGTGCCCAGCCGATGAACAGGGAGTCGTTGTTGTAAATCGTCCGTCCATGGGCGTAGCCCTCGGGAATTTGTGCGGTACCCGTTTTGCCGGCGATGCTGATTCCGGGGATGCTGACGGTATGACAGGTGCCGGTATTGACGCAGGCCTCCATTCCCTGGCGTACGGCGTGCAATGCCACTGGGTCGATATGCAGGTTTTCCGGTGCCGCATTGGGGATCGGACTGCGTTCTCCAGTACTGGGATTGACCCATTCCTTGGCGACCTGTGGTTGCACCAGATAGCCGCCATTGGCGATGGCGGATACGGCGCGCGCGAGTTGCAGGGGGGTAACCAGGAGATAGCCCTGACCGATGCCCAAAATGACTGAATCGCCGGTGTACCAAGGGGCGTGCAGGTGCGCCCGCTTCCACTGTGGAGTGGGAACCAAGCCCGCCAAACCGCCCGGTAAATCGATACCGGGAGATTTGCCAAAGCCAAAGCGCCACAGGGTTTGATCCTGTAACTGGATGCCCATCTTCACCGCCAGCTTGTAATAAAAGACATCTACAGACCAAGCAAGCGCCTTGGTGAGATTGGTTTCGCCAAAACCACCGCGGTTCCAGTCCCAGTAGGTGTGTCCGCCAAGCTGAAAATTGCCCGGACAATAGGTCTGAAAATCCGGGCCTATTACCCCCGACTGAATGGCCTGGATGGAGAAGAAGGGTTTAGCGCAGGAGCCGGGCGGGTAGAGGCCATTGTCGGCGCGGTCGGTAAGCGGATGGCCAGGATTGTCGAGGAGGCTGCGCCAGTGCGCCGTACTGATGCCATCCACAAACCAGTTGGCATCGAAACTGGGGCTGCTGACCATGGCGAGTACATGACCGTCGTTGGGATCAAGAGCGACGACGGCACCCCGATAATGGTTGCTCTCGAGGGCATTTGCCGCGGCTTCCTGCACCCGTAGCCGTAAATGGGTCATAAGGTTGTCGCCAGCCAGCGGCTCTTGCTCCTCCAGCGTGCCGACCTGCAGCCCTTCGGCATTGATCTGTTTGATCTGATATCCCATCTGGCCGCGCAACCGTTGCTCATAGTGGCCCTCCAGTCCGGTCTTGCCAATGTAGTCCCGCCCGCGGTAATTCTCTGCCTGATGCCGTTTGAGATCAGCAGCGGTGATCGGCCCCACATAGCCGACGACGTGGGAAAAAAGGGCACCGAAGGGATAGTTGCGATGCATCAGGGCGGTAACGCGCACTCCAGGAAAATCTGCCTTGCGCACCGCCAGGGCGGCGACTTGCTGGGGACTGAGATTCGCTTTGAGGATGATGGGATCAAAGCTCGCCTTGGCTGCCATGCTTTTGTCGAAACGGGCCATGTCACCGTCGGAAAGATCGAGCAGCTTCTGCAGGCGATCAAGGGTGCTGTCCAGGTCGCTGGTCTGATCTGGTGTGACTTCCACCGCGTAGGTTGGCTGATTTTGTGCAAGAATTTGGCCATGATCGGCAAGGATCAAGCCACGGGGTGGGTTGACAGGAACCAGGGCGACATGGTTGTCATGGGCCAGTTGCCGGAATTTTTGATAATGCAATACCTGCAGGTCGAGCAGGCGGGCGAGCACGACCAGCAACAGCAGCAGCACCAGGATGGCAGCAAGGCCGAGCCGGTTACGAAAATACTGCCCGGAAATAAGAGGGGTGGAGGTCTTTTTCATGGGGTTATCGATTTGCAAATGCCTGCTGCCCTTCGTACACTCCTTGCCACACGGAAGCCGGGGGTAAGCGTGCGGGAATCTCGGGTCGAATCTCTCCTGGGTCAAGTCGAAGCCATGATACTCGATTATCACGCTCTGCGCCGCCAGGTGCGGGGAGTGGGGCAGATTGCCGAACTTGCGCGGCTACGTCGGGAAAAAGAGATCCTGGAAGCAGAAAATCTGCAGCTTCGTCGGCAGCAGCAAGACATTCGCGAGCGTCTGGATCGCTTACTGGAGCAAATCTCCATCTGGGAAAGGGAAGAGTATCAGCGATGAGTCAGGGCAATGCCGCCGATGCGCGCGAGCTGATCGCCGCAGAGTTTCTCAATCAATCCTATCAAATCACCTGCTCGCCCGAAGAACGGAATCTGCTCGGGCAGGCTATTGTCACGCTGCAGGAGCGTTTGCAGGCCGCCAAGGTGCGTCAGGGCGTGGGCGTCCAGAGGGAGCGCGCCCTGCTCATGGTTGCGTTGAATCTCGCTGCTGACCTGCAGCGTAGCCAGGGTGAATTGCAACAAGCGCAGAATACTCTGGAGACCGTGACTGCCCGACTGCGGAACCTGGTTGACATGGGGCAGGGCGCGGAGTAGCTTGGGACTACTCCCTGCGGGGCTCGTGGTTCCGGGATATTTCCTGAACCAACATTGTCTATCCAGGGGGCCTTGGTCCATATCGTTGGTGTGCCGCTCCCCTGCGGAGTAGCCTGATACGATTCCCGGGCTCCCGACCTGGTCATCAGGTTCGTGGGATAGCGGGCGCCACGACCCAAGCGGGGAGTTTTTCTTTGTCGGCATCCAAAATCGATATTCGTCGTAGCATGCGGCAACGCCGCGCGTCCTTGAGTGCCGCTGATCTTCGCCAGGCGGAGGGTGGCCTGCTTCGGCAATTACGAAATTCCCCAATTCTCCGCAAGGCGGGTACCGTTGCTTTATATTGGCCCATGCGCGGGGAAATTGGTGCCCTGCCTATCCTGCAACTGCCCTGGTCGCATCGCCAACGGTTCTTTCTCCCCGTTCTGGCTGGCTTGCACGCGACTGAGCTCCGTTTTGCGCCGTTTTCCGCAGGTACAATCCTCAGCAGAAACCGTCTGGGAATCCCCGAACCCGAGGTGCCGCGTCGTTACTGGAAATCTGCCGCAGAGCTGGACCTGTTGTTGTTGCCGTTGGTCGCTTTCGATACCACTGGCCAACGTCTGGGTATGGGAGGAGGCTTCTATGATCGCAGCCTGGCAGCATTGCGGCATCGCCGTCACTGGCGTCGCCCCCGTCTGGTGGGGGTAGCCCACGCCTTTCAGGAGGTGCGAGAATTGCCGACGGAGCCATGGGATATTCCTCTGGATGCCATTGCCACGGAACGAGAGTACCGGAGTTTTCGACGATGAACGTACGAATTTTCTTTGCGGGCGATGTGATGGGAGCGCCTGGACGCCGTGCCCTGCAGCGAGGGCTCGCCGATCTGCGCGCGGAAAGAGTGTTGGATGCGGTAGTGGTCAATGGCGAAAATGCCGCTGGTGGTGCGGGAATCACGCGCAAGATCCTGGACGAGTTTTTCGCCTGCGGCATCGATGCAGTTACCGCAGGAAATCATGTTTGGGATCAAAAAGAAACGATCAGCTTTATTGTGGAGGAGGCGCGGCTGCTTCGTCCTTATAACGCACCTCCCGGTACGCCGGGTCGCGGGGCGCTGCGGATCGAAAAAAACGGCTGGCGCCTCGGCGTGCTCAACCTCATGGGGCGCTTGTTCATGCATCCGCTCTACGATTGTCCCTTCCGTGCCGCGGACGTCGCCCTGGGCGACGAACTAGCCGGCTGTGATGTGATCCTCGTCGATTTGCACGCGGAGGCCACTAGCGAAAAATATGCCCTTGCCTGGCATCTGGACGGCAGAGTCAGCATGGCGGTCGGTAGCCATACCCATGTTCCTACGGCGGACGAGCGGGTGTTCCCCGGGGGTATGGCTTATCAAAGTGACGCCGGCATGTGCGGTTGTTACGATTCGATCATCGGGGTGGATCGGGAAATTGCCAAGCGCCGATTCATCGACGCCATGCCTGCCAGAGCGCCGGTGGTCGATGGCGTGGCGAGCCTCTGTGGTCTACTGGCAGAAATCGACACCGAGACGGGGAAGGCAGTACAGGTGGAGCGGATTCGTCGGGACTACCCCGCGGATTGAGCTACTGAAGCCCCACTGAGCCAGTCGCTGCAGCGCTGGTCTCCGCCAGCGCCGATCTGTAGATAGGCAGTATCCAGCGGGGGAACAAGCAAAACGCAATCGCACTCGTGCATCCGGCCATCGCGCAGAAAGTGCAGGTGCCGAGGGATTCCTGGAGTCAGTCGATCGATTTGGGACTGCAGAGTCTCGGCCAGGATTTCCTCTCCGTCCAGGGCCAGCAGACGGTCCCCCGGACAAAGACCGGCCTGTTCCGCCGCTCCGCCAGCACGCACGAAGGTCAGTTCGACGCCGATTGCTGCCTTTTTCCAGTTTGCACCGAGATCCGCGCGTCGAACGTCCATCTCCACACCGCCACGGTCCTGCTCGTCGCGGGCAGCACGCCAGTGCAGATCGACCCCCAGAATCTGCAGACATTCTTGCAGGGGTAGGGGCTGCGTTTCGGTAACCCACTGCCGCACTTCGTCGACCCCCGTATTTCCCAAAATAGGCTCGAGGAGGGTAAAAATTTCGCCTTCTGGGAGAGGCCGCTGCCTCTGTCCATAGTCTTGCCAGAGTCGGCGCAGAAACGCGTCGAGGCTGGCGCCACGCTGCCGCAGTCGCGCATCGAGACAGAGGGCGGCAAGGGCGCCCTTGTTGTAATAGCTGATCTCGAAGTTGGCCGCGGATGGATGCGGATGATAGAGCTTGGTCCAGGCGTCGGCACTGGATTCCGCCAGGCTCTGATAGCTTTCCCCGGGACGCCGGGCGAGGCGAGTGATTTCCTGTCCCAGTTCTTCGAGGTATTGTGCCGGAGACCATAGGCCTGCGCGACACAGAAGCAGGCTGTCGTAGTAGGAAGTGATACCCTCGAAGACCCAGAGATCGCGACTGATCATCTCTGTTTCCCAGAAGCTGTCACTCCATGCCGCCGGACGGATACCCTGGACCAGCCAGGAATGAAAATACTCGTGGCTGGCGAGGCCAAGAAACTGACGGTAGCCTTTGGGATCCGTGCCGTCGAGGTCACTACGGTTGCACAACAGTGCAGAGGATGCCTGGTGTTCGAGGCCACCATAGGCGTTTTGCCCACTCATGCACAGAAAATGATAGCGCGAGAAGGGGCTACCGCCCCAGAACTGCTGCTGGTAGGCACAGATTCTGGCAAGATCCTCGCCCAGGCGGAGTAACTCTGGGTTGCCGTGGCCCAACAGAGCGAGGTGATGAGGTAATTCTCCGGCACAGAAGTCCACCCGATGCAGGGGGCCGAAGAGCAAGGGATGATTGCAGAAGCTGCGGTAGTCGGGGGCGCGAAACTCGCCCCAGGACCACGCGCTGTCAGAGATCGCTTCCATGCTGGTGGCCAATTGCCAGTCGGCAGGACCACTGATTTGCAAGATATGTTCTTGCTGCTCCTGACTAAGTACCCGCAGAAATACTGCCGGGCCATTGAAGAACCCGCCCCTGTCATCAAGGTAGGCAGTGCGCACCGATCGGTCAAAGGCATAGACCTGATAGGAAATGGTTACCGGGCCGATACAGGGAGCCAAGCGCCAATGATCCTTGCGGAATTTTTCCACCGGCAATTGCCGTCCGCCTGCCGTTGCCCGCATGCTGACGATGTGGCGGGCGAGATCACGGATAGTATAACTGCCGGGCACCCAGGCGGGCAGGGCAAGAATCTGACCGTCTGGGTCGGGCTCGGCAAGGTGCAGATCTACCTGAATCAGGTGGGCATTTTCTTGCAGACGGATATGGTATTGCAGATTCATGAATGCCTCAGCGCCAGGCGGGCGCCAGTTGGCGAAAGCGTGGATCGGCGGCGTCCTCCATCCATTCATAGAAGATGGATTCGGTGCTGCTGAGGATGACACCGGCATGGCGCAGACGTTCGAGTGCCCACTCGCTCTGCCGGAGCTCGCGACTGGCTACCGCATCGATGGCGACAAGCACCTGCCAGCCCTGGGCCTGCAGGTCGAGGGCCGTTTGCAGCACGCAGATGTGGGTTTCTACTCCCAGCAGGCAGATCTGCCGGCGATCCACCCGGGAACGCAGCGCATTGCGTAAGGCGGGGTTGGCATGACAGGAGAACTCGGTTTTCTCGAACGTCGGACCGAAATCGTGGAGGCTGGGATCGATCGCACCGAGCCCCTTGGGATATTGGGCCGAGAGCAGAATGGGAAGTTCCAAGGCTTTGGCACTATTCAGGAAGCGACGGACGTTGTGCAAGAGGGTTTCCTTGCGTTCGTCCCCCAGCATGGCCAGTAGCTTGTCCTGCAGGTCGATGGCCAGGACGAGGCTGCGTGCTGCCCGAACCCGCATCTTCAGAACTGGAATTTCTTGCTGGCGGGGTGGCGTAGCGCGGGGATGTCCGTTTCAAACAGGTCCTTGCTACCCAGGCTGCCGTCGGCGCCGCGGCGATAGCGGCGCACCTTGCAAAGCGGAGACTCCCCGAGGATGGCCAGCAGGCGCCCGCCGGGGTTTAACTGCTCGAGAAAGGCCTTGGGAAGCTGCGGGAGAGAACCGGTCAGGACGATAACGTCGAAGGAGCCGGATACGGTCCAGCCGCCCGCAGCATCACCCACATGGAGATGAACATTGGTAACGCCCTGCATTTGCAGACGCCCTTCGGCGGCGTGAATGAAATCGGCACGATCATCAACGCTATGGACGATCTTGCCCATACTGGCCAACAGGGCGGTAAAGTAGCCGCTACCGGTGCCAACTTCGAGGATCTGGTCTTGCGGGCGAATTTCCAACTCCTGCAAAACCCGCGCTTCCATCTTTGGTGTCCACATTCGTTCGCCGTGCCCCAAGGGGATTTCAAAGTCGGCGAAGGCGAGCTCCTGCAGCTGCGCAGGCACGAACTGTTCCCGCTTGACGAGTTGCAGAACTTGCAGAACTTCCGGGTCGAGAACATCCCAAGTGCGAATCTGGGTGTCGATCATGGTTTGGCGAAGGCTGTCGAAGTGCATGGGAATCATCCAAAATACCTGCTACATTTAGGCATGCCGCCTAGGGCAAGTCAATTTTTCCGGGAGTCGATCATTGGAAAGTCGGGCGCACGCTTTGATTGCCTTGGTCTTCGTTGTCGTGTTGGGGGTAGCACTCGCGGTGGCCGGACTCTGGATGCACCATTCGGCGCCGGTCGGCAAGCTTTACAATGTCATCTCCCCGTACAGTGTGACGGGTCTTACGGTGCAAGCGCCGGTGCGTTTCAAAGGCGTGCGCGTGGGCGAGGTGAAGTCCATTGGTTTCGATCCCCGCAATCCGCGTATGGTGCAGGTGCAGGTCAGTATCGACGCCAATACTCCGATCACCAAAGCGACCTTTGCCGAGCTGGCACCGCAGGGGGTGACGGGACTGAGCTATTTGTCGCTCAACGATGCCGGCACGGATTTTTCTCCGCTAGCGCATGCGCCAGGACAGGCTCCCGACATTCCGATGCATCCGAGTTTCATTCAGGTGCTGTCCCGCAGTGGCGAATCCTTGGTCAAGCAGGGCAATGAATTGGCTTTTCGCATGAACGACCTCCTCGATGAGGAGAACCGCAAGCACTTTACGGCGACCTTGCGGCACTTGGACCAAGCCAGCGCTGAGCTGGCCGAGCTGGAGGCCGCTTTACAGCCAGCTCTGCGGGAGTTGCCGTCGACCATCGCCGCGACACGTTCGACCATGCAGTCCAGTCAGCAACTCGTGCGTCACCTGGATGATCTGGCACTTGCCGCCAAGGCACCTCTGCAACAGCTCAACGGCACCAGTGTTGCCTTGCACCAGTTGGCGAGTTCCGGTCAGCAGAGTGTCGCCGTCCTCAATGATCAGACGCTCCCGCAGCTCAATGCCCTGACGCAGAGTCTACTGCAAAGCAGTCAGGACCTGGGCAACCTGAGTCGTGAATTGCGGCAAAACCCGCAATCCCTCTTGTATGGGCGTGGAGCACCGCCGCCCGGACCGGGACAGTCGGGCTTTGCTGGGGGGAATCCATGAAGGGAAAGGCAAATTTCTGGCGCGTTCTCGTGGGTACTGCACTGGCGTCGGCAAGCTTGGCCCTGGCGGCCTGTGCCAGTGCGCCGGCGTGGCAGCAGCCGTATGCCTTGACCGCTGCGCCGGATACGCAGCCCGCGGGGCAACACCAGGCCGGCGTGTTGCGTCTGGAAGCCGTCACGGCGCCGAGCTGGCTGGCGGGCGAGGAGTACCTCTACCGCTTGCGCTATGCCAATCCCCAGGCCCTGCGGCCGTACAACGATGCGCGCTGGGCGGCGGCGCCGGGCCAGATGCTGACCGTGTTACTGAGCCAACGTCTGCGACAGCAGGGCGACTGGCGCGCCGTCCTGGGGCCGACGCAGGCGGGCCGTCCGGTCTTGCTACTGCAATTGGGGCTGCAAGATTTTACGGTGCACTATAGCAATGCCACGGCGGGCGCGGCGCAGATCTCCTGTACCGCGACCCTGCTGGCCGCCCAGGGCTATCGCGTTCTGGCGCAGAAAAGCTTTGCCGTCCAGGCGCCCTTGCCGAGTGCTGGACCCGCTGCGGGTGCCACTGCCATGAACCGGGCCGCTCAGGAGCTGGTGGCGGAGATCGGCGACTGGGCGGCGCAACACAGTCTCGCCGCAGACTAAGCGGCTGCAGGAGCCTTGACCACCAGTACCGGACAGTGCGCGTGATGGACCACGGCACTGGCCACAGAACCCAATAGTAGGCGACCAATCGCCCCT
The DNA here is from genome assembly GCF_050261095.1 of Acidithiobacillus sp. AC3. Taxonomy (NCBI): domain Bacteria; kingdom Pseudomonadati; phylum Pseudomonadota; class Acidithiobacillia; order Acidithiobacillales; family Acidithiobacillaceae; genus Acidithiobacillus; species Acidithiobacillus sp. AC3. The sequence goes on from NZ_CP189838.1 coordinate 535,416, forward strand.
TGCTCCTGACTGCCGATGACGATCAGGTCATGAGTCCCTTCCGCCGCGTATTCGCAGATATTCCTGCCAATGCCACCCGCTTTCTCGAGAAGTACACCATGGCTTGGAACGACGGTAGATTTCTGCAGGGCATCCAGTCGTTCCTGCGCCAGCGAACGCAGGCGCTGCATCATCTCCAGAGAACTCGGTAACAGCTCCTCCGGAAGCTGCAGGTCCATGATCTGGGTATCAAGGATGTGCAGCAAGGTGAGCTCGGCCTGATGCAGGCGCGCCTCCTCGCCTGCGTGCGCAAGGACCGTGCCGGCCATGCCGCTGAAATCGACGGCGACAAGGATTTTGTGATAGCTCATCTGGGTTCTCCTTGCAGGATGCTCAGCACCTCTGCTTCGCTGATCAGGTGATTTTCACTGTCGCGGCGGCCGCGATATTCCCACAGATTCTGCGCCAGAGTCTTTTCGCTGATGACCAAGCGATGGGGCAGGCCAATCAGGTCCATGGTAGCAAACTGTACCCCCGGACGTTCGTCGCGGTCATCGAGGAAGACCTGCAGTCCTTTTGCCTCGAGCCGCGCCATCATCGCTTCGGCGGCCGCCAGCACTGTCGGCGATTTCTTGGCCTGGATGGCGACGATGCCAACGTCAAAGGGCGCCATGGTGGCTGGCCAGCAGATGCCACGTTCGTCAAAATTCTGCTCGACAGCGGCAGCGACGATGCGCGATACACCAATGCCATAGCAGCCCATGAGCACGACCTGCTCTTTCCCGGCCTCATTGAGGACGCGCACGCCCAGCTTCTCGCTGTAGCGGGTGCCCAGCTGAAAAACGTGTCCCACCTCAATGCCGCGGCGAATGCCTAGACTACCCGTGGCACAGTGCGGACAGGCATCCCCTACCTGAACGTTACGCAGATCCGCTGCTTGGGGGCGCGGCAGATCGCGTTCCCAATTGAGATGCAGCCAGTGCTGTCCGCCAATGTTGGCGCCCGTACTGAAATTGCGCAGGACGAGAACCCGCTGGTCCGCGACGATGGGCAGGGGGGCCGGCAAGTCCTTGGGGCCGAGAAAGCCAAAGGGCACGCCGAGCAGCTCCCGGGTCTCTTCGGCGCTGGCTAGGCGTAGGGTGTCCGCATCCAGCACACGTGCCGCCTTGATCAGGTTCAGCTCGTCATCTCCCCGCAGCAGAAGCAGCGTGGGTTTGTCATCGGCAAAGACCAGAAGGCTCTTGACCACCTGAGCGGGACTTATGCCGAGCACCTTCGCCTGATCTTCTACCGTGCGAATCCCCGGAGTAGCCCGTTGCTCGGCAGGCAGAAGGGGATCGCTGCTGTCCAGCAGCGGGCGGCTACGGGCCAGCTCCTGATTGGCGGCGTAGTCGCAGGCCGAGCAATGCACGATGGCATCTTCTCCGGAATCCGCCAACACATGGAATTCATGGGAGGCCTTGCCACCGATGGCCCCGGTATCGGCATCGACGGCGCGAAATTCCAAGCCCAGGCGCGTAAAGATGTTGCGGTAGGCGTCGTACATCTCCTGATAGGTGGCCCTCAGGGAATCCTGATCGATGTGAAACGAATAGGCATCTTTCATGATGAACTCGCGTGCACGCATGAGTCCAAAGCGCGGACGAATCTCATCGCGGAACTTTGTCTGCACTTGATACAGGTTCAGCGGTAGTTGTCGATAGGAGCGGATCTCCCGCCGCGCCAGATCGCTGATCACCTCCTCGTGGGTCGGTCCCAGGCAGAAATCACGTTGATGGCGATCTTTCAGGCGCAACAGCTCGGGGCCATAGAGCTCCCAGCGCCCCGACTCCTGCCACAGCTCTGCCGGTTGTACTACCGGCATCAGCACTTCCTGAGCACCAGCGCGTTCCATCTCCTCACGCACTACCCCCTCTACCTTACGTAGTACGCGCAGGCCCAGCGGCAGCCAAGTGTAGAGGCCCGAAGCGAGGCGGCGGATGAAACCGCCGCGCAGCAGCAGCTGATGGCTGATGAGCTCGGCTTCCGCTGGGGTTTCCTTGAGGGTGGGAAGAAAGAATTGACTGGCGCGCATACCCGATCCATGACTACAGAAAGATGGTGCAGTGTAGGCAAAGTCAGGGTCACGCAAAAGGGGGAGGGCGCGCTATGGGGTAATCCATGTCCCCGCGCGCCGTGCGTCGGGTAGGTCGCATGATTTCGCTGCTGCGCCGTGGAGCGCGCCGGTGATCACGCGGCAGCAGTTTTTTGGCGGGTGTATATCAGCGAAATTTACTTTCTTCTATGGCGTAATCGGCGAGTTTTTTTTGCAATTTTTTGTCCATTTATTTGTATGTATTTATCTCAAATTAGATTTTTCTACAATATTTGAACTTTGTCTTATTTGATGGGTCATAATTTTTGTCTTGCAACGGAAAAAGGAGAAGATGAGGAATGAGTAATAACCCTATTATTGCCATCAATCAGTCAAAAGTTGCCAATCGTCCGGAAAGCTATCAGACGATGATGAAAGTTGGGCCGAAAGTTTGCATTACCACGGCATCCCACCCCGGATTCCTGGGCTTTGAACAATTGCTGCAAACGGGAATCCATCCCATGGCGGGGCGCTACGGCGGCGGTGCTATCGATATGCACGAGACGCTCAATCCTATTGGCATGTTTCAGTACACCGTATGGAAAGACGTAAAATCCCACGAAGAAATGCATCATGATAATTTCAAGGAAATTTATGAGCTTTGCGGTGATTGTCTGGACATGGTGATCGAGGGGCCGTGGGAGCCATACTATGAAATCGTCCGTTCGGATTTGCCACCGATCATTGCCATGACCGATGTTCCCGCTGCCTTGGGCGGAGCCTTTGCCAAGCAAGAGGCTGTTCCCAAGGTAGCGCTGGCTGCCAAACGGGCCATTGCGATTGGTGACCATTGGGTCATGGATGGGCATGAAACGGCGTTTGAGGAGGGGGCAGAGCGTACGCTCAGCTGGTTCAAAGAGAACGTCCCCGGAATGATTGGTTGGATGATTCTAAAGCAATTCGGTGTTTCGGCCATTGGTTCCTTCCAGCTCGATCCGCAAGGAATGTTGAAGGCAACCCTGGGAGCCAATCCGCCAAAATATAATACCAATCGCGGCAGCGCGATCCCCAGTACGCCACCAATTCCTGGGCAAACTCCAGTGCAATATCTAGTGCACATGGAGTGGGAATCGCCAGAGGCGGCGCACATGGGCATCGCCCACGCGATGCTCGACTATGAGTGCCGTCAGATTCACAACGATGGTGTATTGGCACACCTCGACAAGGGCCCCTATTACCAGATTTTCGCGCCGATGATGGAGCAAGGGCAGTGGCGGAAAAAGCTGGTAAAATAATGGGGAGATGAGGTAGTTTACCAGACTGGTTCGCCCCTCTTCTGGGCGGATCAGTCGTTGATGGATGTAGTGCCACGGATTGGTGATGAGAAAGAAGTCGGTTTTCGGAGCGTTCGCTCTTTTTCTGCTGTATGCAACGCTACGGAATTTGCGAGACTTTTTGTGAAAAGAAAAGCCGACTGCAAACCGACAGCAATGCCCTACGCGGTGGTCATGGCCACCGGCGGAACGGCAAGCGTAGCAGCAGCGGCTAATTATTGGCTGCTGGCCGCAACCTTGCTCACCTTGGCCTGCCTGCCTGCAGGCAGTGTACATCCCATTAGCTTGGTTTTGGCTCCGGCGTCGATTCCTGTCGATGCCACAGATCCCCCACTTTGCCGGCAGGTCAGCTGATCAGTACGTCGGCGCCCACACCATTCCCCTTGGCTTGGCGGTAGTAAGCTCGGGGATGGCTTTTTTTGCGCATGTGGAAGGCATGACTGCATTGCTGGGCTTGGCAGAATTCCTGCTCGCTCTCAGTTGGCTGCTGGTACTTCTTTGCGCCGCACCATTCTTCCTGGCTGTATACCGCTTCGGGATTTCGCTGGAACGGGTGAGTGGTGCATGGTTTCTGGTGCCGGCAGCGATCTTGGGAGCCGGTGTTGCTACTGGAGATGTCCTCGCATCGACGCAAAGCGATTGGAACCTTGTCGTCGTTGCCGGTGCCCTACTGGGTGGGATTCTATATGTTGCCATCGCGTTCCTGGCAGCCCTGCGCATCCGTCGCTTTCGCTTGCATGGCGTACCGCAGGCCCCCTGGTGGATCGCCATGGGCTGTGCCGGATTCGCCGCCCTGGCTCTGGGGCATGCGTGGGCCTGGCAGGATTTGACCCCTGTGGCACACCATGCGCTCGCCATGCTGATGCTACTGGCGGAAATTCTCGCCATCGTTCTGTTCTTTCCAATAGCCTTTCGCAGCGCCATTTTTCTGTTCCGTGACTGCGCCTTCCGCAATCCTGTTGCCTGGCCTCCCACGTTCTCCACATCGGTATTCGCGCTGAGTTGCCTGCAGTCGGCATCCATCCTTTCGATCCCCGCGTTCCACTGCTTGGGGATTGTGGCTGGATCTTTCGCGTTACTCTTCTGGTTTGCCAGTATTTTCTGGGAGCTATGGCGCAGAGTCACAGCGGGCTATTTCGCCAAGGAGATACGTTGACTGTCGATTGGCACAAAAATTCGATTTTTCTAGTGCGCTGGGTTCTGTCCCGTGCTGTTGCGCCAAGCCAGCCAGAGCAGGGGAATGGCCCACAAAGCGGAGAACTGATAAATCTGGTTGAGAGACAATAAGGATTGCAGTGGCCCCAGTCCGGTCGAGCCAATGCCCTCACCCACCATCAATGCCCCCACCAGTAGCCCTGCCATTTGTGTTCCCTCCTCGCCATGACGGGCAACCCCAAACGCCATGCTATAGGGGTAATAGACGCCACAGGCTATTCCCGCCAAGGTAAAGAACAAGAGCAGAGATTCGCCGCTTTGCAACTGCGGAATGATCAGAAAGCAGGCAGCCATTCCCAAGGGTACGGCACGATAGACCCAGCGTCGCGAAAGCCAGCGGTCGGGAATGGATCCGAGGACAAAGCGCGCGACGGTCTCGCCGCCCCAGAACAGGGACAGGGCTGCAGCACCCGTTGCCCGCGGCAAATGATGATCGACGCTGACCAGAATATTCGCCCAACTGCCAAAGCTACCCTCGCAGATGGCGTAGATGAGGACTGCGGCAGCAAAGGGGATCATGGACTTTTTCCAGGCGCGCAAGCCACCGATCTCTTGCCCCTGTTGTTCTTCCTGGGCCTGGGGCAGGAGCAAGACCAGCAGCCAGAGCAGGAGGATGACCGCGGGCCACAGTACCCAGGTCAGCCAGCTGGAGGACAGATGCAGGAGCATGGGAGAAACTGCCGTGGCGCCGCCAATCACGGCATTCAGGAGGGTGACGGCCGCCGTGGCGCTACCGGCAAAGATCAGGGTAGAAGCTCGGTTGATGGCAGCGTTGGTCAGACCAAAACCGACGCCAAGAAGCAGTGTTTCGGCGAGCAGCAGAAAAACTACGGAACCATGCCCGCTGAAGTAGGCAAGGACCAGCAGTCCCATGGCGATCGTGTTGCTCAAGATGCCAATGCGAAAGAGTCCATGCGCACCGAGGCGCCTATGGATGCTCCCGGCGGCGAGAGCGGCGATGACGGCACCAATGATCTCCGGAAAATACAACATGCCATAGGTACTATTGCTCATGTTGTACGGCGCGCTGCGCAGGATACTCCCCAGCGCCGGGATCAGGACGAAGGCCGAACCCTGCAGAAACCCCGCCGCAAATACCGCTGTCGTGCCCTTTTTCACTCAGCTGCTCCGCAGTCGTTCGCGCAGAACGCTGGCTACGCGGATGGCGTTGGCCATGATGGTGAGAGAGGGGTTCACCGCGCTGATGGAAGGCATGAAGCTCGCATCAACCACATATAAATTGTCGAGATCATGGGCCTTGCAGTTACGATCGAGAACACTCGTCTGCGGATCATCGCCAAAGCGGCAGGTTCCCACCTGGTGGGCGGTAGCGGAGATATCCATGGACTGAAAGAACACCAGGGAAAAGCCGATCTTCTGCAGAATGTCTTGCCATTTTGCGCAGAGGCGACGATGGCTCTCACGATTTTTGGGTTGCCAATGCAGCTGGATGCCGCCGCGTTCATCCAGGGTGACGCGGTTTTCGGGGCTTGGCAGATCCTCTGTCGTCAGCCACCAGTCGACAGAATGACTGGCCGCCCAGGCGGTCATGGGAATTGGCCAGCGCGGACGTTGCGCATGCAGAAGGGCTGGTGTCACCTTACCAAGGCCCTGGATATGGCCAAGGGGATAGGGGTAATCGGGATCGCCAGAGTCTTCGTAAAAATCATTCAGGGCCAGGGTTTTTTGAAAGATACTGCGGTTCTCGCGGGTGATCTTGATCGCCATGCAGGCGCTGTTGAGGTGACACATATAGTTGCGTCCAACCTGATCACTACGGTTGGCGATGCCGTTGGGAAAAGTCTCGCTGCGGGAGGCCAGGAGCAGGGCAGCGCTATTGACCGCACCCGCCGCCAGGACTACGAGACGGGCATGGTAGCGGTGCTGATCGGTCTCCACCCCGGATACCCGTCTGCCGTCCTCTGCAAGAAGGATCCTGCGTACTCGCTCGTTGCGAAGCAGGGTGACATTGGCGTGTTGCAGAGCCGGTCGTACCCCACAGAGCTCGGCGTCGCCCTTGGCATGAACGAGACAGGGAAAGCCGTCACAGGCGGGACAGCGCACACAAGGACTCTGCGCAGGGTCGTCTTCCAAGCGGTGCAACGCCAGCGGTAGGGGGAAAGGATGATATCCTTGGGCGCGTAAGGCCGTATCGACCAGCGCTACGTCTTCCTCGTGGGGCATGGGGGGAAATGGATAGGGGCCACGGGGTCCCTCGGTAGGGTCGCTCCCGGCCGCGCCATGGGCGAAGTACCAGTGCTCGGCAGTATCGTAATGAGGCGCCAGATCTTCGTACCGAATGGGCCACGCCGGTGTCACCCCGTCGACATGGCGACGCTCCTGGAAATCCGTGGGACGCCGCCGCAGGATGGCCGCGCCGTAAAATTTGGTATTACCACCCACGTGGTAGCCCGTCACCGGATGGAAAGGCTGGCCGTTGCCATCCCCCCAGGTTTCTTCGGTATGGTAGCGGTAACTTGCAAAGACCGTTTGTGGGTCCCAGTTGCCCCATTCGCGCGGCAGGTAATCACCACGCTCGAGAATCAGGATGCGCAAACCGCTGTCGGCCAGGGCGCGAGCGAGGGTACCGCCACCAGCGCCGCTGCCGACGATGAGGACGTCGGCGTCCATGGGTTCAGCCGCCGTGGCGAAAATCGGGATAGATCAGCATGCCGCCATCCACGGCGAGGGTGGTGCCGGTGATGTAACTGGCCAGATCGCTCGCCAGAAAGGCCACGACTGCGGCAACCTCTTCGGGTTTGCCCAAGCGACCCATGGAGATTTTTTTGTCGAGGTCTTTGAGGGATTCTGGATCGTCCCAGACCGACTGATTGATAGGGGTCTTGATGGCGCCGGGGGCGAGGGCGACCACCCGAATGCCCTTGTCGGCAGTTTCCTGGGCCAGGGTCTTGGTGAACATCGACAGGCCCGCCTTGGCACTGGTATAGGCGCTGTAGCCCTCCCAGGGAATGAATTCATGTACCGAGGTGACGTTGACAATCACGCCGTGTTTTTTCTTCTCCATTCGGGAGATGGCGGCGCGGGCACAGTAATAGGGACCCAGCAAATCCACCGCGATGACTTTTTCCCATGCCTGCGGGTCGTCGTCCCCTACCAGGGCATGGGGGCCATCCATCCCCGCATTGTTGATCAGGATATCCAAGCCGCCAAACGCGCGTTCGACGTTGCTCAGGAGCTGTTCCACTGCCTCCGGGTCGGAAATATCGGCGGCAAAGGCCCGAGCCTTGCCCCCCGCTTTCTCGATGTTGCGTACCACGGCTTCGGCCTCTTCCTGTCCTTTGCGGTAGTGCACCGCCACCTCTGCCCCGGCCGCAGCTAGGGTCTCGCTCATGGCACGCCCCAATCCGCCGCTGCCCCCCGTCACCAAGGCCGTTCTACCGGCCAGGTCGATACTGATCATGTCGCACCTCCAATAATCTGCACGGAAAAGTCTTCTCCTTGCCAACTCTGGCTGTCTGGCCAATACAAGGCGAACTGTAGGCTCCGCCCGGGGCGTAATTTGCGGGTAGGCAGGCAGGCCAGGTATCCCAGACCCCAGTCTTCGGCATCGAGATCCTGTACCTTCTGCCAGCCATCGATGCCCCAGTGAATTTGGAAGGGCGCGGCCAGGAGAATTCGCAGCTCTTGCCCGGCCAGCAATTCGCGTGGCCGATGGCGCAGGCGCCAGATGCGGTAGTCCAGTTCCGGCTTTTTGCCCGCGTAACGTTTCCAGGTCTGCGCTGGACGATCCACGGCATGCCCTTTGATCGTGCTGTGGCAGAGCTTGAGAAACTCGCCGTGGGTCCAGCACAGGGGCATGGCGGAGCCGCTGGGCTTACCGGGAAACAGCCCCTTTTCGGGGATCGGATCACTTTCCCAGATCTGTTCCGGTAACAGACCGCCCGCGCCGGTCATGGCCGCCATGGCGCGCAGGTAGGGCAGCGGATCTTCCCCGGCAGCGAGGGCATAATGGCCGCGCTCGCCGGTGAGCAGCGGCCAGCCGCGCCCGATGCCGGTACCGTCGAAAGGGCTGCCGTCGCGGTGCTCGCCGTAGCCATCGCCGTTGTAGCGGTGCCAGACCGGACCGCTGGGGGTGTCGCTCTTGAGCAGGCCATCCATGACCTTGACCGAATCCTGAATATGCGGATCGTCGGCGGCACGTAAACCATAGCGCACCAATTGTAAGAAGTCCGTTGCCACCTGTTCGTCGGCGGACCAGTGCGGATCCTGAGCGCGGTTCTTGATCAGTAGCCATTCATCCTTGGCCCCGTCCTGAGTGAGGACGTCGGCTGGAGCCATGCGCATGAAGTACCCCGATACCTGAAAACGCCGGGCGAGATCGGTACCACGCGCAAAGGTCCATTCTTCCAGATGGACATTCCAATAGTCTGCGAGCATCAGGGCGCACGCCGCCGCCTTGCCTTCCAGAAAGGACGCCCCCTCGACCAGTGCAGCGATGGCGACGGCGAGGGTAAATGCATTGATGCCACCATCTTCTTCCCAGCGATCCTGGCCGGTAACCGGCCCTTCGCAGACGATGAATTGCAGGGCGCGCTGGATCATGTCGGTGACCGCCATGTCTTGCAAGGCCTCGCGTTCCCGAAGCAGACTGGCGAGCAACACGGGGAAGCCGGCCTCATCGAGCTGAATCCCTTGCCAGAAGGGTTTGCCGCCTAGCCACTGATTCTGCAGCCAATGCCCGTCGGCCTGCTGGGTGCTGATCAGGTAGGCCAATACCTGGCGAGCCTCGCCCAGGGCACCGATGGCTACCAAAGCGCCGGCACTTTCCACCAGATCGCGAGACCAGACCAAGTGATACCCGCCGCGGCTGTCGCTGGCCTCGCCCCAGGGCACGGAAAGACTCGCCACACGGGCACCGGGGAAGGTGTGATCCTCGTGTACTTTGAGGACATTGACCGAGCGGGCATAAAGGGTATGCAGATCCTCGGGAATCTTACGAGCGAAGCTGCGCGGTAGGGGATGCTGACGATGCCAGTTGCGCCAGGCCGTCTGATATTCCTCGGCAATTTGCGCGAAGCCACAGACGAGCGAGGCCCAGGCATTGGTGGCGGCCGCTTCTTTACTGCTGCCGAGACCTAGCGCCAGATGCCCCTGGCGTGGCAATTCACCGGATAATGCCACCTCGCCGGGCCCGGCGCTGTCGTATTCCCAAAGCATACGACCATTCTGATGGAAGTCCTGCCAGAGATCGCTCGCGCCGACCTCACCCACGGAGCGACGGAAATAGCCCGGTAACCCCTCTTGGTTCTGGCAGAGCAGGGCCAGGCCAAAGGGGCCCTGTTCGGCCCAAAGCAACTCACGACCCTCCCAGCTGCCACACCAAGCTTGATTTTGGGTGGCGTCCCCTCCCAGGCGGGCGGCACAGAGCAGATACGGGCGGAGTTTCTCGTCACCTTCCAGGGAGTATTCCAGCAGCAGGACGTCGCGACGTGGATCGGGACAGATGCGCAGGGAGAAGGTGAAGCGTTCATGATGGTGGGTGATTCGGGGTAGTGGAATTTGCGGATCTTCGAGTTGAAATTCGTCGTTGGCCAGGGTTTTGATCTCCACCCAAAAGCCTTGATCGTCGGCAATGATGAAGCCCAGATCGCGAATCTGCGGGATATCGATGCGGGGGTAGAAAACCTCCGTCAGGATTCCCCGCCCTACGGTAAACCACACGCGGCTGTTATTGGGAGCAACGCCAACGCAACTTTTCTGGGCAGTGGCCCAGACGGGGTGGCGCCAGCTGGGCGATGGTGCATGAGACATCGGCTACACTCCTTCCCGGGTAACGTTGCATACAAGTATAGGGTACGAAGATGGAAATCGCCTTGACAAAGAAGCGCCCGGCTACCGACAATCGCCAGAATTTGCGCGGTTCATAGGATTCGCGCCATAGCGGGAGAGAGCACAGAATGGATTTTGCTGGCGTAAAAGAGCTCGTCCAGGCCGACATGCTGGCAGTGAACCGTGTCATCCAGGAACAGTTGCAATCTGGCGTGCCCACCATCCCTGCCATGGGGGCCTATCTCGTCAATGCCGGCGGTAAGCGTCTACGCCCGATAATCCTTCTGCTTGCGGCGCGTCTGGGAGGAGATCGCAGTGACCGACCCATTCCCCTGGCAGCGGTCGTGGAGTTCATTCACACCGCCACCCTGTTGCACGACGATGTGGTGGATGGTTCCGAATTGCGGCGCAGCAATGCCACCGCCAATCAGATCTGGGGCAATGCCGCGGCGATTCTTGTCGGCGATTTTCTCTATGCCCGCTCCTTCGAGATGATGGTCAAGGATGGCGACATGCGGATCATGGCAACCATGGCCGAGGCCACCAGTGTCATCGCGCAAGGCGAGGTGGCGCAGCTGGAAAACGCCAACGATGCCGACCTCGATCCCGAGAGTTACTATGCCGTAATCGCCGCCAAGACCGCCAAGCTTTTTGAGGCCGCCGCGCGTCTGGCAGCCATTGTCAATCGGGTGTCCGTCGAGCAGGAAAATGCCCTGGCCGAATATGGTCGACTCCTGGGAACGGCTTTCCAGCTCATGGATGATGCCTTGGACTATGAGGCCGCTGCCGAACGCATGGGCAAAAATCGCGGTGACGATCTGGCCGATGGCAAGGCCACCTTGCCTTTCATCCATGCCATGCGTGAGGCGAGCCCGGCGGAACAGGCCATACTTCGTGCAGCTCTGGCCGATGAAACGCGTCAGCATCTCCCCCAGGTGCTCGAAATCATTGCCAAGACCGACGCCATTGCATACACTTTGCGCTCTGCTGAAAAAATCGCCCGTCAGGCACACGATTGCCTGCAGGATTTTCCAGAGTGTTCCGAGAAGGAAGCTCTGCAGTTTTTGGCAGATTTTGCGGTCCATCGTGACCACTAACGCATCGGGGCGTGGCTCAGCCTGGTAGAGCGCCGCCTTCGGGAGGCGGATGTCGGAGGTTCGAATCCTCTCGCCCCGACCAACAACAGCGCCTGCTTGCATAGCAGGCGTTTTTTCTATAGGGGAGACCGCCGGTCGGATGTGGAAATATCTCATCCTGATTGCCATTGCTGCCTATGGCGTGTGGCGCTGGCGCCGGGCAAGGCATCTGCAGCCAGGACAGCCAGAGATGCAGGATCTGCAGCAATGCCGCCGCTGTGCGCGCTATTTTCCGCCGCGATCAGCTATCCCCTGTAACGATCCGCTCTGCCCGCGCAAGCCATGAGCCGGGAACCCAGTTCGCGCTTTCGGGCTCTTCCCGGCTGGCGTGCCGGTCTCCTGATTTTGCTCATCCTTGGCGGCCTGGCCCTGGTGTTGGGCCGCGATACCGAATTACAGTTCCTGCAAAAACACCTGCTACGCGGGCAGGGTGAGATGCGCTATGTGCAGGAGCGTCCCCTGCCTGCCCAGCGCGGCATCATTTATGCCGCCAACGGCCAGGCCCTGGCGGTCAATGTCCCGGCCGTCACCATCTGGGCCGATCCGCGAATCTTTCAGCACTACCGCAAAGAGTGGCCAGCCGTCGCCCAGGCACTGCAGATTCCGGAAAGTGATCTGGAAGCCCGCCTCCAGCGGGGGTCGGCGCAGTTTGTCTATCTGCTGCGCCAAGTGCATCCGCAGCTCGGCCAGGAATTGGAAAAGCTGCATGTACCTGGTATCTACGTCGAAAAAACCAGCCGCAGCTACTATCCTCTGGGCTCGGTAACCACTCCGCTGCTCGGTCTGGTGCATCTGGATCACCATGGTGCGGCGGGACTGGAACGCGGTTTTGACAGTTGGTTGCAGGGTAAGCCCGGGCGGGAAAAGGTACTGGTGGATGGCAAGGGTGACATCCTGCGGGTGTTACAGACGCAGCCGGCGCAGAACGGCCATGACCTGCACCTCACCATTCAGCCGCAGATCCAGTACTGGGCCTATATGACCTTGCGCGCCGCCCAGAAGCACTTTGGCGCGGAGAACGGTTCGGCGGTGGTCATGAATGTGCACACTGGCCAGATTCTCGCCATGGTCAGCGTGCCGTCCTGCAATCCGAATATGCAAAATGGCTGTGCCAGTCCTGACGACTACGTGAACAATGCAGTGCATCAGGCCTTTGAGCCGGGGTCGGTGATGAAACCCTTTGTCGTCGCTGCCGCACTGGCTACTGGCAGCATTCAGCCGGACGAAAGCTTCAACGTATCGCATTGCCTGCCGATTGGGGGTTTCTGTTTGCGTGACGATGTGGTCCACCAGGAACTCGATGTGGCTCACATTCTCAAATATTCGAGTGACATTGGCGCGGCCAAGATCGCCTTGCGCACCGCACCGGACGCTATCTACGACATGTACCGCAAGGCCGGCTTTGGGCAGGACCCTGACCTGGGCTTCGACGGGGGTACCAGTGGGGTCCTGCCGCCGCCCAACACCTGGGACAAGGCGCGCCATGCGACCATCGCCCTGGGCTACGGCGTATCGGTGACGACCCTGCAGCTGGCCGAGGGCTATGCCGCCATCGCCAATGGCGGCGTACATGTGCAACCGGTCCTGATTGACCGACAACCCGCCCGTCGCGATCGCATCATGGCAGAGGGGATCGCCAGGCACTTGCGCCACTGGCTGGAGGGTGTCTGTAGCGCCAATGGCACCGGTATTCTCGCCGCCATTCCCGGCTACGCGGTGGGGGGCAAGACGGGTACCGCTAACCTCGCCAACGGCAAGGATGGTTTCCAGAAGAACAAGACCAATGCTACCTTTGTCGGTTTTGCCCCCGGTTTTGCGCCCGATCTGGTGATGGCGGTATCCTTGCGCGGCAGCACGCGGTATTGGAACTTTGGTGGTGTGGAGTCGGCACCGGTGTTTCGCGTGACCATGCACCACGCCTTGCAGCAACTGGGAATCGCACCGCGTTGGTGTGGTACGCACCCTTGCACCTCGGCCACTAACCAGATTACGCAGGCGCAGGCAGAGATCTGGGCGGAAGGAGGCGGAAATTGAGACAAAGCATGGATAGGGTAGACCGTTGGGTGGCAGGCATCCTGGCCGGTGGCGTGGCGCTGATTCTGCTCGGGATTCTGCTCGTCGCTCTCTTCGCCCGCGTGCCGCTCTCGCACCTCGAAATCAACGCCCAAGGCGCGCAAATTCTGCGGCAGGCTGGAGTCCTGGTGCAGGCTGCGCCGGACTGGCCGGGTGCCTATCGCGTCAAACCCTTGGCCAGCAACGCCGCCTTTTCATCAATCGCAACCCTGTATTTTTCCTCGGGCAAAAGTGTCCGATTGCCGCGTCATGATGTGTTGCTATGGGTCTATCGCGGTTGATGCCCATCCTGCGCGGCCTGGCGCAAGTCGTGCTGGTGCTCCTCGCCGTGCTGCTGGGGCTACTGGTGGACGTGTTGTTGTTGATCCCCGGACTGCTACTGGCGTACCTCATTACCGGAACCCCTTGGCAGTGGGATGGTTGGGTCCCCAGTCCCCAGCAGATCCCTACGCCATGGCTGGCGATGGGGCTTGCTGTCCTCGCCACGCTGGTCCCCGCTGCTGTCGATTATCTGTTGATTCGAATGTTGCGACTGCCCTGATTACCCGGTATTACTGAGTCCTGCTTCCTTGGCCTCCAGCGCCTCCCAGCGCGTATAAGTAGCCTCCAGCTCGGCGTTGATGCGCGCCGCTTCCGCCTGCAGGGCTATGGCTTTTTCGCTGCTCTGATAGGTCTCGGGCTGGCCCAGTAGTTCGGCGAGACTCGCCTGCTCTTGCTCCAGGGCCTCGATCCGTGCCGGCAACTCGTCCAGTTCCTTGCGCTCGCGCATGCTGAGAGATTTTGGACGCCGTGCTGCTCGCTGCGGCTTAGTGCCCTCTTGGCCCTTGACCTTTTCGGCGTCGCTCGGGATAGCTTGTGTTGCCTGCCAGGCGAGAAATTCCTGATGCCCGCCAGCGGTGTTCAGCCAGCGACCCTCGCCCAGGCTGACGATGCTCTGGGTGACTACATGATCGAGAAAATCCCGGTCGTGAGAGACCAACAGAACCGTGCCAGGAAAGGCCAATAGACGATCCTCCAGAACCTCCAGACTTTCCAGATCGAGGTCGTTGGTCGGTTCGTCCAGGACCAGGATGTTGGCAGGTCTGGCAAAGAGGCGGGCGAGAAGCAGGCGCGCCCGTTCCCCGCCGGAAAGGCCCTTGACCAGACCACGGGCACGATCTGGCGCAAAGAGAAAGTCCTGCAGATAACCGAGTACATGTCGACGCTCACCATCGATATCGATGAAATCATTGCCATCGGCAATTACGTCGACGACCCGGGTCTCCGGGTCGAGCTGCTCGCGCAACTGATCAAAGTACGCGATGGATTGTCGCGTGCCGAGACGGACACTGCCACTGTCCGGTTGCAGCTCCCCCAGGATCAGGCGCAGGAGGGTGGTTTTGCCGGCGCCATTGGGGCCGATGATTCCCACCCGGTCACCGCGTTCGATGCGGGTGGAAAAGCCGCGCAAAATCTGCTGCTGGCCAAACCGTAGAGAAACCCCCTCGAGCTCGGCGACGAGATTGCCCGAGCGTTCGGATTGCTGGATATGAATCTGTGCTTCACCGATCCGGCCGCGCCGGCGCTTGCGCTCCTCGCGCAGTTGTTCAAGTCGGCGCAGCCGACCCTGGTTGCGTTTGGCACGAGCCTTGACGCCCTGCCGCAGCCACGCCTCTTCACTGGCCAGTTGTTGTTCGAGGCGGCCGAGATCCGCCTCTTCGGCGGCGAGCAGCTCCTCTTTGCGCTGCTGATAGACGGAAAATTGGCCGGGGAAGCTGCGCAGCTTGCCGCGGTCGAGTTCAATGATGCGAGTAGACAGAGACTCCAGAAAACGACGGTCGTGGGTCACGAAAAACAGCGTGCCGCGATAGCGCAACAGGGTTTTTTCCAGAGCCTCGATACCCGCCAGATCCATGTGATTGGTGGGCTCGTCTAAAAACAGTAGTTCTGCCCCGTGAATCAGGGTGCTGGCAATGACCAAGCGTTTTTTCTGCCCGCCGGACAGGCCGTTGATTTGCCGCTCGCGCGGCAGATCCAGGCTGTCGCAGAGCGCCTCGGCTCGCGCCGTGAGGGTCCATCGCTCTGGCGCGTCGTCGTGAAGGGCCTCACCGCTGGCGCTATCTTGGGGGCTGGCCAGTAGGTACGCAAAAACGGTCTGCTGCTCCGGAAGCTCGGGCTCCTGCGGCAAAAACGCGCGTCGCAGGGCAGGGTCAATCCACAAAGTGCCGCCGTCCAGCAGATATTGCCCGGCGAGTGCCGCAAGCAAGGTAGACTTGCCTTCACCATTGCGGCCAATCAGACCGATGCGCTCGCCAGCTTCGGCGCGCAGATCGGCGTGATCCAGTAGTACCCTGCCGCCCCACTCGATGAGGGCATCATGCAACTCCAGAACGGGCAAGACGTTACCCTCCCTTTAACCAGATGAGCAGCTAAGCTTAGGGGAGGGCAGTGTTGCCCGACAAGAGCCGGGCGCTGATCAGCTTACCAGGCGCAGAGTCGCTGGGTACCGGTAGGCTTCACCACTACTCGTCTTTACCGCCGCCAGAATACAGAACACCAGGTTGACAATGAGGAGAAGCGGAAAAATAAACAGACCAATCAATAAAGAGCTGAGGATGGTGGCAATCACGTAGCCAATCAGCATGGTGATCTGGAAGTTCAAGGCTTCTTTGAGTTGCCCCAGCAGCCAAATGTTGGCCTCCTGCTTTTTCAGTAGGTAGACAATGAGCGAGGGAAGAAAACCAAAGAGAATGCCACCCGCATGAACGAGCGTGGCAATATTGCGATCTTCGTTAGAATTTTCTGGTACAACAGTAGTAGATTCCGACATGTGACGCTCCCTTGTGTAATTTCTCGAAAATTATAATGTTACCGGAAAATCTTGTCTATCCTCTGGCGTTACTTCACCGCGTCGACTTTCCGAGCGGGTTTCTTTGTGATTCAGAGAGGGGCTATCATTCCGGCATGATCAGCAAGATTTTCAGTCCAGCGCAAATCGTCTATCTGCAGTTGCTCGAGGTGGCCCTTCCAGAGGTCATGGAGGGACAGCCCACATCTCTGCAGCAGGAGGCCCGTTTGGTGCCCGTTACCCGCTTGCCAGACATGCCCGCCACACCCCCCGTGAGGGTGATCGAGGACATTCCAGAGCTTTCCGCGGAGGACCCCTTGGCCGATGCTGGCGCAGGACCGCAACCGCCGGCAATCCCAGCAGTTGAAACCGCGACACCGACAGATGTTGTGCCAGCTCCAGAAGAAGATCGTATCGCACGCATCGCGCGCATGGATTGGGCCGTGCTCGAGGCGAGTATCCATGCCTGTCGCGCCTGCAGTCTCGGCGAAACCCGGAAGAATGCCGTTGTTGGCGCGGGTACTCGGCCGAGTCCCTGGCTTTTTGTGGGGGAAGCGCCTGGGGCCGAGGAAGATCGCCGCGGTGAGGCCTTTGTCGGTCGTGGTGGACAGTTGCTCGATGCCATGCTCGGAGCGATGGGGCTCAGTCGGCAGGAGCAGGTCTATATTGCGAATGTGTTGAAATGCCGCCCGCCGCAGAATCGCGACCCTCTCGGCCCCGAGGTGCGCTCTTGCCTGCCCTTTCTGCAGCGCCAGATTGCTTTGCTGCAACCGCGCATCATCGTCGCCATGGGACGCTTCGCGGCACAGAGTCTGCTGCAGAGCGCCGAGCCGCTTGCGAGTCTACGCGGGTCCGTGCAACGCTACGGCGATATTCCCCTCATCGTTACCTATCACCCGGCCTATTTGCTGCGGAATCCCATTGAAAAACGCAAGGTCTGGGAAGACCTCAAACTGGCTCTGCAAACCTATGCGGACCTGCCACAGGGGAGCGATGCCAAGGCTTCGCCCACGGCATAGCGCGGTTGCCAGCCCAATTCCTCTTCCGCGCGCCGACAGTTCACAATTAAGGGGTATTGCAAGCCCAGCAGCCAACCCGGATCCCCCAGGCGCCGAGTGAAGGGGCGCAGTCTTTGGTGCAGCCAGTGTAGTTGCCGTGGGCTGACAGGGATTTGCCATCGTCGCGGAATTTGTGACCAGGCCACGGGCTCCGGCGCGGCGATGTTGAAAGCCCCGTGCGCGCCCCGCTCCCAGGCGGCCAGAATGGCGGCAGCGGCATCTTCCTCATGCAGACATTGAATGGGTAGCTCAGGATTGGGGAGGCGCAGGCCAATCGCTGAGCAGGCGATGGCATTCACCAGAGGCTGGGCGTGTTGCCCGACTATGGCATGCAGACGCAGACGGCTGAGTCGCAATTCTGGATGACGCAGACTGTATTCCTGCATCAGCGCTTCGACGGAAGTCTTGTCTTCTGCGTAGGCAAAGCCCGGCGGCGGACGCAACGGCTGGTCCTCACTGATGCCTTCGGGATTGTCCGGCCAAGCGCCATAGACCGCCACGCTACTACTGTACACGAAGCGCTCGACCCCGGCGCTACTCGCTGCCTGCAGCAAGCGCCCGCTACCCTCGCGATTGATTTCGGCCATCTCTGCCCGCCAGTGGCGCTGTCGACCCAGACGCGGGCTGAGTACCACAAAGGCCAGATGGATGACGCTGTCCACGCCCGCCAGAATGGGTTGCCAATCGACAGCACGCAAATCACCCTGCCGCCATTGCAGGCGCGGGTGCTGCATTGTGGCGGGGAGAAGATCGAAGGCGATGATCTCCGGCCTGTCTGGGTGTTCCAGCAGGCGCGGTAGCAGGACGCTTGCCGTATGGCCAGCCGACCCGGTGAGCAGTATGCGGCTCATGCCGCGTCGGCGCGGGAGTCGTTCAGCGCTGGCAAGACTTCGTGGGCCAGGAGTTCGAGGGAGCGCCGCGTAACGTCGGAAGAAACCATCCCCGCACCCACCGCCAGCAGCAGGCGATCCACTCCTGCCCGGGCATAGCGCGCCAGCCCTTTGCGGCACTGCTCGGGGGTGCCCACCACGACCATGCCCATGGTCTCCAGCAGGCGCAGGCTCAGGCCTTTACGCAGCAGCGGTTCAAGAAATGCCAGGCGATGGTAATACTCGTAACTTTCCCGTAACTGCGCCAGCACGGGCCGAGTCTGATCAAGCAGACGCTGATAATACCAGGTGAAGCCTTCGGCCAGGCGCCGCGCTTCTGCGCCATCTTCCAGACACAGGCAGCCAATGGTCATGGCAAACTGCGGATGGAAGCCGGGCGTGGCGGCATACGGACTCGCTTGCACGGCGCGGCGGTAGGCTTTCAGGTCCTGCTTGATGAGAAACCATGGTTTGAATGGACCACTGAGCACGCCAATGCCTTCCTGCGCCGCCCAGGCAAAGGTTTGCGGGCTGACGGCGGCGACCCAGAGCGGCGGATGGGGTTGTTGCAGCGGTTTGGGTAGAATATCGATGTTTTCCAGCTGGTACAGTTTGCCCTGGTGCTGCACCGGACCCCCTCCCGCGGCACGCAGAATCGCCAGGCCTTCTTGCAGATGGGCGCGGCTGTCGCCCATTGCGGCGCCAAAGATGGCATATTCGCGCGGCGAGAAGCCGCGGCCGATTCCCACCTCCAGGCGGCCATTGGAGAGAAGATCGAGTGCCGCAACGCGTTCTGCCACCCGCACGGCGTTGTTGTAGGGTAGGGCGATGACGGCGTGGCCAAGACGCAGGCGCTGGGTACGCTGACTAGCGGCAGCCAGAAAGACCTCGGGGGCGCTGGAATGCGAATACTCGCGCATGAAGTGGTGTTCTACCAACCAGGCGCCATGAAAGCCCAGCGCGTCCGCCAACGCGAGCTCCTCCAGGGTTTCGTGATAGACTTGCAGCTCGCTACGCGGAAGATGGGCGGGTACCGCCAGTTCGTAGAAGAGATCCACCTGCATGATTCGGGAGACTCCATGTCAACTCATACGCCACGTCAGATCGCCGAGCGTCTGGAAATTGCCATCCTAACATCAGAGCAGATGCGACTGCACTGGGTCGATGAGCAGGATCAGACCCACTACATGACGGTTGTTCTGCCCCTTGCCGTGGAGGAGGAAGAAAGCGCCGATTACCTCCGTTGTCGGGTGCTGGAGGACGACACGGAGATTCGCGTGCGCGTCGATCTGATCCAGAATCTGCCAACCCCAGTCAAATAGGCGTCAGACAAACTCCGGGTTCTCCTCTTCCCAATCCGGATCACGCAGAATGGTCTTGCGATAGTAGCGTAGCTCCTCGATGGATTCGCGGATATCGCTGAGGGCCTCATGGCGTTCCGACTTCTGAAAGCGGGGGAGTTTGTTGTACCAGCGGGCGCTCAATTCCTTCAAGGTTGAGACATCGATCAGACGATAATGGAAAAAGCGCTCCAGGCGTGGCATGTGCTGTGCGAGGAAACGGCGATCCTGACAGACGCTATTGCCACAGAGAGGGGAGGTACCGGGAGTGACGTGGGCGGAGAGAAAATCCAGGGTTTGCGTTTCCACAGCGGCCAGGTCGAGGCGACTTGCGCGCACGCGATCAATCAGCCCAGAAGCCCCATGAGTACGTTGATTCCAGTCGTCCATGGCGCGCAGCACGGATTCCTCGTGGTGGACTGCCAACACGGGACCCTCGCAAATAACGCGCAGTTGGTTGTCGGTGATGATACTGGCGATTTCCAGGATCTGATCCTGCTGCGGCTGTAGACCAGTCATCTCGAGGTCGATCCAGACTAGGCGCTGACTCTTGGGGTCCATTGGCTCTCCTCATGATCATTGCGGCATGGTACCATGCTCTAGCCCGGATAAAAAAAGACGGGCGAGATGCCCGTCTAATAGCCGCAAAACAACCGCTACAAACTTTTTGGCTGCCAGGTCTTGGCCTGCTTGCCCTGAATCGTACGCTCCGACTCCCGAGGCTTGGGTAGATCGCCTTCCTTGGGTGGTAGATTGCCGGGGTAATGTTTCAAGAATATTTCTGGGTGTGCGCTGGAATATTCTGGGGTAGTTCTGGCGCTCAGGATAAAAAAAGACGGGCGAGGTGCCCGTCTAATAGCCGCAAAACAACCGCTACAAACTTTTTGGCTGCCAGGTCTTGGCCTGCTTGCCCTGAATCGTACGCTCCGACTCCCGAGGCTTGGGTAGATCGCCTTCCTTGAGTGGTAGATTGCCGGGGTAATGTTTCAAGAATATTTCCGGGTGTGCTCTGGAATATTCTGGGGTAGCTCTGGCGCTTAGGATAAAAAAAGACGGGCGAAGTACCCGTCTAATAGCCGCAAAACAACCGCTGAAGTGCAGATACGGAATCGCATCTACATTCAATGCCCTGGATTCTGCGAGGGAATTGTTTCAGAATTATTTCCTGAGGGGCTGAAGAGTGAGCGATTCATGGCTGTGGTTCTGATCGTCGA
Source organism: Acidithiobacillus sp. AC3 (assembly GCF_050261095.1). NCBI lineage: Bacteria > Pseudomonadati > Pseudomonadota > Acidithiobacillia > Acidithiobacillales > Acidithiobacillaceae > Acidithiobacillus > Acidithiobacillus sp. AC3. The sequence continues at coordinate 556,325 of NZ_CP189838.1, forward strand.
CGACGATTTGCGCTTGGCACAGATGCTGAAAGGCTTTCTGGAGAAGGAGGGCTTTGGTGTACTCCTGGCGGGTAATGGCACGGAGATGTGGCAGCAGCTTTCCCACGGTGCGATCGACGTACTCATCCTCGACTGGATGCTCCCCGGCGGCAAAGACGGTATCGCCCTCGTCAAGGAACTGCGGGGCAAGAACGCCCCGCCGGTGCTGATGCTCTCCGCACGAGGGGATGATGATGATCGCATCAGTGGCCTGGAAAGCGGCGTCGATGACTACCTCGCCAAACCCTTCAATGCGCGGGAGTTGGTGGCTCGTTTGCGTTCCCTGTTGCGCCGACAGGGACGCGAGGAACCCAGCTCCAGCCTGTCATTTGGGCGTTTCCGACTCGATTTGGCCAGCCGACGCCTGTTCGCCGACGGGCAGGAACTGGATCTCAATCCGGCCGAAATGGAACTGCTACTGGTCTTTGCCCAGCGGCCCCGCCGAATTCTCAGTCGCGATACCTTGCTGCAAATTCTTGGGGGAGAGGAGGATGGCCGCTTTGACCGGAGTATCGATGTGCGGGTCACGCGGCTGCGTAAGATCATCGAGGACAATCCCAAACAGCCACGTTTCCTGCTTACCGAACGGGGAGTCGGCTACCGTTTCGACCCCGGTCAGGCGGAGTCGTAGCCCAGATCCCGACTGGTGATGGGGTGTTGCCACAGCGTGCGTCCATGGACGTCCTTGCAGCTCACCAGGACCTGGCGGTCGGCGCCTTGACCGTGGAAGGCAAGAGAGCAGTAATTGCGCTCCTGCACCAGAGTTCCGGGCACGCGGTAGGGATTGTGATCGCCCTTGGCGGGCCCGGAATTGAGGGGGGAACTGGTGATTTCCCAGAGGGGGTAGACATGCTTGCCGCTATAGCGCGGGCGCGGGCGACGCATGAGTTCGGAAATGTGACGATCGCCCGACAAGAAAATCACCCCGCGAATTTGATTGTTTGCCAGCCAGTCGAGGAAGTCCTGCCGTTCTTCCGGGTAGAGATTCCAGCCCTCATACGCGTCGTCATCATTCAGCATCTGTCCGCCCGCCGCGATGAATTTGAAACGGGCATGGGAGCTCAACAGCGCATTTTTGAGCCAATCCAGTTGCGTCTTGCCAAACATGACCTTGCCGCGGGATGCGGCAGCGGCATCGGCATCCCGATACCAGCGATCGTCGAGCAGGAAGAAGTCGGCATCGTAGACCGATTGCTGGGTGAATACCCCGGGCGTGCCGGGTAAACCAAAGCTGGGGTTGGGGCCAATAGGACTGGAAGAGTCGCAGTGCCGTCTCCTTGAAAATAAAGCTGCTGTCACTGTCATTAGGGCCATAGTCGTGGTCGTCCCAGATGGCGATCTGCGGAGTGCTGTTCAGAAACCGTTGCAGCGGGGCAAAAGCGCGATCAGACCAGTAGCGCAGGGCCATTCCCGCAGGACTGGCGAAGTCGGCTTCACGAAAATACAGATTATCACCGAGCCAAATCATCAGGTCGGCCTGTTCCTGTCGCATGGGTTCGTAGATTTCATAGCCACCACCATAGGGCTTCCCCGGACGATCATAGCGGGGGTCGTTGATGTAGGCGCAGGACCCAGTCAAGACCTTGAAGTCCGGCGCTGGGGCGCGGAACTTCCATAGACTTGGGGTACGCAGCAGGGGCCCGGGACTCGGTAAGACCTGATTGTTGAGGAGGAGCTGGGTTTGGTAGCGGGTGTCTGGCTGCAGCTCATCCAGAACGATATTGACGCTATAGAAATTCCCTGCGTCGGTCTGTACCGTTTCGCTGTGCTGCACCGCTCCCTTGCCGTCCTGCGCTTGGTAACGGATCTGTACTTGCGCGGGTCCCAGGGTCTGTACCCAGACCGTCGCCGAGCGATAGGCCGGATAGCCCAGCATCGGCCCGGCATGGAGACGAGTAGCCAAAGCCGGAAGATTCATGGCCCATAGCGGCATGGGAAGCATCCCGGCGCCACCAAGTACGAGGCCGCTGCGCAGGAAATCGCGACGTTGCATCCGATTTTTCATGTTTACCTCTGTCTATCGTTCAGTCGTTGCTGTGCAGGACGAACTCTACCCACAGTTCCAGCTGAAAACGTTTGCCTTTGAGTTCTGGTGGAAGGGCGGGGAGGCGTGCCTCGCGCACGGCGCTCAGGGCAGCGCTATTGAAGGAATCCATACTGCCTTTTCGCAATATGCGCAGACCCGTGATTACGCCATCCTGCAGGGTGAACTCCACTTGCACCCGCCCGCCCTGACCAAGCATCCGCGCTGCATCCGGAAAGTGCACGGCGGCTTGGATGGCACCCTTGACCTGGGCCAGATAATCCGCCTTGACCGCTGGATTGGCGGGTGCCGGTGGTGGTGGCGTAGGCGTGACCGGCGGCGCCGGGGGCGCCTGCACCGGGCTGGGCAAAGGGCTGGGGGGCAGAACCTCGCGAACCGGTGCCGGTGCCGGTTTCGGGCGAGGTGCCGGGTGCGGGAGTGGACGCGGCTGGGGTTTCGGCGTCGGCTTGGGCGTGGGCTTCGGAGGCGTTGATACTGGTGGTTTCGGTGCCGGCGGCGTCGGTTTGGGGGGCTCCTCTTTCACCAGCTGCAGTTGCATGGGCGGCAGAGCCGGCGGTGGCGGTGTCCGCTGCTGCGCAGTTTCCCAGACAATTACGCCGATGAGGATAGCTTCCGCCACCGCCGCCAACAGCAGAGCGCGTCCCCCTGCGGGGCGCGGGCTTTGCGCCTGGATCAGATTACCAAGGCCGCGCAGGTCCGTACTCATGCGCCGCCCACTCCTCCGGCTTTGGCCGCCAGGCCGATGGCCGTCACACCGGCACTGCGGCAGGCATCCATGACCTTGACCAGGGCCTGAATGTCCGCTGTTTTGTCAGCGGCGATGGTCACCTGGGTTTCGCTCGGTTGATGGTTGTGCAGGTAATCGCTCAGGGCGCTTAGTGTCATGGTCTTGCCCTCTACCTCGATGTGACCGTCGGGGTACAGGTTCACCACTACCTTGGGCTTGGGCAGTGTTTGCGCCGTACTGGAGCCTGGCATATTTGCGGGCAGTCCCTGGTCAGGGATCATGTGGATCGTAATCATGATGAAGAAAATTAATAAAAACAGCATGATATCGATCATTGGGATGATCTCTACCCGGCCTTTCTTTACCTCCAGGTATTGCATGGCGCTCAGACCTCCTGCGCCGCGTAATAGACCGGCTTTGCCGAACTCGTACCGAGTTCGTGCTGCTCCAGTCCTTCCAGGCGATTGACGAGCATGGTCCGCAGGGTTTCCATCTGGTGGACCACGAGGCGCATGCGATTGTGCAGGCCGTTGAAGGTGATCAGACCAATGATGGCAATGACCAGACCGGCGGCAGTCGCCAACAGGGCCTCGGCGACATTGCCGGTAATGGCGGTGGGATGGTTGCTGACACTGTCGAGTACTTGAAAGGCATGGAACATGCCGACGATGGTCCCCAACAGACCGAGCAGCGGTGCCAAGGTGACAGTGGTGTCAAGAACCCACAAACCGCGATCGAGGGTGGGAACCTGGCGCATGACCACTTCCTGCAGAATCTCCGCCATGCGCCCGCTGTCGCGGATATTCGGATAGCGCAAGGGCACCTCCAGCAGGGCTTTGAAAGGCGCCGGCGTGCTCTCGGCAAGAGGGCGCAGATTATGGGCGTTCAGGTCCGGCAATTGATCGAGACTCTGCGCAGATTGTTCGCCCAGATGGGTCATGCGGTTCAGAAACAGAAAACGCTCAAAGCTCACCCAGAGGACGATGAGCAAGAGGATGGGCATAATGAAAAGGATCCCGCCGGACTCGGCGGCGATCTTGAACAGCTCGGTAAAATTCATGGTACGGAATCCTCAAAGGAAGGGGCCGCCAGAGCGGCCCAGATCTGGCTCAGAAAGTGGCGTCTACGGTGGCGTAGACGTTGAAAGGCAGGTTCAGCTTTTGATAAGGATTGTTGCTGCTGCCGGTATAACTGACGATGTAGCTGCGATCGAAAAGATTGTTGAGATTGAGCGAGGCAGTCACCTTCTTGAAGCCGAGGGTATCGCTGAGGGGCGCATTGTGGAAGGTATAGCGCAGACTCATGTTGCTGTAGAAGCGACTACCCAGGGGCAGGAAACTGCTGCCAAGGCTGTAGTAGGAGTTTCCCATCTCATTAAACGAGATCGTTCCACGGAAGCCGTGGTAGCGAGCGATAAAGCCCACCGCTTCGGTGTGGTGCGGGGCATAGGGGAAGGGCTGCCCGGCGGAGGTCAGACGGGCGTCGAGGATACCGACGTTGGCGTAGGCACTGAAGATATCGTTCAGCACCACATTGTTCTGCCAACTGATGCCCTGGTTGATCGCCTTGCCGGCGTTCGCCAGCACCGTCTGATTCAAGGAACCTACCAGGATGGTGGTGCTCAGGATGTAATTGCTGAAATCCACGCGGAAGGCCTGCAATTGCGAAGACCAGGGACCAATTTCCCAATTGGTGCCCACCGAGTAGGTCTTGGCACGCTGGGGCTGCAGGTTGGCATTGTAGGTGCCGGTATAGAACTGGTTGTAGGCTGGGGGATTACTGTTCTCGCTGTAATTCACATAGGCGTGCCAATTGGGCAGGATGCGCAGGTTGGCGCCCACGGAGGGCAGCACCGAGCTAAAATTGACGTCGAATTTGCCAGGGCGCCCACGCGCCAGGGCCACGTCATCGATAAAGCTGCGGCTGACGTACAAATACTTGAAACCGGCCGTCAATTTGAGCGCATCGACGGGCTTGTAATTGAGCACCACGAAGGGCTGATAGGTGTTCGTGACTACCGGCTCGTAGTAGCTGGAGCCCAGGTAGACATTGCTCATGCTGAGATAGCGTGAATCGTGCAAGGTGTTGTTGTGGTTGAACCAAAAGCCCAGCTCGCTATCCACCGGTCCTAGCGGCACGAGCAGCTTGGCAATATTGCCCCAGCGATGGGTATTGTTGACGCTGTCGCGCAGCAACACCTGTCCAGCGCTGGGCCGCACCGTTGCGATGGCCCCGGTCGGCGTCAGCACCGTCTGGCTGTAAGTGGTAGCACTAGCGCTAAAGCCATCGCCATAGTAGTAATACAATTGATCCGAGAAGTGAACTCGTCCGAGATGTCCTTCGTACTTGGCGTAGCCCAGCCAGTTGATATAATTGTTGTAGTTGAAACCAGAATACAGGTAGTTCACCGTGCCATTGGGATTCAGCAGGTTGCTGGTATAGCTGTTGTAATCCCGGCCAAATTCGGCAATCTGCGCCGCAGTCGCGCCATTGTAGTAATTGAAGCGCTGGTTGTTCTGGGTGAAGAACAGGGTCAGGTTGCCGGGGCCGATGTGGGTAAGTGATTTGAAGAGAAACTGCGTCTGCGTAGCGCCGTTGTTCTGGAAGTAGCCATCGCGCTGGGTTTGATTGACATAGATCCAGGCCGAGGTGGGAGCGATGTTCTTGGCAAAGAGCCCAGTATTGATCAAACCACCATAGTTGTACTTGCCAAAGCTGCCGCCACCGACAATGGGCCGCACGATGGGGAAAGGCGAGGGCTTGAGACTGTAGGTGGCGAAGGCGCCGCCGAAGGCGGCCAGGCCGGGTAGGGCGGCCGATTCGGCGCCGGGATAATATTTGGCCCCGGCTACCAGTACCGAAGGAATGAACTCGTTAGTGTAGTAGGTATAGCTGTCGTTGTCGTTGAGAGGGATGCCATCCAGGGTGAAATTGATGAGCGACTTGCTGAAGCCGTTGATGTAGACGTCATCGCCATCCATGCTGTCACCGCTGCTGACGACCATGGCGTTGGGCAGGGTGTTGAGTACCTGGGTGTAGGAATCGGTGGGGCTGATCATCTCAAACTGCCCCTTGGTGATGGTGGTCTCCTGCTGGGTGGCGGTCTTGTCAAACTTCTGCACGCGCTGAATATCGCTCTTGGGTGTCTGGCCCACGTTCAGATTGGGGGCGGCACCGAAAAAACCGGTCTCGCTGCTGGCAGTTCCGGTAACCGTACCGAGAGACTGGGTATCGGCATGGGCATTGATCTGTACCAAAGCGCCAATGGCTGCCGCTACGGACAGCGCCAGGGATTTCTTCGTGTTCATTCTGATACGCTCCTGTCGATGATGAGTCACTTTTGCCGCGGCTCTAGGTCTCACCTGCGTGGGTCAGACCTTATGTGGGAGGAACTCTATCAGAGAAATGTTACAGTTGTATGAATCTTTCGTGACAGTTTTATGACACCCGCGTTCCTCTCTGACAAGTAAATTGTGCTACACTGTACCTCGTTGATCCTATGGAGGTATTTAGTCATGTCCTATGCAAGGTTTGCGGTCGCACTCTTCCTCCCTCTAGCTCTTTCGGCTTGCGCCACGATGTCGCCGGTGGCGGGGAACTTTCCTCCTATCACACCCCACCAGGCGCAAAGCGGGGCCGAGAATGGCAAACTCGTACGCTGGGGCGGCGAGTTGATTCAGGCCGAGCCCGAGGCCCAGCAGACCTGTTTCACCGTGCTGGGTTTCCCCCTCAACTCCGAGGGCCGCCCGGTACTTGGTCGTCAGGCTGCGGATGTCGGTCGTTTTCTCGCCTGTGCGCCCGGATTCTACGATCCGACCTTATACGCCGCGGGACGCGAGGTGACCTTTATCGGAACCATACAAGGGATTGTGGTCAAGAAGGTGGGGGGGTTCGAATATCCCTATCCGCGTCTGAGTGCCAGTCAGGTTTATCTCTGGCCCGTGCCAGAGCCGGAGCCGCGCATGAGCACTGTCGTCGTGAGTGGCGGATGGGGCTGGGGCTGGCCGGGTTATTACGGCCCGTTTGGTCCGCGTTTTGGCTGGATGTATCCCTGGTGACCTGATCTCGCCCAGACAGGGCGTGTCCTGCGGACGTCTGCGTGCTAGACTCCCGCCTTTACGGGTGGGGCGCAAATGATTCGGAGTATGACGGGGTATGCCCGGGTGGTGGCGGGCGGGGCGGAAGATGGACGATCCTGGGAAGTCCGTGCGGTAAATCATCGCTTCCTGGAGATCGTCCTGCACCTTCCCGACAGTCTCCTTGGCATCGAGGCAGAATTGCGTCGGCGGGTCGCGCAGGTGGTCAAGCGCGGCAGGGTTGAACTGTGGCTGCGACATTCTGCCCAGGAGGAGCAGCCGAGTATTCGCATCAACCCCGCATTGCTGGCGGAACTGCGTGGCGCCGTAGGTGAGATTGCAGAGTTGTGGGACGCACCGCTCCCGGAACCCGATCCCCTCGAGCTGTTGCGCTGGCCGGGTGTCCTGCAGGCCCGAGAAATAGAGGAAATTCAGCCTGAGGCGTTGCTGGCGCATCTCGATGATGCCCTGCAGGAGCTGCAGGCATCGCGTCTGCGGGAAGGCAGCGCTCTTGCAGAAATTTTCCTGCAAAAGCTGGGCGCCATGGAGGAGATACTGCAATCCCTGCGCGTGCAACTTCCCGGCATTGAAGCGCGGCTGGCAGAACGCCTGGAACGACGCCTGGGCGATTTGCGGCAACAGGTGGAACCCGGCCGTTGGGAGCAAGAGCTGGTCTTTTATTTGCACCGGCAGGATGTGGCCGAGGAAATGGAACGATTGACAACGCACCTTGCAGAAATTCGCCAAGTGTTGCAACGTGACGAGGCCGTCGGACGACGTCTGGATTTCCTGGTGCAGGAGTGCAATCGGGAGGCCAATACCTTGGGCTCCAAGGCCGGCGATCCACAGGTCAGTCGGGCCGCCATCGAGCTCAAGGTGCTGATCGAACAGTTGCGTGAGCAGATCCAGAATGTGGAGTAGCCATAATCATGAGTGATCGCGCCCATCATGCAGGGATTCTCTGGATCATTTCGGCGCCCAGCGGCGCCGGCAAGACCAGCCTGTCTCGTGCTCTGGTGCAGGAAACGACGGCTCTGCGCACGTCGGTGTCTTTTACCACGCGCGCTCCGCGTCCGGGAGAGATCGATGGTCAGGACTATCACTTCATCTCGGCAGAGCAATTTGCCGGAATGGCAGAGCGTGGAGAATTCCTGGAGCATGCGTTGGTACACGGCAACCGGTATGGTACCGGCGAATCGTGGGTGAAAAAGCAGCTCTTTTCCGGGGTGGACTGCTTGCTGGAAATCGACTGGCAGGGTGCGCGCCTGGTGCGAGAGCGCTTGCCAGAGCATGTCGTCAGCGTTTTCATCCTTCCACCTTCCTTGGCCGTTCTCGCTGAACGCTTGCGGGGTCGCGGCCAGGATAGCGACGAGGTGATTGCCCGACGACTGGCGGCAGCGCGGGAAGAGCTGCTACATTACGATGAGTTTGATTATCTCGTGGTTAATGAGGAGTTTCAGCGCGCTTTGGAGGACTTGCGTTGTGTCGTGCGTGCCGAGCATCTGCGGCGCAATCGCCAGCAGCACGAGGAACACACGCGTCTGCGTACTCTTTTGGCGTGATTTTGTAAAATAGTGAGGGAATGCCGTCATGGCTCGTATTACTGTAGAAGACTGTTTGTCGAAGGTGGACAACCGCTTTGAGCTGACCTTGGTGGCAGCCCGGCGTGCCCGCCAGCTGGCTGGTGGTGCGCAGCCATTGCTTCCCGCCGGGAGAGATAAAAATACCGTGATGGCGCTACGCGAAATTGCCGCCGGTAAGGTGAGTCGTGCCATCCTCGACGAGCCGGCACCGCCACCTTTGGCCAGTTTCCCCGGCGCTGCACGGCGGGAATCCGCAGGTATCGAGGATGTCGGCGGCGACTGAACTCAGCAACCCGGCAGACTCCGTTTTTCTGGCGGAGGCTGCCGAGGTGTTGCAGCTCTCGCCGGTAACCCCGGCTTTGGATGATCCTTGTGCGCCGCTACGTCTTCTCCTACAGCGCTATCTGTCGCCAGAAGATGTGCAGAAGGTGCGCGATGCCTATGAGCTGGCGGCATTGGCGCATCGGGAGCAGCGGCGCCGTAGTGGTGAACCCTACATTCATCACCCGGTGGCGGTTGCCTGTATCCTCGCAGAACTTCAGTTGGATGTCGCCACCATACAGGCAGCGCTCTTGCATGATGTCATCGAGGATTGTGGCATCAGCAAAGACGAGCTGACGGAACGCTTCGGCGCCGAGGTCACCGAGATGGTAGATGGCGTCAGCAAACTCGGCCAAGTGCGCTTCGAGACCCGGGAAGAGGCGCAGGCGGAAAACTTCCGCAAGATGTTTCTGGCGATGTCACGTGATATCCGCGTCGTGCTGATCAAACTTGCCGACCGGTTACACAACATGCGCACCATGGGGGTGATGGCGGCGGACAAACGCCGGCGCATTTCCCGCGAGACCCTGGATATCTATGCGCCAATCGCCCAGCGTCTGGGTATCCACGCCATTCGTATCGAGTTGGAAGAACTCGCCTTTTCGCATCTCTATCCGAAACGCTGGCATGCCCTGAATCAAGCGATCAAGGCAGCCCGGGGTAATCGTAAAGAGGGCGTACAGAAAATTGGACAGCTGATTGCCGAGCGTTTGCGGCAGGAAGCGATCCATGCCCAGGTAAGTGGGCGGGAAAAGCATGTCTACAGCATTTACCGGAAGATGCAGCGCAAGGGACTACCTTTTTCCGCCATTCACGATCTCCATGCTTTTCGCATCATTGTCGATGATGTCGATACCTGCTACCGAGTGCTCGGCATCGTCCATAGTCTGTTTCGTCCCATTCCCGGGCGTTTCAAAGATTACATCGCCATCCCGAAATCGAATGGCTATCAGTCTCTCCATACCATCCTGCTAGGGCCTTTTGGACATCCGGTGGAGATCCAGATTCGGACCGAGGATATGCATCGGGTGGCGGAAGCCGGAGTGGCCGCGCATTGGCTCTACAAGAGCGGAATTCAGCGGGCTCATGCCGAGGCGCAGGCGCGCGCGTGGATCCAGCGTCTGCTGGAGTTGCAGGCCCAGGGGGGGGATTCGCAAGAGTTTCTCGAAAGCCTGAAGATGGATCTCTTCCCTGATGAGGTCTACGTGTTCACCCCGAAGGGCAAAATTCTAGGTCTACCGCGGGGTGCTACGGCCATTGATTTTGCCTATGCCGTGCACAGTGATATCGGTAATCGCGCGGTGGCCGCCAAAATCAATGAGATCTATGTGCCGTTGCGCAGCATCATCGACAATGGTGACAAGGTGGAGATCATCACCGCCGAGTCGGCACATCCCCAGGCCGGCTGGCTGGAGGTCGTGGTCACCGCCAAGGCGCGTGCCAATATCCGCTCTTACCTCAAGACCATTCAGCGTGGTGACGCGGAACAACTGGGTGCCAGTCTGCTCGACAAGGCCCTGCGTAGTCTGGGAACCTCTCTCGAAGCATTGACGGAAGAAGATTTTCAGCGTGTCTATCCCACTTTTCAGGTGGCAGACCGTAGCGCCTTGTTGGTGTCGATCGGCATCGGTCAGGTCATTCCGCTGGTGGTGGCGCAAAAACTCGTACCCGAGGAAGAGCGTGGGCGTCTGGCGCAAACGGCGCGCCGACTGGGGCAGGCGGTAAGCTCCTTGCTACCGGGGCGGCCTGGGCGTGAGACGGGACACAACCAGCCATTGCTGATCCGCGGTACCGAGGGGATGCCAGTTACCCTGGCGCGCTGTTGTCGTCCCATTCCCGGGGATCCGATCCTCGGCTTCATCACGGCGGGCAAAGGGATTGTGGTGCACACCCACGATTGCCACAACATTCGGGAATGGCGCAAGCGTCGTGACCGCTGGGTGGACGTGCAGTGGGATCCCGAAGTGCATGCCGAGTTTCCGGTCCTGGTGCGGGTTGTGGCGGAGAGTGGACGCGGGGTCCTGGCGCGGGTGGCAACCCATATCGCCCAGGCCGATGCCAACATCGATCATGTCGATATCGAACCCCAGGATGGCCTGTATACCGGTATTACCTTTACCATCACGGTGCGCGACCGCGATCACCTGGCCCAGGTGGTGCGGAATTTACGCTCCCTGCCCTCGGTGTCGCGGGTGCAGCGCGTGAAAGGATGAATTGTCAGGAGATTGTCATGCCCAAACCCGTTCACAGTGCAGAGGCCCCAAAGGCCATAGGCGCCTACAGTCAGGCCATGATCCATGGCGATCTGCTGTATCTCTCTGGTCAGATCCCGATCGATCCGAAAACGGGAGAGCTGGTGCAGGGAGACTTTGCTGTGCAGATGCAACAGGTCCTGGATAATTTGCAAGCCGTCTGTGGGGCGGCGGGCACCGACCTACGGCGGGCGGTGAAATTACAGGTGTATCTGAGTGATCTGAGCAATTTTGCGACGGTGAATGCGCTCATGGAAAAATTTTTTACCCCTCCCTATCCGGCGCGTGCGGCATTACAGGTTGCCGCCTTACCGCGTAACGCGGCGGTGGAGATCGACGGCATCGTCGCCCTGGCTGAGGCGGATCATGCTACCGGCTGATCTGCAGCAGCCGGTTCGCGTTCTTCTGCAACGCTATCCGGAATTGCGTGGCTTGCTGGAAGAAAAGGGAATCCACTGCAATGAGTGTTTCGTCGCCGAGCGAGAAACCTTGGCTGGCGTAGCTGCCATGCATCATCTCGATCTAGAGTTGTTGCTGCAGGACTGGGAAAGGCGCCGCGCGCAAGACGCCAACGCCTGAAGGTATGGCGGTATCGCGTCCAGCGCTGCGTCTGCAGGATTCTTTGGCAGCGTTGCCCGGCATCGGGCCGGCGCTTGCTGGACGCATGGCGGGCCTGGGTCTCACGAGGATCGAGGACCTGCTTTTTCATCTCCCCCTGCGGTTTCAGGATCGTCGGCGCCTCTTGCCGATTGCTTCTCTGCGGCCGGGGATGGAATGCGCGGTACTGGGGGAAATTGTCGATCTGCAGCGCCAGACCGGCCGGCGAGAGCAGTGGTTGCTGCGTCTTGCGGATGCAAGTGGGGCAGCCCTTCGCCTGCGATTCTTTCACCTGAGTCCGGCTTTGCGCCAGCAATGGCACAGCGGACGCAGACTCTGGTGCTTTGGCGAATTGCGCGCGGGTCTGCAGGGGCTGGAGATGGTGCATCCCGAGTGGCAGCTCGCCGATCGAGGGGATTTTCGGCCTCCCGAGCATCTGACACCGTTCTATCCCAGCACCCAGGGCATCCACCAACAGCAGTGGCGGCGTTTCATTGCTGCCGCGCAGGAATTGTTGCCCAGCCTCGCTGATCCCTTACAGGCATATTTCCCGGACTGGCCGAGTATGGCCGACAGTATTCGCTACCTGCACCGGGGCGGGGAGCGTGCGCCCATGGCCGCGGATCGGGAGTGGCAACGAGTCGCCCTGGAGGAGCTCCTGGCGCATCATCTGGCTTTGCGTCGGGAACGTCGGAAAAGCGCTGCGCAACTGGCAGAATCTGTGCCTGATCCCAGGCTTTGGCAGCGGCTGCGCAGGACCTTGTCTTTTTCGCCAACGTCTGCGCAGGAACGGGTGATTGCCGAGGCGGTAGCCGACCTGGCGAGCCAGCGGCCGATGCGGCGGCTGGTGCAGGGTGACGTCGGTTCGGGGAAAACCCTGGTGGCGGTTGCGATACTCCTGCATGTGGTAGCAGCGGGTAAACAGGTTGCCGTCATGGCGCCGACGGAAATTCTGGCAGTGCAACTGTATGAGCGTCTGCAGTCCTGGTTGTCTTCGCTGGACGTGGCGGTGGGGCTCTTGCTGGGTAGCCAGGGACTGCGTCAGCGACGCACTACCATGACGGATTTGCAGGAAGGTAGCCTGTCCGTCGTTTGTGGGACGCAGGCGTTATTCCAGGAGAATGTGGAGTTTGCCCGTCTGGGGCTGGTGATCATTGATGAGCAGCATCGCTTTGGCGTCGAGCAACGCCGTCGACTGCTGGAAAAGGGCGACCTGCCCCATCTCCTGGTAATGACCGCAACACCGATCCCGCGTACTCTGGCCATGACCCTGCACGCCGATCTGGATATTTCCAGCATCGATGAATTGCCGCCGGGGCGGCAACCCATCGACACGCTGGTGCTGGCCGATGATCGGCGGGAGGAATTGATCCAGCGGCTGCATCACCTGCTTGCCGCTGGGCGCCAGATCTATTGGGTCTGTCCTTTGATCGAGGAATCCGAGATCCTGCAATTGCAGGCAGCGGAGACCAGTTATGCCGATTTGCAGGCAGTATTGCCGGAAATTTCCATTGGCTTGCTGCATGGGCGCCAGCGCAGCGAGGAGAAGGCGCAGATCATGGAGGCATTCCGGCACGGGAAGCTGCGAATATTGGTGGCGACGACGGTGATCGAAGTAGGGGTGGATGTTCCCAATGCATCGGTGATGGTGATCGAGCACGCCGAGCGTTTGGGATTGGCGCAATTGCATCAGTTGCGCGGGAGAGTGGGGCGGGGCGCGCAGGCCAGTGTCTGTATCCTGATGTATCACGCACCCCTTTCGGCCAAGGCGCGGGAAAGACTGCAGATCCTGCGTGCGTCGCAGGATGGCTTTGTCATTGCGCGCAAGGATTTGGAGATGCGGGGACCGGGGGAGTTTCTGGGAGTGCGGCAGAGCGGTGAGCGGCAGTTGCGTATCGCCGATCTGCTGCGCGATGAAGCGCTTTTGGCGCTTCTTCCAGGACTTGCCGAACGCCTGGAGCGGGACTGTCCGGAGGCGATCGATGTGCTCGTCCAGCGCTGGTTGGGTTCAGGCACTGCCTATGCGGCAATAGGCTGAAAAGAGGGAGGAATATCCTTGACATGCTGAGACACTATCTGTACAAATAAATGTACAAATGGAGGCGCCAATGGATGCCATCACCTATAGTACCGCTCGAGCCAAGTTAGCCGATACCATGGATCGTGTCTGCGATGATCACGAGCCCATCATCATTACGCGCAACGGGGAGCAAGCCGTGGTGATGATGTCGCTTGAGGACTTCAAGGCCCTTGAAGAGACGTCTTATTTGCTCAGGAGCCCGAAGAACGCAAAGCGATTACTGGAGAGCATTGCGTCGCTGGAATCGGGGAGGGGCAAGGCCAGGAATCTTGCCGAGTGAGGCTGGTCTTTTCCGAACAGGCATGGGAGGACTATCTTTACTGGCAGAAGACTGACAAGAAGTTGGTCAAACGAATCAATGACCTGATCAAAGAAAACACGAGGACGCCGCACAGTGGGGTAGGGAAGCCTGAATCGTTGAAGCACGCGCTAGCTGGCTATTGGTCGCGGCGAATCAACGATGAGCATCGGATCGTCTACAAGACAATGAATGATTCGATTCTGATCGTTCAGTTACGCTACCACTACTGACCGCAGTTAACGGAAAGGCGCTGGCGAAGATGCTCCGGTAGACAGTCAGGGATGGGCTGGAGTATTCTGCAAAAAATTTTATATTAGCGCGAGGAATTACGCGTGGGACGTTGGTATCATTGGTCTGTGGCGGTAGTTGGTATGGTATTCCTGGGCGGCTGTACTTCGCAGCTCCCATCGACCACGGTCCACTCGGTTGCCTACTACGCGGCGCGCATTCCTCCGCCTCCGGTCAGTCCTGCGATTTCCACGGCCCCGGTGCAGCCCGTTGCGCCGCAAGATGTGACTTTGCACATCATCGTCAATACCGATCAGCGCAAGCTGTATCTATATCGCGGCTCGACCCTCTTGGCCAGCTATCCGGTCGCTATTGGCTTTGGCGGGTCGGCTCCGCGCCGGATTCGCGGTGATAACAAGACGCCCGTCGGGCACTATCACATAGGGTATGTACGCTGGGGAACCCAATACGGACCCTTCATGCTTCTCACCTATCCCAATCGGCACGACGCCGAATGGGGCTTACGTGAAGGGATCATCTCTCAGAGCCAGTATCACGCGATTGTGTCGGCCATCGATACTGGGCAGGTGCCGCCGCAGAACACGCCCTTGGGCGGGTACATCGGAATCCATGGCATGGGGCCAAGTTTTTCGTACGATCGTGCTGCCAGAGTGTTCCCAGGCCGCTGGACGGCAGGCTGTGTGGCGCTCTCCAATCACGACGCACAAGACATTGCGAGTATGGTCCAACCCGGCACACCTGTAGAAATTATTGGACAGGTGGCGAGTTATCCGGAGCAGATCAATCAAAGCGGGCGTCTGGCTTTTCAATACCATCACGTGGCGGATAGAGGACTGACATTCGGCAGCGCGGCCGGCGGACAGTCACCTCAAAAGTTGCAGAACGAGTGATTCTTCAGATCTCATTACGAAGAAGCATTTCTGTAAACCAGCAAATGCGGTTGCGGCCCTCGGACTTGGCTTGGTAAAGGGCATTATCGGCGCGAGATAAAATGGAGGAGATCGAGCTGTCGCTTGATTCTACCGCCGTTGCGCCGATGCTTACGGTTACCTGTATGCTCGTTTGCGAGCTGATAGCCACCGGGTGATCGCAGACTTTTTGTAGGATCCGTCTCGCCAGCGAGCTGGTATTTTCGATAGAAGAATCCTCGCAAATTAAGAGGAATTCTTCTCCGCCAAGGCGTCCAAAGTGATCGGTACTGCGCAACTCACTCTGAACGACTACAGAGAATTCGAGGAGCACCTGATCCCCCACTAAATGTCCATGCTGATCATTGATTCTCTTAAAATGATCTAGATCAAGGATGCATACGCTCATATCGCGCTGATGGCGTTTGTAGCGCGAGAGTCTTTTCCCCATCTCTTCCAGGCTGAAGCGTCGGTTGGCGATACCTGTGAGTTCATCTCGGCTTGCTAGTTGTTCCAACTTGCGCTCAAGGGTACGCCGCTCCGTAATGTCGCGCCAAATACCTTCTACCCCGGCATACTGACCCATTTCATCGAGTAAAATGGTACTGCTGATGGAAATATCGATAATTCTTCCATCTTGGCAGCGCATCTGTCCCGGAAAATCTCGAACATAGCCCTGTTTTTTGATGACTTCCACGAGTTCCTTGCGATTATCCTGGTCAGGATAGAACACGGCGGCTGGCAGGCCAATAATCTCGTCGGGGGAATAGCCAAGAACATTGCGTACCGATGCGCTCACATAGCGGGTGATGCCATCGGCATCCGTGCGGTAAAAAACATCCTGCATGGTGTTCATGAGGTGTTGAAATTGCGCATCGCTGTCCCGCAGACGCTTTTCCATCGCACAGCGTTCGGTCATATCGAGAAATGTGGCAACGAGGCCTATGTGGCTGTCAATCATCAAAGTGCGACTCGTCAGAGCGATAACCCTGACCTGATGCAGGCAGGTATAAACGCGAAACTCGGTTGGAGGATTGATGAGATTGCTCTTTTCGGCGCGGCGGATGCGGGCAATTACTCGCTCTTGATCGAGGGGATAGATGAATTTGTGTACAGATTCTCCGAGAACCTGATCTTTACTGTCGGCTTGGAAAATCTGGAGGGCAACCGTATTGGCGTAGAGAATGAGGTCAGACGCGAAGATAAGGACTGCGGTTGGCAAGGCGTCGAAGATAGCGCATTCCTCTATCGTGTGCACGGAAGCTTGTGCCGGTATGGTCTGGTCGCCCATGCCTCTCCTCAAACCCTTGTGGTGAACCCTTTTAGGCCTCTTCTATCAGGACGCCTTTTCTGTGATTATCGTGACATTGATTGCTGATGGTCAAGGAGCGGCCGGCAAAAATTTTCTACCCTTCTATTTGCCCTGCTTCCCAGCCGTTGCGGATACAGTCGCCCAGCGCTACGCCGCCGCACCAGTTGCCCAGCAGTGACAGCCCCGGCCAGTCGCGTAGAAGACGATCTATCGCGGCGATGCGTTGGGTGTGTCCCAGGTTGTATTGCGGAATAGCGCGAGGCCAAAGTTGGGCCCGCTGGAAACTGGGTGCGCCCTGGATGCCCAGGATGGGGGAGAGGTCGTCCAGTGCTTGGCGAAAGAGGAGAGCTTCTTCCTGTGGGATCGTTTCCTGTGCGCCACCCAGAAACACCGTAAGTAATACTTGGCCGTCGGGCGCACGCTTGGGGAAGAGGGTGGAAGAGAACAGCGCCCCCAGGGTAGGAATGCCCAAACGCCGGGGAATGAGCACGCCAAAGCCGTCCAAGGGATGTTTGACCCGCGCGCGCGGAAAACCCAAGGCAAGTGTCGCGACCGTGGGATAATCGATTTCCGCGAGCCGATCGCGCAAACCCTTCGCTGCCGAAGGCAGAAGGCGAATGATCGCATCGGTGGGGAGGCAGAGAAACAACTGTTTTGCCAGGAGAGTGCCGGTTCTGCTTTCCACTCTCCAGCCCTGATCGACGGGAAGGATGGCGGCCACCGGCTCGTTGCAGCGCAATCTATAGCCTAGTTTTGCGGCAGCGGTGCGGGGCAGGTCCTGCATGCCGCCGGCAAAAGACAGCAGGTGACTGCGCATGGCCGGGCGTTTACGGCGCAGGCCTGCGAGCAACAGCGACCCATGTTCCTGCTCCATCTGCGCCAGCCGAGGGAGACTGGCAGCGAGGGACAGGCGCTCAGGATCGCCAGCAAAAACCCCGGAAACAAAGGGGTCGACCATCCAGTCCAGCACTTCCCGACCGAGGCGCCGGCGCACGAAGGTTGCGATGGACTCTTCCGCCGTCGCGCGGGCGCGGAAGGGTTCAGCAAGGAGGCGTAGGCGAGCACCGGGAGACAAGAGCTTGCCGCCCAGCAGGGCTCCGGGCCCGAGGGCAACCAGCCGCTTTTGCTGATTGAGGACAAAACGGCGACGGGCGAGGGGGTTGGCGGAAATGCCATCGAGAGCAAGACGCTGGAGCAGGTCTGCCACCAGTGGGTCGCGAACCAGCAGGGTGTTGGGGCCAAGGTCGTAGGTAAAGCCTTCTTCGCTACGGCTGCGAATATTGCCGCCCGCCTCGTCACGCGCCTCGAGCAGCAGAAATTCTTTTTCTCCTTCCTGTAGACGCAAAGCCAGACTGAGGCCAGTGATTCCAGCACCAACAATGAGGTAGGGCAGTACGTCCATGCTTCATTCCTCTTGCGGCAGTTCCGCAGCGTATGCGCGGCTCTGGCGATACCAGCGGTGCGCGTGCCGGAGCAGGGCAATCAGGATGGCGGTGACGGGGAGGGCGATGAGAAGGCCCACAAAGCCGAGCAGCTGTCCGCCAGCAAGGACGGCAAAAATCACCAGCACCGGATGTAGTCCGATGCGATCCCCAACCAGTATTGGGATGAACAGGGTGCTCTCGAGAATTTGCCCGATTCCATATACCACCCAGACTTCGACAAGAGAAAGGAAGGCGCCGCCCTGGATATACATCGCTAGACTCGCCAGGATGATGCCGCTGGCAAAACCCAGATACGGCACAAAACTCAAGAGTCCGGAGAGGAGGCCGATGAGGAGAGCGGTTTTCAGACCCACGATGCTGAGCCCGATGGCATAGGTGGCGCCCAGCGCGAGCATGTCGAGGAGCTGCCCGCGCAGAAAGGCCATCAGCATCCGGTCGGAATCGATGGCTAGTTGCCGGACAAGGGTCAGCTGGCGACGCGGGATGAGCTCGTCTAAGCGTTGCAACAGTGGCGGCCAGTCCCGTAACAGATAAAACGTAATCACCGGAATGAGCAGAAAGTTCATCAGAAACGAGAGGATGCCGGAGCCGGAAACCAGTGCGACCTGGAGGCTGTTGCTGGCCCAATGGGCGAGCTTGCTGGCATTTTTGCTGGCGTAGGTCGTCAGCGTGTGACTGTCGATCGGGATCCCTAGGCGCTGAGATATTTGTGGCAGCAGCTGCGTCTGGAGCAGGCTCGCGTATTGCTGGATGTAGCTAATGGCGATCAGGGTTTGCGCGCGTACACTGGGCAGCAGGGCCATGATTACCGCAGCAGTCAGCAACAGTGCGAGCAGGAACACCAGGGTGGTCCCGAGGGTACGGCCGATGCGCCAACGTTGCAGAAGCGTTACCAGTGGGTTACCGAGGTAGGCGAGTACCCCGGCAATCAGAAACGGAGAGAGGATGGGGCCGAGCCGATAGAGCAGCCACAAAAGAAACGCAAGAATCAGCCAGGGAAGCCAGCGTTGCGGCATGATCAGATTCCGTTCCGGAAAGCCCGGCAGTGACCAAGTCCAGGGAGAGGTTCAATGTAAACTATGGCCACTCCCCTCTACCGCGTCGAGCATGACCTGCTGTACCTCCGGGCTGTAGTCGCCTTGCAAGATCTGCTGTTTGCCCTCCTGAAAAAATAGCTGGGCGTCGGCCGGGAGGAATTTCTGTAAGGCCGCAAAGGCCTCGCGCATCAGCTCCGGGGCTTGCGCGCGGGTGGCAGTGATCCCCCAGTTGAACAGCAGGATACGCCAGGGGCGCTGCGGATCGTTGCTTTCCAGGTCGGCGGCATAATCGGCTTCCGCAGCTGCCACTACCGCCCCCATCAGGCGCGCCAGGCTGGCAAGTGCCGCCGGGTCCCGCTCGCCGTTGGCCAATACCGCCAGGCCGTTCACCACCGGGTCGAGGGTATGAATCGGCTGCCGCTCCTGTACCAGCCAGGCAGCGATGCTGACACTGACTACCTCGAGTGCTGCTTTACTCTTGCGCTCTCCGAGGCGGTCTGCCCAGGTCGCCAGATCCATGAGCAGGCCGATGCTGAGATCGCCAATCCGCTCTGCTTCGTCTTCGGGCAGCGACGGATCCCAGTCGGCAGTGTCTTTCTCCAGCACGAGAAAGAGCTGCCGCAAGGCATCTACCACTTGTGGCGGCGTGACCTGTTCGCCGGTGGCGATCTTGCTCTCGGCGAAGCGGGCGAGGAGGGGTTGGACCTGTTGTTCGAAGCGAGCCTTGGCGCTGGCGATGTCGGCGAGAGAAGGCAAGGCGGGTTCCTCAAAGTGCCAAAATTCGCCTTTGATGATACCATGAAAACTTTGCTGACGCAGTGTGTCGGGAGCTTCTCTATGCCACAGTCCACTCCTCCTCGTTCCGCAGTCGATCTCCACATGCATTCACTGCATTCCGATGGCAGCATGCGGGTGGAAGATCTGGTCGCGCGGGTTGCCGCGCGCGGCGTGCGTCTGATGGCGCTGACCGATCATGACAACACTGTCGGAATTGCGACGGCCGCAGCGGAGGCGGGCCGCCTGGGTATCGATTTTTTGCCTGGGGTGGAGGTATCCAGCGAATGGAATGGCATCGGCATTCACATCGTTGGCCTGGGTATCGAGATCCAAGATCCGGAACTTCAGGCCGGCCTCGACCGGATCATGGAGTTTCGCGACTGGCGCGCGGCGGAAATCGGCCGCTTGCTTGCCACTGCTGGAATTCCTGATGCCGAGGCCGGCGCGCGGGAACTGGCCGGTAGCCGCATGGTGGGGCGGACCCACTTCGCCCGTTGGCTGAAGGATTCCGGCCACTGCCGCGATAATGGAGAGGCCTTTCAGCGCTGGCTGGGGCGGGGTCAGGTGGCCTATGTGCCGAGTGACTGGATTCCCATGGTCGAGGCCGTCTCCTGGATTCGTCAGGCGGGGGGTGTTGCCGTGGTTGCGCACCCAGGGCGTTACAGACTGAGTGCGGAGCGCCTGCGCGAGCTGTTCGTAGAGTTCCGTGATGCTGGCGGCGGCGCCATCGAGGTCTCTTCCGGTTCGCAGGCAGCAGCTGATCGAGAGCATCTGGGTAAGTTGGCGCGGCAATTGAATCTTGCTGCCTCCCTCGGTTCGGATTTTCATGGCCCGGAAATTGGTCACGCCGAGATTGGGCAATTGGCGCCTCTGCCCGTTGGGGTGCAGCCGGTCTGGGAGTGCCTCGGGCATCCTTTCCCCCTTTTACCAGTCCACTGACAGCATTCCCATGTCCCAATTGCGGGAAAAAATCCGCTTTGCCAACTGGGGGACGGTCGTCCTCGTTTTGGTGTATCTCGGGGCGCTGTATACCTTAAGCCCCTACGCCGGCCCCCTGCTTATGGGCGCTGTTCTCGCCACCGTGGGTTGGCCGTGGCAACTGCGCGCCGAGCGTTCTTTTCATTTGCCGCGTTGGCTCGCTTCGTTTTTCCATGCGTTGGCGTGGATGGCGATTATCATCATTCCGGCCGTCCTGGTGGTCGAATCGATCCTGCCGCAATTGCTGCAGGTAGTGGCGCGTTGGCAGAGTGGGGCCCCCTTGCTCGGGGTGCCGCGGGAGCTGCAGCAGGTTCCCTATTTTGGAAAATGGCTCGCGGCGCATCTGCGGGTGTTGAATGGCGCACACCTGTCGCACTTTTTTTCGGAACATGCGGCGGTTATCACGAGTTCCCTCGGGCAGCTCTGGTTTTTTGTTTTGCATACCTTTTTTGTGGCGTTGACGGTTTTTGCCATAAGTCTGCATGGAAGACGCTTGAGTGAGGTCCTGCATCTGACGGCGGCTGAGCTTTGGGGCGCGGAGCGGGGGGATCGCTTCTTGTTGGCGGCGCGGGAGGCGACACGTTCCGTGCTCATCGGGCTGATTGGCGTCGGCGTCATCGAAGGCTTGCTCATCGGTATTGCTTACGCCGTGGCTGGCCTCAACACCTGGCCCTTATGGATGGTAGTCACGGCACTTCTTTCGCCGATCCCTTTTGGCGCAACGGTGGTGGTTGCCGCCGCCACCCTGTGGCTGATTTTCGGCGGGCATTGGCTTGCCGGTTTTGTGGTTCTGGGTTGGGGGTTCTTTGTCATTACCCTGGCGGACTTGCTGATTCGTCCCCTGCTTACGGGGTCGCAAAGTCAGGCGCCCTTTTTCCTGGTTTTTTTCAGTATCCTGGGTGGCGCGGCTGCCTTTGGCTTGATAGGGTTGATCATCGGCCCCATATTGGTATTGTTGGCGCGTGGTGTGTGGCTGGCGTGGGAGCGGCGGGTGCTGCTCGAGCGTGGAACCGGGGCTGGTGCAGCGCAGTCCAAGTTTTGAACTCCTGGAGGTGCGGAATGGATTATCAGATGTTTGATCAGCAGTACAATCAAATTGCTCAGGCGACTCAGAACAACGTGCAGGGTTTGCAGCAGGTAGCGCAGAAGGTGCAGTCGGCGATTCCCGATGCTACCCAGGCGCGGGAGTTGATCCTCGATCTGCGTAATATGGCGATGAATCTGCAGAGTCAGCAGCAGAACGTGAATATGCTGTTGCAGCAGATGGGCCAGCGCATTCAACAGCTGGAGATGCAGATGCAGCAGATGGGCGGGCAGCCTGGGATGAATCCGAACATGGCACAACGTCCCTGGAACGCGCCGGCGCAGGGTGGCATGGGAAGCGGTTTCATGGGCAATGTGATGACCGGTTTGGGCTTGGGTGCTGGTTTTGCCGTCGCGGATAACATCGTCGACGACATCTTCAATATGTTCTGATTGTCTTTCCGGCAAGCAGAAGCAGACGGCGGTCGCTTTGGCCGCCGTTTTTCTTGGAGCGAACTGTGGCAGAAGAATGGATCTATGGCATCCATGCCGTCGAGGCGGCGATCGCGGCGGGGGAGGTGGAGCGCCTATGGCTGGCGGCGGAGAGGGCCGGTGATGCCAGAATCTCGTCCATCCGCCAAGCGGCCGAGGCCCATGGCCTTCCGCTAGTGCTGGAGCCAATGCAGGCCCTGCAACGGCGTTGCCATGCGGATCAGCACCAGGGGGTGCTGGCCCGCGCTTTGCCGCTTCCCGCCCGGGATTGGAAAGCCTTCGCAAAGCATCTCCCGGAGCATGCCTTTCTATTGATGCTCGATGGGGTGACGGACCCGCATAACCTCGGTGCCTGCTTGCGCAGTGCCGAGGCGGCGGGAGTAGATGCCGTGCTGTTGCCCAAGGACAATGCCTGCGGCATTACCGCTACGGTACGCAAGGTGGCTGCCGGTGCCGCTTCCCGCGTGCCGGTGTTTTTTCTGACCAATCTGTCCCGCACGCTCGAGGAGCTGCAGCAACGCAATTTTTGGGTGGCTGGCCTTGCCGGAGAGGCAGCACAAAGCATCTACGAAGTGGATCTGCGCGGCTCTCTGGTACTGGTCATGGGGAACGAGGAGAAGGGTGTCCGTCGCCTGGTTCGGGAGCATTGCGATTATCTGCTGCGTATTCCCATGGCCGGCCAGATCGAGAGCCTGAATGTCTCGGTCGCGACCGCGGTGGTACTCTTTGAGGCCAAGCGGCAACGAAGTGGGGAGGCATCGACGCGGCATTCGCGCTAGAATGGGGCCCCTGTACAGGAGAGCCCATGACTCCAAGCGTTGTCGATTCCCACTGTCATCTCGATTTTGACGAGTTTGCCGCTGACCGCTCGGAAGTGTTGCTACGCGCGCGGCAGGCGGGAGTCGCGTCGATCCTGATTGCGGCGGTGCGCCAGCCGGATTGGGGACGGGTGCGCGCCTTGGCGGAATCGGAAGCGGAGATCTGGGGTGCGGCCGGAGTGCATCCGAATGAGCCGGTTACAGAGACTCCGCGTTATGAAGATCTTGTCGCTGCCCTGGACCACGAAAAGATCGTCGCCGTCGGCGAAACGGGTCTGGATTATTTTCGCTCCGAGGGGGACCTTGCCTGGCAGCAAGAGCGCTTGGCGCGGCATATTGCCGCCGGGCGGGAAACCGGCAAGCCCCTGATCATTCATACTCGCGAGGCGGCTGCCGATACCCTCGCCTTATTGCGCAGCGAGGGTGCCCGCGACTGCGGCGGGATCATCCATTGTTTTACCGAAACCCTCGATTTTGCCCGTCAGGCAATGGACCTGGATTTCTATATTTCATTTTCCGGCATCGTCACCTTCAAGAACGCCAAAGATTTGCAGGAAGTGGCCAAATTCCTCCCGCAGGATCGGCTGTTGATCGAGACGGATGCCCCGTATTTGGCGCCTGTGCCGATGCGCGGCAAACGCAACGAGCCTGCTTTTGTTGCGCATGTCGCGCGTTTTCTTGCGGAGTTGCGCGGAGAAGATCTCGATAGCCTGGCGGCGGTGACTTCGCAGAATTTCCGTCATTTGTTCAAGTTACCGGAGCGGGAATGCGCATTCGCTTCCTAGGTACGGGCTCCAGCGCCGGGACGCCGCAGATTGGCTGCGATTGCGCCGTGTGTCGCAGTGCGGATAGCCGGAATCAACGCAGTCGGGCGAGCATTCTGGTTGAAGAGCAGGACACCCGGATTCTCATCGACACTGGCCCGGATTTGCGTATGCAAATGTTGCGCGCCGATGTTCGGCACTTGGATGCCGTTTTTTATACCCATTTCCATGCCGATCACATCAACGGGATCGATGATCTGCGTGCCTTCAATTTTCTCGCCAAGCGGGTGCTTCCCTGTTTTGCCGATGCGCGTACGGCCCGCGAGCTGGAAGAGCGCTTTCGCTATTGTTTTCTTCCCCCCGACCCCGGCTGGGCAAAGCCGTCCCTGTCGATGACGGTCGTTGAGTCCGCACGGCAGATAGGTGCAATCACGGTCCTGCCCATACCGGTTTTGCATGGTCAGCTACCCATTTATGGGTATCGCTTCGGCAAAGCCGCCTATCTGACGGATCTGAAAACCATCCCGGAAGAAAGCTACGCACTGCTGCACGACCTGGATCTGCTCATCCTCGATTGCCTGCGTGAGGAAGAACATCCGACCCATGTGAATCTTGCCGAGTCTTTGGCGCTTGCGGCACGGATTGGCGCCCGGCAGACCCTCCTTACCCATATGACCCATGATCTCGATTACCAAAAACTTTGTTCCGTTCTGCCGGAGAACATTGCCCCAGCGTATGACGGGCTGATCTGGGAAAGGTAATTTGCCAGTAGTGGCACAGCATTCTCCTGTGTTGCGGAACCTCTATATCTCTTCTACTGTATGCAAAACTTTCGACGACCGGACCTAGACACCATGACGCAAGTACCCTCATTGCCCCTCCACGCCCCTGATTTCTGCGCTGGCATGCTTTGCTATGGCGAGGCTTGGCCAGAATTTGACCGTTTGGGAATCGCGGCGGTTATCCAGGAAGGGGCGCGGGCGATTGCTGATCCCGCCGATGAAAGCGCCGTCTATCAGACCCTGTTGCTTGCTGATGCCCTGCGTTACTGCACCCTGCAGGTCTGTGCCGCCAAGTCGTCCGGACACCCTGGGGGATTTGCCTCCAGCGCCGACATTTATGCGGCTTTGGTCATGCTTGGACACACCAATATCGTGACGGAAGTAGGGCATCATGCGCCGGGATTCTACAGCGCGATGTTTCTCGATGGCTCTCTGGAGGCCATGCAGATCCAGAACATGAGCGATTTCATGGCACGCTTTCGCGAGCGCCACGGTCTGCTGGGGCATCTTTCCGGGGCCATTCCCGGTCTGCTGGCACCGGCAGGCCCCCTTGGGCAAGGGCAACATTTCGCCATGGCCGGTGCTTTCCTGCATCCGGGCACGCTGTTTCCGGTTACCATCGGCGATGGCGGCTTCGGTGAACCCTATGTGCTGAGCAGCATGAAGCACTTCCATTTTGCCTATCCGAATGTCACCAACTATCTGCCGATCCTGATATGGAACGGCTTCAGTCAGGAGCATCATTCCATGGTCTCGCGCATGAGCAATGCCGAGATGATTGCCTACTGGAAGGCGCATGACTTCGATGAAGTCATCCTGATCGATGCCAAGGATTTTGACAACGCCAATCAGCCTGGGCCCTATGTGGATTCGTCCAAGTTTTCCTTCGCGCAGCGCCTCGCTTTCATGAAGGCAGTGCTCGCGGCAACGGCCAAGGCGGCGGACTCGGCCTTGCAGGGGCGCCACACCGCCGTCATTCTCAAGCAGCTCAAGGGTGCTGGCGTGCATGTCACGGGAGCCAAGTCGCACAATTTGTACCCCAAGGATACCCCGGATTCCCCCGAGATCCATGCCGCTTTGGAGCGCTTGGCGCTGGCGCCAAAGGCCTGGGCTCTGGTGCGCGAAAACGCCCGCCGCGCCGGTGGTGGCCCCGCCGGGCAGACGGTGGTCACGGAACAGGTTCTCGACCTGGCGCCCTTGGGCTCCTTCCCGGTGCAAGATTTCGCTGTGGGCGAGCAAGTGGTGCCGGCCACTGCCTTTGGCGCGCTGGTGGCTTGGCTCGGCCAACAGGACCGGCGTTTTGTGGTGAGCAATGCCGACGGCAACGAGGCCTCGGCGATGAAAAATATCAACGATGCCCTGAAGATTCGCCACCCCACGGAAGACCCGCTCTACAACCAGATGCCCAACGGTCAGGTCTATGAGCCGCTTAATGAGGACGCCTGCGCCGGTCTTGCCGCGGGCTTGGCCTTGTTTGGCGGTCGCTCCCTCTGGTTGTCGTACGAATCCTTTGCCATCAACGGCTGGCCCATCGTGCAGACCGTGGGACAGGCGATGGCGGAACTACGGCGGCCGACGCCTTCGGTGGTCTGCATGTTCACCGCAGGTGCCCTGGAGCAGGGGCGGAACGGCTGGACGCATCAGCGTCCCGAGATCGAGAACTACTTCGCCGCGCAGATGCGCAATGGCAGTGTCTTCCTGCTCTATCCCTGCGATGCCAATGCGGCGCAGGCGGCCTACGAATACGCGGTAGAGAGCCAGAACAAGGTGATGGTGATCATTGCTTCCAAGAGCCCGTTGCCCGTCCACCTGGATATGGCGACCGCCCGCACGGCGATCCGTCGGGGTGCGGCGCTGCTGCACGAAAGCACGGGCACGCGCGCAACGGTAACCCTGGCGGTCACCGGAGATATGGTCCTGCAGCCGGTGTTTGCCGCACGCGACGAGCTGGTGGCGCAGGGCTATGGGGTGCGCATCGTCAGCGTTCTCAATCCGCGTCAGCTCTACCGGGAGAGTGATGTGGCAGTCGATACCGTGGCGGAACCGGATCGCGATTTCCTGCCGGATACCGAATTTCATGCGTTGTTTGCTGGCGAGATTCTGTTGGGTATCAGCGGCGGCGGATCGGCGCCGCTGGAGCCGGTCTTCCTGCGCAGCCGCGCCCAGCAGCGCGATACCCTGGCATGGCGGCGTGGGGAAACCACGGCGAGTGCGGGCGAACTCATGGCGTTCAATGGCCTGACCAGCGCGGCCATCGTGGCGAAAGTGCAGGCCTTGTCGGCCTGAAGCGGAGTGGCGGCAATGGACGAGGCGAGCAGCAAAATCATCGTTATCGATGACGACCCGACCGGCTCGCAGACGGTGCACTCCTGTCCCCTGCTCCTGCGCTGGGACGTGCAGACCTTGGTCGAGGGGCTGGCGGACCCATCACCGCTCTGCTTTATTCTCAGCAACAGCCGGGGGATGACGGCGGCGGAGGCATCGCGGGTGACGCGGGAAATCGCCGAAAATCTGCGTACGGTGCTGGCGCAAAGCGATGCCCAGGATCCGCCGCCGATTCTGGTCAGCCGTTCGGACTCCACCCTGCGCGGTCATTATCCCCTGGAAACGGACGTCCTGGCCGAGGTCCTCGGACCCTTTGATGCGCATTTTCTGGTGCCCGCATTCTTTGAGGGCGGGCGGATTACCCGCGACGGCACACACTACGTACGACAGAACGGGCAGGAGATCCCCGCGCATGAGACCGAGTTCGCCCGCGATTCGGTCTTTGCCTACCAACACAGTTACCTACCCGATTACGTCGCGGAAAAGACCCAAGGCCGGATTCCCGCCCCCAGCGTTCAGCGGATATCCTTGGCGGAACTGCATGCAGGTTGTTTGCCGCGCCTGCTGGCTTTGCAGGGCAATGCCTGCGTGGTCGTAGATGCCGAAAAGCCGGAGGATCTGGCGGCCTTCGCCCGCGACGTCAAAGAGGCCGTAACGCAAGGAAAACACTTTCTCTTTCGCAGTGCTGCCAGTCTGTTGACGGCGCTCGCTGACTTGCCCCCGCAGCCGGTTCCGGCAGAGGAAATGTACCGCTGGGTGCGCGGTAACCGTCCTGGTCTGATCCTGGTCGGTTCGCACGTCCGCAAGACGACGGAACAACTGGAACGTCTCTTGGCGGAGCCTGGGCTGCAAGGGGTCGAGGTGGATGTCGATGCCTGTCAGGGCACAGCGGGGGATGCGCAGCTCGCGGAAATCCGGCAACGGGCAGAAGCCATCCACGTCAGTGGCAAGGACATTGTCCTCTACACTAGCCGCGTCGAACGCCAGTTTCCGGATCAAGATACGCGCTTTGCCTTTGGGGTGGCGGTATCCGCATTCCTGATGCGTGCCTTACAGGCCATGCCTACCGATCTGGGATTTTTGATCAGCAAGGGCGGCATTACCTCCAATGATGTGCTGAGCCAGGGGTTGGCGTTGCGTCAGGCAAGGGTCCTCGGGCAGATCCTGCCGGGGTGTTCGGTGCTCCAGTGCTCTCCGGAGCATCCGCAGTTTCCGGAGCTGCCTGTGGTGATTTTCCCGGGAAATGTCGGCGATGCAGACTCCCTTGTGCTGGCGCGTCGCCGCCTGCACGGAGGGGCCTGACCATGGAAGAGGGCGCGCATACTCCGGCAGAGCAGGATTTTCTGCAGGCGCTGGCCGCGGCCTTGCCTGCCGAGCGGGTGCGCAGTGGCCGAGAGTCCTTGCAGGCCTACGAGTGTGATGGGCTTTCGGTATTACGGGAACTGCCCCTTTGCGTGGTGCTGCCGCAGGATCGCGAAGAGGTACAGGCGCTTCTGCGCCTGTGCCGGCAATATCAGATTCCGGTCGTTCCGCGCGGAGCCGGTACCGGACTCTCCGGGGGTGCGCGACCGGTGGCGGGCGCGGTGCTTTTGTCCTTGGCGCGGATGAATCGCATCCTGGATATCGATCTGGAAAATCGGACGGCTCGGGTCCAGCCGGGGGTGCGCAATCTGGCTATCAGCGAGGCGGTGCGACCCTTTGGCTTTTATTATGCCCCCGATCCGTCCTCGCAGATTGCCTGCAGCATTGGTGGAAATGTCGCAGAAAACTCGGGTGGCGTGCATTGTCTCAAGTATGGGCTGACGGTACATAACGTCCTCGCCGTGGAGGTACTCACTGCCGATGGCGAAATCCTGCATTTCGGTGGATTGACGCCGGATGTGCCCGGCTATGATCTCCTCGCCTTGTTCATCGGTTCCGAAGGGCTGCTGGGCATCGTGGTGGAGGTGACGGTACGGCTGCTGCCTGTCCCCGAGAACACTGTGGTCCTGCTGGCTGCCTTTGCCGAACTCAGGCTTGCCGCGGATGCCGTCAGTGCCATTATCGCCGCTGGTATCATTCCCGCTGGATTGGAGATGATGGATCGCTTGGCCATCCAGGCGGCCGAGGATTTCGTGCATGCCGGCTACCCACGTGATGCCGCTGCCATTTTACTCTGTGAGCTCGACGGCAGCGATGCAGAGCTGGCGGAACGCGTTGCTCTGGTCGAGGAGATTCTGCGCCGCCAGGGAGCGGACAGTATCCGCGTCGCCCGAGATCCGGATACCCGAGCCCTGCTCTGGAAAGGACGCAAGGCGGCCTTCCCCGCCGTGGGCCGAATGGCGCCGGATTATTACTGTATGGACGGCACCATCCCGCGCGGGCGCCTGGCTGAAGTCCTGGAGCAGATCGCCCGCTGGTCGGAGGAATTTGGGCTCGCGGTAGCGAACGTCTTCCATGCCGGTGATGGCAATCTGCATCCTCTGATTCTCTATGATGCCAACGCACCGGGGCAGATTGCTGCTGCGGAGTCTTTTGGTCAGCGGATCCTTGCCCTGTGTGTGGAGGTGGGCGGCAGCATCACCGGAGAACACGGGGTCGGAGTGGAGAAATTGGATAGTATGTGTGTACAGTTCTCCGCTGCAGAGCTGGAGACCATGCATCGGATCAAGGCGGCCTTTGATCCCGAAGGGCGCCTGAATCCGGGAAAGGCCATACCGACCCTGCACCGGTGTGCCGAGTTGGGGGCCATGCATGTGCATGGGGGTGCCCTGCCATTTCCCGAACTGGAGCGCTTTTGAGATGGATATCACGGGGCGCTTGCAGGAGCAGGTCCAGGATGCCTATGCCGCTCAGCGCCCACTGCGCATTCGTGCAGGTACCAGCAAGTCTTTTTATGGTCGTTTGGTAGACGCCGACGCCGAACTCGATCTGCGCGAACATAGCGGCATTGTCGATTACCAAGCGGCGGAGCTTTATGTGACGGTGCGTGCCGGAACCCGGCTGCACGACCTGCAGGATACTCTTGCCAAGCAAGGACAGACCTTGGCCTTTGAGCCGCCCTGTCATGGCGCAGAATCAACCATTGGGGGGGTTGTCGCCTGCGGTTTTTCCGGTCCGGCCCGACCGTACGCCGGTTCCGCGCGCGACCACCTGCTGGGAGTGCGAATCCTGGATGGACGCGGGCAAGATCTGCATTTTGGCGGGCACGTGATGAAGAATGTGGCGGGTTACGACCTTTCGCGGCTGATGGTGGGCGCCCAGGGAAGCCTTGGCGTATTGCTCGAACTCAGTCTCAAGGTCTTACCCCTCCCGGCGCGGCACATGACCTTCGTGCAGGAGCGGCAGATGGTCGCGGCAATCAAAGAAATGCAGCGTTGGGAGGCCCAGCCGGTTCCCTTGAGCGCTTCTGCCTGGATGGACGGGCAACTCTATCTGCGTTTTTCTGGCGCGGAGTCTGCCCTTGCCGGTCTCCGCGCGCGCGTGGGCGGAGATCTTCTCCTGCCCGACGAAGCAACAAGGTTCTGGGCGCAGTTGCGGGATCAGCAACTTCCTTTTTTTGCTCCAGGGCTACCCCTCCTGTGGCGCCTTGCGCTGCCATCCGGTACCCCGCCCATATTGCAGGAGTCGCCGCAAGTGTTGGAGTGGGGCGGCAGTATCCGTTGGCTACACAGCGATGCCGGTGCAGAAGAGATCCGCGCGCAGGCGGTCAGCCGAAATGGCCATGCCATCCAGTATCGGGCCGCACAGAGCCCGCAGCCCTTTCCGCCACTCAGCGATCTGCTCCGCACCCTACATGGGCGCGTCAAAAGCGCCATGGATCCCCGGCACATTCTCAATCCCGGTCGCCTCTATGCGGATTTGTGAGGTGGAAAATGCAATGTGAGATTGCCTCCAATTTCTACCATGACGAGGACATGGCCGAGGCCGAGGCCATCCTGCGCAGCTGCGTACATTGCGGTTTCTGCACGGCTACCTGTCCCACCTATCAGATCGTGGGCGACGAGCTCGATGGGCCGCGCGGGCGCATCTATCTCATCAAGGAGTTTCTGGCAGGGGCGCCGACGAGCAGTGAAAGCTTGACGCATCTGGACCGCTGTTTGCTCTGCCGCGCCTGCGAAACGACTTGTCCCTCCGGTGTGCGCTACGCACGGTTGGTGGAGATTGGCCGCCGCAATCTGGAGCCGCATCTCGGTCGACCGGCACGCGAGCGTCTGCAGCGCGCGTTGTTGCGCAGCATCATCCCGTATCCACAACGCCTGCGCCCACTCTTGCAGATCGCGCGACGGGTCAAGGAGGTACTGCGAGAGGACTGGGCACGGCAGATTCCCGACTGCCCTACGCCGACCGCCGCAACGGAGCTCGAGGGTTCCGAGCAGCCTCGGGTGCTCTTGCTGGCAGGCTGTGTGCAGAGTGTCAGTACGCCCGCCACCAATCTTGCATTGCAGAAGATTCTCGATTACCTACAAACTCCTTGGCGGGTTCCCGTCACGGCTGGCTGCTGTGGTGCCCTGAGCCAGCATTTGAGTGCGGAAGAGGAGGCACTCGGCTTCATGCGGCGCAATATCGACGCTTGGTGGCCCCGGATAGAGCAGGGTGCGCAGGCCATTCTCGTGAGTGCCAGTGGCTGCGGGGCAATGGTCAAGGAATATGGCCAAGCCTTGCAGCATGATCCCGCCTACGCCGAAAAGGCCCGGCGCGTTGCCGAATTGGCTCGCGATCCGGGCGAGTGGCTGCTCGAGGGAGGGTTTGAATTTCCCAGCATTGTTCCCGCCCAGAGGAAGGTGGCCTTCCATTCTCCCTGCTCGCTACAGCATGCCCAGAGGCTCTCCGGAAAAATCGAAACCCTGTTGCAGCACGTCGGCTATGATCTGGTACCGGTGGCGGATGCTCACCTCTGTTGTGGTTCGGCAGGCAGTTACTCCTTGCTGCAGCCGGAGCTCGCGAGGGAGTTGCGCGAGCGCAAGTTATCTTGCCTGGAAGCAAAAGCGCCCGATTGCATTGCCACCGCCAATGTGGGTTGTCAGCTGCACCTACAGCAAGAGGCAGATGTACCCGTTCGACACTGGCTGGAACTCTTGGCCGACGCCTTACCCGAAACCTTGGGCGCTGGCGAGCGGCAGTCGTCCGCCCAAGCGTAGCAGTACCGCCGCATTCCGTGCCGTTTCGCGCAGTTGCTCGGCGCCACCAGCCAATATCTCCGCTTCTTCTCCCAGGCGAGGGGTACTGGTGAGAATCACATCCACCCCCAGCTCCCGGAACACATCGGTCTCGCCGGAGCGCGATCCGGCCAGAACAATCAGCGGCTTCCCCAGGCGTTGACAGCGTTTGGCGATACCCGCAATCGTCTTGCCGTGACTGGTCTGGGCATCGATGCGGCCTTCCCCGGTGAGTACCAAGTCGGCGGCGCGGATCTTTTCGTCAAGATCGATGAGATCGGCAATGCTGTCAATGCCAGGGCGCAGTCGGGCACCGAGAAAGGCGAGGCAGGCCGCACCCACTCCACCGGCGGCACCACTGCCCGGGATCTGACGGATGTCCCGGCCGATACTGCGCTCGATGCAGTCCGCATAATTTTTCATACCGTTCTCCAGCGTTTCAATCGCAACCCGGTCGGCTCCCTTTTGTGGACCGAACATCCGCGTCGCGCCGGAGTCTCCGAGCAGGGGGTTGTCGACGTCGTAGATGATCTCTACACCGCAGTTCTGCAAACGGTCGTCGAGATGGCCAGCGTCAATGGAACGCACCTGCGCCAGGGCGGCGCCGGAAGGGGACAGGAGTTGACCCCGACCATCGAAAAAGCGTATCCCCAAGGCCGAGAGAAGGCCCATGCCGCCATCATTGCTTGCGCTTCCTCCAATGCCCATCACGATTTTTCGACAACCTCGGTCCAGGGCGGCACGAATCATCTCCCCAGTACCCGTGCTCGCGGTGCGCAGCGGATCTTTCTCCCTCGCATCCAAAAGCAGTAGACCGCTGGCCTGGGCCATCTCGATGACGGCGGTGTGCCCTCCATCAACGATGCCTATGTCAGCCTGGATCTCGCGACCCAGGGGATCGTGCACCACGGTCGCGACCCGTGATGCCGAAAGCACCTGCAAAAGCAGGTCCAGGGTTCCCTCGCCACCATCGGCAAGGGGCAAGCGCTGATACTGCCAGTCGGGGAATATGGCACAAAAACCCGCTTGCATGGCAGCAGCGGCCTCGCCCGCCGTCAGACTACCCTTGAAATGGTCGGGGACGATCAGCACCTGCATGATGTTTCCGTTGATGAGGCAGACATGATGTCTTGTCAGTGTAGCGCAGTTGTCCTATCGAAGATGGACGGCGTCCTCGAAGCCGCTTAACGCAATCGTGGATGGCTGATACCAGTCTCAAACTGACAATTCACGCGGCGATATGGCGGACCCCTCGTGCTACACCTCTTTGCCGCGCTTGCCACAGATCGAACGCCATTTGCATACGCAGCCAGAACCCTGCCTCTATCCCCAAGGCAGCCTCTAGGCGGAGCGCCATACCTGCACTGATTCCAGCCCGGCCATTCAACACGGCTGACAACGATTGCCTGGTCACATGGAGAGCCTTGGCAGCATCGGTGACGCTCATCCCCTCGGGCAAATATTCTCGAAGCACTTCACCCGGATGTGCAGGGTTGTGCATTTTGCTCATAGCACCTCCTCAGTGGTAGTCCACATAATCCACCAGATCTGCATGAATCCCCTCGAACCGAAAGATCACTCGCCAATTTCCATTCACACGCACTGACCAGTATTCTTCGTAAGTACCCGTCAGTCGGTGTAATCGCCATCCCGGCGCATTCATCTGTTCCGCAGATTCTGCTGCATCCAAGGTGGTCAACAAGATCCGCAACTTGGTCGCGTGATCCGGCTGAACTCCCGCCTTACTGCCGCTGCGATAGAACGCCTCGAGCCCCTTGTGACGGAACGATTTGATCATGAGCAGATCGTAATCTATCGCGCGACGCTTGTCACACGTATGTTAGCCCAAAGGCGTAGTGTCCTCTTTGTCCAATTGTAAATGTCCCCTTTTGGTTTTTGGAGTGGCGGTGACAGAGGAGACCATTACGATGACGCAGAAGGCGGTGGACCGGCTGGAGGTGATGCAGCAGGTGGTCAGTCGGACGGCACGGCAGCAAGAGGCGGCATAGCAACTCGGTCTGAGCGTGCGGCAGGTCAGGCGACTGCTGATCCGATTTCGAGAGGACGGGGCGGCAGGACTGGTGTCCCGGCACCTCGGGCAGCGTCCCGGCAATGCGCTATCGGGAGCGGTACGGCAGGAGGTGTTGGGGTTGATCCGCAATCATTATGCCGATTTCGGCCCCACGCTGGCGGTTGAGAAGCTCAGCGAGCGCCACGGGTACCAGCTCTCGGCAGAGACCCTACGGCAGTGGATGATGACCGATGGACTGTGGAAGGCCAAAACCCGCAAGTCGGCCCAGATCCATCAGCGCCATCACCGGCGTCCCTGCTCCTCGTTAGCGGCGCCGTAAGCCTCCGCGGTTTCAAAAAAAGGTCACTCCGCGTTCATAGGCAGCCTGGATCAGCGAGATCCCTTCAGGCTTAGCGATGCCTGTGCCATAGCCAAAGCTAAAACCTATGCAACCAAATCCGAGGGCGGAGACCGCCAGCCCACTCTTCCCCAACATTCTCGTTTCCATTACTCAAAGCTCCTTGCCGTCGTGAAGACAGCCATGTTTAGAATTCCTGGCGCGTGGGCCGGAACAGTATCTCGTTGATATCGACATCTTCTGGCTGGCTCATCGCGTAGGCTACCGCGCGCGCGAAGGCCTCGGCAGGAATCGCCATTTCGTAGACCTTGTGAATGGCCTCGGCGATGTCCGGCTCGGTGACGCTGTCGGGCAGTTCGGTTGCCACGGCGCCGGGGGAAATGACCGTCGTGCGGATATTATAGGGTTTTACCTCCTGACGAAGACCTTCAGAGAGGGCACGAACGGCATGTTTGGTAGCCGCATAGACGGCGCCACCGGGGCGGATCTTGTGTCCGGCAACAGAGGAGACATTGATAAAATGCCCCGCCTTTTGCTTTTGCATATACGGAAGCGCCGCCGCGATACCATAGAGCACGCCCTTGATGTTCACGTCGATCATGCGATCCCAATCTTCTATCTTGAGTCTTTCCAGGGGCGAACTGGGCATGAGCCCCGCGTTGTTGATCATGACGTCAATGCGGCCAAAGTTCTGTACGGCACTGTCCACCAGATGCTGTACCTGTGCCCTCTGGGTCACGTCCGTTTCCACCGCCAGCGCATTCTTGCGTTGCTGCCGAAAGGCGTCGACCAAAGTTTGGAGGCGCTCTGTACGACGGGCGCCGAGCACTACTGTCGCACCCAAGTCAACCAGGTGCCGCGCCGTCGCTTCTCCCAAGCCACTGCTCGCCCCGGTAATCACCACAACTTTACCTTGGATTACATTGCGTTCCATTAGATCTCTCCGCGAAGATTGGCTGGTCCCGTTCGGGCGAAACGCCCAGTGACGGGATATTGGGGGTCGGTAAATCCTGGCGTCGACGGGTGGCCCGGGACGACCAAGCGATCTATGAGTTCCTCATCGTCGACACCATAGGGGTAATGCAAGGCTCTGAGGTAATCCCTCCATTGCTCCTCAGTTCGCGGCCCGACAATCACCGAATCGACCCAGGCATTGTTGAGTACCCATCGGAGGGCAAAATGCGCTGCAGTCCCCCCCTTTGTCTCTGCGTGGGCCTGGATCTCCTGCGCCAGTTGGATGGATTCTGGCCTTAGTTCCGTTTGTAGGATGCGTCGATCTTGCCGGGCAGCGCGACTGCCCTCGGGTGGCTGGGACGGGTTCACATATTTTCCCGTAAGTACGCCTCGGGCCAACGGACTGTAGGGCACGACTCCCACCCCATGGAAATGGCAAGCAGGGAGAAGTTCACTCTCCGCCATGCGGTTCATGGCATTGTATAGGGGCTGGCAGGCGGCGGGTCGATCCATTCCCAGGGCGTCCGCCAGGCGCACAAGCTCCGCGACCCGCCAAGCGCGGAAATTGGAGATTCCCACATAGCGAATCTTGCCCTGGTGCACGAGATCGGCGAGGGCTCGCATGGTCTCCGCAAGATCCCTATTCTCCTCATCGTGATGCAGGTAGTAGAGATCGATGTAGTCGGTATCCAGACGGCGAAGGCTATGCTCTACCGCTGTCATTAGGTATTTGCGGGAGAGATCGGCGCCGGTGGGAATATCCAGACCGGCGGGATACCCTCCTTTCGTGGCGATGATCCAGCGATCTCGTTCGCTGTGAACAGTACGCCCAATAATTCGCTCCGACTCCCCTTGGTTGTAGGTATCCGCAGTATCGAGAAAATTCACTCCCACGTCGCGGGCCTGCGCAATGATGTTGCGAGATTCATCTTCCGGCGTTGCACCGCCGAACATCATTGTCCCCATGCACAGCGGTGAGACTCGCAGTCCACTGCGACCCAGTCGATGATATTCCATGGTATTCTCCTCATTCCTTCACAGCGCCTGCAGCTATCAATTCTTGCAGACGACTGATAGCAGACACCGCGTTGGGCCAGCCGGCATAAAAGGCCAAGTGGGTGATGGCCTCTATGAGTTCTTCCAGACTGACACCGTTCTCCAGCGCCCGGGGAAAGTGAAAACTCATCTGCTCGGTCTTCCCCAGGGCCACCAGGGCAGCACAGGTAACCAGACTGCGGTCGCGTGTAGATAGGGTGGGGCGCTTCCAGATATCCGCAAAAAGAACTTCGTGGGTGAGCTCGGCAAGTTTCGGAGCGAGTGCGCTCCAAGCCGGCTTACCGCGGGTGGACGCTGTGTCGTTGCTCATCAGCGGCTCCTTCTGTTGCACTGATGAATGCTACACCCGTAAAACAGTTGCGATAAGATAGGAAAATCTGCATGCCTTTGTGAGAAAAATTCAGCAATGACCAATTGGAATGATCTTGCCGCTTTCGTTGCGGTAGCCCGGGAAAAAAGCTTCAGCCGAGCGGCAAAGCAGCTTGGTGTGTCACCATCGGCACTGAGCCACCGGCTCCGGGCACTGGAAAGCAATCTCGAACTGCGATTACTCAACCGCACAACTCGCAGCGTAGCGCCTACAGAGGCTGGTGCGGCATTGCTGGAGACACTACTTCCCCACTTGTCGGAAATCGAAACAGAAATCGAATCCTTGCGCGATCGTCAAAATCAGCCCGCCGGCACGATTCGCATCACCGCTGCAGGTCATGCCGCAGAGTACATCCTCTGGCCCAAACTTCGGCCTGTTCTGGAGCAGCATTCGAAACTGCAGATGGAGATCAGCATTGATTATCAATTTATCGATATCGTTGCCCAGCGATTCGACGCCGGGGTTCGCCTGGGGGAGAGCCTCGAGCGCGATATGATTGCCGTGCCCATTGGCCCCGACATCAGAATGGCGGTAGTCGCTGCGCCCAGTTATTTTGCGTTGCATGCTCCGCCATCTTTCCCTCACGACCTTTCACGCCACGCCTGCATCAATCTCCGCCTACCCAATGGGAGTCTCCTACCCTGGGAGTTTGAGCGTGACGGTCGAGCTGTTCGCGTCCATGTGCAAGGGCCATGCACTTTCAATCTCAGCTCACACATGCTCATGGCGACCTTGGACGGTATCGGCTTGGCTTACTTGCCAGAGGACATGGTCACCGGCCATATACTTTCCGGACAGCTACGACGTGTGCTAGCGGACTGGTGCCCAAGTTTTCCCGGTTACCATCTCTATTACGCCAGCCGGAGACAACACTCGCGGGCGCTATCGGTGATCGTGGAAGCACTTCGCTATCGGCCTTGAATGATACCCTCCTCAGAATGTCGTGTCCGGGGAGCCTGCGCGCGCTGAAACAAAGTAAGCCCCTCTTTCTGCTCTAAAGTCCTCCTGGACCTCATCGGAAAAAAGTGCGGTTTGATACTCGGGAACAAGAGCCAGTAGGGAAGCACGTTCAGCAGGTGAAATGCCGTACAGTGGATTGCTCAGCGTCATTTCCGTAAAGTTTTCCAGCTGTTTTGGCTGGACATACAAGTTTGTTGGTTCTATTTTAACGATGATTTGGTCATACCCAGCAGACCGTAATAGACTTTCAATGCGCTCAGGTGTACCTGTTTCTACACCGACCTTGGCCATGGCGATTCCGTGGGTGGCAGCAATCTGTCGGAGGCGGCGGCCAGTGGCGTAAGAGTTTTCTTGCCAGCAGTTAAAGGCGATGAAGCCTGACGGTTTTAGAAGATTCCGCCATTTTCCTAGCGTGCCACGGACATCCTGCAGATAGGGAATTGCGTTGGCACAGTAGATCCTGTCAAATTGGCCAAGATCCGTCGGTAAATTTTCAGCATCAGCAAGCATAAAATGGATTCTTCTGGAAAGATCATATTGTGCAGCGGCCGCCTTGGCCTGCTCCACCATAAAGGGAGAGATATCGATCCCCACAACGCCACCCAGCGGGCCAATTATATTGGCAACGATGATAGCGACAAATCCCGTTCCGGTAGCAATATCCAAAACCCGATCATTAGGTTGCGGTGGATATAGCTCAATTAACCGTTCCACCAGACCCGAATGTGGGGTACCCACGCCATATTGGCTTCTGGAGTTGAAATGTTCTGCTATTGATTGTTTATAGTCTTTGTTACTCATTCCTGAATCCGAAAGCATTCTGGCCTCCTATTTCCGCGATTGAAGTGAGGATAATTTTTTGGGAAGAACTCCGCAAGGATTTACGGTGTGAGGCTATCGCCGAAAAGGGTGGACTAAGATGATGGGCCGATAAAAAATGTGGCACAACCTGTGTTGCCCATCCAAGGACATAGCCACATGTTGCGTCTCGGCTTAACTTGGTTCAAGGTTACGTGTTACGGAAATCTTACATGCAAATGAAAATTAAAGCGATGTTTTCTGGAATCTTCTACCTTGCCTGCCTAGCTATCCAGAAGGTATAACCGATTCGCAACTAGCTCCTATGGTTCGGATGATGCCATCCGCTTCTTGCTGCTGAAAGACTGCTTCCAGCCTCAAACTGACAATTCATGCGGCGATATAGCGCACTCCTCGTGCTGCACCTCTAGGCGGAGTGCCATACCTGCACTGATGCCAGCCCGGCCTTCCAACACGGCCGACAACGATTGCCGCGTCACATGGAGAGCCCTGGCCTTCATCGCCTGTCGTCGCGCGCGCTCGGGTATACTGGACAGACGAGGAGGTCATCGATTGCCAGACCCCGTGCTAGAGAGTAACCCTGATCTCCGCAAGATCATTCATGTGGACATGGACGCCTTCTTTGCGGCCGTAGAGCAACGCGATCGGCGAGAGCTTTATGGTCAGCCGGTGATCGTCGGCGGCGACCCAAATGGCCGGGGAGTCGTTGCCACCTGCAGCTACGAAGCTAGACGTTTTGGGATTCATTCTGCCATGTCAGCAGCGCGGGCACGGTCCCTCTGCCCGCAGGCGATATTTATCCGCCCCCGTATGGAAGCCTATCGAGAGGCTTCGAGGCAGGTGATGGGAATCCTGCGCAGCTATACAGCGCTGGTGGAGCCCCTGTCGTTGGATGAGGCCTTTTTGGACGTGGCCGCTGCGACCGCCGGTGGCACCCTGGCGGTCGAGATCGCTCGTGAGATCCTAGACCGCATTCAGCGAGAAACGGGGTTGGCCGCATCGGCAGGGGTCTCTTACAACAAGTTGCTGGCCAAGTTGGCCTCCGACTGGCGGAAGCCTCATGGGTTGTTCGTCATTCCGCCTGAACGCGGGCTCGACTTCCTGGCGCCGCTACCCGTTGGCAAACTGCATGGTGTGGGCCCGGCCACGGTAAAGAAACTATCCGCAATGGGTGTCGAGACCATCTCGGATCTGCGAACGATGGCGCCGGGGCAGTTGATTGCGGGTTTCGGTAAGGCTGGAGCCTGGTTTTACGAAGTGGCGCGAGGGATCGATAGACGACCCTTGCAGCCGACTCGCCAACGGAAGTCGGTGGGTACCGAGCGGACCTTCTCAGTAAATCTGGAGGATCGAAGCATCATGCTGGCTACCTTGCAGCAGATGGCCGGGCAGGTTGCTGCCCGTCTCCAGGCACTCGCCTTGGT
This sequence comes from Acidithiobacillus sp. AC3, assembly GCF_050261095.1. Classification (NCBI taxonomy): domain Bacteria; kingdom Pseudomonadati; phylum Pseudomonadota; class Acidithiobacillia; order Acidithiobacillales; family Acidithiobacillaceae; genus Acidithiobacillus; species Acidithiobacillus sp. AC3. Next base: position 596,345 of record NZ_CP189838.1, read on the forward strand.
GGGCTACACCGTGAACGTCAAAGCACGTTTTCCTGATTTTGCTACGGTCACCCGAGCGTATACGGCGACCGAGGTCATCGCGAATACGGAAATCATCATGGTATGGCTACCAGAATTGCTGAATCGGGCAGTTCCCCAGGGAGCGTCCGTGCGCCTGCTGGGAGTTTCAGTGAGCGGCCTCATCCAAATCCAGGCGGCAAGTCGCGGTGCCCGCCAGTTGAGCTTGCTGGACGGAATACAAGATCTAGGCTACCTCATTTCAAATTGCACCCACCGGCGATAAGCCGTTGGCGACATCCCTGTGACGCGGTTGAACGCAGTGCTGAAAGCGCTGACTGATCCATAGCCTGCAACCTTGGCTACTTCGATCATAGGACATTTGGTCGACACCAAGGCAGCTTTGGCCAGCGCCATGCGCCAAGCCGACAGATACCCGATGGGCGAGTCACCGACGATTTCGGCGAACCGGGCAGCGAATCCAGCACGCGACATGTTTGCAGCCCGCGCAAGTTCGGCAACGGTCCAGTTGCGTGACGGCTCCATGTGAAGCGACCGCAGGGCGCGGCTGACGCGCGGGTCGGTTAGCCCCGCTAACAGGCCCGGTCGCATGCTTTCCACTTGATTGCTGCGGTAGCGCAGAGACTCTAGGAGGATCAGCTCCAATAGGCGATCCAATGCCAAAGAACGGCCCGGCCGGTCCGCGGTTGCCTCGTCATCCAATAGACCGAGTAGCCTTCCCATACGCTGAGCAGCCACATCGACGGCTCGGATATGCACGATGGGCGAGAGAAGCCCAGCAATCAGATCCGCATTGGGCTCGGCAAACAGGAAATGGCCCGCAAGGAACCGAGCTGTGGGCTTACTTGGGTCATCACCTTGGAGTGCTTTCGGATCGGAGAACAGCACCTTCAATCCGATTGGCTCGACCTCCGGACTCGACCGCATAGTCCACTCCGGCGGACGGGCCATCATCATGAAGTCACCTGGCTGGAGCTCCGACTGGATTTCGCCTCGTTCTAATGTGCATGTTCCCTCAATCATTTGTCCGAATACCACCGCTTCTGCGGCGGGAAAGCGGATGGCCCAGGGCTTTTGTACCGCGATCATGCGCCAGCTCAACTCACGAGGCCGCAGCAGGCTGATAACGTGGGACAATGGATCCAATTGGACGCTCGATGATCAAATATGGATTTTAGATTATAGACCGTCTCAGCTATTGCCGGTACCTTTGCCGAAGGCTATTGGGAGATCGACATGCGAGTTTTTGTCACCGGAGCAAGTGGTTTTATAGGTCAGGCGGTTGTCAAAGAACTGATTGGCGCCGGCCATCAGGTCACAGGCTTGGCGCGCTCGGTCAGTGCCGCCCAGAGGCTGGCAAAGCTTGGCGCGAAAGCACATACAGGATCCCTTCACGAGCCTGAAACCCTCAGTGCCGGGGCCGCAGGTGCCGATGGAGTCATACACCTCGTGTATGAACGTCTCCGGCTTTACAAGATGTCGTAGATATTGGATGGGATCGACTGCAAACATGTATTCGGCCTGTTTATGGGCGTGCCGCCCTGGCCCCGATGGACTATCCGCGCACCGACTCCTCATCACTTTCACGGCTTCAAACAGCCTCTGGTGTATTCAGGTTCAGTTAGTGCCGGTCCGACCTATCCGCCATCATTCGTCATCAAGCAAATCGAGAAACTGTTGACCTCCTTTTACCTATAACCACTTGTTCTCCATTACGCGGCTACGGCCATTCGATAGCTCTCTCCACGAGCCATCAGCACCCATGCCGTGCGTACCATTTTTGCAGCGAGGGCGACAGCCGCCTTCTGGATGCCGCGTCGTGCCACCAACGCTCGAATCCACTCAAAGCGTGGACCCTCTTTGTCACCCATATGGTGGATGACAGCCATCGCTCCCTGTACAAACAGGGTACGCAGATAGCTATCTCCATTTTTGGTGATCCTTCCCAACCGGGTCTTCCCCCCAGAACTCGATTGTCGGGGTACCAACCCCACCCAAGCAGCGAGTTCTCGACCATTGCGAAAGAGCCTGGCATCCCCAACAGTCGCCACTATCGCGGTGGCAGTAACAGGTCCTACCCCAGGAATAGTGACCAGGCGCTGGGCTGTCTCTTCTGTAGCCAAGTGCGCGATCCTTTGGTCGCACTCCGCCAGGCGCTCGTCCAACCGCATCAAGTCCCCACGCAAGGCGGCGAAGATGCCAATGGCATCCAAAGGCATGTCAGCATCAGTAATCGCTTCCAGCAATCTTTGCGGGAATCTGGCCGCCCCTTGGGGGAGAACAATACCGAACTCTTGTAAGAGGCCTCGGATTCGGTTGATCAGCGCAGTGCGGTCTCCCTTGATGGACTCCCGCACTCGGTGCAGGGTCAGCACTGCCTGTTGTTCGGGTGTTTTGATTGCTACGAAACGCATATTGGGGCGAGTCACGGCCTCACAGATGGCTTCAGCATCGTTGGCATCGTTTTTTCCGCTCTTGCGGTAGGGTGCCACAAATTGGGGGGCCATCAGGCGCACGGTGTGTCCCATCTCCGCAATCTTGCGAGCCCAATGGTGTGCGCCTCCGCACGCTTCCATCCCCACGAGGCAGGGTGACAAGTTGACGAGCGTCTCCAAGAGCTTTCCCCGGGTAACAGTCTTCCTGAGCACAGCCTTGCCCTGCCTATCCACACCGTGGATCTGAAATATGTTCTTTGCTAGATCAATACCGATGGTCGTAATCTCTTTCATGGGATGAACCTCCTTGTTCAATAGGCCTCCATCGTGGCATCTGACCACGGCTGGGGGAAGGAGACGTTCATCCCATTACCTTCATCCATGGTCCGGGCGACATCCCGCTCGGGCGACGGCTTGGTGTCATCCTCGGCGGTTCGCCGCTTGGGATCGTCAGCCGATTCGGTGCTTCGATCACCACTGCCGACCGCCGCGCGATCGACGCCATGGCCCTGGCGTTGGAGGGATCGGGTAGGCCCTTGGTAACCGTGTTTGGCACCATGGGTATGCCCGAGGGACGAACAGCAACGGAAGACGACGAGCCCGACCCGCGTTCTCCAGGTTGGATGCGCTCGCAGGCCGAAGCGGCCGTCAAGGCTTGGGCCGAACGCGGGGTTCGGGCGTCGGTGGTTCGTCTTGCGCCCTCGGTGCACGGCGATGGTGATCACGGTCTCGTTCCCAGGCTTATCGCCGCCGCGCAGAAGCACAGGAGTGCGGGCTATGTCGGCGACGGCGCGAACCGGTGGAGCGCTGTCCATCGTCTCGATGCAGCGGTCCTATTGCGCTTGGCGCTGGAAGAGGGACAGCCTGGTGCGCGTTATCACGGCGTCGCTGAAGAGGGTATCCCGTTTCGGGAGATCGCCGAGGTGATTGGGCGGCGACTGAGCCTGCCTACGGTCAGCATGACGCCCAACGAGGCGGCGCGGCGGTTCAGTTGGCTCGCTCCGTTCGTCGCCTATGACAACCCAGCCTCTAGTAAACTTACCCAGGAACGGCTTCGATGGCGACCGTCCCATCCAGTTTTGCTAGCGGATATAGATCGCGAAGCTTATTTCCCGGCTTCAATAAATTCCAGGTCATAGTAAATGTCCAATTTCAGTCTGCTGCCGTCCATCAGGATTCAACGGCAGTAGGGCAACGGAAGCGGAAGTTCCTATCCATATCTGAAGGAAGTATCATCAAATGGGAATGCAACTTGCAGGGAATGATGACCCCGGATGTTCTGCTGCATCGAGGGATATTGCTCGGCACCGGTAGGTCAGCCGAAAATACATGAGCCAATCGAGTAATGGACGATTCAGACCTCTCAGTCATTTACAGGTACCGCGCCGTAGATGCCGTCTTGTGCACCTCAGGTCAACCCACGGTTGATCAACTCGGGCACATCGCCGCCGCAGGCTACAAGACCATCATCAACCTCGCGCTGCACGATGATCCGCGTTACTCGTTGCCGGATGAGTCGAGTGCCGTCGAGTCTCTGGGCCTTGCGTACATTCACATTCCCGTTCAGTTCATGGCGCCAACAGAACAAGATCTTCTGGAGTTTTTCTCGGCGATGGAGGCGCACCAGCGGGAGAAATTGTGGGTGCACTGCGCGGCGAATATGCGAGTTACTGCCTTTCTGGGTTTGTACCGCGTTATCCGGCAGGGCTGGTCGATTGATCGCGCTTTTGAGCTTATGTACGGCGTGTGGCAGCCAAATGAAGTGTGGTCATCATTCATTGCTCACATGCTTGAGAAGTATCTTGGCTAACCCGTCCCGGTACCTGCCGTTCGCCTAGCGGCTTCGCCGGCTGCCGCACACTGGTGAGCCCACAGAAATGACCGCCTCCAGTTTTCTCTACCCATCACAACCAGGAAGGCATCGAAACACCAATGATCTCGAAGGTCTCTCAGTTCTTGCTTTTTCTTGCCCTTTTCCGATACTCTGAAGGCTCACAGAACGCTAGGGGCGTCCCGACCGGGGCTGAGAAGTACCCTTGGAACCTGATCCGGTTCAGACCGGCGTAGGGAAGCGGCCACGTCTTGGCGTTCGTGGATTTTGCAAGGAGCAACGCCATGGCAACCCGTCCGCAGGACATTAATTCTCTTCCCAGTGACAGCGAAGTCACTACCGGCCCCATTCTTGGATCGAGCAAGTGCTACTCCTCTGGCACGCTTTTTCCGGAACTGCGCGTGCCGCATCGCGAGATCAAGCAAAGCCCAACCCGGCAGCGGGATGACTCGCTGGTGGAGAACCCGGCCATTCCGGTTTACGACGTGAGTGGACCCTACACCGATCCGGCGGCGAGCATCGATATCCGCGCTGGTCTGGCGCCGCAGCGTTGGCGCTGGTCCTGGGTCTTCCCGGATACGCTGGTGCACAGCATCGAGCCCTCATCTGCTTATGGCCGCCAGCGCCAGGAAGATCCCAAGACCGCCGCCATCCGTTTTCAGCGCCGCGCCGAGATCCGCCGTGCGGCACCGGGCGGGAATGTGTCGCAGATGCATGCGGCGCGGCTTGGCATCATCACTCCCGAGATGGAGTATGTCGCCATCCGCGAAAACGAGAACCTGGAGCAGTTGCGCGCGACCCATCCGGCGCTATTCCGCAGCCATCCCGGCGAAAACTTTGGGGCAAAATTGCCGGAACGCTACACGCCGGAATTTGTGCGCGACGAGATTGCCGCAGGGCGGGCGATCATCCCCGCCAACATCAATCATCCCGAACTCGAACCCATGGCCATTGGCCGCAATTTTCGCGTCAAGATCAATGCCAATATCGGCAATTCGGCGGTCAGCAGCTCCATTGCCGAAGAGGTGGAAAAGATGGTCTGGGCCATCCGCTGGGGCGCGGATACGGTCATGGATCTCTCCACCGGCAAGCACATCCACGAAACGCGGGAATGGATTCTGCGCAACTCTCCGGTGCCCATTGGGACGGTGCCGATCTATCAGGCGCTGGAAAAGGTCGATGGCAAAGCCGAAGAGCTGACCTGGGAACTGTTCCGCGATACCCTCATCGAACAGGCAGAGCAGGGGGTGGACTATTTCACCATCCATGCCGGTGTGCTGCTGCGCTATGTGCCGCTGACGGCCAATCGCCTGACCGGCATCGTTTCCCGCGGTGGTTCGATCATGGCCAAGTGGTGTCTGGCACACCATCAGGAGAATTTTCTCTATACCCATTTTGCCGAGATCTGCGAGATCATGCAGGCCTATGATGTCAGTTTCTCGCTGGGCGACGGTCTGCGCCCCGGATCCATTGCCGACGCCAATGACGAGGCCCAGTTTGCCGAACTGCACACCCTCGGCGAGCTTACCCAGATTGCCTGGCAGCGCGACGTACAGGTGATGATCGAGGGACCGGGGCATGTACCCATGCAGCGTATTCGCGCCAATATGGAAGAGGAGCTACAGCACTGCTACGAAGCACCTTTTTATACCTTGGGGCCGCTGACGACGGATATTGCGCCGGGCTACGATCACATCACCAGCGCCATTGGCGCCGCGCAGATCGGTTGGTATGGTACCGCCATGCTTTGCTATGTCACGCCCAAGGAGCATCTGGGCCTGCCGGACAAAGAGGATGTGCGCGAAGGGGTGATGGCCTATAAGCTCGCTGCCCATGCCGCAGATCTGGCGAAGGGCTATCCCGGTGCGCAGGTGCGCGACAATGCCTTGTCCAAGGCGCGCTTTGAATTCCGCTGGGCCGACCAGTTTCATCTGGGACTCGATCCAGAAAAGGCGCAGGCCTATCACGACGAGACCCTGCCCCAGGAAGGCGCCAAACTCGCCCATTTCTGCTCCATGTGCGGCCCACACTTCTGTTCGATGAAGATCACCCAGGATCTACAGGAGTACGCGGAGCAGGGGATGCGCGAGAAATCTGCGGACTTCCAGCGCCTCGGTAAGAACATCTATCTTAAATCCTGAGCCTTGGCTCAGAGATAGACGCTGAGCACTCCAACAAAAGTCAGCACGAGCGCGAGGGCGGCAAGGAACTGGGCAAAACGGGCGTAGCCTCCCAGTGCCTTCTCCGCTGTCGCCCAGTCCTGCCCATCCAGGGCGCGGCGCAGACGCTTCATCGGCGCAAAGGCGAGGTGAAAAGCGCCGAGAGCGGCAATCGTCCCCAACACCACCATGATCCAGACCGCCACGCCCAGGTGGCCAAAGCCGCCGATGCTGCCCACCATGGCGTAACCGCTCAGCAGCAGGAGCAAGGCGGCAAGGATGCCGCCAAAAGAGAAGGCCTGGATGGCTTGCTGCAGCGAGTACCAGGACTGCGGCGTATGCTCCAGGCGCAGCCAGCGCGGCAGCAGATAAAAGCCGAGAAACACCAGCCCGCCAACCCAGTAGAACAGCGCAATCAGATGGAAAAACTGCCAGATGGCAAATTGGGGCATGATTTCCTCCAATAAAAAAAGGGGCCCGAAGGCCCCCAAGGATACGCTACCGATGGAACTCGTGACTACTTGAAGCGCTTGCGGGTATAGAGATACATGATCCCGGCAATGCTCAGGTAGACCAATGGCAAAAAGAAGATGAGATCTTCCAGATCGGTGTAATGCATGGTTGCCTCCTAGCGTGAAGAGATGCCCTTCTGATTCAGCTCGTCATCCTGGCGGTCGAACATCGCCGCGCCAGCGGCAGAAACGAGAACGATCATCGTGGTACCTACCAGCCAGGCAAAGTACCAGGGGCCATAGTCGCCGGTAATCACCGCCAGAAACAAGGCAAAGGCGAGAATTACGGAACCGGTGATAAACGTCAGCAAGCCTTTCATATTGGCCTCCTATCAGTACGCGTGGTCGTCGCTGGCGGCTGGTGTCTTGACCTTGCCGCGCATGACATTGAAGCACCAGGTGGTGTACGCCAGGATCGTGGGAACGAAGATCGCAGTAAAGATCGTCATCCAGATCAGGTTGTACTGACTACCCGTACCGTTCCAGACGGTAATGCTCTGCGCCGGGTTGTCGCTGGAGGGCATGAGGAAGGGGAACATCGAGATGCCCACCGTACCCAGGATGCTGATCCAGGACAAGGCACCCAACCACCAGGCCAAGCCCGCCTTCTTCGCCCGCATGGCAAAAGAGCCAGCCAGCATGGTCAGGATACCGACCAGGGGGACGAGCCACAGGATCGGTGCGCTCTGATAATTGTGGAGCCAGGCCCCTGCCTCGCGGGTCACGTTCTGCGCCGCCGAGATATTGGCAGGCATGCTCGGGTCCGCATCATGCAGCACATAGCCAGTCTTGGCAGCGATCCAGATGCCGCCGACGACGAAGAGGATGGCACTCAACACGCCCGCCACCGAGCCGATGTTCTTGGCACGGCTGTAGATCGGGTCGACACCACGAATCATCAGCATGGCTGAGCCCTGGTAGAGGGCCATGCTCAGAGCCAGTACGCCACAGAGGATTGCGAAGGGATTGAGCAGGTACCAGATGAAGGACTCGGTCTGGTAGTACTGGCCATCCCAGCCAAAGTGGAATCCGACGCCCTCGAGGATATTCCCGATGGCCGCGCCGTAGATGATCATGGGCAGGGCACCAGAAATCAGGAAGACCCAGTCCCAGGTGTTGCGCCATTTCTCGGTGGGAACCTTGGAGCGATACTCAAAGGCCACCGGGCGCATGATCATGCTGAACAGCAGCAGGATCATGACGATGTAAAAGACCGAAAAGGAAGTGGCATAGAGGCTTGGGAAGGCCGCAAAGATGGCGCCGCCACCCAGGATGAACCATACCTGATTGCCGTCCCAGTGCGGCCCGACGATGTTCAGGGCCTCACGCCGCTCGCCATCGGTTTTGCCGACAAAGCGCATCAGCGCGCCGACACCCATATCCATCCCCACCATGATGGCCAAGCCCATGAGCAGAACGCCCAGGAGTAACCACCACAAGACTTTCAGAAAAACATATGCATCCATTTGTATGCTCCTTGTATGGCGAGGCGCGGAGCCTCGCCAATGCTGCTCAGGACCGGTTCATGCTCGACTTGGCAAAGGCCGGCTTGCCTGCCATGCCGCCACCCGCTGCCGGTTCCTCTCCATGATGATGGCTTTCCTGCGGCCCCAGACGCGCATACTTGAACATCAAGTAGAGCTCTGCCGCGATGAAGGTACTGTAGAGCAGTACAAAGCCGATGAGAGAGAAGATCATATAGCTGACGCTGTGGCTGGAGGCCGATACGAAGGTCGGGAGCCAACCATAGACGGTCCAGGGTTGACGGCCATTTTCCGCCGTAATCCAGCCGAATTCACAGGCGATCCAGGGCAACGGCACACTCCACAAGGCGATCTTGAGGAACAACGGGTGTTTCTCGATCTCGTTCTTGAGGCTGTAGTAGGCCGCGAAGGCAAAGAGCACCAGCATGAAGAAGCCCGCTGCCACCATCAGGCGGAAGGCCCAGAACTCGACCCAGACGTTGGGAATGGTCGCCTTGGCCGTCTTGTCGAGTACGCTCGGCAGATTGCTGGCATCGACCTTGGCAAGATCCTGATCCGGCGCAAATTCCTTGGCCAGGAAGCCATAGCCCATGTCGTTCTCATACTGCTTGAAGGTTGCCAACGCCGCTGTGTCGTTGTGATCGGCATTGTAGGCCTTGAGGGCAATCATCGCCTTGATGCCATTTTCGATGCGTGGCTTGGCATCCTGCTCCAGGTTCTTGATGCCGGGGATGACAGTGTCCTCCGTGTGCGTCAGGAGTGGCGTGAGCACATAGGGAATCCCCAGTTCAAAGTCATTCTTCTGGGCCTCCCGGTTGGGTAGGGCGATCAGATTCCACGGCGCCGAGACCGGATTCGGATCGGTTTCCCAGATGGCTTCCATGGCCGCCAGCTTGGTCGGCTGGGTATGCGCCACCAGGTAGCCCAAGGCATCACCGAGGGTGATGACACCGACGGTGGAGATCACGCCGAAGATGGCTGCCAGTCGGAAGGAACGCAGGGCGATATCGCGCCGTTTTTTGGTCAGCAGGTAGTATGCCGATACCGCCATAACGAACATCGCACCGGTCACAAAGCCGGCGATGGAGGTGTGCACAAATTTCGCTTGGGCATCCGGATTGAAGATCAGTCCCACGAAGCTGGTGAACTGCATGCGCATGGTATTGGGGTCAAAAGTGCCGCCCTGCGGGTCCTGCATGAAGCCGTTGGCGATCAGAATCCACAAAGCCGAGAGGTTGGAACCCAGGGCGACCAAATAGGTGACTACCAGGTGCGCCTTGGGCGACATGCGGTCCCAGCCGAAGAACATGACGCCGACGAAGGTCGACTCCATGAAAAAGGCCATGAGCCCTTCAATCGCCAGGGGGGTGCCGAAGATATCGCCCACGAAATGCGAGTACATGGACCAGTTGGTGCCAAACTCGAACTCCATGGTCAGGCCGGTAGCGACACCGAGCGCAAAGTTGATGGCAAAGAGCTTGCCCCAGAACTGGGTCATCTCCTTGTAGATTTGTTTCCCAGTCACCACGTACACCGTTTCCATGGTGGCGAGAATGAAGGTGAGCCCCAGAGTCAGGGGTACGAAGAGAAAGTGGTAGAGCGCTGTCAACGCAAACTGCAGGCGTGACAGCTCGACGACCGTCGGATTGATCAGCATATCCATGAACTACCTCCTACAAAGACGCCGGTACGTCCTGTCCCGGCCCATAACGGTGCAGATCTTTTTCTGCCCGCACTTTTTCCCCTTGCTTTGCGACATTTTTGTTTGGCAACAAATGACTGTATCGTTGCAGGAAACCTGCAGAATCCCCGCCGTTGCCAAGCTGGCTGCGGCGGCGAAACTCTTCGATGCTGCTCAGGCGGCGGCCCTGATTCTCTGCTCCCGGATAAAGGAGAGTTTCTTCTGGAAAGCGCTCTAGCAGGGCGTGCAGTCTGGCAAGCAAGCGAACTTTGGCCTGACCCCGCAGCTTTGGATGCAGACCGCGTACCAGGATCGTTTCTCCGGTGAAGAGGCGATCATTCCAGGCATACGTCAAGGCGCATGGACTGAGACCGGGAGTATGAAATACCCGCAGGGACTCCTCACCAAAATACAGCACGTCCTCATCACGAATACGCATATCGACACTGGCCGCAACAATGCTCTCGTGGGCGGCAAGTCTGGCCCCCCAGTTTTCGCGCAGGGTCTCGGCAGCTTTCTCGTGGCTGACGTTCCAGTGGGTGACCAGGATGAGGCGCAGTTGTAAGCCCCGGCTGCGCAAAAATTCCTCGACCGTCGGTAGATGGGGCTCGGCAACATCGATCACCACCGCCTCACGGGTGATCGGATCGCCCAAGATGTAGGCGAGAGAACCCTCTTTCTCGGAGCAGATCTGACGAAAAATCATGAGACGAACCTCGTAACCGTTGCAGGCATATTCAGCAAATACTATGCCAATGTCGGAATTTTCTGGTTGATCCCCAGGAATGGCTGATATACTTTGGCGTGGACCGGACGGACCTCGATTGGTAAGGGCGATGGTGGAAAAAGACTGCCAAAAATGGCAGAATTGTCTGGCAGATCTGCTACAATTGGCAGACCGTTGCCGCCTGGGGGGATCGTCGATGCTCAAACAATTGCGTCCAGAACTGACCTCGCTGCTCGACTGTTTTGCATTGCCTGCCGTTTTGCTCGAGGCAGATCATACGGTGCTTGCCGCCAACCAGGCGTATCGCAAACAGTTTGGCGATGGTAAGCCGTTGCAGGGGCGACACTGCGACGAGATCCTGCGTGGCGCTGGGATGCCCTGTGATGATGCGGGCAATGAATGTCCGATGGCGCGCTGCCAGCAGAGTAACGAGGCGGCGCATGCGCTGCGGATGCATGATGGTCGCGCCCTGCAGGTGGACTTATTCCCAATTCGGAACGCCGATGGCAAACCCGCCTACTTCCTTGAGCTTCTCACTCCGCTGACGGAGCAGGGTGCCTCTACCGATGGGCTGGTGGGGCAGGGAGCGCGGATGCAGGAACTTTCCCGCGCATTGCATCGGGCCGCCCCGAGTGATGTGCCAGTGCTTCTGCTCGGTGAATCCGGAACGGGCAAGGAGCTTGCCGCTGGCTTGGTACATCGGGCAAGTCAGCGGGTGCAGGGGCCTTTCGTGGTGCTGGATTGCTCAGGGCTTTCCGAGACACTCTTTGAGAGCGAGCTCTTTGGCCATGAGAAAGGTGCCTTTACTGGTGCCCACAGTCGGAAAATCGGCCTTGCGGAGGCAGCGAATGGCGGTACCTTGTTTCTCGACGAGGTCGGAGACATCCCTCTGCCCCTGCAGGTCAAACTGTTGCGCTTGTTGGAGAGCGGGACGTTTCGGCGGGTTGGCGGCATCGAGCCGATCCGTTCCAGATTCCGATTGATCTCGGCCACCCATCGCGATCTCGAACGGATGGTGCGCGAAGGCACGTTTCGCCAGGATCTCTACTACCGCATCAGCACCTTTCCCATCACTCTGCCGCCCTTACGTGAGCGGCGTGAAGATATTCCGCAACTGGCGGAGTCCCTGCTCCACAACCTGGGGTATCCGCGCCTGCGCCTGAGCGCAGAGGCGCTGCAGATTCTTCTCGAGTACGACTTCCCAGGTAATGTCCGCGAGCTACGTAACATTTTGAATCGGGCAGCATTGTTGTCCGATGATGTGTGGATCCTGCCTGAGCATCTGCCTGCCAATTTACGGCAATCGTTTCCTGTGCATGAGGCGCCCAAGTCCGTCGATTTTTCGGCAGTGCTTCCCCTGGCGGAAATGGAAGCTCGTTATCTTCGCTGGGCGCGGCTCAACCACACCGGGGATCGCCGCAGTCTAGCGCACTCGTTGGGGCTCAGCGAACGCACTCTCTACCGTAAACTGGAGGCGATCGATGGTCCCGGCGAGAAAAGAGATTCTGATCATGGCTAATGATTCTTCGCCCCCCCTCGACTGGGCGCCGGGTTCCTGGCAACGACTTGGAACGCAGAGACATGCGCCGGTTTTGTTGTTGCTGCATGGTCTCGGTGCCAGTCAGGAGGACATGCAGGCGGTGGCGGAGCTGCTTGATCCGCAGCGGCGCTATCATCTGTTGACCCTGAATGCACCACGGCAAGCGGTGACCCTGAATCGTGGGTATGTGATGCCAGCCTGGTATGATCTTCTCGGCTTCGGCCCGAATTCGGTGGAAGACGACGCCGGGATGCAAGTAATCGCCCAGTCCTTGCACGATGCACTGGCACCGATGTTGCGCGGTAGGGAGTTGCTCTTGGGGGGATTCTCCCAAGGTGCAGCTTTATCCCTGTATCTGCATCTACATGCAGGCTTCGCTGCCCGTGCCGTCCTGGTGTTCAGCGGCTATCTGCCTTTACGTCAGAATACGCCGCCGGCTTTTGGCAACGCGGCGCCCATTTTCTGGGGCCACGGTACCCGCGATGAGGTGTTACCGCTAGAGTATGCGCAGTGGGGCGAGGAGATCCTGCAGCGCCAAGGCTATGCCGTCACCCGCCGGGATTTCCCGATGGGGCACAGCATCGTTCCTGAAGAAATCGCAGCAGCGCGGGAGTTTCTCGCAGCCAGCGCCGTCCAGCCGACCTGATCACTCTGCGAAGATGAATTCCCCAAGCCCCCAGCGTGCGGCCAGGGTCTCGGTGGCGTTGAGCAACTCTTCGGCACGGGCGGGATGATTGACGGGCGAGTTGGCAATGCGTCGCAGGATCTCCTCGCGGTCACTGCCCTGGGAGAGCAGATGAATCAGTTCCCCGGCATCGCGCCCGACGATCTCGCCGCCCAGTAACTCTCCGCTATCCATGTCGGCGAGGATGCGGGCGAAGCCGCGAGTATCGTCCTGCCCCAGGGCGCGCGGTGAGGTTTCAAAGGCAGCAAAGCCCACTGCTGGCTCGAAGCCTTCGTCTTCCGCGGCATCCTCGTCCATGCCAATGCGGGCGAGTTCCACCGCTGAATACACCAGTTCTGGTACCCAGAGCGGGCTGCGCTCGCGGCAATTTTCCGCCAGGATATTGTCGATCACCAGGGTGGCGTCGGCCAGGGCCTGATTGGCATTCATATACGGGCCGACCACATCGCCAATGGCGTAAATACCGCTTTCTGCGGTTTCCAGGTGCGCGTCCGTCTCCACAAAACCTCGCGCGTGGGTAGCAACCTGGGTGTTTTCCAGGCCGAGCCCGGCGGTATGGGCGGAACGCCCGGTGGCAAAGAGCACCCAATCCCCCGACTCCCGCTCGCCTGCGGCATTGGCAACCCAGGCCTTGCCATCATCGACGCCGGAGTCGGCCACTGCAAAGTCTTGCCGCGCTTCGATCTGGAGTTCCTTGAGGGCGTCCATGAGCGCATCCTTGGCCTGTGGCGAGTAGCGCAGGTGGTGCAAGGGAGCAGAATTGACCAGCCAGCGTACTTCCTTACCCAGTTGGGTGAAAATATAGGCGAACTCCGTGCCAATCACGCCGCCGCCAACAATGATGACCCGGTCTCCCGCGGGTACGCCATTATCAAAGAGCATGTCGCTGTGCAGAATCTTGCCGGCCTGCAACTGGGCACCCTCGGGCAGATGCGGTACGGATCCGGTGGCGATCACACTATTCTGCGCATGAATCAATTCTTCGCCAGCATCCGTCTGGATAGCGATTTCGTGTGCACTACGGTAACTGCCAAGGCCTTGATACAACTGCACGCCCAAGCGCTTGAGGTAATCCGTGTAGCTCTCGCGCACGGTCTCGACGACCTTATGTTGATGCTGCCAGGCTTGCGCCATATCGCCGCGCAGCGTCTCCCCGACGATTCCGCGCCCGGCAAAATGACGGCTGTTTTCGATCCACTTGGCAGTTTCATGCCAGTCTTTTTTGGGCACGCAACCGCGATTGAGACAGGTGCCACCCCAGGTACCTTTTTCGATGATGGCGACCTTCTTGCCCCGCAATGCGCCCAGCACGGCGGCACGGTATCCGCCCGGTCCGCTACCAATGATGACGATGTCGAATTCTTTCATAAGCCCCTCGAAAGTCCCTCGAAGTGTTTGCCTCAGTGTACCCCTTTTTGCCAACAAACTCAGCCTTTGTGCAGGGTTCCGAGAGGGCTAGACCAAGGCTGCGACCTGGGTCAGGGTTTCCTCAATGTCGTAGGCGCTGTGTTCACTGCTGACAAAAAAGCGCAAACGGGCGCGACGCTCGGGAACCGCGGGATAGAGGATAGGCTGCACGTCAATGCCCGCCTGCAGCAATTGCTCTGAAAGCTGCACGGCACGCAGAGAGCTGCCAACGATCCAGGGAACGATGGCGAAGCCCTGGCTGGTGCCGGGGTCGATACCGATCTCTCGGAAACCTTCCAGCAAGCGCTGTCCGCTGTTTTGCAGCCGGCTCACCCGCTCGGGCTCCAGCTGCAGGATTTTCAGCGCTTGCAAGGCGGCGGCGCCATCGGCGGGTGACAGCCCAACGCTGTACAAAAATCCTGGCGCCAGGTAGCGTAACTGATCGATGAGCTCCTGACTGCCGGCAACGAAGCCGCCGCAGCTCGCCAGGGTCTTGCTCAAGGTGCCCATCCAAATGTCGACTTCTCGGCTATCCACGGAGAGATGGCTGGCGATGCCGCCACCACTGGGCCCCAGTACCCCAAGACTATGCGCTTCATCCACCATCAGCCAAGAGGCAAAGCGCTGTTTGATTTCCAGCAGGCGGGGTAGGTCGGGGTAATCGCCGTCCATACTGTAAATACCCTCTACCGCGATCAGGCAGTGCTCCGCCTGCCGCCGGTGGGTGCGGAGCAGCTCCGTCAGGGATTGCCAGTCGTTGTGGGGAAAGGGAAGACGCTGGGCTCCCGAGAGCTTTGCCCCCAAAACGATACTGTTGTGGGCATACTCGTCGTGCAGGATCAGATCCCTGGGCCCCAAGAGCTGCCCGATCACGCTGACGTTGGTAGCATGGCCGCTAACCAGAGCCAGGGCATCGTCCACCTCGTAAAAATCTGCCAGCGCGCGCTCCAGTGCCTGATGAAAGGGCCGTTCGCCGGAGACGATGCGACTGGCAGATACCGAAGTTCCATAGTCGTCGATGGCCGCTTTGGCCGCCGCGCTGACTTCCGGGTGGCCCGCCAGCCCAAGGTAGTTGTAGCTGGAAAAATTGATCAGTTCCCGGTCTGCAATATGGCTATGCGCGGCGGAACTTCCCTCGCGCAAACGAAAGAACGGGCTGACGACCCCGAACTGCGCGGCGCCCTGGCGCATCAAGGAAACCTGCTGATAGCCCGGAGTGCTGCGCAGGTCCGTACGCCTGTCGCTCTGATCCGGACGGGGCAGCTCTGCGTTGATCTGTTGCGGAGTAGAGGATTCCCGCAGCAGTTCAGCCTTTTCTTCGGCACTCAGACGACGCACAGATCAGACCTCGCTTGCCGCCGGCCGGGCGGCATATTCCCCGGCCACGCCATGCCGGCGTGCCATGTCCAAAACCTGCTCTTTGCCGCTGGGAGCGCTCTGCTCTTCGCACCATTCAGCCAGCAAGCGCTGAGACAGAGCAAAAACCGTGGGCTCCTCACTCATGATAAAGGCGGGGATCTTCAAACCCGTTCGCTCCTCCAGCGCCATGACGAGCTCCATGCCCATCAAGGAATCAAATCCTAGATCCGTCAGTTTCTTGCGTGGATCGATCTGTTCGGTAGACAGACGCAGGATCTGCGCTACCTCCGCAGCAATCCAGCCCTGCAAATGCACCAATGCCTCCTCTCTGGACAGAGAGATAAGCTCGGTACGCCAGTCGTGCTGACTGGTCGCAACCTTGCTGCCAGCGGGCTCTTGGTCGAGCTCTTCGTAAGAGCATCCTTGCACCCAAGGCAAGGACGTGCGCAGCACCTGCCAGTGAAGATCGGCCACCGCCAGCTCGGGAAGGTTCTGGGCAATGGCCCACTCCATGGCGTCCAGTGCCTGGTTGCCAGAAATGGCGCGGCCGCCCAGCCGGCGCTGCAAAAGTTCTTGGGTTTCTCGGTGCCGGGTCAAATAGCCGACATCGGCAATGGGTCCAAACTGCAGGGTAGTGGCCGGTACCCCCAGCGCGTGTCGGTGACGCGCCAAGGCTTCCAGGGCGGCGTTCGCGGCCACATACGCGCCCTGTCCTACATTGCCCAGCAAGTTGGCAATGGAAGAGTAGAGCACAAAAAAGTCCAGCGGCTGACCCTTGCTCAGTTCGTGTAGATGCCAGGCGCCATCCACCTTCGGTTCGAGAACTCGCACCAGTCCGTCGGGCTGCAGCTGGTCCGCCAAGGCGTCCTCGATGACTGCAGCGGCATGGATGATGCCGCGCAGCGGTCCCCATGCGGCGAGTTCGGTGAAGAGCGTGGCGACGGCAGCGCGGTCGCGCACATCCACAGCGCGTATGCGAATTTCCGCAGCTGACCCGTACGGCTGCAAAGCTGTTTCGGCTTCCGGACCCAGACTGCCTTGACGAGAGAGTAGCGCAAGCTTGCGCGCACCACGAAGCAGGAGGCGTTGCGCCGTTGCCAAGCCCAGGCCTGAGCTTCCGCCACTGATCACATACACGCCCTCGGGGTCGAGCTGCAGAGGCGTGGGGACAAGCGGCGCTGGCGTCGGATGCGGCAGGAAAGGTCCGCGGGTGTCGATAACGATCTTGCCGATCTGCCGGGATTGCTGCATGTAACGGAAGGCGTCTGGGGCTGCATGGCTGGCAAATATGGTGCTGGGTAGTGGCACGAGTTCTTGCCGCACGAAGGCTTCCAACAATTGCGTAAAGATCGCTTGCGTCCGCTGCGGATGGAGGGCCAACAGCTGGTCCGCGTCGATGCCGAAGTAGCTCAGGTTATTGCGCATGGGGCGCAGCCCCAGAAGGGTATCGTTGTAAAAATCCCGCTTGCCCAGTTCCAGAAAGCGTCCAAAGGGCTTGAGCAGGCGTAGGCTGCGATCCATGGCCTCGCCGGCGAGGCTGTTGAGCACCAAATCCACGCCCTCGCCCTGGGTATCGGCCAGAATCGCATCGGCGAAATCCAGGCTGCGCGAGTCATAGAGCCGTTGCACGCCCAGTAGGCGCAGAAAATCGCGTTTGGCGGCAGAGCCGGCAGTGGCAAAGACTTCTGCACCATGAAACTGGGCGATCTGGATGGCCGCGAGGCCGACGGCGCCGGCAGCACCATGGATGAGCACCCGCTCACCGCGGGCCATGCGTCCCAGCTCGATCAGGGCATACCAGGCGGTGAAGAAGGCGGTGGGCAGACCGGCTGCCGCAACCCAGTCGAGCCCTTCCGGGATCGCGGCCAAGGCATGTTCTGGGGTCAGAACCCGATTGGCCAGGCTGCGAGGGGCAAAACCCAACACTCGGTCGCCCACCTGCCAACGCGATACCTCTTGGCCGACGCGCCGCACCGTGCCGGCAAACTCGAGCCCCAGTCCTGGGCCAGCAAAGCCCGCCTCCAGCGCCTCGTCGCCCACCAGTCCCAAGGCATACATCACATCGCGAAAGTTGAGCCCTGCTGCCATGGTCTCGACCTCTACGGAATTCCCAGGTAATTCCGCGGGGGAAGATCGCGTTTCCCAGGCAAGGTAGCGCAACTGTCCGGCGCGGGCATTGTTCAGATACTGGATTTGTCCGCTAGGAACGGCAGCCACGTCGTGCCATTCTTGCACCCGCAAAACCTGGCGGCGGCCATCGGCATCGAGAAAAATTTCGCTTTCGTTATCGGCGTCGAGAATCTCGTGGGCCAGGGCCTCGGCTGCCTGCGGGGTATCCGGCAGACCGTCCAATATCCGCAGTCGCAGGCTAGGCCACTCGTTGGCAAGGGTTCGGACGAAAGCGGCTAACGCCGCAGCGATCACGTCCGTTGCCTGCCCGCGGGACTGGAGGGCACCGGGCAGAATCAAGTCGACGCATATCGCTTGCGAGTGCTCCCGACAAATCCTCAGCAGCTCGCCGAGGTTCAGGACGGCAGTAGCGATGGCTGCACTTGGGGAAGCATGGTTGGCAGCGTGTAGCTCCGGCGCGAAGACCAGAACGGCGGGAGCCTTGTCGTGCAGGGATGCAGCGGTGAATTCATCGGGTAACCACCGCCGGTACGGCGCGTAAAGCTTCTGCAGGGTTGTGGGTAACGCCTCCGGTATAGCGCCCAGCAATGCGATGGACTTTTGCGCCTCCGGCTGGTGCGGTGGAGGGGTTTGCAGCAGCAGAATCCAGGCGGGTTCTTCGGCATGGGGGCGCAGCAGACTTGTCTCCCAACCCTGCAACCGGGCCGCTTCCTCCAGTTCTGCGGGTGGCAAAGGAAAGCCATCGGACAAGTCGCTGCGCAACGGAGAGGTTCCCGCCAGCAGCAAGATTCCTCGTGGCCGGAGCAAGCCGCGCGCCCGCTGCAGGAGGTCGTCCCAGGCGTTGGCTTGTAGCGAGCCGACATGCGCCAGAAGTGCATCGAAGCCCCGCAGAGGCTCCGGCAGTTGCGTCAAGGTGTGAACGGGCCAGCCCGCGCGCTCGTCTTCCAGTATCGCTGGGCGCAATCCGCAGCGCCGAAACCGGCCATCCTGGGTTTCCAGCCGGGGCAGCAACTCCCAGCCAGCATCGCTATATTCGGCAACACTGCAGACCCGCTGCGACTGGGTCTCGCCAATCAACCAGTTGGCAAGGGTCTCTGTCAGATCCGGCAAATAGGCCTGCAGGTCCCATCGCCACCAATCCCCCGCGAGGAGGGGATCGTCGCCTTCACCAAGACCCTGCTGTCGCAGTTTCCAACGGCCTGCTGCTACCGTCCAGGGCAGGCTTTCTGGGTAGTCCTGCAGGAGGGTCTGCCACAATGCCCCTGTCTGCTCCCCCTCGTACATCTGCAGGTAGCTGTTGAGCAGTGGCAGGAACTCTTCGCGCCGCCGGGTGAGGATGGGACTGCTTTCCAGCAGCTCCCGGCAGCACGCGGCGATGACTGGCAATTGTAAAGGGGTGCTGCTTTCGGCGCGGTCCAGGGCCACCAGATTGCGGGTGAAATAGCGCGGCACCACTTGCTGTTTACCTGGCAGGCGCAGTTCCTGCAGCCGCACACCGCGGGCATCCACGCGTACTTGCCCACTGGCGCCGATAAGCTGAAGCCGGGCCAGCAGCGAATGGGGGGAGCGTCGGTGCAGCCGTACCCGGGCGCTGGCACTGGTCTCCCGGTGGGGCCAGTACTCCAGGTGCTCGATGCGCACCGGCACAAAGGCGGACGTTCCCTGCCGGGGTTCGCCTGCCAGCAGGTCGATGAACAGTTGCAGGGCCCCGTCCAGCATGCCGGGATCCAGGAACAGTTGGGAATGCAGATCCTCCGGGAGCGTGCTGCGCAGCTCGGCGTCCACTCCCACGGGTGTGCAGAGACCGCTCTGGACGGTCTGGAAACTGGGCCCATATTGCAGCCCAAGCCGGCTCGCCATTTGGTAGTGGGCTGCAGGCATGAGCTCCTGTGGGGATTGGCTCGCCAGCGGGTCCATGGCTGCGGGTGCCGGACCGTTCAGTGGCCGCAGACGCGCCCGCAGATGCTCGGTCCAGGACTCGTGCATCTCCTTGCGCGATTGCACGCGCAGGCGACCCTCCAGCCACTGGGTACGGATGATTCGGCTCTGCTCGGCTTCCAATACCAGGGGCGCCAGAATCTCCAGGTCCTCAATGCACAGGGCTGGTGCTTCGGGAAACTGTTGATGGCCCAGTGCCAGGACCAGTTCCACGAAGCCCGCGCCGGGGAAAAGCACATCGCCACCCACCTGATGGTCAGCCAACCAGGGCTGCAGGGTGGTATCCAGACGC
Source organism: Acidithiobacillus sp. AC3 (assembly GCF_050261095.1). NCBI lineage: Bacteria > Pseudomonadati > Pseudomonadota > Acidithiobacillia > Acidithiobacillales > Acidithiobacillaceae > Acidithiobacillus > Acidithiobacillus sp. AC3. The sequence continues at coordinate 616,543 of NZ_CP189838.1, forward strand.
TGCTCCCAAAGGCCAGGATGACCAGCCACCGGATGACCGAGCAGGGGATGACGTTCGTAGCGGTACAGCAAAGCACAAGATTCTGCTGTAGCCTCTTGCCAGTGGCGTTCCCGTTGCCAAGGGTAGTTCGGAAGTTCCAGGGGGGGGAGAACGCGCGGATAAAAGCGATCCCACTGGCGCGGCAGGCCGCTCAGCCACAGGCTGTCGAGGGTTTTTTGCAGGGCTGTCCGTTGTTCTGCCACATTGCGGTGCAGCGTTGCCAGAGCCCTGCCACTGCGACCTTGTGCCTCGAAAATCTCTCGCAAGTAGTTGCGTAATACGGGGTGGCCGCCGAGCTCCACCAGTAGTTCACAGTGCTCTGTCAGGGCAATGGTGGCTTCGCGGAAGCGCACGGGCTGACGTACATTCTGCCACCAATACTCCGGCCCCAATTCGGAGCCGAGCAGACGGGTTCCGGTCACGGTAGAAAAGAAAGGGATGTCACCGGTCTTGGGGGTCAACTTCGCCAGGGAAACGAGAAGATCGTCCCGTAAAGCATCCATGGCGGGACCATGGAACGGATAGTCGACCGGTAAACGCTTGCAGGGGATCTGCTCGGAACGCAGCTGCTCTTCCAACTTCTTCAGGGACTCCGGATCACCGACCACGGTGCACCCCTTGGGACTGTTGTCGGCGGCCAGCCACAGTCTATCTTCCAGGCCAGTATCGGCGAGTCGCGCGGCCATCGACTCGGCCGCGCAGCCAACGGCAGTCATTTGCCCTAGACCCCGGGTGCCTTCCTGCGCCTGACTTCGGGCGTGAATGACGCGGGTGGCGTTGGCCAGCGATAGTGCGCCACAGGCCCAGGCAGCCGCCACTTCGCCAACGCTGTGCCCAATCACCGCTGCTGGCTCGATCCCCTGGGCACGCAACCAGACAGTTTGCGCCACTTGCAGGGCAAACAGGGCGGGCTGCGCATGCATCGTGCTGTCGTAGCGGTCTGCCGCCTGTTCCTCCCGCAACTCATCGCGTAGGCGATAGCCCGCCAGCGGCGCAAAGGTCCGGTCGATTTCGTCTATGGCGGCGGCGACCTCAGGGACCTCCAGCAGATCGCGACCCATGCCTACCCACTGGCAGCCGTTACCTGAGTAGACAAAAGCCACCGGCAAGGCTTCCTCGGGCTGGTACCAATGACGCAAGGTTGTCTCGGGGGAGGGGCCGTTACCGTCGGCTAGCCCGCGGAGTTGTCCTTGGAGTTCCTCGCGCGTAGTGAACCAAAGGATGACGCCCTGATCGAGTTCTGGATGCCGGAAGTTCAGTTGATAGAGGGCTCGTTCCCAGTCCCGCCGCGACAGGGGCGCGAGAAAGTCCAGCAGGTCGCTAGCCGATGCCTGAAGTGCGGCTTCCGTAGCGGCGGTGAGCAGGAGAGGGCGACGGGGAGAGATCTGGGTCGGAGCGTCTTTCCGCCGTGTTGCGCGCCAACGCGGTGGACTTTGCAGGATGGCATGGGCGTTGGCCCCCCCAAAACCAAAAGAGTTGACGCCCATGGTCAGGGTACCTTGGGCAGGCAGAGGGCGCAGTTCGCGAACGATCTCCAGGGGATAGCGGTCCAGGGGCAGACGCGGATTGATGGATTCCACGCCGATGGTGGGAGGGACCTGGCGCGCATGCAGACTATGGATGACCTTGAGCAGTCCGGGTACCGCCGATGCCGTTTCCAGATGCCCCAGATTGCTCTTGACGGAGCCGACCAGCAAAGGATCGCTGCGTTCTGGGGTGAGAGCGGCGCCAATGGCTTCCAGCTCGATGGGATCGCCCACCGCCGTACCTGTCCCATGCGCCTCTACATAGTCCAACTGGCGTGGATCAATGCCCGCTTGGTTGTATACCTGGGTCAGCAGGGACGCCTGGGCCGCCGCGCTGGGCACCGTCAGGCCGGATTTATACCCGTCGGTATTGTTGCCAGTGCCCAGCACTACCGCCAGGATTGGATCACCGTCCCGCCGCGCCCGCTCCAGGGTCTTCAGCAAAAAGATCCCGCCGCCCTCGGCGCGCACGTACCCGTCGGCGCCTTCCTGAAAGGGTCGGCTACGACCACTGGCCGAGAGCATCGAGGCCTTGGAAAAAATGAGGAAACCGAAGGGATGCAAGTGCAGATTGATGGCCCCACTAAGGGCTAGCTCACACTCCCCGCGCAGCAGAGACTCACAGGCCCGGTGAAAGGCCACCAGCCCCGAGGAACAGGCGGTGTCGATGACCAGGCTGGGGCCACGCCAGTCGAAGACATAGGAGAGCCGATTGGCGGCAATGCTGGCAGTGACCCCAGTGGCCGAATTTGGTCCCAGGGCAGCCAGGTCGTCGGCAAAGCGGTAGCCATAATCGGTGCTCGCCAGACCCAGAAACACGCCCGTGGGGCTGCCGCGCAGGCGCCGGAGGGGTTGCCCTGCCTGGACCAGAGCCTCCCAAGTCATCTCTAGCAACAGCCGCTGTTGTGGGTCCATGGCCGCCGCCTCGCGCGGTGAAACGCGAAAGAAGCCGGCGTCAAAACCAGCGACATCGCCCAAGCTCCCCGCGGCAAAAGTGACGGAAGTACCGGGATGTCCGCGCAGCGCATGCAAAAAGGCCGATTGCCCCCAGCGGTCGGGGGCCACCCGAGTCAGCAGTGACTCTCCAGCGACCAGGGCCTGCCAAAAGCGGGTGTCGGCCCGCTGCGGCAGCCGTGTCGCCTGGCCAATGATAGCGACGGCATTCTTGGCCATACTTACTTGATGACGCCGGCCGTGGTCAGACCCTGAATGGGATAGACAATCTGCACGATGAGACCCAGAAATTTCTGCAGGTCGGTGACTGGAGCACTCGCCACGTAGATCAGATCCTTGTTTTGAATGGGGAATTCTTGGGCCACAAAGAGGGTCGCCGGATTGCTGAAGTCAAAGCGGAATACCACCGGTACCTTGCCATCGACCAGCGGCCCCTTGGCCAAGCCCGGTACGAGTTTGGGAGATTCCAGGCGAAACACAAAAACCGCCTTGGCATCGGCCTCGTTGCCATTGATGCCGCCGGCACGAACCAGGGCCTGCGCCAGGCTGATACCGGATGCCTCGAAGTCCACTTCCTTGCTTTGCTGGGTCGCCCCCATGATGGTGACATGCAGGGGCTGATAGAGCGCAGTCAGGACATCCCCCGAGCGCAAAGAGATGTTCTCCCTAGGATTGGCGATGATGTCTTCCAGGGGCAGGCGCAGGACCTGACCACTGCGGGAAAGCTGGATAGTGACCTTGCTGACGGGTTGTACCACCCCACCAGCAGCCGCCAGGGCCTGCAGCACACTGACCCCACCGGGTTCCATGGGCACCTGTTTGCTGTCTTTCACATTACCCACCACCGAGATGCTTTGCGCGCGATTGCGCACTAGGCTCACCACTACCTGTGGATCGTGGGCCTTGCCCTGCAGGCCGGCCCGAATTTCTGCGGCGATCTGCTGCGTGGTCTTGTCGGCGCAGGGGATCTCGCCGGCAAAGGGCATGAAAATTTGCCCGCCGGCGTTGACCATCTGCGGCGGAATGGTGGTCATGATGGAGCCCGACGGTGTCGTCGTCGAGGCAATGCTGGGCGAAAACAGCATGGCCGGGGGTGCTTCCCAGATGTGCACTTCCAAGACATCACCAGGGCCCACGGTATAGAGGCTCGGCGCCGGATTGCGGAATTGGTCGAGGAGGGCGAGGTCCGGCTGGTAGATTTCCTGGTGAAACACCCGGGCTAGGGCGTAGTTCACGTCTACCAGACGGATGCCCTGTAGAGCCTTGTTATGCTCGACGTCATTGACAGGACCAGCGCGTGGACCAGCATAGGGTAGGTAGGCGCTGCAGCCCCCGAGCAGGGCAGGCAACAGCAGTGCGGCGGCGTAAGAGAAAGGGCGCAAATTATGGGATCCTGTCTGAGCTTTGGACGGTGCCGCTAAGGATATTCAGCCAATTTATGAGCAATGCTACCGCCCCTGCCAACGACTGACAAGTCGATGTGCCGAAGCGCCAATCGTGCCAGGAGCGCCTCGATGGCTGTGGCGGCCACCGCCGCGCCATCCTCGGCTGCCAGCGCGGGCGCGACCCTGGTCAGAGCTGGCCAGGCTCGTTCCATGCTCTGCGTAAGAGCTTGGGCAATGGCTTCGGGACGGCGCCGTGGCCATTGCCCAAAGCCGCGCTGCAGGGCGCGGCGGGTGTTATCGAACTGATCCCAGACCGAGGGTAGCAAGACCGAGGGCACCCCCAAGCCTACTGCCCAGCTCAATGCACCGATGCCGCCGGAGTGAACGACGGACGCGGCCCCGGCGAAGAGCTGCGAATAGGGCAGATAGGGAAGGGCAAGAAAGTCTTGCTTTTCCCCTACCAGCCCATGATGGCTGGGGCGCAGCGCAAATAGCGCGCGCTGGCCGGCGATCTGGCAGGCGCGTTGGGTCACCGCCACAAACTCACTTGGGTCGCGACGATCTGCGCCACCGGGCGCCAGCACTACGGGCGGCGCTCCGGCCGCCAGAAATTCTTGCAGGCGCTGTAAGGCCGCCACATTCTCCAGGCTGGGTGGAAGCTGGGGGCAAAAGCCGGTTAGCAGCACTTGGGGAGGCAGGGCGTCAGCCTCCACGAGTCGTGGCGATGCCAGCAGAAGGTTCAGCCAAGGGGAATGCAGTCCCTCGAAACAAATATGCCCAGACACCTGGACCCCCAGGCGGCGCGCGAGGCTGGTCAGGCGGCGGAACTGCCAGGCGGCCCGTGACCGTGCCAGTCTGAAGGCAACTTGCTGCATGGCAGAAGAATCCGGCAAAGAGCGCTGCAGTCGAGCCAGCACTGGCCACCAGGGGGGATCGGCGCGGGTAGCAAAGGCCAATGGCGATGCCGAGGCATAGATCCAGGGCTTCTCCAGTTTTCTGGCAAGCAGGATCGCGGCGGGTACCAAAGGGTTGGCCAGCAGTAGGTCGGCTCGGTCAACAAGATTCCGCAGCACCGTCATTCCTTCCTCGGAAGGCGGCGCAAAGGGTTCGCTGACGCCATCGAGGGCCTGGAAGGGCACGCCGGCGTCGCGCGCCAGGACAGCGTGCTGGCGGTCCCCGGCCAGCAGCAGATGATGCCCGCGATCGCGCAGGGCCAGGAGCACCGCGAGCAGGGGTAGCACGTCGCCAAAGCCGCCCTTGGCGGCAATCAGAATCTTCGCCATGATGGGGTGCTATCCAGCGGCACGGAGAAGAAACTGTCAAGACCTGACGGGAACCTGTAACGGTGCTAGACTTCCCCGCGCTCAACCAGATAATAGATTTTGCTTATGATAAGGGGAACAAATCCTGCAAAGCACACTCTACTCCACCATCGACGAAGTACCAGAATCCATCTGGCAGCGTCTTGGCAGCGGTTATTCCACAGCCTTGGACCCGCGCTTCTGGAGGGTCTTGGAGGCGTCGCAACTGGCAGGCTTTTCCTATCGTTATCTGGTGCTGCAGGACGAACGGGGTGAGCCCCTGGCCTTTCTTGGGCTCTATTCGGTTGTCACGGATATTGCGATCTTTGCTCCGCCCTTCCTCAAGCGCATTCTCGCCCCCATTCGCCGCCGCTGGCCGGGCTTTTTGAAATGGACGATGCTGGAGTGTGGCACGCCCATCACCATCGTCAGCCCCCCCATCGCGCAGGCGGAGGACTTGCCGCGGCAGCAGCTGGTCGATCGCTTGGCAGCTGAGATGCGCCGCCTCGCCCGTGCCGAAGGCCATCTCTTGCTGGTCGTGCGAGACTTTGAGCCCGAGGCGGAGGCGTATCGAGAGGACTTCGCCCGCCATGGTTTCCACTGGATCGAGGGTCTACCCAATACCTATCTGGATCTCCCCTGGCGCCGCCCGGCGGAGTACCATCAGGCCATGCGCAGCTACTATCGCAGCAAGCTGAAAAAACACCGTCGCGCCAATGAGGCCCTGGGGGTGCGCCATGAACTGCGGAAGGATTTTGCCGATCTGGCAGAAGTCCTCAGCGCGCAATGGCAGATCGTTCACGATGCCGCCAAGGAGTTTCAACGCGAGATCCTCACCCCCCAGTTCTACCGGAGCTTTGCGGAGGGAATGGGCGACGATTCCCTGGTCCTGCTCTTTTATTGCGGTGACGAATTGGTGGCGCATGCCCTGCTGCTACGCGACGGAACCTTGCTGCGCTGGCTGTACGTGGGGCGAAATGCTGCACAAAACGATGGCCTCTACCTGCATGTGGCCGCCACCGTGGTCGATACCGCCATCGAGCTGGGTGCCGAGCGACTGGAACTGGGGTTGACCACCTACGACGTCAAACTCGACCTCGGCGCCACCGCCTTTCCCATCGCCATGGCCCTGCGCTCGCGCTGGGCCTGGATGAATCCCTTCGTGGGCTGGGGCTACCGAATGCTCAACCAGGTGCCACGGCCCGCTGCCCGGCAGGTCTTCAAAGAGGAGGAGGGCAAACGATGAAGCCCGTTCTGGTTACCGGCGCCACGGGCTTCATTGGCGGACATCTGGCCCAACGCCTGCTGGGGGAGGGCCTCCCCGTGCGCCTGCTGGTCCGCGATCCGCAGCGCCTTTCGGCAGAACTTCAACAGGGCGCGCAGATCTACGTGGGGGATCTCACCCAGCCAGACAGCCTGCCTGCTGCCGTGCGTGGGGTGGGATTGGTCTTTCACTGCGCAGCCAACGTCCACACCTGGGATCGTCGGGAATCCTATTGGCAGGTCAACGTGCACGGCCTTGGCCATCTGCTCGATGCCATTGCCCAAACCACGGAACTGCCCGAGCGCTTCGTGCACTTCTCCAGTGTCGATGTCTACGGCTTCCCAAAGGAGCCAGCAGTGGAAAGCAGCGTCCTGCAGTCCACGGGTTTTGGCTATGGCGACAGCAAGCAGGCAGCCGAGGCGCTGCTGTGCCGCCGGGCCACAGAAATGAACCTACCCTGGACCATCCTGCGTCCAACGAATGTCATGGGGCCCGGCAGTCCGTTCATCGAGCGCATCGGCAGAGAAATTCGCAACGGCCTGATGCTCAAGGTCGACGGTGGACAGGTGGATTGTGGCTATCTGGATGTGCAGAACCTGGTCGATGTCGCCCACTGGGCCGCCCGCAACCCCACTACGCAAGGGGAGACCTACAATGTGCGGGACCCGATCTCAGTCTCCTGGCGGCAATTTCTGCAGGACCTGCGCCAGAGCCTGCGGGGACACGGATTACTGCTGAATCTGCCCCACGCGCTGGCCATGCCCGCCGCCCAGGTCATGGCCGCCCCGTACGGCTGGCTGCACCTACGCGCTGAGCCCTTGCTGCACCCCCTGCTGGTGCAGATCTTTGGCCGGACCTGCGGCCATTCCATCGAAAAACTGCAAGCTGCCGGCGCCCCTCTGGGACGAATCCCTTATGCCCAGAGCCTGCGAGTGGCGCTGGGGCTGGAGACGCCCCCGGCCACATGACGCCGCATATCGTCTTTTTGCAGGGAATGCCTTCGCCCTTCTTTCGGCGCGTAGGGCACTGTCTCGCCCAGCGGGGCTGGCGGGTGACCCGCATCAATCTCTGCCCGGGCGACTGGCTCTTCTGGCACGACCAGTACAGCCTCTCCTATCGGGGCAGTTACGCCGGCTGGTCGGACTATATCCGTGCGTTCTTCCAGCGCGAGCAAGTCAGCGACCTGATGCTTCTGGGCGAACAACGCTACTACCACCGCGAGGCGGTGGCGATTGCCCAGGAACTCGGCATTCGCGTTACGGTTACCGACTTTGGCTATCTGCGCCCGGACTGGATCACCCTGGAGCGCGACGGCATGAGCGGCGCCTCTCATTTTCCCAAGGATCCGCAGGAGATCCACGCCCTGGCGCGGCAGGCAGTGGTCCTCGATTGGGGCGCGCGCTTTACCGACAACGCCCTGCAGATGGCCGTGGGCGATCTCAGCTACAATTTCAGCAACCTGCTGACCTGGGCACTGGGCTTTCCCCGCTATCGGCGCAGTGATCGCCGTCCCCCGGCCATCCCCTATACCATCGCCAGTGGCTGGCGCTTGCTCGGCAACCGGCTGCGACAGCAGCGCGTTACCCGCCTGGCAGAAGAGATCAGTGGCGGATCCCAGCCCTACTATCTCTTTCCGATCCAGCTCAATTTCGATTTTCAGATCATTGCCTACTCACCCTTTCCGCAGATGGAGGACGCCCTGGAGCGGGTCTTTGCCTCCTTTGCCCGCCATGCCCCGCCGGAGTCTCTGTTGGTGGTCAAGGAACACCCCTGGGACCCGGCCTTGCCCAACTGGGAGCGCTACGTGCGCCGCCGTGCCCGGGAACTGGGCCTTGCGGATCGTATCCGCTATCTGCGCGGCGGGCAGCTCAATCAGCTCATTCAGAAGGCCCGCGGGGTGGTGCTGGTCAACAGCAGTACCGCTCTGCGGGTGTTGCAATTGCATCGCCCGCTGCAGGTGCTGGGCAGTGCCGTCTTCGACATACCTGGCCTCAGCCATCAGGGTGGCTTGGACCGGTTCTGGACCGAAGGCCGGGAGCCCGATCCGCAGCTACGGGAAGATTTTTTTGCCGCCCTGGCTGCCACGGTGCAGGTGCGTGGGGTATTCTTCCAGGAGCCGGGCCTCAGCGAGGCGGTTATCGAAACCTGCCAGCGTCTGGCAACCCATAGCGTTGGCCAGCTCAGTGTGCGGGAGGAGGATCAGGAAGATGCCCAAGATGCGTGACCGGGATCTGCTCATCGACCTGACCCGCCTTTGCAGCCGCCATCTGGAGGGACTGCAGCCCACCGGTGTGGATCGGGTGACGCTCGCCTATCTGCGTCACTACCGCGCCCGCGCCCAGGCCCTGGTGCGCCACGGCGGACGCTTATTGCGTCTATCCCATCGGGCCTCCGACCGACTTTTTGCCGCCCTGCTGGGCGAGTCCGCCAACCCCCGCCGCGACATCCAGTTGAGTGTGGCGGCTACCCATCTGGCCAACTTGCGGCCCAAGGCCGGCAGTGTGCTCTTTCATCTCAGTCACAGCGGCCTGGAAGACCCCATCTACGCCCGCTGGCTGGGCGAGCTGGACCTGCATCCGGTCTATTTCGTTCATGACCTCATCCCCATGACCCATCCTGAATATGCCCGCCCCGGTGAAGACCAGCGCCATCGCCGGCGCCTGGGTACCATGGCCAGCACCGGGCGCGGTCTGATTTTCAACTCTACCGCCACCTGGCAAAGCTGTTGGGAACACCGTCGTCAGCAAGGGGTTACTCCCCAGATGCCCGAGCTCATCGCCCCCCTGGGCGCCGAACCCTTGCCCCGGCCCTGTCGGGAGCGGCCCTTCGCCGATCCCTATTTTCTGGTGCTGGGCACCATCGAAGCACGGAAAAACCATCTGCTTCTGTTGCAGCTCTGGCGACACTGGCTGAGTCTGGGCGAGGTCGTCCCCAAGCTGGTACTCCTGGGGCGGCGGGGTTGGGAGTGCGAGCAGGTCATCGACCTGCTGGAGCGTTGCCCCGCTTTGGCCGGGCAGGTAGTGGAGCTGCATGGCTGCGCCGATCAGGAACTCAGCAACTGGCTGGCGCACGCCCGCGCCTTGCTCTTTCCGTCCTTTGCCGAAGGATTCGGCCTGCCGGTGGTGGAGGCGCTGAGTGTGGGTACGCCGGTCATCGCCACTGACCTGCCGGCCTTCCGCGAAGCCGCTGGCAGTATCCCCGAGTATCTCGACCCCCTGGATGGACCAGCCTGGCTCAGCGCCTTGCGCGACTATCGCGACGGCGGGCCCCGCTACCACGCCCAGCGTGCCCGCCTGCGCCAATTTCGCGCCTGGCGTTGGGAGGATCACTTCGCCCTGGTCGATCCCTTCCTGGCACGACTGCGTGACTGAGCAAAAATTGGCGCCAGCGCCCATCCCCAAGCGCCTGCAGGCCCTGCCCGATGATCTCCTGGTCTGGCGTTTTCCGCGCTGGAAATGGCGCTTTCTGCGGCGCTGCTTTCCCGGGAAACGCCTGCACTTCGTTGAGCAGGAAACATCCCTTCCCGGTCCCGCGGCATTACTCCTCTGGGGCAGCAGTCCCGTCCCCGATCTGCGTGTCCCCCTCCCAGTATTGCGCATGGAAGACGGCTTTTTGCGCTCGGTGGGCCTGGGGGCGGAACTCACCCGCCCGCTGTCCTGGGTGCTCGACAGCCGCGGCATGTACTACGACGCGCGGAGTCCTTCGGATCTGGAGTGGCTCCTGACGCAGCACGACTTCTCGCCACAAGACCGCGAGCGAGCGGCCCGCCTGCGCGAGCAGATTCTTCGCCACGGCATCAGCAAATACAACGTGGGGGCCAAAACTTGGCAGCGCCCCTCCCAGGCGCAGCGGGTGATTCTGGTGCCTGGCCAGGTAGAGAGCGATGCCGCCCTGGCCCACGGTAGCCCCTGCCTGCGCAGCAATCTGGAGCTGCTGCGCCGGGTACGCGAAGCCAACCCGCAAGCCCTGTTGCTCTACAAGCCCCACCCCGACGTAGTGGCGCGGTTGCGGGCGCAGGGCAAGGGTGAGGCGCGGGCGCGCGAACATTGTGACGTCTGGCTCGAGGATGTCCCCATGGAAAGACTCCTGGAGCAGGTGGATGAGGTCCACACCCTCACCTCGCTGACCGGCTTCGAGGCCCTGCTGCGGGGCAAGACCGTGCATTGCTACGGGCAACCGTTCTACTCCGGCTGGGGGCTCACCGTCGATCACTGCCCTTTGCCACGCCGTACCCGACGCCTAGGTCTCGACGAGCTGGTCGCCGCCGCGCTGATTCACTATCCCTTGTATTTTGGCCCTCAAGGCCTCATCCCTGCGGAAGATGCGGTTGCCCTGCTGACCGACTGGAAAGAGCGCAGTCAGGGGCGCAAACCGTGGTGGCAGGAGCCCTACCGCGCCATCCTGCGGCGGGTTATTGGGGTGCGTTAGCGAGCATTACTCCGAGCAGGGCTACGCACTTGGCACGCGCAAGACTTTGGCGGCCAACGCGACAGGAGGAAGATCGCGCACAGCGCTTACGGCATTGATCAGTGTCTTCTTCTCATCCGCGCCCAAGCTTTGCAAATCGCCGTCCTGAAAATAGACCAGTGCCTTCAAGCTCTCACTCGGTTGAAAGTTTGGCCCGTACAGTTGTCGCGCAGACGCGAGTCCGCGGGAGAGGCTTACACCGGCGTGGATCATTGCGGCTATATCCCGATAATCCTTAGCCTCCGCCCGCGGCAAAATGTCCAGGCAAGGTTTGAATTTGCTGGTCATGAAAATTTCCGCGTAGGTAAAGGTGGAACTTGATCCACAGCCGCCAAGCCAAGCCGGTAGTGCCAATACGCCCAAGAGCGCGCGTTGAACTGACCAGCTTCGGCGTGCGTCAAGACCTCGCGAAGTACCGCATCGCCCACCTGTCCGGCCAGCACCTGAACGTCAGCGTAGTCCCCCATATTCATCACCTGCGCCATTACTCTCTCTGGTGTGAGCACAGCATCCTCTGGCGTTTTCCACCAGATATACTTGCCGGCCAGGGGCTTCAACCACTCTGAGCTGACCTGGGTCATGAGGACATCTCTGCGACATTCCAGTGGCTTTTCATGGGAAAATTTTGCGTTAAGGATGTGCAAAGTGCAACTCGCTTCCCCGGAACTGGGGTGACACCCCCTTGACGGTGGCGGGGAGCTTCCTTGCGATTGACCCGGTTTATGGCAGATGGTAGTTTACAACCGTTTAAAAGCCGAGACTGGTTGGAGCCGATCATGAAGCATGCTGCCGAAGAACTCGCAAAACAGACGGCACTACCTCTCGTTCCCGTCATTCTCTCCGGGGGCACTGGCAGCCGGCTCTGGCCCCTGTCCCGTAAGCAGCAGCCCAAGCCCTTCATTCCCCTGCCCGATGGCGAAAACCTGCTGCGCAAGACCTACCGCCGGGTACAGAACCTGAGGCACGCCGGTCGCGTGTTGATGGTCACCAATCGAGATTACTATTTTCTATCACGCGATACGCTGATGGAGATCGCGCCGGGCGCCAGCTCCGAGGTCTCCTATCTCCTCGAACCCCAGGCGCGCAACACGGCCCCGGCCATTGCCGCTGCCGCCCTCTGGGCCCAGGAGCAGGTGGGCGAGGACGCCGTGCTGCTGGTGCTGCCCAGCGACCACCTCATCAGCGATCATGCCAGTTTTGCCGAGGCGGTATCGCGGGCCATGGACTTGGCTACTCAGGGCTATCTCGTCACCTTTGGCATCCGCCCCAGCGCGCCGGAAACCGGCTACGGCTACATCGCCGTGGGCGAGCCTCTGACGGGCGGCTACCAGGTGCAGCGCTTTCTCGAAAAACCCGCCCGCGCCCAGGCAGAAAGTTATGTCGCCGATGGCCGCCACTACTGGAACGCCGGCATCTTCTGCTTTTCCGCCAAGACCCTGTTGCAGGGCATGGCTGCCCACGCCCCGGAAGTGCTTGTGCCCACCCAGATGGCCTATGAGGAGGCCCAGGTGAATGGCGACACCTGGTGGCTGGGTGCCGAATTTGCCCAGAGCCCGGACATCTCCATCGATTACGCCATCATGGAACACGCCGAGAACATCGCCGTGGTGCCCGCCAGTTTCGACTGGAACGACCTCGGTGCGTGGGGTGCCATGGGACAACTGTTACCAGAAGATTCCTCGGGCAACCGCGCCCATGGTGAGGTGTTGCTGGAGCAGAGTCAGGACTGCGTGGTGTATGGCAGCGATCGCCTCACCGCCCTGCTGGGGGTGGGCGACCTGCTGGTGGTCGATACCCCCGATGCCCTGCTCATTGCCCGCAAGGATCGCGATCAGGACGTGAAAAAGATCGTCGATCGTCTCAAGCGCTCGGGCAATCCGCTGGTAGACACCCATGTCACCGCACATCGTCCCTGGGGCACCTACACGGTGCTGGAAGAAGGCGACCACTTCAAGATGAAGCGGATCGTCGTCAAGCCCAAGGAAAAGCTCTCCCTGCAAATGCACCACCACCGCAGCGAGCACTGGATTGTCGTTTCCGGTACCGCCAAGGTCGTGGTGGGCAAGGAAGAACGGCTGGTGATGACCAACGAATCCACCTTCATCCCGGCCGGTACCGCCCACCGTCTGGAAAACCCCGGCGTCATCCCCCTGGTGCTGATCGAGGTACAGAGCGGCGCCTATCTGGGCGAAGACGATATCGTCCGCTTTGAAGACATCTACGGTCGCACCGAAGTTCCCGCCTGATTCTGAAAACCACTGGAGTCCCTTTGTTCGCTGCGTTCTGGAACTGGCTGCGCAATCTCAGCAAGATGTTCATTTTCGTGGTTCTGGTCCCCACCGGACTGTCGATCTTGTATTTTGGCATCATCGCCTCTCCCGTCTATATCAGCGAGGCCAACTTTGTCGTCTACAGCCCCGGCGAGCGCTTCAGTAGCACGGGCGGGCTGGCCAGCCTGATCGGCAGCATTGGCGGCAACTACTCGTCCAGTGCCTCGCAGACCATTTCGGCTTACATCAGTTCCTGGGACGCCATGATGGCCCTCAACCAGGCCGTCGATCTGCAGCGGCAGTACACCCACGGCGTCGATTTTCTCGATCGTTATGGTGGGATATTCCATCCCTTCACCAATGATGTGCGCCTGTGGCGCTACTACCAGTCGATGACCGACGACAGCATCGACGCCAGCAATGGCATCAGCACCCTCAAGGTGCGTGCCTACAGCCCGGCCATGGCGCAAAAGATCAACGCCTTTTTGCTCGCCAAGGGGCAGGATATCGTCAACCAGCTCAACGCCGGCGCCCATGCCGAGGCGGTACGCTTTGCCGAGACCGACGTGCAACAGGCACGGCAAGCACTGCGGCAAAGCACCATCGCCTTGGCCGATTACCGTAACGGGCAGCGGGTCATCAGCCCCCTGCAGCAATCGCAATTGCAACTGGCTCTGGTGGCCAAGCTGCAGGATCAGCTCATTCAGGAAAAGACCCAGTTGCAGGCCATCGAACAGCACGCGCCGCAAAACCCCAATATTTCCGTTTTGCGTTCGGGCGTGCAGGCCCTGGAAAGCCAGATCGCTAGCGCCAAGGCGCAGATCACCGGCGATCACCAATCTCTGGCCAGCAAGGATACAGAGTACGAAACCTTGCAGGTGAATCAGCAGATCGCCGAGAAGCTCCTGGTGGCAGCCGTCACCGCCTTGCAGCAGGCGCGTATTACCGCGCAAAAGCAGGAACTCTTTCTGGAAACCATCAGCAGCCCCAACCTGCCCGACGCACCGCAGTTGCCGCGCCGCATCGAGGGCATTCTGGCGACCCTGGTCATCAGCCTGATGATCTGGGGTGTGCTGGTGGTGGTGGTGGGAGGCATCAAAGAGCACCATGAGCGCTAGCCTGCCCAGGGAAAGCCTCTGGCGGCAATTCGCTATCCAGCGCCGGGTCATCTGGGCGCTCGTGATGCGCGAGAGCATCACTATGTACGGACGCGAGGGCCTGGGGGTGCTCTGGATCATTGCCGAGCCGGCGATGTTTGTCATTGGCGTGATGATCATCTTTTCGTATATTGAGGCAGCCTATGCCAATGGCGTTACCGTGGCGGAGTATATGGCCATGAGTTATCCCACCTTGCTTTTCTGGCGCAATGGAACGGGTCGAGTAACCAAGGCGCTGGAAGTCAACCGCTCCTTACTGCACCATCAGCTCATCCGCCCGATGGACATCATCTACGCCCGTATCATTCTGACCTTTGCCAGCGGCGCAGCAGCCTTCATGGCGCTCTATCCCATCTTCACCTTTATTGGGATTACCCATCTGCCCGCCCATTGGTATGCCTTTGGTATGGGGTATCTGCTGGTCATCTGGTTCTCCTTCGGCTTTGTCCTGATCATGGCGGCCCTTGCCGAACTGTCGGAAACCATCGAAAAGACCTCGCACATTATTCTATACCTGATGCTGCCGTTTTCGGGCGTTTTTCTTCCGATGTATCTGGTGCCCGAGCCCTACCGTCATTATCTGCTGTATTTCCCGCTGATCGACTGTGTGGAGTATTTTCATCACGGCTATTTTGGCAGCCAGATGTCGACCTATTACCACATCCCTTATACCGTTGTTGCCTTGCTGGCCATGACGCTCTTTGGCTATACCCTGACGGAATTGGCCATCAAGCGGGTCAAGGTGCATGGAGGGGCGTAACAGATGCTGCAAGTGCGCAACCTGACCAAGTACTACCCCATCCACCACGGGCGTTCCAAGCGGATGATTTTGGATAGCGTCAACCTGACCATAAGACCCGGAGAAAAATGGGGCATCCTGGGACGTAATGGCGCGGGCAAGTCCACCCTGGTGCGGGTTATCAGCGGATCGGAGTCGGCCAACAGCGGCGAAATCATCCGCGGAATGTCGCTTTCCTGGCCACTGGCCTTTGGTGGCGCCTTTGTGGGCAGTCTTACGGGTAAGGACAATGTACGCCTCATTGCCCGGGTCTATGGGGTGGATTACCGCAGAATGCTGGCCTATGTGGAAGACTTTGCCGAGCTGGGCGACTATCTGGGGGAACCCGTCAGCAATTACTCCCATGGTATGCAGGCGCGGCTGGCCTTTGCCATTTCCATGGCCATCGAGTTTGACTGTTACCTGATCGATGAGGTCATGGCGGTAGGGGACCATCGCTTTACCGAAAAATGCAATAAAGATCTCTTCGAGAAACGCGCAGACCGCGCCATGATCATCGTCTCCCACAGTCCCGACGTGATCCGCGCCCACTGTGACCATGCAGCGCTGCTGGAAGGGGGCGAGCTGAAGATCGCAGAGAGTGTGGAAGAGGCTATTGAAAGATATCAGAACCTTTCGTCTTTGGATAATTCAAAACCATCATAGGACTCGCCTGTTATGCCACCTGAATCGATCGATACTGTGACCTTGCTTGAACGCCCCTTTGCCGGGGTGATCTTTGTCGATGGGGTACCGGCCAATCAAACCCAACCGGATCCCCAACAGGACGCCTCCTGAACCATGTCAGCAACTCCTGGTACACCACTCTTGATGATAGCTCCGAAAACGCCGAGTATCAAAGATAAATCTTTCCACTTGTCTTTATCGGAAGAGGTAACATCCAACATGCCCATTCAAAACATTACAGAACTTCTCGCCCTTGATGGGCGCGTTTTTATAAGAGAAGCTTATCTCAACCTGTTGAATCGCGAACCCGATGAACATGGCCTTGCATATTACCTAGGTCGCCTTGCTCAGGGACATGGGAAGTCTGTCGTCATAGCACAAATTGCGAGATCAGTTGAATGCAATCGATTAAACGAAATTAAAGGGCTTAAAAAACTACTTGATGATGATAAGAGGTCTCGCAGCTGGCTTTTTAGGGTTTTTGGTAAAAAATCAAGAATAGAAAGCATTTTAGAGAGGAACAATGCCGTTCTAGGAAAAATTTCTGAATCATTGCAGTCGACAAACGCAGAACTGATAAATATATTTAAGGAACTAAATTCTGATCCAAACAAATACATCAGTTTAAAAGAAACAAATAGACAAGAAGAAATTAACGATTTTGATGACAAAACAGTCTATCACGAAGCCGCTAGTAGTGATCTATACCTACTAAGAAAAAAGTTGAAGGGACAACTATCAAAAATAAATAGTTCAAAAATAATATTTATTGACATCACAACTTTATTGAAATGGACAAGGCCGCCCGTAGGCATTGTCAGGACATTATTTGAGCTTGTACAATACTCCTTAAGGCAAACAGCAGAACAAGTCGAGTACTATACATTTAACAATACACGAGATCGTCTAAAATTAGTAGAACGGGATTTAGTCGAAAGCTTGCTCTACGTACTAGAAAACTCAACGCCAAATGATACATTTGGGAAAAAGGTGTTTGATATGGCAAAAGCCACATTAAACTTCACTTCAAATGAAAAGATTCATCCAATGTTGATTGCTCCGTATGAACACGATGCCCTAAGCCCATTATTTAATCCATCTAGACTACTTGCAAAAAGTATATTTTGCCCATTCCACGAATCAGATATAGTCATATCCATTGGCCTCGACTGGGAAAACTCGAATTACGAACTCCTCCATGGACTAAAACAGATTCACGGCTTCAAATTCATTGGGGCATTCTATGACGGCATTCCAATATCGAACCCCGAATACTTGCCAAACAAAAATTTTTGTGGCATGTTTTTTGATTATTTCTGTAAGCTTTCGGAGCTTTCTGATAAAATCTTCACAATATCTGATAAATCAAAAAAAGAATACCTCGAGATATTAAAAAAGGAAAAAATTCATGGCACAAAAAATATTAATTACATTCGACTTGGCGATCCAGAGTTAACAAATGATCAGTCAATAAGTCATATCAAGAGAAATATACGCAGGCCTTTTGTCATTTACGTAAGCACTATTGAAAAACGTAAAAACCATATTCTTTTGCTGCAAGTCTGGAAAGAATTGCATAAAAAATTAGGCGCAAATACCCCGATGCTAATTTGTATAGGCATGTGGGGTTGGGGAGTAGATGATGTCAAGAATGAATATCAATCGAATGAGGAGTTAAAAAGATTTGTGAAATTCTTCGATGATGTCAACAATGATGAATTGAAATGGTTTTATAAAAATGCACGTTTTGCCGTTTTTCCATCTCACAATGAAGGTTGGGGACTTGGAGCATCTGAATCACTTACGTATTCATTGCCGTGCATCACATCGTCGACGCCAGCCCTATTAGAGGCAACGCAGCATTTAATGCCATATTGTGACCCCAACGATCAAGAGCAATGGCTAAATACAATAGAAAAAATGACTATCGATGACGATTATATCCAATCGTTAAAAGAAATTGCACGAGAGCGATACGCACATCGAACATGGGAAAGCTTTTCCGAAGAACTCATCAAAATTTCTGTTGGTGGTGTTGAAAAATGAAAAAAATCATTCAGTTAACAACATATCCAGTAGCGCACCCCAGCCATGGAGGTCAGATTAGGGTTAACGCAATAAAAGAACAATTACAATCGTTCGGGAACATTGTATATCATTGCTCAATATCTGAAAGTGGCCACGAAGGGTACACAGAAGACGATTTAATCATTTCGAAAGAAGATATTGACTCTGTAGTGCAAACTCCTTTTTGTGGAGACTTGGCTACAGCACTGTTATGCCAAACCGGCGACTATTATAATTTTATTGAAAGAAAAATTAATAACTCAGGTGCTGATATAATAATGCTAGAACAGCCTTGGCTTTGGCCTGCAGTTAAAAAATATCTAACGCAGAGTCACGGGAAAAAGGATGTAAAAATTGTTTATTCGTCGCATAATATTGAGTATCAAACGAAAGAAAGTATATTCAGGAGTCATGGAATAGACGACGCCAAAGTTATTTCGGAAATTTATGAGCTGGAGAGTGATTTATGCAAAAATTGTGACTTAGCCTTAGCGGTATCAATTGGCGATGTTCACGAGTTGAGGTTGCTTGGATCGAATCAAGTCATTGTAGCTGCTAACGGTGTGCGGCCTTTGGAAATAGGCGAAGCTACGGATTTCTTGCTCGAGAAAGCCCTATTAGGTAGAAAATTTGCACTTTTTGTTGGTTCGGCATATCCGCCCAACGCGATGGGATTTTGGCGCATGTTTGGTCACTCGTTGTCTTTTTTGAAACAGGACGAATTAATCGTAATAGCTGGTGGAGTCTCAGATATAATCATGCCCTATGGCGAAATTGATTCTGGCATTCGCTTTCAGCACAATAAAAGCAAGATTGCATGTTTTGGAAAAATAGCTGAATACCAACTTAATCGACTTATTCGCGCATCTTCAGTAATTATATTGCCCATCACATCTGGAGGCGGTTCTAATCTCAAGACGGCCGAGGCAATAGCTTCATGCAGGCCTGTGGTAGCTACAAAGACTGCGTGCCGAGGTTTTGATGCCGATTTCATAAAAGAGTTATCAGACTTTTTCGTATGCCCTGATGATGACTTAGATTGTTTCGTTTCCGCTGTGTGCAACGCACTATCAGAGCCAAAATCCCATTTGAATATTTCAGCTGACGAAGTTGTCATGCGTGAGACTGTATTTTGGAAAAATACCCTTTCCAGCATACCAACTGCCATTAATTCTCTGTACTCTTAGGGTGGGATCATGAAGGATGCAATCGCCATTATTACCGGCATCACCGGCCAGGACGGCGCCTATCTGGCGCAATTACTTCTCGATAAGGGCTACACTGTTTATGGCACCTATCGCCGCACGAGTTCCGTCAACTTCTGGCGCCTGGAAGATCTTGGAGTTCGAGAACACGCCAATCTGCATTTGGTCGAATTCGACCTGACAGATATGGGGTCTGCAATTCGGCTACTGGAAAAAAGCGGCGCGACGGAAGTTTATAACCTCGCCGCCCAGAGCTTTGTGGGAGTGAGCTTCGACCAGCCGCACACCACGGCGCAGATCACCGGCATCGGTGCGCTTAACCTGCTCGAAGCCATTCGTGTGGTCAACCCGAAGATTCGTTACTACCAGGCGAGTACCTCGGAGATGTTCGGCAAGGTGCATGCCATTCCGCAGGATGAGGAAACCTTTTTTCATCCCCGCAGCCCCTATGGGGTGGCCAAGCTGTATGCGCACTGGATCACCGTGAACTACCGCGAGAGTTACGGCATCTTTGGCGCCAGCGGGATTTTGTTCAATCATGAGTCGCCGCTGCGTGGGCTGGAGTTTGTCACCCGCAAAATCACCGACGGCATCGCCAAAATCAAACTCGGCAGGCTCGACGTGCTGGAACTGGGCAACATGGACGCCAAGCGCGACTGGGGCTTTGCCAAGGAGTATGTCGAAGGCATGTGGCGCATGCTGCAGGCCGACGAGCCCGATACCTTCGTGCTTGCCACCAACCGTACCGAAACCGTGCGCGACTTTGTGACCATGGCGGCCAAGGCGGTCGATATGCAGATTGAGTGGCATGGCACGGGGGAGGAGGAGACTGGCATCGATGCTGCCTCGGGGAAAACCATCGTCCGCGTCAACCCCAAGTTCTACCGCCCTGCGGAGGTCGATTTGCTCATCGGCAATCCAGCCAGGGCCAAGGCCAAACTTGGCTGGGAGGCGAAGACTACGCTAGAAGAACTCTGCGCGATGATGATTGAAGCGGATTTGCAACGGGTTCAGTTGGGCGTTTCTTTTTGACGGGGGTTTCTATGGAAGCAGAGCAGCCGACTGTATTGATTACGGGACTGCACGGCTTCACCGGGTGCTATCTGGCGGAGCGCTTGCGCGCGCGGGGTGTGCGGGTCGTTGGGCTGGTGCAGCCGGGTACGACCGGGGAAGTTTCCTGCGACCTGACGGACGCCCAAGCCGTGCGCGCCGCCGTCCATGCCCTGCAGCCCACGCATGTGGCACACCTCGCGGCATTTTCCTTTGTGGGTCACGAGGACGTGCGGGGCATCTATGACGTCAATCTGCTGGGTACGCTGGATCTCCTTGAAGCCCTATCCACACTGCCAACACCACCGCAACGGATTCTCCTGGCGGGTTCGGCCAACATCTACGGTACGCCCAACATCGAGGTGATTGACGAATCCATTTGCCCGGCGCCGGTCAATCATTACGCCATCAGCAAACTGGCTATGGAGCTGATGGCGCGTAACTATGCCAGCCGCTTGCCCTTGGTTATCACCCGGCCATTCAACTATTCCGGGAGGGGACAGAGCGGGCGCTTCCTGATTCCCAAAATTGTCAGCCATGCGCTGCGTAAGGCGCCCTTCATCGAGCTGGGCAATCTGGATGTGAGCCGGGATTTTTCGGATGTGCGCGATGTAGCCGCCATCTACACGGCCTTGCTGCTCGATGCGCCCGACGCAGTGGGAAAGACCTTCAATATCTGTTCGGGGCAGGCGTATTCCCTGCGCGAGATATTGCAGATGGTGGAGGACATCAGCGGGCATTCCATGGAGGTGCGGGTCAACCCGGCCTTTGTGCGCTCCAACGAAGTGCCGCGCCTGCTGGGATCGAATGCGTTGCTGCGCCAGCATACGGGCCTGGCACCGCAAATTCCTCTGCACGAGACTCTGCGCTGGATGCTTGGGGTGGAGTGAGCGTTCTTTAGCTGTAAGCGTGCAGCCAACCTACTTGGTTGTCTGGGGTTGTTAAGTGGATACCCGTCCATTGACAACTCAAGTCAGACGACGGATTCTTCTGACCAGTCTGGCTAGATAGGGAGGTCATCATGCACACATGGCAACTACAAGAAGCGAAGAGCCGGTTCAGCGAGGTCGTGGACCTCACGCTGAAAGAGGGGCCACAACTCGTCACCCGACGCGGTAAAGAGGCTGTCGTCATCTTGGCGGCCAACGATTACCGTCGTCTAAGCGGGCAAACGACGAACTTGATGGATTGCCTACTCAATGCGCCGCGCGGCGAACCTCTGGTGATTGACCGTTCACGAGAGTCGATTCGGGACCTCGTTCTATGAGGTATTTGTTGGACACCTGCGTGCTCTCGGAGATGATCAAAAGCGCGCCAGACGCCAAGGTGATTCAGTGGTTCCAGGCGCGCAAACCCCATGAACTGCTCATCAGCTCGATGACCTGGGGTGAATTGCAACGGGGTGTCGTCAGACTGCCCCAATCCAAGCGCCGGTCGGAATTGACAGTTTGGCTGCAGCAGCTGGAAGCCGGCTTCGAAGACCGAATCTTGTCGTTTGACCAGCAGACTTCGGAAGTCTGGGCGCAAATGGTCGTGCTGGCCGAGGCACAAGGCAAATCCATGGCCGCCTTCGATTCGATCATCGCGGCCTCAGCACGTGCATGCGACTGCATACTGGTGACGCGCAACGTCCATGATTTCGCGCATGCCAATATCGACGTGTTCAACCCTTGGCAAGAAGGATGATGCGTGGCTCGTGTTACCATTGGGACTAATACTTCCGACACTGAAACATACATGAGCCGGGAGGCGATCTTCATTCATTCGCTGTGGCGCTCGGGGAGCACTTGGCTCTTTGACCGCTTCCGTCGCGCCGGGGATGCCTACTGGTGTTATCAGGAACCCTTTCATGAGGCGCTGGTGCAGTTGAACGGTGATCCTGATGCTCTGCTCGGTTTTGCCGACGAAACTGCCCGCTCCCTACGCCATCCGGCATTGACCCGACCATATTTCTGGGAATTCCATGCCCTGCGGGATGCCCTGCACGGTAAGTTCGCGCCCTGCATGAGCTATGCGTCTTTCTTCGACCCAAGCGTTTGTCCGGGCTTGCAGGACTATGTGCAGACCCTGATTGATGCCGCACCCAAGATGCCCGTATTGCAATGCTGCCGATCCTTTGGCCGGGTAGCCTACCTCCGGCAGACCCATGGCGGCGTGCATATCCATTTGTGGCGCGATGCAGCGAGTCAGTGGTTTTCCTATCAGATCAATGATTATTTCGACATTGTGAGTCTGCTGGTGCTGCAGGCCCGTAATCCCCCCGAGGTGTTGCTGCGCCTGCGGCAGGAGATCGGTGTGTCGGCCTTGGAGAGTGAGGACTTTGCGGCGGGGTATGAGCAAATGCGCCGGGTGTCGCTGGGTTGGGAGCAGCGCTATCTCGTGTTCTATGCCCTTTGGTTGTATAGCCTGATGCAGAACCATCCCCTCTGCACAATCGACATCAACCTCGACCGCCTGAGCGAGGATCGCGAATATGCCGAAACTGCCGCCACAGTACTGCAGCAGGCGGGGATCGAGGGTGTGGATCTTTCCTCTGCACGATCGCCGGTGATTTTTCTGGATAAAGCCGAACGGGAGAAGTTTCGGCGGATAGAACAGCGGGTTGAGCAGTTGTTTCTGGAGTGCGGAGTTTCTGAAGAGGTGTTGCAGCAGGCCGCCCAGCAACGCGAGCGCCATCTCCCCCGGCGGCGTCCTACTATTGCGGCATTGCGGCGCAATGCACAGCAAGCGCGAGAGATGGCTCTACGCTACGCAGACCGCCTTGCGGAAACGAGCCGAAAATTCTGAACCGTTTTTTCTCTATTTGCCGTAACCGTTCAAACCAGACCGCTATTGCCCAAGTCCCGGTTATTTGAGTCGTTTTTTGTCGGCGACCGGCTGTTGGGGCTGGACGGATCCGGCGTCCTTCACCGGCGAGAGGAGATGGGGTGGAACATTCCAGCTCCGGCCGTTGTCGGTGATCACGGTGACGGTCTTGCGGTTGTATTTGACCACCGTGCCCAGCAGGCGCCCGCCCTGGTAGGCAAAGCTGACGCGCTGGCCGGGAGTAAATCGCATCATCTCCATGTGTGCCTGCATCGATTCGAGCATTTTCAGACGCGCCACCACGCGCTGGTTGAGCTCCAGCAGTTCTTCGAAACTCAGGCCGTCGATGTTAACGGGCATGGTCGAGATCCAAGTATAGCGGGGTTGCCGCAAGGAATGGCTCTAGGCACAGTGCGTCATATTTCTGCATCTTGCGCTTGTCGATGAATCCGGGGCGATGCAGATCGCTGGCCGATTCGGGAACAGTTTCAAAGGATGGCATCGCTGAGCCCCGTATTGCGTATCCATCGCTGGAAGTAGCGGGTTTTGAATACTCAAATCATCACAGAACCATTGTGTCATTTGGTGGCGTGGGATGTCTACTCCAAAGCCCGACAGCCAGGATTGCAGCCACGTCGTATGAATGTGGATTTTCCGGAGTGGATGATTGAAGCGATGGACAAAGAGGCCAAGCGTTTGGGCGTGACTCGCCAGTCAATCATTAAAGTGTGGATCGCGGAACGTCTTGAGAAGGCTCAAGCCCATTGAAGCACGAAGGCCCCCAGGGTTTCCCCTGGAGGCCTTGGCATCCACCGCCGCCGATCGGTGGTGAAGTTTGTCGCCGCGCCTTTTGGGCGTAGACTCCCATTGTTGTCGCGTTACCCCAATGCAACGACAGAGCGGTCATGTTCGGATAAGCGCCTTCAACACGGAAGAACGCCGCTCAGCGAGTGGTTACGGAGGGAAAACCTCTGACGACTTGCCAGCAATGGTGGCTTAAGTGTCCCAGGGGATAACGCACACCAGAGGGCTGTAGGCTGCCAGTGCTTTGTCCGTGGTAAGCAGTTGCGCAGGCAAGCCCATGGCTTGCGCGACGAGGAGGCGATCAAAAGGATCCTTGTGGTGCCAGAGCAATGTTGGTAACACGAAAGTATGGGCACTTTCGATAAGGAGCTCCGTAAAACCAGTTTCCTGGGCCAGGAGACAAACATCCCGTGGTGGAATGGTAAAGTCAGGACGCCCCAGCGAGCATTTAATGGCAATCTCCCACAGGCTTGCGGCGCTGAAAAACACCTCGTTCGAAGGATCTGCCAGAACCTGTTGTGTAGTGCTTGGGAGGCGCTCCGGAGCAAAGAGACCCGCTAGCAGGACATTCGTGTCGAGCAGGATGCGCGAGGTTGCCATCAATCCTCTGGACCTGGAAACATCGCCTCGATCTCGGTTTGCGCAAAGTGATCAAACTGCTCTGGCATGGGGAAACGACCTTTTCCCAATCCCAACTTTCGGGGTTGCAAGGAAGCGGCAAGTGGCACCAGTCGTGCCACTGGCTTTCCAGCCCGCGCGATGATGATCTCCTCCCCCGATGCAGCCTGGTCCACATAGCGGGAGAACTGCGTTTTTGCTTCATGGATGTTGACAGTAGTCATTCGAGGAATCTCCCAAAAACTATCGGACTAATGCTAGTCCATTCGCTAATGAGGTACAACTGCCGCGACCCGCTTGCCGCGTTGTGTAGTGATAGCAATATTCTTATATTGGTTTCAACGTCAGAAATCTGCCGGACGAGGTGCCACCGCGATACTGGCTCGGGCACAAAATACCTTCTGGCTAAGGCCGCTGGCCTCCTGTTCATCGATCAGTACAGCCGTAACTGCTCGCTCGTTTGGACGGTTATGTGGCAAAGATGGTGGACGCACCATTGATTTCTTGCGGTTTGGTATCTACCATTGATATTCATCGCAGATAGGATGGGGTACTAGATGGACACCGCTCGCATATTTCAATCTGGTCGAAGCCAGGCAGTGCGCCTACCGAAAAGCTATCGGTTCGCAGGGAAGGAGGTCATCGTCCGCCACTTCGGTGCTGGCGTACTGCTGCTGCCGCTTGACCGCTCCTGGGATATGCTTGAAGCCGGATTGGCAGAGTTTGAACCGGATTTTGTTATGGATCGTGCACAACCATCTAATCAGGACAGAACGCTGATTGCGGGTTCCTGATGCATTTGCTCGACACCAATATCTGTATCTACATCATCAACGTCCGTCCACCACAAGTGCTCGCGAAATTTCGCGAGCATCCTTCAGGAACAGTCGCTATATCCACGGTTACAGCCTGCGAATTGGCCTTTGGGGTAGCCAAAAGCCAGTCCGAGCGTAATCACCGTGCGCTCCAGATGTTCATGGCCCCTTTGGAGATTTTGCCGTTCGATGAATCTGTTGTGTGGCAATACGCTCAGGTACGGTCAGATCTTGAGCGGCAGGGGCAGCCCATTGGGGCATTGGACATGATGATTGCGGCACACGCTCTGGCGCTTGGCGCTATTCTGGTTACCAATAATACCAAAGAATTCTCCCGTGTAGCCGAGTTAAAAATAGAGAACTGGGCGTAACAGGAAAACCTATCACAGGCTGTACGCTTACAATTGACACGCTGCAGGTATGTATATACAAGTTCGCCGCGCATGCCTATGCGCTCGGCCTCACGCTAGTGACGGACATCACGCGCGAATTCAGCCGCATTCGTGGCCTCAATGTAGAGAATTGGTTGGAAAAATAGTCAATCGTCCATAAGGCGCTGAGCACAACTTGCCTGTGTACGCACAAATGGCGCACAATGCTACGGGCAATCATCAGGAGCCTGCTATGCCAACCATTGTTAAGGATACCCGCTTGCACATCCGCTGCGATCAGGAGGTTCGACGACTGCTCGACAAAGCAGCGGCCTACAGTCATATGAGTGTGTCCGAATTCGTGCTTCGCAACGCCGTCGAACAGGCACGATCGGTGGTGCAGACGTTCGAGTCCATCCCCCTGTCTCGGGAAGATTTCGCAGCTTTTCTGGACGCATTGGATGTACCGGCCACTCCCAATTCGGCCTTGCAGCGCGCGTTTGTGCGCCACGCCAAGCATGTGCGCTGATGGACTACGGGATTCGTCCGCTGGATGACGAGGCGGACACCAGCGGATTTGCCTGTGGGGAAGCGGCGCTCGATGAATATCTGCGGCACTATGCCCGTCAGGATATCAAGCGCGGCGTGGCGCGTGTTTTTGTGGCCTCATCGCTGGAGGCGTCGCGGGTGCTCGCCGGCTTTTACACCCTGAGTGCCGCCGGCGTTGCGGCAAACACACTGCCTGAGGATTGGCGCAAGAAGCTCCCGCGTTATCCGGTGCCGGTTGCGTTGATCGGCCGATTGGCCGTGAGCCGACAGTACCAGCGGCAGGGTCTGGGGTCGATCCTTCTGGTGGATGCTTGCAAGCGCGTTGTTGCCGCCAGCCAAACGCTGGCGGTCGCAGCCATTGTGGTGGATGCGAAATCCGCGCAGGCGGCGGCGTTCTACCAGCACTTCGGCTTTGTCGAGTTGCCCGGCCAGCCCGGTCGCTGGATGTTGCCACGTTCACACTTTGTGGCTTTGACTTGAGCTGAACGTGGATGACTTCGTCTGCCAGCTGACGATCCGGCGCGCTTTGTGCGAGAACTCCACGCCGACTTCGATGACCTGCTCGATGCCCGGAGTGCCGCGATACTTGGCGGCGTAGTCCCTGGCCTGGAGTTGTGCCAGCGCGCTGTTGGTGCCCTGACTGGCTTCGTGGGTGTCATCGACCACCTTGAATTCGAAGACCCAGGCGGTGCCGCCATGTTTGACGGTCAGATCGCACTGGCCTTCGTTCATGACATCCTCGGCGATGATTTCCACCCCTAGGCTGGCCAGGTGGCTATAGCAGACACTGGCAAAGTAGCCCTCGTAGCGGGCGATGGGATTGTTGCGGTACCAATCGTGCGGGATGGAGGCAAACAGACGCGCGAAGTGTGCCTGGAGGGCGGCGTCGCCTTTGGCCAGCTGTGCAATCCAGGGGGGGTTGTCGACGTAGTAGCAGTCTTCCTCGCGGAGCTTGGCGAAGGTCTGGATGCCGATGGGCAGTTGGCTGCGGGCGCTCATGTGCGGAAGACTCCGGAGCCTGAGGAGAAAACTCCTACATTCTGCAAGAACTTCGCAGTACTTTCTATGCTCGATGCTTGGCTCTTGCTACCATTAGGCCTAACAATTCTGACACTGGGACATAAATGAGCCGGGAGGTGATCTTCATTCATTCGCTGCGGCGTTTTGGGAGTACCTGGCTCTTCGAGCGCTTTCGTCGCGGCGATGGCCTTGCCGAGGCGAAACGGGAAGAATGAAGCGTTTCTTGCCCAGCGTTTCCTGGACGGCTGTGGGTCTTCGTGGCCAATCCAAGACTTCCACAAGCCATCAAGCCTTTCTCGCTGCCCTGGAGCAAGGTGACAAGCCGAGCCGAGCTTTTTCTTTACTCCTTTGGGGAGGCTGCATCGCGGAAGCGCTGGCCCGCGGAGCGCTCCCGGATTGGCAGGTGGAGCACGTTCTCTATCAGTCGGGTTTACATGAGCGTCCACAAATCCCCGTCGGGAAGTCCTATGATGCGCTGATCCTCGCGCTTTCGTTTCGCACGGTGATGGGGCAGGCGGCGCAACGCCTGTTGGGTTTCCATGACGCGGATCTGCTGGCCTTGCGTTCTTTGCCAGCAGAGGAGTCTTTGCCGGTTGCCAAGGAAATATTGCAGGAGCTCCTGCAAAATGTCTCGGAAGGTGTAGATGGTCGCTTCCCGGTTTTGCTGCCCTCTTTTGTTGAGCCACCGCCGAGCGAAACCGGCCTCTTTCAGGCTCGCGGTCCCCAAAGTCTCTATCGCATGGCACGTGATCTGAACGATCACTTGGCCGCGACTGCGACTGACCAGAATGGGGTTTTCTATCTGGAAACCAACGATCTTTTGCGTCGCCACGGAGATCTGCGGATTTACGATGGCTATGATCTTTGCTTTGCCCACGCCGGCCTGCGCCACACGAAAAAAAGCGCTTTTTACTCTGCACTATTTGCACGTATCGAATTGATGCTGGAGGCATTGGCAACGGATCGACAGCAGCCCGTCAAGGCAATCATCACCGATCTGGACAATACCCTGTGGAAAGGGGTGCTGGCGGAGATGGATGAGGTCGTCCCTGGAGATCATACCGAGGGCTGGCCAATTGGCTATGCCGAAGCACTGCTGACCTGCAAGCGGCGAGGCATTGTGCTGGCCATCTGTTCCAAGAACGATGACGCGCAAACCCGCGTCAATTTCGACAAGGTCTGGTATGGGCGGCTGCGGCTGGATGATTTTGCCAGTATCCGCATCAACTGGCGGCCCAAGTCGGAGAACATCCGCGAGATTCTGGCGGAACTCAACATCCTGCCCGAGCATGCCCTGTTCATTGACGACAATCCGTTGGAGATTGCCGAGGTGCAGCGCGCCTTTCCCCAGATGCGTACCCTGAGCGGTGATCCACACCGATGGCGCATGGAGCTGATATACGGCGTTCCCACGCAGGTTCCCCGGCTGAGCGAAGAGGCGGCGCGGCGCACCGAGTTGTTACAGGCAAAAGTCCAACGTGAGCAGATGGCGGCCACGGCAACGGATCGCGAGGGCTACCTGCGGGACTTGCAACTCCGGGCGGAGATTCGCTCGATTACTGTCGATGACAAGTCTTTTGATCGTGCCCTGGAACTCATCAATCGGACCAATCAGTTCAACACCACTGGGCAGCGATGGACCGCTGCGGAGCTGCGGCAATTTCAGGAAGCGGGTGGACGGCTGTGGATCTTGCGCGCGGCAGATCGTTTTGCCGAACATGGCATTGTTGGCGTCGCGTTGTTGCAGTCAGGACGCTTGCGGCAGATGGTACTTTCCTGCCGGGTCTTTGGCCTGGGATTGGAGGATGCCTTTCTGGCGTACCTATTGACCGAGAAGGCCAGCCCTGAGTCGCTGTGGGCCAATTGGCAGGATACGGGTCGCAATGCCACTGCGCGCCAGTTTCTGGAACGCCAGTTTGCACCGGAGGAGGACGGCGAGTCCTGGGTGCTGCACACCGCCCCGGAGTGGCCGGGGCATATTAGCGGTTCGGCTTGAGGGATTTGCTTTGCTCATTGGTCATGATAGCTGACATACCGTTATCATCAGCTCACAATTTGCCGTCTAAGCAGGTGATCATTTGAACGACTCTTCTCCTCTCGCTGTTTGGATGGAATTGCGTCCCGCTCTGGACGGCTTTTACGGCATTCCCCAGGAAACCCGTTTGCTGTTTAGCGCGCTTGCAGGCCTGGATCATTTAGATTTGGTCGGCTTTCTGCAGTTGTCCAAGCGTCGCCTGCGCGGTGGTGTGTATGGTCGTTCTGCGGGCGATACGGGTGATCAGATTCAGCGCTCTTCGCAGGTGCTGGTGTCACTCAAGGGGCAAACCGCCTTCGACTGGAAAAGCACCGTTGCCGAGTGGCTGCAGGAGCAGGGCGCGGACCTGCGCCTGCGCTGGCGGACCTGGTTGAGTGGCCACATTGCCGTGGGGCAGTTTGATGGCGGACCCTTTGCGGATTATCTATGGCAGGAGTTATTTGGCCGGAGCTTGCCGGCCTCCGAGCGTGAGCGGGTGCTACGGCACAGTCGCTATCGTGTCTGTGCTGAGCCCTGGCGCTGGATGCATCTGGCTGGAATCGAGCGGGCACAGGTGCTGGGCCGCTCTCGCTATCCGCGCGTTGATACCCGTGGGGCAAACGTGCTCATTGCACAAACGCCTTTTCCCGGACGGGTAAGGCGCGGAACGGAGCTGGTGGTGCATTATCACGACGCCATCCCGGTGCTTATGCCCCATACCATCTCCGACCGTGCCTTCCATCAGGCCAGCCACTACCATGCGCTGGCGGCCAACGTGAGAGATGGGGCGTGGTTTGCCTGTGTGTCCGAAACTACCCGGCAGGATCTCTTGCGCCTCTTTCCCGCCGCCGAGGAGCGCTCTGCTACCCTATATAATATGATCCCGTCGCATTATCGGCCAACCGAGCCGGAGCCTGAGCGAATCCCCGGTATCGTCCGCCGCTACAGTCATGTCGAGTTTGTGGGTAAAAGCAAGGCGCCTTCGTCTGGGGTTTCAGGGAAAAAGCCGCTAAAAAGCTGGGTGTTGCATCGTCGTTTTGGCTCGGAGGAGGCGCGGGCGGAGTTTCTGCAGCGCACCCTGGGGTCCGGTGCACGGTTTCTGCTGATGGTGTCCACCATCGAGCCGCGTAAGAATCACGCACGCTTGCTGGCGGCCTGGGAGGCGCTGCATGCCGAAGATCCGGAGCTGCGCCTGATTCTGGTGGGGCATATTGGCTGGGACTACGAGCAGGCGCTGGACGCCATGCTGCCCTGGGTGGAGGAGGGAAGCCTTTTTCTTCTGCAAAATGTACCGAGCGACAACTTGCGCCTGCTCTTTCGCCAAGCCCTGGTAACGGTCTGCCCGAGCGTGGGCGAGGGATTTGATTTTTCCGGCATCGAGGCCATGCGCTGTGGTGGCGTGACGGTGGCGTCCGACATCCCAGTGCACCGCGAAGTCTATGGCGAGGCCACGGAGTACTTCGATCCCTATGACACCGCCAGCTTAGTCGCTGCCCTGCGCCCGTTGCTTTATGGGAGTGAGGCGGAGGCGCGACGGGAGGCCCTGCGCGCCGAGGGAATTCACCATAGCGAACGCTACCTGCCCGAACGCATCCTACCCCAGTGGGAAGCGTTCCTGCAGCGAGTGGTTTCCCGTGGGCGGGCGTCGTAGTGCCGTAATCGCGGAATTTGGACTAACGACGTGGCAATACAGTTCGTTGCGCATAGTAAGGATAATCCTTACTATGTAGTCGTAAGAGAGTTTGACGAGGTTTCGGGCAAATATGATCACGAGCAAGTTGACCAGCAAAGCACAAACTACCATCCCGCAGGCGGTTCGATTGGCATTACACGTCCAGGAGGGCGATGAAATTGCCTATCATATCCAGGACGGTCGAGTAATCTTGACGAAGGCAAGGTCTGCGGTGGATGAGGATCCCTTCGCGCTGTTCTCGGAATGGGATAGTGACGCAGACAGGCGGGCATATGGACAGCTGTAAAGCCTGGGATGTGGTGAAGGTGCCTTTTCCTTACACCAACCGCCCGGTGCAACTATATCGTCCGGCCTTGGTTGTTGCGGCCATCTATGGCAGCAACTCGCCCCATCTGTTATGGGTGCTCATGATTACCAGTGCGGAAAATCGGGGATGGGCTGGTGATGTCAGTATTTCTGATCTCGAGAGCGCAGGATTGCCGGCACCCTCCGTGATACGTACGGCAAAAATCGCGACGATCGATCAGGATAAGGCAGAGGCGCTTGGGCATTTGTCCTTGCCAGATCGCCAGCAGGTCGCAGACAGGGTTCGCAAACACTTCGTGGCCATGACCAGAGAATAGACCCCCCGATTGTACCAGCGTTGTACCTCGGCTCGATTCAGAGGCCGACCTGCCTCGTCCAGATCCGCCTCGGAATAACCACAGATGAGACCGGAGAAGATGGAAACCTTGCTGAACTTGGACACCCCGGTGCGGAAGACTCCGGAGCCTGATGAAAATACTCCTGATTTTGCAAGAAGTTCTGTGGTGAGGGAAGGGCGGGAAGAGGCGCAAGGTCGACAGTTGCTCCATGGTTTCGGTATGATTCGGCGCAAAATCTTTCGGTGGGGGCACAGATGGCAGAACATTTGATACTGGCGGCCGTAGATGGCTCGCAAAATGCTCTGGTGGCTGCGGGCGCGGCGGCACGCTTTGCGAGCCTGCTTTCCGGACACCTGGGACTGGTGACGGTCCTGCAGGTGCCTCGGGCGCCAATGGGCTTTGGCAGTGGCGTGTTTTCGGGGGGGCTTCGGGATCGATTGCTGGAGGAAGCGCGCGCCGAGGCGGAAAAGAATCTGCAGGGAGTTGCCGAACGCATTCATGAGGCCTGTGGGCTGGGGATGCCGGAATATTTCATCGCAGTCGGTGCCCCCGAAGTCGAGATCCCGAAAATTGTCGCAGCCAACGAGGGCGTGATCATGGTGGTTGTCGGCCGCCAGGGCTTCGGCACCGAGGGCAAGCCGCGTGGGCTCCCACATGCTTTGGGAAATCTTGGCGCCAAGCTCAGTTTGAGTCTGAAGGTGCCGGTGCTCACGGTGCCCGCCGACGCTCCAGAGTGGCAGATCTGCCCGGGCATCGAGAAACTGCGATCTGAAGTTCGCGACGAGGAGGCCTGAACGTGGATCTCTACCTGCCCATTGCCCACATGGATATCAACATCGCCATGATCGTGGGCTTTGGCTTGATCGTTGGCTTCCTCTCCGGCCTCACAGGAGTGGGCGGTGGATTTCTGATTACCCCACTGTTGATTTTTGTTGGCGTGCCGCCACTGATTGCGGTGGGTACCGGCGCAGCGCAGATCGTTGGTGCCTCGGCGGTGGGCAGTTATGCCCACTGGCGACTGGGAAATGTCGATATGCGCATGGCCATCGTCCTGCTGATTGGGAGTTGGACGGGTGGTCTGCTGGGTGTGCATGTCGCAAAAATTCTCGAACAGAGCGGACATTTTGGACTGGTGGTTTCCTTCCTCTACGTGGGACTCCTGGGCTTCATCGGTATTTCCATGCTGATCGAGGCGCTGATGGCCGTGCGCGGCAAGAAAAAGACCAAACCGGTACAGGAGAAGAAGTCATCCTGGGTGGATCGTCTGCCATGGCAGATGGATTTTCCCGTCTCCGGCTTACGTACCACTATTCTGCTGCCTCTAGTCTTGGGGGTTGCCGTGGGTGTGCTCACGGCGCTGATGGGTGTGGGCGGTGGCTTCGTCATGGTTCCGATCATGTTGTACGTGCTCAAGATGCCGACCAAGGTTGTAGTCGGTACGTCCTTGTTCCAGCTGCTCTTCACCACCGCAGAGGTTGGGATCTTGCAAGCCGGCATGAATCATGCGGTTGACCCCTACCTTGCGTTGGCGCTGGTCATTGGCTCGATTTTTGGTACCCAGTTCGGCGCCCGTCTGGGCGCGCGTATGCCCGGTGAGCAGCTCCGCCTCGTCCTCGCCTTGGTGGTGGTGGCCGTGGCGGTAAAGATGGGGCTGGGTCTGGTCATTCCCCCAGAGCATATCTTCCAGGTAACCCAGGTGCTCTGATGCAGAAAAAGTTCTTACAGATTTGTTTGTTTGCCTGCCCATTGCTGCTGCCGCTGGCGGTACCAGTGGCCGCCCAGGCATCCGTGCATGCACCCAATGTGGTCCTCGGTACGGGTACGGACAAGGTGGATGTCACCAGTCGCTTCCGTGGTCGCGACATCCTCGTATTCGGTGCCCTTTCTCATCCAGGTGCGGTGATTGCAGTGCTCCGCTCGCCGGACAGTGCGGTCGCAGTGACCCGCAAGGCGCAGATGGGACCCATCTGGATAACCGGGAAGAAGGTGACCGTGAGCGAGTTCCCTGGAGTCTTGCTCATCGACTCTTCGGCGCCGTTGGACAAAATTCTTCCTGCGGCCGAGCGGGACGCATTGGGACTCGATCCGCGTGGAATTCTGGAAAAGGCAAAGTACGAACCAGAACCCCTTGATAAAAATGCCTGGGAGTCCGCGGTCATCGCGGCTAAGGAGCGGCAAGGAACGTTTCGAGTACGTTCAGAGAGCGTGACGATTCAGGATGGTCGGCTATTTTCCACCCATCTGCATCTGCCCGCTTCGCTTCCTTTGGGAACCTACGAACTCGACGTGTATCTGGTGGATCACGGTAAACTTCTTGCGCAAAGCGAGCAGAAAATCGATGTGCAGCAGGTCGGTCTGGAAGAGTGGATTGCCGATTACGCCGAGCATCAGCCTTGGCTCTATGGTGTCGTCCTGACTCTGATCCTGGCATTCCTGGGGTTGGGCCTGGGCATTGTCATGCAGCGCAAAAGCTGAGGAATTTGGCACAGGGCAAATAGGGGTAGTCGCTTGGCTGGCTCAGGAAGATGCCGGTTTATCCTTCACCGCTGGGGATGGGTCCGAGACTCGGACGTAGCTGCAGGCTGCGCAGCTTCCAGGCGGAGTGTCTGGCCCGTAACTGCGCGTCGAGTTGGGTGCGAATCTGCTCGGCGAGGCGCTCCTGCGCCGCAGAGTCCTTTGGCAGTGCTGCCAGCTGCGGAAAGCGCAGAAAAATATTGCCAATGATTTCCTGCTCTGCCGGGCCGTCAAGAGAAGGAGGCGATTCTCCAGGTGGACCCTCCAGCTCTGCCAGGGGATGAATCTGCAACGCCAGTTCCCGACCGTTGCGACGCACGGCGGAGCCATAGCTGCCGAGGGCGACGGTCTGCGTATGAAAACGTACCGGTTTTGCGGTACTGCTCTGCGGCGCTATTTTCTCGCTTTTTTGCGGTTGCGCTGTCAGGTAGAGAAACGCCCCCACGGCCAGAGCCGCAGCCACAATGCCGATACCCCAACCGCCTGCTTTCTTTTTTGCCATGTCGTTAGGGCTTCATTTCCGGGTGCAGAAGCAACACGGGAAGGCTGGTGTCGGCGAGGATGTCTTCGCTGGTAACCATTGCCGAAACACTGGAATGATGTTGCGGGGTTTCTCCATCCTCACTGAGTAAGGCAATCTCCGCGCCACTGCTGCGAAACGCAGCCACCAGTTCGTAAAGCTGCACGTCACGGCGGAGCAGGATCCAGTCGGTACTGGCGAGCTCCAGCAGGGGGGTTTCTTCGGGCAGGTTGCGCCGCCCGAGGATTTCATGCACTCGGTGCGAGGCGATGGCAGCTACCGGTTTCCCATCTCGAACCAAGAGGATGTGCGGCAGGCGCGGATAGCGCCGCAGCAGACGATGGAGATCCTTGAGCAAGCGATGGTCGTGCAGACGTAACAGCGGGGTTTCGACCAGACTGCTCGCCGAACGCATCAGGTACAGGTTGCTGTGCCGTGCTTCCGGGATGTAGTGCCCACGCCGCAGCAGCTTCAGGGTATAGATGCTGTCCCGGGTGACCATGCGACGAATACCGAAGGCAATGGACGCCACCAGAATCAGGGGGATGATGATGTGATAGTCATTGGTCATTTCAAAGATCATGACCGCCCCAGTCACTGCCGCTCCGGTAGAGGACGCGACCATTCCCGCCATTCCCAGCGCCGCGCCGGTAGCGATATGCATGTGCAGACCGGGGAAGAGCGAGTTGAGTGCCAAAATACAGGCGGTACCCAGCAATGCCCCGACAAAGAGAGAGGGAGAAAATACGCCGCCAGAGCCACCGGCAGCGAGGGTGGTGCTGAAACTCACAATCTTCAGCAGGACCAACAGGAGCAGGAATCCAGGATTGAGCAGGACACCGTCGAGCACGTCCTGGATGGAGGCGTAGCCAACGCCTTCCACATAGTATTTGCCGCTGAAAAGGAAGATGAGCCAGATGGTGACACCAACAGCCGCCATTCCGACCACGGCGCGCAGATAGGCATTGGGCAGAATGTGCTCAAGGAAGTCCTCGGTCCAGTAGAGCATGCGGGTAAAGAACAGGCCAATCCCACCGACAATGATCCCCAGCAGCGCAAAGACCAGATAGTTGCGGATATCCATGTGCGCAGTTTTGGCAATGATATCCGGTGGAATGATGAAAGATGGGAAGTTGCCCAGCAGCAGGCGCGAGATCAGGGTCGCGGTGCCCGTGGCAATCATGACTGGAACCAGGGTACGGGCGCTGATTTCCACCAGCATCAGCTCTACGGCAAAGAGAACGCCGCCAACCGGGGTGTTGAAGGTGGCAGCGATACCAGCCCCCGCGCCGGCGGCGATCAGGCCCAGGCGCTGCCACTCCGGCAGGTGCAGCCAGCCCGAGAGACTCGAGCCAAAGGCGGCACCGATTTGGATGATGGGCCCCTCGCGTCCCACCGAGCCGCCACTCCCGATGGTGATGGCGGATGCCAGGGCCTTGACGATGACCACCGCCGGGCGGATGACCCCCGCTTTGTAATAGATGGCATCCATCACTTCGGGGACCCCATGTCCCTTGGCCTCCGGCGCGAAGCTGCGTACCAGCCAGACGACAATCAGCCCGCCAACGACAGGTGCGAGAATGATCCCGGCTCCCCAGCTGCTCGGCTCCGCATGCTGCAACGCGTTGAATGCGAAACTTGCTCGACCATAGAAAAAAAGGTTGTGCATCAGGCCAATAAGGCGACGAAAGACGACTGCGCCGAGGCCAGCGATGACGCCGACAAAAATGGCCAACAGGAAATGAAAAAAGGGATTGCGACGCACTTTGCGCCAGCGACTGCGGAGGGCTCCGGTGTCGCTGTTGCTCCCTTCCTCCATGGGAGCGGCACCGGACTCTACGGCAAGCTCACTCACGCCGGTTGTGCCCCAAGAAGGGAGAGAGCCTGGTCCTCAGCGAAAATTTTACTGTCGACCTTGCAATAGATGGCGCCCTCGTCGGGGAAGACGGCTACCTCCGCAACCCCGGGGAGGGCGAGAAGTCTCTGCTCCAATCCCCCATCGGGATTTGCTGGCAGGGTAAAGATGCGGGTGGCGAGATAGCGCGGACGCTGCATGCCCAGGGCGATCAGCAGCCATAGGACAAAAATGCCGGTCACCACCCAAAAGATGACGCTGTAATTGCGAGCCTCCGGAGCATAGAGCAGGCCGCCAAGGAGGCCACCACAGAATGCGCCGAGAAACTCGGAGGAGGTGTAGACCCCGGTTGCCGTTCCTTTCGCGCCGGCGTGGCTGAACTTGGCAATCAGAGAAGGCAGACTGGCCTCGAGGACATTGAAGCCGACAAAAAAGAGGAAGAGGGCGATAGCGATCATGATTAGGCTGTGGTAGGAAACTGCCATCAGAATCCCCGCAACGATCAGCAAGCCGATGGCGAAAAGGAAGATCTCCTTCAATTTGCGCTTGGCCTCACCGACGGCAATCAGCGGCACCATGAACAGAAAAGAGAGCAGCATGACCGGCAGATACAGGGTCCATTGATCCGAGAGCGACAGCAAAGGGTGGCGTGGATCGACCAGTACCAAAGGCAAGACGACAAAGATCGCGGTCAAGCCGGAGTGCAATGCAAAAATGCCAAAGTCGAGACGCAATAGATTCCGATCCCGCAGCACGGTCCGCAACATGGCCGGATTCAGTTCGGCATCCCGGTGGAATTTTGCAGGGCTGCTGGGAATGACGAGATACAGGACGGCAATGGCAACGAGCGCTAGGACTGCAGTCAGCCAAAAAATTCCGGAAACGCCGATGAAATGGGCCAGAGGCGCTGACAGGACCAGGGAGATGCTGAAACTGATCCCGATGGTGATGCCAATGACCGCCATTGCCTTGGTCCAGCGCTCCTCGCGTACGAGATCCGCGGTGAGGGCAATGATTGCCGCCGCCACCGCGCCCGCTCCCTGAATGATTCGGCCAATGAGCAGGCCGTCGATGCTGCTGGCCAAGGCCGCAACCACACTGCCGATGGCAAAAATCAGGAGACCAATGGCGATGATGGGTTTGCGGCCGATGCGATCCGAGAGTTTGCCAAAAGGAATTTGCAGAATGGCCTGGGTGAGGCCGTAGGCGCCCAGCGCGATGCCGATCAGCGCGGGATGATTTGCCGCACCGCGCAGACCGTGTGCGTACACCGAAAATACGGGTAACACCAGAAACAAGCCCAGCAATCGAAGTCCAAAAATGCCAGCCAAGGAGAAGACAGCGCGCTTTTCGCGGCGGTCGAGAGCGGATTTTACGGACATTGCGACTCCTACGGAATGTGGATTATGCGTGTGCCAGAAATATACCGCATCTCGCCCGGGGGCCGCAAAAATCAGCCCTTTTCCTGCTTTCCCGTTCCCTCGACGACATAGTGGTTCTCCGGTACATCCAGCCCGTGCCGGCGCAAGGGCAGGGTGTAGATGCTGGCGCCCAGCAGCATGCGGCGAATGGCAAAAGCGGTAACCGAGGTCAGCATGGCTGGCAGCAGGGCTTCGTAACTGCCCGTCAGTTCGACGGCCATGACCGGGGCGCTCAATAACGCGCCGGTGCTCGCGGCTACCATGCCGGCCATGCCGCAGAGTGCGAGTAGGCCGACGAGCTTGGCGGGTAGGATCTGCCAATGCAGCAGGAGTAGGCCGTACAAGGCACCCGTGCCCGCACCGATGAAGAGCGAAGGCGAGAAGATGCCACCAGATCCTCCCGAACCAATGGTCAGACTGGTCGCCAGCAGCTTGAGCAATAGCAGGAGCAACAGGATGCCCCAGGCACTGATCTCTCCGCGCAGAATATCGCCGATACCCGCGTAGCTACCACCAATCAGGTAGTAGTGACCGGTCCAGGCAAAACAGAGCAATAGCAAAAGGCCAACCAGGAACATTCCCAAGGCATGGCGGAGATAGGGGTTGCGCAGGAACATCTCGCTGTACTGCGTGATCGCCGTCAGGCTGGCGATGAAGAGAATCGCCGCAAGCGCGTTGATGGCGCCGAGGATAACGAAGAGGGGAAGATCCGCGGCCTTGTTGA
Source organism: Acidithiobacillus sp. AC3 (assembly GCF_050261095.1). NCBI lineage: Bacteria > Pseudomonadati > Pseudomonadota > Acidithiobacillia > Acidithiobacillales > Acidithiobacillaceae > Acidithiobacillus > Acidithiobacillus sp. AC3. Next base: position 655,060 of record NZ_CP189838.1, read on the forward strand.
CGAGGGTACTGGTCACCGCCGGGAGGAGATGGAAGTTTCCGAAGACCAGCTCGGTGATTTGGCTTGCGCCAATGGTTGCGACCAGCGTCGAGAGAATCGTCCATGGGCGCCAGTCTGGAACGATGATTTCCATGGCCAGAAACCAGCCACCCAGGGGGGCATTGAAGACCGCGGCGATACCGGCCCCCACGCCACAACCAAGAAGATGAATGCGGCGGTGCGCAGGCATGGTGAAGACGGCGTCCAGCCATGCGGTAATGGCGGCGCCAAACTGCATGGCTGGCCCTTCGCGTCCTGCCGAACCGCCAGTCCCGACCGTGATGGCCGTCGCCAGAGGGCGCAACAATGCGATGCTGCGCGCCATTCGGCCCTCGCGTGTGTAGGCCGCCTCGATCACTTGGCTGACACCAGCGCCCTGGACGGCCGTTCCGTATTTACGGGCCAGAAAAATTACCAGTAGACCGCCCAGGGTGGGAACCAGGGGCAAGGCCCAGCCCCAGGGGGACTGTGGAGTGTGCAGGTGTGCTCGGTCGTGGAAATCGAAAATATTCAGGATGGCGACATTGTGAATGAAGGCAACGAGGTAGTGAAAAACGATGTCACCAACCCCGGTCAACACGCCGATAATGGCACCCAAGAGAGCGAGTAGGGGGCCTTCACCAAAAGCGCCGTGTTCGGGGTGCCAGAAATGCCATTCACTCTTCTGTCCCACGTCCATAGCGATGTCAGATGACTACCTTCATGGCAATTGCGGCTCTTGTAGCCATTCCCAAGGCACGCCGCGTCGTTCGAGCTCGCTCGCCAGCATCTGCCAGGCGGCGCGCAGCGCTGCGGCCTCGCCGCGCAGACCGAGTTCGATTTGCGTACCCGTTGCCGCGAAGCTGGGCAGGCTGGAAAATTCCACTTGCGCGTGTTCTGCGCAGAAGCGTTCCATGAAGTCGACCCAGTCGCTTTCTTTTTGCTCCCGCAGGAGGATCCGCAATTGTAAGGCCGGGGCGCGCAGCGGGAAATCGCGTTCCAGAACCCATTGCGTCATGGGCTCTGCCATCTGCGGAAAGCCGGGGAAAAAATAGCCCTGACGCAGCTGAAAGCCAGGGATCTGATTGACGGGGTTGGGGATGATGCTGGCGCCTTTGGGCAAGTCTGCCATGCGGATGCGGATGGGCTCGGCCCCGACGCCAAACCGCTCGCGAATCAGGTGCGCGGCTTCGGGGTGTCGCTCCACGGGCAGATCCAACGCTGCCGCGGCGGCCGCCCGCGTCAGGTCATCAGGAGTGGCGCCCAGGCCACCGAAGGAGAAAAAGGGGCATTCCTGTGCAAAGGCCCAGCGATATTGGCTGATCAGATCCTCCCAGCGGTCTGCCAGTAAGAGGCTCCAGGCCAGTTCATAGCCGCGATCCAGCGCCTGCTCGCGACTACGGGCAAAGTGGCGATCCTCCCGCTTGCCGAGCAGAATCTCCGAGCCGACGATGATGATACCCAGACGCGTTGTCATGTTTGCCTCTGTGGATTGATGCCGGCAAGGTCCGGGCTCTGGTAGGCCTGCCGCCAGAGCGTCTGCCCCTGCTGCAGGACGCAGTCACCACGCAGCAGATGCCCCAGGGCCTGCGGGTAGAGCTGGTGCTCCAGCGCCAGCACGCGCGCGGACAGGCTTTCCGGGGTGTCGTCGCTGCGCACGGGCAGGACGCCCTGAGCGATGATGGGCCCGGCGTCCAGTTCTGGCGTGACGAAGTGTACGGTTGCTCCATGCCAGCGAACCCCGGCCTGTAAGGCCTGCTGATGGGTGTGCAAGCCCGGAAAGGCGGGCAGCAGGGAGGGGTGGATATTGATCAGGCGTCCCAGATAGCGCTGCACGAAAGCATCGGTCAGTTGACGCATGAAGCCCGCCAGGACGACCCAGTCCGGATGGTGGATGTCGATGGCTGCGGCAAGGGCGCGGTCGAAATCCGCGCGCGTAGAAAAATTTTTGTGGGCAATGACTTCCGTAGCGAGGCCGGCATCGCGAGACCATGCCAGCCCTGCGGCATCCGCCCGATTGCTGATGACGGCACCGATCCGGGCTGGGATCTGGCCACTGACACAGGCCTGCTGAATGGCCCGCAGGTTGCTGCCGCGCCCGGAAATCAGCAGCACCAGGCGTTGTTCAGTCAAGATAGACGACTCCGCTGGACTTTCGCGCCTCCAGACGACCGATGCAGTAGGCCGCGTGCCCGCTGGCAACAAGGTTCTCGATGGCCGCGTCGCGCTGTTCCCAGGGAACGCTGGCGACCATGCCAATGCCGAGATTGAAAACACGGCGCATTTCTGTGGTGTCTACCTCGCCTTGTTCCTGCAGCCAAGTGAAGATGGCGGGTTGCGGCCAGCTCTTGGGATCGATGACTGCGGCCAGTTCTTTGGGCAGGGAGCGCGGTAGATTTTCAGTCAAGCCACCGCCGGTAATATGCGCCAAAGCGTGAATCTCGACCACGCTGCGCAAGGACTGAATGGCCCGCACATAGATTTGCGTTGGACGCAGAAGCTGGTCGATGAGCGGCTCACCGCCCAGCTGCAGATGCTGGTGGGCACCTGCCCGCACCAGAATCTTGCGGACGAGGGAGTAGCCATTGCTGTGGGGTCCGGAAGAGGCGATCCCCACCAGTGCATCGCCGGCGCGACAGCGACTGCCATCGAGAATGGCATCGCGTTCGACGATACCCACGGCAAAGCCCGCCAGATCATAGTGATCGTTGGGATACATGCCCGGCATTTCCGCAGTCTCGCCGCCTAGCAAAGCACATCCGGCCTGTCGACAACCCTCGGCAATGCCGGCAATGACCTGCTCGGCGACTTCGACATCGAGTTTGCTACACGCGTAATAGTCCAGGAACCAGAGCGGTTCGGCACCCGAGACGAGAATGTCGTTGACACACATGGCCACCAGATCGATGCCGATGCCGTCGTGCTGCTTCGCCTCCAGGGCCAAGAGCAACTTGGTACCAACGCCGTCGGTACCGGAGACCAGAACCGGCTGCCGATAGCCAGGGGGGAGCGCGAAAAGGCCACCAAAGCCGCCCAGGCCACCCAGCACCTCGGGACGTTGGGTGGCGTTGGCGAGCGGTTTGATGCGGTCCACCAAACGGTTGCCGGCATCGATATCCACGCCAGCTTGCTGATAGGTCAGGGGGTCTTTGGGGTTCACGTCAGGCTCCTGGAGACGAATGGTAGGATGGTACGAAGCCACTGCGTTCGCGGCAAGCCAAAAAAAACCCGCAGCAGGCTGCGGGTTTCGTGCCGGACGATATCTGGCGCTCAGAAGCGCTTGAATACCTGTCCGCTCTTGGCGGCCTGGAAGCGTGCTTCTACCAGCGCCCAGTTCATGTTTTTGTGCAGGGCAGCGAGGTAATCGCCGCGGCCCAGGGCCTTCCAGTCAACCATGTAGGCGTGTTCGAAGACGTCGACCACCACCAGCGGGCTAAAGCCACCGATGTTGCCGTCCTCATGCAGCTGCACGAAGTGGTTGTTGATTTGCCCGGTCGTGGCGTCGTAATAGCAGATTGCCCAACCGATGCCGCGGCTCTTTGCTGCCGCCATCAGGTCGTCGTGCCAGGCTTCGGCGCTGCCGAACTGCTCCGTCACCGCTGCCTTGAAGCCTGGGGCCTGATCGATGTTGCTACCGGGCTTGAGCTGCGCGAAATAGTACTCGTGCAGCACCATGCCGTTGTATTCAAAACCAAAACGCCGGCGCCGATCCGCATAACCCAGGGAAGCACCCTTGCCCGCCGCGCGCAGCTCGTCGAGTTCCTTGCGCAGGGCATTGCTCTGCGCCACATAGCCCTTGTAAAGCCCCCAATGGTCGTTGATCTGATCATCACTGATACCCTCCAGACCGCTGGGCTTGAGTTCTTCCCGTACTGTATATTCAGACATTCCTGCTCTCCTGTCGCTGGGTGGGAACTGCATCTATCTACAAATTGTAGTCGGCGAGCCCTGTCGTCTGCAAACGACGATCGGGTCCGTTGCCCGGCTCCTTGCCCAGTCTCTTGATTCCGGCTCCCGGCGAACACTGTTACACTGGTACACAGTCAGCTGAGTGAATGCCTTGTAACGATGGCGTTGTCTTCCGTACCAGGTCAGCAACTTCTGCCGTTGCAGCCGCGGCAACTTGCGGGAATGACCAACCTTCCGGGCCTGCATGAAGAAGCCCTGGCGGCAATCCGTCAGCTGCGTGAGGCGTCGACTGCGCTCTGTCTCTACGGGGATACAGGGGTAGGTAAGACGCACCTGCTGCTATGGGCCGCCTTTGCTGACGGCTCGTGGGCTCCCTACGTCGATTGTCGGGCGCTGCCAGGCGCTGGCGACGGCGTTCTCGACCTCTGTGCGGCGCCATTCCTCTGTCTGGATAACATCGATGCCTGGGCAGGTAGCCTGGCACGTGAGGAAGAACTTTTTTGTCTCTTCAATTATCGTCTGGATAGAGGCTTACCCTGGCTGGTCAGTTGCATTGCCCCGCGGCCGCGCTGGCTGCTTGCCGACTGGGAAAGTCGTTTGACCGCCCTTACCAGTTATTATCTGAAACGTCCGCAGGACCAGCAGCTCGACGCATTGTTGCTGCAGATCTCCACACGTTTCGGTCCGCCTTTTGCCGAGCCTTTGCGGCGCCATCTGTTGCGCAGCGAAACGCGTAATCTCAGCACCCTGACCAGTTTGGTCGAGGCCTTTCAGGCCTGGCTCTGGCAACGTCAGGCTACGCCCAGTGTTACCCAATGGCGAATATTTCGAGAACAGGCAAATGTCTGACTTGTTGGACAAGGCACCCAAGGAGAATTCCGGGCGCGGGCGTTGGTATCCGCACGCAGGCACACCTTGGTGGCGACGCATCCTATTGCGCTTTATTCGCGCGGGAATGGACTTCTGGTGGGACGACTGTGTGGATCGAGCTTCTCTGCTTGCCTACACCACTCTACTGGCTATTGTGCCTCTGCTGGCGGTCATTTTTAGCCTATGGAATCTCATTGGATTCACTGAAGAAAAACGGCAACTCATCGATCGCTATGTATTTCAGAGTTTTGTGCCGGAAGTAGGAGAAGCGGTCATTCATTGGCTCAATGTTCTGGCGGCCCGCGGCGCGGGTTTGGGCTGGTATGGTGTGATTGGTTTGTTGATAACGGCGCTTTTGCTGCTTCACGAAATTGAACGCCATTTCAACGCTATTTGGAATGAAAAGATCACTACGCACTGGCTGCGACCCTTGCGCTACATTCTCCTGATTGTCCTTGGCCCCATTGCCAGCGCTGCGTTGGTTCTTTCTTTGGAACCCGTGCAACACTGGTTACTCCACTTCGGTGCCATGCCAGCGTTACCGGCACAATTCAGCTATGCTATTGCATTTGTCGTAGAGATGGTGATTTTTCTGGCGTTATATCGGATATTGCCGGCAGCACGAGTGACCTTCCTCGACGCATTTTTTGGTGCACTGATTGCGGCTATTCTGCTCAACGTCGCCAAATACTTGCTGGCGCAATACATCCGCTATTCGATCACCGAGACGCTCTATGGGGCACTCGGACTATTGCCCGTATTTCTACTCTGGTTGTATATGACCTGGTTGGCGGTTTTGTTTGGTGCGGAGGTAGCAGCAGCGGCGCAGCGGCGTCATCCTGCCAGCGCATATCCGACGGGCGAAGCACGAGAGAAAACTGCGAGATAGCTTTTATCTATGGACTTGAATCGTCAAGAAAGGACAGCGTCATGAAATTGTTTCCTACCCTTGGGCTCCTTGCCGTGGCCGCAACCTTGGCAGGATGTGGCTCAGCAACCAACAATGGCCTGTTGCCCTCTGGACCGGTAATGCCGCCACTGCCTCAGTCCGTCTCCCAGCCGGCACCGTCAACTGCTGCGCCGGTAGTAGTGCCGCAGGTGAAGTTGCCGCAGACAGCCAAGATCCCCGCAGCCTCGATCCGCGAGGAGAACTTGCCGACCCAGGCCCTGTCGTCTCAGGCCAGTGCTTCGGCAGTGGTGGTCCCCGAAGCGAAAGTGGTGGCTCCCATCGTGAACAGCGCGGCGAACATCAACAGCAGCGATTTTGCGCAGAGCTGGACCCAGGACCTTGCCAGTGCCCGGCAGCAGAGCACTTCTTGCATTGGCGAGAGTGGTGCACAACGCTCGACTTGCTGGCAGAGCGTCTCCAATTGGGCGCATGCCCGGGCGGCAAGCTATGGATCGGCAGCGAAGATTTTGACCGGCGCGCAGGCAGAACAGGCAGGTGCAGCGCAAAAGTTTTTCCAGACTACCGGCCAGTGGGCCAGTGCCTGTAGTAGCCTCTCGGCAGCGGATTGCGCTAAATCGCCGCTGATAGCGCAGATGCAGCAATGGAAGTCGTCGGTGGGCATTTCCGCCGGGGGCGGGAAGTAAAGCTGGTGGACGGCGCCTCGTGCTGCAGGCGCCTGCCCGCCTTTAAAGCTTCGCGTAGGAGTGCAATCCTCCCAAGAAAAGATCCACACCGATGAAGCAGAAGGTGACGGTCAGCAGACTGATGACCGACCACCAAGCCAGGGTTTTTCCCGTCGGCCGATGCTGTGGGCTACGGCCCCGTAAATGCAAGTAGGCGGCGTAGTTGAGCCACACGATCAGTGCCCAGGTTTCCTTGGGATCCCAGGACCAGAAGCCGCCCCAGGCCTTGGCTGCCCATACGGCACCGAGAATGGTGCCGGCGGTAAAGAACAGAAAACCAAAAGTCACCATGGCCGCCATGATGCGTTCCAGTTTGTTGAGATCAGGTAAGCGCTCCACCAAACGACTGCCCAGGCGTTCCGCCCGCTGGCGCAGCAGATAGGCAAGGCCAACCATCGCCGCCAGATAGAAATTGGCATAGGCAACGAATTCGCAGGGCACATGCAGCTTGATCCAGAAGCTGTTCAAGGCAGGCACGATGGGCTGGATCTGGTTCTGGTGATAGGCGATTCCGACCCAAATCAGAAAGATATCTGCCGCCAGAATCATCGGCATGGCAAAGGCGCCCAGGCCACGACGCTTGCCCTGCGCTTCGTAGTACAGATAGAACAGGGCAGTAACGGTGCAGAGCAGCACCATGGCATCATACATGTTGGTGACCGGTATGTGGCCCCAGGATGGATGCCCTACGTAGGTTTCTTTCCAGCGGATGGTGAGTCCGGCAAAGCCGAGCACGGTTGCCAGCCAGGCAAAGCGATGGCCGCGGTCGCCAGCACTCTGGGAGCCGGCATAGAGATACCAGTAATAGCTGACCGCGCTGACGAGAATGGCACCGCTCATCCAGTAGAACATTGCTGTGCTTTGGAAAACATAGCGCAGCAGAAGGCTGTTGGCGGCAGTATAACCAGCCATGTAGAGACCAACGCCGGGAGCCGCGACGACGAGAATGGCGAAAAACAGGCGGCGGAACGCCGGCCAGTGCCAACCAAACCAGAGGAGTCCGGCGTACCAGATCCCTAGGGTGATGTACTGCCACATCCAGAAATCGGCGCGAAAAATCGCCCAGACGGCAAAGGCACCAGCGGTCAACGCCACCGCCCAAAGGCGTTGCCAGAGGCGTTGTTCCCGTGCCCCCTGCGGAAAGGCGAACCATTGACGAAGCTCACTGACATCAACTGACATCGTCAATCCTCCTCAGGGTCGATAGCCCGGGACATTCATCTTGATCCCGTTGCTGAGGTAACTCATGAAATAGTCCAGATCACGATACTCTGGACTACCCAGTTTTTGCGGTGCAGCGCCCACCTTTTTGTCGCAGCCCTGGAAACGCTTTTCAAAGGTATTGACGGCGCTCCAGGAGGCGCGATAGGTCGGGTAGTGCGCGCTTTGTCCGAGCACCGGCGAGATGATTTGCCCGCGCAGGTATTTTCCGGCATAAGCTACGTGGCAACTCGCGCAGCTAAAATTAAGTTGTCCACGATGCATGAAGTAATAGGCCTTTCCTTCCTCAAAGGCGCGCACGGCTCCAGGGCCCTCTACCTTGACATCGGTAGGCATTCCATTGGACAGAGAGCCAAAATAGGTCTCCAGAGCAATCAGATCGCTGCTGCCGTATTTTAGTGGCGCCAGATGGTTGTCTACCCTGCAGGCATTGATGCGCATAGCAGCGGTGACGACTTGATGGGTCTTGTCACTGTAATAGGGATAGCCAGCGGCAACACCCTTACCGCCACCAGGAAAGCAGGATGCGTAGGTTTTTCCATCCGGAAACTTGGTCTCCCAAAGCTTTTTCCCTTGGCTCAGGGTAAGATCGCCGGGATTGAATTGTATCGCCTGTTGATATTGTTCATAGTCCTGTTTATTGAAGGCATAACTCCCGAGCGCGTATTGTTCGAGACTCATCTTGGGGAATTGTTCCTTGAAGTATTGATGAAAGTCTTGCAGCGTCTTTTGCGGGCCAACCTTGGTATTGCCTAGTTGCCACCAATCGATGGCGTTGGCAGAGAGGACAGCACAACCGAGTGCCAAGCCCAAGCTTACGGAAAGAATTCGTTTTGCGTATTTCATGGCGTTTCTCCCGGTGTGAAAGGATTACTTTTGAAGGGACCAAAGATAATCCGCAACCAGTTCGAGTTGATGATGAGTCAATACCTTGTTTTTTCCGAACTGTGGCATGTTGATGTGGGGTATGGTTTTTTCCGGATCGTAGAGAAAATGCACCAGCTTTTGCCGGTTGTGAAAAACAATCTTGAAGGGAAAATGGGTCAGATCCGGTCCCACGTCACCCGCCATGGTCCCTCCTGGCAATACGTGGCAGGCTAGACAATTGCCTTCGGCACGATTGAAGGCAATGGATTTGCCTGCGGCAATATCGGCAGCGCTGGGAGCGGCGACTGCGGCAGCGGGCAGGGCGATAGCGCTGAGCAAGAGCAGGATGCGAGAGCTTTGATGAAACATGATGTTCTCCTTTTGCTGTGATTTAGGATTGGAGCTCCTCGGTGATTTCGAGGAATTCCTGGTGAAAATCCTCCGGATTGCGCGAACTGTCGCCACTGACGCGTAATTGATGGGCAGCCGTCAGACGAATCCACAGACGCTTACGCGGCACGTAGAAGAGGATGAATATTCCGCCAACCAGCAGAAAACACGCACCATAGACAATCTGCATTCCGGGGTATTTCGTCATCTCGAGTCCTGCTGACCACTGCAAGTGAAGATGATGTAGGGTGACCAGAAAGGGTAAGGGATAGTCATGCAGGCCACGCAACGCGATCAGACTGGCCCGCAGAAAATTGGAGCGTTCCTGCGGCGTCAGTTGCACATTCTGTGCTTCCGCGACCTGTCGTAGGGTCTGCCGGAAAACCGTAGAACTCGCGTTCGCGCCCTGGGCGGCGGCATTTTCCAGAGCGCCCAGGTAATGCACGAATAACCCGATTCCGCCCTGCGCTCCTTCGGGAATCGCCAGATAGTGTTCTATCCCATTACCCTGCTGATGATAGGCAAGCAGTAAGAAATGCTCCCCGTGTCGCTCCAGCGGCCGCAAATAACTCTTGTAGATCCAGCTTTCCCCCGTCTTACGGTCGGTCACCTGGTAACGGACGATGGGGCCCACGTTGATCATGCTGTGTCCTGGACGTTCTGCCAGTCCCAGATCCTTGCGCGGAATGGTATTGTTGATTTTCAGTTTCTCGACTGCCAGCTCGTAGTTACCGGAACCGGCACGCAGCTTCTGGCCAACGCGTACACCAAAGGTGTTCGCCGGTAGTTCAGGATCAAGCAGGGAATGACTCTGAAATTGTAGCACCGAGCGGCTATCGTTATACGAAGTTTGATAGATGCTGACACCGTCGTAGGTCAGCGGGTGATTAGGATAGGCGATGCCGGTATGTAGCAATTTTCCGTGCGCGTTGTATAAAGAAATACGGGAAATGAAGCTCTTGGCAATACCATTGCGGTAATGGGTGATGGTAAAATGATCGAGATGGACGGTAAAAGGGAGGCGTTGTACCAGAAATCCATCACCAATCAGTTCAAACATGGCGTTCACGCTCTGTCCCACGGGAATGCTGATGATGCCGCGGAAGGCGCTGTCATTGGCAGGAAGCCAGTCCTTTTGGGGAATTGTCGCTAGCGGTAATGCAAAATTGCTTAGTGGCGAAATGGCGCCAAACCACTCCCGTATTTTCAGGGGTAAATTGGCATTATATAGTGCACCGGCACAGAACATAATGATGGCAAAATGAGTAAAAATATAACCGAGGCGATAGAATCTGCCTTTCTGCGCCAGGATGATTCGCTGTCCATTCGGCCCTGCAAGGGTATGGGTGCGATATCCTCTTTCCCGCAAGATGCCTCCCCATTGTGCAAGGGAGCCACTGCCGGACGCTACACTGATTTCTGCCTGTTCCGCGCGGCTAGCCAGAAATTTCTGACTGGATAGGCGCTTGGGAAGCGCCATATCGCGCAGCATGCTGGGCGTATTGCGGGTGATGCAGGATGCTGTCGACAACACCAGGAATGCGACCAGACCGATATACCAACCGCAGCGATAGACATCGTACAGATCAAGGTCGGAAAAGACGCGATACCAGAAGGGACCAAATTGTGCGACGTACTGATGGTAGCTCACCTGTTGCGCAAGAATGGTACCAATGATCGAGGCAATGGCAACGAAGAGCAGCAGATGAACCGCCAGACGCATGGAAACCAGCGCCTGCCAGATAAGGCGGGCGCTGGCGCTCCAATGGCGTCGAGCGAGTGGCTCAGGAAGCGAGGGGCTGTGCTCGATCGCCATGATCGGAACCCTTCAGTAGCCAGATTTGGTAGAGGCTGACGGCCATCCCGATGAGAACCACGGGACAGGAAAAAATGCCGCCGAGCAATACCAACCAGACGAAATCCGGGCTTTGTTTGGTCAGGAACCAGCCGGCAAAGTCGATGAAAAATGCCAGGAAGGGAATGGCGATGAAAAAAACTTTTACCCCCTTAGGGCTTCGTGTGCGTGCAAAGATCCAGCCAGCAATCCAGAAGATCACGCCCAGGGTGGTCAAATGAATCATGCCATTCATCAGCATGGCAGAGTAGGGCATGCCCATATCGACCTTGGCCTGTTTTTTCAGCAAATCGAAAGTGCCAATGTCCGGCATGCCAATGCTGTGGCATTTCAGACACGAGGCGTTGATCAATGGGCGCACATTCTTTTCGTAATCCGTGCGACTTTCGCCATTGGCGATCCAGTGATTGACCGCTGACAGCATTTTCGGTTTTTCCGCAGCGGGGACCTGGGCCATGGACATCATCGCTGGCAACATGGTCTGCAATTTGCTGGAGCTGCGGTCGCCATAGTAGTGGACGACCAGATCCTGCATCGAAATGCCGGGCTTGCCATCTGCACCGTGGATCACGAAGTAGGTATAGGCCTCCGCTGACAGGAGGCCAAGGCCGACCAGAAAGATGAACCCCGTATATAGCAGCTTTTCGATGAAAGGCAGATCGGGCAGGAGTTTCATTGGGAATGTCCTCAGAGTTCATATTCCTTGGGAAAGGCAATACCGGGATTTCCACGCATATTTTTGGTCAGCACGGGCAGGTCGCGATGGTCGACGCGGACGGTTTTCTGATCCTTCAGCCATTTCGCAAAAATATCCCAGACCGGCGTCCCCTCGACCTTTTGCATAGCCGCCCAGCCAGCGACTTTGTATTTTTTGCTGGCGTGCACCAGCTTACCGCCAACACGGAGATCGGAGATTCGCTTGTTGATGGTTTCCGAGGGATCAAAGGTATATTGAATATTTCCCACCCGAATCATATCGCCACCCTGAATGTAATAGGGATCGGGATTGAAAAGGTTGTCCGCCACCTGTTCCATGACGTTCTTCAGTTCGGCTCCCGTATATTCCGTGACGGTCACTTGCGGATAGGTGATGGCGGTTTGCCCCATGACATCTTCCATGGTGATGGTTTCGCCTGGGAGCTTGGTATAGCCCCAGCGGAAGCCCGGAGAGAAAGCGGCCTCGCAATCCATTTCTTCGCGCAGCGCATTACAGATCAACTGATCGAAGGTGCCGTTGAAATTGTCGCGACGGTAGAGCAGGCTCTCGCTCACCGCCATCGGTTCCGCCAGTTTCTTTGCATAGGGTGCGCGGACCTTGGTGATATATTCGTCCATTTCCTTGTCTGCAGGAATCATGTTCGAAAGAATGGGTAAATAATGGAAGCGCCAACCTTTCAGTTTTCCCTTGCCGACATCGAGGTCAAAGCGTGCCAGGAATTTACCATTGGTGCTGGTATTGATGACAATCGTCTTGTTGACCATTACCGGCTTTGGTCCCATGATTTCATGAGTATGTCCACCCAGAATGATATCGATCCCATTGACCTGGGAAGCCATCTTTTTGTCTACATCAGCACCATTGTGAGAAAGTACCACTACAACGTCCGCGTGGTGTTGTTCTCGACATTCATTGACCATTTTCTGCATGTGCTCAGGATGGATGCCGAAGGACCATTTCGGAATGAAGTACGCAGGATTGGCGATCGGTGTGAAGGGGAATGATTGACCGATTACTGCCACCTTTACGCCATTGACTTCACGGATGTCATAGGGGTCAAAAACCAGCTCATCCCAGGGAATGGTGAACACATTCTGAGAGAGAAATTTGGCCTTGAGTTTGTTTTTTAAGAGATACTCAACTCGTTCAGCACCGTAGGTGAATTCCCAGTGACCAACGAAATAGTCTTCTTTCAGTAAATTCTGCGCCCCGACCATATCCTCGCCGCGCGTCCACAGGCTGGTTGCCGAGCCCTGCCAGGCATCGCCGCCATCAAAGAGCAGGGTGCGATCGGCACCTACCTGCTCGCGGTAGCGCTTCACCAGGGTGGCGATATGGGAGTAACCGCCGATCTTCCCGTACTTATGGGCCAAGGCATCAAAGTCCAGACACGACAGCGCGTACCCTTCTGGAGTCCCTGCCTTGATGCCGTAGTAGTCCAGTTTGTGATTGCCCACCAGATGGGGCGTCACTCCCCATTCATGCTGCTTGCGAGTGCCGATATTGGTGCCCGGTTCGCGCCACCAGACGGGAAGTAGCTGGCCATGGGTGTCGGTGATATGGAGCAGGGTGACATTGCCGTACTTGGGAATGTCGTAGGGATCGTTTCCGCTCCCCCAGCTCGAAGCCAACGCCGAAGGTGCGAGAAAACCGCTCGCTCCGGCAATGCCCATGATGGCCATGAAATCTCTGCGGCTGATATTCATCTTGCAAAACTCCTCTTCTGTATTTGGCAAAACCGCTGGGTTAGGTCAGCGAATGCGTTTTCTCAGTCCGCATCACGCCGCGGGTGCAACCCAGCCCGGGATCTTGTGCAATTCGCGGGACATGGGGATCTGCTGCAGAGCCTTGATGACACCCTTGTCGACCGCCTCCGTGACCTTTTTGTTGGCGCTGGAGTCGCTGGCGTAGGCGCTACGCTCGCCATAGACGATGTAACTGTTCTGTCCGCGTCCAAACACCGTCAGATTGAGGGGGCAGGCAGCAGCACTCGGCCAATAGGTGTTGAGCAACTTACTGAAATCATAGGGATTGCAAAACACGATGGCGCGCACGTCGGTAAAATGAACGGCATCAAAGTCGGGAATCTTGAGGGTCTTCTGTTGGCCTTCGATGAGCTTGAGAATGTTGAGCTTGAGGACAATCTTGTAACCGGCAGCATGGAGATTGCTGTAGATTTCGGCCATTGTGCTGTGAACGGGGAGATCGACCTTCTCCACATAGAGTGGAGCAGCGCAGACCTGCGCTACGGAAAAAACAGTAAAGAAACCAAGTGCGGAAACAGCTGCGGCGATTCGCTTCATAGAGACTCCAAATATTGTTACATAAACATTGTAGCAATATGTATGCCGTAAGGAGTGGAATTCCTGGCGGAATCAGCGCGTAGACAAAAAGTTCATAAAAATCAGATGGGTGTTTCTACTCTGCGGGACTTGAGGAAGAGAATGACGCCTAGCACGCGGCTGGAGGGGGCTTTGGGATGGACCGAATGGAACACTGAGGCATTGCTCAGGGAACAACGGGGGCCGGCGAGGCGGCCCCGACCAGATCAGGCCTTGGGGACGTAGATGTCGCACCAGCCCTTGGGATCGATTTTGCCGGCCACGGCCTTGCATTCACCCATGGCAGTTGGGGTTGAACCGGGAATGAATAGCTTACAGTTGCTGCACATTTCCGAGCCTTTGGGCTTGTCGCGATAGTTCACTGCCGCCTTGGCCATTTTGTCGGCGGCCATAGCGGGGCTGGTAAAGATCAGTGGGGCGACCGTAGCCGCGCCAACAAACAAGGCACTTTTGCGCAACCAATCGCGGCGGTTCATTTTGGGGGTCTCCGTACTCATAGCTAGCTACTCCTGTTGTGGTGGAAGCTTTCAAACTATAACCAAGTCGACAGCAACTTGTATACCGGCGGCTAAAGATAGCGCAGCGAAAGATCCAGGCTTTGCACGTTGCGGGTGATGCTTCCCACGGACAGATAATCGACACCGGTGGCGGCGACAGCCGCCACCGTGTCCAGGGAGATGTTGCCCGAGGCCTCGAGGGGAATCCGTCCAGCCACGCGCGCCACGGCTTCGCGCAGGGCGGGTACGGAAAAATTGTCGAGAAGCACCATGTCGGCACCGGCAGCGACTGCCTCGTCCAGTTGCTCGAGGGTCTCGACCTCGACTTCGATGCGGGTGAGCACCGGTGCCAAGGCGCGCGCGCGGGCGATGGCCGGGGCAATACCGCCGATGGCCGCCAGATGATTTTCTTTGATGAGGATGCCGTCGAAGAGTCCCAGGCGGTGGTTGTACCCGCCACCCACACGCACCGCATATTTTTGTGCCAAACGCAGGCCGGGTAGCGTTTTGCGAGTATCCAGCAGACGCGTTGAGCTGCCCCGCAGACGCTCCACAAAGGCGCGGGTCTGGGTTGCTGTGGCTGACAATAGTTGCAAAAAATTCAGGGCACTACGCTCAGCACTGAGGAGTGCGGCGGCGGGACCATGGATGTCGCAGAGCGGCTGATTCGGGACAATTTCGGCCCCCTCCGACACATTCCAGTTCACCCGCAGATCGGCACTGAGCTGGATGCAGACTGCTTCGAAATAGGGCTGGCCACAAAGCACCCCAGCCTCCCGACTGATGACCCGCGCCTGTAATTCTTGCCGTGGATCGACGAGTGCCGCGCTCAAGTCGCCGCTGCCCAGATCTTCCGCCAAAGCGCGCTGTACGGATTCTGTGATGTCAGCCGGAAGCATTTTCTCTCCTTGTGCTCGCTACCCATAGCCAGAGAAGACCGATGATCCCTGCCAGTAACGAGGCCGCCAGAATTCCGACCTTGGCCTCCTCCCGCAGTTCTGTCTGGGTAAAGGCCAACTGACTGATGAACAGTGACATCGTGAAGCCGATACCAGCCAGCCAGGCAGCTCCCAACAGATGCCGCCAGGCAACACCTTGCGGGAGCTTAGCAATCCGCAGGCGCACGGCGAGCCAACTGACAAGCGAGATGCCGACGAATTTGCCCAGCACCAAACCAAGAACGATGCCCAGAGTCACCGTGCTCCACAGCATTTCCCCGCTCACTTGAGAAAAATCGACCCCGGCATTGGCAAGGGCAAAGATGGGTAGCACCCCAAAGGTTACCCAGGGACCGATATTGTGCTCCAGGCGTTGCTGCGGGGAAATCATTTCTCGGCTTTGCTGGCGTAGTTCTTCCGCGAGTCGGCTGAGCTTGGGGTTGATCAGGGGGTCGAAGGTCTCTTCCTCGCGCAGCAGCCGGCCCAGATTCTCCTCCTGCTCGTGCAGGGTATCGCGCAGTTGCGTAGGGCTCACCTTGCCGCGTGCTGGCAGGGTCATTGCCAGCAGGATGCCAGCGACCGAAGCGTGTACGCCAGATACCAGCAAAAAATACCAAAGCAAAGTTCCCAGCAAGAGGTAGGGAAGGGGACGGCGAATACCCCCTTGGTTGAGCAGCAGGAGAACGAGGAAAATTCCCCCAGATACGGCTAGCGCCCAGCCGTCGATATGGGAGGTATAGAATATGGCGATGACGAGCACCGCGCCCAGATCATCGGCAATGGCGAGGGCCGTCAGGAAGATAATGAGATTGCGCGGCACGCGCCAGGCCAGCAGCACCAGAATGCCGATAGCAAAGGCGATATCCGTCGCCATGGGGATACCCCAACCGGCATGGGCTGGGCCAGAGGCATTCAGAAGGGAGTAGAGCAGGGCGGGAACCAGCATGCCACTAGCGGCCGCCACGATGGGCAGGATGGCATCACTGATTTTGGCCAGTTCGCCCACCAGCAATTCACGCTTGAGCTCCAAGCCGACTACGAAGAAAAAAACCGCCATCAGTGCGTCATTGACCCAGTCCTGCAGGTCATGATCGAGGCTCCAAGCGCCAAAATGCAGACTGAAATGCTGATGCCAGAAATGGTGGTAGGCATCATGCAGGGCGGAATTACTGAGGATCAAGGTCAGTACGGTGACGCCGACAAGAACTATGCCGCCGGCGGTCGCGCGGCGAAGGAATTGCTCAAAAGGCGTCAGCACCTTGCCGAAGAGGATTTCCAGAGGGTACGGACGTTCCTGGGGGAAGCTTTTTTGAGGACGCTCAGACTGCATGGCCGAAATTCCGACGCTCTTCTAGCGCAAGGCGTCCAGTCGCTGGCGTTGTTCCGCCAGCTCCTGCAGCGCGGCGCTGATTTCCTGCACCCGCAACTCTTCCTTGGCAACCACCTCGGTGGGTGCACGTTCCCGAAAGCTCGGTTGCGCCAGGCGACCTTGCACCTTTTCCCGCTCTGCCCGGAGCCGGGCTTCCTCCTTGCTCAGGCGTTGATATTCCGCATCGACATCGATGAGGCCCGCCAACGGTACATAAATCCGCAAGTCGCCGAGCAATTGCAGGGCTGCCGGCGGTGCCTCGGTTCCCTGCGCCAGCCACTGCGGCTCCGTGCAACGGGCCAGCTGCCGCAGCCACGGCAGCAGGTCCTGCAGACGCTTACGGTCGCAGTCCGTGCCGGCTTGCAGAAGCACCGGTAGCTCGCGGCTGGGGGCGATATCCATCTCGCCACGAATCGAGCGTAGGCTCCCCACGAAACCCATTAGCCAGTCGAGATCCTGATCGGCTTGCGTATCTACCCGCTGCAGGTCTGCCTTTGGATACGGTGCCAGGGCGATCGTGTTTCCTTCCTTGCCCAGACGTTTTGCCACCCGTTGCCAGAGGGTTTCCGTCAGGAAGGGCAGGAAGGGATGAGCCAGACGTAGAGCGGCTTCGAGAACCGCGAGCAAGGTATAGCGGCTGCCACGGATTTGGGCTGTTGAAAAGCCCGATTCCGGCCGCAGGACGGTCTTGCTGAGTTCGATGTACCAGTCACAGTAGTCATTCCAGAAGAACTGGTAGAGGACATGCGCGGCATCGGCAAACCGATACTGTTCGATGGCGTCATTGACGCTGGCCTCGGCCTCCTGCAGGCGACCGATGATCCAGCGCTCCGGTGCGAGCAACTCGCGTTCGCCCTGCAGATCGGCATCGTCGGGAACCTGCAGCAGGGCAAAGCGGGTGGCGTTCCAGATCTTGTTGCAGAAGTTGCGATTACCTTCTACGCGTTTGAGATCGAAGCGTAGATCACGCCCCTGGGTGGCGATGCTGGCAAAACTGAAGCGCAGCGCATCGGTACCGAAGGCGGGGATACCGTCGGGGAAGTCCTTGCGCGTCGTCTTGGCGATCTTGTCGGCCATTTGCGGTTGCATCAGCCCTTGGGTGCGCTTGGCCACCAGGGCTTCGGCGTCGATGCCATCGATGAGGTCGATGGGGTCGAGGACGTTGCCCTTCGACTTGCTCATCTTTTGCCCTTCACCGTCGAGGATCAGACCATGGACATAAACTTCGTGGAAGGGAACCTGTCCAGTGAAGTGCTGGCCCATCATGATCATGCGGGCGACCCAGAAGAAGATGATGTCGAAGCCAGTCACCAGTACCGAGGTGGGATAGAATTCCTGCAGATCTGCCGTTTGCTCGGGCCAGCCGAGGGTGGTGAAAGGCCACAGGGCTGAGCTGAACCAGGTATCGAGCACATCCGGATCGCGTTCCAGGGGCACCGGCATACCATAGTGTTGGGCGGCGCTGCGCTGGGCTTCCTCGGCGCTACGCGCGACGAAGATCTTGCCGTCCGGACCGTACCAGGCAGGGATCTGGTGCCCCCACCACAGTTGCCGGGAAATGCACCAGTCTTCGATGCGCTCCATCCAGTCGAAATAGGTGCGGGACCAGTTTTCTGGCACAAAGCGGATGCGGCCGTCGCGCACTACCTCCGTCGCCGCTTCGGCCAGGGGTCCGACGCGCACATACCACTGATCGGTCAGATAGGGCTCGATGACCGCCTGGGAGCGGTCACCGCGGGGAATCATGAGGCGGTGCTCCTCGATCTGCACCAGGCTTCCCTCTGCCGCGAGCAGGGCAAGAAGGCGTTTGCGCGCGACGTAGCGGTCGAGACCACGCAGCTCGGCGGGGATTGCCGTGTTATCGATGTGACCAGTGACCACTTCGATCTCTTCCCGGATGCGGGCGTCGGGCGTGAAGATGTTGAGGAGCGGCAGATGGTGACGTTGGCCGACCTGATAGTCATTGAAATCGTGTGCTGGGGTGATCTTGACACAGCCGGAGCCAAACTCCGCCTCGACATAGTCGTCGGCGATGATGGGGATTTCCCGCCCGGTAATCGGCAGGCGCAGGGTCTTGCCGATCAGCTCCCGATAGCGCTCATCTTCCGGGTGTACGGCCACCGCCACATCGCCGAGCAGGGTCTCGGGACGGGTGGTGGCGACCACCAGGCTGCCGGAGCCGTCACTGAGAGAATAGCGGATGTGCCACAGTTTACCGGCCTCTTCGCTGCTGATGACTTCGAGATCGGATACCGCGGTCTGCAAGACCGGGTCCCAATTGACCAAGCGCTTGCCACGATAGATCAGCCCCTCCTCGTGTAGCCGCACGAAGACCTCGGTCACGGCATGGGAGAGTCCCTCGTCCAGGGTGAAGCGCTCCCGCGACCAGTCGCAGGAGGCGCCGAGGCGGCGCATCTGCCGGCTGATATTGCCGCCGGATTCTTCCTTCCACTGCCAAACCTTCTCCAGAAAGGCGCTGCGTCCGAGTTGATGTCGCTTTTCCCCCTGCGCCTCCAGACGGCGTTCCACCAGCATTTGGGTGGCGATGCCGGCGTGGTCGGTGCCGGGCTGCCAGAGCGTGCGCTTCCCTTGCATCCGTGCCCGGCGGATGAGGATGTCCATCAGGGTGTCCTGAAAGGCATGACCCATATGCAGGGTGCCGGTAACATTGGGCGGCGGCAGCATGATGCAGTAGGGGGCGCCATCGCCGCGTGGGCGGAACACCTGCTGCTCCTCCCAGAGTTGATAACAGGCACTTTCGATGTCGGCCGGCGCAAACGGGCGGTCGAGGGAATCGCTCATGGAACTTCCTCAGGAGTCTGTGGATGGATGGACGTCTTCGCCCAGGGTCGGGGTGAGGGCTTCATCCAGCCCTTCATGCAGAACACGCTGCAAAATTTCGGGCAGTACGCCGTGAATTTCCTGCGCCACCGTCTCGCGTAGACGAATGCCCTCCAGGGCAAGGCTGCGCATGATCGCCAAACTCACCTGCTCCTTCCAGGTCTTCTGCAGATGCTGGGTGATCTTTTCTTCCAGCTCCGCCACCACCCGGCGCTCCACCTCCTGAAACAGGAGCGTCTCGAACTGACGCAGGAAGTCGCCATCGAAGAGCGATGGGCCTGGAGTTGCCGTGGAATTTTTTGCCACGCCAGCCTCGGTCTTTTCGGAGGGAGGCGTTGCGGTTTGGCTGTTTACCTCGGAAGCCCCGGTAAGCTCGGTGTAGTGCGCACTGCTTGCCGGGACTGGAGCAACGGCACTCAGATCGTGATTCTCCATGGCGGCTATATCGTCAGGAGGAGCCGCAAACGATCCGGTGTCCGCGGCGGGAGGAGGAGGGATCTCTGCGCTGGGGGGAACCGTCGTTTCCAGCGATGACTCAGCCGCCTCAACCGCAAACTCCGCCACCGGCTCCGGCGCCGAGCTTTCTGGAGCGGGTTGCGCAGGATAGCGGAAGGACATATGGCGAATCTTCTCCAGTGCTTTCGCCAGCTCCGTCTCCTCCATGCTCTCCGCCAGCTCCGTCTGCTGATGCGCAGTATCGGGTTCGGTTGGCAGCGGGGCCGCCACGTCTTCCGTCACCGTCGGCTTTTCCCAAGCCGGGGCGGGGATTTCCTCGTGCAAGGTCGGTTCCGGGTGTTGTGTACTTCGCCGCCACAAGGGGGGTGGCAAACCCTCCCGTAGCAGATCCTGCAACAGTAGCGGTTCCGTCCCCTCGGGGAGCTCTTCGTCCTCCAGTACCGGCTCGCGACGATCATGTATGGTCATGGATTTTCTCCCTCACACTTCCAGTGGGAACAACTGGATACTGAACCCTGCCCGTTTGCATTGCCGATAGCGCGCGCGCGCCGCAGCGCGCTCTTCCTCAGCGCCAGGAATAAAGTCGATGAGACGCCGTGTGCTGTCAAGTGTCGGCAGCTCTCGTGGCCACTCCAGGAGGACCAGGGCGTGGGCGTCGCTACGCCCTTGCTGGGAGTCGGCAAAGAGGTAGACCGGCTCATTGGCGGCCTGCCCATGGGGCAGGAAAACGCCCGCGTGAAAGGTCCAGAGCAGATCGTCATAAACGCCAAGGACCTCCGCATCTGCCGCCAGTACGTCCACTTTTCCCAGCACCTGCCAAGCCTTGGCGATGACCCGACAGATCGCGCGCCGACTTTCTACCAGGGTCAGCGGAACCACGGGAAGCTGGTAGAAATTGGCGGTGCCGGTCATCGCGGTGCCTTACGCCAGCGCGCGCTGACGCAAAAAATGCACCAACAACGGCACCGGACGCCCGGTTGCGCCCTTATGCTCGCCACTCTGCCAAGCCACTCCGGCAATATCCAGGTGTGCCCAACGATAGTCTTCGGTAAAGCGCGACAGGAAACAGGCGGCGGTGATGGTACCGGCCGGGCGTCCTCCCACGTTGCTGAGGTCGGCAAAGGGGCTCTTGAGCTGCTCTTGATATTCGTCAAAGAGCGGCAACTCCCAGGCGCGGTCCTGGCTGCTGCGACCGGCATGCAGCAATTCTGCCACCAGACCTTCGTGATTGCCCAGCACCGCCGCCGTCTGGTGTCCGAGAGCAATGATACAGGCCCCGGTCAGGGTGGCCATGTCGATGACGACATCGGGATGGAAGCGCTTGGCATAGGTGAGGGCATCTGCCAGAATCAGCCGCCCCTCGGCATCGGTGTTGATGATTTCCACGGTGAGGCCGGCCATGCTGCGATGGATATCACCCGGCTTGGTGGCCTGTCCGTCTGGCAGGTTTTCCGATGCGGGCACGATGACCGTGATATTGAGCGGCAGTTTGAGGTCTGCAGCCGCCTGGATGGCCGCCAGGGCAGCGGCGCCACCACACATATCGTACTTCATCTCGTCCATCTTGTCGGCAGGCTTGAGGGAGATGCCGCCAGCATCAAAAGTGAGCCCTTTGCCCACGAGGACGATGGGCGCGGCATCTTCGGCACCACCGCGGTAGTGCAACACGATCAGCCGCGGTTCCTGACGCGAGCCTTGGGCTACCCCGAGCAGAAGATGCATGCCGAGCTCCTGCATCTCCGCTGGCCCCAGGATTTCCGCCTCGATGCCGCGGCTGCTTGCCATCTCTTGTGCCTGTTCCGCGAGCCAACTTGGGGTGCAGATGTTGCCAGGCTGGTTGGCCAGATCGCGCGCCCAATCACTGGCGCGGGAAATCGCATGGGCTACCGCCAGCGCCTGCTGCATTTCCCTCTCGGCCTCGGCGTCCAATTTCCCCGCGACCAGAACGCGGATGTTTTCCAGATTGCGACGAGGATGTCTCGCCGGTTCCTTGTGCTGATCGAAGCGATACTGGGCATCGAGAATACCGCGCAGCCAGAGTTCCATTGCCGCGGCAGGACTGCGACGCGCGACGGCGACATCCCCCAGCGCGAGACACAACTCCGTCAGTTGCGCACGGGCGACCACTTGCCCCAGGCTGCGGGCAGCCTTCTGTAATTTTCCTTCGGCCAGTTTTTCGCCGCCACCAACACCGACCAGCAGGACGCGCTCGGCACCAACATTAGGTACGCCATAAAGCAGCTGACATTGTCCCGGCTCCGCCGTAAAATCGCCGCTGGCGAGGAAGCGACTGAGAAAGCCGTCGCTCTGTTCATCGATTTTTTGGGCGTTTGCTCCGAGCTGGTCATTTTCGTGACAGGCAAGCACCAGGCAAGCGCAAGGCTCCGATAGGGTGACGTTCTGCTGCAAAGAAATTTCCACGGTTTGCCTCCGGCGGGTACACGATTGATCAATCTCTATAGGGTACACCAGGGTAACATCCGCAAGCCAACGGCACGGCGGCAACCATGACCTTATCCAGGCTATCCCTCTGGCCGCGCGAACGGATCGCAGCGCATGTTTTGCGCTCGGTGCTGAGTTATTTTCTGATTGCCTGTGTCGTTGTTTTGGCTTTGCTGGCCATTGGGCAGTTGACGCAGATCCTGCAACAAGTGGCCTCCGGTCAGTTGCCACTGCAAGTCGTTTTGCAGTTGCTGGGTCTGAGTGTACCTACTCTCCTGGTAACCGTTCTCCCTTTGGCGCTCTTCTTTGCTGTCTATCTGGTCTTTTCCAACCTTTATCGTCACAACGAGATGATGGCAATCCATGGTGCCGGCATCGGCTTGCAGAAATTGTTCTGGGGATTGCTGCCAAGCGTTTTTCTCCTCGTACTACTGGAGGCGGGCCTTGCCCTATGGTGGGCGCCATCTTCGCAGCAGCGTTTACAGGACGAGAGCGCACGCCTGGCAGCGGCGGCCGCGCAGGCTTTGATTCATCCCGGTAGTTTTGCGCATCTCCCGGACGGTCGAGTGATCTACGTCGGCCAGGGAGCCGGGGCCAAGGACCGCTACCAGGAAATCTTTATCGATCTGTCGCAAGTTGGTGCGCCGGATTATGCGACCGCCGCCTTTGGTGAAATACAAATCAACCATCACGGGGGCGTCTCGTTGCTGCTGATCGATGGCCGGCGATATCTGGGGCAACCCGGGCAGGCAGGCTACAAGATCTGGAGCTTTGCCCGATATCGCGTCGATTTGGCAGCGCCGCGGTCGGAGGGCTCCGCAACTTCCTGGACAGCCTTGTCCTTGCCAGATCTGTTTGCGCGGCTGGGGCGCCCGGACCAACACGCCCATGCCCTGGCAGAACTCGAATGGCGGATCTTCTGGCCATTGTTCCTGCCCATCGTGGTGCTGCTGGCCGTTCCTCTTGCCTATGCCGAGCCGCGCCACCCTGGCCGGGCGGGGGGGGTCTTGCTGGGGATCCTGCTCCTGCTTGGCGCGAACAATCTCCTGGTGGCCTTGAAGGAAAATTTGATCCAGGGAAAGATTCCTCCCTTCCCGGGTCTGTTCTGGACCTGGATTCTGCTGGCTGGACTTGCCACCTATCTGTTTTACCGGCGGCAGGCCGACTTACCCTTACTGCCGGCCTGGATGCGTGGGGTAGCATCATGAAGCGCGCCGATGCGCTGTTGTTCCGCGGTATGTTGTTCTACAGCGGTCTGGTCCTGATCATATTGCTTGCCATGGTCTTTGTCGCACAACTGATCGCCAAGGCCTCCGGGCCGGGACATGGACATTGGAGTACCGGCCTGTTGTTCCGCTACGTGGCCCTACAGATGCCAGAGACGGCGTACACAGTCATTCCACTAGCCCTGCTCATCGGCGCGCTGATCTGGATCAGTATGCTGAACAGCCATTCCGAGATCACGGCCTTACGCATGGCCGGATGGTCTCTCGCACGTTTGCAGCGGCCGCTACTGGTTGTGGGTCTGCTGGGAACCATATTGATGTTTGCCCTGGGTCAGTGGATCGTGCCGTACAGCGCTCTGTCTTCTGAGCTGCTTTGGGCCAATGCCGGAACTCATAATTTTCAGGCGCTTGGAGATGGTGGTCTGTGGCTGCGCCAGGGGCGGACGCTCATCCGCATCCAGCTGGTCGGTGGTAACGGGACGCAGCTGCGACAGATTCGCATCTATTATCCGCAAAGTGGCATGGTGGGTATCGACAAACAAGTGGATGCCGAGGCTGCCAGCTACCAGAATGGACACTGGACCTTGCAGGGCGTGCGGGAATACCGCTTGGAAGAGCGGTCTGTGCAGGTTCTTAGCGCGGCACGTCGGGATTGGTCCGTGCAGTTGCAGCCGGAAACCCTGCGCAGTTTTGCCCACCGCACCCGCACCATGACCCTGCAGACGCTGTGGCGCAACGACCGCGATCTGCAGGGTGGTGTACTGGCTATGAACCGCTTTGCCCTGGCCTTCTGGCAACGAATCACCTACCCCTGGGTGGGGCTGATCATGATTCTGCTGGTGGTGCCCATGGTCGTGCGCAATCCGCGGGCGGGAGGGGCGTATTATTGGATTGCCGCGGGCCTGGCGCTGGGAATCTCATTTCATTTCCTGACCCAGATGTCGGGATTCATCAGCGTTGCCGGCGGCATTCCGCCGTCGCTTGCCACACTCTCACCGATGGCGCTCTATGCGGCGCTGGCCTGGTTTCTGTTCAGACGTCACGGCTGAACGAAAGCGGCGACGGGTATCATGCTTGCTCTGGCCATTATTGTTGCAGCAAACTACCCTACAGTATTCCTGATCTAGGAGCAGTACTGTGAATGAGTCAGCGCTCGTCAGTGCTTTGCAGGAGTTTGCCGGTTGGCGCGGTGAGTTGGCGGCGTTGGTCGAACAGGTATCTGCTTTTTCGCATCGTCTTGATTTGCTTCCCAGCGGAACCATGCCGCGCTTGGAAATGCTGGCGCGAGAAATTCGCGAAGAACGGATTATTCTTTCTTTTTACGGGGAGTTTGCACGGGGAAAATCCGAGCTGATCAATGCCTTGTTTTTTTATGACCAACAATATCGCTTTCTCCCCTCTGGGGTGGGGCAAACCACCATGTGTCCAGTGGAAATCTGTGCGGCAAGCGATGCCAGCATTGATTTCCTACCGATGCAGGCAAGCAGCATGCATCACAATATTCAAGATCTCAAGAAAGTGCCAGAGCAATGGCGGCGCATGCCTCTGGCGCTTGCCGATATGGAAAAAACGCAAGCAGTGCTGCACCAGATTCAGGAAACGCAGTGCGTCCCTCTCGCGGAGGCGCGGCGCTTCGGACTTTGCCCGCCACTGGATAGTGCGCGGCCACAACTTACCCATTGTCCTTCTTGTGGCGAAGGCAGAGTGAAAATTTCCCGCTGGCGCTATGCGCTGTTGCGTGTGCCGCATCCCGTATTGGCTGCGGGCTTGATTGTCATTGATACGCCCGGATTGAATTCGCTGGGCAGCGAGGCGGATATGGGCCTCGATGCAACTCGCGGCGCGGATGCATCGATTTTTGTTTTGGGCGCGGATACCGGAGTGACGCAAAGCGACCTGCAAATCTGGGAACAATCGCTGTCCATTCACAGCCGCCGGCGACAACTGGTGGTGATCAATAAGTGTGACCTCCTCGTCGATGAGATAGAGCCAAATACGTCGTTTTTGGAAAAGATTCGGGAGCAGTGTGATGCCGCGGCGCAGCGCCTGCAGCTCCATGGGGAACAGGTGGTGGCCATTTCTGCTCGTGAGGCACTACTGGGGCGCTTGCGCAATCAGGAGGAGCGAGTCCGGGCCAGCGGTATCGGAGATCTGGAGAATGCCATCGGCAATATCCTCATCCCGGAGAAGCGCAAGGAGATCGCTAACTCCACCAAAGGTATTCTGCAGCGCGTGATCATCGATCAGCGTTACGTTTTGGAGGAACAGCTGCAAGCCGTTGCGGCGGACATGGAGAGTATGCGACGGCTGGAAGCGCAAGCGGGAGAACAGGTACTTGCCTTGATCGACCGGCAAAAAAAGATCATTGATAACCTGGCGGTCGACCGAGACCAGTTTTTGCGGATGCAAGGTGAGGTGAACACGCAAGAAAAAGGGAAGCTGCTGGAATCACTATCTCTGGATGGGCTGGAAGAAATTGTCGAGCGTGCCAAGCACGATATGCTTGCGGTTTGGACAACGTATGGTATTTACGAAAGTTTTGGAAAGTTCTTTGCGGATACGATTGCAGGATTCGATGAGGCCTTGGCGCGGGCAAATCGGCTATCGGAGAAAATGACGAATGCCTATCGCTCGTTAGAGCAGATTTATGCGCTGCCAAAACTGGATACCTTGCCTTATATCCTGTTGCCGAGAAGAGCCGAACTGCTTGCCCTGTCAGATTACTATGAACGCTTCGGCAAGCGTCTGGAAATTGCTGCGTATCCGCAGGGTATGGTAGTGCGCAAGGCTTTTTTCAATCTCGCAAAGCAGGTGCGTACCTTTGTGCTGGAAACGCGCAGTGATCTTCTGGAGTGGGTGGAAGAAACCTTTGACCTGATGAATTCGCATCTGCAGCGTTGCAGTTCGCAGGCGCAGGAAAAACTGACGGCGCTTACCGCAACCGCCGAATCGTCGGCGAGTATTCAGCAGAGGATTGAAGATCTACGTCTGCGCGAGGCCCGGATTCACTATGAAATGGATGAACTGGCCTCGCTACAGAGCGAACTGGATCGATATTTTCACGCCATTCCAGACCTGTCAGGCGCGGCATGACGCAGAGTATTACCGTTCTTCACGCACCTTTTTTCTGGCGCAGAGTTTCTTCGTCGAAAGCCCGATCCAGGGTTTGCGACAACTGCAATACCTGACGAAAAAGCTGCGCATCCGCGTCATCGGCCTGGCTGCGCAGACGCAAGGCGGCAAGGCCGGAAAAGCTGTCTGCGCGGGTTACCTCGCTGTCCGGAGCGCTGCAGGCGTTGGCGTGATAGATACCCGTCAGGACCTCGCTCGCCAGCGGGTCAGACAAGCTGCCGGCTTCTGCGGCCTGGAAGGCGTTGCCCGGGTCTTGGCCGTGCAGTAGAGAAAAGCTCACATGGCTATCAAGGAATTCCATCAGTTCGGCATAGGTCATCGGTACACTCCTATCAGGTTGGGCGCATGCCACTGTTGAGCGAGACTCGACAGCTTTCCGCAACGCGCTGAAAATAATACTGTAAATCCAAAGGTAAGGTGACGCCGTCGAGCAGGCGAAGCAACTGCAAATCGGCGCAGAGAACCAGGTCGATCAGGGATAGGCGGCCCACATAAAAACGTTGTTTGGCAAGCAGTTTGGCTAACGCCGGAAGGCGTCCCCGCTGCGCAAGTTGCTGGTAGCCGCCATAGCGGTCATTCGCCAGGGCTTCCAGGCTTTGGGCAAAACGACGTTCGCTTTCCTGGCGAAAATACTCCAAGTCTTCGGGATCATCCGAGATCTCGGCAAAGGCTGGTTGTACAGGGACCAACAAGCGCTGCAGCAGCGCATCGAGGTCCTGACGCCACTGACAAAAAGCCTGCCACTCCGCCGCTTGGAGTATACCCGTATACAGGGACTCGCCCGCGAGGGCAGCATCGAGAGCGGGGAGTTCGCTGAGCTCCCCAGTCCAGCACCGCTCGCCAATTTGCAGGACGGGTAATCGTGCAAAACCGAGATCGAAGGCGATTGCCAGATCTTGCAGGGGGCGGGCTTCTGCCTGGTAGCTGCAATCCTTGGCGCCAAGCAATAGGCGCAGGCGGAGTGCCTGAGGGTCGGACCAATGAAAATACAGTACGGGTTCAGACAAGTTCGGCGTGCTCCAGAACGGCAGCCCATTGCGTTTCGCTGATGGGCAGAATGGACAGTCGGTTGCCTTTTCGTACCAGGGGGCTGTCGGCAAATACCGGCCACTGGCGCAGTTCTTCCAGGGAGATTACCTTGGCAAAGCGGGCACGAAAGCCAACATCCACCAGATCCCAGCGTGGCTGCTCGGGGCGGGAGTTTGGGTCGAAATATTTGCTGCGTGGGTCAAATTGGGTAGGGTCGGGATGGGCACTGCTGCGCACTTCTGCTAGGCCCACGATTCCCGGCACCGGAACCCGGGAGTGATACAGGAAAATGCCATCGCCAACCTGCATGGAGCGGAGAAAGTTGCGTGCCTGATAATTGCGAATGCCGTCCCAAGGTTCTTTGCCGCGCGCGGCCAAATCATCCAGAGAAAAGGCTTCCGGCTCGGTTTTCATCAACCAGTAGGCCATTGGCTAGGACTCCAGCGCCACGGGCTGACCCAGCCGTTGCTGGAGAATCCTGCCGAGATAGGCGGGGAGGGTCTGCCCCGAGCGGGAATCCACCCAGCTGCCGGCAGCGTTCCGGTCGAAGCGCGCCGGGCCGTCACTGCAGGCCAGCCAGATCTGTTCGACGGCTTCTTGCCGATTAAGGATGATTTCGCTGTCATCGGGCAGCCGCAGGGAGAGCACGCTATCGATGAGATCGGCCTCGACTTCCGGGGCCTGCGCCTCGATTTGCTCGAGAAGCCCTTGTAAACATTCCTCTACGGCTGCAGCAAAACTCTGGGTCATCGTGATCTCCTTTCGCGCCATGATCGCCTGCCCGGCTCTGGGGAGCAAGTGTTTGCGGTTCCCGAACGTAGCCAGATGCGCTGTTCCTTGCGCAGAATGGGGCGACTGCTGGCATGCAGAATGAGTCCGCTGCCCTCCGGATGCGGCTGCAGGTGGCCGCGCGCCAGCAGATGGCGGAAGACTTGTTGCCAGTCGCGCGGCGGCAAACGTCGCCCAATGCCAAAGACCTGCAAGCGATGATGCTGGGCCTGACGGACCCGCGGCGTGTCGCGGCCAATGAGAATATCGATGAGATGTTGCACGCCGCAGCGCTGGCCACTGCGGTACGCCGCCGAGAGGGCCATCTGCGCTGCCTCGCTGGCATCCCACAGGGGCGGCGCCTGCAGGCAGTTGTCACAATTGCCACAGGGTTGGTCGAGTTTCTCGCCAAAATAGCCGAGTAGTTTCTGACGCCGGCAGCCGACTTCTTCGGTCAGATCCAACATGGCTTGCAGCCGCTCTTCTTCGGCCCGTCGTTGCTCGCTGCTGGCCCCCGATTGCTGAATCATCTGCCGCAGCAGCAACAGATCCTGCAGGCTATAGTGCAACCAAGCTTCCGCCGGTTTGCCATCGCGGCCAGCGCGCCCGGTCTCTTGGTAGTAGGCCTCGATGCTCTTCGGCAGATTGAGATGGGCGACGAAGCGCACATCGGCCTTATCGATACCCATGCCGAAGGCAATGGTGGCGACCATGATCTGGGTCTTGCCGCTGAGGAAGGCGGTTTGATGGGCACTGCGCTGTTCGGCGGGCAAGCCAGCGTGATAGGGTTGCGCGCGATAGCCCGTGCTCTGTAACCAGCTTGCCGTTTCCTCGACCTTACGGCGGGACAGGCAATACACGATGCCGGCACCCCGTTGCCGCCGCAAAAACTCGCCGAGGGCTTCGCGGGCGCCGCTACCCTGCTCGATGCGGTAGCGGATATTGGGGCGGTCGAAGGATTGCACAAATACCTGGGCGTCGCTGAGCGCAAGGGACTGCTGGATTTCAGCACGGCTGGCGAGGTCGGCGCTGGCCGTCAGGGCAATGCGAGGTACGCCGGGAAACAAGGCACGCAGGCGCCCCAATTGGCGATATTCTGGGCGGAAATGGTGGCCCCACTGGGCCACGCAATGCGCCTCATCGATGGCGAAGAGGCTGATGGATAGTTCGCGGAGGAGCCGCAGCATGCGTTCCTGCAGCAGTCGCTCCGGGGCACAGTAGAGGATGCGCAGTGCCCCGGCGCGGAGTCGGTGTTCTATGGCGTCCGGAGCGTTTGCTGCCGAGTGTAAGGCGGCTGCCGCAATGCCCCGCCGTTGCAGGGCCTGGACCTGATCATCCATCAGGGCAATGAGGGGCGAGATGACGATGGCGGTCCCTGGTCGCGCCAGCGCCGGTATTTGGTAGCAAAGCGATTTGCCGCCTCCGGTGGGCATCAATACCAGGGCATCACCGCCGCCAATCAGGCGCGTTACGATGGCGTCCTGTGGGGGACGGAACTCCCGGTGACCAAAGGCCTCGCGCAGGATTTTCTGCGCTTGCGCCAGGGCGAGATCAGGGGACGAACTGGGTATCACGGATACCACGGACGAGATTGGCAGCGGCGAGCAGGGTGCAACTGCTGGCCCAGATGAGAGCGGGGAAGAGAAATAGCAGGAAAATCAGGGTGAGGGTGTCGGCAAGGGCGGGATTGTGGAGAATGCTCGTGCCGATGAGCAGCCCCGCTAGGGCCGAGAAAATCATGGCAAGGAATAGGGCGATAGCCGCTAACACTAATCCCACCAGTAGCGGAAAAAACAGCCAGCCGAGACGATCCCCAAGCAAGCGGCTCGCGCTGCGTAAGGCATCACGCGTACCCAGACCGTAGGCTGCGTAGAGCGCATAGGTATACTGAAAGAACGTGCCAACGAGAAAGGAAACCACCAGCGTGACCCAGAATGCCGGGCGTTGCAGGATGGTGAGGGCCATTGCCGGATCGTTGTGTCCCTGCAGCGCAAGATAGCCCGAAGACTGTAACAACAGCACGTTGATGATGGCAGGTGGCAGGGCAAGAAGCCAGGCATCGCGCTCGCGTAGACTCCAGAAGGGTGCCAGCGCTTCATAGGGGCGGCCGGCACTGGCCAGGGCGATGGCACGAAAAAAGCCGATCAGCAGCACATTCGTCCACAGGCTCTCGAGGATTGTCCAAAGGATGCGCAGGGCGGCGGCCTGCTGCGCAGCAATGCCGAGGAGTACAAAACCGAACAGTGCAATCAGGCCGAGGAGCAGGAGATTGAGAGAGAGCCCCCAGAAGTGGGTGCGCAGGATCTTACCGGCACCGGAAAACACTTGACCCACCCCCACTCGAGTGGCACTAAAGAGAGCTTCAGGCATGGCGAATAGTCTCCAGTTCTACGCTGATGGATGGGACTGGGATCGTGGAAAGGTCGTTACACTGGATTTGGACGATGGTGGCGGGATCTCGATCGATGCGCGCCGCGCTAAGCTGGCGCCCCCACACGCAGCCACTGTCCAGGGCCAGCAGACGCTCCTGGACCAGTAAACCTTGGGTGGCCCAGTGCCCGCAGACGAATTTTCCCGCAGGCTGTTGCGCAAAGTAGCGCTCGTGCCAGGGAAGGTAACTGGTATCCGGCGCCTCATTGGTCCAGGAATAAAGACCATCTTCACGCACCCAGCGCGCTCGGGTGAGGACGGCGACACGAAAGCGCTGGGCATCCGCCTCGCTGCGGCAGTCAGCCCAGCGCCGCGGCGCCTCGCTTTCCCAAAGTCCTCTCAGAAAGCGCTTCCAGTTCTTGCCGCTGAGGGCACGCTGGACTTCCTCGGCATGGCCAGCCGCGTCGGCTAGGCTCCATTCGGCATCGACAGCGGCGTGAACCAGATTCCAGGGCAGTTTACCATCGCTATAGAAGAGCGGCTGCTGGCGGAGCCAATGAAAATAGTCGTCAGCCCTGCGGTCGCTGAGGAGGGCGGCCAGGGTGTCGCTCTTTTTGGCTTTGCCGATTCCAGCCCAGCGACTGATGGCATAGAGGTCGTGGTTGCCCAGGACCAGGCGGATCCCGTTCTGCTGCGCATAGGCCCAAGCGAGGGTCGCGTGGCTCTGCGGGCCGCGATTGAGGAGATCGCCAGCGAGCCACAGAAAGTCATAACTACCAACCTGCGACAATAGCTGCTCCAATGCAGAAAAACAGCCCTGCACATCGCCGATTGCATAGGTCCCGTTTGGGGTGTCGACAAAATCGTTACTCAAAAACTGATCACCTGATCGCTGCTTTTCATGCTGCGCACGAGAGTCGCCATATTGCCAATCTTTACGCCCGGCAGGAAGGGGTCCCCCGCGTCGTTGGGCAAGACAATGACATGGATTTCGCCGCCGAGCTCGCGAATCTCTGCCAGCAGATCGTGATGCACTGCATGCGCAGTCTGAGCCCCCGAACGCAAGACCTCAACCGCCGCCTCCAGGAAGAAAACTTTGACTTGAATGTCGTCGGCAAGGGCGGCAATAGCGGTGCGCAAGGCGTGCAGTACCGGGTTGCTCTCGCTGCCGGCGACAGAACGGATCAGAACCGTCCATTGCATAGCGTTTTCGGGTCTTTGCATGGCTGCGATCCTCCGTTGCGGGCGAGGGCATGGAAAGATCTTCGCATCCCTGCTGTTTCCTTGAGTGTAGTAAACATTTGCTGCCCTCGCGGCGACGTGGCGATTTGCTGTCGGAGTAGGTACACTGGCGCCATTGTTTTTCTGAATCACAAAGGGCAATACCCATGGCGGCAAATATGGCAGAGCAAGAACCAGTATTCATGATCGAGCGGATTTACGTGAAGGACCTTTCTTTTGAGTCACCGAACGCGCCGCAAAGCTTTACCATGGCGGAGGCGCCTTCCGTGGATGTCGGCCTGAACACGGAAACCCATGAAGTGCCCGGATCGCCAGATCTGGTCGAAGTGGTGTTGACGGTCACGGTGAATGCCAAGAGCGCGGACAGCACCTATTTTGCTGTCGAGGTTCAGCAGGGCGGACTGTTCCGCATGCAGAACATCCCGGCGGAGCATCAACCCATCCTCCTTGCCGTACATTGCCCGACCATCCTCTTTCCCTATGCTCGTGAGGCGGTGGCAGACTTAGTTGGACGCGGGGGGTTCCAGCCGCTGCATCTGCACCCGGTGAATTTCGAGGCGCTCTATCAGCAGGCGCAGCTCGAACAAAGTCAGCACACCACCCAGTAATTATGGTAGTACGAACGGTGCTTGGGGCCGGTCATTGGGGCACGGCCCTCGCCGTTACCCTGGCCCGTCGCGGTGACCAGGTGCGCCTATGGGGTCGATCACTGGATGCTTCGGCTTCCGGCCCCGCGAGCCTGCCCCATTTTCCGCAGCTTTCTCGCCCTGAGAATCTGCTCCTTACCCACGATTGGCAGAAGGCCCTGCAGGCTAGTCGGGAGCTGGTGATTGCGCTCCCCAGCCATGCTGTACGTGATGCCTTGCGCAAACTACGCCCTTCGCTGCCAAGGGATGTCGCGCTGACGCTGGCAAGCAAGGGATTGGAGCGCGACAGTCAAGCCCGGCTGGATGAGGTTTTCGCTCAGGAAATTCCAGAATGGTCCTGGGGAGTTCTCTCCGGCCCCAGTTTTGCCAGTGATCTCGCTTGTGGAAGACCGCTCGCCATCACCCTGGCTAGCGATTCCCCTCGCTATTTGGATACCTGGGCTCCTGCATGGCGTTCCGAGCAGTTGCGCATCTACCCGAGCTCGGATGTTGCTGGTGTCTGTCTGGCTGGTGCCATCAAAAATGTCCTCGCCATTGCCGCCGGAATTTCCGATGGGCTGGGGAATGGTGACAGCGCCCGTGCCGCATTGATTACCCGTGGTCTGGCGGAATTGCTGCGCCTGGGAGTGGCGCTGGGCGGTCAGGCCGATACCTTTTTTGGGCTGGCTGGCGCGGGGGATCTGATTCTTACGGCGAGCAGTGACCTTTCCCGGAATCGGCGGCTGGGGCTAGGTATTGGTGCCGGAAAATCACCCGCGCGGGTGCTGCAGGAGCTCGGCGAAGAGGTAGAAGGATGGCGCAGCAGTCATGCTCTGTATCATCTGGCGCTGGCGCGGGGAATCGAGATGCCCATCGTCACCGAAGTCTATCGTGTCCTCCACGCGGGTCGCTCCGCCGCGGAGGCTTCCCGTGCCCTGATGCAACGTGGGCAGGGTGAGGCCAACTGAAATTGGCCATGTTGCGCTTGCCTGGCGGTTCGGATCTGCAACGACGGATCCCTTTTGCGCCCTTCCGCACCATTGGCATTCTGCTGGTCCAATTCGTGGTCTTTGCGTTGTTGCTGCTGGGGGTGTTGCTGGTGCACACCAATCAGGATCTGGCAAAACTGAAAATCTACACGGCGAACATGATCCGCATTGGCGAAATCAACCGTGATTGCAGTTTGGCATGGCGCCAACACGGTGCCCAGGCAGCCATGCAGGTACTGGCCCGTGAATTGCAGGATTTGCCCCCTGGCTTTGCCGCCGAGGGTGGCGAAGCGCAACTGCAACAGTTGCAGGCATTGTCGGCGCGCGGAGACCCTGTCGATTTGCCCCAGGTCTTTGCCAATCTCAGTGCCTGGAATCTCGCCGCCCACCTGCACGGGCGGGGCCTGGTGCTTGCCGCCGGTCATGACTCGCGCTACACCCTGATCGGTTCGGTGATTGCCCTGATCGCCTTCATGATCTTCGTCATCGTCACCCTGATCTTTTTCCGTACGCGCATCTTGAGTCCGTTGCGACGTTTGCAGGCGGCCATGGGTTCCCTGGAGTTGGGCGGCTTCCAACGGGTAGGAGAAGGGCACGCGGACCCAGGCATTGTTCCTTTGCTGCACTTCTATAACCAGATGGTGGGACGCCTGGAAGAGCTGGAACGGCAACGCCGCCGCTATCTGCAAGATCTGCAACAGGAGGTGCACGAGGCAGCCAGCACCCTGATGGCACAGCAGGCGGCAATGACCCGTTCCGAGCGCATGGCAGCGGTGGGCGAGGCAGCCGCCGCTTTTGCCCATGAACTACGCAATCCACTGGCTGGACTGCAGGTTGGCTGCGCCAACATTCGTCGGGAAATCCTCGATCCCGAGCTGGATGCCAGGCTGGCGCTGATGGAAGAGGAACTGCGGCGGGTCAGCCGCCTCCTCGATCAACAGCTGCGCGGTGCCCGGCAGGCAGGCGAGTCTGCGCAATGGGTGCAGCCCGGCGAGGTTGTGGAGGCACTGTTGAATCTCCTGCAGTACCAGTTACCGCTGCAAATCCGCTTACGGCTTGACGTCGCGCCGGATCTGGGGGGGTGCCTGCTGCCGGTGGACCAGTTCCGGCAAGCATTACTCAATCTGGTGCTCAATGCCCGGCAGGCCCTCGATGCCCAGGCTGGGGAAATCACGGTGGCGCTGTCGCGCGCCGAGGGCGGCCGTATTCGTTTGGTAGTGGGCGACGATGGACCGGGGTTACCGGCCAATCTTCTGCGCGATGGTATCCGTCCCTTTGCCAGTGCCCGCGAGCATGGCACCGGCCTGGGACTGGCCATGGTGCGGCGATTCGTGCGCAGCCTGGGAGGAGAGGTGCAGCTTGCCAATCGACCCCAGGGTGGCGCTGAGGTTACCCTGCTGATCCCTTGCCCCGCTCAAGTAGAGGAGAATTCCCATGGCTGATCCCCTGCTGATCATCGAAGACGAGATCTTTCTGGGGCGGGAAATGCGCCGCTACTTTGAGAAGGAGGGCTGGCAGGTATTCTGGGCGGAGCGTTTGGCAGATGCCGAACAGTTGCTCAATGACGACCTCAATCCCATGGTCACCCTGGCCGACCTCAACCTGCCGGACGGCAACAGTCTGGATTTGCTCGACCGCTCCCGCGAGAAGGGTCTGCAGGGCGAGTGGATCTTTTTGACCGCCTACGGCAGCGTTCCGGATTCCGTGCGTGCCCTCCGGCTCGGGGCCTATGACTTTCTCGAGAAACCCTGCGAGATGGAACGTCTGGCCATGGTGGTGCGTTCTGCCGGGCGCGCCGCTCGGGCGCAGCGGCGGGTGGCGGACGACACCAGCCAGCATAGCCGCCGCTATGGTCCTTCCGCCTTTCTGGGAACGAGCATGGCGGCGCAGCGGGTGCGCGAAATTCTCCAGCGTCTGGCGCAGGTTCCCTACAGTGGTCTGATCATTTCGGGGGAAACGGGTACCGGCAAGGGCCTGGCAGCACGCATCCTGCACTACAGTGGATTACGACGCGAAGGGCCGATGGTAGAGATCAACTGCGCTGCCTTGCCGCGCGAACTTCTCGAATCCGAACTCTTTGGCTATGAGGCTGGGGCATTCACCGGCGCTACCTCCCGTCATCGCGGCTTGGTGGAGCAGGCGAATGGTGGAAGCCTGTTTCTCGATGAAATTTCCGAGATGGATCTCGATCTGCAGGCCAAACTGCTCAAGGTGATCGAGGACCGCAGTTTGCGGCGTCTGGGCGCCGATCGCAGCATTCAGGTGGATGTCCGTTTTCTGGCCGCCAGTAACCGAGATCTCGATGCGCTGGTGGCGGAGGGACGTTTCCGTGCCGATCTCTACCATCGTCTCAGTGTCGTCCGCCTCGCTTTGCCTGTCCTGCGCGATCGCAAGGAAGATCTGCAGGAGCTCGTGCCGCATTTCGTGGCGGAGTTCAACGCGCATGCCGGCAAGCGGGTACGTCACATCAGCCCGGCGGTCTGGGCGGCCCTGGAGGGCTACGACTGGCCGGGCAACGTCCGCGAGCTGCGCAATGTGGTTGAACGTGGCGTACTGTTTTCAGAAGGAGAGGATCTACCTCTGGAATGGCTGCAACTGCCGGGAATGAGCGCTGCAGGACATTGTCCGGCACCGGGTAGCTGCCCCTTGGATGATCGGCAGCAGATCATCCTGCCCATCGATGGCAGCATGGATCTCGACAGCATGGAGCGGGAGATCCTCGCCCGGGTGTTGCAGTCCACCGATCACAACGTCACCCAGGCGGCACGTATTCTGGGTACCACGCGCGAGACGCTACGCTACCGTATCCGCAAGTATGGCCTGGCGAATGAGGAGCTCTGAGCTGTTTCGACTGTGGAAACTTGCGCGGGCGGCTCCGGGCGTTTACAGTCCCGCCTTAATTCCTTCGGCATGGACGTAGAATGACCGATAATATTGCCCCAGCGCTGGCCCCAGGAATCATCGATCGGGAAGCCGCCCTGCGCTATCAGACAGCGAGCCTGCAGCGCGTTTCGCGAACCTTTGCCCTGACCATTCCGCGTCTGCCGGCTGGATTGCAGGAGACGGTAGGCAACGGCTACCTGCTCTGCCGTATCGCCGACACCATCGAGGATGATCCGCGGCTTGACTGGGAGGCTAAGGCGCGCTGGCAAAAGGTTTTCCTTGCGGTCTTGCGCAGGGAGACGCCGGCAGAGGAGTTTGCTAGCGGTTTTGCCCGGGAGATGGCAGCAGAGATGCCCGAAGGCGAACATGACCTGATTGCCAATACTCCCTCGGTCGTGTCGTTGACCCACTCCTTCAACTCCGTGCAGCAAAGTGCTCTCATTCGCTGTGTCGAAATCATGGGTGAGGGGATGGCGGAATTCCAACGTCGGGCCTCGCGTGACGGTTTGCGGGATCAGGCCGACATGGACCACTATTGCTATGTGGTTGCCGGTGTCGTCGGCGAGATGCTCACCACCCTGTTCGTGGAGGAGGAGCCGCGGATGCTCGCCGGCGGCGCGGATCTACCGGGGCTCGCGGTATCGTTTGGCCAGGGCCTGCAGATGACCAATATTCTGAAAGACCTGTGGACGGATTGGGGACGGGGAGTGCTCTGGTTGCCCCAGGATCGCCTCCGCGCCCACGGTCTGGCGCCGGGGCAATTGCACCCGGGTATGAGCCATCCCGGGTTCACAGCCTTGTTGACGGAGATGATCGCGTTGGCAGCGCAGCACCTGCGCAACGCCCTGACCTTTACGCTACAGATCCCTGCCGAGCAGACTGGGATGCGGGATTTTTGTCTCTGGGCCATCGCCATGGCCGTGTTGACCTTGCGTCGCATTGCGGAAAACCCCAGCTTTTGTAGTGCCGACGAGGTCAAGATCAGCCGGGATACGGTGCGCAATGTCGTCTTGCTGTCGCGTCTGCTGCATCGCTTCGATCCCTTGCTGGATCTGACCTTTCGGGTGGCCGTCAAGCGTCTGCCGCAGGGGCAGATATGTTGATGCCCAGCGCCCGCTACGGAGTGGCGCGGCAGTTGCATGCGCCCCTGGAAAGAGCGATTGCAGCGGCACGCGCCGCACTCCGCAGGCGGCAGGCGGAAGATGGACACTGGTGCTTTGAGTTTGAAGCGGACTGCACCATTCCCGCCGAATATATCCTGATGATGCACTACATGGACGAAATCGACGTCCCCTTGCAGCGCAAGATTGCGGTGTATCTGCGGCGGCACCAGGCAGAGCATGGTGGTTGGCCTCTCTATTATGGTGGCGACTTCGACATGAGTGCCTCGGTAAAGGCCTACTATGCCCTCAAGCTTGCCGGAGACGCCCCCGAGGCAACGCATATGCGTCGGGCGCGGGCGGCCATTCTCGCGCACGGGGGAGCAGAGCACGCCAATGTCTTCACCCGCATCACCCTGGCTTTGTTCCGCCAGGTACCTTGGCGCGCCGTCCCCTTCATCCCCGTGGAAATCCTGCTCTTTCCCCGCTGGTTTCCGATGCACATCTACAAGGTGGCATCGTGGTCGCGCACGGTCATGGTGCCTCTCTTCATCCTTTGCAGTCTCAAGGCGCAGGCGAAGAATCCCACGGGTATCGGTATCGAAGAACTCTTTCGCGAGAAGCCATTCGCAATCCGTGACTATTTTGTCTGTGCACGCAAAGGTATTGTTGCGCGGGTGTTTCTCGCCGGAGATCGTCTTGGGCGGGCACTCGAGCCATTCATTCCCGGCGTTCTGCGACGAGCTGCCATCCGTCGCGCCGAGGCCTGGTTTACCGCACGTCTGAATGGAGTGCATGGGGTGAATGGCATATTTCCCGCCATGGTCAACGCCCACGAGGCCCTCGCCCTGCTGGGATATGCGGAAGACCACCCGTACCGACAACAGACGGGGCAGGCCTTGCGTAATCTGCTCGTCGAAGGCGTCCATGAGGCCTATTGCCAGCCCTGCGTCTCCCCGGTCTGGGACACCTGCTGGGGGCTGCGCGCCCTGCTCGAGATTGCGCCCGAGCCTGACGAAAATGCTTTGGCTGCCATGCGTTGGCTCCTCGACCGGCAGATCACCGATGCTCCGGGAGACTGGCAGTTTAGTCGCCCAGATCTGCCAGGTGGTGGCTGGGCTTTTCAGTACGAAAATTCTTATTATCCGGACCTGGATGATACGGCAGCGGTGGCCTGGACTTTGCTCCTGGCTGGTCGGACGGAAGACCGACCAGCGCTGGAACGGGCCGCAGACTGGCTGGTGGGTATGCAGTCACGCAATGGCGGTTTTGGCGCCTATGATGTCGATAATACCCACTACTATCTGAATGAGATTCCTTTTGCCGATCACAAAGCGCTGCTGGACCCGCCGACGGCCGATGTCAGTGGGCGGGTATTGACCTTTCTTGCTGCCCTCGCGCGTCCCCAGGACCGACCGGCCATCGAACGGCTCGTGCACTACCTGTTGGCGCAACAGGAGGCCAATGGCTCCTGGTTTGGTCGCTGGGGCACCAATTACATCTATGGTACCTGGTCGGTGCTCCTGGCGTTTTCCGAGTTGGGGGACAGCGCCCTGCAGCCCGCGATGCGACGGGCCGCGGATTGGCTG
The DNA here is from genome assembly GCF_050261095.1 of Acidithiobacillus sp. AC3. Taxonomy (NCBI): domain Bacteria; kingdom Pseudomonadati; phylum Pseudomonadota; class Acidithiobacillia; order Acidithiobacillales; family Acidithiobacillaceae; genus Acidithiobacillus; species Acidithiobacillus sp. AC3. The sequence continues at coordinate 694,379 of NZ_CP189838.1, forward strand.
CGGAGTGTGCAGCAGGCGGACGGAGGTTGGGGCGAGAGCAACGACTCCTATCTCGATCCTGGGCTCGCCGGTCAGGGGCAAGCGTCGACGGCGGCCCACACGGCCTGGGCCTGTCTGGCCCTGATGGCGGCGGGTGACAGCAACAGCGAGGCCCTGCGGCGCGGCATCCAGTGGCTGCAGGAACAGCAGAGTGAAGATGGCGAATGGCACGATCCCTGGTTCAACGCCCCTGGCTTCCCGCGAGTTTTCTACATTACCTACCACGGGTACAAACTGTATTTCCCTTTATGGGCTCTCAGCCGCTATCAAAACCTGCAGGCCGGCGTCTAGGTCTGGTCGTTGCCCTGGCGGTCGAGGCCAAGGCATTGGGTCTGCCAGCCTCGCCCATGGGTAAGGTGCACTCCTGCACGGGTGGGCATCTTGCCGTTCTTTCCGGGATGGGCCCCGAGGCCGCAGCAGAGGCGGGTCGCGCGCTTCTGGCAGCGGGGGCCGAGGCCCTGCTGAGTGTAGGCACCGCCGGCGCCTTGCGGGGGGACTTGCAAGCGGGCGATCTTTGTATTCCCCGGAAGATTCTCTGGCGGGAGGCCGCGTACTCTGCGGATGAAGCTTTGGCAAGTCATTTTCTCGCCCAGCATCCGCAGGCACGGCGGGAGGACTTGCTGTCGCTTGCCCAGATGCTGGTCGATCGGCAAAGCAAAACGGCCTATGCGCAACAGGCGCTCGCCGTGGATATGGAGAGTGGCGCGCTAGCCGCATTGGCAAAGGCCGAGGGGGTTCCCTTTCTTGCCTTGCGCGTTATCGTTGACAGTGTCGATGCCGTCGTGCCGGACGCCGTGCGCTTCGGCGTCGATGCCGTCGGTACCCCGCGTTTACCCGGGTTTCTTTGGCAATTGCTGCGTCGTCCGCAAGATCTGCCGCGGCTGCTCAGGCTCGGCGGACAAATGCAGCGGGCCGCTGCCACCCTGCGGCAACTGCGCAGCGAATGGGAAAGTGGAGAATTGCGATGCGGGCACTGATTACCGGCGCCTCTGGTTTTGTGGGTGCAGCAGTATTGCGGCGCTTGACCCTGGAGGGAGTCCCGGTGCGCGTGCTGGCGCGCGCCGGCGCGGATGACAGCGCGTGGAAAACTTTGCCGGACGTCGAACGGGTGGAGGGCGATCTCTGTGATCCGGCCAGCCTGCAGCGGGCGGTGGCGGGCTGCCGTTGGGTCTTCCATGTAGCCGCGGATTATCGCCTCTGGGTACCGGATCCCGAACCCATGTATCAGGCCAATGTCGCTGGGACCGAGGCGTTGCTGCGCGCCGCCCTGGATGCCGGCGTGGAACGTATCGTCTACACCAGCAGCGTCGCGGTGCTGGGCCTGCGCGACGATGGGCAAGCGAGCGATGAAGACACTCCATCCACTCTCGCCGACATGATCGGTCATTACAAACGCAGCAAGTTTCTGGCTGAGGAGCGGGTGCGCGCCTTGTGTCGTGAGGAGGGCGCGCCGATCGTCATCGTCAATCCCTCCACCCCCATTGGTCCCGAGGATCGCAAGCCGACGCCGACCGGGCGCATGGTGCTCGAGGCGGCAGCCGGGCGTATGCCCGCTTATGTCGATACCGGCCTCAACGTCGTGCATGTGGATGATGTAGCGCTGGGGCATTGGCTTGCCTTGCAGCAGGGGAAGCCGGGCGAACGCTATATTCTCGGGGGTGACAATCTGTCGCTGCAGGCCATCCTCACCCGCATCAGCGGCTTGACGGGGCGACCCTCGCCGCGCCTGCGTCTGCCGCGTCGCCTGTTGTACCCGATAGCCTGGGGCTCCGAGGCCTGGGTGCGCTGGCGTGGCCGCGGCTTGCCGCTGGTCAGTACGGATGAGTTGCGTATGGCCGCACATCGCATGTATTTCGACTCGCGCAAAGCCGAACAGCAGCTTGGCTATACCCATCGCCCGGCGGAGGAGGCCTTGCGCGATGCCGTGGCCTGGTTTGCCGAGCATCGCTACTTCTGACCTCGTGCTGATCGCTGCGTACTTTTTTGCTGCAATCGCTGGCGTTTCCTGCATCTACTGGGCCCTCGCCTGGTGGCAGATGGAAACTTGGCGTCCGCAGTTACCCGAGGACGCAGGGCCGCTTTCATCGCCGGACGCATTTGGGGTCAGTATCATCAAGCCCTTGCACGGTGTGGAGCCGGAGCTTTCCGCCAACCTGCAGAGTTTTCTGACGCAGCACTATCCTCGTTTCGAGATGATTTGCGGGGTTCAGGATTCTGTCGATCCTGTTTTGCCGCTCCTTGATGGATTCCGGAGACAACCGGAGCTGCGGGTCGTGCAACACACAACGACCCTGGGCAGTAACCCCAAGGTCAACAATCTGGCGGGTATCATTGCCCAGGCGAGTTATCCGGTTTTGGTACTGGCCGACGCGGACATTCGCGTCGGACCGGGCTATTTGGCGTGTCTGGTGCGCGAGCTGAACCTGCCCCAGGTGGGGGTGATCAGCTGTCTCTATCGGGCGCGCCCCATTTCCGGTTTTTCCGCGCAGCTCTTGGCGGTGCAGATTCAAGAGCATTTTTTGCCGTCGGTGCGCCTTGCCGCAGCGCTCGGGCCCAATATTTATTGCGGTGGCGCAACGATTGCCGTGCGCCGCGAGTCGTTCGATGCGCTCGGTGGCTGTGCCGCCCTCGCCAATGAACTGGCTGATGACTATGCTCTGGGAGCCCGGATACGCGCCTTGGGTTACCGCAGCGCGCTGAGCAACTACGTGGTCGAGACGCTGGTGGCAGAAGACGGATTCCTGGCCTTCTACGCCCACGCCCTGCGCTGGGCGCGCACTACCCGCGCCGTGCAACCCTGGGGACATGCCTTTTCGTTTTTGACCTATCCGCTTCCTCTGGTACTGATGGCTGCGGCATTTTGGCAGGGATGGGCCTGGAGTGCGGTGGCGCTGGTCGCGTGCCTGCGCCTCGTGTACCATTGGCGGATTGGACGAAAATTGCGATCGCCATTGTCGGCGACGGCGGTGATGCTGGCGGACATCCTGGGTCTGTGGATTTGGGCGCATGCGCAAATCGCCGGAAAGGTACGCTGGCGAGGTCGCAATTTTTCCATCGATGCCCACGGGCAAATGCATGACGGAGTACAGTGATGACCATGAAAACCTTGTTCCTGCAGGCGCCTTCCTTTGAAGGGTTTGATGGGGGAGCGGGCTCCCGCTACCAGGCCAAGCGCGAAATTCGCTCTTTCTGGTTTCCCACCTGGTTGGCCCAGCCGGCGGCCATGATTCCCGGCAGTCGTTTACTCGACGCCCCGCCGGCCGATATCACTGTGGAAGAAACCCTGCGCATTGCTGCCGGCTATGAGTTGTGCATCATGCACACCAGTACTCCTTCCTTTCCTTCCGACGTCCGCATGGCGGAAATGCTCAAGGCGCATTATCCCAAGATGATGATCGGCCTGGTGGGTGCCAAGGTTGCCGTGGAGCCCGAGGAGTCCCTGCAGGCATCGCCAGCCATCGATTTCGTGGCGCGGGAAGAGTTCGATTATACGCTGAAGGAGGTCGCCGAGGGGCGTCCGCTGGCGGAAGTGGACGGTATCAACTACCGCGACAGCAATGGATTACTGGTGCGCACTCCCGATCGCGCCATGATCGAGGATATGGATGCCTTGCCCTTCGTTTCAGAAGTATACAAGCGCGACTTGCACATCGAGGACTACTTCATCGGCTACCTGAAGCACCCCTACATCTCTTTTTACACCGGGCGTGGCTGTCGCTCCCAGTGCACCTTCTGCCTCTGGCCGCAGACGGTCGGTGGTCATCGCTACCGCACCCGCAGTGCCGCCAGTGTCATCGAGGAAGTGAAGTATATCCAGAAGGCCTTCCCGCAGGTGCAGGAAGTCTTTTTCGATGATGATACCTTTACCGACGATCGTCCGCGTGCGGAGGAGATCGCCCGTGGCCTCGGCAAGCTCGGCGTCACCTGGTCCTGCAACGCCAAGGCCAACGTCCCCTACGAGACTCTCAAGGTGCTGCGCGATAATGGCCTGCGCCTGCTGCTGGTCGGCTACGAGTCGGGCAACCAGCAGATTCTCAACAACATCAAGAAAGGCCTGAAGGTAGAGGCGGCGCGTAAGTTCACCGCCGACTGCCACAAGCTCGGCATCGCCATCCATGGCACCTTCATTTTGGGATTGCCTGGCGAAACCAAAGAGACGATTCAGCAAACCATCCAGTTCGCCAAGGAAATCAATCCGCATACCATTCAGGTTTCCCTGGCGGCGCCGTACCCCGGCACCTACCTCTACAACCAGGCCAAGGAACAGGGCTGGCTTACCGAAGAGGATGAGGCGCATATGGTCAATGATCGAGGGGTGCAGATCAGCCCCATGAGTTACCCTCACCTCAATCACACCGAAATTTTTGATTCCGTCGAGGTGATGTACAAGAAGTTCTACTTCCGCGCCGGCAAGATCGCGGAAATCACCGGAGAGATGCTGCGCAGTTCACAAATGATGAAACGCCGTCTGCGGGAGGGGGTGGAGTTTGTGCGCTTTCTTCGTCAGCGGCATGGCTGAGTGTGGCGAACGAACGAAAAGTCATTTTCAATGCAGATGATTTCGGCCTGGATGCTTCCGTAAATGCTGCAGTTGCGTCTGCGCATCAATACGGGGTGCTCAATAGCGCAAGTCTGATGGTCTCGGCCGCGGCGGCTTCTGAGGCCATTCAGCTTGCGCGGAATCTGCCTGATCTTGGAGTTGGTTTGCATTTGACCCTGGTGGATGGTTATCCGGTATTGCCTGCGGCGCAGGTTCCTGATCTGGTCGATGCCCATGGGCGTTTTGCCGCTGACCTTTGGCGTCGCGGCGTGCGCTATTTTTTTCTGCCGCGGGTGCGGCGCCAGCTTGCAGCCGAAATCGCCGCTCAATACGCGGCCTTTGCCGACAGCGGTCTGCATCTCGATCATGTGAACGCGCACAAGCACTTGCACGCCCATCCTACCGTGTTGCACCTACTCATCGAAATTGGCAAGCGCTTTGCCTTGCGTGCGGTACGCATTCCGCGGGAGCCGTTGGCACTGGCGCGGCAGCTGGCGCCAGTGACGGGTAGCGCTGCATTGGGCGCGCGCTTATTACTGCCCTGGGTTGCGCGCATGCGGCACGTCATCCGCTCGCAAGGGCTCTTCTGCAACGATCTCTTGCTGGGTCTGCAGTCCACCGGACAGATGGACGCTGACCGACTGCAGCGTGCCCTCGCCGTGGTCCCGGCAGGGCAGGTAACGGAGCTGTATTTTCACCCCGCGCAGGAACAGACTACGCAACTGCGGCAACTGATGCCAGACTATCGGCCCGCGGCAGAGTGGCGGGCGCTCTGTGCGCCGGAACTCGCGGCAAATCTACGCGCCCAGGGTATTCGTACCGGAACCTATCATGATTTCGCCTGCGGCTGAGCGCTTTCTCGCGCGCATTGGCGAGTGGTACATGCGCCACATTTGTATGCTCATGGCCTTCTCGGTGCGCCATGCCAAAGCGGTTTTTCTCTTTTTTGTCCTCCTGCTCCTGGTGGCGCTCGCCTACATTGCCACCCATTTCGCGATGAATACCAACACTAGCGATGTGTTGTCTCATGATCTGCCGTTTCAGAAACGCGAAATCGCCTACAAAAAGGTCTTTCCCCAGGACCGCGACAGTATCGTCGTCGTTCTGCAGGGAAAGGACGCGAGCGCGACGGCGAACGCTGTCGGGCGTCTACAAAGCTGGCTGGAGGCGCATCCCAAATATTTCCGCAGTGTTTATGTGCCGGGCGGTGGCAAATTCTTCGCCCAGAATGGCTTGCTCTATCTCTCCGAGCAGCAGGTGCGGGAGTTTGCGCAGCGGATCACGGTGGCGCAGCCATTGATTGCCAGTCTTTCTGCCAACCCCAGTCTGGCAGGTATGAGTGATCTGCTTACAGAGGCAGCGCAGCAGAGTCTGCACGGCAACGTCGATGTTCAAGGTCTCGTACCCGTATACGATGCCTTTGCGCAAAGTATCGATGCGCAGCTGACCGGACATCCGCGGCAGATCGATTGGGCCAAGTTGATGGGTGGCGGTTTGGGACATCTGGGACCCCAGCAGCGCTTTGTCATTATCGAGCCAACTCTGAATTATGGCAGTCTGCAGCCAGCCGAGGCCTCTATCCAGTTCTTACGCAAGGGTCTGGAGACCTTGCACATCAACGCGGCGCATGGGCTGAAGGTGGGGATCACCGGCCAGGCAGTACTGGATGCAGAGCAACTGAAAACGGTCAGCGAAGGGGCGTTTACCTCGCTGGCCATCACTTTCGGTCTGGAGATCTTGCTTCTCATCATTGCGTTGCGCAGCGCCCGTCTGGTCGTTGGCGTGCTCGTCAATCTCATCGCGGGTATCGTTCTCACTACCGCCTGGGCATTGCTGGTGATTGGGCCGTTCAACCTGATTTCTGTGTCTTTTGCCATCTTATTCATTGGCTTGGGTGTCGATTTTGGTATCCAGTTCAGCCTGCGTTTTCGCGAGGAACTCTTCAACGGTGCAAGCCACGAAGAGGCGATGAAGCGCGTTTCCCGTGGTCTGGGCGCAGCCCTGTCACTTGCAGCAGTCGCGGCAGCTATCAGTTTTTTCGCCTTTGTGCCCACCAGTTATGCCGGCATTGTCGATCTGGGGCTGGTTTCCGGCGCCAGCATGTTGATTGGACTATTCCTCACCCTTACCCTGCTGCCGGCCTTTCTCACCATCTGGCGGCTCTCGGCAACGGCGCGGAAACACGTAGATTTTCCCCACTTTCATCGGGTGCCTACCCTGGCGCGGCATCCCATTCACCGCTACGCCTGGATGATACTGGCAGTGGTTGCCGTGCTTGCGGTCGCGGCGATACCAGCCGCGCTACAGGTTCGTTTTGACTTCAATCCGCTACACATGATCGATCAGCATGCGGAGGGGGTAAAGGTTTTTGAGGAATTGCTTGCCAATCCGGATACGGCACCCTATCGCATCGAGGTCCTTGCAAAAAATCTGGACGAGGCAAAAGCCATCGCCAAGCGACTAGAAAAGGTACCGACGGTTGCCCGGGCGTTGACCATTGCCGACTATGTCCCGCAAGACCAGGGCCCAAAACTCGCTATACTCAATAACCTGCAGATCCTCGTACCACCATTCTCGCTATTGATGCCTGCCAGTTTGACGCCGCCAGCGCCGGATACGACCCAAAAGATGGAGAAGCTACAGAAGAATTTGCAGGAGCTGGCAGCTAAGGACAAGGGCACGCAAGGACGGGCGGCCGGCAACCTGGCGAACGCTCTGGGGCGATTCCTGGCCGCAAATGCGCAGAATCCTCAGGCGCTGGCGTCGCTGCAGAGTTCTTTACTTGGCACTTTGCCAGACGAACTGCATCAGTTGGGCGAGGCGCTCCTGGCCTCGCGGGTAAGCATCGACAATTTGCCGACGGACTTACGCAGTCGCTACCTTGCCGCTGATGGGCAGGCGCGGGTAGAAGTCTTTCCCAAGGCGGATCTGACCAATAATCAGAAGATGCTGCAATTTGTCTCCACGGTACTGCAGGCGGAGCCGCGTGCCGTTGGCGCGCCGGTGATGTTGGTGCAAGGTGGAGAGGCGGTATTGGGCGCCTTTCAGGAGGCGACCTACATCGCCATTGTGGGTATCGCGCTACTGCTTTTGCTGTCGCTGCGCCGTTACCGCGACATGTTGCTGATCGTTTTGCCTTTGCTGTTGGCAGCGCTGTTTACAGTGGCTGCAATGTCACTATTGGGCGTCAGTTTCAATCTCGGCAATATCATCGTCTTGCCGCTCCTCATTGGTCTCGGGGTGGCATTTGGTATCTACATCGTGTTGCGTTGGCGTAGTGGGGTCGATGCTGCCCATCTATTGCAAACGTCAACGCCCATGGCGGTATTTTTCAGTGGCCTCACTACCCTCAGTGCCTTTGGCAGTATGGCGCTGTCCGTCGACCCGGGCATGGCGAGCTTGGGGGACGCCCTGAGTATCGCTCTCGCGGTGGTCCTGCTCTGCATTCTGGTCGTGCTGCCAGCACTGCTGCTCCTCTTTACCCCCTCACCGCGTGAGGAAGGAATTGCCCAGGATGAGGGCAGCTAATCTTTCTTCTTTCTCTCACCGGGGCATAGGCAGCGCCGCGCTGCTTTCCCTCGGGCTCCTGTTCTCCGTCTGGCTGGTCTGGCACGAGGGGGCACGGGGAATATTTTCCATATTGCAGCAAAGCTCCTGGCTGGTCTGGTTGCTGTTGCCCGCCCATGCCTTGGTGATCGGTTTGGATGCGATGAGTTGGCGCTGGCTCCTCGCCTCGGTGCCCGGGCGCCCGGCCTTGTCTAGGTTGACCTGGCTGGCCCTGCTGCGCGAGGCTGTCAATGGCCTACTGCCCGTTGCCCGTGTGGGCGGCGAATTTGTCGGTATCCGCCTACTGGCACGTATGGGTGTTTCGCTGGTGCAGGCAGCGGCCAGCGTGGTGGTAGAGGTCAGTCTGACCTTGCTCAGTCAGTTTTTCTTCGCTGTCCTTGGTTTCTTCCTTTTGCTGCACTGGGCCGTTGATCTGCAGATCCGTAGGGATATCTTTTTTGCTCTGCTCGCGGTCTTGCCGGTCTTGGCTTTGTTGTTCTGGTTCCAGGGTCGCGTCGGCCTCTTTCATATGTTACATACAATGTTGGGTCGCGTAAGTGGCGGCCGAGATTTTTCGGTCCTGATTGGCGAACCGCGGCAACTAGACGCAGAGATTCTGCACATTTATCGGCGGCGCTGGACATTGCTCTGGGCAAACTTCTGGCAATTGGCGGGGCTTTTTGCCGGTGCTGGTGAACTCTGGCTGAGTTTCTTGCTCCTGCAACACCCTATTCCCGTGTCTGCTGCCGTACTTCTGGAGAGTTTGGGGCAAGCCCTGAGAAGTGTGGCATTCTTCATGCCTGCAGCGCTGGGCGTGCAGGAAGGGGGGTTCGTCCTGTTTGGCGCGATCATCGGCGTTGGACCGGAGCTGGCCCTGGCCTATTCGCTCCTGCGCCGTTTTCGCGAACTGGCACTGGGAATCCCCTTGTTGCTTTCCTGGTATCTTTGGGAGGGCCAAGGCTTGCGAAAAAAATGGTTAGGAAGACAATGGTCTCAAGAGGAGGGCGTATGAGCGCAGCAGTAGTGGGGGGGATGACCGCGCAGGGCCATCGGGAACTGTTTTGTGAGTTTTTTCACGCCACCCATATCGACTTCGATCCGGCCCGGATCGACTGGCCTGATCTGGATCCTGCGGCGGAGCAGCGCTTGAAGTCCCTGCCGTTTTGGGGAGAAGCCGTGGCCACGGAGAGTGTGACTGCGCGAATGGTGCAGCACATGGCCGATGCCGAGGCGGATCCTCTGGTCAAGGCAGCAATTGCCCTGGACGGTTTTGAGGAGCGCCGGCACGCCGAGCTCTTGCAAGCGTTGGTGAATCACTACGGCATTGCGATTCCTCCCATGCCGACGCCACCACCCATTCGTGATCCGTATTGGGAATTCCTCTTTACCGGTTATGGGGAATGTCTCGACTCGTATTTCGCCTTTGGTCTCTTTGCGGCGGCGCGCGATTCGGGCTTTTTTCCGGAGGCGTTGGTAAAGATTTTTGACCCGATCATGCAAGAGGAAGCGCGGCATATCATTTTCTTTATCAATTGGTTACATTGGTACCGTCAGCAACTTCCCTGGTGGAAAAAGATTCAGCTGGAATATCGACGCCTCCAAGTGATCGCTCTGCAGGCCTGGGCACGCATCCAGACGGCGCGCGGGATGGATAATGGGGGAGAGGAAAACTTTACGATGACTGGGCATGAGCAAGTCAGTCAGGACATGAGTCTCACCAAGCTCCTTGCCCTCTGCCGCAGCGAAAACGAGCGACGCTTTGCCCCGTATGACGCGCGTTTGCTGCGCCCCAAGCTGGCTCCGCGTATCGCCAACTTTCTGTTTTTCTTTCTATCGCGCAGAAAAGCGGCGTAACGAAAAGGTGCTTGGGTAACATACGCTACGGTATGTTATACTTAACACATGAATTCGATTGCCCGGGCATAGAACCCCCGAGGAAAGGAGTAGGCTGAAAATGGCAGTGCCACTTGTTCAGAGTTATCGCGTAGGCCGGTATATCATCGGGCAGAAGTTGCGTGGTAACCGCCGTTATCCCTTGGTGCTCATGCTGGAGCCACTGTTTCGTTGTAATCTGGCCTGTTCCGGTTGCGGCAAGATCGATTACCCCGATGAGATTCTGGATAAGAGACTTTCCGTGGAAGAATGTATCGGTGCGGCGGAGGAGTGCGGTGCGCCCATCGTCTCCATCGCCGGCGGGGAGCCGCTCATCCACAAGGATATGCCCGAGATCGTTGCCGGCCTCGTGCAACGTAAACGCTTTGTGTACCTGTGTACCAATGCCCTGCTGCTGAAGAAGCGTATGGAAGACTATCAACCGTCGCCCTACCTGACCTTCTCGGTACACTTGGACGGCAATGAGCATCGTCATGATGATTCCGTCTGTCAGCCGGGAACCTACAAGCGAGCGGCGGCAGCCATTCGTGAGGCGGTGGAAAAGGGTTTCCGGGTGACGGTCAACTGCACCCTGTTTCAGGGCGAGGGTGCGGAGGAGGTCGCAAACTTCCTGGATGACTGTAAAGCGCTTGGCGTGGAGGGGGTGACGATCTCTCCCGGCTTCAATTATGAGCGTGCGCCGCAGCAGGAAGTCTTCATCAAGCGGCAGGCGTCACGGCAGCTCTTTCGCGACATCTTCCGTATTGGCAAGGAGCGCAAGGCCAAGTGGAAGTTCAATCAGTCCAGCCTGTTTCTGGATTTCCTTGCCGGTAATCAGACCTATCAATGCACGCCTTGGGGAAATCCGACGCGCAACATTTTCGGCTGGCAGAAGCCCTGTTATCTCCTCGTCAGCGAAGGCTATGCCCCTAGTTTTCGTGCGCTGATGGAGGATACTCCATGGGAGCGTTACGGGGTGGGAAACAACAGCAAGTGCGACCAGTGTCAGGTGCACTCGGGTTTTGAGCCAACGGCGGTGAACGATACCTTTGCGCATCCACTCAAAGCACTGCGGGTGTCTTTGTTTGGGCCGAAGACTCGGGGTCCGATGGCGCCAGACATGCCTTCCAGCCCTCCGAACCCGGGATCGGAAAGACCTGTGTTTCCATTACGGGTAGAGCGCTGATTCGCTGAAGTGCTTGCAAAGGAGATTTTTATGTTTCGTAGCATCCGGTTGATCCTGCCAGTCTTGGCTCTAGGCTTGGTCTCCGCGGGCAGTTCTGTTGCCTGGGCAGATGCGGCCAGCGGTCAGACGGCGGCAGTAAGCAGTCCCAAGGCGACGATCGAGAATCTGGATAATGCCCTCATCGCCACCATGAAGGCCGGCAAAGATGCCGGTTATCAGGGGCGGTACAAGATTATCGCCCCTGTGGTGGAGAAGACCTTTGATTTTCAGCGGATTGGCGAGCTGGCGTTGGGAACGGATTGGGGCAAGCTCAATGCGGATCAGCAAAAGCAGTTTGTGAAAGTACTTGGCGAGTATACCGCCGCTACCTACGCTGGCCGTTTTGATGGTTACAATGGCGAGCACTTTGCCGTTGTCGAGGCGCAGCAGTTACGCCCAGGCACCATGGGGGTTTTTACGACCTTCACGATGAAAAACGGCCGGGTGCATCGCTTTGACTACCTGCTTGAGCAGGCTGATGGAAAAGATTGGAAAATCATAAACGTGGTCGCGGATGGTGTCAGCGATCTATCGATGAAGCGTTCGGAATATACGACAATGATCAAGAGCAAGGGTTTCCCGGCACTGCTTGCGCATCTGCGGAAGGAAATCCAGGCCTACGCATCCGGTACTAAATCGTGATCGTCCGCCGTCTAGCTCTTCTGCTCGGTCTCGTTGCGTCCCTTGGCTTGAGCGGCTGCGCGACCATGCATGGTCCCTCGAGTGCTTCTTCTGGGGCAACTGATCCCCTCGAGCCGGTCAACAAGCCCATCTTCAATGCCAATCTTTGGCTGTTCCGCAATGTTCTCGGCCCTGTAAATCAGGGCTATGAAGCCGTTACCCCCAAGTTTTTCCGCACCAGTGTCAGCAATGTCTTCGCCAATGCCGACATGCCCTATATCTTCCTCAACGATTTCCTGCAAGGACGGGTACAGCCGGGAATGGAAGGCCTGAGCCGTTTTCTGGTCAATACCATTTTCGGCTTGGGCGGCATTTTTGATGTCGCCAATAAGCTCGATCTTCCCAAGCAGGATAATGGCTTTGGCGTGACGCTGGGGGTATGGGGAGTGCCACAGGGACCGTATCTGGTCTTGCCGTTTTATGGTCCCAGTTCGCTGCGCAACCTGCCCGGTATGGCTCTGGCGATTTTTGTTGCGCCCCCGTATTATTTTCCGAGCAGCAATGCGCAATGGGCCTGGGGCGGGATGGGTGTGATCAACACCGGTCATGTGGATGCGCCACAGGTGAAGATGGTGGAGGATGCCGTCAACCCGTATGTCTTTGCCCGCAATGCCTGGGAGCAGCATGAACAGTTCCTGATCGATGGCGGCAAGGTCAACAAGAATCAGTTGTTGGAGGGTTTGGATTTGCCGCCGACCGCAGGGACGGCTTCCGCTGCCAACGTACCGTAAAGGGAGAAAATTTGGATACGGAAATGGTCAAGCGCATCGCGCATTTGAGTCGTATTGCGTTGCCAGACAACGAGTTGCCGCAGATGGTTAGTCAACTGGAGCGGATTTTTTCGCTGGTGGCGGAGATGCAGGCCGTGCCCACGCAGGGCGTTGAGCCGATGGCGCACCCGCTGGATTTGCGGCAGCCGTTGCGATCCGATGCATTGCGGCAGGAATGTTTGTCCCGAGAAGAGTTGATGGCCTCGGCGCCACGCGCGCAGGACGGGCTGTTTTTGGTTCCGAAGGTTATTGAATAAGGGTTGGTCATGGAACTCCACCAGATGGGCGTTGCGGAGCTCTCGGCAGGATTGCGCAACAAGGATTTCTCGGCGGTGGAGCTCAGCTCCACCCTGTTGCAGCGCCTGCGGCAAGCGCAGGACAACCTCAATGCGTGCATTACCATTAGCGAAGAATCGGCGCTGGAGCAGGCCCGCGCCGCGGATCAACGCCGCGCGCAAGGCGATAGTGCGCCCCTACTGGGGGTTCCCTTGGCGCACAAGGATATCTTTTGTACCCGCGGACAACGCACGACCTGTGGATCGAAGATGCTGGCGGAGTTTGTCTCTCCGTACGACGCCACGGTGGTCCAGCGTTTTCAGAAAGCGGGTATGGTGAGCCTGGGCAAACTCAATATGGACGAGTTTGCCATGGGCTCGTCCAACGAAACCAGTTTCTTCGGTGCAGTGCGCAATCCCTGGGACCTGACTCGGGTACCAGGTGGCTCTTCGGGCGGTTCGGCGGCCGCGCTGGCGGCGCGTTTGCTGCCTGCCGCTACCGGTACCGACACGGGCGGTTCCATCCGCCAACCAGCGGCGTTTTGTGGGGTGACTGGCCTGAAGCCCACCTACGGGCGCGTATCCCGCTACGGGATGATTGCCTTTGCTTCGAGCCTTGACCAAGGGGGGCCGATGGCGCGTTCGGCTGCCGACTGTGCCCTGCTCATGGACGTCATGGCTGGTCACGATGCTCTTGACTCTACCAGCCATCCGCAGGCCGCCGGACGCTTTTCGGCAGCCCTGGGACGCAGCGTGAAGGGTCTACGTATTGGGGTTCCGGAGGAATTTTTCGGAGAGGGATTGGATCCTGAGGTGGCGCAGGTCGTGCAAGAAGCCATTCAGTGGTACGCTCGTCAGGGTGCGGAAATTCGACCGGTGCACCTGCCCAACAATGTCCATGCCGTCAGTACCTACTATGTCCTGGCGCCGGCCGAGGCATCCAGCAACTTGTCCCGTTTCGATGGGATCCGCTATAGCCATCGCAGCGGCTCGTCTGTCGACTTGCAGGAGCTCTACTTGCAGTCGCGCTATGAAGGTTTCGGCCCCGAGGTGCGCCGGCGCATTCTGGTCGGCAGTTACGTGCTCTCCGCCGGCTACTACGATGCCTACTATCGCAAGGCGCAGCAGCTTCGCGCCCTGATCCGTGAGGATTTTCGTCGTGCCTTTGCCGAGGTGGATGTGATCATGGGCCCGACCACACCAACTCCCGCCTTTGCCTTGGGAGCCAAGAGTGCCGATCCGGTAGCCATGTATCTTGCCGATATCTACACCATCGCGGTGAATCTGGCGGGTATTCCCGCCCTGAGTTTGCCTTGTGGCTTCAGTAAGGCAGGGTTGCCCATCGGTCTGCAGATCATGGGAAATTACTTTGCAGATGAGTTGATTCTTGGGCTTGGGGACGCCTACCAGCGGGATAGTGATTGGCACCAGCAAGTGCCAGGCTGGGAGGAGCAATGAGCATGGCCTGGGAAGTTGTTATCGGGCTTGAGGTGCATGTGCAGCTCAACACCCGCACCAAGATCTTTTGCGCTTGTTCTACCGCTTTCGGCGCAGAGCCTAACGCGCATACCTGTCCCGTTTGTCTGGCCATGCCCGGAGCACTGCCAGTACTGAATGAGGCGGCTGTCGACAAAGCTATAGCCTTCGGCCTGGCCATAGGTGCCGAGCTGAACCACCGCAGTGTCTTTGCGCGAAAAAACTACTTCTATCCGGATCTGCCGAAGGGCTATCAGATCAGTCAGTACGAGATCCCCATTGTCGGGCGTGGACATCTCGATGTGCTGCTGCCGGATGGAATGGAAAAACGTATCAACATTACCCGAGCGCATCTCGAAGAAGACGCCGGCAAGTCTCTGCATGAGGCCTACGCGGGCGAATCGGGCATCGATCTCAACCGGGCCGGAACCCCGTTACTGGAGATCGTTTCGGAGCCGGACATGCGCTCTGCAGTGGAAGCCGTCGCCTATTTGAAAAAGCTGCATGCCTTGGTGCGCTATCTCGATATTTCTGACGGCAATATGCAGGAAGGTTCCTTTCGTTGTGATGCCAACGTGTCCCTGCGGCGTCCCGGTGAGCCCTTCGGCACCCGGGCCGAGATCAAGAATCTCAACTCCTTTCGCTTTCTGGAAAAGGCGATTGGCTACGAAATTCTGCGGCAGCAGGACATCCTCGAGGCGGGCGGTAAGGTCGTGCAAGAAACCCGTCTCTTCGATGCCAATCAAGGCGAAACGCGTTCCATGCGCAGCAAGGAAGAGGCAAACGATTACCGCTATTTCCCGGATCCTGATCTTCTCCCTTTGCAGTTGGAGG
The DNA here is from genome assembly GCF_050261095.1 of Acidithiobacillus sp. AC3. NCBI lineage: Bacteria > Pseudomonadati > Pseudomonadota > Acidithiobacillia > Acidithiobacillales > Acidithiobacillaceae > Acidithiobacillus > Acidithiobacillus sp. AC3. The sequence goes on from NZ_CP189838.1 coordinate 709,637, forward strand.
AAGAGCGTATCGAGCGGGTTCGCGCTGCGTTGCCGGAGCTGCCGGATGCTCGCAAGGCTCGCTTCATCGAACAGTATGGCTTACCAACCTACGATGCCGCGGTGCTGACCGCCGCGCAGGAGTTGGCGGATTATTATGAAATCGTCGCTACCGATCAGGATGCCAAGCTGGCGGCGAACTGGGTGATGGGAGAATTGCTGGGGGCACTGAACAAAGCAGGCCTGGAGATTGAATCCTGTCCTGTCGTCGCAGAAGAGCTGCGGCAGTTGCTAACACGCATCGCCGATCAGACGATTTCTGGAAAAATTGCCAAGGAAATTTTCGAAATCCTCTTCGCTGAAGGGGGCTCGGTGGATGCCATCATCGATGCGCGGGGCCTGCGCCAAATTACCGATAGCTCTGCTATCGTTGCCATGATCGACGAGATCATCCAGAAAAATCCGCAGCAAGCTGCCGATTATCGCGCGGGAAAAGAAAAGCTCTTCGGATTTTTTGTGGGGCAGGTCATGAAGGCCAGCCAGGGAAAGGCCAATCCCGATCAGGTAAACGCCTTACTGCGGGAGCGCTTGCAGGCACAATAAAAAACGTCCGGCATACGCTGCCGGACGTTTTGCTTTCCTGCCCGGTATCAGGATGCCGGAACCGTAGCCGGAACTTCCTTCACCAGTTTCAGGAACTCCGAGAACGGACCCATGTTTTCCATGGCCTCCATCTTCGGTCCCTTGAAGTTCAGACGTCCAAACATCATCGCCATCATCGGGGAACCCATGTGATGCCAGTCGTGGGTAGTGGCCCACATTTTATAGTCGTAGTTATAGTTGAGATCAGTAACCTTCACTGCGCCGCCGTAAATACATTCGGCCTTGCCATCCTTGGGCGCAATTTCCAGTTGCACGGGCGGGGTCGATTTCATCGTCGAATCAGAAATCTCCATGACTTTATAGCCCTTTCCACCGTTGTTCTTGATCCAGGCACCAGCCAGCTTGGTGGTCAGGGTGTCATTCTGATTCCAGGCAGTGCATAGCTCGTTTGCCCATTCCGGGGACATGAAATCTGGGGCTGCCGCAAAAGCCAGGGCAGGTGCTGCAAGGACTGAACCGAGTACGGCAGACATCAACAGATTTTTGATCATCATCATTCTCCTCTTCCCGCTTGTTGATAAAACTTCTTGAGTCTATAGCGAAACCGAAATGCGGGACAACAACAGATTTTTATTTTGGAATAAGCCAGAAAGATAAAGAATATCAGTAGATTCTCAGAACCTATCTATGCTCCCGATCGAGGATTAAAGAGTCTTTCATGTTCGGCGATGGCAAAACGATCGGTCATGCCGGCAATGTAATCTGCCACTACCCGGGCACGGCGCCGCAGATCGCCAGGATGCTCCCGCAGAAAGCCTTGCTGTTTGCGCGGCAGGAGCTGCGGATCGGTAAAGAGTAGCTCGAAAATCTGTCGTACCGTGCGCTTCGCCTTTTCGGCTTGCCGATGCACCTGGGGATGGCGATAGAGATTCTGCATCAGGAAGCTTTTCAGGGAGCGAATGGCGCGGACCCTGTCTGGACTGTGGGCGGCGAGGGGCTCGGAGCATTGGCGTACGTCCGCAGGACTCTGAATTCCTGCGGCGCTGATCCGCGAGGAGGTATGTTCCACCAGATCGGTAATCAGCAGATTGATCAGGCGACGACCGGCTTCGTGCCGCAACACCGTGCGCGATGCCGTGGGATATCGCTGCGCGACTTCGCGGTAGATGGGGCCAAACATGGTTTCTTCGACGAGCGCATCAAGGTTGAGCAGACCGGCGCGCAAGCCGTCATCGATGTCGTGGTTGTTATACGCGATTTCATCCGCCAAGTTGGTGATCTGTGCCTCGAGGCTGGGCTGTTCGCCCTTGAGAAAGCGCTCGCCCACATCTCCCAGTTTCTCTGCGCGATTGCGGCTGCAGTGTTTGAGTATCCCTTCGCGGGTCTCGAAGGTCAGGTTGAGACCTGGGAAGTCTCCGTAGCGCATCTCGAGCACGTCGACGACACGCAGAGACTGGATGTTGTGTTCAAAGCCGCCATACTCCGCCATGCAGGCGTTCAGAGCATCCTGTCCGGCATGGCCAAAGGGGGTGTGGCCCAAGTCATGGGCAAGGGAGATGGCCTCCACCAGGTCTTCATCCAGACCCAGCTGGCGGGCAATGGCGCGTCCAACCTGGCCCACTTCCAGGCTATGGGTGAGGCGGGTGCGGTAGAGATCGCCCTCGTGATTGACGAAGACCTGGGTTTTGTACTCCAGGCGGCGGAAGGCGGTGGAGTGAATGACGCGATCCCGATCGCGCTGGTATTCGCTGCGGCCCCCGGTCGGCTCGCTCTCAAAATGACGCCGCCCCCGGCTCTGCCCCGTTTGCGCTGCGTAACTGGCGAGGCCTCGCTCCATTTATGCGTGACTCTCTTGCAGAACCTGCTCCATGGTCTGGGCCAGTAGCGGCAGACGGCGGGAGAAAAGCAAGTAGGCGGCGTCGGCGTACTGACGGATTTCGTACTGGGCATCGGGCTTGCGCCGCAGGCGGAAAAAGTTCATCAGGCTGCGGAAGTTCACGGTCCAGTAAACGTCGGAATAGGCCGCTACCGGCATCACGTTACGCAATAGTTCCCGTGCCCGGCCTCGGTAGGGATCGCGACCGCCACTTTTGGCCGGCAGGATGCCCTCCGCACGTGCGGCCTCTATCCGCGCGCAGGCGGCTTCATAGTGCCGCTCGTACCAGGTGAACAGTTCGCTCATCAGCGATTCATATTCGGCCATGGCATCGTCGTCGAGAACGGCATAGCCATCGACGCTGCGGGCGGCGAGATCGGGCACATAAGCCTCCGATATCGGCTTGCGGTAGCGCATAGAAAACTCGTTCCAGCTCGATATCCGATGCTTGACCCATTGGCGCAAAACAAAGATGGGGGCGATGAAGCGGAAACGAAAATAGACCGTTTCGAAGGGAGTACCATGCTGATCGCGAAGCAACTGATAGAGCAGGGCGCGATCGCGTTCGCTGAAGGCTTCGGCATTGGCCAAACGATTGTTGGTGGTACTGATGCGGGCGGTATTGACGATGGTGGCTTCATCGCCCCAGCTGTCTTCGAGCTCGATGAAGCCGAAATTACCGATGCGCAGGCAGGCGTCAGGATGCACGCGCAGGCGCTCGGCAATTTCTTCCTCCAGCTCGCTGGTGGCCTTGTTATGTGCTGCCATGATTCACTCCATGAAGGCGTTGAGGGTCTGCCGCACGGCAGCTTCCGGCACGTCACCGGTGATGATTGACTCGCCGATGCTGCGCAGGAGGATGAAGCGGATCTGTCCGCCGGCAGCCTTTTTGTCGATGCGCATGAAGCGCAGGTACTCCTCTGCCGGCAGACGTGGGGCGTGCGTCGGTAGGCCGGCCGCCTGAATCAGGCGGAAGATGCGCGCCTGCTCGCTCTCGCGTAACAGATCGAGACGACGGGAGAGATCGGCGGCCATGACCATGCCGATGGCAACCGCCTCGCCGTGCAGATAGGTACCGTAACCGGTAGCGGCCTCGATGGCGTGGCCAAAGGTATGACCATAATTGAGGATGGCGCGCAGGCCGCCCTCGAGTTCATCGCGTGCCACGACTTCCGCCTTATCAGCGCAGGAATCGTGAATGATCCGCGCCAGGGCGTCGCTATCCTCAGCGAGAATAGCGTCCAGATGATCTTCCAACCAAGCAAAAAAGCCCGGATCGTTGATCAGTCCGTACTTGATGACCTCGGCCAAGCCGGAGCGAAATTCGCGCTCGGGCAGACTGTCCAGAGTGTCGACATCGGCAATCACCGCGCGCGGCTGGTAGAAGGCGCCGATCATGTTCTTGCCCAAGGGGTGATTGATACCGGTTTTGCCGCCCACCGAGGAGTCCACCATCGCCAGCAGGGTCGTCGGGATTTGCAGAAAGGGAATTCCGCGCTGATAGATGGCGGCGACAAAGCCGCCGAGATCACCAATCACGCCACCGCCCAGGGCGCAGAGGGTGCTATCCCGTCCGAGTCCGGCCGCCAGCATCTGCCCGCAGACCTCTTCTACCCGGGCAAAGGATTTGCTGCCTTCGCCATGCGGCACAATGATTTCCACCAGCGGACGCTGCGCGTGCGCCAGGGTCTCGCGCAGGGCCGGCAGGTACAGGGGGGCCACCAGATCGTCGGACAGGATGGCAATGGCGCCCGCACTCAGGTGGGGGAGGAAGCGTTGTGCGTCGTGCAGAATCCCCGAACCAATCTGTATGGGATAGGAGCGTGCACCGAGCTGAACTTGAAGACTAGGCATTTCGGGAATCTCTTCCTGCGTCGTTCTCCCCATTGTAGGGGGCTCGTGCCGCACTGCAAAGTATTTTCGCTATCGCGCTACTGGTCCGTACAGAGGTCGCGCAGATGGCGCAATATCTGCCGCAGTACCTGGTCGGAACGTAGCGCATCGCCACGTACCCGCCAGTGGGCGGTCTGCCGATAGAGGGGCGTGCGCTCCGCAGCCAGTTCGTCCAGGCGCTGGCGCAAATTGTCCACCTGCAGCAGCGGACGCTGACGATCATGGCGGAGCCGTTTGCGCTGTTCGCTGACACTGACTTCCAGGTAGATCACCTCGCCCATGCGGCGCAGCAGTTCCCGATTGCGCGGATCGAGTACGGCGCCGCCACCAGTGGCCAGTACGATATCTTCATCCTCTTGCGCGATGTCGTAGAGCACGCGATGCTCGCGTTCGCGAAAACCCGCCTCGCCCTCAATGGCAAAGATCGTGGGAATATCCACCCCAGTAGCAGCCACGATGCGCGCATCGGAATCGACGAAGCGCCAACGCAAACGGGCCGCCAAAAGGCGGCCGATGGTGCTCTTGCCTGACCCCATGGGGCCAATGAGGATGATTCTAGCCAGCGTCGTCTCCCATGTTCTCTCCACCCACCACCTTGGGGGTGATGAAGACCAATAGTTCCGTCTGCGCCGTATTATATTCCTTGGCCTTGAACAGCCAACCCAGCAGCGGAATATCCTTCAGCAAAGGAACCCCCGACTGAGAGCTGCTGTTGGTTTCCGTGTAGATACCACCGATGACGACCGTCTGCCCATTGTTGACCAGCAGTTTGGTCTTGACCTCCTGGGTATTAATGGGAACACCGCCGGCAGTTACCTGGGCGTAGTTCGGCTGATTGTTGGTGGCCTCCACGTCCATGGTGACCTTGCCGTTCGGGGCAATGTGCGGGGTGACCTTGAGGCTCAGCTCAGCCTTCTTGAAGGAAACCGCGGTAGCGCCACTGCTCGATGCCTGCTGGTAGGGGATCTCCGTACCCTGGGCAATGGTGGCGGTTTCGTTGTCCTCGGTCAGCACTTTCGGGCTGGAGATGATCTTCGCCTTGTTGGCCGCCTGCAGAGCCTGCAGTTGCAGGTTCAAAATCCGGCTGCCGGAGGCATTACCCAGGGCAAAGCCAAGGGAGGCGGGATTCAGGCCGGTCAGCGGACTACCGCTGGGCGCATAGGCCGGCAGGTTCACCAGCGCAGGTACGCCACCACTGGTGCTGCCGGTGCTGGTGCCAGTGCCACTGCTGCTGCCGAAGCCGCTGATCGGATAGCTGCCACCCTGGGTGCTGGTACTATTCGAGGCGCCGGTACCCGACAGATTGATAATGCCGCCACCGCCACCAGAGGTGTAGGTGCCGCCCCACTGAATGCCCAGAGATTGCGCGGCATTGGTGGTGATCTGGACGATACGCGCCTCGATCAAGACCTGGGGAACCGGCTTGTCGATCTTGGCGATGAGCTTCTTGATATTGTCGATGTCTTGCGGGGTATCGCGTACCAAGAGGCTATTGGTGCGGGTGACCACAGCGACGGAACCGCGCGCGCCCAAGAGAGAATTGCCGATGAGGTTTTCCGAGGGAATTCCCAAGGCAGAGGCGAGGGCGTGACTTTGCTGAGCATCGAGGCCAGACCCGGAATCGCTATTGTTGATTTGTTGGGAGAAGCCACGCAGCAAATCCGCGATCTGGGTTGCCCGGGCATATTGCAGGGGAATGAGTTCAGTCTCCAACGGTTCCAGTTTGCGCTTGCTGGCATCGGCCTTCAATTCCGCCTCTTCCTGGCTGGTAATCTGGTTGGCCGGGGCAACCCAGAGAATGTTGCCGATGTGCTTTACCGCAAGTCCCTGGGATTCCAGAATCACCTTGAAGGCCTCTTCCCAAGGCTCATTCTTCAGGCGAATGGAAAGGGTGCCGGAGACACTATTCGAAACCACGATATTCTGGTGAGTAAAGTCAGCAATGACCTGTAAGGCATCCCGTACACTGATGTTCTGGAAGTCCATGCTCAAGCGCTTACTCTGCATGGGATTCTCTACGGCGGCATTGGCATCCTCATGGCGCACCGAGATCATGGTCTGCTGGCCGAGCTGATAGGCAGAGTACTGAAACGGCCCATCAATGTGAAAGATGAGGCGAGTACTGGTGCCCAAGGGATAGACATCGACGTACTGTACCGGGGTACCGAATTGATCCGTCCCAAAGCGATGGGTGAGGCTACTGGACACCTGGGTGTTGTGCAAGGTAACAACCAGGCGCCCTGGCTCCCGACTCACGTCCATTTGCGGCTGCATCCCCTGAATGCTGAGGGAGAGCATGCCAGCGCCATCCTTTTCCCGATGAAAAGCCAGGTTTTCCACGCTCGTGCCGAGGGTGGCAGGTACGACTGACGTCTCCGGAGCCGCGGTAACGGGCGCGCTGGATTCGGGGTTAGAAGTAGGCGTGGCTGTGGCCGCAGGCGTGGCTGCTGGCCTCTTCTGCAGGGCAACGAAGCGCAAACGGTAACCACCGGGAGCGGGTTCCACCATCACCGCCTGTGGCGAGCGCAGCAGCAGGTCCAGCCGGGCGTTGTGTCCGTCATTTTCGCTGAGAATGTTTTCGATTACCCCCCCACCCGCGACGTTGTTAGCCTGGGGGAGGAAATGGGCGTCTTGAAAATCGATCTGCACGCGGTAGCCATGGTTGAAGGTATTCACATCATAGGACGGACGCGAATCGCTCTGGATGTTGAGTACCGTTCCCTGGTTATTGGCCTCCACCTGTATTCCCTGGATCAAGCTTGCGGCCCAGCTGGTACCGGTGACCGCCATGCAGCTCATTGCCGTCACCAGGGCAAACCGCAGGGTGGCAGGCCGTTTCCGCCGCTTGCTCTGGGACGCTACCACTGCGAAAGAATCATTCTGGTTCATGTGCTTCATCCTTGCTCAGATCCTTGACTCAAGCATTGCTCTGAAAGTGCAGAGTCGTGCTTTGTTTTTCGTAGCCGCCGAAAGCATTGGGCAGATACTGAATGACAACGACTTTATGACGCTGAGCGTCGATGGACACGATGTGACCATTCTTGTCGCCGATGCCGCTACCTACGTCCGCACGATAGACCTTGTCGTCCGGGGTCAGAAATACCGCCCAGTATTTTCCATCCGCCTGCATGATTCCGGTCAGGGTAAGGCTACCAAGCGCATACTTTTCCAAGGGCTGGAGTGGTCCCTTCCGCTGTGGAGCGTTCTGTGTCCCTGCCGATGCCGCCTCTGCACGTAATGCCAGAGTGGAGAAGCTGGTGAATGGATCACGATTTTGCGGGTTACTGTATGCCGTTGCGGCGTACTGCGGTATTGGCGGCAGTGGCTGAACCTTGGGATGCAGCTGCGGTCCTTCCTGGACAAAGGCTTGCAGCTTTGCCAGATTGTCGTTTTGCGAGCAGGCGCTCAAGAGCAGGGTTAGCGTCACGAGACTGGCAATGCGGCCTGACACCTTCATTTTTGTGCTCCTGTCTGGTCGGTCTTGGCCTCGATATAGCGGTAGGTCGTCGCCACGCAGGACATTTGTAGTTGCTGGGCCGCCAGCGCCTTGGCGGGCGGAACGGGGCTACTGGCGCCTGCCGAGGGTGAGATGTTGATCTCGTTGATCGTCACGATCCGCGGCATCGCTGCCACCGCCGCGGCGAAGCGGCCAATGTCGCCATAGGTTCCCACTACATTGATTTTTACTGGGATTTCTGCGTAAAAATTCTTGTTTACTTCTGGAAGTGGTTGAAAGAGCGAGAATTCCAGGCCGCGGCTCCTGCCGGCGAGGGTGACGTCGTCGAGCAGGGAAGGAATTTGTGCGCGATCCGGCAGCTGGCTCAGAAAGCGCTGGAAGCGCAGTTTCATTTCTTGGATCTGCGTTTGATACGCAGGCAGATCGGCGGCCAGGAGCTGCTTCTGGCGCACCTGTTCTTTCATGCTTTCTACCTGTAGATGAAGATTATGATACTTGTCGTTTTCCGGGGAAATGAACCAGAACCAGGCAAAAATGCCCAGCAAGAGGATAATGACAGCCACAATGATGGCCTTGACCTTGAGTGGCAGGCGCATGAGATCATCAAGCTGTAGATTGTTGATTTCATCCCAGGTCATGAGTTTGCTCCGACTTTGCCTTGGGCAGGCGGGTTTGCATTTGGAGAGTGAACTGGTTGACCTCCGCACCGCCTAACTGGGCCTTGCTGATGATATCCAACGTGGGCTTGTCGAAAACCCCGCTGGTTTCGATTTTTCGCATGAATTCGGCCACTTGATCGTTGCCCTCGGCATAGCCAGAAAGGCTGACGTTGTTCCCCTGCTGCTGCAGCTTGGTCAAAAACACCCCTTGCGGAGTGATGGCCGCCAGCGAGTTGAAAATCCTGACGCTGAGATCGCGTCGGCCCTGCAGGGTGCTGATGATTTTTTCCCGGGCAAGCAAAGCATCGCGTTTTTTACGAAGATCGGCAATAGAAGCAATTTTTTGGTCCAGTTGCTGGGTTACCCCCTGCAGGTAAACGATTTTTTGCTGTTCTGCCTGCACGCGCCCAACAAATACCTGATAAATGCCATAATAAATAGCCGCTGCGACAATCAGCACAAGAAGCAGCCCCGCGAGAAAAATCTGTTGCTGTTGTTTTCTCTTGGTTTCGCGATGAGGAAGTAAGTTGATGAAGATCATTCAGCAAACCTCCGAAGAGCAAGTCCGCAGGCTACCGCCATGGCAGAACCTTCGCTGCGCAAAAAACGCTCGTTCACGGCCGATCCGATGCTCATCCCGGTAAACGGGTCGGGCGTCTCGACCGGTAAGGAAGCGAGCTGTTTGGTAATGCCCGCGAGATTGGCTCCGGGGCCGAAAAGCGCGATTTTTCGTAAATTGACATCGGGTAGGCTGGCTTGAAAGAAGTCCAGAGCACGCAGGATTTCCCGACCGAGATCGGCGACAAACGGGGCGAGTACGTCCTTCTCGTATTCTTGGGGCAGGCCGCCGAAGCGCTGCATCCGTATGGCATCGTCACGACTCAGGCCAAAATGCTGTGAGATCCTTTCGGTCAGCTTCGCCGTGCCAAAATTGTGGTCGCGAGAATAAATGGGTTGGGAGTTTTCGAAAACGTGCACCCCGGTCGTGCTGCCGCCGATCTCAATCAGGACGATGCCGCCTTTTTCGCTACGGGTCTGCGGTTGCAGATGATTGATGAGCGTCCACAGGGAAAATTGCCGCACATCGAGAATGGCTGGTTTAAGGCCGGCACCTTCGATGATGGCAGAATTGTCTTCCACATGATCTCTTTTGCTGGCAACGAGGAGAATCTGCTGATATCCCTTCCGCTCTGAATCCGGCCCCAGCGCAGCGAAGTCAAAATTGACCTGCTCCATGGGAAAGGGAATGTATTGTTGACCCTCGTAGCGAATCTGGTCCTCGATGACGTCATCGCGCATTCCTGATGGCAGAGAGATGATTTTGACGATGGCGTTGTTGGACGGTAATGCCGTTGCGGTCTTTTTGGTGCGGATGCGCGATCGCTGCAGAATTGTGCGGATAGCGCTACTGCTGGACTCGAGATCTCGTCCATCCGGTTCTGCACCCGGGTCACTTAGTATCGTCTCGCTGTCGGCATGGGTAACGGTAAACTGTCCCCGCGTCGAAGACAGCTCTACAAGTTTTACTGCATCCAGTCCAATATCGAGACCGAGCAGCGGGGGACGGGGCATGCCTAGCATGTTTTCCTCACCTTGGTGCGTAATGAATCGCTATGCTGTTCCCAAGCAAGCGAGCGTCTACTTTTTGCAACTTGCCCGGAAAATTAGCAGCATTCCGCAGTCTGTCAAGGCATACTCGGAAAAATCTTCGCGGCTTGTCCGCTTGGCGTTTGGTGCTGCCGGACAATCTCGCTAGACTGGTAACCCCGATCCAGTGGGCAAACGGTGGGAGTCCGTGCAAGAAAAAGACCAGATGTGGATGCAAGCGGCGCTGACTGCGGCGCGTGCAGGGGCAGCGTTGGGCGAAGTCCCGGTCGGCGCAGTACTGGTCGATGCTGCGGGTACGCATTTGGTGAGTGCGCACAATGCTCCCATCGCGAGTCGGGATCCGACGGCGCACGCGGAAGTCCAGGTATTGCGTCAGGCCGCGCAGCGCCTCGGAAACTACCGTTTGGGGGGCTGTACGCTATATGTCACCTTGGAACCCTGCGTTATGTGTTTTGGCGCTATCCTGCACGCGCGCCTCGCGCGGGTGGTGTATGGCGCAGCCGACCCCAAGGCGGGAGTGATCGAGAGTCATCTGCGGCTCCCCGAGTCAGCACCGAGCAATCATCGTCTGCAGTGGGAGGGTGGGGTGCTGGCGGAAGAGGCATCGCTCTTGCTTAAGGAGTTTTTTCGCATGCGGCGGACTAGACTATGACGATGCAACAATGGGATGAAGAATGGATTCTGCCTACGCAGGGCCGGCGTTTTTATGAGATTTCCGATCCGCTGCGAGCTTGGTTGAGGAAGATTCGGGCGGGTCATGGCTGGCTGCTTCTGTTTTTGCCGCATACCTCCGCGAGCCTTGCTCTGCAAGAAAACGCGGACAGCGACGTGCAAGCAGATATCCTCGACTTCCTCGCGCGTTGGGTCCGGGATGATGATCCGCTCTATCGCCATCGCAACGAAGGGCCAGACGATATGTCGGCGCACATTCGCACCCTGCTCGGAACGCAGAGTCTGCAGATCCCCGTGCGGGCTGGTTGTCTGCTCCTGGGGACCTGGCAAGGTGCCTATCTCCTGGAACATCGCGAGTGCCCGCAGCAGCGACGAATCATGGTCAGTTTTTTGGGGGAGGGAGAAGAATGAAGGATTTCGCAAGCGTATATGGTGGCATGCTCTGGGCGATTCGCGACTGGGCCCAGTGGGATGCCTTGGTAGCTACCTTGCAGGCAGAGGCAGGCGACGACTGGTATGTCTACTTTGTCGGACAGGAGCTACCGCAGGCTCCCTTGTCCGCCGAGAACTTCTGCCGGGTGCTGACGGAGATCGATGTGCTGCTGCACCACGATCATCGCGAGCGCTACCTTGGGATTGTTTATGTGGATGACCGCGAGCATCCCAGTTTGCTCAAGATCTATGATCCCAACAATCTCGGCGCCTCGTGTGGCAGCAGTGGCAAACAGATACCACCAGGTTGGGTCCTGTCTCGTATGCCGCCCGAACGGCTGCCTGGCCCGGTAATCATTCCCGAGGGGCGACTGCGTTGGTGGCGAGAATTATTTGACAGACAGCGAGGTGCATGATGGAAGGGGACTGGAAGTTGCTGGATTTTGAGGGAATTCGTCGACTGCTCGAAAAACTCTCTGCCACGCCCATGGGTGCCGATGCCGCGCGGAATCTGGGCCCAGCACCTTCGGTAGCAGCCGCCCGACAGTTGCAGGAGGCGATCACGGCGGCACGCTTCGGCCTGGAATCGGGCGCCGGCCCCGTATTGCCCGAGCTGCCGGATCCGCGTCCGGCCCTGCGGCAGGCGGCGACACCAGGCGCAGCGCTATCCGGCCAAGCGTTCCGCAACCTGCATCGGATTCTGCGGGTCGGGCAGGAGTTGCGTGCCTTTGTCGAGGCGCGGCCGGCACTGCTGCCGCTGGGGGCGGAGGTCCTCGATGCGGCGGGTTCCCTGATCGATGCCATCGATGCCATGCTGCTGCCCAATGGCTCCGTTCGCGAAGACGGTAACGAGACCTTGCGCCGCCTGCACAGTGAACTCAAGCAGGAGAGGGAGGCCGTGCAGCGGCAGATTCAGCCGCACCTGCGTGGCGGAGGCAAGGCGCATTGGGCCGGACAGCGCCTGTCGGTGCATTTGCCTGATGGCTCGCGAGAAGAGATCCGTGGCGTGCGCCGGGGAGCGGGGCCCGGAGGACACGGCACCGTGGTCGAGCCAATGGAGCTGGTGGCGCTCAACAATCACCTGGAAAAGATCTCCGGCACGATCGAACAGGAAAATCAGAGTGTGCTGCGGGCCCTGACCGATGAGGTGCGCGCGCTGCTGCCGGCGCTGCAGAAATTGGTGGACGCCCTGACTTGGCTCGATCTCGCCATCGCCGGAGCGCAGCTCTCCCTGCATCTGCAGGCGCAGGCTGCCGAACTGGTGGAAGAGCCCATTTTGCAATTCGAGGGTGCCGTGCATCCGCAACTCTGGCTGGCGCACGTGGATCATCGTGGGCCCAAGCCCAAGCCTCTTTCGGTTCGGATCGACGCGGAAAATCCTATCCTGGTGGTGACCGGCCCGAACACGGGTGGCAAAAGTGTCTCGCTGAAGACCGTGGGCTTGCTCGCAGTGATGGCGCGGTGCGGTTTGCATGTGCCGGTTTCCGGACGCGCCGTCGTGGGGCATTTCCATAAGATTTTTGTCGACATGGGTGATCCGCAGAGCATGGCCTTTGCTTTGTCTACCTTTTCGGGTCATATCGACATGCTGAAAAAACTCTTGGCGGAAGCCGACGCATCGACCCTCATCCTGCTCGATGAACTGGGCACCGGCACCGATCCCGAAGAGGGTGCGGCGATGGCGATGGCAGTACTGGACGAGCTGGCGCGGCGCGGCGTGCGCGGTATGGTCACGACCCATCTGACGCCCATCAAGAGCTTTGCCGCCGAGCATCCGGCCCTACAAAATGCCTCCATGCGCTTCGACCATGAGCGCCTCGAGCCTACCTACGAGCTCGAAATCGGCGTTCCCGGAAAGTCCCTCGGACTCTTGATTGCCGAAAAGTCCGGCCTGCCGGTGGAATTGGTGCGCGAAGCGCGCGGCTATCTTGCGCGTCTGCATCAGGGTGCATAGAGGAACACGCGGTTTCGCCAAGGCATTTTTATTTGACGCTGTCGTCAAAACTGCATAGCGTTGAGCGCAGTATGTTGATCTTATGAGGAGCCTTGACCATGTCTGCCCCTACTCAGACTCGTGAACGCACGAGTTCTTCCACTGAAACCGAAGAACTTACCGGCGCTGAAATTGTTGTGCGCGCCCTGCGGGATGAGGGCGTGGAGACGGTATTTGGGTATCCCGGTGGCGCCGTGCTCTACATCTACGACGAGTTGGATAAACAGGAAGCCGTTCAGCATGTGCTGGTCCGTCACGAGCAGGCGGCGGTGCATGCGGCAGACGCCTATTCGCGCAGTACCGGCAAGGTTGGCGTAGCCCTGGTTACTAGTGGCCCGGGTGCCACCAATGCCGTTACTGGCATTGCGACTGCGTACATGGACTCCATTCCTTTGGTTGTTATCACTGGGCAAGTTCCCGTGGCGTTGATTGGTAACGATGCCTTTCAGGAAGTGGATACCGTCGGGATCACTCGTCCCTGTACCAAGCACAATTTTCTGGTGCGCGACGTGAACGAGCTTGCCCAGACCATCAAGACCGCTTTCTATCTGGCCGCTTCCGGTCGACCGGGTCCGGTACTCATCGACATCCCCAAGGATGTCACCGCCAAACGTTGCCGCTACGAGTACCCGGATAAGGTGCAGTTACGCTCCTACAAGCCGACAGTGAAGGGGCATTCCGGACAACTGCGCAAGGCTCTGCAGCTCATTACCGCTGCGGAACGTCCGCTGTTCTATACGGGTGGCGGAATCATCCTGTCCGATAGTGCTGCGGAGCTAACGCAACTGGTGCGCCGTTGTGATGCGCCCATTACCAATACGTTGATGGGGCTGGGTGGTTATCCGGCCTCTGATCGCCAGTTTCTGGGCATGCTCGGTATGCATGGCACCTACGAAGCGAATATGGCCGTGCAACACTGCGACGTCCTGGTTGCTCTCGGTGCCCGTTTTGATGACCGGGTAACCGGCAATCTCAGTCACTTCGCGCCGCATGCCAAGATCATTCATGTCGATGTTGATCCCGCGTCTATCTCCAAGAACGTGAAGGTCGATGTGCCAGTGGTTGGCGATCTGCGTTCGGTGTTGCGTGAGATGAACGAGCTGGCAGAGGAAATGGGCATCGGCGGCGGGTCGTTGGAGCGCTGGTGGGCGCAAATTGCGGAGTGGCGGCAGCGCGATTGCCTGCACTACACCCAGACGGATACCATCATCAAGCCCCAGTATGTCGTCCAAAAACTCTTTGAACTCACTGCTGGCAATGCCATTGTGACCTCCGATGTCGGTCAGCATCAGATGTGGGCGGCACAGTTCTATGGGTTTGACCGCCCGCGGCGCTGGATCAACAGCGGTGGCCTCGGCACCATGGGCTTTGGCCTGCCGGCGGCAATGGGTGCGCAGATGGCGGAGCCGCAGAGCACGGTCGTTTGTGTGACGGGGGAGGGTAGCATCCAGATGAACATTCAGGAGCTTTCCACCTGTCAGCAGTACAAGCTTCCCATCAAGGTGGCCTGCCTCAATAACGGCTATCTGGGCATGGTGCGGCAGTGGCAGGAGTTTTTCTACGAAGAGCGTTATGCCTCCAGTTATATGGACGCGCTGCCGGATTTCGTGAAATTGGCCGAGGCCTATGGTCACATTGGCCTGCGTGCGGAAAAACCCGCCGACGTCGAGCCCGTGATTCGCGAGGCCCTGCGCCTCAAGGACCGCATGGTTTTCATGGACTTTCTGGTTGATCGCACCGAGAATGTCTATCCCATGGTGCCGGCGGGAGCCGCGCTGTCTGACATGATTCTGGTATAACGCATGCACCGACATATCATTTCTGTTCTGCTGGAAAACGAAGCTGGCGCCTTGTCGCGGGTGGCAGGACTATTCTCGGCGCGGGGCTATAACATCGAGGCGATGACCGTTGCCCCTACGCACGAGGCCAGCGTCTCGCGCATGACCATCCTCACCCAGGGTTCGGAAGAGATCATGGAGCAGGTGCTCAAGCAGCTGAACAAGCTGGTCGAGGTCATCCGGGTCCATGATCTGAGTGAGGGACCGCACATTGAGCGCGAGCTGATGCTGATCAAGGTGCATGCAGTAGGGTCGGATCGGGAAGAGGTGAAACGTCTTGCCGATATCTTCCGGGGGCGCATCATCGATGTGACCGATCGGAGTTATACCATCGAGTTGACGGGTACTGGTGAAAAGCTCGACGCCTTTCTCCACGCACTCGATCCCGGTATGGTCATCGAAGTGGTACGCAGCGGCGCCAGTGCCATCAGCCGCGGTGCAAAGAGTATTTGATTTTTTACGTGCTTAGAGGATTTCATGAAAGTTTACTACGATAACGACGCCGATCTCTCCCTCATCCAGAAGAAAAAGGTCGCCATCATTGGCTACGGCTCCCAGGGTCACGCCCATGCCCTCAATCTCAAGGAATCCGGGGTTCAGGTCGTTGTCGGCCTGCGCGAAGGCTCGGCTTCTTGGGACAAGGCCAAGAATGCCGGATTGGCGGTCAATACCGTGGGCAAGGCCGTTGCGGATGCGGATCTGGTCATGATCCTGACGCCCGATGAGGGCCAGGCGGCGCTCTATCGGGAAGAAATCGCTCCGCACATCAAGGAAGGAGCGGCGCTACTCTTTGCCCACGGCTTCAATGTGCATTTTGGGCAGATTCACCCGCGCGCCGACCTCGACTGCTTTCTGATTGCCCCCAAGGGTCCGGGGCATCTCGTCCGTTCTACCTATACCCAGGGCGGCGGGGTGCCTTGTCTCATCGCTATCCACCAGGATGCCTCGGGCAATGCGCAAAACCTCGCCCTGTCCTACGCCAAGGCAATTGGCGGCGCGCGCGCCGGCGTGATCGAAACTACCTTCCGTGAAGAAACCGAGACGGATCTTTTTGGCGAACAGGCGGTGCTCTGTGGTGGTGTCAGTGCGCTGGTACAGGCCGGCTTCGAGACCCTGACCGAGGCGGGCTACGCCCCGGAAATGGCGTATTTTGAGTGTCTGCATGAGCTCAAGTTGATCGTCGACCTGATGTACGAAGGCGGAATCGCCAATATGCGCTACTCCATCTCCAACACCGCCGAATATGGTGATCTGACCCGTGGTCCGCGGGTAGTCGATGCGCGTACCAAGGAAGAAATGCGCCGCATCCTGACCGAGATTCAGAATGGCGAATTCGCTCGCGAATTCATCCTCGAGAATCAGGCGGGTAAGGCGACCATGCAGGCCAAGCGCCGTCTGGCTGCTGAGCATCCGCTGGAAGTCGTCGGACAGAAGTTACGCTCGATGATGACCTGGATCGGGCAAAACCGCATCGTCGACCGGTCCCGTAACTGAGCACTTCCATTGTTCCCTGCTGGGACTGCCTTATGACTGGGGCAGTCTCCTTGGCAGGAGCGCTTCCCCAAGCCTTGGCGACTTGCTAGGCTTGCGCCATGTCGAATTCTAACTATCCCTATACTTTGCTGGCGCGCGAAGGTTGGCCGTTCCTTGGCTTGTTCCTTCTGCTTACCATCCTGACGGGAGTTTTTGCGCCCTGGTGGGTAGCTGTTCCCTTTCTTCTCCTGTTTCTCTTCAGTGTGCAGTTCTTTCGGGATCCTGCTCGCGCACTACCCGCAGCACTGGCGGGTGGAATCCTTTGCCCGGCCGACGGTCGCGTCATCGCCATCGAAACGGTGGAGGATCCCTACCTGCAGCGGAAGGCCTTGAAGATCAGCATTTTCATGAATGTCTTTGATGTGCATGTCAATCGCTTGCCCATCGGCGGAGTCGTCCAGCAACGTTGGTATTTTCCGGGGAAATTTTTCAATGCGGCGCTGGACAAGGCCTCCCTAGAGAATGAACGTAATGCCCTGTGGGTGCGCACGGAGAATGGGCAAGACGTGACGGTGGTCCAGGTAGCTGGGCTCGTGGCACGACGCATCCTCTGTTACGTGCGTCCAGACGAGCCGGTCCGCACCGGCCAACGCTTTGGCTTCATTCGTTTTGGCTCGCGGGTGGACACCTACTTGCCGCCCAACGCGCAAGCATTGGTCCTCCTGGGGCAACGGGTGCGCTCTGGTGCGGAGTGGATCGCGCAACTGGAGCCTGCGGATGACTAGACGCTATCCGCGTCGGGGGGTCTATCTGCTCCCCAATCTCTTTACCACCGCCAGCCTGTTTGCCGGATTTTATTCCATCGTGGCCTCGATTCACGGGCATTTTCGGGTAGCGGCGATTGTCATTTTCATTGCGATGATCCTGGATGGGCTGGACGGGCGCGTAGCGCGCATGACCGGTACGCAAAGCGCCTTTGGTGCGGAGTACGACTCTCTGGCCGATGTGATTGCCTTCGGTATTGCGCCCTCTCTGTTGGCGCTCCTCTGGGGATTACAGAATTTCGGCAAGTTTGGTTGGCTTGGCGCCTTTGTGTTTACGGCCTGTGGTGCGTTACGTTTGGCTCGATTCAATAGTCAGGCGCATAGCGCTTCCAAGCGCTATTTTCAGGGCCTGCCCATTCCGACAGCGGCAACGGTCCTGGCCAGTCTGGTCTGGGTAGCGGTGGGCGAAGGATATCCTTGGCTTACGGAAATCGCCCGGTATCTAGCCCTGGCTTTGGTGTATTTGCTGGGCTTGCTGATGGTGAGCAATATCCGCTATCGGAGTTTCAAAGACATCGATTTGCACGGGCGCATGCCCTTTGCCCTGGCGATCAGCGTGGTTCTGATTCTCGCCGCCATTGCCGTGCACCCGCCCTTGGTGTTGTTCGTTATTTCGCTGGTTTATGTACTGATTGGCGTACTCAGCACCCTCTGGCAGCTCAGCCAGAGGCGCCGCCACCGCCGCGATTCGCACTAAGGGGAAACCCTCACGATCATAAAGGCAAGTACCGCGGTCACGGTAAATAGAATCAGTCCATACAGAGCGTACAACCATTTATGGATGTGATATTGACCTTGATCGACTTTTTTGACGGTACGCACAAAATTGATGCCGCCGATCACCAAATTGCTTACACCAAGGACGATAAAAATGATTCCCATACCGGAGAATCCTTCTCCGGCGCTGAGTTTGGTGTGCAGCATTGCCGATAACTGTTCGAGGAAGAAATCGAATTTCTCGATCACGAAACCAAAGGCAATCAGACCAATGCCCGTACGCACCCAGGCGAGAAAAGTGCGCTCTGCGGCCATATATATGCGCGGGTCGATGATTTCTTTTTCCGACACGGTAATTCCTTTTCCGATATGATGAAGGTCGGCGAAAAACCAGAAACCGACCACAAAAACGAGCCCCATGGGCGGCCAAATGAGTAGACGATGCAGTTCGCGGAACAGCCGCGCGTAGTGATTCTCTCCCAAGGCGAGAAACAGAATTTCCAGACGATAGGCGAGCAGGCCAGTGCCAATGGTAAAGAAAATCAGCTTGAAATAGCCCAGATAGGTGCGTTCCAACGCCATATACAGGCGTGGTTCCTGCGCGGTAGGTAGATGCCGTAGCAAAATCATGAAGGCAAAAAATCCTATGGATTGGCCAGGGTATGGGCGAGGCGTCGATACTGCAGCGCTTCCGCTACATGCTCCTGGCGTATGGCGCTTTCCAACGCAAGATCGGCAATACTGCGGGCGACCCGCAGGATACGATGATAAGCTCGCGCAGAAAAGTGCAGGCGCTCTGCTGCCAGGCGCAGAAAGGCACGGGTATCCGCATCCAGGGCGCAGTGCTGGTCGAGGGCGTCGCCTTGGAGCTGCGCATTGAGACAACCTTGGCGTTGCCATTGCTGCTCGACGGCGCGACCGATGCGTTCTCGCCACAGCGCGCTGCTATCGCCGCGGGGCGCCTGTTCCAGATATTCCGGCGCGAGCACAGGCACCTCCACCTGCAGATCGATACGGTCCAGCAGAGGCCCCGACAGGCGACTGCGATATTGCTGGATTTGTGCCGGGCTGCAGCGACAGGCCTGCAACGGATTGCCCAGGTGGCCGCAGGGACAGGGGTTCATAGCTGCGATCAACTGGAAGCGGGCGGGAAAGCGCGCGCGCTGCCGCGCACGGGCGATGTGGATTTCCCCGGTTTCCAGAGGTTCCCGCAGTACTTCGAGAACGGAGCGGCTGAATTCTTGCTGGGAACTTCTAATATTGACCAGGATTTTACAATATTGCAGGAGAAGACGTAGGAGGGTCATGTTCAGAATGGATCTCCTGATACCGGGCTACTCGCGCATCAATAGTGGAGTTCTATTATAGCCGGGATAGGCACGGTGTGTAAGGTATATGATTTTCTTGTGATCTGGTGAGTAGGTTCACCATGATCACCGCGCCACTATCGCTATACCCATAGCCGCCCCCAGGTCGCCCAGTTCTTCACTTGGGTCGAACAGCAGCTGACGGACAGCGCCTTCCTACCCAGCAATCCCTCCTCCAAGGCCCTGGGCCTATGTCCACAGCCGCAAGGGACCGCTGCAGGTCTTCCTGGAAGAGTCCGACGTGCCCATCGACACCAACCACATCGAGTGCCAGATCCGACCCATTCCCTTGGGGAGAAAAAACTGGCTCTTCTGTTGGACCGAACTCGGCGCAGAGCATCTTGGTATCATCCAGAGTCTGCTCAGTACCTGCCGCCTGCAGGGGGTCGATCCCTACGATTATCTCGTGGACGTCCTGCAGCGGGTTGGCACACAGTAAGCGGTCTCTGACCGGCGTTCTTCTCCTGTGACGAACTATTATTGCCCAGCATGGCGCCATCTTTCTCGTAAAGGATTGGCGTCATGGAAAACACCCAAGAAGATAACGGCAAGGTCCAGGACCGGGCGGAGATCTGGCAGCAACGCCTGATGGCGCAGGAAAGCTCTGGCCTTTCTGCCCGACAGTTCTGCGCAGACTAGGGCTTGTCCCTGCCCCATGCCAATGAAGGAGGAAGAGCGCCGCTTGGCGACCGGTTACGAATTACCATATCGGGTAGCAATGGTCCATGCTCCACAATCATCCCACGTCTTGCCCTTGATTCACTACGCTGAAGAACTGGTTAACCATTGACTAGAAATCCGCTCACGTTGGACGCGCAATTCTTCGGTATGGCGCCGGACAACCTCCAAGATATCCTTGGAGGCATCCTCCGGCCTGCCGGCCTGGAAAGGCGGCTCCGGCGCATATTCCAGGGCAAGCTGAATTTCTTCCGCTGCGGCTTGACCACGCAGGGCTGCGACCACCACGAGGCCAAAGTCCATCCCGGCGGCAACACCGCCACCGGTGATCAGATTGCCGTCCCGAACCACACGCTCCCTGACGGGTATGGCGCCGAATTCGGCGAGGAGGTCATGATAACGCCAATGTGTCGTCGCGCGCCGCCCGGCGAGTAATCCTGCAGCGCCAAGCAGCAGGGCGCCGGTACAGACAGAGGTGACAAACTGCACCGCCGACGCTTGGCGCTGCACCCATGCCTGTACTTCTTTATCGAGCAGCAAAGGGTTGATGCCGACGCCACCGGGAATGCAAAGCACATCCACCAGCGGCCCCTCACCCAGTGTCGTCGTCGGGTAAAAGCGCATACCCGCTGAACAGGCCACCGGCTCCCGTGTTTTCCAGAAAAGATGGATATCGCCATCCGGTAGAGCGGAAAAAATCTCATAGGGGCCCGCCAGATCCAGCAGTTGAATGCCCGGAAACACCAGAAAACCCACAGTAATCGTCATCCGGCATGGTCCTTTTTGTCTTCTTTCAGGCTGGTCAGAACGTATTCAGCCATGGCTTCAGAATCAGGCTGTTTTTGCTGCTCCAGGTGCGCGACGACACTGTCACGGTTGCAAAGCGGCTGGTTCTGGCTGACTTTCCACTTACCGACCCAGCGGGAGATGGGGATTTCTATGCCCACTACCTGCCCGATGAGCCGCTCCGTGAAATCCTGGGGCGCATCATCCACCTGCCAGGGCAGGGTAAAGCCATTCTCCTGCTGCGCGGTCAGGGCGACCATCTGTTGCCGTACCCAAGCGGGATCGTCTCTGACCTGCAACGGACCGTGGGCATGGACGACGGCATAGTTCCAGGTAGGCACCACCTTGCCGGTTTCCGCCTTGGTGGCATACCAGGAGGGGCTGATGTAATGTTGCGGTCCCTGAAAGATGACCAGCACCTCGCCGTCCGGGGATGCCTCCCGCCACAGCGGATTAGCGCGTGCCACATGGCCTTGCAGCACCGGTTGCGGTCCTTCGCCGGGTGCGAGGTACAAGGGAATATGATTCGCCTCCAGACCATTACCGCCCATACTGACCAATGTCGCGAGGGGATAACACTGAATCAGTGCCCGCAGGATTTCTGGGCGGGTTTCTGCAAACGACTCAGGGCAGTACATGGCCGGTCTCCGCGCTATGTATGTTCATTCCCGTAGGCTCGCTTACGCACGAATCAGCGGCGGGTGGGCAGGCGTCAATGGGATGGCTCCGATACTGCGATATGTTTTGCAGCTTCTCCATGGCGGCGATCAAATCCGGCCAAGGCTCTGCCCAAACTTCTGGATAAGTCCGCTCGCCGTTATACATAGTCGGATAGGCCAGGTTTTCTTGTCCGGGCGTGAATTCGCAGTGGATCCCGGGCTTGCTGTTGCCGCGCGCATCACAACGATACCAGCCCCAGTCGTCCAGCCAGACGGCGGTGAAGCCGTGTGTGCAATAGGGCGGATTGGGACCGTCCAGCGTCAGTCGTTGATAACAAAATCCGGCAGGGATTTGGTTAGCACGCCATAAGGCCACCAGCAGATGGCTCTTCGCGGTGCATAGACCAGTGCCTTGCTGCAACACATCCGAGGCTGCGCAGGTCACTTCCTCCCGGTGAAAATCCATGCTATGCGCAATGTGATCGCGTACCCATTCGAAGCAATACCTAGCGGTTGCCGTTGGATCGTCAGAGGACAGTGTGGACGCCAACCTGCGGATATCGGCATGCGTATAGTCTACTGTGGCGCTTTCCATCAGGAAGTGCGACGACGGCTGGGTATTGAATTTTTCGGGGTTCATAGAGTTCCTGCTATTCCTGTGTGGGTCTGCGCAACACACGGATATCTGCCATATCCACCAAATTCCATTCCCCACTATTACGGTAAAGTCGTTTATGCCGATTTGGGTAATCCGTGACATCCTGATCAAGGCGCTGACCGATGACCAGGCACACGAGTGTTTCCGTTCCGTCATTGATGATGCTGTGCGCGGCGGCATCATGGCAAGGAAAACCGACAAAGTCACCTGGGGCGATGGGATACTGATCACCCTCCATGATGAGCGAGCCCTTACCAGACAGCACGTACACGGCCTCTTCTTCAAAATGATGCAGGTGGTACTCGGTACTCTCTTTACCTGGCTCTATCTGGATGAGATGTATACCCATGTGCCGAAGACCTACCGCATCGCCCAAAGATTTGTTGATACGAACGGCGCCGGGGTTGAGGAAATGAATCTTGCGCTCGCCCTTCATCTGGCTGATTTCCTGCGCGGTGAGAAGCAGTTTTCGGGTATCCATGTCAGCACCACTCCTTGGAGATGTCATCATGCGCATAGCCAATATGGTTATTTGCCTCCGCGCGATTCTGCAATGTCTGGTTCATCGCATTAAAACCTGCTTTTGTCGCCGTTTCCATACTGGGTATGAACACGCCCACCAAAATGCCTGAGAATTACTCTCCCTGAGTGAACCGTGTGCCACCATTGCTGAGCGCGGTGAGCTGAAAGTAATGCTGTCCATCGAATAAGCCCGGGAGCCCCAATCGGCCCAGCCAGCGCAGTTCTTGTTGATTTGCGACCTTCAGCAGCATCGGGCGAAAGCTCATCGCGCGACGCTCCTCAGGTTGAATGGTCACACGCAGCCTTTCTCCCGGCTTAGCTACCCCAGAAATCGCGCGAATAAACGGATTTCACTGCGGGTAAGCGGGGAAGTCCATGAGGATAGACCACACGCGCTCCGGTGATGCTGCAATGTCAATCTCTGTCACGATCTGATGCATGCGGTATCCTTCGTTTATCGTTTACTTCCAGCCGATATTTCTTTAGGAAGCGGCACCCAGTACGACCGGCCAGACACGTCCAAAATCACACCATCATCCATTTTAACCAGCCTATTGATCGCCACATGACGCCCGACGCCCCTTGGTACTCCATGAAAATATGCCAGCTCTGAGACACCCATCGATGCAGGAACTCATCGCTTTCTACGCCTTCCTGCATCATCGCCAAGTATACATCTACCAATTGCTGGTCGGGTTCTTTCAATCCCCTAGGCTGAACATCAAGAAGCACCCCCTTCGCTGCCGACACGGCAAGACGTACGGAGCGCAGCTTCAAGTCTCCTGTAGTCACCTTATCCTTTTATCCATCGCTTTTCCTCTCAGGAATGAGGATTGTCAGTCGCCAGTCACCCGATCCTCCGGGACGGAAGCTGATCTGTTCAAAGCAAAGGGTCCCAAGCGTGGGGTGAGAAAACTCCCGTAATCCGCCCTCACGCAAAGAGACATCTGTTAGGTTCCATAGCCGAACGAAGTTGGAACTTTGTGTGCCAAGATCGGCCACCATTTTATTAACCAGGCCCTTAAATATGCGATAGTAATGTGGTATGCTGAGGGCCATGGAACGGATAGATGTGCGTAAATTGACGGTAGAGGGTCGGAACATGCTTCGGCAGATGGTGCTGCGATTGCGCCAACAGTCAGGCATGCGAGTAGAGGACTTGGCCAAGGTGTCTGGTGCCCATCCCTCGACGATTCGCGGCTGGTTGGCGCGAGCCAAACGAGAAGGAACCAAGAGCCTTGAAGAACGCCCGCGGGGGCGGCCGGTTGGCGCCTGTCGCAAGTTGACGCTAGCAGCGGAAGCTTGGATTCGGGACCAGATCGTGCAAAAGGATCCACGGCAGTTGCAGATGCCTTTTGCGCTTTGGACGCGACCGGCTATCCGGCAACTCATTCGGGACCATTTCGGGATCGATTTGCAGGTGCGATTGGTGGGCAAGTATCTCAAGCGCTGGGGGTTTACTCCCCAACGTCCCGTCAAACGGGCGCTGGAACAGAACCCAGAAGCCGTGCGGCAGTGGCTGGAGGTGGAGTACCCCAAGCTTCGGGCGCGTGCCCTGCAGGAAGGTGCGGTCATTTACTGGGGCGACGAAACTGCGGTCAAAGAGGATGCCCACTGGGTCCGGGGATATGCCCCCAAGGGGCAGACCCCGATCCTCGAACATCCGGCACGCTGGACCACCCTGTCGATGATTTCGGCAATTTCCCCGCGCGGAGAGATCGCCTTCGAGATCGTGGAGGGGAGCATCCATGCGGAGCGTTTTCTCGCCTTTCTGGAGAAGCTGATCACAGGCGCGCCGCAGAAGGTCTTCCTGGTAGTGGACAACCTGCGGGTACATCACGCCAAGCTGGTCACCGCGTGGCTGGCCGACAAGCAGGACCGCATTGAGCTCATATTCCTGCCGCCCTATGCGCCAGAGTCCAACCCCGACGAGTATCTCAATCGCGATTTCAAAACCGCTTTGCGTACCGGCCCCATGAGCACGGATACCCAAAGCTTGCTGGAGAAGGCAAAAACTTTCATGAACGGGCTACGCAAACTGCCCGAGAAAGTCGCGCGCTATTTCCACCACCCCGCAGCACGCTACGCGATGTTAGATATTTAAGGGCCTGGTTAATAGCCAGCAGCCCATCATCATCTACGTGCGCGGAGTCGGCCCGAAACTCTGCCACCACTCGGCGTGCTCGTTCCTCCCAATCTGGAACCAGAAGGTGTGCCTGTGGATTCAGGAACATATAGCGGAGCAGATTGCGGTCCTGGTCCTTTTCGCCAAGCCATCCGACGAATAGCGTGGCGGCAGGCTCATTCCACTCGATCGCATCGCCGTATGGTGCCAGCACATAGGCTGGATAGGGGAGTGTCTGAATCATTCGCTGCAGAGGGCTGGGTAGGTTTGCTTTTGGAGCAACTTCCGCAGATGGTGAGCGACCCGCAAGATCAAATAAATACTCACGCTGTGCCTGTCCCATGAGCAAGGCCTTCGCGATGGCGTTCAACACAAGAACTGACACGCCGTCCACTCGACCCTGCTCTAGCCAGGTATACCAAGTAGTGCTGATATTACAGAGTTGGGCTACCTCTTCCCGGCGCAAGCCAGGAGTGCGCCGACGGCCACCAGCAGGCAATCCGACGTCCTCCGGTTGCAATGCCCCTCTACGTGCCCGAAGAAAGGCGCTCATTTCCTTTTTTCGCATCTTGTCCACACAAAGTCTCCAGCCTGTTGGCAATTATAATAGTATATCATGTCACTTGTAACAGGATATGTGGTTAGATATGGTGCCTGGGTGGGCACGTTATAGCCCGATCGAGAGAGATACTGACATGGATGATCGTACAGTCACGCAGCAAAATCTCACCGCGCATCAATTTGGTGCGCATGCCAGCGCATACAGAGCCAGCACGGCACACGCTGCTGGCAAAGACTTGGTGTTTTTTTCTGATCGTGCCAAAGTTTTGAAGCCTTCAAAGGCGCTGGATGTTGGTTGCGGCGCAGGACACGCAGCCTTTGCCATCGCTCAGGGAGCAAGCACAGTCGTCGCTTGTGATCCCAGCGAAAAAATGCTTGAAGAGGTCAAAGGCGAAGCGGAACGCCGGGGGATACAGAATATCGTCATTCACCAAGGTAGCGTCATGGATTTACCATTCCGGAATGGCGAATTCGACTTGGTGATCACGCGTTATAGCGCACATCATTGGCCAGATTTAGTCACTGGGTTTGGAGAATGCGTTCGGGTTTTGCGTCCCGGAGGGCATCTACTCATTACCGACAGCATATCCCCTGAAAGCGCTCTGCTGGATAGTTACCTACAGACCGTTGAGGTGCTGAGAGATCCCAGCCATGTGCGAAGCTACCGTTTGAGCGAATGGCGTGAAATTTCCCGGTCGCAGGGGGTTGGGATGAATTCTGCCGAGACGTGGAAACAGCCCATCGATTTCCAGCAATGGATTGATCGACTTGGTACTGCGCCAGATCGCGCGGCTGCGGTTTGCAGGGTATTCCGCGAGGCTCCGAGTGAGGTGCGTGAGCATTTCCAAACCCAAGCGGATTGTTCATTTCTCCTCGATGTCTTTACGGCCGAGTTCGCCACGTCCACCAGCGGATCTCCTTAAAAGGCTATGTGCAAACTGGGGTTGAATGACACTGCCGTTGAGATCTGTGTTCTGGGTCCGCCGTGGTTGGAATGTAGCGCGGGTGTGCGGTCTGTTCTGGACACCACCTGGTTGGGAAGGACAGGAAACGCTGCCCTGCCGCCGTTGATCCCCGATGGACGGCAGCAGACTGGAAGCAGTCGTTTGATTGGGTTAGGCTTACAAAGCGAGAATCGTTTACTCCAGAAGGAGACCAAGCCATGAATCAAACGAATGAAGCGTTCAGGCCTGGTGTAATTCTTGGGTAAACACGAAAAGATCCAGACCGCCGTTCTCAGCGGTCGGAGCGATGCCAACATAGCTTTTGCTGACCTTTTGTCTTTGTTAGATGGGCTTGGATTTATGCTTCGCGTGAAGGGAGACCATCATATCCTTACCAAAGAAGGGGTGGCCGAGATCATCAATCTCCAACCCATAGGACGCATGGCGAAGCCCTACCAAGTGAAGCAAGTGCGCGGCATACTCACCAAGTATCACCTGGGGATTAATAACGATGAGTAAGTATGAACTGGTCATTTATTGGAGTAACGAAGACAACGCTTTTATCGTGGAAGTTCCTGAGCTCGCTGGCTGCATGGCCGATGGCGCCACTTATCAAGAGGCGGTAGCCAATGCGGAACGGGTGATTGGTGAATGGGTCGAGACGGCAACGGATCTGGGGCGCTCCATACCAGAGCCACGGGGGCGGTTGCTCTATGCATGAAGCACTCCTTGTCGCCATTTGACGCCCTGCCGCGGTCAAAGCCTGTTGGACAGCAACAGACCAGAAGCGGTCATTCGATGCTTATGTTTGTATGCATCTGGCGAGATGGCTTAGTGATAATAAACATCAATACGGGCATTCAAAAAGCCGGTCAGTATAACCGATCGTCTCATAAAAACGATGGGTTTACGTCTGTTGAATGCCCATTTCCCTCATTTTTGCTGGATTTTTCCGCCCTTGGCAATCCGTCCATGGCGGTTATCCATGAGTACACGCCCCGAATAGGCCAGCCGAGAGGCTTCTCCGGGGGAACCGAAGGCCGGCCAAGGTCCGGATAGATGCGGTGGAAATGCCCCTCGAGCCCCGTTAGGGAGCAGTCCACGATCTCTAGAATGGCCCGCAGAGAATGATCCGCCGAAACCTGCTGTTCCGGCGGGAGATGACTGAATACCGTCTGCGTCTATATCTTGGCATCGCGCTTGCCCTCGGCCTCCGGCTTCCTCAGTTCAACCAATTATATCATGGGCTTTTTCAGCGTCTTAGGTATTCGGTCATGCCAAACAGTTTTCGATGATGTCTGCCACTTTTTTGTCAAATCCATCTATAGTATTTCCCGTTTCAGCAAGCGCTAGACGATGCCGATCGGCGACATACCCAAGCAAGTTGAAAAAAACCTCGGAATTGTCCGTGTTGCTTTGACGTACAAGAATTCTGCTGGGTAGATCGATTGCTATGGTTGGTACGGCTTGCATGAGTGCAGTACCCCGACTGGGATTGCCGAAGACGATGACCACCGTCGGCATTAACGCGAGCCCCACATTTCCGGCGGCAAGGCTGTGGTCAAAGCGTGCAAACAGAGTAAATCCGGCCTCAGTTAGGGCAGACTCCAGCTTCTGCACCATGTCGCTCACGGAGTGGGTGGCATACCATGCGGCCAAGCCGGGAATATCAGTACGCAGTTTCTGGTTCATGTCTATAGCCCTCAGATCACCGAGCGAACAACCCTAGTAGCTCCCGAGCGACGATCAGTGTAGCACCATCGATAAGGGCGACATAACTCGGGGAAATTTCGGCGTCATTACTCATCCCGCGATCCTCCACAGCTCAAAAGAGAAAACCTCGCCCCTGCGAAGGCAGAAGCGAGGACGCCATTGTCGGATTGGAACAGGCAAGAAGCATGCAAGACTGGCGGTGCAACAATCGGTGACTGTGCGATAGGGGACTGTTCATTGGGGAACTTGCAGATACCGCAAAAAGCGGGCGAGGGTGAGGGAACGATAGGATGCAGTTGGTGCAACGAGGTAGAGGGTCCAGTGAATCGTTTCGCCGATTCGGCGCGACAAAACCTGCCAGTCGGGTCGGTGGCGCAGGGCGGCGCTGGTGATGAAGCCGATGCCTAGGCCCGCTGCTACCGCGGTGCCCATGGCTTCCACCCCCATGACCTCGATGCGAATCGCAGGCTCCAGGCCCTGCTTGCGAAATTCCTGCAACACCCGCTGACGAACCCCCGACTGCGCTTCGCGCCAAATCAGGGGCTCCTCCACCAGATCGGCTAGGGTAAGGGAAGCTTTCTGTGCTAGGGGATGCTGCGCGGGGAAGATCGCGAGAATTTCGTCTTCTATCCACGGCGTCGACTGATACTGGGGCGGTAGAGAATCTACTGGGGCGCCTTCCTCCAGAAAGAAAAGATCCCAATCCATCAGCGAGTACTGCGACCAGTCGTTGACCCCGCCCCGTAGGACCAACTCTACCTCCGGATGATCCTCACGGAAACGCACCAGGTATGGGGGAAGGAAATAATTGGCAACGGTATTGGTTGCGGCAATGCGCAGAATGCCTTCCTGCAGTGTATGGCGGCGCTGCTGCATGTCATCCACTTCCTTTCGCAAAGCACGCAGCTTCTTGCTCGGCCCAAGATAGGCCTCTCCCGCAGGGGTCAAGCGAACGCCACGGCCAACGGGGGTGTACAGTGCTTCTCCGGTAAGTTCCGTGAGACGCTGCAGGCGTTCGCTGATGGTAGGCTGGCTGCGGTGCAGGAGTTTGGCGGCTTTGCTGACGCTGCCCTGCTCGGCAACGATAAGAAAAGTCTCCAGCAAATCAAAGGGAATTTGCGTTATCGTCATAGCCGATAGCTTATATAGGAATTACCGCTTTGATCAATGGGAAGGAGCTGTTTAGGCTAGCGCTCCAATATCCTCCCAGCCTCCCGGAAAGCAACCTTGCATCTCTTGCGCCAACTGAGCATCCATCGTCAGATCGATCGTTTTCTGGCGGCGAACATCAGTATCGGCATTGCCCACTATTTGGTGCTGTTCAACGCTGGAGCCTACCTGCCCATGATCCCGCGAATCAGTGGGAGTTTGGGTCGTGCACCGCTCTACGGCGATTGGACGCAGGACCTGTACTTCCTTGCCCTTGGGCTTTCACTTCCGCTTGCACCTTGGGTGAGTCGTCGTTGGGGCGATCGCGATGGCCTTCTTGCCTGCCTCCTGGTCTTGTTTGTGGCCGCGCTGCTGAATGCCGTGACCGATGACTATACGGCATTCCTGTTGGCGCGGATGGCGGCAGGCTTTGCCGGTGGGCTGAGCATTCCATTGTCCCTCAACATCCTCCTGCGTCATTACCATGCCAAACACCGCAGCATCGGCTTATTGCTCTGGGGCTTCGCTGCCGTAACCCCTTTCGCCCTGGGTCCGTTCGTTGGCGGTTGGATTGCCGATGCCTGGGGTTGGCGTTGGCTGTTTCTGCTCAATCTGCCCATCCTGCTGGCGAGCTTTTTGGGGGTGCTGTTCTGGGAGGAAGCCTCTTCCCGAGCTCCTGCGCGTTTCGATTGGTTCGGTTACCTGTTGTTTTGCGCCGCCTTGCTCAGCGCTGAAATGGCGTTCAACCTAGGCAGTAGGGACGATTGGTGGCGTTCAGGAGAGTTTCGCTTGCTTTTTCTGGGAGCCTTGGTCCTGCTCTCAGCGGCAATACTTTGGTCGCGTAGTCACGAGCAAGCGGCCGTGGACCTGCGCCCTTTTCGTCATCTGAGCGTTGCCTTGGCTGCTGCCGGCATTTTCAGCACTGCCCTCGTTTTTCAGGGCACTCTGGCCCTGCTCATCGTGCAGTATCAATTGGCCTTCGGCTACAGCGCCGACGCCATTGGCAAGATCCTTCTGAGTCTGGCCATTTTTGCACCCCTGAGTGTTGCGCTGAGCCATTGGTATCTGGCGCGTTTCGATCCCCGTCCCTGGGCGCTGCTCAGCATGATCCTGCTTGCCGCTGGTTCTTTTTGGCTCTCCTCCTACGATCTTCCGGCGTCTCCGTCTAGCCTGATGGGGCCTCCTGCCCTGGTGGGCCTGGGCTTGGGCGGAGTCTTCGGCTCCTGGGCGCGTATGGGGGTTTGGGGCCTCTCCGGTCAGGAGGAACAACGGGCGGCAACGCTGCTGAATCTGCTGCGCAGCACTGGCCAAGCCATGGGCATTCCCTTGGTCGCCGGATTTTGGGAGCGTCGCAGCGATCTGCACCGTCATTTTCTCGTGGAGGATCGTGGCAACAATCTCACTCTTTGGCAGGAGGCGCGTACCCGCTTGCGTCTGGATCTGGGGCCGCTGGGAGGTCTGCAACACCTGGCCGGACAGCTACAACAGCAGGCCGCCATGTTGGCATTCAACGAGATTTTTTTCTGGGCGGGATGGATTTTTCTGGGGCTTGCTTGTTGGAGCCTTCTCGTCCGTCGCCCGCGGCCGAGCGGTGAGTCGCGGGCCGAAAAAATGGCAGCGGTGGAGTTGGTAGAGCCATGACTTCTGCCTCCCAATCCAAGCTGGGCATTGCAGAATTTTTGTCGTCGCAGAGCTGGATTTGGACGCATCATTGTTCTTGGTCTTCGCGGGGTGCTAGACTGCAAAGGCCTATGGAATTTCGAAGAGTGTACCTGCGGGTGCTTCGCAATTGTTGTCGAGGCCATCCGGATGCCTTCTTGGGCGTCAATGCAGCCGTTCTGACGGGATATTTTCTGGTTCTCCTGAACGGTGGTGCCTACTTGCCCATGGTGCCGCGTATCATCGCCAGTTTTGGCCGCAATATCGTTTATGGCGTGTGGACACAGGATCTGTATTTTTTTGCTGTGGCCAGTGCTTTTCTCGTCGCGCCCTGGATGCGACAGCATTATGATGCACGAAAGGCTTTGCTTTTTTGTTATGCGATATTTTTTCTTGCATCTGCGCTCAATTCCTGGACGCAAAATTATACAGTATTCCTAGCCGCAAGAATCGTTTCCGGCCTTGCTGGAGGGTTGAGTATTCCGCTGTCTTTGCCTCTCCTGTTGCGAGGCTATCGACAACGTACCCGCCATTATGCCTTGCTGATCTGGGGTCTCCTCGCCGTTACGCCGTTCGTTCTTGGTCCATTCCTTGGCGGGTGGATAGACGACCGTTGGGGATGGCGCTGGCTGTTTTTGCTAGATCTCCCGATTCTCCTGTTCTGCTTTCTCGGTATTTTGCTGTGGCAGCGTCCGGTGGCAAAAGTGGAAAAAAGGCAAATGGACTGGTGGTCTTCTGCCCTTTTGTCATCTGCTCTCCTTTTCTGGGAGATGGCTCTCAATCTTGGCAGCAAGGATGATTGGTGGCGTTCCTCTTCGATTCGTGCGCTGGCCATTGCGGGGGTGATCATCTTTTTCGTGTGGATCCTGCGCAAAATCCCGAATCGTTCTGGGGCGTTACAAAATTTTCCTAGCATTCAGCAAAGCAACGCGGGTGTGGCTGCTCTTGGGCTACTCGTATCGGCGGTCGTCTTCCAAGGGCTGATGGCGCTTTTCATCATTCATTATCAATTGAGCTTCCAGTACAGCGCGCGCGCCGTTGGAGAGATATTCCTGAGCATGGCTGTTCCTGCCTTTTTCAGTGTCGTCCTGGGCCACTGCCTGCGCGGTAGAATTGACCCGCGTTTTTGGGTGGGGATCTCGATGTCTTTGCTGGCAGTCTCCGCCTTCTGGTTGTCTTCCTATAACCTTCCAACCACTCCCCAAAGCCTGGACCAGCCCCTCGCTCTTGCGGGACTGGCATTGGGTGGAAGCTTTGCCGGTTGGACGCGGATAGGTGCTTGGGGCCTGAGTGCCACACCTGCAGAAGGCATGATGAGGATGCTGAGCTCTCTGCAGGCGCTGGGACAAGCCATGGGCATTCCCATCATCATTGGACTGTGGGGAAGGCGTTTGTCACTGCACCGCCACTTCCTGGTGGAGGTACAGGGCAGCAATCTGCAGGCTTGGAGCAGGCAGCTCAGCCTACTCAGCAATCGCCTGGGCAGTCTCGGTGCCGAGAAGATATTCGCCGCACGGGTGCATGAGCAGGCCGCCATGCTAGCGTTCAATGAGATGTTTTTTCTGGCCGGTTGGGTCTTCCTCGCCTTGGCGTTCTTGGGCCTTCTTGCCCGGCGCCCGCAGCCCAGCGGTGAGTCGCAGGCCGAGACTATGACGGCGGTCGGGTTGGCAGAGCCATGAGAAAGCAGCTCTTGCTTCTGGGTATGACCTTGGTGTTTTCAGCCCTCGCTGCCTGCGCGCGCATACCGAAGCATCTACCGCAGAACCCGGCCTTTTCTCCCCAAAGCCTCGTGTTTTCGCAGCGCGAAATGTCGTCGGCGGGCTCTTGGCCGCAAGCAGATTGGTGGAAAGCCGCAAAGAGTCGCCAATTGGACGAACTGGTGGCCGCCGCCTTGCAGCAGAATCCCGAACTGCACGCGGCCGGGGCCAGGGTGCTCTACGCCGAGGCCCAAGTGACCCGCGCCCACTCCCGTCTTCTACCCCACTTTGCAGCGGGTTTTCAGCTCACCCAGCAGTATTTTTCGGTGCAGGGCTTGCACTTGCAGGCCAATGGCACGAGCAATACTTTTGCCGAGTTCAATCCCTTGCTCCTGCAGTACCACGTCGATTTGTGGGGGCGAGATCGGGATCTGGTGCGTGCCGCGCGCGGCGATCTGGCGATGAGCCAGGCGGAAGAGGCGGACGCGCGCCTGCTCGTGAGTTCTGCCGTGGCTGTCCATTACTTTGCCCTGCGGGGAGACGAAAGCCTGTTGCGTGCGGAGTTGCGCCTACGGGCCTGGCAAAAACGCGCACTAAGCGTGGCGCAGGCCGGGTTCACGAGTGGTTTGCAGTCGGCAACACCGCTGCACGAGGCGAGCACCAGTTTGGCCCAGTCAGCCGAGCGCATCGCGCAATTGCAGGCCGCCGTCGCTGCCGAACGCCACGCCATCGCCGCCCTCTGCGGTCAAGGTCCAGGCGTGCAAATTTCCGCCGCGCCTTCGTCGGCGCAAGCTTCGCTGCCCCTTGCCGGCGTGCCTAGGAATCTTCCCTTGAATCTGCTCGGGCATCGCCCGGACATCGTCGCGGCGCGCTGGGCGGTGGAGGCAGCGGCAGCACGGGTGGGAGCGGCAAAGGCGGCCTTCTATCCCAATATCAATCTGCATCTCCTGGCGGGCTGGAACAGCATCCATCTGGCAGATCTTTTCGACCCGGCCAACTTTGCCCATGCCTTGGGGCCGGCCATTACCCTACCCATCTTCGAAGGCGGCACCTTGCGTGCTGCCCTGCGGGCGCAGAATGCGGTCTATCTGGCGGCGCAGGACCAGTACCAAAATCGCATCCTCCAGGCCTTGCGACAGGTCGCCGACCTGTTGAGTACCCGCCGAGCTCTGCTGCGCCAAGAATCTGCCCTGGCGCATGCCGAGCGGGCGCAGCGTGCCCAATGGCATGTGCAGGAGACAGCTTGGCAAAGCGGTTTACAAGATGGCGGCACGCGGATCCCAGTGCGGATCCGTCTGATCCAGTTGGAAGAGCAGGAAATCACTCTCCAGACCGCAGCTTGGCAAAACTGGGCACTCCTGGAGTCCGCCTTGGGTGGAGGGTATTCCGCTACCACAAAAGTGCATCCGCATGACTGAAGAAAACCAAAATTATTCTCCCGCAGCCGCTCGAAGAAAGCGGAATTTTCTGATCTTTTTTCTGGTGTTGTTACTGGTCGCGGGCTTGTGGGGGCTGTGGTGGCTGTTGATCGGCAGCCGGCGCATCAGTAGCAATGATGCCTATGTGCAGGGCAACATCATCCCCGTCCAGGCGCAAACCGCGGGCACTATCCGGCAGGTATTGGCAGAAAATACCGAGTATGTGCATGCCGGACAGCTGCTGGCGACGGTGCAGGGAGATCGCAGTTACCTGGCACTACGCCAAGCCGAAGCAACCTTAGGAAAAACCGTACGCCGCCTGCGCCAGAGTTTTTCTGAGGTGGACAAGGTGCAGCAGACCTTGCAGGCGCAAGGCGCTCAGTTGCAAAAACTCCAGGGAGATTTGGCACGTTACCAGAAAGCGGCCAAGGGAGACGCCGTAGCCAGCATCCAGATCAGCAACACCCAGGCCGATATTCGCGCCCTTCAGGCGCAGATGGGGGCAACCAAGGCACAACTGGCGGCTGCTGCGGCGGTCGTGGGCGGGACTACCTTGCAGAGCAATCCCAAAGTACAGGCGGCGGTGGCGCATCTGGAGCAAGCCTATATCGCCTGGGCACGGCGGAATCTGCGCGCGCCGGTCAGCGGCTTTGTTGCCCAACGCGCCGCTTACCCCGGCCTCATGGTCCATTCCGGCGAATGTCTCTTTACCGTGGTTCCCCTGAATCAACTCTGGGTGGTCGCCAACATCAAAGAAACAGAAATGGCGAGGGTGCGACCTGGTCAACCGGTGCGCCTGACCAGCTATTACTATGGTTCTGGCGTCGTCTATCATGGTGTGGTGCAAGGGCTGCTGCCGGGTGCCGGCAGTGCCTTTGCCATTCTGCCGCCGGAAAATGCCACCGGAAATTATATCCATATTGTTGAGCGGGTACCGATACGCATCGCTCTACCCGTCAAGGAACTCGCCGAGCATCCCCTGCGCCCGGGCTTGTCCATGCTGGTGCAGATCGACATCGCCCGGCATGGAAAAGGCGTACTCCAACCGGTCACCCAAACTCCCATCCAGGGCTACCAGACTATGCTCTACGGGAGGGAGATGTCAGAGGCCCAAACGCTGGCCAGCAAGATTATTGCGCAGAATGCCTGAGCGAGGAGGATTGCATGCAGAATTCCATACACATATTGGCCTGGCGTGTCTATGATCGGCCATTCCCTCCTGGATATCGGGTGCTGGCGGAACGCTTGTGGCCACGAGGCGTGCGCAAGAGTGACCTGGCGCTCGACGCCTGGCCCAAGGATCTTGCGCCCAGCACGGAATTGCGCCAGTGGTTTGGGCATGACCCGGCGCGCTGGGAGGATTTTCGCCGTCGCTACTGGAGTGAGTTGTCGGGGCATCAGGAGGCAGCCGTCCAGCTTCTTGTCGCGGCGCAACAAAGTCCTTTACTCCTGCTCTATGCCGCCCACGACCCAGAACACAACGGTGCTCTCGTGCTCCAGGAGTTTCTGGAGCAGTTGCAATCCTCCGCTTCCGGGGAGAAGTGAACATGCTGAAAATTGGCGAAAGTACCCCTTCTTTTCGCGAACCTCTCGCGCTGCTACGTGCTTGTCACCAACGTATTCTGCGCCATTGTGATACCTTGGAACGAATTCCTGCACATCTGGCTTCCGTTGGTGTCGACGCGCAGGCGGTCGAAGCGGCGACCAGAATCTTGCGGTACTTTGACGAGGCAGGTCCGGCACATCACGCCGATGAAGAGCAACAACTGTTTCCTTGGCTGCGGTCACAGCCTGCCTGTGCAAAGGATGTGCAGGAAGTCTTGCACGAGCTGAGCAAGGAACATCGACAACTGGAAAAGGCCTGGCACGATCTTGCCACGGACTTGCGTCAACTCGTCGCAACCCGAAGATACTCCAATTTACGCTGGGAGCCCTTCGTTTCCTTGAACCGTCGCCATGTGCAGATCGAAAATGACGATATTTATCCCCTGGCGGAGCGGCTCCTGGATCCGCAGACTGCCGCCGAGCTGGGAGCCGCCATGGCGGCACGTCGCTCGATACGGGGGTGATGCTTGGACACAGGTAGGCACGTGCTGGTGCGTTCGGATCTCCTGGAAGCATGGGGAACCGGCGAATTTTATCCCCGATTGACGAAGGAATTGTTGGCTGGCGATCTCTTGTTCGCAGCTCTGCAACAGGCGCTCACGCAAGGGAGTGTGGCTTTGCTGGACGACCTGCATTTTCTTGAGTTGCGCCGATGGGAGGACGCAGACGCCTTCACGCTCCAGCTGCAAGTGCTCTATCGCAGTGCAATCCCGGGCTGCGCCTGCCCTGGGGACCCAGATCCGGAGAACGAACTGCAGGAAACAGCACGATTGTTGATCCGAATCGACCGCCGACAACAACGGCTCGAGCTACAGTTGCAAGAAAGCGAGTAGACCGCCCGCGCTACCGGGAGGACGAGTCGTTCGCAAAATGCCCCTCTCGATCCAGTCGTCGTAGCAGCATGAGCAGATATAGCAATCCCTCATAGGGATGCCAGCGGCGCACCCGCTGCAGAATCTCGGCATAGCCTGCCTGGGCATTGTCCTCACCCAGCCAGGCAAGCAGGCCCTTACGCGCGCCTACGTCATCGGCAGGGAAGATCTCCAGGCGCCCCAGCGCGCGCAACATCGCATATTCCGCCGACCATCGGCCGATTCCGGGAATGTTCAACAGGCGTTCCCGGATATTTTCCAACGGCAGGCCACGCCATTCCCGTTCGACCAATTCACCAGCGGCTGCCCGTTCGGCAACCTGATAAATCGCCCGGATCTTCTGGCGGCTGAAGCCCAATGTCCGCAGGGCGGCCGGCTCTTGCAGGAGTATTTGTTGTGGACTGGGGAAGGCAAGCGGCCCTTCTGGGGCTTTGGTATCGCACAGCTGGCACAGACGGTTGAGCAGAGTGATGCCCACCAGCAAACTCACCTGCTGACAGGCAATGGCGTTTACGAGCCCTTCGAAGAGAGAGGCAAAGCGCGGCGGTCGGAATCCTTCATAGCGAATCGCAACTGGCCCCAACACGGGATCCTGCAAGGCATGTTGATAAAACTGCCGGAGGTCTTGATCAAAACCCAGTATCCAGGCCAGTTGATTGCGCAGCCATTCGATGGCTTCTGGGCTATCGGGACCGGCAAGAATTCTCCCCACCAGCACAGGCGTTCTTCCCTTTCCCTGCTGCCGAAGCTGAATGGCCAGGGGTTTGCCCTGGTAGGTAAAGCAACGTCGGTAACTGTGTTCTTCCCACAGATCCATTTGGTTGCGCTCCTGACGGCGCAAGGCCCATATCGTCAGGTCGAGGCGAAAAGCTGCGGATGCTGGTAGGGAGAAATCCGTCATCGGCTGTCATATGCGCTGTGTTTGCAAGCGCCGTATTGGTCGAGGAGAAGAACCCACGGGCCCACTATCAATCGGAACAGCGCATGCATTGCACGTCATAGCGCTGAATCCAAGCTTGCAGTGCCTCGATGGCGTCGAGCCCCGTATGCAAGGTGTCCAAAGCGTGTTCTGGATCATCGGCGCGTATCTTGGCGATCCAGGCATCTCCATAGGGGTCGATATTGATGAGGTGCGGATCGTCGATCAGGATCTCATTTCGCTCGAACACTTCCCCAGCAAAGGGGACTGGCACACCACCAGCCCATTTGCCACTTTCGAGGGTTGCTACATGACGGCCTGCAGCAATTTGGGTACCAACTTTTTTGATTCGCGCTTTCTGCAAACGCCCGGACATGGTTTGCGCGGGATCAGTGACGCCAACAGTAAAAATACCTTCGCCTTCAGGGCGTACCCAGACATAATCCAAATCATAAAAGAGTTCTTCCGGCAGCTCACAGCCACGAAATTCGCTCATGAATGTGTCTCCTGCAATGTTCGCAATCGCTGTATGGCGTCTGCTCCATGGTCAGATAACGCCTCGGCAAGATGTGGATACAACTCCGATTCCTCTTTTGCATCATGCTGTTTGAGTATGGTTTGCACGGTGCTAAGCAAATCGCCAAAATCCTCGGCATTCTGTTGATCGATGGCTTCGGCCATTTCCAGAAAGAACATTTTTAGGTCACTATGACCTTTGCGCAGCAAAGCCGTCAAAGCATGCTCCTCTCCACTTTCCCAGTTTTCGAAGGCAGGAAAAAGGAACTCTTCCTCCACGCTCATATGACCATCAACGATGCCTTTGCGAAATGTTTCCAGCTCCGCAGCCGCATCTGACCATCGTCCTTCACTCACGGCCTGGGCGCTCCTCTCTAAAAGTTTGTCCAGGCGTTCATGATCCGATTGCATGACCTCTGCAATGTCTTCGTTCATAGTCCATTTCTCCTTGTGAATGGAAACTGCTTACTGGATATGCGAGTCCGTTTAGGGTATTCTTTCCAACGTGGATAGGCAAACAGAGTGCAATTCTCGTGAAGGTACAGCTTCTGGTATCCAAATGGTGTCCCACTTGTCCCCAGGCCGAGAAAATCTGGCAGGAGGCGGCGCAGAAACGACCAATGGACTTGGAAATCCTAGATGTGGCCGATAAAGCAGGTCGGGAAGTTGTAAGTCGACTGCGTATCAAGACCGTCCCGGCCGTGGTCATCGACAACCAGTTGAAAACGGTTGGCGCGCAACCTCTGACAGAAGTTCTGCGACTACTGGACGCCTGAAGCGCCAGGCTTCTGCCTTGCGCGCGGGCCAGGTCAGGCGCTGGGGCTGAAGCTATCGAAGTGGATCTGTTCATGAGGGACTCCGTGGGAGAGCAAGAGATCCGTGACGGCTTCCACCATCCCCGGGCTGCCGCAGAGATAAACTTCATGTTCTTGCCAATGGCCTTCCGCAGCCACCGCCGGCAAAAGACGCCGAGGACCCGACCAGCGCAGAAGTTCCGGATCGGAACAGGATACCGACAAACGCAGTTCGCTCCGCTCCTGCCGCAATTCTTCGAGTACATCCAAGTGGTAGAGATCGCGCCGGCTGCGCACCCCGAAAAACAGTGATGTTGACCGTTTCCAGCCGAGTTTGCGGCTTTCCTCGAGAATGGCTTCGATGGGAGCAAGGCCCGTCCCGGCGGCAATGCACAGTAACGGTCGCTCATTCTCCGTCCGTAGGTAAAAATCTCCTTGCGCGCCAGAGAGAACAATTTCATCGCCGATCTGGGCGCGGGTAAAGAGCCACTCGGAGAATTTTCCGCCCGGTACCCTGCGGATATGAAAGTGCAGGCGTTGATCCTCGCGCGGCGCATTCGCCATGGAGTAGGAACGCCAACCATTTGTTTCTCCTGGAATCTTCAATCTCGCGTATTGTCCTGCCCGGTAGGGATAGGGGCGATCGCATTGGATTATGAGTTCCATGACGGTTTCCCCCAACAGACAAAGACTCTCGACTCGTCCCTGCCATTGCTCTGCAGTATCTATCATTGCTGCGATGCGTAAGGAGCTACGTGGCTGCGCTTTACACAAAATCGCTTTACCGGACGCGCGCTCTTCCGGCGTCAATAATAAAGGCATGAAAGGAAGCTGGGTGATTTCTCCCTCCAGAATTGTTCCTTTGCAATCGCCGCAGGAACCATTGCCGCAACCGTGATGAATGGCGATTCCCTGCTCCAGTGCGGCCTCGACGATGCTTTGGTCTTCTCGGATCCGGAAACGAGTTCCGGAGGGCTCGAGGACTATTTCGTGTTCGATCATGTGCTGTCCTACCTTCCAGGAATCATCAAAAGTGCGGTCGCCAAGCGAGTTGGCGACCGCAAGATTTCAGGCAACTGCAGGAGATACGTCGTCCAGAACGAGAGGAACATAGCGTTCCGGTGCCATCGCTTCGGCGGCGGCCTGAATACAGATGCTTGCCGCCAGGTTGTAGGCCTCGATCCACGACTCCGCCATTTCCTGGGTCCAGGCCGGCCCCAGAAAATGCTTCAGGGTCAGCAACAGGCTTTTCCCCACGATGGGATAGTGTTCTGGCCGAGTATCGTATTTTATATGGCCGATCCCCAGTTCTTTCAGATAAGGAACCAGCATCTCCGTGTTATCGATATTGCTGGCGATCAGAATCACCGAGTTGAAGAGTCGCACCCGCTGCTCGCTCATATCCCCTGGGAACATCTTCCGGACTTCGGGATAATGGCTGAACATGGTATCGTAAAAGTGCTGCGCAACCTGTACTCCCAAATCCTGTGCTGCCTTGCCGCTTTGCTTGATCAAATCGATGTTGATGGTCATTTTGGAGTCTCCCGAATGCATCTTGCCCAATTGGCGACTGTGAGTATCTGGCTTCGTATCGGTGGCTTCCTTGATCTTGGTCAAGATTTTTCGTCGTATCCGAAGGTACTCCAAGGCAGGTGCCGAGTGTCGGGAGCGGAAGCATGACGGAAGACCTTTTGCCCTATGCTGCCCGACTGCGACAGCAGGCGCTTTTCGCAGTCTGGTCGCCGCCCCAGTTGGAGGCGTTGCTCGGCGAATGTCGGCTCCATGCGTGCGAGAACGCAGAGTTGCTGTTCATCGAAAAGGATCCAGCGGAACAGTTTTACTTTTTGGATGCCGGAGTTGTCGAGTTGCTGAGTACGAGCGCTGAAGGCAAGGAAAAGGTGGTCGAGATCATGCAAGCGGGCGACCTCTTTGCGGAAGCTGTAGCGTTCATGGGGGGAAGATACCCGGTCACGGCCAGATGCCAGGGGAAAACCAGAGTGTTACAGATCCCATTTTCGCCATTTGTCGGTATTCTTGAGGGCGACCCGCGTCTCATGCGACGCATCCTTGGGCAATTGAGCATGCGGCTTCATTTTCTGGTCAAAGAGATTCGCATGCGCAGCATCGAGTCTGCCGATACAAGAATATGCAATTATTTACTGGAATTGTCGGATGCCTCAGAAAAAACCGACCGATTCCAGCTACCGGCAAAAAAAGTCAGTGTCGCTGCCCGATTGGGGGTAACACCAGAAACCCTCTCTCGTGTTCTACGCAGGCTGAAAGAAGCTGGAGCTATCGATATGCGAGATAAAACCATCACTGTCCTAGACCGCCGTAAACTTCTGGAGGTAGGGTTACGATAAGAGGTAATTGACCATTTTGTCTCCGGTCGGAACTTGTGGTTCTTTAAAAATATGAACGACTGCTTCCGCTGCAAACCTGTCACTCACCGCCGCCTCAATCCAACCATAGTCTGCACGAATCAGAGCCACTGCGAAAGCCTTATGTCAACCAGATATTGCACAGGACGGGCACCTGGATCCTCGCCGATTTATGGTCGCATTCCAACCCTAGTTTGCAAATAGCCCCTTAAAAAAGAGTAATGGAATACGTTGACTGTGTGTTACGGCGGAAATCACTGATCTCCTAAACGCCATCAAGGGGAAAAATATGGCAGGACAAACCCTCTACGACAAGCTCTGGGAACAGCACCGCATCCTTAGTGAAGAGGATGGGCGTACCTTGCTCTACATCGATCGGCAGCTGCTGCACGAAGTCACCAGTCCACAGGCCTTTGCTGGCCTGCGCGCGGCGGGGCGCAAGGTCTGGCGCGTGGACGCGAACATCGCCACTGCCGACCATAACGTGCCGACTACGGACCGGGCGGCTGGAATCGCCGATGAAACCTCCCGTCTGCAGGTCGAGACCCTGGATCGCAATTGCGCGGAGTTCGGAATCGAAGAATTTGGCATGCTCGATCGACGCCAGGGGATCGTCCACGTGATTGCGCCGGAGCAGGGTT
The DNA here is from genome assembly GCF_050261095.1 of Acidithiobacillus sp. AC3. Classification (NCBI taxonomy): domain Bacteria; kingdom Pseudomonadati; phylum Pseudomonadota; class Acidithiobacillia; order Acidithiobacillales; family Acidithiobacillaceae; genus Acidithiobacillus; species Acidithiobacillus sp. AC3. The sequence continues at coordinate 751,324 of NZ_CP189838.1, forward strand.
TGACCTTGCCCGGTATGACCGTGGTGTGTGGGGATTCCCATACCGCTACCCACGGTGCTCTGGGGGCGCTGGCCTTTGGTATCGGTACCACCGAGGTCGAGCATGTGCTCGCCACCCAGTGCCTGTGGGCGCGCAAGTCGAAGAACATGCGGATCTGGGTTGATGGAACGTTGCCCGTGGGGGTCAGCGCCAAGGATCTGGTGCTGGCCATTATCGGCAAGATGGGCACTGCCGGAGGCACGGGCCATGCCATCGAGTTTGCTGGTCCGGCGGTCGAGGCGCTTAGTGTCGAAGGGCGGATGACCGTCTGCAACATGGCCATTGAGGCCGGCGCACGGTCGGGAATGGTCGCCCCTGACGAGGTGACTTTCGCCTACCTGCAGGGCCGGCCTTATGCCCCAGAGGGCGAAGATTGGCAGCGTGCCGTAGCCTTCTGGCGTACCCTGCACACGGATGCCGACGCGGTTTTTGACCGCGAGCTGCGTATCGATGCCCGTACCCTCGTGCCGCAGGTGAGCTGGGGCACCAGCCCAGAGATGGTGCTCGGGATTGATGCCCGTGTTCCCGATCCGGCCAATGCCCCCGATCCCGTGCGTCAGGAGGCCTGGACTCGGGCCTTGGCCTATATGGATCTGCGTCCCGGCACGGCCATCAGCGAGATCCCGATCGACAAGGTGTTCATTGGCTCCTGCACCAATGCGCGCATCGAGGACCTGCGGGCAGCCGCGGCGGTGTTGCGCGGCAAGCACAAGGCAGACTCCGTCAAGGCAGTATTGGTGGTCCCGGGTTCGGGCCTGGTGAAACAACAGGCCGAGGCCGAAGGGCTGGATCAAGTCTTTCTCGCTGCGGGCTGTGAGTGGCGGGAACCGGGCTGCTCCATGTGCTTGGCCATGAACGCCGATCGCCTGGAGCCGGGGGAGCGCTGTGCGGCGACGTCCAACCGCAATTTCGAGGGCCGCCAGGGAGCGGGTGGGCGCACCCATCTGGTCAGTCCGGCCATGGCCGCCGCGGCCGCCGTGGCGGGGCATTTTGTTGACGTACGGCAGTGGGACGCGTGAATACCCGCCTCCTCCTGTTGCGAGCAGCCTTGCTGCTCTTCAGTTGTGGGCTGACGGAATTGGGTGCCCTTGCTGCGACGCGGGCCGCCGCCAATGAAGTCGCTGCCGTCGAGTATGTCGTTCTCAAGCGTTTGGAGAAATCCTGAGATGCAAGCTTTTACTGTGGTCGATTCGCTCTTGATCCCCCTTGATCGGGCCAACGTCGATACCGATGCCATCATCCCCAAGCAATTCCTGAAGACCATCGAGCGCCAGGGTTTGGGCAAGTTTCTTTTTTTCGACTGGCGCTACCACAATGGCGACCTCCTCGATCCGAACCCCGATTTTGTCCTGAATGACCCCCAGTTGCAGGGTGCCCAGGTTCTTCTGGCACAGCAGAATTTTGGCTGTGGCTCAAGCCGCGAGCATGCGCCTTGGGCGTTGGCGGACTATGGGATTCGCGCGGTGATTGCGCCGAGTTTTGCCGACATCTTCGCCAATAATTGCGTACAAAATGGGATCCTGCTCATTAGCCTGGAGCAGGCCCAGATCGACGCCCTTTTTGCGGCTACGCAGCGGACACCTTTGCGGGTACATATCGACCTTGCGGCGCAGGAGCTACGCAGCGACGATGGGCAGTACTACGCTTTTACGATTGCGCCAGGGGCTAAACACAAACTCCTGCATGGCCTTGATGATATTCAGATGACATTGGCACACGCCGCTGCCATTCGCGATTACGAAGCGCAACGCCAACAAGAGATGCCGTGGTTGTTTCGCGAGGTGCACCATGGCTGAGCACCATGGGCTCATATCATAGGTGGGAATGCCACCGAGCGAAGGCTTCCGGTGATGACGCTGGCCGCAAACGGGCAGCGTCCGTCTATACCCTGATCGAGATCTGCAAGTTCAACGGGATAGAACCATTCGCCTACCTCTGCGATGTGCTGGAAAAGTTCCCAACTGGCCGAACCGCTGTCTGCACAAACTCCTGCCCTTCCACTGGGAAAAACCCGGCGTAACGTGACCGCCTACCCCTTGGGTAGGTGGGTTGGCTAAGCGCTTTCGATGGAGCTACAAAAGAGGATGCACCAGTCGATTCCACAGCAAGGGCGATGGTTACGGCAAGTGGTGACTGGATTCTTTGCCTACCATGCGGTGCCGACCAATAGCCGGAGCCTGAGCGCCTTTCGGCATCATATCGTCGGCCTCTGGCGGCGCACGCTTCGGCGGCGAAGCCAGCAAGACCTGACGCGATGGGAGCGGATGGCACAAATTGCTGATGCGTGGCTACCAGAGCCGCACGTTCTTCACCCGTGGCCCGGCACGCTTTGTCGCCAAACACCCAAGGTGGAAGCCCAGTGCGCGAATCGCGCCCGCCGGGATCTGTGCGGCGGGCGCTCAGTAATGGGCAATCCCTGCGGCACCGCGTTGCCACGGTTCGTTGGCGTTTTTTTCAAACCCCGGCGCGCATGATCCGCAATGCCGGCACCTGGGTGCTGAAAATCAGCACTTTCTGCCATGAGTTCTTTACCGCAGTCCGGGCGCACAGCGCCACAACAGCCCTGGATCCCTCCTCGTAATCTTGGGGCAAACCGGCAATCAGCGCGCCGAATCCCATCGGTGCAGGAGTCGACTGCCCAGCACCCGGAAAAATCGCCAAAATCCATCGCCAGCAGAGCTCAACCAGAGTCCGAATGCGCTCTGATCCAACACAACCGACGCGACACCCCGTAGCAGGCCAAGAAATCCGCCCAGCAAGCCACCAATTCCCTGGGGCGCCAAAAGCAATCGCGGGATTTGGGTCATACTGCGCGCTTGACAGCATTAGCGATTTTAGCGAATCTACGTATGGTTTGTAAGACGTCGACTGCCGAAGTATCGCGATCATGGATGCATCTTCACACATCTAATGGACTTAGCAAAGAAGGAACAGTAGTCTGATGTGACCACCGAAGGCCTAGGTCGGGCCAAAAGTTGTCGCGGGATTTAGTATGTTACGCCGCCTGCAAGCATTCTGGCTAGGCACGGCGATACGACCACTTTTAAGGCTGCAAAAAAATGTCCGCAACGCTTGCAATTACGCGCCCACGAAAACTTCATGACCATGACCTATTATGCTGGGCAATCAAATCAAGGGATACCCACTTTAATTGTCGACAATCTATCTTTGAAGCACGTGACAGATAATGAATGATTTGACAACAGGCATGCAGTAGGTCTTGGCGAAGATTGAGAATAGGTATGGAGCAAGACGAACGGCTTTTTATTGAAGGCGCCAAGAGAAGAGTGGAGCAGCTAATTAGGCAAAAGGTCTGGCAGGGCATAGATCAAGCTCGGTTTCGATCTTGGTTCGAACAGTTTGAAAGCCGGGATTGTGAGCTGCTCGGAGCGTGCTTGCTTGATAACCTCATTTTTCGTAGTCGCGAACAGGTCGAATCGCTAATCAAGGCAGCGATGACTAGCTCGGAACTGATTGGGCCAAAGGCTCAGACTGATGATGAGATAGTTGTTGCGCTCCGAGGTCGAAAGGATCCACATGTCCGCCTTAGTCCTGTAATTCGACTAGATCAGCCGCCAACTAAAAGCGGCCCTTATATTTTGCGTAGATTAGCAAAGTCTTTACATCTAAATGAAGGCTGGATGTCTTGGCCGCAACGCCTTTGTGATGAGCCTGTCTCCGTCAATATGATTATCTTGGTGGACGATTTTTGTGGCACTGGTGAGCAGTTCTCCGAGTTTGTTAAAAAAACGGGATTTTTGGAGTTTATGAATAGTCGCTCAGACTGCCGCATCGCTTATGTAACTGTTGCTGCTCACGAGAAGGGAATGGCAAGGATTAAAGAACTATATCCGAAGATCGAGATTATTGCTGGAGAGGTACTTAATAATGAACACCATTTTTTCGATGGCAATGTAATCAAACGAATTAAGGTAGATCTGGTCAATGAACGATTGAAAACAGACTACGATAAAATCGCTAGAGAAGTCGATCTTGGTGGTCGCCGAATTGGTCCGATGGGTTTCGATGGGCAAGCCCTTTCCTATGCCTTCGAGCATGGTACGCCAAATAATACCTTACCGATTTATTGGTATCAAAACGAGCAGTGGAGCTCTTTGGTGGATCGATGAGCGACAGGACGACGGTAGTAGCACACGCATTCGCAAAAAATCGGGCCGAGGAGCTAGGTTTCGATCTATGGAATGAATTTGTTATGCCACTGTACTTCAATCAACTATCACTCGACGAGGTACGTAAGCCGATCGTTTTCGAAGGTGGTCGTGGTTGCGGTAAAACGACCTTGCTGCGCTACCTTTCTTATGCGACTCAGTTGAGCGAAAAGCGGGAACTAAAACCCGAGTCGTTGCCAAAACAGATAGGCCTGTATTTGCGAGCAGACACTCAATATATGCGCACTTTCCGGGGAGACACGCTCACTAACTCCCAGTGGGAAAAGGCCTTTGAACATGATCTATGCCTCTCCATAGTCTCGGAGTTTCTCGGCGCCTTGAAACTGCTTAACAGCGGGCCCCGTCGTGTGTTCTTTGAAGAACTCCATAACCTTGACATGTCGGCGTGGGGAGATTTCGATAGCACGGCGCCCAGCGATCTAGAGGGATTGACACGTCATATTCGGTTGCTACAAAACAGATTTGCCATGTGGCTGAATAATCCTGAAGACGAGGGAAAGCCACAATTTTTACCCATGAAGCGGGTAATTCTAGAACTGATCGGTGCTGTCCAAAGGCAGGTCCCTTACCTGACAGAAATAGTGTTCTTCGTTTTTATCGATGAATATGAGAATTTACTAGATTATCAGATGCGGATAATTAATACACACATAAAGCACTCGGAGGCACCGCTAATCTTTCACATTGCGACTAAGCGCAACGGCATGGCGACGAGAGAAACACTCAGTACTGAACGCCTGCAAGAACGCGATGATTTTCGCAGGTTCGATGTCGAAAAACATTTAGAGAGTGATTTCCCCCTTTTTGCTGCTGAGTTGTTCTGTTTTAGACTCCGAAAGAAAGGAATCCGTATCGGATCTGAATTGATAAACGAGGGCTTACTGTGCTCTATTGAGGGGCTTGGGGTGCGCCGTACTGACGAGAAGTATCGGTGCGTTACCCTTGAGGCGGCCCGTAACACGTTACCAGAGATCAAGGGACCACGAGCCGCACTGTATGTTTTAGAAGATAAGACGCTACGCAACCGTCTCCAGAAGAATCTGGAGGCAGCGCTGAGTCTATCGGGCTCGAAATTGAATCCAGATCGGTTTATCCGGTGCGAGGCGGCGATGGAGTCGATTTGCGTTCCTGCGTTACTTCATCAAGGAAAGAACCCGGAGGCGGTACTGGAGGAACTCGATAAGGCTGCTGCCGGTCAGTCTTCGAAGTTTAAGACGAAAGAATGGGTGCACCATTATTTTTTTGGCAGTATATTCTACTTATTCCTGCCGGTACAGCGACCTTGCATCCTCTACGCAGGATTTGAATCCTTTCTTAGTCTGGCAAAGGGCAATGTCCGGCATTTCCTTGAGCTCTGCCACCTGTCAATGATGGGCATGGCAGTGACTTCAGACGGCGATATAAATCCTGTCCCACCGGAAGACCAGGCGAAAGCGGCGCTAGCAGCGAGCGCACTATTTGTGAAGGAGACTCAAGCGTCCGGAGACTATGGTAATAGGTTGTTCTATATAGTAAATACTCTCGGTAAAATCTTTCGGCTCTCCCAATCTCGGCCGTCTCAAAGCGAAGCTGAGCGCACCCACCTCGCTATTACTCGCGGCGATTTAGACGAAAATTCAGGGATATTACTGTCGGAATGTGTAAAGTGGTCAGTGTTGTTTGTCGTGCCGGAGACCAAGGTCAAGGAAACTCGACTGGAATCTGAGGAATATATCTTCAATCCCATCTATGCTCCGTATTTTGGGATCTCATATAATAAGGGACGCAAGCTCGAGATTAACGCGGAGCAAGCCAAGGAGTTATTGACCGGGACCCGCGATGAGATGGGCGAACTTGTCAAAGAGTATCAGAAGAACTGGCGCCTTGGGGACCCGGACCAGATGTCTCTGTTTGAGGCGGATTCGCAGTGAGAGTGAAAACCATCTCCTCGCCGTCCTCGGAGGAGTTATATGGCTTCGACAGCATGCGATGGGATATCGCTTTCCACGGTGCAGGGATTGATGACCGCAGTAAAAATGCGGTGGGTATTATCACGTCCAAGGCCAGCGAATCTGTTGAGGCACAGTTCTGTGCTGAACAGCCAGACCGCTTGCTGATTAATGGCAATCAATGGGCACAACGCCGAGCCTTAGTTGATCAGATGCGCAGCAAGCAGCGTGTGGTATTCGAGACAACATCTCTAGGCACTGTCGAAGTATTGTTTCTTTTGCGGGCTGCAAAGGCCGCCGACCTCCGATCGGTAGACTGTATCTATGTAGAACCGCGCGACTACGCGAAGGATATCTACTTAGACTCATTTTGGTCACGCGAATTTTCCTTAAGCGAAAACCGTCGGCTCGAAGGCGTGCGTGGGTTTGCTTGCAAACTAAGTGAACTTTCCAACCAAGATGCGCGTCTAGTGGTATTCCTTGGGTATGAGGCTTCTCGTCTGGCCGCTGCCTGTGAGCAAGAAGATGCCTTAGTTGGTTGGAAGAAATATGCTGTTTTTGGCGTACCAAGCTACGCGCCAGGTTGGGAGATGAATGCGATTGCGAACAACATAGATGCACTTGAGCGCCACAAGTTTGATAGCATCCGTTACTGTTCCGCTTCTAGCGTGAGTGGTGCTTTTGACCTGCTAAACTTGATCCACGCTGATGGCCGTCGCGAGAACCCCCATACTGTCATCGCTCCATTTGGCACCAAGCCGCATGCTATCGCGACGGCAATGTTCTTAGTTGAAAACTCAAACTATCAGGCATCCTCGCTGCTATATGATCATCCTGAGAGGTCAGAAGGGCGGTCATCAGAGGTGCGTCGCTGGCATCTCTACCATATTGACTTATCCTCCGCACATGGTGACTAGATCGATTTGAGTTTGGAAGCGAAGAGCGGTATGTGCAAAATATCCTGCATGGTGATCATATCCGCGTAACCCCCTTTTTTGCGCTGGTTGGTCATGTGGAAAATGCCAATGAATCTCGCCCTCGATATGTCCGAAGCATGTTAGGAGATGGCATCTTTATGATGTCACTATCCCAGCATTTAGTTAATATTGTTTACTGTATTTGGAGCTGAAAATAAAGGCATTAACAACAACTCCCTTTTTGTTAGCACTGTTGCGCATACGCCTTTAGAAATTGATTCAAGCCAGCTAGAGAAGCCGGGGTGCCTGAACGAGGCTATGACTTCGCGCCTGCACCGCTTTGGAACTCGAATTCTGAAGATATGATCGGTGATCTCCCCAGACCCGGAGCGCACAATCACCGGTGTCCAATTGACCCTGGTCCCAGTTCGTGGCAACAAAATATCTCCTGGCTCCGCGAGGATAGGTGCTCCCGGCCTAGAGACAATGTCGGCAGCGGGGCTGAATGTTGAAAGATGGAGACCTCCGTGCCTTGCCTGCCGCAGACTTGATGTGTGAATAACGTCGAGATGTAATGTTGCCGCTTCTCTTCTGGAAACTCTTCCGCGCGTAATAGTCACGCCCATTTCGCCTATTGTGGGAACATTTGTCGGAATCTGAAGCCTTCCTTCGTGGTAACGAGCATCAAGACGCTCCCCTGGGTCAATAGGACCTCGGTATATTATCAGCGTTTCATTACCGCACGCACTGTAACGACAGATATCTACTTCTGTAGATCCATTAATGGCTGTATCAATCACCAAAAGGGCTGTTCTCGCCTCAGTAAAACTGAACGTTTGTGCTGGAATTTCTGTGACAGATTTTACGGCATACTCCGTCATTAGTGCTTTACGATATTGAGTATAGATGTCCCCATCCACAAAGCCGATTGGCATCACGACAGCAACAACACCTTTCAGCGCCTTTGCTACTAGCAGCGATCGTGCCAAGAAATACAATTCTGATCGCTTGATACCCAGCTTGCTTGTTACACTAGGAAATGCCTTGGCTATCAGTTCTAGGGCAACTGTTGTTGGCTCCATCTCCGTGAAGGGGGGGTTGCCGACTACCGCAACATTTGTCAATGGCAAATTAAATTTTTCAATAGCGGTGCTTAGTCCATCTGCATTGATTAGGCGCGCAACGGGGAGCGTCTTTGAAGATACCGAAAAAACTCCCGAATCAATCTCGAATCCACAAAGAATGGTATCCGGGTTCCTTTTATAGACAGCTGTTAGTAGCGCGCAATCCCCAGCTGCCAAATCCACTACCGCCTCAACAGCCACGGGAAGTTGGTTCGCAATAAAGTCCGCTACATGATTTGGCGTCATATATTGACCCAACCTCTTTCTCGAGATGGATCGTTCTATACGCGGACCTGCCATTTGTTTCTTCATGTCGATCTTCCTCTAACAGGCTGCGGAAAAACCCTGCGATAAAATCTGCGAGGCACCCTGATTTTCTCGAAAAACGCGGTCTGAAGGCACTTCTAGACGGCCTTTGTGCGGCTTTTCCAGTCACTTTGCTCGATTTCCCGAGCTCTGTCCGCAGTAATCCCATCACGCCACCCCCAGTCGTGCCATACGCACCAAATTGTAGGCGGTGGACACCAAGGTGAAGTGCAGACCCACACGATCCAATCCACGGAATCGCGTTTTGCGCATCCCGCCCACGGTCTTCATCCAGCCGAAGATCGATTCGATCCGCTTGCGCACGCGAATGCTGATGCTGTACCCGACGTGACGGGTGGTCCGGCCATCAACCGCTGATCCCTGGCATTTGCGAGCCACATGGGGGGTGACGTTGCGATCAGAAAGATTCCGCACAAATTCGTGCCGATCATAGCCCTTGTCGGCTCCCAGGGTAATGCGCTCCGCGCCGCCCAGGTCATCGATGAGCTGCACGGCGGCATCCCCCTCTGCCGTTCCATCTGCGGTGGTGACCTGCTCTCCAGCGATCAAGCCGTGCCGGTTATCCATGAGCACATGCCCCAGATAAGCCAGCCGCGCAGCATCCTCCGGCGCCTTCTTGTAGAGGCGCCAATCGGGGTCCGTTACCGAGGCATGGGGGTCATTGTTTCGCTTCTGTCCACGGAAATCAGAGCCGTCGCCCTGCCGATCCTCGGGGTCTTTGGGCTGAAAGGATTGCTGAGAAGCCCAGGCCTCCAGCAAGGTGCTATCCACAGAAAAGTGCTCCTCGGAAAGCAGCCCCTGATGCCTTGCCTGCTCCAAGACCGTCTGAAAAAAGCGTTGTACCGTTCCCTTGTCCAGCAAGCGATCCCGGTTCTTGGTGAACACCGTGGGCACCCAAATCTGGTCATCCATTCCCAAGCCCACGAACCAGCGGAACAGGAGATTGTCATCCACCTGTTCCATATCACCCGCCAGTCATCGAGCATCGGGTATCCATGGCCAGGGGCGTATCCTCTAGCTGTCCCTGGGACTGATTCCAGAGGCTGAGCGCCCGGTCCAGTGTTCCCGGTTCAACCCGCACCAGGCAATCGCGGATCACAAATTCACTGGGCACGACATAGTGTTTATTCTCGCGCCGGCAGCCGAAACGCTCCCGGGCGGCTTGCCCGAGTCCCTGGGCCCAGTCCGCCATGGCCTTGTAGCCGGACATGCCGCAGAGGGTGGCTCCTGCCGCAATCCCCAGCACGACGGGTAAACGATGCCGCCTCCCTTGCGGCCGACGGGGATCTTTTATGTCCGCGAAGTAGAGCGGTAACGAACGCATTTCTTCGGCGTTGAGCATGCGATTGGGGTCTCCGGTGAGTTGCAGGCAGGTATAGTCCGGGTGGGTCAGACGGACCTGTGGGTCGCGTACTAGAGGCCGGATAAAGATCCGTTTGGGGGAGGCTGCGGTAGCGCTGTAACCACCTGGAGTGCGGCGATAGCCTTGGGTCAATCCCAGCTCCACCCAGTTGGCCGCCCGGTACACCCCTCCGTAAAAGCGCTGAGGGTCGACAAAGGTTTCCAGCAGGAACAAGGGATGCCCGAAGTGGGTCTGCCAGTCGTCGGCGATACGCCGCTCGACCAGAGACAAGACGCGCGATCCAACATTGGGACGATGCCAGTTAGGCAAAATCAGAAAGCGGCTGTTATTGGCGATGAGCCGGAGACGCCCGTACTGGGAACGGAAGTCCCAGCCGATCCAGCGATCACGGACCCCGCATTTCAATGCGGCCCCGGACATGCTGATCAGCGCCACCCACTGATCCTGCCAGGTGGCGACGTACCACAGCGTCTCGCCGATCTTGGGCAGTGCCCCCAGATAATGATGCTCCGCCATCAGTGCCTGATAACGTGCTTCCTCGTGGCGCTCGACCCGGCGTACCCGAATATCCGCGAGCAATGGATTGAAAGGTTTTGTCGATTCCATGCCGCCCGTTATACCGGAAATCTAGGCGGGGGTCCAGCTTCGGGGGCTAGTAGTTTGGTTTATATCTGGGTTCGTGGCAGGGCAAATCTGAAGTACCACTGGCTACCCTTCTTCGTCGAGCTCATCTCCGGATCCCGGTTCTGGTCCCGATTTTGGGTGGAACTCGGCGCATGGATGAGGGTGGCGTCTACCATCTTGCCTTCGGCAAGCAGCAGACCTTTCTTTCGCAGGACCGCCTGCACCTCGGCGAAGATGGCCGAAGCCAGATCCTGGCGTTCCAGCAGGCGCCGGAATTTGAGAATGGTCGTTTCATCGGGAACCCAGTCTCGGCCCAGATCGATGCCTACAAATTGTCGCAGCAGCGGGATTTCATAGAGAGCTTCCTCCATGCCGGGATCGGAATAGGCGTACCATTGCTGTAGGAAGTGAATGCGCAGCATCCGCTCCAATGGCATCGGTTTGCGCCCTCGGCCACCACGAGGATAGTGCGGCTTAATCAGGGCCACCAACCGCGCGCAAGGGACGACGGACAGCCTCAATCAGATGCGGCGGGTCTATGGCGCCACCAACCGCGCCCAGGGGACGACGGCATACATCTCCGCCAGAAAGCGCTCCCGCTTGGTCTGCTTCCGGCGACGGGAGAGATCCTGCTGTTCCGCAAAGGTCATCTGCCCCGACATGTCACTTTCCTCCGCATCCCTGACGCCAATCAGTATACCAGAGCCCTAGATCAGAGACTCCCTTAGGCATGCACACGATTTGAAACTTCAATCAAATTCATGTCTGGATCGCGGAAATAAACAGAAAGAATCGGGTCTGTTGCTCCAGTGCGCTGAACCGGTCCCTCTATTACAGCAACGTCACACGAAGAGATGTGCCTTACCACTTCGGGTATTGGGATTGACGTGATAAAGCATAAATCAGCCGAGCCGGGCGTGGGTTTTTGCGCTTTTGGTTCGAACTCTTTTCTGTATTGATGCAGGTTGATCTTCTGCGCGCCAAAAGAAAGAGCTTTTCGACTATCCCCGAAAATAATGACGTCCATTCCCAACACTTTGGAATAGAAAGAGGCGGTGGCGTCGATGTCTTTGACGGTCAGTACCAAGTGATCAAGGCTGTCAATTTTCATGCGATGTTGACTTGTATACTTAACGCCGCGCTGCGCCGAGCGGGGCACGGACATAAAAGAATACGGTGCGCCGTCTCACCGCGTCGTCCTCGAACGCTAGGTTATGCCTTAACTCAGTCATTGTAATTCGCAACCACGCGCATGATTTTGCCTTTCGAATCAATTTCCATGAATTCGCCGGTCGTTGTGCCCTTCTGGTTCGCGTAGTAAAGAACAACGCTGGAAAGCCCCCACATCGTGTCAAGAAGCTCAAACTTGAGGTCTGGGTACACTTCAAGCCCTTTCTTGAAGTACGCTCGCAGAGCTTCCTTGCCTTTCACCGCACCCGATGGGTCGTTGAGAATTTTTGCCGCAACGGGTGATACCAGGACGACATCTTCTCCGTAGTGCAAAATGATTTTATCCAGGTCGTGGGAATTCCACGCTTGGATCCATTGAACCGCCAGGTTTCGTGCTTTATCTTCAGTGAGCATCTCTGTTCCTATACGAGGAATACCTCTCATTGAGAATCCGAACCGCTACTCGCGCATCGATCCCACCCTGCTGTTGACGCCGCCCTCTCCCTGTCGCCATCGCCCGTTACCGTAAGGTCTTTCATCTTGCCCGGTTTTGGCGTTTGCCTGGGGGCAGGGGAACCAGTAGATTAGTAAAAGATGGGCTGTGGCCCAAGGTGCAAAGAGTACATTTTGTGTCGTGGCTCTGCAAGTTACAGCCTCTTCCAATGACAGATGAGCCTGAAGGGAGAGCGTGATTCCAAGGTGAGATGAGCCTGAGCGGTCTGAGTTTGGGATCATCGGAGGATGATCGTGACACTCAAGACCCAGGGACTACAGACCCTCGACCAAATCCGCGCCTTTGTGGAAGGCGCTCAAGGCCTCGATTTTGCCGCTCCAGCTCGAGAGGAGGCGTATGATTGGATTGCCGGCGAGTTGCGCCGCTTCCAGTACGCGCACTTGGGCAAAGTTGCCCGAGGATGGATGCGTCGCTACTTGGAGAAGGTGACCGGCTTGTCTCGCGCGCAGGTGACCCGTCTGATCTCGCAATTTCGCGCTGGCGGGCAGATCCGGGACCGGCGTGGTCAGCCCAGCAAGCCCTTTCCGCGTCGCTATACCACCGCCGACGTGCAGGCGCTTGCCGCCGGGCAACATCTCGCCGTAGGATCAGGCCAAGAGGCTTATCAGAACCCAGCCATGGAAACCTACAAAATCCGCCGCATTTCGCGCCGTTCCGGTTCTTCTGGCATCACCCAACCCGCAGTCGGGACGTTGGATGCGCTGCTGAAGTTTGACGGTAATGAGGCACCTCACTGCGTCTATAATGAGATAGTCGCTCTCCGCTTGGCGCAGACGCTGCGCATGCCCATTGCGGATGGCGTCTTGGTTACGACGGGAGATGGCCCAACCTACGCCAGCCTTTTGCTGCATTCTCCTGGGATCAGTCTGCCGGATGTCCTGAACAGCCAACTGGACGCCGTGGCGCAGCGTTATCCTCAGCAGGCAGCATCCCTGCTCGCCTTTGATTTGTGGATCGGCAATGGGGATCGTGCCCGCAATCTCAAGGCTGTGTTGGCTACCGCCCATATTCAGCTCTTTGCCGGATTTGATCACAGCCACGCCCTGCTGGGTGCCGACAAAACCCCTGAAGACAGTATCCGCGCCCTCCGGGAAGGGCGTTTGCTGGTCCAGAGCCATCCCTTCTACGGGAGAGTGCGCAAAATCCCCCTGGGTGCGGCCTTTGATCGCATTCAGGCACTTTCCGATGTCTTGATTCGGGAGTGCTGTGTCCTGGGCAAGCCCTTTCGCGGGGTGTCAGAGGCGTGGCAGGAGGATCTTGCAGGCGCGTTGATTCGGCGTCAAAGCAAACTGTTCGCAATCTATCGTGCCCACGCGCAGGCCTTCGGTATCCCAGTATGATCGTGGAATACCGGATTCTGCAGTACCGTGAGTCCCCGCAGCGGCAGGAGGGGAAAAACTTTGCCCTGGTGGTGCGCATCGACGGCGAATATCAACTGCGCGCCTTGGGTCTGCGCAAAGGAAAGCCTCTGGATCTGGCCTATTATAGGGCGGTTGCGCCAAAGCAGTCAGAATGGCATTGGGTGTTCGCGGAATGGGTGCGGTGGCTGCAGGATCTCCTGTGTTCGGGAAACGTGGGCAACGATGGCGGGGATACTGTGAATCAGGAACTGGATCGGGTCGCTGCGTTGGATCGGCAAATCATGGTCACACCCCCTTATCTTGAGGACTGGTCGGCAGAGGACGATTGGGAGCGGGTGCTCTGGGATCTGGAAACCCGTCTTTTGGGAATGCCGGGTCGCCCCCCAGACAAGCCCTTTGCGGAATGGATCGAGGATGTCCTGCAATCGTCGGAACTGATGTACCGCAAGGGCTTTGCGCGTGATCTGGAACTGGAGTTTATCCGCCCGGAGGGCGGGCATTTCATTACCACGTTTCCGTACGCTGTAACCGAAGCCCCGCGGGTCGCCTGCAAGAATATTGCCTTCCATGGCTCGCGCCGCCTGATCCAACAGAAGGTCAATGACGCTTACCTCAGCTTTCAGCGCGCTCTGGAATCCGGATTTCTGGAGCCTGGGCGTTGTATCGTCTTTACGGAAGCGATCCCAAAAGCCTATCAGCCCTATGCTGCAGAGCTTGAGGGTGTGGCGCATCTGTTGAATGTACGCCAGGAGGGGGCGTCAAAGCGTCTGCAGGAGTGGGTGATGTGAAAGCGGGGCATCTGCCTCGCCCGTCCAGTGGGCGACCCAGCGCCATTTCTCGGTAGCCGGGAGACGCTTGAAGGCGACCTCTGCCTGGGCAGCACTCTGGTGATCTGGGTACTCCCGACAAACAAGTAACCGTTCTGGCGGGTTGAGGCGGGTATAGCGGGCACCTTTACCCGTGCAATGTTGGCGAAAGCGTCGCTCGACATCCAGCGTGATGCCCGTATAGATCCCGCCACCACGACAGAGCAACAGATAGAGGAACCAGGGCTTAGGATTGGCCGACACGTTGCCTCACTTCGGCGCTAAGGCGAGGATCCAGCATTTCCAGATATTTCACCGCCGTCTGGTCTGTGATGCCAAAGGCCCGGACGAGTACCTTGGGGTGGCGGAGCCCGCCCATATAGGCGTAGTACACAGCGGTGGCAAAGAGCTGTTTCGCCGTCACGTCCTGCTTTTTGAGGTAATGGCCGATGGTGGCCGCATGCATATGCCCGCCGTGGCGGCGTCCTGGGAAGAGCCAATCGGTCTCTTCCGTCGCTTCCAGTGTAGCGAGAGCCCGCCGCTGTTGCAGATAGCGGTCAACGAGGCCGCTGACACGACGGTCCAACAAGATCTCCGTGCGGCCAAAGATCGACCGATAGCCCTCGTCCTGCCGATAGGAAAGGTCAGAAAGCCGCATGCGAACAATACGATCCGGAGACTGTGCATAGAGCAGCATCAGGGAAGCAATCAGGGCCGGTTTGATCTCGGCCTCCTGCGGGGTCAGCCAGGCGCGCAAAAGGGCCGTGTATCGCCCATGATCCAAAAAAATGTCGGGAGGCAGGTTCCGAGTGACCGACTCGACACGCAGCTTGCGAAACAGTTTCTCCTTGTGGTTCAGGAAGCGCACAAAGGCGCGGATCCCATCGCGGTAGCCGGGATGTTCTGCCAGAAAGCGGTCCAGTTGCATTTGCTGGACGCTCTGAATGCTGGGCAAGGGATTTTCTCTGGAAATATCCTCCAGAAACCGGTGTGCCGCACGCAGGGCGCTGGTGATGCTCCGGGGTACAAACCGGCGCTGTTTTCCAACCCAGCCGCGTTGGCGATAGCGCTGATTCAGCTCACCCAAGTGCTCCTGAAAGCGGAGCAGCAATGGACCGAACCACTGATCCTTGCTGGTCTCCAGAATCAGCGACTGTGCCTTGTCCTCCCGGATGCGCTCCAGTGTCTCGTCCGACCATGCGGGGATGAGCCCCTGGCGGATCAATGCCCCATGGGGAACGGCATAACGACGCAACCCCTCCGTCCCCAGGGTGCCAATCAAGGCCTCGGCAGTAATGGCAGCGGGGGAAGCAAATTGCGCGTCCAGCTTGGCGAAGTAACAAAAATACCGCTGCAGGCGCAGTGCTGCGGCGTGAGCGCCGATTCGTTCTGGCAGATCAACAAAGAATTGGCGAAATGCGGCCTTTACCCACTCGCGGGACAGCAGCGCTACCGATTGCCGAACCCGTTGCTGTAAAGTCTCCTGCCAGTAACAGCCCTCGCAGCGGGTATGACTGTGCGGTCGCCCTTCCTGGCCACAACGGGGGCAAATAAAGGGCTCCGGGCGTGTCAGGCAGGATTTGCACACGATCCGCCCCTGCTTGTCTTCTCCAGCAGGTTTGCGGTGCTTGCCACAGCCTGGGCAGGTGATGAAGCTTTTCCGCCGGCAGCGCTCGCAGACGGGCTCGGTAAATCCCGCCGCAAAATCGCGAGCCAGTCGCAGGCTCTGTTGCCCACAGACGGGACAGGGGCGCGGCTCCTGATAGTAGCGGGCACAGGACGCGCATACGGCTCCCTCGGGTACCAGCAGCCCCGCTCGCGGCACGGGCTTTCCACAACGCACGCAACGACGATTCTGTGTTTGGCAGGAGCGGCAGTATGCCGGTGTCTTGCCACCCAGCGTCCGTGTAGCTTTACCACAGCCTGTGCAGGGTACGGCGTGAAATTCCCGTACATAACAGGTATTGCAGTAGGCCACGCCATCCGCCACCGCCGTTGCCTTGGCCATGCTGCGCCCACAGCAGCCGCAGGTGGTATGGGAGACGCCCGCTTTGCTCATATTGGTGCCCGGTACAAATCAGGTGCGCCGTGGCCCCGCCTGGGGCAGCGGCAGAGAGGTGACTTTCGGCCCGGTGACGGAGACTGCCGTATCTGCGGCGGGGCGGGATGCCGCAGCAGTGCGCCGGGTGGCTTTGTTGTGCTGCTGTGGCGGTAACCGTCGTGGTGTCTCCTGCTCCGGATCAGCATGCCGGGGTGTTCCTGTCGGCATGGTGCCGGACGGGCCGGAAGAGGGGGATATCCAGAGCAGGTCTCCCACCTGACAATGCAGCACCGTGGTAAGTCCCGCCAACAGGTCCATTGAGAGCCGGTTGGGGAGATTATCGAGGACCCGGCCCAACTGTGTGGTGGAGATGTCCACGCCGATCTCTGTCAACCTCTGGCGGAGTTCAGTAATCGTTTTGATTCTTCGTTCCGCCATCACCACACGAACACGCCATTCCAGTTCATTTTTCACGGTTGAGACTCTCCTTCTGTGCTGGGTCCAAAAATGCGATCCAATTGTGCTCCGACGCTGCGGGTGATTTCCGCATTCACAAAATCATCGGGAACATGCATGTAGCCCTGCGTCGTAGCCTGATAGGTGTGTCCGTGCTTGCGCCGCACCATCTCTGTGCTGAAACGCTGGCTTTCGTGGGTGACGGAAGAATGCCGCAGGCAATGCGGGGTGAACCCGCGAGCGTCAAGCCCCGCAAGGTCGAGGCCGTGCTGGAATCGGTTTTCCAGACTGGATAAGGCGAGCCGCTTCCCCCGCTCGGAAAGAAACAGCGCGGGTTCATTGGCGTCGGCCTGTTGCAGGAAATTCGGGCGAATATCCCGCAGATACCAGCACAGTAACTCCGGTAGCGCGGGCTCTGTGACGGGCACCATGCGATGACGCGGCCCGCTCCCTCGGCTGCCCTTACCCCAAACCGATATGAAGCCAAAATCCCCGAGTTCCGGCAGGTCCGGGTTGGGACAAAAGGAGGTCGTATTGAGAGCGAGGACTTCCGAAGCGCGCAGCCCTCCGACGTAGGTGAGGTAAAACATTGTTTTGTCGCGCTGCAGGGGACGGAAATCCTTGCTGCCAAAGCGATGGGCTTCAGCAATGGCCTGATCGTAGCCAGCAAATAGCTGGTCGATCTCCGCATGGCTAAAGCTCGGGCGCTCCTGCGCCAATTCCCGATCCTGAATATGCGGAATGCAGTTTTCCGCATGGCAGATCTGGACGAGATCAATGCCGTACTGTCGGCGGACGTCGTTGCGGAATTTTACATTGTCGATCAGATACGCGAGAAAACTCCGAATGGCCCCTTGATAACGCCGTTGCGAACTCACCGCCAGTTTCCGGTGGACCCCAATCTCATAACTCCACTGCTCGAAGGATTCCTCTGTCCAGTACCAGGGTGCCACCTTGGCGAAGCCCAGAAAGTCCAGCAGGACCCGCTGATCCCGATCAACGCTCTTCTGATGGTGTCGCTGGGCACCGAGACGCCGGGTCATGTAGGCGCTCAGCATTTCCCGAAAGAGGCGTGCGTCCAGTTCCGGTAGCGCATCTACCGGTGATTGCTGCCGTTCCTCCACTGGAGGCAAGACGGTGTTGATTGGACTGAGCCGAGCCATGATCCTCTTCATCCCTGCCGGGAACTGCAAAAAACTGCACGGTGGAAACACCAATATTGATACTGTATCAGATGGGCAAAAGGATTGCAAGACGAGGTATTACTGCATAAAACACATCAAAAATGCATTCTCTATGAAAATCAGTCTGCAGATGCGAGGGATGGATAAGCTGTTGATCCGCTTTGGTTCTGTCTTGAAAGTGGATTTTCCAATATTCCTGAACGAGATGCAGGAGAACTGCATCTAATGCAGGTCATGGATGCGGTCTGAGGATGAAACTATCTTTGTAAACAGTATGATAGTATTACTAGAAGGATTATGGGCATTATTGGGGTGAATATTGTAAGGAAGGTAACTCGTCCAAAAACAAGACGCCACGATGGGCGAGGCTGATCTCGCCGGGACGCGGCTGCGAACCGCCACCCACGAGGGCCGCCGCAGATACGCTGTGATGTGGGCTGCGATAGGGGCGGCGTCGCCAGGTGGCCGGATCGAAGAGCCCATGCAAACTGTGGATGGACGCGACTTCCAGTGCTTCCTCGTCGCGCAAAGGTGAAAGCAGGCTGGGTAGGCGGGCGGCCAGCATGCTTTTGCCGGTGCCGGGTGGACCGGAAAACAACAGATGGTGCCCGCCCGTGGCGGCAATGATCAGAGCCCGTTTGGCCTGCTCCTGACCACGAACGTCCGCAAGATCTCCGCCATCGATCGGCCGATCAGATGCGAGCGCAGGCGGCGGCACGTCGGGAATCGCTTGCTCACCGCGTAAAATCGCCACTAGTTGTGCCAGGCTCTGCGCTGGCAGAAGCCGGCACTTCCCTGCCAGGCTTGCCTCACTTACGGTATCCCAGGGGAGGGCTAGGTGATGACCGGCCTCCTGTGCAGCGAGGGCACAGGCAAGGATTCCGGGGACCTTGCGCAGGCTGCCGTCCAATGCAAGTTCCCCGATGCATTCGAGATCTTCCAGGGCAGACTGGGGCAACTGCCCACTCGCACGAAGAATGCCGAGGGCGATGGGCAGGTCGAATCGTCCGCCTTCTTTGGGCAGATCGGCGGGTGCAAGGTTGACAATGATGCGCCGCGCCGGAAAGTCCAGGCCGCTGTTCTGGATGGCGGCGCGTACCCGATCGCGGGATTCGCGCACCGCCGCTTCCGGCAGGCCAACGATGGCAAAGGTGGGCAAGCCCGGCCCCAGGTCGCATTCGACCATGACCTCCGCGGCCTGGATGCCCATAGGCGCGCGGCTGCGCACCAGCGCCAAGGCCATGGAGGTCAGTCTTCGCTCTGCTCTGGCCCCGCCATTTTATCGAGACGGGCCTCAAGGGCCGCGACCCGTGCCGCGAGGCGGGTATTCAGCTCTTGCTGGATCTCGAATTCCTCGCGGGTCACCAGATCGAGACGATCCAGGGCGTTGCTGATGATGGTCTTCAGCTGCTTATCTAGGTCTTCCTTGACTGACCCGAAGCGGGCCACCGCGTCGCCGATGGCGGCGGCAATATCGTCGGCAATTCGGTGTTGCATCGTGTTCTCCTTACAGACCCATGGCTTGGCGGATGAAAAAACGTTTGAGAGGAGGCGTCATACTGGTACCCCAGAGCCCCAGATCACGCAGCCGCACCAAGGCGCCACTGCGATTCGAGAATAGATGATTCAGGCCACCGCAGGCAAAGACCGTCAGCAGATTGTCGGGGCGCCGCTGCCGTTGGTACAACGCCAGGGCTTCGCGCCGACCGAAATCCTCGCGTTTCTCGATCTTGTCGCCAATAACCTGAGCGAGCGCGGCGACATCGCGAAAGCCGAGATTCACGCCAAGCCCTGCCAAGGGATGGACACCATGCGCGCTGTCACCGAGCAAGACGACGCGATCCTGCACGTAGCGATTGACATGCAGGGCGCTCAACGGGAATTTCCCCCGTTTGCCGATGCCGAGGAGCCTTCCGAGCTGTGGTCCAAAGGCATCTTGCAAGCGACGCAGGAATTCTGCGTCGTCCATAGCAAAGAGTTGTCGTGCGCTAAGGTTGCGCACACTCCAAACCAGGCTGGCCTGGGCCTGACCCTGGGCGTTGTCGGCAAAGGGGAGGAGGGCGAGTGGCCCGCTTGGCAAAAAACGCTGATAGGCGATGCCGCCATGCGGTCGCTCGATCTGCACCGTGGCAACGATCGCTTCCTGCTGATAGTCCGCGCGATAGATGCTGGACTGAAAGATCTGTTGCCGCAATCTGGACTGCCGCCCCTCGGCAATCGCCAGCAGACGCCCGCGATAGCCGGTGCCCTCCTGATCCTCCAGCTCGATTCCTTCGGCATCGCTATACGCCATCTGCCACTGGCAGTCGTACAACAGGCTACCGCCGGCACGGCAGAATGCAGTGCGCAGAGCATGTTCCAGTTTTTGGTTCTCGCAGATATAGCCAAGAACCGTCTCGCCGACGTCTGCGGCGTCGAGCTGAATACTGCCAGCATGTTCGTTATCCCAGACGCGCATTCCCCGCACCGCTGTACCGAGGGAGGCGATATCGATTTCCTGTTGCGCCAGGAAGGCAGTTGCTCCCGCATTGATGAGGCTGCAACGCTGCAGGGGATCTGTGGCCTCGGCTTGCGTCGCGCTGCGGCGCTCGGCTATGGCGGTTCGTAAACCTTGGCGTTGCAGAGCCAGACCCAGGGCGCCACCGACCATGCCAGCGCCGGAGATCAGGACATCGAAATCATCGGCCAAAACGGGTTACCTCCAGGGCGGGAATGCTGCTGGCGGCAGGCAGTTCGACTCCGGCCAGACGTGCCGCCAGGCGTTTTTTCAGCCATCGGTTGTGTTCCAGGGCCGACAGTGCAATCTCGCGTCCCAGTCGCCAGGGCAGGGGGGGCAGGGCGAAGAGCTGGTTCATCCCTTCCGTGAAGGCGATCGTTTCTGCGCGATCCCGCCGGCGAATGCGCTGAAAATCTCGCAGCAAAGTCTCGGAACCCGGATCGGCTCCCTGTGTTGCGGCCTCGCGCAACAGCGCCGCCAGCGTTACGGCATCCCGTAGGCCCAGATTGTACCCCTGCCCGGCCAGCGGATGCAGGGTCTGGGCGGCGTTACCCAAAGGCAGGATTCGACTGCTTGTTGGGGCAGAGAGTTGCTGAAAGTGCAGTGGGTAGAGGGCGCGCCCGGCCACCTGAGAGAAGCCGGAAAGACCGGGCGGCAGGTGCCGATGGAGCTCCTGTAAAAATGCTGCGTCGCTGCCATTCATCAGGCGGCTCGCGGCGCTCGGCAACAGACTCCAGACCAGAGAAAAGATCCCGTCCGCGCGCGGCAGGAAGGCGAGAGGACCACTTTCAAGGAAATGCTCGTACGCCGTACCGGTGGGGCCGGAGAGCGGTCCAACGCGGGCGGTGCAGGCATAGCGGTTGTGATCCCAGCCGCGGCGTTGCAGACCGAGCAACGGTTGCAGTTTGCCATGGCCGCCATCGGCCAGCACCAATAGTCGCGCAGACAGCCTGTTGCCGTCGGCCCAAGCCAGAGTCACGCGGTCGGGAAGCCAGGAAAAATCCGCTACCGGTCCCCAGCACAGGCGCTGGAAGTTGTCGGAATCTGCGGGCAACTGCGCGACCAGCGCCTCCTGCAGAGTAGTGAGCGGGACAAGTCGGCCGAGAACGCCTTCCTGCGCCTGCAGCAACTCGCTGGATAGGGTCACTCGGTTCGGACTGCGGGCTTGGGAAATCTGTACTTGTTGAATCCGTCCACTGACGGCATCTGAAATCACTATCCCGAAGCCCTGCAGCATACGTATGGAGGCGAGAGCGAGGGCGACACTGCGCTCCGGCGCGGACGCATCCTGGCCAGCACGATTGTTAGTAAGCGCTGAAGGGGGAGTGGTATCGATGACACGAATGTGAAGCCCCGACCCCTGGAGGGCCAGCACGAGACTGTGGGCAATGGGTCCATCACCCAGGATGAGCAGGTCGCAATCCATGGCCTATACTCTAGGGCTTCGCGTCTGGGGCGGCAAGCACCATGCGGAAGGGCGCGAGCGCTGAGAAGTGGCGTCGATGCCGCAAGGAAGGGCCTCCCCACCCCGATGCGGCACGGTTACCGATCAGTAGTAGACTGGTACGACACCCGAAGCCATGGTCTGGATGGCCTGTGCGGCACCGGCCATCGTCGCTTCCGGAATGAAGTGCGCCTCTTCCAGACCACGCTTCTTGTAGCAGCCAGCGCAAATCCAGAATTTGGCACCGTTTTGCACCAGAAAGTCGCGCAATTCCAGCAGCGGGGGAAAGGTCGGTTCCTGCATGCCATGCAGATAGTTGTCCGAGCGCGCAAGATGAACACCATCCAGCGATAGGAAA
Source organism: Acidithiobacillus sp. AC3 (assembly GCF_050261095.1). Taxonomy (NCBI): domain Bacteria; kingdom Pseudomonadati; phylum Pseudomonadota; class Acidithiobacillia; order Acidithiobacillales; family Acidithiobacillaceae; genus Acidithiobacillus; species Acidithiobacillus sp. AC3. The sequence continues at coordinate 773,667 of NZ_CP189838.1, forward strand.
AGGGTGACTTCGTGTCCTTCCGTGAGGGCGTTCTTGGCGAGTACCAGACCAACGGTGGCGCGGTCGAGGTCATTGCCAGCGTGGGTGATGTTGACAAAAAAATGTGCCATGGGTGTTTGCTCCGTCATCAGTAAGAGGATGGCAGTTTAGTACAATTCCAGATTCTGATGAAGTAGAGACAGTCGCAGGTGTCTGAGCTATGCTTAGAAGCGCAATTTCAACCGGATCAGGAGGTATGTCATGGCCGTACTCGTTGGTAAGAAAGCCCCGGATTTTGTCGCTCCCGCGGTGATGCCGGACAACAGTATCAATGAAAAATTCCATTTGTCGCAGTATATCAAGGGCAAGTATGCGGTACTGTTTTTCTATCCGCTTGACTTCACCTTCGTCTGCCCCTCCGAGATCATCGCCTTCAATCATCGTCTTTCGGAGTTCCATGCGCGCAAGACCGAGGTCATCTCCTGCAGCATCGACTCCCATTTCACCCACCTGGCGTGGAAAAATACCCCCGAGAACAAGGGCGGTATCGGCAACATTCAGTTGCCCATGGTTGCTGACCTGACCAAGCAGATCGCCCGCGATTACGACGTGCTCTTCGACGAATCGGTCGCGCTGCGTGGGTCGTTTTTGATCGACCGGGACGGCCTGGTGCGTCATCAAGTTGTTAATGACCTGCCCTTGGGCCGCAATATCGACGAAATGATTCGTATGGTCGATGCGCTACAGTTCTTTGAAGAGCACGGCGAGGTCTGCCCCGCGCAGTGGGAGAAAGGCAAATCCGGAATGAAGGCGGATTCTGCCGGGGTTGCCAGTTATCTGGCGGAACACGCCAAGGATCTCTGACCCCAACGAATGGAGAATACCGATCCCGATGTAATGGGATCGGTGGGATTGCGCCATGCTGCTCCGGAAAAAGTTGCTTGCCGTTCGCGAGCCACGTCTCTATCTCAGTATGGAGCGCAGTTATCTGGCGCTGCTCAAATTCATTATCGTAGCCTTTGGTGCTGGACTCCTGGCACGCAAGGCAGCCATGGCCTTGGTATTTTTTCATGACCAGCGTCTCCGCCCTTTTTTTCTCGATCTTTATCATTTGCTGACAATTCCATCCGTTGCCGGGATCTTTTTGATCATCCCTATTTTCTGGCGCGATCTGCGTTCGTTATCGCTGGGGCCAAGCGTGAGTGCGAAAGAGATGTTGGATCCCCGGGTCCATTTCTCGGCCGAAAGGACATTCCTGTCCTGGACCCGCACCGCCCTGAGTAGTCTCGCGCTCGCCTTCGTTCTGGCAAAATTTGATTTCTTTTTACGTAAATTCTCTTTGCTCTTGCACCAACCGATTCCTTTGCTCCATCGCTTGACCGGGACCAACACCCTCTTTATCGGTTTTGCCGTAGTGTTGCTGTCTCTGGGTTCTTGGGGTCTTTTTGCCACCTTGTACGACATTCGACAGGGTGAATGTGCCACGCATGTTTGGCGTTATCGCGTGTTTCTTTTGCTCCTGTTTCTGGTCGGTTTGGGTATGCTGCGCCTGCTTTGGCTTCTCAGTGGGGCGCGGCAATGACCGCCGTCTTCCCTTCTTCTGGTACATTGTCCGTCGCCCCCATGATGGATTGGACGGACCGGCATTGTCGCTTTTTTCTGCGACAAGTCTGCCCCAGCTGCGTGCTCTTTACCGAGATGGTTACTACCCCTGCCATCCTGCGCGGCAAGGATCCGGCCCGCTACCTGGATTTTGATCGGCAAGAATCTCCTTTGATCTTACAGTTGGGGGGCGATGACCCCGAGGCCATGGCACGTGCCGCCCGCATCGCGCGCGATGAGTATGGCTATGCCGGGCTCAATCTCAATGTCGGCTGTCCCTCACCACGCGTTCAGAAAGGACGTTTTGGCGCCTGCCTGATGCGCGATCCGCCCCTCGTTCGGGAGCTCCTCGATGCCATGGCGAGCAGTGGTCTGCCGGTGAGCGTCAAGCACCGCCTCGGCCTGGACCGAGAGGAGGAATATGAGGGCCTTGCCGATTTCGTGCGCAGCATTGGTCAGGGGCACTGCAAACATTTTATCGTCCATGCGCGTAATGCCTGGTTGAAGGGTCTCAATCCGGCGGAAAATCGCGAGATACCGCCCCTGCGCTGGAATTGGGTGCAGCGATTAAAGCAGGACTTTCCGGACTTTCGCATCGAACTCAATGGTGGGTTGCGCGATGTAGAGCAGGTTCTCGCCCTCTGGCCCAGTGTCGATGGCGTCATGCTGGGGCGGGCGGCATATCACTCGCCCCTGCTGCTCGCCCAGATCGAACAGGCCCTGGGGCGTCGTCAGGATCTGCCGCATCCGCGAGCGATACTGAAAGGGCTCTTACCTTATGTAGATGCTTGGGGCGAGCGCCTGCCGGCGCCACGTCTGCTGCGTCATTTACATGGTCTTTATGCTGGTCTTCCGGGGGCCAAGGCCTGGCGGCGCCTGCTCGGTTCGGCGCGGCCGTCTGAGTCCGCTGCGGTGGCGCTACGCCGGATGCTGCTTGCCTTGCAGAGCTGGCAGCAGGATGCAGTGCTGGAGCTCGGATGACGGACTGGGTCGCCTTTGATCTGGATGGCACGCTTACCCGCGGCGAGACCATCGTCTCCTTCTACCGCACGGTGTTGGGTGAGGGCCGAGCCCTCCGCCTCCTGCTGCGCTCGTTGCCGATGCTTGGAGCCTACGCGTTGGGCTGGCGCAGCAATGGTGAGACCAAGGAGTGGGTACTGCAACGCAGCCTTGCGGGTCGGCATCCCCAAGAACTCGAGCAGGGAACGGTGGAATTCATAGATCGCGTGCTGCCCCGGCTTCTGCGCGATTCCGTATGGGATCGTCTGGCCCAGCACCGCGATCTGGGGCAGCGTCTGGTGCTGGTGACGGCAACGTTGGAACTCTACGCCCGCCCCTGGGCAGAGCAGGTCGGATTTGATGCGGTCATCGCTACCCGTCTGGCCACGGACGAATCCGGGCGTTTTACCGGTCGTTTGCAGGGCGCCAACTGTTGGGGACCGGAAAAGGCCCGACGTTTGCGGGAAGAATTGGGTGTCAACAAACTGGCCTACGCCTACGGCAACAGTCGCGGCGATCGCGAGATGCTGGCCATGGCAGAAAACCCGGTGTGTATTTGTCGCGCCAACCATTGGGGAAGCGACCTTCTCGCCTTGCCGGCCGAATCAGTCGCTAGCACGGTCATTGCGCCCACTGTGCAGCAAAAACTCGAGAAAACTCTGGGTAACCGCTGAGGGATTCTTGCCCTTGCGTTGCACTGCGTGCCACTTGCGCAGAATGGGAAAGCCGTCGACGTCGAGGATGCACAGGGCTCCCGAGGCGAGTTCGGAGCTGATGGTGTGGCGTGCCAGGATGCCGAGGCCGAGGCCGCCAGCAACGAGTTGTTTGACTGCTTCGTTGCTGCTCAGGGTCATGCGGGGTTTGAGCTTGATACCCTGCTCCGCAAGGTAATTCTCCGCCGTGAGCCGTGTCCCTGACCCGGCTTCGCGCAGGATGAAGGGCTCCTTTCCCAGGCGCGCCAGGGGAATCGCTCTCTCTGCCGCCAGCGGATGCGCGGCCGCGGCGATGACGACGATGGGATTATCCAGAAAGGGTTGCGCAATCCCGTCGATCTCTTCGGGCACCTGGCCCATGATATAGACGTCATCGAGGTTCTCGCGCAGGCGCTCGAGGATACTGTTGCGATTGACGATTTCCAGATGCGCCTCGATTCCCGGGTGCGCTGCACAGAACGCACCGAGCAGGCGAGGGGCAAAGTATTCCGCGGTGGAAGTGATACATAGCCGCAGTCTCCCGCGTTCGAGTTGTTGCTCCGCTGCCAGCTCATCGAGTAGGGATTCCAGATGCCGCTGCAACTCGTCGCTGGCCGCGGCGACAATCTCGCCGGCGCTGGTCAGAAACAGTTTTTTTCCGACCTGCTCATAGAGGGAAACCCCGAGGTTTTCTGATAATTGTTTGATCTGTAATGATAATGCCGAGGGCGTCTGGTGCAATTCCGCAGCTGCCTTGCTCATGCTAAGATGCCGAGCCAGTACCGTAAAAATACGCAGTTGGTGTAGAGTGACCTGACGAACGGACAAGGTTTTACTTCTCCATATGGTAACGTTAATTATATTTTACTTTACCTTACGGTAATGCTTCTGTACATTCGCGGCTGGAAGGCTATCTGCAGGTCAAATTGGATTGGAACATTCTCTAGGAGGGATCTATGGCTGGTAAATATGAAGCCGGCGTGAAGGAGTACCGCCAGACGTACTGGGCTCCTGACTACGTGCCGTTGGACTCGGATTTGTTGGCGTGCTTCAAGATCGTGCCGCAGGCGGGCGTGGATCGGGAAGAGGCAGCTGCTGCGGTGGCGGCGGAATCTTCTACCGGTACCTGGACCACGGTGTGGACTGACTTGCTGACCGATATGGACTACTACAAGGGTCGTGCCTATCGGATCGAAGACGTACCAGGCGACGATACGGCATTCTACGCCTTCATTGCCTACCCCATCGATCTCTTCGAGGAAGGTTCGGTCGTCAATGTATTCACTTCCTTGGTAGGTAACGTGTTCGGCTTCAAGGCCGTGCGCTCCCTGCGTCTGGAAGATGTCCGTTTCCCTCTGGCTTACGTGATGACCTGCAACGGTCCCTCCCACGGTATTCAGGTAGAGCGCGACAAACTCGACAAGTATGGTCGTCCGATGCTCGGTTGTACCATCAAGCCCAAGCTGGGTCTGTCGGCCAAGAATTATGGCCGTGCGGTGTACGAAGCCCTGCGCGGCGGTCTCGACTTCACCAAGGATGACGAAAACGTCAACTCCCAGCCCTTCATGCGCTGGCGTGACCGCTTCCTCTTCGTTGCCGATGCCATCCACAACGCCGAAGCGCAGACGGGTGAACGCAAGGGCCACTATCTGAACGTTACCGCCCCTTCACCGGAAGAGATGTACGAGCGTGCCGAGTTTGCCAAAGAGCTGGGCATGCCGATCATCATGCACGACTTCCTGACCGGCGGCTTCTGCGCCAACACGGGTCTGGCTCGTTGGTGTCGGAAGAATGGTGTGCTGCTGCATATCCATCGCGCCATGCACGCCGTGATCGACCGTAACCCGCATCATGGTATCCATTTCCGGGTCTTGACCAAGGCTCTGCGTCTGTCGGGTGGTGATCACCTGCACACCGGTACCGTGGTCGGTAAGCTGGAAGGCGACCGTGCCTCTACCCTTGGCTGGATTGACCTCTTGCGCGAATCCTATGTTCCCGAAGACCGCAGCCGCGGTATCTTCTTTGACCAGGATTGGGGCGCGATGCCTGGCGCTTTTGCAGTGGCCTCTGGCGGTATTCACGTTTGGCATATGCCCGCCTTGGTCAACATCTTCGGTGATGACTCGGTGTTGCAGTTTGGTGGTGGAACCTTGGGTCACCCCTGGGGTAATGCCGCGGGCGCAGCCGCCAACCGGGTAGCGTTGGAAGCCTGTGTCGAGGCGCGCAATCGCGGTGTCGAGCTGGAGCGCGAAGGTAAGGAAATCCTGACCAACGCCGCCCGTCACTCGCCGGAGCTGAAGATCGCTCTGGAGACCTGGAAGGAAATCAAATTCGAGTTCGATACCGTCGACAAGCTCGACGTACAGAACCGTTGATTTTCTGGCTAATGCATTCGCTTCAGGAAGGAGTCCATCATGGCTGAAGTTCAAGATTACAAGCAGGTACGGCGCTACGAGACCTTCTCGTATCTCCCCCCAATGTCGGCGGAACAGATCCGCGCGCAGGTGCAGTACATCATCGCCCAGGGCTGGAATCCGGCGGTGGAGCACGTGGAGCCGGAGCGTTCCTTCAACCACTATTGGTACATGTGGAAGCTGCCCATGTTCGGTGAGCGGAACGTTGATACCGTTCTTGCCGAGCTCGAGGCTTGCCGCCGCGAGTACCCCAAGCATCTCGTTCGTTTGATCGGCTACGATAACTATACCCAGAGTCAGGGTCTGGCCTTCGTAGTGTATCGCGGTTAGTAAGCCGAATAGATCGATCATTGGCACCTGACAAGCATGTCGGGTGCCAAGCTAAGGGGGACGTATGTCGGATTCATCAGCATCCGGTCCAATGCGAGGCCGGGCTTTGGCGCAGGAGAAGCGGCGCCAGCAGGCGATGCGTAGGCAGGGTGGCGGCGCGGCCAAGCCGGTCGTTGCGCCTTCCGCGCCAAAGTCTGGGAACAATCAGGAAACGCGGGTCGCTCCCGCTCTCGAGGTCCATTCCGAGAAGATGGCGAGCCGTGGCAGCGGGCGTGAAGCAGCCTTGGCCCATCGCGCCATGCGCTGCGCTGGGGCGCAATGCTGGGCCGATCCGCAGCAGCGCCAAGTGCGTCATCGTGGTCAAAGGCCCGCAGTAGTATCTGCGACGGTATCGCCGGCAGTCAGCGAAGAGGCGGCACCTGCTTTGATTCCCGGAGTAGAAGAGGAATTCCTGGATTCCGTCTGTGAACTCGTCGAGCAAAGCCCCGAACGCTTTGGTTGGCGCGAACGCCCGGTGCGGCAGCTCTGTCGCGCACGGCGGCAGACCCTGGCGCAGCGGGGCAAGGCCGCACTCACCGTTTTACGCGGTCTGAGCTCCGCGGCCGCTCGTTTGCGTTACCTGGAGAATGGTAGCGCGCGGGAGTTCGCCAAACTGCGGCGCGAGGAACAGGCGCAGCGGGGACGCGGGTTTGCCAAGGGTGGCGCTGATGCCGCCGGTAAACGACGTGCAAAGAAGTTTCGCAAGGTCGAGGAAGGCACGACTTTGGCTGGCTCTATGGTTACCGGTACGCAAGTGGAGCGCAGCGACGCGGTTACCGGCAACGAGATGGGCACTTGTCGGCCCATTACGGGCACCGAATATATTGGCGCTGAGCAATTCAATCAGTTCTGTGGCGAGCGTCCTGCGGCCCGTCCGGCCAAAGTGGCGGTGACCAGTACCTCCGGTCGGCAACAGGTCTCTGGTACGCAGGTCGGACGTTCCGCATCGGTCACCGGTGATGAGTCCGGCGCATGTCGCAATGTGACGGGCTCGGAATACCTCAGCAGCGAAAGCTTCCAGAGCTTCTGTAATGCCAATCTCCCAGAGCGTCCAGCAAAGGTGGTCACGGGCAGCACGCAGAAGAATGCGCTCCCGGTAACGGGCAGTGATGAATCGCGTACCAATCGCGTGACTGGCTATGAGGCCGGGGCGCAGCGGAGTATTACGGGTTCGCAGTATTGGGACGCCGGGGTGGCTAAAATGACCATCAATGGCGCGCCGAGCAAGGTGGCGGAAACTCACACCTTTGCCGGTCGTACGGTCTCGGGAACCGCCGTTGACAACAGCCAGCGTATCACTGGGTTGGAACCCGGAGAGTGTCGGCAGTTGACGGGCACTGAATACTTGAGTCTGGAAAGCTACCAGAGCCTTTGCAACACCAAGCCGGCGCCGGCACCGGCCAAAGTCGGGACGGTTGCCACGGAGAAGGGGCAGCGGGTCACTGGCAATCTCGTGGATCGTTCCGAGAAGGTTACAGGCAACGAGCCGGGCTCTTGTCAGCGGGTCACGGGTACTGGTTACAACAGCCCTATTCTGTGCGGGGGTGGCGTTGATAAAGTTCAGAGTATGACCAGTCTGGCCGGCTCGACCATTACCGGAACGGGGATGGATCATCGCCCAAAAATGACAGGTGACGAGCAGGGAGGGTGCTGGCCCGTCACCGGAACCGAATATCATGGGCAAGAGCAATTTGCCCACTGCGCAAGCACCCCGCAGGCAGAAGCAGCAAAGGTTGCCGTTAGTCGTACGGCAAAAGGTCAGTGGGTTAGCGGACCCGCTATGGAGCCGGCAGAGAATGTCACCGGTAACGAAGTGGGTGAGGATCTCGCGGTTTCCGGCACGCCGTACCAGGGCGAGGAAATGGATACCGTTGCCACGGCACCGGCTGGCACCTGTGCTTGTGATGGCTGTTCCTACAAGCAGAAGGCTATGGCGTGGGATGCCATGCAGCAGGGTGGCACGGCAGGCAGTCAACGCTTTGTGCCCGCACCAGCCGCATCAGCGCCGGTCGCCAGCACGCCTGTACCCGCTCAGGACTTCAGTATTGTCCCTCCTGCCCGGCAGGGGCGCAGCCGAATCACGGGTAACGCGTTTGAGCAGAGCGGTCGCATCACGGGACCGGTCAATCTGGCGCGTGGTTTGATTACCGGCACTCCAGAGTTTCGCAGTCGTGAGCCGCAATCGGTCAGCGCCCTGCCGCCGGCAACGGAGATGCTAGCAGCGCCTGAGGTCGCCGCACCAGAACGGGGTGCGTGGCAGATTACCGGCGATGACTGGAGCCGCAATGATCGGGTTACCGGCACCGAAGGCGCCTGGGCGCAGGGACGTAATCCTACCCAGCGCGGCGCGGTTCGTAGCTGCGTGATGAGTGCCGGGGGCAACCGCAATCAGGCTCTCGCTGCCCCGGTGAGCGATTCCAAGGTCACTGGCAGCAGTGGCAGCGCCCGCAAAGGTGCGGCAGTCACTTACTCTGGTGGCGCAAGGGGATAAGGCGTAGGCATGGATACGCGAAGAAAAATGCGGCACCTTCGCCAGAGTGCTTCGTCTTCGGCGCCAGCGATGTCGATGGCACAACGCTACTCTTCCGAGGTGCAAGTGCCTCTTGCCGCAAATGGTATGCCGGCTGAGCATCCCGCTTGCACCGCGCTGCCGCACCGGTCCTGTCGTCATCCGTTGACGAATGTGGTGGAGAATGATCGGCTCGGTCACTGTGAGGACGGCGTCAAAGGTCGCTTTGATGCGATCCTGCCCGTATTGCAGGAAGTGGCTGCGCGCGGCCTGGGTGGTGGGTACGCGGAAAATGCGCAACGCCTGGCGCAGGAGCGTCTGGGTTTTTCCTTGCCGGACAAGCTGCTCGAAAACGCCTGGGTCCGGGGTTTTGATATGCGTGCCCTGTTCGCCAGTGCCACGTTTGCTGCACTGGAACTGGGTGTGACGCGTTTTTCTCAGCGTCTGCGTGAGGAATTGCAGGCCGGTGAGAACGTCGATGCGATGTTGGTGGACTGTGGATTTCACGCGATGAACCTTTCGCTCTGCGCCGACGGTCGTCTGAAGGGTTTTTTACCCTACGTGCTGCGTTTGCCAGCAGGACACCTGCTGCGTCGCAGTGCTTTCGCGGGCACGCTTTTCGATGTGGAGAGGGACGTCGAGGACTGGCAGGCGACGGAACTGCGGCGCTATCGCGAAGGCTTCCCGACCACCGCAGATGTGCCGACCCGGTACCTGAAGGTTGCGGTATATCACGGTAGCTCCCTCGACCCGACGCATCAGGGATGTGCGGCGCATGGCAGCAATGAGAGCTTGGCGCTGGAAATGGCGCTGCAGCGGCTGCAGGCGTTCCGTGAAGCCATCGAAAACGAGTTCTGTTGCGGTGCCAGCACTGACATTTTACTGATTGGGTTGGATACGGATACCGATGCCATTCGCATCCATGTGCCGGATGCCAAGGGCAACCTCAGCGCCTATCGTTACGTAGACAACGCACAAGTGTATCGGCAAACGCTGGACATGGATGCGGATCGCGCCCGTCTCGCTGTCTACGAAGCGATTCGTGTCGCTGCCGAGTCATCCGGCTGGGGACAGGGGAAAGGCATGCCCCATGACGGTATGCGTCGTCTCATTGCCACTTTGTTGATCAATAATCTGAGCCAGATCGAATATGTGGCGGATCGGGTGGGTGGATGGTACCCAGATGCGGGGCATGGCGAGCGTTTCATCAGTGTTGGTGATGGTTTTCAGGAATTGCAGATGCGCAATGTCGCCTATTACGCGCGTCTCGACACAGTAGAAGAGGGCGCTGCGGATCTCGATGTAGGCATCAAGATCTTCAAGCATCTCAATGTCGAACGGCAGTTGCCGATACCCATGGCGCTGCACTATCGCTATGACTCGCGGGTTCCCGGGAATCGTGAACGAGTGGTTGGCAAGCTGCAGCGGGTGGCAGATGCAATCCGTCAGCGCTATGCGCAGCTCGATCGTAATGGCTGGCTGTATCTGCATGGCAGCGTTCAGGATCTGCCTCTGGGAAGCGCGTTGGAGGAGGTCGATTTGGCATGAGAATCATGCGGGTGGAAAAGACACTGGTCTCTACCAATCGCATCGCCGAGATGGGGCATCGCCCTTTGCTCGTGGTGCAGGAAAAGGAAGGGGGTACGCGCTCGGTCGCGGTCGATGCGGTCGGCTGTATCCCCGGTGACTGGGTCATCTGCGTCGGATCCTCGGCAGCACGGGAGGCCGCTGGGTCCAAGGATTACCCGTCGGACCTTACGATTATCGGCATCATCGACAACTGGACGCCGGCCTGAGATGGAAATCATGTGCGTTCAGTCCGATCTGGTCACGACACGCCGAATTCCCGGCTTGAAGCAGGCATCCCTACGGGTGTTGCGCGATAGTACCGGGAAAACGGTGGTGGCAACGGATCCGGTCGGTGTCCCCGAGGGTAAGTGGGTGTTTACCGTGTCGGGTTCGGCAGCGCGCTATGCGCAAGGTGATTTCGAGGTCCTCACTGACCTTACCATTGGTGGCATCATCGATTTTTGGGAACCCTGACGGGTTCGGGTTTTTCTCTGTAAGGAGGGGTGAAAAATGGCAGATGTAACAGGTATTGCACTGGGAATGATCGAAACTCGTGGTTTGGTGCCGGCAATTGAAGCGGCGGATGCCATGACCAAGGCAGCAGAAGTGCGCTTGATCGGACGTCAGTTCGTTGGTGGTGGCTATGTGACGGTCCTGGTGCGTGGCGAGACCGGTGCCGTGAACGCTGCGGTTCGCGCTGGCGCCGATGCCTGCGAGCGCGTTGGCGACGGTCTGGTGGCCGCGCACATCATCGCGCGCGTACATTCGGAAGTGGAAAACATCCTGCCCAAGGCTCCGACCGCGTAAAGCGGCCAGGTCGGTCAGGTTCCCAAAGATTTTTTGATTTTTGTTAGGAGATTACAATGGCAGACGTAACGGGTATTGCTCTGGGTATGATCGAAACGCGTGGTTTGGTGCCGGCTATCGAAGCGGCCGATGCCATGACCAAGGCCGCTGAGGTGCGCCTGATCGGTCGTCAGTTTGTTGGTGGTGGCTATGTGACGGTGCTGGTGCGTGGCGAAACCGGTGCGGTCAATGCGGCGGTGCGTGCCGGTGCCGACGCTTGCGAGCGGGTGGGCGATGGCTTGGTGGCTGCCCACATCATCGCCCGTGTGCACTCCGAGGTGGAAAACATCCTGCCCAAGGCGCCGACGGCCTAATCCAGTTCGCGGATGTGACACGACAGCCTAGCGCTTGTCGTGTTCCTCCTCGCAAACTCTAGAGGGAGATAGAGCATGGCAACAGTAACAGGCATTGCCTTGGGGATGATCGAGACGCGTGGCCTGGTGCCGGCTATCGAAGCCGCCGACGCCATGACCAAGGCCGCTGAGGTTCGTCTGGTCGGTCGTCAATTTGTTGGTGGTGGTTATGTCACGGTCCTGGTACGTGGTGAGACCGGTGCGGTGAATGCTGCGGTTCGCGCTGGCGCCGATGCCTGCGAACGGGTCGGCGATGGCCTGGTAGCGGCGCATATTATCGCGCGTGTCCACTCGGAAGTGGAGAACATTCTGCCGACGACGCCTACTGCAGACGGTAGTGGCCGCGATGGCGACGTCAGTGCGGTGCAAAGCTAAGTAGAGGCGTTCGTGTTGCGACTGCATCCTCGTATTGCCGGTTTTCTCGGGCAAGCGCTCAGTCATGAGTTTCTGGCAGTGCAGCAGTACCTCGTGCAGTCCCGGCTGTGTCGGCTCTGGGGCTGGCAGGACTGGGCCGAGAGCTTCGCCCGGGAATCTCGGGAGGAGTTGGAGCACGCGGGCCTGCTCAGCGATCAGCTATTGCGCATGGGCATTGCGCCCAGTGCCGGCACCTTGCGGCCGTCGCGGCCGGGCAGAGATCTGCGGGAGATGCTCGATCAGGACGTGGCCATCGAGTGGTCGGCGGTAGAGCTTTACGCCGAGGCCCTTGATTTCAGTCAGCGGATGCGCGATGAACGCACCGCTTCGCTGTTCGCGCAGTTGCTGGAAGACGAAAAGGGTCATCTAGTGCATCTGCAGGAAACCATCAGCTCTCTCGGGACCCACCATGGGCACTGAGTTCGCTGCTGGTTGTCCCGATGGCTGGGAGGAGCGCGGCAAGCCGCTGTCCTGGACTCGGCGTTTCAGTTTCCCGGATTATGCTGCTACGCGCAGCTTTCTGGATCGGCTAACGGAGCTGTCCGAAGAGTTCGACTACTATCCAAACCTGAATTTTGCGCGCGATTATGTCGTGGTTGCCGTGCAATTTGACGGCGATCAGATGGACGCCCGACTCGCGGAATATGCGCACGCTGCACAAGCGGCATACGCTGCGGCGGAATAGGGTATGGCCACGTTGCGTATCGCTCTGTTCAACGCCAAGGGCGGTTGTGGCAAGACGACCCTGGCGTGGAATCTGGCAGCCGGGCTGGCCCAGCGCGCCAGTACCTTGCTGTTGGACGCAGACCCTCAAGGGAGTCTCCAACGTTGGGCAGACTGGAGCGAAGAAGAAGGCAATGGCATGACGGTTGCCGGTCGGGAGGCGCTGAGAAGCTCGGGAATGGGTTCAGCACAGTACTGTGTCATCGATTGTCCTCCGGCCTTGGAGGCAGTGGAAACGCGAAAGGCTCTGGATCTTGCTGACATCGTGCTGCTACCGGTACTGCCTTCACCTCTCGACCTTTGGGCGAGTCAACGCAGTGTCGAAGCCATCGAAGAAATTCAAAAGAAGAATCAGAAGCTGCGCGCCGCACTCGTGCTGAATCAGGTCGAGGGGCGGAGTGCGCTCTCGCGGGCGGCCGAACATGCGATAGCAACGTTGGGATTGCCGGTTTTCCGCGGGCAGATCGCGAGAAGGGCAATCTATCGCAACGCTGCAGTCGAGGGCAAAAGCGTTTACCAGATGGGGAAACGAGGTGATGCTGCGGTTGCAGAAATTGAGGTACTGATCGAGGAGGTTCTCAAATGACTAGCCAGTTGGAAAACAAGCTCAACGCAAGTATGCAGAGTCCACGTCAGCGTAGTACCAGCAAAACTGCTGCGCCCGCAGCGAGCAAGGAGAAAGAATCTTCAATCGGTAGCGCGAAGAAGGCTTCCCCGAGCAGTAAATCCAAAGCAGAATCTGTTGCGGACCTCAATGCTGGCGGCGGACGCGAGCTGAATCCACAGCGTATCTGGCCGGACTGAATCCGCCAGACAACAGCGCGCTATAAACCAGCGACGACGACCGGGGGCCGCGGCCCCCCTTTACCGGAGGGCGAGCTGAGCAGCTTCTTATGGCAATTCTGCTGACCGACTACCCCGACATTCTCGAAGAATTGGGTCCCGACGCATCGGCAGTTCTCGAAGCGAACTGGCACGAGGCCGCGCGGATCTTTACCCAGCGCGGTCTGGAGGCCTACCTGGAGGGTGCGCGCAGCCTCAAATCCTTGGGGCGCGGGACGGAGCTCGTGCTCAGTTTCATTGAGGCCGGCCCGCATGTGGCGCGGGAAATTGGTGAGCAGGCGGTTTTCGAGATGCTGTCCACCGCCATCCGCATGTTCTCCAAGACCAGCTCCGAGGTCTTGGTCCTGTTTTTTTCGACTGCCCCCGTTGTTGCCCAGCGTCTGGGAGAGATCGACCTTTTCCGCGGCTATCTCCTGCTTCTCGATCAGTTGCTGGCGCAGGCCCCGCGAGGCGTGCGTCCCATGTTGGGTAAAATCGAGGTGCTCCTCGAACAGATGACCCTGGGCGGGCTGCGGCGCTGGGCCAACTGGGGCATTTCCGCCTATCGCAACGATTTTGCGGCGCAGGCGGAATTTTTTGGCCTGGAAACGCCACAGGCCCTTGCCGTGTTGCAGCAGGAGCACCGCGGCATCCTCTTTGTGGACGTGCAGCGACGCCTGAATATGTACCTGCGCGCTTTGTGGGGACGGGATTTCTTTCTGCGTCCGACCTCCGGCGATTACGAAAGCCGCACGGGTTATCAGCCCTACATCGAGGACTATTTCATTTTTGTGCCCGATGCGTATGACGATGCGGTGATTGCGAACGACGACAAGGTGCCGGCTCTGGAGGTCTATCGGGCAGCGGTCGCCCATGCCGCGGCGCATGTCGTCGAATCGCAGTTCGATACCCGTCTGGAACTCGCTACCCCGCTGAAAAAGCTCTGGATTGGAGTGTTGGAAGACGCGCGGGTGGAGACCCTGGAGGGTCGGCGCTTCCCGGGGCTTCTGCCCCTTTGGCGGCGCCTCGGGCAAACCGAGGCGGTACGGCAAAAAAAGACCGACGCGCGGCTGGGCGAACTTGCCGAACGGACGGCCTATGCCCTCATCGAGCCCGATTATCAGGACGAGCATCCGTTGGTGGCGCGTGCCCGGGGTCTGTTTCCGCGGCTCCTGGACGAGCAGGAAGATCGATATGGCGTTCTTCTCTCCGCCGCCGAGGAACTTGCCGACCTCAGCAAGGAGCTGGGCCTGGAGTTTTCCGCGCAAAAGGATCAGCCGTCCAGCCCCTACCGTGACGACAACCGCTATCTGTGGACCCCGCCCGCGAGCGCAGTCGATATCCTCAACGGTGGCCAGCCCCAAGTGCGCAAGTATGTGAGTCTGATGGAGATGATCAACACTCTCGATGTGGAGTATGCGGGTGATGACGCCCAGGAGATCTGGATTCTCTCCACCGAGCTCTATGACGACGACGGCAAGACCTTCAACGAGAAGGAAGGGAAGGAGCCGGTCGCGCAGCCGGTGAGCTATTCCGAGTGGGATTACCAGACACAACTGGAGCGCCCGATGTGGACTACGGTCTACGAGAAACGCCCGAAAATGGGAGACCCAGCGGAAATCGAGGCTCTGTTGGAGCAGCACAAGCCTTTGGTGCAGAAGATCGGCAAGATGATTGAGGCCATCCAGCCGCAAGGGGTGGTGCGTACGCGCAAGGTGGAAGATGGCGATGACATCGACATCAATGCGGCGATTCTGGCGATGACCGATATCCGCATGGGACAGCAGCCCGATCCGCGCATCGGCATTCGTACCCGGTTGCACATTCGTGATCTATCGGTGACCCTGCTCATCGATCTTTCGGAATCGACCAACGACAAGCTGCGCTCGCGTAGCGAGGGAGATGTCACGGTGTTGCAGCTGGCGCGCGAGGCTGCCGTGTTGCTCGCCGGTGCTCTCGACCGGATTGGCGATCCCTTTATGCTGTGCGGCTTTGACTCCAATGGTCGCCACGATGTCGAGTTTTACACCTTCAAATCCTTCGCTGCGCCTTATGACGAGAAGGTGAAAGGACGCCTGGCCGGCATGACCGGCAAACTCTCCACGCGCATGGGTGCGGCATTGCGCCACACCGGGCATCTGATGGAGCAGTACCCGAGCCAGAAAAAGTTGCTGATCCTACTCACCGACGGCGAGCCGGCAGACAATGACGTACGTGATCCGCAGTATCTGCGCTTCGATACCAAACGAGCGGTGGAGGAACTGGCGCGTAAGGGAATCCGCACATTCTGCCTGTCGCTCGACCCCTACGCCGACGAGTATGTCAGCCGTATTTTTGGCCAGCGCAACTACTTGGTGCTGGATCATGTCGATAGTCTTCCGCTGAAATTGCCGCAGCTCTATGTATCGATGACCAAGTCCTAACAGGAAATCTTTTGGTAACACTGGCAGGGTAGCCCATCTAGCGGGAGCTAGTGGATTCCCCCCTGTGCCTCGGCAACAAGGAGTTTTTGATGGACACCCTTGCGATTGTGATTCCTTTCGTGCCCGTCCTGTCGGCAGCGATCATTTTTCTGTTCTTGCGCAACCGCAAGGGAGCAGCTGCACGCCTCAGCGTGCTGGCTACTTTGCTGACCTTTCTGCTGTCGCTGTCTTTATTGGGTGACTACATCACCTCGCAGGTAGCGAGAGTGGAATGGATCGGACAGATCTGGGGGAGTATCTGGCTGGATCCCCTGGCCTTGATCATGTGGACCTTCGTATCGGGAATCAGTCTCCTGGTACATATGTATTCGGTCCGCTATATGATTGAGGAGCCGAATTATCCGCGCTTCTTTGCCCTGCTCGATCTGATGACGGCAACCATCTTTTTCATGGTTTCCGCAGCGGATTTGATCACCCTGTTGGTGGCCTGGTTTTTGGTGGGGGTGTTTCTCTATTTTCTGCTCGGACACGACACCGATCGCTCGGCATCCGGGCGCTATGCCTTCTGGACGCAGATCACCTATCGCTTTGGTGATCTGCCTCTCTGGCTGGCGGCGTTCATTCTGTTCAAGGCCTACCATAGCCTGTCCTTGCCAGTCATCTTCGCGCAGGTAGCGGCGGCACCGAATGCCGTGCAGCTCTGGGGCATGCCAGTCCCGGCCTGGGTCGGCATCCTCATCGCTATTTCCGCCTTTGCCCGCTCGGCGCAGTTCCTGCTGCATGGCTGGCTCCCCTATACGATGGACGGTCCGACACCTGTCTCGGCGCTGATGCACGCCGGTATCGTCAATGCCGGTGGTTTTCTCTTCAACCGCTTTGCGCCGATCTTTGAGTATACCAGTCTGGCTCTGCACATCGCCTTTGTGGTGGGACTGATCACCGCGGTCTTGGGATCAGCGTTGATGCTGATTCAAAACGATATCAAGCGCTCCCTTGGTTATTCGACCATGGGCCAGATGGGTTTCATGGTGATGGAATGTGGTCTGGGTGCGTTTCCGCTGGCAGTATTCCACCTCATCGCCCACGGTTTTTTCAAGGCATCGCTCTTTCTGGGAGCGGGCAACGCCATTGGTGAGGCCCGCACCGAGGACGGCGTACCCCCAGACCCCGTCTATGTCTCGGTGGTGGAGCGTCGGCCCAATAAACCCTCCCGTCTACCATTGATTACCGCTGCGGCACTCACCATTCTCGTACCAGTGCTGGTGCTGAGTCTGTCGCACTTCTTTGTGGCCTCGCACCTGTTCTTCGAGCAGGGGGTCATCATTCTATTGTTCTTTGCTTGGGTTACGGGCGCGCAGGCGCTATTTGCCGCGCACAAGATGACCCACAGCAATCCCTGGCAGGTCATGGGTGGGATACTGGGCTCTTTCGTGCTCGTGGTGATTGGTTATACCCTGATCAGTCACTACTTCGGGAGCTTTCTCTATCCGGAGCACGGGGCCAGTGAGCGGCTCTTCGCCTCGGCAAGTATCGGAGTGCTTTCCTATGATGTCTTGGTGATCATCTTAGCCCTGCTCTTTGTTGGCGGCTGGGCACTGACTTTCTTTGCCGACGCCCGGGATTGGGGACAACATCTCAGCGAAAAATGGCATGGCACCTATGTGGCACTATATGCGCTGCTGACTCGAGAACTCTATCTGAATGACTTTTATGTGCGCATGACACAGGTGCTGTTTGCCGCGTCCCGTCGTCTCAACGTCTGGTTCCGCTGGAGTTAAGCCCATGGAATGGATCGTTCTTCTGATCAGCGCAGTTCTGCTCCCCATTTTTCCGCTGAGTTTGATTTTTAATCGCTTGGTGGCGACGGCACCGGGACCCTGGGGTAGGGCATTGGCGATTCTGGTCTTGCCACAATTGGGGATTCTGCTGCTATATCACACCGGACCCTTCTTGCCCTTGCCTGTACTCGGGCAACGGATCTGGTTGATGATGGTACTGTTCACCGCGGTGTTTTATGCCTTTCGTGCCGTGAGTGCGCGGGAAATCAGCATCTGGTCGCGTCTTAGCGCGAGTTCCGGATTGGCGCTGACCTGGTTTCTGGTAGCGAGCGGCAGCGCCATGCATTTTACGGAGTTCTTTGCCCTGGCGTGGTCCGTGCCGGCGGCCTTGCTCATGATCTGGGCGGGCCTGCTGAGTCAGCGGATGGGGGGTGCCTACCTGGGGTTGCGCGGCGGACTCGCCACGGAACTACCGCGTTTGAGTGGACTGATCACTATCTCTGCTTTGGCTCTAGTGGCGACACCGGTATTCCCCGGGTTTTTTGCCATGTTGCAGGTATTTCACTTACTCAGTTTGTCTTGGTTGTGGCCGTTGTTGCTGCTCTTGATGATCTGGGGATGGTCAATCGGTAAATTCCTGCAGGATCTGCTCTTTGGTATTTACCAGGGGGAGCCGCTGACGGATATCGGGAGCACGGTGACCAGTGTGGGTGCCGGAGTGCTGTTCCTTTTCGCATTGTTTGGACTAGTCTGGAGTGGCCTATGGATAGGAAACTGACCCTGGGCGATCGCCTCAAGGTGCGCTCGATGATCTACGTTGCGGGCGAGCCGATCCCGCGTTTCTGGCCCATGCGTACCTTCATCCATCACAATCCACTCTTCGGTCTGGAACACCTGCCTTTTCCGGATGCGGTGGAGGAGGGCAGCCACCTGTTCCACGGTCGTGGATACCTACCCCGCTCGCATTATCAAAGATATCGAGCCGAAGGCAAGATCGACGATGCCGCCTTGCGGCGCTATCTGCAGAGTTTTTTGCGCGAGCAATCTGTCGATCTTCCTGGCATCGATCTCGAGACCTGGCTGTGGACGATCATGACGGAATGCCGCTCCGAACGTCTGGTCCAGGCCAGTGACTGGTTGGATGGTGAGGTCTTGGCCGCTGCCTTGCAGGGACGGCAAGCCGCCGAGCTCGACGAAACGGCGCTTCTGGAGCGTTTGCGGACCGTGTTAGGACGCAAGATTGCCAGTGATGGTCCCCTGTATGACAACATCGACCGCCTTTTCGGGACGAAAATTGGCGATACCCTGGATGAGTTGTTGGTAAAAAGCTGTCTGGATTTTTTTGACGAAGGACAGTCTGCATGGCAGGCCCCGAGTCGGGAGAAAGGCTTTTTTGCCTCCTGGAAGGATGTTGCCCAGCACAATCTGCGCTTCACCCTGCTTGGATTGCACCTGCGAGAGCTGTTGGCGTCCAGTGAGAGTCCCGAGGGTAGCATCGCGCACATTTTGCATTTATTGAAGATACCGGAAGACCATTGGCAAAAATACATCACCCGCCAACTCACTCGCTTGCATGGCTGGGCGGGTTTCATTCGCTTTCGCAGCTCGGCGAAGCATTATTACTGGGCCCAGCAATATCCCGCAGATCTGGCGGATTACCTTGCGGTACGGATGGTGCTGGGTCTGTCTTTGGTGCAAGAGGCCGTCCGTCATCACGGTTGTCCGGGAGATGCGGAAGCTCTACAGCAATTTGTGCACGACGATCCGTATGGCGCGTATCTGCGCAGTGAACTCCATGCCGGGACGATCCTGCCGGCCTGGGCGCAGCGCGTGGATGATGCGCTTGCGCGTCGTTCTCGGCGCGGCTATGCGCCTCTGGCCAAAGAATACATTCAGGACAAACGGACGCACGAGGCAGAGCGCAAAACTCGCGCCTTACGCGCTTTGGCGGGCCGGGTGGGAAGCGATGCGCTATCCGCATTGCAGTCTCTGACCCCTGAACAGGTGGCAGAATTTGTGAATGTGCTGCGCCGTTGGGAGCGAGCGGAAGGGTTTGCTTGGTTGCGCGCCATGGAGTCGCATTACATCACGGATTTGGTGCGCAAGGTGCGTCTGCCGGAAGACCATCCGAAAAAACGTCCCTTTGCCCAGGCGTTTTTCTGTATCGACGTGCGCTCGGAGCCGATGCGCCGCCATCTCGAGGCGCTGGGTGATTATCAAACCTTTGGTATTGCCGGCTTCTTTGGTGTGCCCATTGGCTTCCTGGAATACGGCAAGGGCAGCGAGGTGCATCTGTGCCCAGCGGTACAGACCCCCAAAAACCTCATCGTCGAAATCCCGGCGGAACTGGAGCTGGAAGAGGAGCCACTCTATGGGGCGCTTGAACACGTGCTGCACGATATCAAATCGTCGGTTTTGTCACCTTTTGTGGCCGTGGAGGCTGTCGGTCTGATCTTCAGTCTGGGCTTGATCGGCAAAACCGTGGCTCCGGTGTTCTATCACGAAACGCACGGGCATCTGCATGCCGCCAAACCTGTCACGCGTCTGCTGGTCGACAAGCTCAATGCTGAGCAGGCGGATTCCATCATCCGCGCAGTGCAACGGGCCATGATTGTGCGCGCCCTGCAGCGGGAGCTGGGGATGGACCGCGAACACGTAACCGACGATGAAATCCGTGAACTCCGCGAAATTGCCCTGGGCAATCGGAGTGGGAAAAGTGCGTTGGCGAATCGTCTCGCTTTGACTCCGGAGGCAGAGGCCGAGTTTATCGACAAACTCCGCAGCGTGTACCGCGTCGATCGATATGAGACAAGCCTGCAGATGGAACGGATCGCTCGCCTCGGATTCACTCTGGACGAGCAGGTGCGTTACGTGTCGAATGCCTTGTTGTCCACCGGATTAAGCCAAAATTTCTCGCGCTTTGTGCTGATGGTGGGGCATGAAAGCCAGACGCAGAACAATCCCTACGAGTCAGCGCTGGACTGTGGTGCCTGTGGTGGTGGTCGGGGACTACCCAATGCTCGGGTTATATGCACCATGGCCAACAAGCCCGAAGTGCGTCGCCGCCTTCTGGAGAAAGGTATTGCCATACCAGAAGATACCTGGTTTCTGCCCGCCGTGCATAACACGACTACGGACGAAATCACCTTGCATGATCTCGATCTCCTCCCGGCGCGCCATCTGCTCTATCTCGAGCGCTTGCAAAATGGCCTGACTGCGGCAACCCGGCGCACGGCTGCGGAGCGCATGCCCACCTTGGGTGCTAGCCGGGCTCTGGCTGCCGAGCCCATCGCGGCAGCGGCCCTGGCGCGCCGCCATGCCCATGATTGGTCGCAGGTGCGCCCCGAGTGGGGCCTTTCCCGCAACCTCTATGGCATCATTGGTGGTCGTCACCTGACCGAAGGGGTGGACCTGCAGGGGCGATCCTTCCTGCAATCCTATGACTATCGCCTGGATCCGAAAGGCCGTTTCCTGGAAAACATCCTCTCAGCGCCAGTGGTGGTGGGCGAGTGGATCAATCTGGAGCATTACTTTTCGACGACGGACGTGCATCACTACGGCAGCGGCAGCAAGGCGTATCACAATGTCGCTGGCCGTTTCGGGGTAATGACCGGAAATCAGAGTGATCTGCGCACCGGCTTGCCCATTCAGTCGATGTATCAGGAAGGAAAGCCCTACCACGAGCCGGTTCGCCTCATTGCTTTGGTCGAGGCGCCGGCGGGCTTCGTCCTCGCTGCCGTGGGCCGTCTGCCCAAGGTGAAGGCGCTGATCATGGGCGGCTGGCTGCGGGTCATCGTCATCGATCCCGAGGATGATTACCGTTGTCTGGTGCTGGAAGAAGGCGAATTTCAGGTGCACCCGGAATCGGGTAGACAATATCGGCAGAGCTTATTGGAGGCCAGTGCATGAACACCCTCAATCTTCATCCATTGAAAAAGATCGAGATTATTCTCGAAGGCGCTCACCGCGATTTTGCCACCGATCTCCTCGACCGCGCGGGGGTCAAGGGCTATAGCATCGTTGGTAATCTTTCGGGCAAAGGCAGCCATGGCATCTACGAGAGCCATTTGATGTTCAACGAAGATGATGTTTTGATCATGATCATCGTCGCCGTGCCGGAAGACTTGCTCGCGCCGATTCTGGAGGGCTTTACGCCCTTCTTTGAAAAACATCAGGGGGTGATGTTCGTATCCGACATTCAGGTGAGTCGCCTGGTGAAGTTCAAGAATTGAGAAGGAGATGTTCGTGAGTATCGATCAAGAGCAGTATCAAATTATCGAAGAGCCTTACTACAAGGAGGTCCATGACGAGATCTCCCTCTTCGAGGCGGCCTACGCCGCACGTTTGCCGATGATGGTGAAGGGGCCAACCGGCTGCGGCAAATCGCGATTTATCGAATATATGGCCTGGCGTCTGCAGCGGCCGCTGATCAGCGTCGCCTGTAACGAAGACATGACGGCCTCGGATCTGGTGGGGCGCTTTCTCCTCGACAAGGACGGTACCAAGTGGCAGGACGGCCCCTTGACCACCGCCGCGCGCATGGGCGCCATCTGCTATCTGGATGAAGTGGTAGAGGCACGGCAGGACACCACGGTGGTGATTCATCCGCTCACCGACCATCGCCGCACCTTGCCCCTCGACAAGAAGGGCGAACTACTGCACGCCCATCCCGATTTCCTGCTGGTGATTTCCTATAATCCTGGCTATCAGTCGTCGATGAAAGACCTGAAGCAGTCCACCAAGCAGCGCTTCGGCGCCCTCGATTTTTCCTATCCCGACCGCGATCTGGAAATCGAGATCGTGGCTCACGAATCGGGGGTTTCCACCGAGATGGCCGGCAAGCTGGTATCGATTGCAGAGCGCTCGCGCAATCTCAAGGGCCACGGCCTGGATGAAGGACTGTCAACGCGTATGCTGATTTACGCAGGTTCTTTGATTGAGAAGGGCATTGAGCCGCTGGCTGCCTGCAGTGTGGCGTTAGTCCGTCCGATCACCGATGATCCCGACATGCGTGATGCCCTCGACGCAGCGGTGACGACCTTCTTCTGAAATGGACCTCGGGCGGATGGTGCCACGCTGCTGGGACCATCCTCTCCCCCTAGCGTGGCGCCAGACTCAGCGGCGATGCTGCCGCAGCCACTCCTGACTTTTGACCAGCAGTCGGTGAATGGAAAGCTCGCGGTTGTAGCTATGTACTTCGTGCAGCGGCACCCAGCGTAACTCATGGGACTCGCTGTTACCGATCAAGGGCAGACGGTCGTCGATTTCCATCAAAAAGCGGATATCCAGATGCCGATGTTCCGGCTCTTCGCGCCGCGCCGGGATGCGGTGAATGTCGATGTCGAAAATCTGCCGGGAAAGGAAGTGGATCTCTTCGGCGGGAAGACCGGTTTCCTCGCTGCACTCTTTGAGAGCAACCCGCAGGACATTTTCATCTCCATCGCTATGGCCGCCGGGCTGAAACCAGCGTCCCAGCTTGCGGTGCAACATCAATAACGTATGGTCCCCTGCCGGATTGAGTACCCAGCAGGACGCGGTGATGTGCAGCCCCGCCCCACTGCGCAGAAAACAGTCCGCTTCGCTGGCCAGGAGGGCGCAACCCTGGCGCGCATACGCCGCTTCTTCAGGATAGCGCGAGCGGTAGTGACATAAGGCGTGCTGCAGTTCCTGCCGATCCATCCCCATCAGCTCCAGGAGGGATTCTGGACAGCATGGACCGCCGCTGCCGCCGCCTCGTCGACGTCGGCCTCGCGGCCAGCAATAGTCAGACGACCGTAGGCGCCGACCGCACGGACATCGATGAGGGTGATGTTGGCTGCTTTTTCCGCCTGATTGGCGGCATAGATCACATAGCCTGCAGGTTCTGTTTCCAGAATGAACATACTTTGTTCGGGCAGGATCATCGACCCGCGGCGATTCTGGCGATTGATGAGCACGGTATGGTCCGGCATCATGCCACGGATGATCTCGTTCCAAGTGACGCGACAGACCGCACGGTCACTCTGTTGCGCGCCCATGCGCTGCAGCACCACGCGCCCTGCCTCGCGGACATCGCTCTGATCGCGATGGTGTACCACCATGGTACCAAATTCGCGCTCCACCACCTGCTGCGAGAGATGCACCCGGGTTGCCTTGAGAGCGATGTCGGTGAGGCGATGCACCGCCATGCCCGGCGATACCTCGATCCACAACGCCGCGTCCCCAGGCACCGGTAAAAAGCCCTGGGAGACTGAGGCCATGTACGCGGCAAGCTGGGGTTGCAGAGAATCGATGTAAACGTAGGTGCGAAGCTGGATCATGCGAAGAACTTTGACATATCGCCTAAGTATAAGCGAAACGTGCTTCTATTTATAGCCGCCTGTATGTACCGCTTTTACCCCTGTAGTTATCCCCAGAGGCTTCCGCGCCAACCGACGCGCAGGA
Organism: Acidithiobacillus sp. AC3; assembly: GCF_050261095.1. Lineage (NCBI taxonomy): Bacteria > Pseudomonadati > Pseudomonadota > Acidithiobacillia > Acidithiobacillales > Acidithiobacillaceae > Acidithiobacillus > Acidithiobacillus sp. AC3. The sequence goes on from NZ_CP189838.1 coordinate 797,582, forward strand.
TGCCGACCAAGGCGTTGGCTAGGGTATTGCCCGGCGCACTGGCGCCGGGATTGATCACGTATTGCAGGTCGGGCTGGATATAAAAATGGTGAAAGACCGGCTGATACCAATTGACCTCCACCGAGGTTTCCGCGCCAGCTTGCCGCTGCCAGGCGCGGGCAAAGCCCAGGCTCAGGGTGCTCTTGGGTGAGGCGGGCAGAAAATCTCGCAATCGCAATCCTGCTCCCACATAGGCGTTGATGGGAGAGGTGCTCGCGGAATTGGGCGCAGCACCGGCCTGCACGAAGGCGCCCCAGTCCTCGCCATTAGCGCTTTTCCAACGGTACTCGGCGGTGCCGTAAAAGCCTCCCTGACTGGGTGCAGGGCCAATGGCGATCGCATTACGCAAGTAGTCGCTGCTGACATGATCGTAATATCCGCCGGCCTTGAGGGTGAGCTTGCCGGAGGCCAGTGCCAGATTCTCGTCGATCTCGCCGTAATAGATCTGTCCTTCGCCCCCCCAAGGCGTGCGCAGATCGGTGTAGCCATCGGCATTGAAGACCCCCGCCTGCAGGGTGGTCTCCCCCAGCGTATAGGCAGCCATGACTCCCAGACTCGAATAGGGATAGGTGGGCGTGTAGGGAATGTTGCCGGAAATGACGGGATAGATGCCGAAAGAAGGGTTAAACAACTTCGCAGCGACTCCGGTGTCATTGAAGTAGTCGTTGGGATTGATCAGACCCACACGAAACGTGAAAGGCCCCAGATTTTGGCGGTAATAGGCCTTGTAGAGACGAGCGACGTGCGCTGCGGTGGTCAGGTTGGATACGCCCTGCAGGTCGCCGACATAATCGGTATTAGGGTGGCCGCTGCTGGACGCCAGGCCCTCCACCAGAAACAAACCTCCCTGCCACCAGCCAGCCTTGTCCGTATGCAGGGCCAATGCCCCCTTCCACAGGAAGGTGCCGGAGCTGCCCCGGGCCTGACCGCCACGGAGATTGGCAACACCCTCCAGCTCCAGGTGATTGACCAGAGAAAGACCATTCCACCAGTGGAGGTGCCGATCTTCGAGAATGGAGCGGGAGACGGGAGCCGCCTGTGCCAGGCTACCGGCGGTCAGGCAGAGAGTAGTTGTGAGGAAAAGTACTGGTGGTTTCTTCGCGATGCCGATAGTTGGGAAAACGCGTGGTAGCGCGATCAATTGGCGGGGACTCGGCATAAAGAGGCTTTCTCTGAAATCATGCAACCTAGTTGCATAAGTATCTCGTGAAAGTCCCTGAAACGTCAATTCATATACTGTCGCGATTTGCCCGCTCCTCTTCTGCTATGCTGCACTGAGCTCAGCCAATCTGGATGGAGCAGGGTATGACAGAAGAAATGATCGTGGTGTTCTGTTCGCTGCCGGAAGAGGCCGATGCCGTGCGGTTTGCCGGGACTCTGATAGAGGAGAGACTGGCGGCCTGTGTCCAGGTCTTGGCGCCCATGCAGTCGGTATTTTTCTGGGCGGGGCAGGTGCAAGTCGCGGCAGAAAGGCTGCTGCTTTGTAAGACGCTCGCGAGCCACTACTCCGATCTGGAGCAGCGCCTGTTAGCGTTGCATCCCTACGACGTCCCGGAAATCCTGGCACTGCCCGTAACTGCGGCGCTGGCCTCCTATAGTGACTGGATAAATAACGTGCTGCGTGGGTGAGTACGGTCTGAGTCTTGCTAGGGATAAGGGATGACACGATTCATCAAACTGGGGAGCGGTGCATGAGAGTTGGGAAATCAAGCGGATGGCACAGATCCTGGTGGGAGCATCGAGATCGTCTGAGAGCGGCTGTATTGGCCCTGCTGGTGCTTTTCTGCGCGCTTTGGGGCAGCGCGGCCTGGGCGGGACAATTTCTTTCGCCCGATCAGGCCTTCCGCTTTTCTGCCGAGAGTGCTGGTGCAGGACGCTTGGCCCTCGAATGGCAGGTAGCGCCTGGCTATCATCTCTATCGCTCCAGGGTCCGAGTGCAACTGGCGCCCAGCAATGTCCAGATGGGGAAACTGCAACTGCCGCCGGGCAAGCTGCTCGATGATCCGGCCTTTGGCAAGGTGCAGGTGCTGGAAGGGGATAATCGTATCCTCTTGCCTTATAGCATTGTCGGAAATGCTCCGAAGGAGATCCAGGTCACCAGCGAATTTCAGGGTTGCGCCAACGCTGGGATCTGCTATCCGCAGCAAAAAAAGACCATCACTGTTTCTCTTGCCCCCAAACTGCTTGCCGAGAGTGCACCGTTGGCTTCTTCCAGCAGTCGTGCAGCGACCAGCGTATCCTTGCTGCATCCGGCAAAGGCCCCGCAGAGCAATGCCCAGAGCCTCGCCAGTTCCTTGCGGGAAAGCTTTGGCTGGACCCTGGTCCTGTTTTTTGTATCGGGGCTGGGTCTGGCCTTTACGCCTTGCGTGTTTCCGATGATCCCGATCCTGTCCGGCATCATTGTCGGGCAAAAAGAGCGACCGGGACGCACCCGCGCCTTTGCCCTGTCGCTGGCCTATGTTTTGGGTATGGCCCTGACCTACACCATTGCCGGCATTGCGGCGGCCTTGACGGGTGCCTATTTGCAGGCCTTTTTCCAAAGTCCCTGGGTGATCGGTATCTTTGCCCTGATTTTCTTGCTGCTGGCATTGTCGATGTTCGGCTTTTATGACCTACAGATGCCGAACGCCATCCAGAGTCGGCTGTCCCGCGTTGGCAAGGGGGAACATCTCTTCAGCAGCTTCGTTATGGGGATTCTGTCGGCGCTGATTGTCGGCCCGTGTGTGGCAGCACCGCTGGCGGGCGGTCTCCTCTTCGTGTCGCAAACCGGAAATGTGTTGCTCGGTGCCCTGGCCCTGTTCGCGCTGAGTCTGGGGATGGGGGTACCACTGCTGGTCATCGGCACTTCTGCCGGGCATTTTTTGCCCAAGGCCGGCGCCTGGATGGATGGCATCAAGGCGATTTTTGGGGTCTTGATGCTGGGGGTGGCGATCTGGTTCCTGAGCCGCATCCTTCCCGGCAGCGTTACCTTGCTGCTCTGGGCCTTGCTGGCCATTTTTTCCGGGGTCTACCTGCGCGCCCTTGAGCCGGCACCGGCAGGGGGCTGGAGTCTGTTTCGCAAGGCTCTGGGTGTTGCCCTGCTGGCCTATGGACTGGTCATGGGCGTGGGAGCGTTGCAGGGGCAGTCTGACCCCCTGCATCCGTTGGCGGTAATGACTTCTGGCCCGGCAACCAGTCACCATGCTGCCGAATTATCCTTTCAGATGGTCAAGAGTCCTGCAGCCTTGCAGGCAGCCCTGCAGACCGCTCGGGGCAAACCGGTGCTGGTGGACTATTGGGCGAGTTGGTGCGTGGAATGCGCGCGTATGGACAAGATTGCCTTTCGTGATCCGGCAGTGGAAAAGGCGTTGCGTGGCTATACGCTCATTCGTGTGGATGTCACGGCCAGCGATGCCGATAGCCAGGCCTTGCTGAAACGCTATCAACTGGCAGGGCCCCCCGCCTTCATTCACATCGACAGCAACGGACGGGTGGCCGCGGTGCAGGAAGGCTATTTGGGACCAGATGCCTTTCTGCACTGGCTGGATAGACCTTCCAGCCAGTAATTCGCGCCTGCTAGTGCCCGCTCTTGGCGAGCGGGCCACCTTTCAGCAAATACAGCGTGCCGCAGTACGGGCAACGTGCCTCGCCGGTCTCCTCGATTTTGAGAAAGACCCGCGGGTGACCGTTCCACGCCCCGCCCTGCGGACGCGGGCAGGCCAGCGGCAGCTCACTGGGATCGATCTCGACGAAACTCTGCGCGCAGCAGTGGATTCCCTGGGAGTCGCGCTGGCCGGTTTCAGTCGACATAGTGCAGCCACTCAGGATGATCGTTGCGACGTCCCGCTACGGTATCGAAGTAGCGGCTCTGCAGGGCTTCCGTGATCGGGCCACGCCGTCCGTTGCCGATCTTGCGGTCGTCGATTTCGCGGATGGGGGTCACCTCTGCTGCAGTACCGGTAAAGAAGGCCTCGTCGGCAATGTAGAATTCATCACGGGTGAGCTGTTTCTCGATGATCGGGATGCCGGCATCGCTGGCAAAGCGGAGAATCGTATCGCGGGTGATGCCCTCCAGAGCGCTGGTGAGGGTAGGGGTATAGAGGATCCCGTCGCGTACCATGAAGACGTTCTCGCCGGAACCTTCCGCCACATAGCCCTCGCGGTCGAGGAGCAGGGCCTCGTCGTAGCCGCCATTGTGCGCCTCGCGATGGGCCAGCATGGAGTTCATGTAGTTGCCGCTGGCCTTGGCCTTGCACAGATGAATATTGACATGATGGCGACTGAAGGAACTGACCTTGACGCGAATGCCCCGCTCCAGTGCCTCCTGTCCCAGGTAACTGCCCCAGGGCCAGGCGGCAATCAGGGCATGCACCTTGAGGCCCTTGGCGGCCAGTCCCATGCCTTCCGCGCCGTAAAAAAAGAGCGGGCGGATATAGGCCGATTCCAGGCCATTGGCGCGGATGACTTCCTTGGTTGCCTCGTTGATCTCTTCCGGGGTAAACGAGACGTCCATTTGCAGGATCTTCGCACTGTTGAAGAGACGTTTGGTGTGCTCTGGCAAACGGAAGATTGCGGCCCCGCGCTCCGTGGCATAGGCCCGTTCCCCTTCAAAGCAACCCAGCCCGTAATGCAGGGAATGGGTCAAGCCATGCACCGTGGCTTCGCGCCAGGGAACGAGCTTGCCATCAAACCAAATGAAACCATCGCGATCTGCCATTGACATCGTTTACTCCTCAAGGGGCCCCAAGCCCAGTCGTATCGTCCATTCTTGCACCTGCCGTGCGGTGTTGCGCAAAGAGGTCAGCTGCGGGTCGCCAGGGGCCAGCAGGGGCGCCTGCAGACGCAGCCGGCGGCGGTTTTCTGCATCGCGCAGGACACACCACGCATCCACCAAGTCTTCCACGGCTCTCGCTTCCCAAAGTCCCGACTTGCCCAGCGCCAGCAGGGCCTCGCGCGTTCCGGTTGGCAGCAGCAAAGCGGGATTCTCCGCAGAATTGGCAAGAATAGCAAACTGTACGAGAAATTCGATATCCAGCAAGCCGCCGGGGCTCAGCTTCAGATGAAAATGATCTTTGCCAATCGGCTTTTCCCGCGCAATGCGCTGGCGCATATCGCGAATCTCCCCAGCCAGCACCTGCGGATTTCGGTGACGCAGCAGAATCTCTTCGCGCAACGCGGTAAATTTCTGCCCCAGTTGCGCATCCCCAGCCAGGAAGCGGGCACGGGTGAGGGCCTGATGCTCCCAGGTCCAGGCCGACTCGCGCTGGTATTTGAGAAAAGCTGGTAGGGAACTCACCAGGGGGCCGGACTGCCCGCTCGGGCGCAGACGCATGTCGATTTCATAGAGGGTGCCGGCGCGCGTCAGGATCGTGAGAATATGAATGAACTTTTGTCCGAGGCGGGCAAACCAGGCGGCAGCGTTGAGGGGAATCCGTCCATCGCTTTCTAATTCTGCTGGTGCATCGTAGAGAAACACCAGATCGAGATCGGAGGCGAGACCCATTTCTCTGCCGCCCAGCTTTCCGTAGGCGATGACCGCGAAAGGGGGCTCCGCATAGCCTGGAAGGCCCCCATGTTGCTGCTGCATGGCTGCAACTGCCCATGGCAGCGCGGTCTGCAAACAGAATGTCGCCAGCTCGCTAAGCTCCGGCAAAAGCCCAAGAACATCCGTTTTGCCGGACCAGAAGGCACTCGCCATCAACAACATCTCGGTATTCTTGAAACGCCGCAGCAGATCCATCCCCTCTTCCAGATCACGATCCAGATCCTGTGTGAAGAGCTTCGGCCAGTCGCGTGCCGCCGCGGAGCGCCCGCACAGTACATCTTCCAACAAAGAAGGAAAACGGATCAGTTCCTGGGTCAGCCAAGGGCTTTCCAGAAAGTCTTCGAGGCGTTCCAGCCAATGGGGATTTTCTGCCAGGAGCGCGAGGTATTGCGCCTGTCCCAAGAGTGCATCGAGAAGCTGTAGGTAGCGATGCAGCCGCTCACCGGCCGCTGCGCCCTGGGCCAGACGCCGCAGAATGGCCGGCAGCAGGGCGTCGAGCCGCGCCTGTCCGCGCTGGGAAAGCTGCAGGACCCGCCGACTGCGGGCAAAACGGCGCAGCTCCAGCCAACTCTCCTGGGCCTCTGCCGCCGGAAGAAGGGCGCTCCAAGCGAGCGGGATGGTCTCGTCAATGGCATGACGGGCTGCGAGCCAGGTGATCTGCGCCGGATCTTCCTCATCGTTTGCTGCTGCGTCGGGTAGCGTTTGCACGAATATTTCGTGCACCTGCTGGCGTCCGTGTGTAATTTCTGTTTGCAGGCTCTCGGGTTGGGCGAATTCCAGTGCACAAGCGAGACGTTGCCAGTCCAGGGCCTCTGTCGGAAGCCGTTGGGTCTGACGATCTTCGATCATTTGCAGGGCATGCTCCACCCGGCGCCAGAGACGATAATACTTGCGTAGAATTACCACCGTATCCTTTTCTAACAGACCCGCAGCGCAAAGATTTTCGAGGCCTTGCAGGGTATTGCGTTCGCGTAGGGCGGGGAGGCGTCCGCCGTGAATCAGCTGCAATGACTGCACGATGAACTCGATTTCGCGGATGCCGCCGAGCCCCTTCTTGATGTCCTGGCTGGCCTGTCCCTGCTCTGCATCCATCAAGGCCTTGACACGGCGCAGGCCAGCGAGGGCGGTAAAGTCCAGATAGCGTCGGTAGAGAAAGGGTTGCAGGCGTTCCAGGATTTCCTCGCCAAAAGCCAGATCCCCGGCCACTGGGCGGGCCTTGAGCAAGGCATAGCGCTCCCAGCTGCGGCCATGGTGATGGTAATACTGCTCCAGGGCGTCTCCCGTCACGCAGAGGGGGCCGGCATCGCCGAAGGGGCGCAGGCGCATGTCCACGCGAAAGACAAAGCCCTCGGCCCGCAGTTCTGCCAAGGCGCGAATCACCCATTGCCCCAGACGCTGAAAATAGCTGGGATTGTCGAGGGGCAGGGGGCCGTCGCTTGCGCCGGACGCGCCATAGACAAAGAGCAGGTCGATGTCAGAAGAGAGATTGAGTTCCCTGCCGCCCAGTTTGCCCATGCCAAAAATCACGAAAGGGACGCTGGCGCCGGCTTCATCACGGGGACTCCCATGGCGTTTTTGCAGGGCCTCTTGCCCATAGGCGAGGGCAGCCTGCAGGGACTCCTCTGCGAGATTGCTCAAGGCGAGCAGGGTTTCGTCGAGGGCGTCGGGGCCGCGCAGGTCCTGCCAGAGGATCTGCAACATGCGCAGCTGTCGGTGCCGGCGCAGGAGCGCCAGGAACTCGTCTTCGGGCATCTCCGCCGACCAGGCGAGGGACGAGGGTGGGGCGGCCAGTTGTGCCATCAGGACGGGCTGGTGCTCCAGTAGGCGGCGGGCGAAGGGGCTGGCGACAAGCAGGCGCTGCAGGCGCAGCTCTGTTTCCTGATCGCCAGAGTAAGCTTGCCGCAGGGTAGCGAGCGCTTCCTGCACCTTGGCGGCTTCGTCGGGAAAATTCGCAAGGTCCGCAAGGCAGAGTCTTTCGTCTTTCATGGCGCTTATCCCATCTGTTGCGATCTCTATCATGATGCCTGAATTGCCACGCGTCTGTCTGTGCTTGTACGGAACATCCTGGTCTTGCTATTATCGTTGACTATGTAAGCCGGGATGGCGGAATTGGTAGACGCGCCGGACTCAAAATCCGGTGGTGGTGACACCGTGTCGGTTCGACTCCGACTCTCGGTACCATGTTGAGAAAAAGCCCGGATTATCCGGGCTTTTTTGTGCCCATATCGTTGTCTGCGGAGACCGAATCGTGCAAAAAATCATGCCTTATCGTTGGCTGGCCCTGGCCACCATCGCTGCTGCGGTGCCCCTGAGTGGCTGTGTTGCCCTGCTGGGCGCTGGTGCCGGGGCGGGAGCGGTTACCTACGTGGAAAATGGCGGAGTGGCGAACTATTACGCCTATTATCCGGTGTCTGTGGCGCGGGCTTCCCAAGCGACGCAGGCCGCCTTTTCCCAGGTCGGTATCCAGTACCAGGGGATGATCCAGAAAACGCCTAGCGAAGTCATGATCGAGGGCAGTGATGCCAAGGCGCAACGGGTAAAGGTGAATATCACCTCCATGGCCACCGATGTGAGCAAGGTCAATATCCGCGTTGGCACCTTTGGCGACAAGACGGTCTCCCTGGACTTCCAGCGAGCGTTAGCCAGCCAGCTCGGCATGCAACCCACGGCGCAGGCGCCAGCATCGGTCACGCCACCTGCGGCACCGGCCCCAGCAGCCCCCGCTCCCCAAGAACAGCAGACGATCCCACTACAGTAAATTTCTGCTCATTGCGAATCCTGACCCACTGCTGCAGAAATGTTGGCAAAGCCGTCACGACGCAACAGCGTCGTGAGTTCTTCGGGGAAGGTGCGCAGCATTTGGCTACCGCCCCAGATCCAGCCGCTATAGCTCTGTACTAGAGTGGCCCCGGCGAGAATCTTGGCGTAGGCGTCCGCCGCCGAGAAGATCCCGCCCACGCCAATGATCGGCAATCTGCCCCGACTGGCCCGGTAGATCTTCGCCACCACCTGCGTCGCCAGATCGCGCAGAGGCGCGCCACTCAATCCGCCGGCCTGCTCGGGATGAGGCCATTGGGCTGGGCGCGACAGGGTGGTATTGCCAACGATGAAGCCATCCAGCAGCGGCTCGTCTGCCAGGGCCAGGGCGCCGAGCGCAGCGATACTCTCGTCCTCCAGATCCGGGGCAATCTTCAGCAGCAAGGGCGCTGGCGCCTGCGGGCCCGGCGCCTCGCGACGAAGCTCCTGCAGGCGCTGGAGCAGGGGGCGCAGATACTCCAGTTGTTGCAGTTGACGCAGACCTGGAGTGTTGGGGGAGCTGACATTGAGCACTAGATAATCCGCGTAGGGTGCCAGGCAGCCGAGGACCTTTGCGTAATCCTCGACCGCGTTCTCCAGTTCCGTATCTTTGTTTTTTCCCAGATTGATCCCGAGGGGCACCGACAGCGGTTTGGCGCTGCGGATGTTCTCAGCCACCGCTTCCATGCCGCTGCTGGGAAAGCCCATGCGGTTGATCACTGCCTGTTCCTGCGGGTAGCGAAAGAGGCGGGGCCGAGGGTTCCCTGCCTGCGGCAGCGGTGTGACCGTACCAATTTCGAGAAAGGCAAAACCCATGGCCGCCAGGGCGGGCAGGGCGCGGGCGTCCTTGTCGAAGCCCGCCGCGAGACCAAGGGGATGGGCAAAGTCGAGCCCCCAGAGTGTCTGGCGCAACATTTCGTTGACGGCGGATGCCGGCCAGAGGTGCGCGCGGGTTCGCGGCATGCGGCCCAGGGTCTCCAGGGCGCGCAAGGTCCACTCGTGCGCCCGTTCGGGGTCCTGCTGAAAGAGGATGCTGCGTAGCAGGGCCTCGATCATGCCCAGGCCTGCGGCGTGAGAAACTCCTCCTTGAGGCGTGCTTCCGGGCTACCCGGCTCGCCCTGCCAGTCATATTCCCAGGCGGCGAGCGGTGGCAGGGACATCAGGATGCTTTCTGTGCGCCCCCCCGACTGTAGGCCGAAGAGGGTGCCGCGATCGTAGACCAGATTGAATTCCACGTAGCGCCCCCGGCGCAGCAACTGAAACTGTCGCTCCCGTCCGCCATAGGGTAGGTCCCGGCGGCGCGCGGTAATCGGCAGGTAACTCGGCAGGAAGCTGCGCGCGACATCTTCCCAAAAGGCCTGTAAGGCAGCGCCGTCCCCCTGCAGGTCGTCGAAAAAGATACCGCCCACCCCGCGCATTTCGTTGCGGTGGCGAATGGTAAAGTACTCATCACACCATGCCTTGAAGCGTGGGTAAAAGGTGGAATCGTGCCGATCGCAGGCGCTTTTGAGGGTACGGTGAAAATGCTCGGCATCTTCCGCAAAGCCATAGATGGGCGTGAGATCGGCACCACCGCCAAACCACCAGACATCTCCTGCCTGAAAGAAGCGGTAATTCATGTGCACGATGGGTACATAGGGATTGCGCGGATGCAGCACCAGGGATACGCCCAGGGCATGGAAGGGCTTGCCGGCGATCTGGGGACGATTGGCCGTGGCCGATGGCGGTAGCTGTGCCCCAGAGACGCGGGAAAAATTGACCCCGCCTTTTTCGAAGAGATCGCCGTCACTGATCACCCGGGTACGGCCACCGCCGCCTTCGGCACGCTCCCAACGATCCTCGCGGAACTGCGCGACACCATCCGCTGCCGCCAGCTGGGTACAGATCTCCTCCTGCAGGTTCAGCAAAAATCTTTCCAAGTCATCGAGTTGCGGGGTTGTCATCAGCCACTCCTGAGCACTTTGCCACTCCGGGCATCGAGAATGCGGCTGGGGCGACGGGCGCCCCCGAGCCGTGCAGGGAGCACCGTTATCCGGCGCCCAAAGTACCGTTGCACCGCGCGCAAGGAGCGCGCGGGTTTCTTGCCTGCGGGATTGGCGCTGGTGGAAACAATCGCACCGCCAAATGCCGCACTGAGACGTTGCACCCCAGGGTGGGCGCTGACGCGCAAAGCGATGCCGCTATGCCGGCCGCGAATCCACCGCGGACAATCGGCACGGGCGGGCAGGACCAGGGTAGTGCCTGGCCAATAGCTGGCTGGGTTCAGGGCCAGCGGCAGTCCATCCTGGTAATACTTGCGGGCGTGCCGTTCCTGCCCGGTGATGAGCAGGACCCCTTTTTTCTGCGGCCGTCGCTTGGCTTGCAGAATCTTGCGGAAGGCGCGCAATTGCCGGGGATCGCAACCGAGGCCCCAGACCCCTTCGGTAGGGTAGGCGAGTATCCCACCGCTACGCAGACAGGCCACGGCCCGGCGCAGATCCTGGCGGCGTGGGCTGCGCGGTAGCATATCCCGCGTCAGGCGCGATTACGCGCGCGCCAGCCGATGTCCTGGCGCAATTGCTTGCCGGGCCAGCGAATCCTGGCCGCCAGGGCATAGGCGCGCTGCTGCGCCTGCGCAACGCTGTCGCCCAGGGTGGTTACGCCCAGGACCCGTCCGCCAGCGGTAACGATGCCGCCATCCTGACGGCGTGTGCCGGCGTGGAAGACCTTGCCATTCTCAGCCTCGGCCTGTGGCAACCCGAGGATGACGCTACCACTTTGCACCGCATCGGGATAGCCAGGCGCGGCAAGGACCACACAGAGGGCGGTGCGCGGGTCCCAGTCGAGAGTGGCGGGGAGAGGATCGGCAGAGGCCGCAGCCTGCAGGACCGGGTACAGATCCGAGCGCAGGCGAAAAAGTAGGGGTTGGGTTTCCGGATCGCCGAGACGGCAGTTGAATTCCAGCACCTTCGGGCCGCTTGCGGTCATCATCAGACCAGCATAGAGAAAGCCACGGTAACTCAGACCCTCCTGCTGCAGGGCGCGGGCCATGGGCTGCATGATCTCGCGGCGCACCCGTTCGCTCATTGCCGTGTCCAGGACCGGGGTAGGGGAGTAGGCCCCCATGCCGCCGGTGTTCGGTCCCTCATCGCCATCGCGCAGACGCTTGTGATCCTGTGAGCCGGCCAGAGGCAGTACCTGCCCGTCACTGAGGATGGCAATGAAGCTGGCCTCCTCCCCCTCGAGAAATTCCTCCAGCAGGACCGGACCCCAGGCGAGGAAACGCTGCAGCGCTTCCTCGGCCTCCGCGCGGGTCTGGGCGATGACAACACCCTTGCCGCTCGCCAGGCCATCGGCCTTGACGACAATGGGCAGGGCACAGGTCTGCAGAAACTCCTGTCCGGGGCCAAAGGCGGTGAAGCGGCCATAGGCGGCGGTGGGGATGCCGTGGCGCTCCATGAACTCTTTGGCGAAGGCCTTGCTTCCTTCCAGGCGCGCCGCTGCAGCGTTGGGGCCAAAGACCGCGATGCCGCTGCGCCGCAGGGCATCGGCCACGCCGGCCACCAGAGGGGCTTCCGGCCCGATCACCACCAATGACACGCCGGCCGCATGCGCTGCGGCCACGACATCGGCGCTGATTACCGGCGATAGATCGAGATTACGGCACTTGGGCTCCTCTGCGGTACCCGGGTTGCCAGGAACGCAAATGACTTCCGCCACCTCGGCGGACTGTGCCAGTTTCCAGGCGATGGCATGCTCACGACCGCCCCCCCCCAATACCATGATCTTCTGCATTGCCATCTCCTTCTCAGCCATGCCGGAAGTGGCGCACGCTGGTGAAGACCATCGCTATGCCATGTTCGTTGGCACTGGCGATGACCTCTTCATCGCGAATCGAGCCGCCGGGCTGGATGATCGCCTTGACGCCCGCCGTAGCGGCGGCATCCACTCCATCACGGAAGGGGAAAAAGGCATCCGAGGCCAGAGCCGCTCCCTGCAGCGAAAACCCCAGTTCTTCCGCTTTGGCAGCACCGCAGCGGGCAGCATCCACACGACTCATCTGCCCGGCTCCCACCCCCAGGGTGCGTCCAGCGTTGGCGTAGACAATGGCATTGGAGCGCACATGTTTGGCAATTTTCCAGGCAAAGCGGAGATCGCGATATTCGTCGCTGCTGGGTTCGCGTACCGTCACCACCCGCCACTGACCCTCGTCCTCGACGAGATCATCAAAGTCCTGCAGCAATAAACCGCCACGTACCCGTTTGAAGTCCCAGGCATTGGCCTGGCGCCATTGCTGCGGATCGCCAAAGGCGAGCACACGGAGATTTTTCTTGCGCGCCAGGATGTCTGCTGCCTCGGGCGTGACTTCCGAGGCGAGAACGACCTCAATAAAAGACTCCGTCATCGCCTGGGCAAGCACTGCATCGATGCTGCGATTGCAGGCAATGACGCTGCCAAAGGCGGATACCGGGTCGGCGGACCAGGCGCGGGCGAAGGCGTCGGCGGCATCCCGACCGATGGCGGCACCGCAAGGATTGCCATGTTTGATGATGGCGCAGGCGGGTTCGGCAAATTCGAGCACCAGATTGACCGCAGCGTCGCTGTCGCCCAGATTGTTGTAGGAGAGCTCCTTGCCCTGCAACTGCTGGGCATGGGCCAGACCGGAGCCGCTGGCATCGGCATAAAAAGCCGCCTGCTGGTGGGGGTTTTCGCCATAGCGCAGTCCCTGTTTCTGTTCGAGCTGCAGGGTCAGGATGCGCGGAAACACATCCGCTTCCTCGGGATCGTCGAGATGGCGGGAGAGGTGACTGGCAATCAGGCCGTCATAGCGGGCGGTATGGGCAAAGACCTTGACCGCCAGACGGAAGCGCAGACTGGCCCCCACGCCACCGCGGCTCTGTTCCATTTCCCGCAGCACCGCTTGGTAGTCTGCAGGGTCGACCACTACAGTCACCCCTTCCCAATTCTTGGCGCCGGCACGCAGCATGGTGGGGCCGCCAATATCGATCTGTTCGATGGCTTCCTCCAGGGTGACATCGGGCCGGGCGATGGTCGCCTCGAAGGGATAGAGATTGACGCAGAGCAGGTCGATGGGCGGAATGCCCTCGCGGCGCATGTCCTCCTGATGCTGCGGATCATCGCGGCGGGCCAGCAGGCCACCATGAATTTTGGGGTGCAAGGTCTTCAGCCGGCCCTCGAGCATTTCCGGAAAACCGGTGTAGTCGGCAACTTCGATGACGGTCAGGCCGGCTTCCCGCAGCAGGCGGGCAGTGCCGCCGGTAGAAAGGAGTTCTACCCCGTGGGCGGCCAGGCCGCGCGCAAATTCTACCACGCCGGTTTTGTCGGAAACGCTGATGAGAGCCCTTGTGATACCGCCCATGTGACCTCTTGTCTGCCTGTCGTCCGCGGGACGATGAAATAAAAAAGGTACGATCAGGAAACCTGTCGTACCCAAACCTCCTGATGGAGGGAGCGTTACGTCCACATCGCCAGGGGCGATGGAATGAGTGAAGGATATACCTGGAACGAGAGTTGTGCAATAGCCATGAGGAGAAATGGATGGAAACAAGCGAATGCTTGGGCAGTGTGGTCAGTCGTGGCAAACTGGCGCTCTCCAAAAGCGAACAGGATAGGCCCTCAATGCAGAATTCCCTCCCTCAGGAAAGTCACAGCTTGCGCATCGGCGCGGTGCAGCGCGATCTCCCGCTCTTTGCCGTCAGCCCGGAACTAGCGATTGCCGTACTCAACATCCTGGGTGACACAGAACTCTGCGAAGCCGCGGCCGATGCCCTGAGCAAAGAGTTGGACGCCCACGAATACGTGGCTCTGGTCACTGCTGAGGCGAAGAGCATTCCGTTGGCCTACGCACTTTCCTTACGGACGCAGAAGCCCTACGTGGTGTTGCGCAAGACGTACAAGTCCTATATGGGGGATGCGTTACAGGCTTCGACCCTGTCGATCACCACCGGCAAGCCGCAGACCCTGTATCTTGATGCCAAGGACCGCAAGCTGCTTGCGGGTCGGTCAGTGGTACTTGTGGACGACGTGATCAGTACCGGTTCGACGCTGGAGGCCATGCGTGCTCTGATGGTCGAGGCGCGGGCGCGGATTGCCGCCGTGGCGACGATCTGCACCGAAGGGGAGCGACCACAACTGGCGGAACCCTTGCTGTCGCTGGCGCATCTCCCTCTCTTTCCCTTGCAGACCGCATCATGAGTAGCGACGTAGCCGTACAGGTATTGAGCGCGCGCCAGCGCTGCGACGTAGAGTTGCTGCTCAATGGCGCCTTCGCACCTCTGCGGGGCTTTATGGATCAGGCAAGCTGGGAGTCGGTGCTGACGCAAATGCGCCTGCCCGACGGCAGCCTCTGGCCCATTCCCATCACCCTCGAACTAAGCGATCACCTAGCGCAGAGTCTGGAAGCGGGAGCAACACTGCGCCTCGACCGGGAAGACGGTACGCCTCTGGCGCGATTGCGGGTAAGCGAATGTTACCGTCCCGACCGCCGACGGGAGGCGTTGCTGGTCTATGGCAGCGACGACCGCAGGCATCCCGGGGTGGCGCAGATTCTCGATTTACCTCCGTGGAATGTTGCTGGCACCGTGGAGCCCTGGGAAGAGGGCGCGCTGCGGCGCGCTGCAGCGGTGGAGTTCCCCCCGGAATACCGCTATCCCGAAGAAATCCGCGAGCTGGCGACGGGGCGCCCCCTGCTTGCCTTCCAGACCAGAAACCCCTTGCACCGTGCGCATATCGCCATCACCCAGGCGGCGCTGGCGGAGTTGGGGGAGGAGGCCCGTCTGCTGCTGCATCCGGCCATCGGCCCGACCAAGCCCGGCGATGTGGATGCGGCGGCGCGCATGCGCGCCTATCGCGCCGTGCTGCCCCATTATCCGGCGCAACGGGTGTTGCTCTCCCCGCTACCCTTGGCGATGCGCATGGCCGGCCCGCGCGAGGCGCTTTGGCATGCGCTGATCCGTCGCAATCATGGCGCCACCCACTTCGTTGTCGGGCGCGCCCATGCCGACCCGGGGCACCCGGAGCAGGGGAGCTGGTATCCCCCCTTTGCCGCGCAGGAGCTGCTGGAAGAGCATCGGAGCGACCTGGGCATTGTGCCCGTCCTCCTGCCAGAGTACGCCTACTCCGCCAAACGTCGCGCCTATGTGCCACGGGCCGAGGCTAATGGCGAGCGCCTGGCCGAGTTGTCGGGCACGGAGTTGCGGCGGCGTCTGGCGGCCAATGAAGAAATCCCGGAATGGTTTTCCCCCCCTGAGGTCATCCGTATCCTGCGTCAGGCCTATCGCGGTGCCGACCGGCGTGGACTGGTGGTCTGGTTTACCGGGCTCTCCGCCAGCGGCAAAAGCACTCTGGCGGGAATGCTGGCGCGCCGTCTGGAAAGCCACGATTCGCGCGCGGTGACCCTGCTCGATGGCGATGTTGTACGCCGTTTTCTCTCCAAGGGGCTGGGGTTCAGCCGCGAAGACCGTGACGAAAACATCCACCGTATCGGCTTTGTGGCGAGCCTCATCGCCCGTCATGGCGGTATCGCCCTGGTTGCCGCCATCTCGCCCTATCGGCATGCCCGTGCTGAGGCACGCAGACTGGTGGAAGAGGCCGGCGGACTCTTTGTCGAGGTGCATGTGGCGACGCCACTTGCCGTTTGCGCGCAACGCGATCCCAAAGGTCTCTATGCCCGCGCCCAGCGTGGCGAAATTGCCGCGTTTACCGGGGTGAGCGACCCCTACGAAGAACCGGAGACGCCGGAGCTGCGTCTGGATACCAGTCAGGCCAAGGATGTCGATGCCCTCGATGCTCTCTGGTACTACCTGCAGACGGCGGGCGTGTTACAGACACGGTCGTAGCCGGTGGACACCCTGCAGCTCTTTGCCGCGGCCCGCTGTCTGCAGGAGGATTTCGCGCAGCAGAGCGTGCGGGGTATCGCCGCAGAGCGTGGCACGGCGGTACTGTATTTTGCCCGCAAGCGCCTGCATCTGGCCTACCAGGCGTCGCCCCTGGGCCTGTACTGGAGCGAGGCAGCATCCGCAGTTCCTAAACCCGCCGGCCCGGCGGCCCTGTTGGGGCAAAAGCTTGCCGGTTTCCGTCTGCTTGCCATCGAAGTCCCCTGGGCCGACCGTATACTGAGCCTGCAGTTCCGTCATACCGGCCTCGATCGGCAGGAACGCCATTGGCAGCTGCTGGCCGAGTGTTTTGGTGGCCAGGGTGCGTTGCTCCTGCTGGACGAAAGAGAGCAGATCCACTGGGCTTCGCGCTGGGATTCTCTCGATCAGGGGGCAGGGCGGATTCTGCCGCAAGCTAGGTACCGGCCGCCTGCCGCAACGTCGCGCTGGGACGCGATGGAAAATCCCGTTTTTTTGCTGCATCCGGCCCGCCGCGAGGCTCTGAGCGGTGGTGATGGCCCGGCGCGGATCGATAATGTCCTGCACGGCCCCGCTTGTGCCGACTGGTGGCAGTCATCGGGGTGGGAACCCTATCCCCTTGCTGTTGAGCCAGTGGCAGTCGCCCTGCCGGTCCGTGCGGCCACGCATTGGCAGGAGCCACAGGCTGCCAGTCGCGCACCGGAAGCCGCGGCGGTAGAACAGGCGCGGCAGCGGGAGGAGCGGCGCTTACAGCGTCGCCTGCAGCGGCTGCAGGCCGATCTGTTGCGTTGGCAGAGCACGCCGGCGGAGGATCGCCGCGAGGCGACCGCGCTCTTCACCTTGCCCGATCGTATACATCCGGGCGGCGTGTTGCAGGCACCCGAGTACCGTCCCGATGGCGTCGGCCAGATAGAATTGGATATCCCTGCGGGAAAATCCCTCCACGACCACGCGCGCGAACTCCTCCGGCGTGCACAGCGGGCGCAGCGCGCAGAGCAACGCATCCGCGCAGAGATTGCCGCGGTGGAAAAGGCGCTGGCCGCCTTGCCCAATCGGCTCCCTGTCCCGCCCAGCGTATCCACTCCCGGCAAAAAGCAGCCGGCGCAAACGCATTTGCAAGGCATCGAAGAGCGGGTAGTGGAGGGCTTTACCATCCTCTGGGGAAAAAACGCGCGCGCCAACGAATACCTGACGTTTCGATTGGGACGGTCGCAGGATCTGTGGCTGCACGTGCAGGATCTGCAGGGCAGTCATGTGCTGATCCGCCGCTCTCATCCCCAGCAGACCGTCCCTCCCGAGGTATTGCGCACCGCAGCCGAAATTGCCTTGCAGCATAGCGATTCGCAGGCCCTGAGCGCGGAAGTGGACTGGACCGAACTGCGCCACGTAAACCGCCACCCGCAAGGAGGGCAGGGACGCGTCCTGTACCGACAATTTCAGACCCTGCGCGTGCGCCGGCCCGGGAGTGCTAGGAAGTAATGGAAAGTCGGCTACGCTTGGCGACTCTGGAGGACTTGCCGGAGATCGTTACCATCTATAACTCCACTATTGCCTCTCGCATTGTTACGGCCGATACCGACCCGGTAACGGTTGCGAGTCGAATCCCTTGGTTTCAGGCCCATGACCCCAATCGACGTCCGATTTGGGTACTGCAGAGTGATACCGGAATCGCTGCCTGGCTAAGCCTATCCGATTTTTACGGACGCCCGGCCTATGCTGCTACTGTGGAGGTTGCCATCTATGTTCGGGAGGAGGAGCGAGGAAAAGGGCAGGCCAGCATCCTGATGGAACACGCGATCCATGCTGCCCCGGCACTGGGCATTTCCACATTGCTCGGATTCATCTTCGCGGAAAATCAGGCGAGTGTGCGGCTATTCAAGAAGTTTGCGTTTGCCGAATGGGGGAGCCTGCCGGAAGTCGCTCGGCTCGACGGCGAGACAAGAGATCTGCTGATCCTCGGCCGAAAACTGGGATATTGAGTAGTGGCGGAGGCGGTGTCCGCCTTTTTATTCTCTGATATGTTCTCGCTAGGTCTTACAAAGCTACGAATAAACAAGTAAAAACAGCGTCTTGGTGTTCATCTTCTTCTCGCCGGGTCTTTCTACATCTCTCTAAATCGCGTTATACTTAGGCGGGTTTTTAGGAGGGTGTAGCATATGCCGAGAAGAGCCAAAGACTTGACTGACCTAGAAGTGCGCCGACTCGCGGAGCCCGGAGCGCACCCGGTGGGCGGGGTGCCCGGACTCTATCTCCAAGTGTTACCGGGCGGGGGGAAGACGTGGCTGCTGCGGGCAACCGTAGGACAAACGGCGGACGGCAAGCAGCGCCGCCGCGAGATCGGCTTGGGGGGATACCCGGCGGTGACACTGAAGCAAGCCCGAGACAAGGCGCGGGCGCTGCGCGAGAAGATCGCCCAAGGGATAGACCCGGTTGAGGAACGGAGGGCCGCGCGGGCCGCACTGCTGGCGCGACAGGCCGCGGAAATAACCTTTGAGCAGGCCGCGCGACAGTGTATTGAGGCGAAATCCCCGGAGTGGAAGAACGCGAAGCACGCCCAGCAGTGGCTAAATACGTTGACCACCTATGCCTTCCCAGCTCTCGGCAAGCTCTACCTGCGCGACATCGACACGCCGCATATTCTGGCCGTCCTTGAACCGATCTGGAACGAAAAGACAGAGACCGCCAGCCGCCTGCGCGGGCGAATCGAAACCGTGCTGGACTGGGCGACCGCGCGCAAGTACCGCGAGGGGCTGAATCCGGCGCGCTGGGCCGGGCATCTCGCCACGATGCTGCCCAAACCGGCGAAGGTAGCGCGCAACGGCAACCACCCGGCGCTGCCTTATGAACGTATCCCCGCCTTTATGAAGCACCTTCGCAAACTGGGCGGGAGCGGAGCCCGCGCGCTGGAGTTCGCTATTCTGACCGCTGCGCGGTCCGGTGAAGTTCGGGGGGCGGTATGGGAGGAGATCGACTTTGAGGCGCGCGTCTGGACGATACCTGCGGAGCGTATGAAGATGCGCAAGGAACACAAGGTGCCGCTGACCGAGGAGGCGTTATCGCTATTGGCTGGACTCCCGCGCCTTGAGAACAACGGCTTCGTGTTCCCATCATCCCGAGGGGCGGGAGCGTTGTCGGACATGACGCTGACCGCCGTGATCCGGCGGATGGGTGGCGACTACGTCGACCCAAAGCAAAACAACCGGACCGTCACTGTTCACGGCTTCCGCTCGACCTTCCGGGACTGGGCTGGCGAGACAACGCACCATCCGCGCGAGGTTATCGAGCATGCCCTTGCCCACCAGCTCCGCGACAAGGCGGAAGCCGCCTATGCGCGCGGCAGCTTGCTTCAGAAGAGGCGCGCGCTGATGGTCGATTGGGCGAGGTATTGCGGCGGTTGAGTCTAAGCGATTAGAGGTAAACCGCCAATAAAATATGCGACAGAAATCACTTAGTTACGCATAAAACAGATTCGGGAAAAGTAAATTAAGATCATGATCACAAAAGGTCTTTGACAAGGTATTTTTTATCTGGTCTTTACCGCGAGAAAATAAGGGAGTATATTAGGCCCTAATTGATCGCTGGAACACCGGGGCGAGGAGCGGAGCTGAAAAATTTCGCAGCGTGATGCGAAATCCTCGCCTAGGTTTCTGAAGAACCGCGTGACGCGGGGAAGTGACAAGAGGAGCGCCCAGCAGCTTTGGGCGCGTCGCTTGCGCTTCCCCGCGTCTTATTTTTGCGGGGGTAGCGCGAACCTTGGAATGAGGATCGCGTAATGTCGAACGAATCTGTTACCACTACGGGCCGCCGGTATGCCCGGCCTGACCAAGTAGCCAAGTATCTTGGCGTCCACGTGTCAACAATCTACCGATGGAGCCAAGAGTGCGCCGACTTTCCGAAGCGGCGCAAGATCGGACCCAGCGCCAGCGCGTACGACCTGAACGAGATCGACGCGTGGGTTGACTCCCTTCAAGAATCGTAAGGGGGGCCAAGACATGCAAGAGCGTAACATTAAAAAGTCCGAACGGACCGACGAGGAGCCATTGCTTACGTCCGCAATGGCCGCCGCCTTCCTGGGCATCTCCCCGTCGACCCTATGGAAATGGAATAAGGAGGACCCCGACTTTCCCCAGCCCGTCCGCTGGGCACCGCACGGCAGAGCCGTTTCACGCTGGCGGCAGGCGGACCTTGCGGCGTGGGCTGCCCGATACGACGGCGGCAGGGGCTGGCGTCGCTCCGATCTGGAAGCGTGGGCCGCCGACCGAGGCGAGCCCACGAGCCGGACCGGGCTGTTTACCGAACTGGCAAAGCATATCCGCGACCTTACGGGCCAAGACAGCGCTAGACACCTAGTGTCGGGCTACTTGAGGTCCGGGGGATCGGTGCTGGAGCTGGCCGAAGAAACAGGCATCCCGGAGTACGTCTTGATGGAATACCTGCGGGTAAACAGCAACGCCAATAAGGACGAGGGAATCTTGGTGCGTCTCTTTTTCTGCGCTATTGAGAAAGTACTGTGCCGGGAAAGGGAGCTGGTCCTAGAGGCGCTGGAGTACTCTAGCCGCCCGGACCCGAAGCGGAGGGCGGTACTAGAATATGATCTAAAGCGCCTAGACGAAGCCCACCGTCTCGTGTTCGGACAGTCCTTGAAGGACTACCTTCTGAGCAAGGAGGGCGTGCGATGATCGAGGAGTTTCTCAAACGCTTCCGACCCGGCGGACCTTGGTTGCTGGCTGCGATTCCGCCCGACGGCGGGAGGCTGCGTGCAAAGACCTTTACCGACGCGGCGCAAGCCGCGTCGTGGGCCGAGAACCAGAACCAGACCGATAACGTCTATTTCTCCATAAACCCGACCGAGAAGCCGATGAGCAAGAAGCCGTCGAAGGAGGACATTGCGCGCGTCGAATGGCTATATGTGGACATCGACCCGCGCGCCGGGGAGGAGATCGAGGCGGAGCGCGCCCGAATCCTTCGCTTGCTGACTACCGGACTACCCAAGGGCATCCCGCAGCCGTCCCTAATTATCGACTCCGGCGGGGGCTTTTGGGGATTCTGGCGGCTCGCGGAGCCCTTGGGAGTTGACGACTTCGCCCGAGCGGAGGAAATGAACGGGGAGCTGGCCCGCCTACTGGACGGGGACCACTGCCAGAACGTCGACCGAATAGCGCGCCTGCCGGGGACGAGGAACTGGCCGGGCCAAAAGAAGGCGAAGAAGGGAAGAACGCCGCAGGAGGCCGAAGTGGTCTACCAGACGGCGGAGAGCTACCGCCTAGAGGACTTCCCCACGCCCGCCGCGGGGAGCCGCCCACCGTCCGCTGGCGCGCCGGCACGCGCCCGAGCGGGGGTGGAGCGGAGTACAGCTTCAGCTATGGGTACGGAGGAACTGGAAGAATGGGCAGCGGAGAACGGAAAGAAAATCTCCGACACCACGCTGGCTATTATAGCGAACGGACAACATCCCGACGACTCCCGCCCGTATCCGTCCCGATCGGAGGCGCTGTTTCGGGTCTGCTGCGATCTGATCCGGGCGGGCGTCGATGACGCGGGGATCTTCTCGGCGATTACCGACCGGAACAACCGCATATCCGAGAGCGTACTTGAGCGAGGAGACTCGGCGGAGTATGCCCGGCGGCAGATCGAGCGGGCCCACGAGGCGATTGCCCACGGCGGGCTGTTATTAAGCCCGAGCACCCCGCTGGAGTCCGCGCGCGCGTTCTTGGAGCACGAGCGTCCCCATCTCTTGCTCTACAACGACGATTGGCTGGATTACTCCGGCGCCGCCTACGTCGAGCTGGAGGACGACACGGTGCGCAAGTACGTGTACGAGTTCCTAGAGCGGGCGAAGCGACCGCCGACCGAGAAGCAGAGGGAGGCCGGGCAGCTAGTGGGCGACGACTTCCGCCCTAACCCCGCAGCCGTTAGTGGTGTAATTGACGGGCTGCGGGCCATCGCGCACCGGCCAAGGGACTCCTTCGTGCCGCCGTGCTGGCTGGAGGGCGAGGGGCCGCCCGCCGAGGAGGTAATGGCCTGCCGTAACGGGCTGCTACACCTGCCGACCGGCGAGCTGCTAGAGCCCTCGCCGCGCTTCTTTACGCGCAGTGCGCTGGCATTCGACTACGACGCCCACGCGCCCACGCCGGAGCGCTGGCTGGCTTTCCTAAAATCGCTTTGGCCGGAAGAACCGGAAGCCATCGACCTGCTGCAGGAAATCTTCGGCTATGTCCTAATCCCGGATACGTCCCTACAGAAGATTTTCCTGATAGTCGGGCCGACCCGATCCGGCAAGGGAACGATTGCGCGCGTGCTGAAGGAGCTAGTCGGGCCGTCGAATGTCTGCGCACCGTCGCTGGGCGACTTCGGCGAGAACTTCGGCCTGGAGCCCCTACTGGGCAAACAGCTTGCGACCCTAAGCGACGTGCGCCTGGACCGTGCGGCGAGGCTCGCGGCGATCGCGGAAACCTTGCTGCGCATAAGCGGCGAGGACACGGTTACGGTTAACCGCAAGCACAAGAGCGCGTGGACGGGGGTGCTGCCCGTGCGATTCCTTCTGCTGTCGAACCTGATGCCGCGATTCTCCGACGCCAGCCCGGCGCTGGCCAACCGATTCGTGCCGCTGCTGATGGAGCAGAGCTTCTTGGGGAAGGAAGACCCGGACCTGACCACCAAGCTACTGGCCGAGCTTCCCGGCATCTTGAACTGGGCGATCGAAGGCTGGCGGCGTCTTCGCGAGCGCGGGCGCTTCGACCTGCCGCCCTCTTCGATAGAAGCCACGCAGGAGCTAGTCGAACTGGCCGCGCCGGTGGCGACGTTCCTGCGCGAAGAGTGCGAGCTAGACCCAAACGCGGAGGTGCCGAAGGCGGAAGCGTTCGGGCGCTGGCGGTCATGGTGCGATCGCAACGGATCGCTGCCCGGCGCGTTGAACTCGTTCTCTGCCCAGCTGTACGCCGCGACAAGTGCGAAGGTTCGCAGCAAGAAAGGGCGCAGGGGCGAGGAGCGGATGATGCTGTTCTCCGGACTGCGCCTAAAATGTCCGAAGGGGGGAGACCCGATGCCGTTCTGAAGTAGCACGGGGAGTGCCGGGCACCCCGTTGTAATGCCCGGCAAGCTAACCTGATTGGAGGTTGAGTATGCTTAGTGCAACTGATTTGATGAGACAGGCCGGACATACGGCGCACGACTGGATGCAAGAGGCCGCAGAATTTGTTGAAAGGCGGTTTGCTGACTACCCACCGGAAGCCCGCGCCGCGTTGATCGCATCTTACGTTACTACGGCGGCTGGTGACGAGATTGCCATGAGCCTGCGGGGACTTGCGGAGGCTGCCGAACCACTGGCCGGAGTTATCGACGGACTACGCGAGCCATTGCGCAGCGACCACCCCCTGATGGGCGAGACTCTGGACGGAGTACGAGACGCCCTGCTGGAGATTGCCCAAAGTATAGGCGGCCGAGCCGCCCAGCGGTAGGCGACCGAGCGGTAGAGAGATTGCCCGGCGGGGTTGCCGCTGGGCATTTTTCGTGCGCCCGCTGCCCACGAGTCGCCACGATCGGGAGCCCAGCCCGGACCGGGTCCCGACTGGGGCCCACCCAAGATCGGGAGCCCGGACCGGCCGGAGCCCAGCGGGGCTGGGGCTTCGGCGGGGGGGTCCGGGGGGTCTGGGTCTAGGCCGGGAAGTTTATTTATATATAGTATTTTTCCTCTTTCTTTTCTCTGTATATTTAGTATTTATTATTCCTATAATTAAAATATACCCGGACTACCCGGACCCAGCCAGTATTTACTGGGGCTTTCGACAGGTTTCAACCCGGACCTAACCCGGACCCTACCTGGACCCTACCCGGACCCGCTGCTGGGCAGAGCCGAGATAGCCGGGGGCTGCTGGGCCGGGCCGAGGGACAACAGGAATCACCGCCGCTATGTGGGCAGATTCGGCGCAGGGGACATCCGCGCTAGGTGGGCTGTAGGGTAAGTACAGCAATGGTCTTTCGCCACCCAAATTTGCCAATTTTCCACAAATTTTGGGACCGCGAGACATCCTAAGATGGTAGCAAGGCGGAGAAGTTCTCCGCCGATATTCCACAATTATCTGGATTTTATAGCATTTTTTTGTGACAATCCCGCCTACGCACCCGCCTAAAACCTTTATCTGTCGTGTCCCGGTCGGTAGAATCGGGCTCATATTCCTTTTCGACAGGAGCAAAACGACCATGGCACGATTCGTTCTTTACGCCCGCCGGTCCCTCGACACCGACCCTTCCGCTGAAGAGCAGTTCGCTATTCTCCGCGAGCGCTGCGCCGCTGCTGGGCACGAGGTGGTGGACGAGTACGTTGACGAGAACGTGGAGGCGAAGGCAGCACGCGACCCTCGCCCGAAGCGTGACCGCGCGATCTACGACGCGATGCGGGGCGGCGCGGAGGGAATCGCCATTGTTTCCCTTGACCGGCTGGCCCGTAGTGTGGGCGACCTAGAGGAACTGCTGCGCGAGCTGGCCGTTGCCGGTGCTGGGCTATACGTCGCTGATCTTGAGCTGGACACGCTGACTCCCGACGGCGCTGAGTTCCTTCAGGCGGTGTCCGCCGTGGTTGCTTTCGACCGAGCGGTGCGCGTAGAGGCTCTGCGCCGGGGCCACCGTAAGGCGCGGGCCAAGGGCGTGCGGATAGGGCCGCCGCGCACATCCCGCGGTCTTGAGGACAAGATCGCTTCGCTACTGCGGGCCGGGGTGAAGCCGTCCCGCATCCGTACAATCACCCGCGTAGGCATATCGGCCATCAGTCGCATAAAACGGGAAATGGCCGCCGCCGAAGCCGCCGCAGATGCCGCCCTCGCCGCGGAGGATGCCGAAGCGTGAGCCGTAATACGAAACTGACCAAGGGTCATCTCCGCGATCTGGAAACCAAGGGACTGCCCGAAGATTCGTTGAACGTGGTGCGGGAAATGGCCGCCGAAGGATGCCGGGAGCCCGCGATTAGGCGCGCACTTGGGCTTACCTACCCGCAATGGCGCGCGCTTAAAAAGGACACCGCCGATGGCGACCTATCGCCGCTGGCGCAAGCCCTAGAGGAAGGTCGGGCAGAGGGAGCCGGGGAGGTTATCGCCTTTATGAGGGCCAAGATGCTGGAAGGCGACACCCGCGCCGCCGAGTGGCTGGGCGACAGGCTCTATAAGATCGGGCGCGAGGACGGCAGCCAAGAGGACGCACCCCGCGTGCTGATCCAGATTAACGCCGCGCTATCCCCGGACGACTACGGGAGGATAATTGATGTCAACCGTGACCGGGTCTAACCAATCCGCCCAGACGATTCGCCCGACTCCCTTCCAAGCAACCGTTCTTAGCATCCCCGAGGACCACTTTGTGTTCTTGGGCGGTGGCCGTGGTGGCGGGAAGTCTTTTGCCTTGCAGTTGCTTATCCTTCGCCACTGCGACCAGTACCGAGCCCGCGCCCGCGTGCTTGTGACGCGCCGCCGGTTGAAGTCCCTGCTACAGTTCGCGGAGGAGCTGCGCGGCTTGTTCCGCGCCGCCTATGGCTCCGGGTTGAGCTACAACTTGAACGACAACGTATTTCGCCTTCCGAACGGCGCGACCGTCCAGCTCACGCACTGCGAATCGAACGCCGCCCTACAAGACACGGTACAGGGCATGACCTTCTCGCTGATCGCGGTAGACGAGGCTGGCGAAGGCCCGGAGCTGCCCGTGATCGACGCCCTTGCGCTGACCCTACGCGCGCCGGGCGTCCCGTTGCGCATGATCTTGGCGGGGAATCCGGGCGGTGCGAACCATTCCGCCCTCGCGGAGCGGTACGTTACGGGCCGCGAGCCTTGGACACCTTTCCGGTTCGCTGACCAGACTTGGGTGTATGCGCCCTCAACCGTTGACGACAACCCGCACCTGCCGGAAGCCTACAAGCGCAACTTCTCCGTCCTTGCCCATACGGACCCGGCGCTGTACCGGGCGCACCGGCACGGCGATTGGTCGGCAATCGTGGGCGATTACTTCGGGGGCTGCTGGGACCGCGCCCGCGCGGTATTCGACCATCACGAAGTCCCGCCGGATACGTTCGGGTCATTGCGCTTGTCGATTGACTGGGGCTCCGCCGCGCCCTGCGCGGTAGTCTTGGGCGGGAAACTCGCCTATGACGTGCGCTTGTCCGATGATCGCGTGATGCCCAAGGGGGCTTGGGTAATCTATGACGAGCATTTCGAGTGCGACCCGAAGAACATGAGCCGGGGGACGGGCCGTACACCCGGGCAGATCGCGCCCTCTCTCCACGAGATCGCCTTGCGGAACGGCACCCGCGCCGCTGGAGTGATCGACTCTGCCGCCGAAGCCCGCACCGCAGGCCGGGCTGAGGCGTCGATTGCTGACTTGTTCCGCGAGGCCGGGATGCGGGTATCGCCCGCCCGGAAGGGCGCGCGGGTGCCGCGATTCGAGTTGCTGAAGCAGCTTATGGCTAATGGTGAGTTCTTCGTCGCTTCGCGCTGTCGCTACTGGCTGGCGACGGTTCCTGCCCTTCCGCGCGATTCGCGCAACCCGGAGGACGTGGACAGTTCCGCGAATGACCACATGCTCGACGCCACCAGCTATCTGATCGCCGGGAGCGCCGCGGGACGTGTCGCGGTGTCCGGTTTCGTGCCCATGCCGGAGGGGAGCAGCCGGGACCGCCGGATTGTGCTTGTGTGACCTACCCAACGTATTGAAAAGTAAAGACAAAACCCTTTACCGCGACTGCGCCGGGGCGGTATTCTTAGGCCTAGGCGAGCTACCGCTTGCCTGGGCACGGGCAATGGCGCCCTTGCCGAGCTAGTGGGAAGAGCCCCGCGTGTCGGTCTTCCCCGAGATAGGAGGCCTACTTTTATGACAGCAATCGACTTTTCCGCAGTTCCCTCTGGCGTGACGGTAAACGAGGAGCGCATTCAGTACCTAAGCGACCGCGCGACCGAAACGGCCACCGCATTCTCCCGAAAGATCGAAAAGCTACAAGCGCAGGTGGCGAATGCCCGCGATGCCTACAGCCGGGAGGCCCAAGACTTTGTCCGTGGCACTCCCGTCGAAGACCGTGCCACCATCCTTGCTGCGTCCCGAAGATCGGCAGCAAACAAGGCCGCGAATATGTACCGCCAATTGCTCGCCAGCTCCGCGGAGGAACGGGCCGCTATGCTTACCGGCCTGAAAACCTACGCGGACGAAGCCGCAGCCCTCTCTAGTCTCTACGCGTCGCCGGTGTCGATGCTGGGCCGGATTGCCTTGGGCGACCCGAAGCGCACCCAGTACCAGCTCCAGCTCGAAGGGGCCGGGCCGGTTGAGCTGGAGACCACCGCCCGCGCCGCAATTATGACCAATGACCTAGTGCTGGCTGCCGCCATTGTCACGGTAGTGGACCGTCGCCCGAAGGAACGCCGCCCGTTCTCCGTAGCCGCCCTAGCGGAGCGGATGCTGGGCGATGTCTGGGGGCGCATGCATGCGAAGCTCGAAGGTGTGCAGCTTGCTTACCGGAGCGCAGCCGAGGCAAACCGGGAGTTTGAACGCGCGAAGGCCAGCCCCTTGTCGAAGATCGCGCTGGCCCTTTCCCGGCAGGCGATTGCGGAGGCCGCGGGCGATGACGACGAAGAAGCGGTTGCTTGAGCCGCCACGCGGGACAGGCGGGCATGTCCCGCCTTGGTTCCGCCCGGAGGACCCGCGCGTGAAGGTGCGCCGCTGTATCGTCTGCCGGGTTGAGTTCTGGAGCGCCCACGCCGGGCACCGATTTTGCGACAGGTGCAAGGCACGCGCAGAGCCCGCTGCGTAGGCTGGTTTTTAGGCGGGTTTTACGCTTTAACTGTCCGGGGAACCCAATAGAACTGGGAGATTTGGCGGAGGCGGTGAGATTCGAACTCACGAGGGGCGTGAACCCCTGCCGGTTTTCAAGACCGGTGCAATCAACCGCTCTGCCACACCTCCGAAGTGCCCAGTGTACGCAAAATGGCGCCGCCGGGGAATGGAGAAGGAATGAACTCCTGAAACGGATCGCCCGTAATTGTGGATCGAGCGCAAGCATCGCGCGTATCATGGGCAATAATATTTCCCGCTCCTGGAGGATCCGTGTTTCTTCTTAAAGTGTTGTTTCCCAGTGCCGATGCGATGCAGGTGGCCTTGAGCAAAGTTCGCGAGCAGCTGGCCGAACTGCAGGATGCGCCGATGGAACTGCAGTCGGCGTTGCAACTGCTGCTGCGTGAAAATCCGCGTATGGAAGCGGCGGAGTTTGCAGAGAAACCGGCTATTGCGGCCATCTATGGCGGTTTTGATCCCCAGGCGGCGGCCATTGCCGAGGCAGCGCTGCTCGAGGCCGGAGCGCTGGAAGTGATTCAGGAATAACGCCCTTCAGCTGGCGCGGGCGATGGCGCGCAGCAAAGCCTCGCCGCAATCGTCGGCCTGCTGGCCCGCCACCAGAATGCCATCTTCATGGCCGGTCATGCTGAGCAGCACCGGTAATCTGGCATGGCGGGCGATGTCTCGTACCGCTGCGGCCATAGCCGGCGTACCGTACTCTACATCGGCTGGGGTGCGTGGCAGATCCAGTGCTGCCGCACGCCTCCACAGTTCGGGCAGGTGCGCGTGAAATACCCAGTGGATGTCTGGCCGCAGATCATAGAGTGCCGCGTGGCTCATGGACTCGGAGGAGGGCGCCACCGGTCCGCGTGCCCAGATGGTATTGGCATCAATATCCCAGTTTTCGACGAGACTGTAGTGCTGGGGACCGAGGCTGGCCAGCTCCCCGGTTTGCGTGCCGGTAATCCAGAAGCCTTCAGTGCAGCGACGGCTCAGATTGCCAAAACCGATGCCCCCATAGCGCCTGGGGTCTGCGCCAATGCCGCCGATGGCGCGCAGACGGCTGCGCCAGAACTCCAGTTCGCGGATAAACTCCGGGGCGGGAGCGTCGCCCGCCTGCCAATGGAGTTGGAACTTGGTGACGCCTTCTTCTTCCATAGATTACTTTTTGAGAAAAATTGACTGCAGCATACGATACCAGAATGGCGGCTTGCTGACTGCATTCTCGACATCCGGGGCGGCCTTGGCGGGCGGAATGACGTCGGCGGGGTAGAGATCGACCCAGGTGGCCCCCCAGCTGCTGCGGTCCTGGGCAAGGCCGAAGGCCCGTACCGCTGTTTCGTGGCGCAGGATGGTATGCACCCGCCGGCGCAGAACGCCCTTGCCTTTGCCATGGATGATGCGGACTCGCAGGACTCCCGCAGCGCGACAGGCGCGCAGATACTCGCGGACCAGATCGTTGACTTCGGCTGGGCGAAACTGGTGCAGGTCGAGGATGCCGTCGAGGGGGATCGGCACGGCACGGTCTTCATGCAGCTGCTTCATGCCGTCCCAAAAACCACACCCCGAGCAACGCCAGCCAGGGCAGATTGACCGCCAGCACCGGGCTCAGCCAGAGCAGTGCCGCGATGAAAACCGCGCCGCCCGCGTAGGCGAGCAGGGCGGCGAGCTGCTGCATCGTCACCCAGCCGGGTTTTTCCCGCTTTTGCAGGGCCTGGGTAAGGCTGATCAGGATGCTGGTCAGGGTGTTGGTGAACACTACCGAGGGAACGCCGGCCACGTTGACTCGGCGTGCGAGGACGCTTTGCGTCCCCATGGCCACCGCAGAACCGAGAATCATTATTGCCAGCGGCCCGCCGCCGGCGGGAAAGCCCCAGAGCCACCAGCCCGCGGCAAAGATCCACAGGCCCAGCAGCTCCAGAAAGAGGATGCGTTCACCGCGTCCGAGAGCTGTTGCTCCCAAAGCGCTGGCGGCTACGGCGCCAATGATGAAACCGATGAGGGCCAGGAGGGAGTGGGTAGCCAAGGCCAAGTGTCCTTGCCCCAAGGCCAGACCGAGGAGGGCGAGATTGCCGGTCATGGCCGAGGTAAAAACGTCGTGAAAGCGCAGGAATGCCGTCACGTCGGCGGAGGCGGCGATGGCGGAAAGAAGTTGGATGCGCAGGTCGGCTCGGGTAAACGCGTGCGTCATCCCTACAGTAAGACCCGTTCGATGCCACCATTGCGGGCGGCCTCGGCAAATTGTCGCGCCCAATCGACCCCCATCTGTGCCTTGGCGAGTTCGACGACGATATAGTCGGTATCGAGGCCGGTATCCAGACGGTAGCGTTCCAGACCCTGCTGACAGGCCGGGCAGGAAGTCAGCAACTTGACGTTGCCACCCTGCGCCTTGGGCGCGCCGGTGAGGGCCTGGATGTCCTGGTGCAGGACTTCTTCCTTGCGCGCGCGCAGTTGCGTCGCGATATCCGGACGACTACTGGCCAGGGTACCGGCTTCGCCGCAGCAGCGCTCGGAGCCGCGCACCGGCTGGCCGAGCAGGGTCTCCGCCACGGTCAGCGGCTTGTGCGTCTTCATCGGACTATGACAAGGGTCATGGTAGAGATACTGCACGCCGGCAACGCCTTCCATGCGCACCCCCTTCTCCATGAGAAACTCATGGATGTCGAGCAGGCGGCAGCCGGGAAAGATCTGCTCAAACTGGTACTTGAGCAACTGGTCCATGCAGGTGCCGCAAGACAGGATGACGGTCTTGATATCCAGATAGTTGAGGGTGTTGGCCACGCGGTGAAAGAGCACTTGATTGCGCACCGAGATTTCCTGCCCCTTGTCTTCCTGACCGGCAGCGGTCTGCGGGTAGCCGCAGCAAAGATAGCCGGGGGGCAGCACCGTCTGTACTCCCACGCGATAGAGCATGGCGAGGGTGGCCAGACCAATCTGGCTGAACAGGCGCTCGCTGCCACAGCCGGGAAAGTAGAATACTGCCTCGCTGTCCGGGGCGGTCTGCGGATCGCGCAGAATGGGCACGGTTTCGTGGTCGACGATGCCGAGAATCTGGCGCATGGTCTGCGCCCCCATGTCGGTCGGCAGCGGCTTGCGCAAGAAGTGAATGACCTCGGCGCGGATATCGGCCTTGCCCGTGGTAGCCGGCGCCTCACCCTTGGGTAGCAGGGGCCGGACGATGCGGTGCGCCAGGGCCTGCGCCTGATAGGCGGGCTGCAGCACGCCACGGCGCAGGAAGTGTACGGTCTGCGGGTCACTGGCGTTGAGATAGCTCATGGCCAGCCGGGTACCGGCGCTGAAGGTCTTTTCGCCGCGCGCGCGCAGAAGATTGCGAATGTGCACCGAGACCTCGCCAAAATCGATATCCACCGGACAGGGGGTCATGCACTTGTGGCAGGTGGTGCAATGGTCGGCAACATCTTCCAGGGCCTGAAAATGCTGCTGCGATACCCCGCGCCGGGTCTGCTCTTCGTAGAGAAAGGCCTCGATCAAAAGCCCTGTCGCCAGGATCTTGTTGCGCGGCGAATAGAGCAGATTGGCGCGTGGCACATGGGTCATGCAGACTGGCTTGCACTTACCGCAACGCAGGCAGTCCTTGATCTCGCGGTTGAGGCTGTCGAGCTCGCTCGCCTCGAGAATCAGCGCCTCCTGCTCCACCAGTTGCAGTGACGGGGTATAGGCGCTTTCCAGTCCCGAACCGGGCAGCAGTTTACCCGGATTAAAGACCCCATCCGGATCGACCTGCGCCTTGTATTGCTGGAAGGCTGCCATCTTTTCTGGCTCCAGCCAGCGCATCTTGGTGATGCCGATGCCGTGCTCACCGGAGATGACGCCGCCCAACTCCTTAGCGACCTCCATGATGCGGTCGACGACCCGGTCGGCCTCCTGCAGCATCTCGCGGTCGGAAGAGAGCACGGGTAGGTTGGTGTGAATGTTGCCGTCGCCAGCGTGCATGTGCAGGGCGACAAAGATGCGCGTACGCCGGACCCTCTCGTGGATGCGCCGGATCTCGCCCAGTACCCCGGTGAAGCGCTCCCCCGCGAAGAGCTCTTCCAGGGGCTTGCCGATGTCCTGGCGGTAACTGATGCGCAGATCGCGCCGCAAGAGCAACTGCAAGAGGCTCTGCTGGGGATCGATCTGCCCTTGCTCTTCCGCGGGTACGCTGGGGAGTAACTCCTCGGCGGGCTGGTCAAGATGGGCAAGATAATGCTCCCAGCGACCGTGGACTTCCTGGAGGAGGGCAAGCGCCGCTTCTCGTTTGCCCGCCACGATGGCGCGCTCTTCGGCGCTGTCCTCAAAATCCTTCACCCGCCGCAGCTCCGGCATCTCTCCCTGCAGATAGCCTTGCAAAGCATCGATGATGCGCAGTTTATTGGCAATCGACTGTTCGATATTTAGGCGCTCGACGGCGCGGGTATATTCGCCCAGCCGATCGAGGGGGATGACGACATCTTCATTGATCTTGAAGGCGTTGGTATGCGCAGCAATCGCTGCGGTACGGCTACGGTCGGCCCAGAAGCGACGTCGCGACTCGGGGGTGGTGGCGATGAAGCCTTCGGCGCCGCGGGCATTGGCCAAGCGCACCAGCGCCGAGGCACAGGCGCCGACGGCGTCGGCATCGTCGCTGGCAATGTCGGCCAGCAGCAGCATGCGCGGGCGCTCGCGCCGCGGCGCCTTGTTGCTGTACTTGACCGCCTTGATGTACCGCTCGTCGAGGTGCTCCAGACCGGTCAGCAGCACCTCCGCCCGACCTTCTACATAGTTCTTGAGCTCGACGATGGCAGCGACCGCCGGCTCCAGGTCCTTGCCGTAAAACTCCAGACAGACCGTGCGCAGGTGCTTAGGCATGCGGTGCAGAATGAAGCGCCCGGAGGTGATGATGCCGTCGCAACCTTCCTTCTGGATGCCCGGCAAGCCCCCCAGGGCCTTGTCGGTGACATCCTTGCCCAATCCGGCCTTGCGAAAACCGCCACCGGGGAGTTCGAGGATCTCGGGTGCGGCTACGGGGGTTTTGCCATCCGCCTCGTAGCGGGTGATGCGAAAGCGCACCTGCTCCTGGTCGTGGATCTTGCCCAGGTTGTGATCCAGGCGTTCGACCTCCAGCCAGCGGGCATCGGGCATGACCATGCGCCAGGAGGCCAGGTTATCCAGGGTGGTGCCCCAGAGTACCGCCTTTTTGCCGCCCGCATTCATGGCGATGTTGCCGCCGATGGTGGAGGCATCGAGAGAGGTGGGGTCGACGGCAAAGACCAGCCCGGCGCTTTCGGCCAGGTCAGCAACCACCTTGGTGACTACTCCCGCGCCGGCTTCGACGACGGGCACCAGGGCATCGCAGTCGGGCAGGGCGACTTCCTGTATCGCCGATAGGGAGTCCAGTTTTTCGGTATTGATGACGGCGCTGCGCGGTGTCAGGGGGATCGCCCCGCCGGTATAGCCGGTACCGCCGCCGCGCGGGATGATGGCCAGCTGCAGTTCGCGACAGACGCGTACCTGCTCAGCCAGTTCTGCTTCCGTTGCTGGGTAGAGGACCACCAGCGGCAGCTCGACGCGCCAATCCGAGGCATCGGTGACGTGTGCTACCCGGGCATAGGGGCTGAAGTCCACATGATCTTTGGGGCTGACCTTGGCCAGGGCCTGCCCCGCCCGCTTGCGCAGCTCGCGCTCGGCATCGAAGTTCGCGATGAAACGTTGCTTGGCGCCGCGGCAGCGATCGAGGAGCTGCAAAACCAGAGCATTGCCTTCGGCGCGCTGGGCAATCTCGTCCAGGCGGTGCTCCAGGGCCTGCCAGAGGGCACGGCGTCGCTTGGAGTCGGAGGAGAGGTCCTCCTGCAGATAGGGGTTGCGCGCCACCACCCAGAGATCGCCCAGTACCTCGAAGAGCATCCGCGCCGAACGCCCGGTGACCCGCTGCCCGCGCAGCGTTTCCAGGGTCTCCCAGGCTTCGTCCCCAAGGAATCGGCAGACGATCTCGCGGTCGGAAAAGGAGGTGTAGTTGTAGGGAATTTCGCGTCGTTCGCTCACGGAATCACCATGTTGTCGATCAGTCGCACATCGCCCAGGCGGGCAGCAGCCAGCCAGCGTGCCCCGGGCCGGATCTCGCTCACGGGTTCCAGACTTTCACTGTTCCGCAGTTCCAGATAGTCCACGGCAAAGCCCGCCGCCTGCAGACGCTCTCTGGCGTCCCGGGCTGGAGCCTGTACCAGGCTACCCACAGGAAGCTGGCAGAGCTGTCGCAGTTCGGTCGCGAGGCGTGGCGCCAGGATGCGCTGTTCGGATGTCAGGCGGCTGTTGCGGGAACTCCGGGCCAGGCCGTCGCCATCGCGCTGGGTCGGTCCACAAAGGAGCTGGACGGGAAGATTCAGGTCGTCGAGCATCTGCCCGACAATGCGGTATTGTTGATAATCCTTTTCCCCCAAGACCAGGATGTCTGGCTGGGCCAGGTGCAGCAATTTGAGGACGATGGTGGCCACGCCGGTGAAATGTCCGGGCCGCTGCGTACCGCAGAGGATACTGCTGAGCCGCTCGGGCGGGACAACCTGTGTTTGTTCGGCAGCGCCCCGGGGATAGAGATCGTCGTCGCTGGGCACGAAGACGGTCGTGCAGCCGTGCTCCGCCAGTTGCTGCAGGTCGCTCTCCAGCGTGCGCGGATAGCTTGCAAAGTCCTCTTCCGGGCCAAACTGCAAGGGATTGACGTAGATGCTCACCAGTACCTGCTCCGCCCGCGCCTGGGCAAGGCGCAGCAGCGCGAGGTGCCCAGCATGGAGATGGCCCATGGTGGGGACCAGCGCCAGACTGCCACGCTGCTGCTGTCGCCAGTTCCGCAGGCTGTCGGGATTGCGCAGAATGGGCATCAGCGTTTACCCGCTTTGCCGGGAAAGGATTGCTCGCGCACCGCCTGCACATAGTCGCCGAGTCCGGCGCGCAGCAGGGCCGCACCATCGACAAAGGCGCGGGCAAAGGGAGGGGCCTTGCCGAAGCCGAGAACATCGTGCAGCACGAGAACCTGGGCATCGGTATCCGGCCCGGCACCAATACCGATGACGGGGATGGGGCTCTGCGCCGAGATACGCGCGGCAAGCTCAGCGGGAACCGCTTC
The DNA here is from genome assembly GCF_050261095.1 of Acidithiobacillus sp. AC3. Taxonomy (NCBI): domain Bacteria; kingdom Pseudomonadati; phylum Pseudomonadota; class Acidithiobacillia; order Acidithiobacillales; family Acidithiobacillaceae; genus Acidithiobacillus; species Acidithiobacillus sp. AC3. The sequence continues at coordinate 832,686 of NZ_CP189838.1, forward strand.
CAGGAGCAGGAAACGGGCGCCGGATTGCGCCAGAGTCAGGGCCTCCTGCTCCAGGCGTTCTGCCGCCTCGGGCGTCGTGGCCTGGCGCTGAAAGCCGCCCCACTGGCGCAGGCGCTGTGGGGTCAGGCCAAGGTGTACGCAGACGTTCAGTCCGCGCGCCGCAGAAAATTCCAGGTGCTCGCGGAATTCGAGTCCGCCTTCCCACTTGATCACCTCGGCCCCTGCGCGCAGCAGGGTGCTGGCGGAGCGCCAGCACTGCGCCGGGCTTTCCTCGTAGCTGCCCAAAGGGAGGTCGGCAAAGACCAGGCTGCGCTGACAGGCGCGCGCCACCATTTCGGTGTGATAGGCCATCTGTTCCAGCGTCACCTGCAAGGTGTCGCGATGGCCCTGGACGACCATCCCCAGGGAATCGCCAACCAGGACGCCATCGACGCCGGCCTCTTCCGCCAGCTTGGCGAAGGGATGATCGTAAGCCGTCACTAAGACGCGCTTTTCCCCGCGTTCCTTGGCCGCGATCCAGGTATCGATCCGTTTGCTCAACTCCGCCACCCCAACTCGTGTAATTTATTCCCGACTAAATCAGTCAAGATTTTAGCATCCTTTTTGTGTGCGACGAAGTCCAGATTCTCGCCGCGCAGGTCGAGGACCGCATCCGAATAGCCGGCAAAAAAATCCGCATAGCGCGCCTGGACTCCGGCCAGGTATTCGCGTTGCATGGCCGCATCCCATTGATCACCGCGCGCCCGCACGCGCGCATAGAGGACCTCCAACGGTGCATCGAGGAAGATCATCAGATCCACCTGGGGTGGCTGCGGTAACAGTCGGGCACGAATCTGCAGATAGAGATCGCGCTCCGCTGCTGACAGGGTCTGCGTGGTGAACAACAAATCCTTGTCCGAGCCGTGGTCGCTGAAACACAGGCCGTCTGGCAATGCCTGCCACTGGGCACAGCGCTGCAGCAAGAAATGCAGTTCCGTTGCCAGGGCGTGGCGGCCATCGGCATAGAGCTCGGCCAGGAAGGGATTGTCTCCCGGCGTCTCCAGACATGTTTCCGCGTCAAAATGTCTGGCCAATAGCTGCGTAAGACTGGTTTTTCCGGCCCCCATGGGGCCTTCGACAACAATCAGCATGAGCGTCGGACTTCCGCGCTGCCCGGCTCCGTCGGCGAGAGCACCGGCGCCAAGCGCTGGTCGGCAACCGCCGGTAGCAGTTGCGCGATGGTGCCAAGGCCAGGGATCATCAGGCCGGGATCGTAATCCGCCATGGGCTGCAGTACGAAGGCACGGTGAGCAATTTGCGGATGCGGTAGGCGCAGACCAGGCTCCTCGCTGCGCAGATCACCATAGACAAGGAGATCGAGATCCAGCACCCGCGGGCCCCAGACCAGTTCCAGCGTGCGTTGTCGTCCGGCCTGCTCTTCGATGCTGTGCAGGGCCTGGAGCAGGTCTTTTGGCGACAAAAAGGTTTCCAGGCGTGCCACGGCATTGACGAAGGGAGGTTGCGCAACTCCGCCGATGGGCTCCGAAAGGTAGTCTTGCGAAACCCAGTCCAAACGCGATTGCGGTAGCGCCGCCAAGGCCGCCCGTGCCCGCGCCACCTGCACAAGGGGGTCTTGCAGGTTGCTGCCAATCCCTACCCAGGCGATCACGGCAGCAGCTTTTCTTGTTTCAGCCAACGCAGGGCTCCATCCTTGTCTTCAAAGGCTCCGTTCCAGGTCGCATCCTGCAAACGCGCAAGCAGATCGCCGAGTTGTGGGCCGGCGGGGATGCCCCATTTCTGGAGGTCCCGACCATCTACCGGCACCTTTTGCCAGCGCTGTACCTGCAGATAGTGCCAGGCCGAGCGGCTCAGCTCCGGGTCCTCCCGCAGGGCCAAAGCGCACAGGATACCTGCCGGCGTCCAGCTCTGCCAGTAGCGCGCCTGCATTGCCGGCGTAGGCCCCGGTAGGCGCGCGGGCAAGGCGGCAAGGTCGTGCAGCCACGCCCTATCCGGAGTCCACTGCCAATATTGCCAATGCCTTGTTCGCAATTCCGTAGCAGTGAAGTAGGCAAGCAGAAGGAGGGCCGTTGCCGGCCGGTCGATGTTGTCTTGAAATTGCCGTTGGTATGCAGCGAGAGACTGTTCGAGCCGCTGCAAGGCTAACCAGATCGCGGCCGGTGCGGATGCCAATGGCGGTAAGAGTGGGCCAAGTCCCCAGTCGCAAAATGTGCGCAGGTTACCGGGCAGATCAGGAAGCTGGAGCAGCAGGGATAGTTCGCGGAACAGTCGGGTACCACTCAGATGGGCAAAGCCATTGGCTGCCAGCACCTCGTGCAGTTGCTGACGGGCTTGCGGACCCAGAGAAAAGCCGAAGCGTCGAGCAAAACGCAGTCCGCGCAGGATCCGTGTGGGATCGTCCTGAAAGGATCGGGAATGCAGTACCTCGAGGGTGCTGCTGCGGAGATCCGCGCATCCGTGAAACGGGTCGAGGATCTCGGCAAAAGTGTCCGGGGCGAGCTGCAGGGCGATGGCATTGCAACGAAAATCGCGGCGCTGCAGATCGGTATAGATGTCGGCGGGAAAAACCTCGGGCAAGGCAGCGGGCTGGGGGTAACGCTCTCCGCGACAACGAGCCAGATCCCAGCGCAGTCCCTCGGGGCTTGTGAGGCTGGCAGTAGCGAACCGCGAACGCTTGTCCAACTGGAAACCCAGATCCTGCAATACCGCAAGCAGCGGTTCGAGAGGTCCGTCTATGGCAAGATCCCAGTCCTGGCTCGCGCGGCCCAGGAAAAGATCACGGACGACGCCGCCCACCAGATAAAGCCGGGAACCGAGGGTATGGGCCTGTGCGCCCAGAAAGCGAAGCTGCTGCAAGCGCGTAGCCGGCCAGAAATTCTGAAGGCGTTGCAGAAGTTCTCCGTGGTCGCTGTCGAGGACCACTGCGCGGAACCTATTCGCCTTCTGGCGCGGCTACGGGTTCCGATGCCTGTTTGGGATTTCGTCGCCGCCGTCGCCGCCGTTTGCCGCGCTTGGCCTCGCCGGCGGGCAGGGGACCGAGCGGAGATTCGCTGTCCCGGTCCTCCTGGCGAGCCGCTTCGATGAGCTCTTTGCGGCCCTCGCTATCGGCATCCTGAAATTGCTGCCACCATTGCGCCAGGGCGCCAAGATCGGCACCGGCCTCGCAACGAAGCTGCAAAAAGTCGAAGGCCGCGCGGAAACGCGCATGGGCGAGCAGGGCATAAGGCCGCCGCCCGCCGCGACGATGAAACCGTGCCTGCAGGTCCCAGATTTCTCGGATCGTCAAGGTAAAGCGGCGCGGTATGGCAATCTGTCCACGATTTTCTTCCAGCACCGCACTGGCCGCCTGCTGCATGGCTACTACCTCAGGCTTGTCCTCCTGCATCAGTCGCTCTTGTTCCGCCACCAGCACTGGCCAGAGCATCGCGGCAAAGAGAAAGGCGGGATGCACGGATTTGCCGGCAGCCACCCGTGCATCGGTGTTGCGCAGAGAGAGTTGGATCAGTTCGCGGGCAATCCCTTCCTCGGCGCGCTCCAGCAGTTCCGCGAGTTGCGGAAAGAGGGCTGCGAAGAGCCCATAGCGCTGCAAGGCAGCCAGGCTTTGTTGGGCAAAGCCGGCAAGAAACAGCTTGCCAGTTTCTTCGTACAGGCGGGCTGGGGGCACCTCGCGCAGCAGCTCGCGGCAGGCGGGTATGGCGGACTCAATGGCGGGATCGAGTTGAAACCCAAGTTTGGCGGCAAATCGCGCCGCCCGGAGCATGCGCACCGGATCTTCGTGGAAGCGCTGTGCTGCTTCGCCGATCATGCGCAGGCGCTGTGCCTCGATATCGGCCCAGGCGCCCCAGAAATCGATGATGCTGCGGTCAGCGATATTGTAATACAGGGCGTTAGCGGTGAAGTCGCGGCGCTGTGCGTCTTCTTCCAGAGTACCGTAGACATTGTCGGCGAGAATCCGTCCACTGGCGCTCACGGTTTGCCCGTCGCTGTCACCACCGCGGAAGGTGGCTACCTCGATGATCTCCCGGCCGAATTGTACGTGTGCCAGGATGAAGCGCCGACCGATGAGGCGGGCATTGCGGCGAAAGAGCTTGCGCACTTCCTCTGGCCGGGCGTCGGTACAGACATCGAAATCCTTGGGCTCGCGGCCAAGCAGCAGGTCGCGCACGCTGCCACCCACCAGATAGGCCTGATAGCCAGCGCGATGCAGGCCATTCAAAACCTGCAGGGCGGCATCACTAATCTGGCGGCGGGAGATGTTGTGTTTCTCTCGCGCAATGACCTGCGCCCCGGCAGGCAAGGATGGCGTCTGCGCGACGGAAGCGGGCGGCGGCACGGCGTCTTCGGCTAACTGTGCCGCAATGAAGTTTTTCAGGGAGACCAAAGTATGATTCCAGCCCTCCGGCGAATAGCGCGAACAGTGTATACGAAAAATCGGCAATATTCGAAATGATGAGCAGCGGGCGCCGCCCGAGTTTACTTGACCGTCCGCTCGCGTCGCAGGCGTTGTGCCAACGGCGGCATGATAATCAGCATCATGAGCAAGCGCGCGAGATGGGCGCCGAGCACAAAGAGCACATTGCCGTGGGCTGCCATACTGACGGCAACGGCGGCATAGAGCGCCCCCGGTGCGGTGGCCAGATAGCCATCGAGATCGCTCACTCCCACCAGTTGGGCAAGAAGGACTCCTAGCAGGGCGCAGAGCAGGTTCAGGACAACGATCAGCGCCAGGGCGTGCGGCAGAAGCCGCAAATAGGTGCGGATGCGCGCAAGCGATAGTTGTAACCCCGCCTGCCAGCCAATCAGCAGGTAGGCAAGGAGCAACAGACTGTGGGGCAATGCCGGGGTAGGACTGTTCTGGCTTGCCGTCAGCGTCAGACTGACGAAGAGCGGCCCCAGCAGATATGGCGTGGTGAGATGGATGCGTCTGGCAATCCACACGGCGGCGGCGGCACCAACCAGCAGGAGCACGGTGCCGGACCAGCTCGCGGGAGCGGCGTGCAAACGAGTGGCCTCCTGGACGGGATGGGAAAAGATCAATAACACGACCACGGGCAGACTGAGCATCACGAGCGCCACGCGCAGATACTGCAGGATAGCCACCAAGCCGGTCTCTGCGCCGAGCTCGTGGGCAATGGCAGTGATGCCGGCTGCGCCGCCCGCGGTCATCCCCAATAATCCAGTGCTGCTGTCCACTTCTTGCCAGCGACTGAAGAGGACGCCGATCGCGAGGCTAAGAAGCAGGGTGGCTGCGCTGATGAGCAGGATTGGCGCCCAATGCTGCAGGATGATTGCCATCGCCGGCTTGCTGAACAGCAAACCAATCTCCGATCCGAGCAAAACTTGCCCTAGGTGGGGAAAGGCCCGGGCATAGGGAACACTCGCCCAACTGCTCAGCAGGATCCCGGCGAGCATGGCGGCAAAAAGAGGTGCAGCAGGGATGCCGAGGGCCTGGAACAGCCAGGATAGCGCCAGACTGGCAATCAGCAGGATGCCCCAGCGCAGAGCCGTCCGGATTTTGTTATTGCGAGAGTGCATCTGCGTGGCTCCCATGCGGGTGGAAAGCCGTCAAATCTAACAGGGCAATACCACACCCGCCAGCGGCGGGAAGCAGGCCGCGCAAATTGGCATTTTTTTCGCCCCGCAGCTATGATTGCGTATGCCTGACGGGGCTGGGTGTGCAGCGATGCCCGGCCCTTTTCATTTTGAGGAGCTCCGATGCAACTGATTGGCGAAGCCCTGACTTTTGACGATGTTTTGCTCGTCCCCGCCCATTCGACCGTGCTGCCACGCGATGTTCAGACTCGCACCCGCCTGAGTCGCAATCTGCAGATCAACATCCCTCTGCTGTCTGCCGCCATGGATACTGTCACCGAGGCGGCGATGGCCATCTGCATGGCTCAGGAGGGTGGCATTGGCATCATTCACAAAAACATGAGCCCCGAGGCGCAGGCGGCGCAGGTCCGGCGGGTGAAGAAGTTCGAGGCAGGTGTCATCAAAGACCCCATCGTTACCGGTCCCGGTGCCACAATCCGCGAGGTTTTGCTGTTGATGGCCGGACACGGCATCTCTGGAGTTCCGGTGGTTGGCGAGGACGGCCGTTTGGAAGGAATCGTCACCAACCGCGATCTGCGCTTTGAGACGCGCATGGAAGCGCCGGTCAGCAGTGTCATGACCCCGCGCGAGCGCCTGGTGACGGTAGCCGAGGGCAGCAGTCTCGACACCACCAAGGATCTTCTGCACAAACACCGCATCGAAAAAATCCTCGTGATCAATGACCGCTTTGAGCTGCGCGGGCTGATCACCGTCAAGGATATCAGCAAAGCCACCGCCCATCCCAATGCCTGTCGCGACAGTCTGGGGCGCCTGCTGGTGGGAGCGGCGGTCGGGGTCGGCGCGGGCACCGACGAGCGCGTCGAGCGTCTGGTCGAGGCCGGGGTGGATCTGATCATTGTCGATACTGCCCATGGCCATAGCCAGGGCGTACTCGACCGGGTCACCTGGGTAAAAAAACATTTCCCCTCGGTCGAGGTGATTGGCGGCAACATCGCCACGGCGGAGGCGGCGAAGGCCCTGGTCGATGCCGGCGCGGACGGTGTCAAGGTCGGCATCGGGCCGGGTTCCATCTGCACCACGCGCATGGTGGCCGGGGTGGGCGTGCCGCAGGTCACCGCCATCAGTAATGTCGCGGAAGCCCTGGCAGGCACCGACGTACCCTTGGTGGCCGATGGTGGCGTGCGCTTTTCTGGCGATTTCGCCAAGGCCTTGGCGGCGGGTGCGCACACGGTCATGGTCGGCGGCCTGCTGGCCGGTACCGATGAGGCCCCGGGCGAGATCGAGCTCTATCAGGGGCGCAGCTTCAAGGCGTATCGTGGTATGGGCTCCCTGGGTGCGATGCAGCAGGGCTCGGCCGATCGCTATTTTCAGGATACCAGCAGTCCCGAGGCCCCCAAGCTGGTGCCCGAGGGCGTCGAGGGACGGGTGCCTTACAAGGGGCCCGCGGCCCAGGTCATCCACCAGCTTCTGGGGGGATTGCGCTCCAGCATGGGCTATCTCGGTGCCGCCGATCTGGCACAGCTCGCGCGCGACGCGAAATTCATCAAGATCACCCAGGCCGGCGTGCGCGAAAGCCATGTCCACGACGTGCACATCACCAAAGAAGCTCCCAACTACCGGGTGGAGTGATCGCCTCCATGAGTGAAGAACGTATCCTGATCCTGGATTTTGGTTCCCAGGTCACCCAGCTCATCGCCCGGCGCGTGCGCGAGGTGCATGTCTATTGCGAAATCCATCCCTGCGATGTCAGTGACGACTTTGTGCGTGACTTTGCGCCCAAGGGCATCATCCTCTCCGGAAGTCATGGCAGCACCTACGAAGACCATGAATTGCGGGCCCCGCAGGCAGTCTGGGAGATCGGGGTGCCGGTGCTGGGTATCTGCTATGGCATGCAGACCATGGCGGCGCAATTGGGTGGCACGGTGAGCTGGTCGGACCATCAGGAGTTCGGCTATGCGGAGGTCCGCGCCCGCGGCCATACCCGACTTTTGCAAGGCATCGAAGACTTTCAGACGCCGGAAGGCTACGGCATGCTCAAGGTCTGGATGAGTCACGGTGATCAAGTCACGGCGCTGCCGCCGGGATTCAAGCTGATGGCCAGCACTGCCAGTTGCCCCATTGCCGGAATGGCGGATGAGGAGCGCGGCTATTATGGGGTACAGTTTCACCCCGAAGTCACCCATACGCTGCAGGGAAGGGCGCTGCTGCGCCGCTTTGTGCACGAAATTTGCGGTTGCTCCGGTGATTGGGTGATGGGCGACTATGTGGCCGAGGCCGTGACACGGATCCGCGAGCAGGTCGGCGCGGAAGAGGTCATCCTCGGCCTGTCTGGTGGTGTCGATTCCAGCGTGGCCGCCGCCCTGATCCACCGCGCCATCGGCGACCAGCTTACCTGCGTTTTCGTCGATCACGGGCTGCTGCGTCTAAACGAAGCGGACATGGTCATGGAAATGTTCGCGGGCAAGCTGCACGCCAAGGTATTACGGGTGGATGCCAGCGAGCTTTTTTTGCGCGAACTCGCAGGCGTTATCGACCCGGAACAGAAGCGCAAGATCATTGGCCGTCTCTTTGTCGATGTCTTCAAGGCCGAGGCCGAGAAACTCAAGGCCGCCCGTCCCGGCCATCGTGGCGTCCGCTTTCTGGCGCAGGGGACGATCTACCCCGATGTCATCGAATCGGGGGGCGCCAAGAGCAAGAAGGCCGTCACCATCAAGAGCCACCATAATGTTGGCGGTTTGCCGGAGCAACTCGGGTTGCAACTGCTCGAACCCCTGCGCGAGCTATTCAAGGATGAGGTCCGGGAGCTGGGCGTGGTCCTTGGCCTGCCGCGGGAAATGGTCTATCGCCATCCCTTTCCGGGCCCCGGCCTGGGAGTACGTATCCTTGGTGAAGTGAAAAAAGAATACGCTGACCTGCTGCGTCGCGCGGACGCCATCTTCATCGAAGAACTACGGGCCAGCATTGACCCCGAAAGCGGCGAAAGTTGGTATGACCTCACCAGTCAGGCCTTTGCTGTCTTCCTGCCGGTAAAAAGCGTTGGTGTGATGGGCGATGGTCGCACCTACGACTACGTGGTAGCCCTGCGCGCCGTGCAGACCAGCGACTTCATGACCGCCGACTGGGCCGAACTACCCTACGCTCTGCTCAAGAAGGTGTCCTCGCGCATCATCAATGAGGTGCGCGGCATCAACCGCGTCACCTACGATGTTAGCTCCAAGCCGCCAGCCACCATCGAGTGGGAGTGATTCGCCTGCACGAACTGGACTGCCGATGCTGGCCAGGCTAGACTAACTTTGTGTGATTCGGAGGACATGATGCAATCTTTCAACATGTTGCAGGCCAAGTCATCGCTATCCCGCCTCGTGGAAGCTATCGAACAGGGCAAGGAGCGCGAGATCATCATTGCCCGCAATGGCCGCCCGGCTGCCAAGTTGGTGCCCGTGGATTCCGTCCAGGCGGGTAAGCGCATCGGTGTCGCCAAGGGTAAGTTCGAGGTGCCCGACAGTATCGATGCCCATAATGAAGAAATCGAGCGCCTATTCCTGGGCGGTCGATCTTGAACCTCCTTCTCGATACCCATGTCGCCCTCGGGGGCCATCACCGACAGCCCTAAGCTGCAGAAAAGGGCACGCGAACTGATCGAGTCGCCAAGGTCGTCGGTCTGGATCAGCGCCGCGACGGTTTGGGAAATCGCCATGAGGAGGCCTTGCGCTGATTTGGCGTCAGCGATGTCCTGGGATCGTCCCTCAGTCGCCGGTCATACCGGCAACGGCGCCATTTTGTGCGTATTGACAGGACATGGTTGTGTTTCGCTCCGGTTTTTCTTGGCACCAGGCCAGTTCCTTGGCCGTTTCCTTGGGATGCTGTTCATACCAGGCCTGATCTTTTCCGCCATAGGGACCCTCACGAAAAAACATGGGTAGGACAGCCAGGACCAATACTACCAGAATGATGGCGAGATACACCCACTTCTTCATTTCCTGCACCTCTCTTTGTTAAGGGTATCGTACTGGATCACTGCGCGTGCGGAAAGGAACCGGCAACTGCCTGGCCGTCCACCTGTCGATATTGCTGGTAGATCAAGCTGGTCGTAGACTCTCCCCCAGGGATGAAAAAACGAGGTTTTCATGCGCCGCAAATCGCTACATTTCGCCGGGTTATTGCTCTTTGGACTCTGTACCCCTCTTCCTTCGTTGGCAATCGATTGCCCACAGCGGACTCTCTCCCAGACTCCCGCCCATTTCGGACCCTGGCCGGGTCCGCAGTTCTTGCGTATTGTTCAGAAGCCCGGTAGCTATGGTACCTGTGATGCGGTTGCCGAGATTATCGCAGGAGGCGAGCTGAAGGCCTCCTACATGGAGACGGCGCAGAATAGCATTACCGGTACAGCCGCCTACGATTTTAAAATACTGCATCTGATCCCTGGTTCTTATGAACAATTGGCTACCTACGGTTGGTCCACAGGAGGGGATGCAGGCGGTAGCAGTTATGCTATCTATAGTTATCGTGATGGCGCTATGCGGCGAGCATTTTCTGCCAGCGAGATGGATGGAACAATTTCCGTTCAGATTCGGGACGGGATACTGACGCTTGCTGGTTTTCGCAGCACGAAGTGTATGGCCTGCGGATATAGTGCGAGTGCGAGCTGGCGGTGGAACCAAGAGTTCGGCGGATGGGAATTGTTACCTGGGCCCAAGGCCGAAGACTTTGCCAGATATCTAAATGCTCCAGATCTCGTGGAGAACAATGGGAAAGGAAACTTGCACGGTCAGGCGCTGCAGGAATATAACGAAGTTACCCGGCAATTGACTGAGCGCTACGATGTCCTGATGCATCAGGCAAATCTTGCGCAGAAACAAAAAATCAGATCATCAGAAATCCAGTGGATTATTGAGAAGCGGAAGCACTGCGGTGAGAGTCGAGAGGCACTCCAGCCTGGGCAAGGACTTTCCTTGCAGTGCTTGATCTCTCAAACTCGTAGTCGGCTGATGATTCTCTCTTCAGGATTAAACGGGTGGTAAAATGATCGAATCGCGTAACCTGCTGTCTTTATTTTTCCAGAAAAGCATCAAAAAATTTCTTGTGGTCTTCGGAGATAGCTCGTGGAAACAAGGTGTTCTGATGATTATTTGCAATATTTGAGAATGGTGGAGCGTCTGCAGCGCCCACAAAATGAACCGGCACACCCAGTCTGTATACGCTTCTTCCGCGCGAATGCTGTGGTGCAATGCCCTGATCCGAGCATGCATCTGGTCCAGGAGTTTGGGCGGGACGTTGGGGGTGACGTGGCTGGATTCCATCCGTGGAGTTTTAGGCTGCCCTAAATGTATTGGCAAGGACTACAAAGGCAGTTAGAACAGGATGATGGAGTCCTCTCCTATTGCGTTGGTAAATCATGCTATGGTAGGGTTTTATAGTCTAAGTGACGTTGGGCGTCTCAATGAGTGCGGATATTGAGTTCTTTGCCTTCGTTCTAATGCCGTTCGACAAGTCATTCGACGACATCTATAAGCTCGGGATAAAGGAAACAGCCATAGCTCTTGGAATCCTTGCTGAGCGGGTCGACGAGCAAAATTTTTCGGAAGGAATTCTCGAGCGAATATATCGCCAAATTGAATTCGCCGATCTGATAGTCGCCGACATGACGGGGCAGAACCCAAACGTCTTCTATGAAGTTGGATTTGCTCACGCGAAGGGAAAACTCTGCATTCTCCTCACGCAACGAGCTGATGATATTCCATTTGACCTCAAGCATCATCGGCACATCGTTTATGGAAGCTCAATTGGCCGACTTAGAAGCCTGCTCGCCGAAGAAATGGCCTGGGCCAAGGACCAAGTAGAGACAATCCGCTCGAGCAGGATAAAGGCCACCCTAAAAGACGCAAGTGGTTTGCTCGAAAAGACGAAATTTATCGCGTGGGGTACTGTCGATTTCAAGATCGATCTTCATAACGAAACATCAAACACTTCTGCAGAAATTGACGCGATCTACTTCTACTCGAACAAGGGTTGGACGCTCAAGCAAGATGGAAAGGAATGTCCCTCCACAGACTCAGACCTTCCAGATTTCCCTGCCCGTCACTTTCTTACACCACCTGTTCGTCGCCTGAACAAGAACTCCTGGGCTCAGTTGAAGTTCTCGGCGAGGCGAGTTCTTGCGACCGTGCTCAAGGGCGAAGAGCTAAAGGACTCGTATCGAGTCTCTGGAAGATCCATCATTCGTTTGGTGACTGTCGAAGGAAACTTCGACTATGAATTTCCGCTCGATGTGGCGCTTGATGAAATACCGTTCTAGATGCCCAACCCTGCGCCCAACACGGACGCCCTACATGCCGCTTTGCGGCATTTCGGGCTCCGGTTAGCTACACGTTGGACGGCGTGCGAAGCGGCCTCGCGAGGAGGGGTATGGGCTATTATGATGCTTTAACGAGCGGCTCGTTCAAGACCACGCCAGATGGGCGGAGGCTCTTCTTCCCTTGGGGAACGCTCGGCCGTGGCTACGCTATTCCCTCCGAGAAGGACTTCGAACGGCTTCAACGCCACATCAATGCCTACTACGTCATCTCCCTGCCATTGGTTATTCTGGCGGTCAGGTTGCAGGGTTTCCTCGGCGGAGCGTTGATTTCGCTGCCCCTCATCGTTCTGTACGCGGTGTGGGCGCGGTACCAGTGTCGCCGCCTGCAGCAGACGGACGAGAAGCTAACGTTGAGCGAGAGCGTAGCTGGTCAGGCGCGCGCCCACAGCACAGTCGGCATGTGGCTACTGGAGATTGGCGTTCTCATTTTGATTGGAGGTGGCCTGTTTGGCCTTTTTCTCAACCCGAGCAACTGGCTCATGTTCACCGCATCGATTGCCTTCTTCGGGCTTGCCGCCGTCCAGATCGCGTGGATGCTCATCATTAAGAGGCGCGAGTCACGTTCCGGCCAATAGGCGGGCGAGCGTGCCGTCCAACATCACGTTCGACCGGACCGCTGGCTCGCATTCGCTCGCCGCGGCCGTCAGCGTGAGCGTTGGGCATTTCAAGAGGAGGTCTTGCAGCCGTGATCGAAGAAAGTTGATTGTCTGTCTTACTCCTGCGCCGTCACGGCAATGCTGTTGTCCTTGGGTCGCAGATGTTGCCAGCTGACGAGGAGGAGCGCAGAGAAAATGGCTGCCATACCCATGGCCTCCCAAAGGCTGGGCCGTTCACCCAATTGCAGCCAGGCCGCCAGAACACCGATGAGGGGGGCAAGGAGGGTAGCGATTCCCGCTACTCCCGAAGGAAGGTGGCGCAAGGCAAAGAGCCAGAGCACATAGGCAAGAGCGGTCCCGGGAACGGCGTTGTACGCCAGAGCAGCGATAAAGGAGCCCGTCCATTGCACCTGCCACCCCTCCAGCAGCAGCGCCGCGATGAGGAGTACGAGTCCGCCGATGGAGGCCTGCCAGAAGGTTGCAGTGATCAGGTCCTGACCCCTGGGCATGAAGCGTTTGTGCCAGATCGCCGAGGCCGCCCAGGAAATCCCTGACAAGATCGCAAAGAACGGACCCTGCCAAGGAGAATGACCTATCTGCCAAGGCTCCAGAATGACCACCAGACCAAGTAGCGCCAACACCAGCGCGGGGATCTGCAGTCCTTGCAGTCGTTCTCCCAGAACCGGCCAGGCGAGCAGCATCAGCCAGATCGGCATCATGTAGACCAGAATTGCGGTTTTGCCCGCCCCGGCGTATTCCAGGGCCAGCAGGGTGGCGCCGACAAAGCCGGTGCTCTGCAACAGTCCGTAGGGTACGACATAGATCAGCGGCGGCAGCGCCAGGGAGCGCTTCTGCAAAATCAGGAACAGCAGCAAAACCGGCGCGCTGAGCACCACTCGCAGAGCGGCGAAGAGCAGTGGCGCGCTGTCTTGCAACGCGACTTTCATCACCACCCAGTTGTAGCCCCAAATCAAAGCAATCAGGAAAATTGCTGTGAAAGCCAGATAAGTCTCACGGGAACGCATCGGTAAGAAGCCCTATGCTGCAAAACAAAACCGGGGAAGGGATCCTCCCCGGTCAGAATACCCGTAGCCTAGCGGCTGGGTTTGGCGCGATCGTACTGCGGCGGCCAGCTCCAGTCTACGCCCAAGGCGTGGGCAGCCTGTAGCGGCCAGTAGGGGTTGCGCAGGAGCTCCCGCGCCAGGGCGACGGCATCTGCCTGGCCGGTGACCAGTATCTGCTCGGCCTGCATCGCTTCGGTGATCAGGCCAACCGCTACCGTTGGCATCTGCAGCTCGTGCCGAATGCGTTCGGCAAAAGGTACTTGAAATCCCGGGCCCGCGGGGATCTGGGCATCTGGGGTCATGCCGCCACTGCTGCAGTCGATGACGTCCACGCCTATTTTTTTCAGTTCACCAGCCAGAGCGACAGACTGCTCGATGTCCCAGCCGCCCGGCACCCAGTCCGTCGCCGATATGCGGGTCCAGAGCGGCAGTTCCTCGGGCCAGACGGCGCGCACGGCCCGTGCCACTTCGAGAGGAAAGCGCAGGCGGTTTTCCAGGCTGCCACCATAACGATCCTGCCGCTGATTACTGATAGGCGAAAGAAAACTGTGCAGCAGATAGCCGTGCGCCATGTGCAGTTCGAGCACCGAAAAGTCCGCGGCATGGGCGCGCTCGGCGGCAGCAACGAAGTCATCACGCACGCGCTCCAGGTCTTTTACCGACATCTCCGCAGGAACTGTGTGCTGCGGGCTGAAGGGCAGAGGGCTTGCCCCAATGGGCTGCCAGCCTCGTTCGCTGCCTGGTGGGATTGGGGTGCCGCCGTGGAAAGGAGCTGCCGTAGAAGCCTTGCGTCCGGCATGGGCAATCTGGATGGCGGCCACGGCGCCCTGGGCCTGGATAAAGCTGACGGTGGGGCGCAGCGCTGCGCTCTGGGCATCATTCCAGATACCCAGGTCGTCCGGCGAGATACGCCCTTCGGGACTGACCGCCGAGGCCTCGACCATCACCATACCGGCACCGCCGACCGCCCGGCTGCCCAGGTGTACCATGTGCCAGTCCCGCGCCACACCATCTGGAGTGGAATACTGACACATGGGCGCCACGATGATGCGATTGCGCAGGGTGACGCTGCGCAACTGCCAAGGCGTAAATAACAACTTACTCACTGCTTCGCCCCCAAGTGCTTGGAGAATTCATTGAGGGTAATCTGCCAAGCCTCGGCCGCCACTTCCCGCCGATAGCTGTCGCGGCGATCGCTGAAAAAGCCGTGCGGTGCGCCGGGGAAAACGCTGAGGGTATAGCGCTTTTTCGCACGGCTGAGAGCTGCGACGATGCGGGCATGTTCGTCGGGCAGGATCGACTGATCTTCGGCACCATAGAGCAAAGTAATTGGGGCGCGCATGGCCGGCACATGGTCCAGCAAGGGCGGACGTCCGGCGGGGTCGGATTCCGGGGCAATGCCGCCACCGTAAAAGGCGACCGCCACGGCTGCGTGCTCGGCTAGGGCCGCGTTGGCGAGGAAGGTGTAGCGCCCTCCCATGCAAAAGCCGACGATGCCGATCTTGCCTGCGGCCACCTCCGGACGCTCCTGCGCGGCCGCAATGCTAGCCCGCGCCTCTTTCATGACGACATCGTCTTGCAGAGTGCGCAGGTGCCCGATGGCATTCTGAAAGTCTTGGTAATCATAGACCTTGCCGTGGTAGATATCTGGGACGATGGCAGCAAAGCCTTCCTTCGCCAGGCGCTGTGCGACATCCTCAAAATGCTCATTGACGCCAAAGGCCTCAATAAAAACCAGGATCAGCGGGAACGGTCCAGAGCCGTCGGGGCGGGAATAGTAGGCGCGAAGTTCGGGAGAAATTTGCAACCACTCGGATTTGACCTGCGACATTGGCATTCACTCCTCTGCGTGGGAAAAGACGGAAGAAGGATACCGACCAATCGGTATCTACGCAAATCCCGATCAGGCCGCGAGGGTGCCGATATACTGCCGCAGTTGTCCGAGACAGGTCCGGTAGCTCTGCAGCGATTGCGCGTTTTTCCCCAGACCGACGCAACCCTCGATGGCTGCAACAATAAACAGCGCTGCCTCCATCGGATTCACCTCCTGGCGAACATTGCCTTGTTGCTGGCCGCGCGTCAGGGCATGGCTGATTACGCGGGTCCACTCATCAAGGATACGCTGCAGGCCCTGGCGGAAATTCTCATCCAGCGGACTCATTTCCTGCATGAGATTGTTCAGCGGACAGCCATAGCGCAGTAACTGCTCGTCGGCAGCGTCGATCTTTTCCGCCAGCAGCTGTTGCAGACAGGGGACGGGCTCTGTGGTCTGCTGCAGGGGAACGAACCAGCGCTGGGCCAATTGCGGCGCTATTACGTCTTCAACCACCGCGAGGCCTAGCTCCTGCTTGGTACCAAAATGATGGTAAAGTGCCCCTTTGCTCACCGAGGTCTTGGCCAGGATGCGGTCCAGGCTGGCCGCCTGAAAGCCGCTTTCCAGGATTTCTGTGTACGCTGCCGCGAGCAGGTCGGTGCGCGTCTGCTCGGGGTTACGGATTTTTTTGGCGATTACTGTACTCATAGGGTATTAAATACCTACTAATCGGTATCTTGTCAAATACTGAGGTCCGGCTTTTGCTTATCGACAGTCACTGTCATCTCGACCACAAGGATTTTGCGCCGGATCGCGATGCGGTTCTGGCGCGCTCCCGTGCGGCCGGAGTGCAAGCTTGGGTCGTACCCGCCTACAGCCCGCACTATTGGTCGCGCCTGGACTCCCTGCGCGTAGCAGAGCCGGGAGTAGCTGCAGCCTTTGGGGTGCATCCGTGCTTTCTCGTCGATCTGCGCGCGGGGGACTGGGAACGTCTGGAAGTACTGCTCGAAAATGCGGTGGCTTTGGGAGAAGTGGGCTTGGATCGCGGCGCGGGCTCGCCGCACCTCGCGCAGCAAATCCCCATCCTGGAGCGACAGCTGACCATTGCCCGTGCCTATGGTCTGCCAGTGATCCTTCATGCGCGAAAAATCACGGAGGAGTTGTTGCAGTTGCTGCGCGGGTATCGACCGATCGCTGGCGTGCTGCACAGTTTTTCCGGAAGCTACGAACAGGCTCGCAAGGCCATCGACCTGGGCTTGCATCTGGGTTTCGGGGGAGCCATGACCCATCCTCGAGCGCAACGCTTGCGGCGCGTGCTCACTGCCTTGCCAGCGGATGCCATCCTCCTCGAAACCGACGCTCCCTTTCAGACACCGCAAGCGCAGCTTGGAGAGCGCAATGAGCCGGCCCACCTGACAGAAATCCTCACTATTGCTGCAGAGCTGCGGCAGGAAGCATCGGAACAACTTGCAGAAATCTGCACAGCGAATACTCTGCGAGTTTTTCCCCGATTGGAGAAACAGCATGTCAGATGATGCCTCGGTACGGACTCGTATCCTGATTGGTGAGGAAGGCGTCGCGCGATTGGCCGCCAGTCATGTCTTTATTGCCGGTTTGGGCGGGGTTGGCGCCTACGTTGCCGAGAATCTGGCGCGTGCCGGGGTGGGGCGCCTGACCCTGGTAGACCATGACTGCGTTGGTCTGAGTAATCTCAATCGTCAACTCGTGGCGTTGCATAGCACGCTGGGGCAGCCAAAGGTCGAAGTCATGGCGGAGCGAATTGCCGATATCGCCCCCGATTGTCAGGTCGATGCATGGCAGATCTTTCTCCAGGCCGACAATGTAGGGGGTCTTCTTGCCCAAAGTGGTGCCACGGTGCTCGCTGACTGCATCGACGCCATTGCCAGCAAGGCGGCACTGATTCAGGCAGCGCAAGGGCTGAGCATGCAGATCTACGCGAGCATGGGGGCAGGAAATCGGCTCGATCCGGGCCAGGTACGTATGGCGCGGCTGAACCAGACCGAGGGTTGTCCTCTGGCGCGGGAGTTGCGTGGCCTGTTGCGTCATGCCGGCGCGTCTCTCGACCTGTGGGCGGTATACTCGCGCGAACGTCCCCGTCCCGCTGCCCCGCGCGAGGCGCCGAATCACGGTCCCGGCGGCAGGCCAAAGACGGTGAATGGCACGATCTCTTACATGCCAGCCTTATTTGGCGTACATCTGGCGGGCGCCATTCTGCAGCAGCTCTTGGCAGGAATGGAAATGTCGGCTAAATAGTCCTGGTAGTTAGTCAGGGTGTTTTAAGACAATTATTATATGCTTATATTTGGAGGGGCCGATGGCCGTGAAATTCATGAGTACAGAGTGGATTCGTCTGGTGGGCAAGCAATGGGATACCCATCCGGAAATTCAAAAGGACTTGAAGAATTTCAACGCCACTTGGGAGTATTATATTGAGGATCGTCCTGATATTCCGCATGTGATGCTCTTCTGCAAGGCCGGCAAAGTGATCTATGCTGGTCCCTCCGATGGACGGCGCAGAGATTTCATCATGTGGGCCAGCATGGAAAACTGGAAGAAGATTCTTGCCGGTGAAATTGCCGGAAAGTCGGCACTGATGAGCCGTAAGTTGAAGTTCAAGGGATCGATGATGACGGCGATGAAATATATGACGCCATTTAATATTCATTTGAATATACTGGGAGAAATTCCTGTGGATTTTGATATCTGATGTACGGCTTTACCGTAGACCCGAATTACTCCGGAAAGAATCTTCCGGGCTGGTTCCTGATGAGCACCTATCTGCAGCGACAGTTGCATTGCAGTCTGCACTTTTCGCCTCAGGACGATTTTGCGCAGGGGAGAAACGCCGTTCTGCAGGGGGGGATCGATCTCGTGTATGCCAACCCTTTCGACTGGGTGCAGTATGTCGAAAAGAAAGGATTTATCCCTGTGGCAAAGCCCAAAGAACACTTCGACGAAGTGCTGTTGTGTTCCCGCAAAGGCTCCCCGTGGATAGATTTCGCCTCCCTGCCGGAACGGATCCATATCGCCTCCGCGACTGATGCCACTCTGGTACACATGGTTGGCCTGTTTCTTCTGGATAAGGCAGAAATCGATCGCGCCCGCCTCGATTTCACCTTTACCGGCAGCTATCAATCGGCGCTGAAGAGTCTCTTGCAGGGGCGGGTCGATCTGGCCTTCGTGTTTGATGAAGTCTACTCCAGTGCCAGTCGCATCACCCAGGAGAGTTTGCAGGTCATCGCGCAGTCCGATGATGCCTTTGCCTTTCATGCTTTTTGTATTTCGCCACGTCTGGCCCATTTGCAAGACGCATTGTGTACGACCTTGTGTAGCATGGAGCAAAGCGAAGCCGGGCAGCGCTTGTTGCAGGACATTGGCTTCTCCGGCTTTGCGCCGGTTAATGCGGATGAAGTGGCATGCCTGACCGCTCTTGCAGAAGAATACATCAGTGGTCACGAGGCTATTGATCTGCGGGCCACCAGCACGCTGGCGATCGACGACAGTGCCTTCCTGGTGGCTCGGGAGGAGCCCGGAGAGGAGACAAAATAAAGCTCATGGGCTAGCATTGGCCAATGAGCTATATTGACCTGCGTGCCTTCATAAACGACCTGGAATCTCGCGGGGAATTACGCCGCATCCGCGAGCCGGTCTCCCCCCGGCTGGAAATGACAGAAATCTGCGATCGCAGCCTGCGTGCTGGTGGTCCGGCCGTTCTCTTTGAGAGCCCTGCTGGGTATGAGATTCCGGTGCTCGGCAATCTCTTTGGCACCACTCGGCGCGTGGCTCTGGGAATGGGCGGAGAGTCTCTTGAGGATTTGCGGGAGATCGGCCGCCTGCTCGCCTACTTGAAAGAGCCCGATCCGCCCAAGGGGATCCGCGACCTGTGGAACAAGCTCCCCACCTTGCGGAAAGTCCTGCACATGGCGCCGACGACCCTGTCGCGCCCGCCGTGCCAAGAGGTAGTCCTGCAGGGAGACGAGATCGATCTGGAAAAATGGCCGGTGCAGACCTGCTGGCCGGGCGATGTCGGGCCACTTCTCACCTGGGGCCTGACGATTACCAAAGGACCGCTCAAAAAGCGGGCCAACATGGGCATCTACCGCCAGCAGCGGATCGGCCGCAACCGCGTCATCATGCGCTGGCTGGCGCATCGCGGCGGAGCGCAGGATCTGCGCGAATTTCAGCGGCAGAATCCAGGTCGGCCTTTTCCGGTAGCCGTCGCCTTCGGCGCCGATCCCGCGACCATCCTTGCGGCGGTCATCCCCATCCCCGATACGATATCCGAGCACCAGTTTGCCGGACTATTGCGCGGCGGTCGTACTGAGCTGGCCAACGCTCTAAGCGTACCCCTGCAGGTCCCGGCGCGCGCGGAATTGATTCTGGAGGGACACATCTACCCGGAGGATTTCGCTGTGGAGGGTCCGTTTGGGGACCACACGGGCTATTACAACGAGACCGAGAAATTCCCGGTGCTGACCGTGGAGCGTCTGACGCATCGGGAAAATCCCATCTACCACAGCACCTACACCGGACGGCCCCCGGACGAACCGGCAATTCTGGGAGTTGCCCTCAACGAAGTCTTTGTCCCGCTCCTGCAAAAGCAGTATCCGGAGATTCTCGATTTTTATCTGCCGCCAGAAGGTTGTTCGTACCGGATGGCAGTGGTGCGGATTCGCAAAGGCTACCCCGGTCATGCCAAGCGAGTGATGTTCGGGGTATGGGGGTTTCTGCGGCAGTTCATGTACACCAAGTTCATCATTGTGGTGGACGAGGATGTGGATGCCCGCAGCTGGCCCGATGTGATCTGGGCCATGACCACGCGCATGGACCCGGTGCGTGACACCCTGCTGGTGGAAAATACTCCAATCGATTATCTTGATTTTGCCTCGCCGGTGGCGGGTCTAGGGGGAAAGGTCGGCTTTGATGCCACCAACAAGCTTCCCGGCGAAACGACGCGGGAATGGGGCGCGCCGATCCGGATGACGGATACCGTCAAGCAACGGGTCGATGAGATTCTGGGACGCCTGGATAAGCCCCTGTATTGATGAGGGGAGCAAGAGATGGAGCGGGTGATGGGAATCGAACCCACGTCATGAGCTTGGGAAGCTCAGGTTCTACCATTGAACTACACCCGCGAATGCTCCATTCTATAGAAGATAACCGAGAAAAGGCAAGGTGATCGGTTGTGGTTCAGAATGTAACGACCGAGGCCTGGTAAACGCTGACGATTAGAGGATCAAGAATGGAAGAACTACCCACCCGCGAAGAAGATATCGAGCAGGCATCACGTTCGCTCAAGGCTATGGCCCATCCCTTGCGCCTCAAGGTGCTTTGCGTTCTGGGCTCGGAGGAGATGAGTGTGCAGGATATCGTGGCTGCCGTGGGCACTACGCAAAGCAATATCTCTCAGCACCTGGCGATCCTGCGTGAAAAGGACATCCTCAAGGCGCGCAAGGATGCCAATAAGGTGTATTACCGGGTTGGCGATCCGCGCACCCTGCGCCTGATCTCGATGATGAGTGAGGTGTTCTGTAGCATCCACTAGTGCCGACGCTTTTCATTCGAAGAATATCATAATATACTAATCTTTTTAGCGCTTGTGCCTCTTTTGGCAGAGGTCAACAGATGAAGAAAGATTATTGCTGCAGGAATCGCCGACGTTCCTGGGCTGCCATCATCGCCGCCTTGCTGGCGTCTGTCGCTGCTCCGGCAGTCTATGCCCTTGATTTTACGCAGTGCGTGCAAGACGCACAGAAGCGTAACCCCGACGCTCTTCTGGCCGAAGCCCAGGCGGCCGAGGCCAAGGGAGCGCTGAGCTCCGCCAATGGTAACCTGCTGCCGAAACTCACAGCGAGTTTTTCCGGGGCGCAGTCGAACAACGCCCTGACCGTTTTTGGCATGAAGCTCTCGCAGCGCGTCGCTACCTTCAACGACTTTGGCGCCAGCCAGTTCAATCCTTCCGACCCGCAGTCTCTCTATACTGCGCCCAACAATCTCGATCACCCGGGTGGCTATCACAATCTCGGCACCGAGCTCTCCCTCGCCATCCCGATCTGGAATGGTGGCGCGGTGCGCAGTGGTATCAGCGAAGCGGAGGCGATGTTGCATGCGGCGCAGGCGGGAGACCAATTTGCCCAGCAGAAGCTCACCTTCACCGTGCTGCAGGCCTATGATGGACTGATTGCTGCCAAGGCAGGTCAGGAAGTCGCAGAAAAGGCACTGCGTGCTGCCGACAACTATGTCAAGACCACACAGCAGTTGCTGGACCAGGGTGTCGTAGTGAAAAGTGATCTATTGTCGGCGCAAGTGCACCAGGAAGAGGCGGTGTTGGCAGTGCAGCAGGCCAAGGACCAGGTCGCCAATGCACGTGCCAATTTGGCGTTGCTGATCGGTCAGCCGATCTCGACTCCGATCCAGGTGGATGCCCCGGTGTTGCCACCACAGCCCGCCGGTGACACCTTCGCCCTGGAGCAAGAGGCTATTGCCAACAATCCCGGTATTCGTGCCCTGCAGGAAAAAGTCCGGGCCGCGCAAGCAGGTATCGGTGTTGCCCGCGCCGCCTATCTCCCCCATGTCAATGCTATGGCCAAGCAGGAGTGGAACGGTACGACCCTGGGCAATGCTGTGCCCTCCTATACCGTAGGTGGACAGGTTTCTTGGAATCTGCTGGATTTTTCGCGCTCCGGGCAGATGGACTCCGCCCAGGCCAAGGTGCAAGTGGCACTGGCCAATCTGCAAAAGGCCCAGGACGATACCCGGCTGCAGTTACAGAAGTCCCTCCTGGCTACAAAGCTCGCGTCGCAGCGCGTCAAGGCTCGGGAGTTGGCGGTGCGCCAGAGTGAGGAGGCGCAACGTCTGGTGCGCTTGCGCTACCAAAACGGCGTTGAAACCTTGACCGGCCTGTTGCGTGGACAGGCTTCCCTCGATCAGTCGCGCGCGGAGCTGGTCCAGGCGCGCTATGCAGAGGCCGTGGAACGCGGTGCACTCCTGCTCGCCTTGGGCAAAATGGACATACAGACGATGACCGGTGCCGCAATGACGGGAGAAAGCAAGTGAAGAAACAGTTTTTGACGGTCGCAATCATCTTGAGTTTGGGCTTGGCCGGTTGTGGACAGAAGCCGCCCCATGTCGGTGCTGTTGGCGAATCGGTGCAGGCGCAGACCCTGACCCTTGCCGCCGGCAAGGGGCTTGGTTATGAGACCGTGCCGGGCACGGTCATGGCCAGTCAGCAGATACAGTTGGGTTCCCGTTTGAGCGGCTATCTACGTGGTCTGCAGGTACATGTGGGTGAATCCGTACGTGCGGGCCAGTTGCTCTTTCAGGTGGATCCAGCAGATGTCGATAGTCAAGTGGCGCAGGCGCAGGCAAGCCTCGCCCAGGCCGAGGCCAATTTTGCGGATGCGCAGTCGAACTATGATCGCTTCAAGAAGCTCTACGAGGCTCAGGCCATCCCGCAAAAGCAGTGGGATCAGGTACAGAGCCAGTATCAGATGGCCAAAGCGCAGGTTGCTGCGGCGCGCGCCGGCACTGGCAGTGCTGCTGCCCAGTTGCGCTACGCTCGGGTGACGGCGCCCTTTGCCGGGGTGATCACGCAGAAGTATCTGCAAAATGGTGATCTGGTTGCCCCCGGTCATCCGGTTCTGGCCCTGGCCAATCCGCAGCAGCTCGAAGTCGATTGCAGTGTCGGCACTGCCGCCTTCGCCACTCTCCACGTTGGACAAGCACTTGTCGTCGACAATGACGGCAAGGCGCTCACGGCGACGGTGCGCGACCTGGTACCCGTGGCCGATCCGGTGACCCACAGCCATCTGGTAAAACTGAGCCTGCCTGCGGGCAGCGACATCCAGGCCGGGGCTTTTGTGCAGGTACAGATTCCCCAGGTCGGTGAGACAACGACACTGCGTATTCCGCAGGGTGCGTTGCTCAACCGGGCGGGTATCCCCGGCGTCTTCGTCGTCAATTCCCAGGGCGTGGCAGAGTATCGCATGGTGCGTCCGGGGCAAAAGATTGGTGATCAGGTGCAAATCCTGGCGGGCTTGAGCGCTGGCGAGCGAATCGTCGTCAGCAACATCGAAGCCGTCGACAACGGCGACCGGATCGAGAGTACCGGGGCTGCGCATGGCTGAGAATGTAGCAAAGATGAATCTGGCCGGTCGTCTGGCCAGCGGCTTTTATCGCTCCAAGATCACGGTATTGATCATGCTCGCCATTGCCCTCTTTGGAGCGATGGCGGTGCTCGTGACTCCGCGCCTGTACAACCCGGAAATCGTGGTGCCGGCAGCGGAGATCTTCGTCATGCGCCCGGGCTCCAACAGTGAGGAAGTGCATAATCTCGTGGTGCGCCCGCTGGAGGCGCTGATGGCCTCTCTGCCCGGCGTGCATCACACGTACGGCTATGCAGTGAATGATATGGGCATCGTCACCGTGCAGTTTCAGGTGGGTGCCAATGAGGAAAAGAGTCTCCTTGAGGTTTATAACCAGCTCAGCCGCAACATCGACCGCATGCCGCCGGGGACCATGCAGCCGCTGGTCAAGTCCATCGGCATCAACGATGTCCCCATCCTCGATGTCACCTTGAGTTCCTCCCATTTGAATCAGGTACAACTGCGTGCGGTGGCCATGCGCGTCATGAATCAGTTGCAGAATGTGCCTGACGTAGCCAACGCCGAGCTGATTGGTGGTGCCCAAGAGGCGGTGAATATCTGGATCGATCCGCAAAAGCTGGCCAGCAGCGGGGTAAGCCTGGCGCAACTGAAGCAGGCGTTGCAGGGCAGTAACTTGGTGATGCCTGCAGGGCATCTGGTTGCCGATAATCAGCGCATTCCCCTGCGCGTCAATGCGGCGCTTGGTTCGGGCTCGGCGGTGGGTGATGTGATCATCGGCTCCCATGACAACCGGCCGATCTATCTGCATGACGTGGCGCGGGTGGAAGAAGGGGCGGCGGAAACGAATACCTTGGTGACCGACAACACTGGTCCGGCCAACGGTCTCGGACTGCCCGCCGGTACCAGCATGCCTGCAGTCACCATTACTCTGGCCAAACGACCGGGAACCAATGCCGTGGTCGTTGCCGATGCCCTCAAGGCTAAATTACAACGCCTGGAGACAGAAGCCATTCCCCAGGGCGTGCATGTATCCGTCACTCGCGATTACGGCGCGCGCGCCGACGATGCGGTGAGCACGCTCTTTGAACATCTGAGTATCGCAGTGGGCGTGGTCGCCGTCATTCTGCTGATCTTTTTGGGTTGGCGCGAGGCCGCTATCGTCATCCTTACCGTGCCCCTTACCCTGGGAGTGGTTCTCGGGATTGGCTGGATCCTTGGGCAGACCATCAACCGTATTACCTTGTTCGCTCTGATTCTGTCCCTGGGTCTCTTGGTCGATGGTGGCATCGTCGTCATCGAAAATATCCATCGCCACCTCAGTCATGGCGGGGAAAGGCGCAGCTTTGCCGATAAGGTGGTGATGGCCACCAACGAGATCGGCAATCCCACCAATATTGCTACCCTGGCGGTGATCCTCGCCTTCGTGCCGATGGCCTTCGTTACCGGCATGATGGGACCGTTCATGCTGCCCATCCCGATCTTTGTTCCCATTGCCATGATCGCGTCGGTGTTGCTCGCCTACACCGTGGTTCCCTGGGGTGCCTACCGCTTCCTGCGCGGCAAGGCC
Source organism: Acidithiobacillus sp. AC3 (assembly GCF_050261095.1). NCBI lineage: Bacteria > Pseudomonadati > Pseudomonadota > Acidithiobacillia > Acidithiobacillales > Acidithiobacillaceae > Acidithiobacillus > Acidithiobacillus sp. AC3. The sequence continues at coordinate 857,757 of NZ_CP189838.1, forward strand.
GAGCGTCATGCTGCGGCGCAGCAGCATGACGATGGGCACGCCCAGCGCGATGCCCTGCAGCGCGCGTATCTGCGGGTCTTCACGCCCTTGTTGCGTTCTGCTGGGCGGCGCAATCTCTTTTTTTTAGTAGTCATCGTACTGCTGCTCCTGGTGATGTTGATGCCGGCGTGGCAGTTTGTCCGGCCCTCGGGCATGAATGGTCCGCTGAGTGCCCTGGGGGTCAACGTCAAGATGTTACCGGCGGGCAATGTCAGTGACTTCATGATCCAGGTCGATACCCCGGCGGGGACGGCGCTCGCCCAAACCGGGCGGGTGGTGCAGGCGGTGGGGCAGGTACTGGCGCAGAATCCGTACGTCGAAAATTTCCAGAATTATGTCGGGCGCTCCGCGCCGGTGGACTTTGCCGGGCTGGTGCGTGGCGACATGATGCGCAAAGGCAGTAACTATGCGCAGATCCAGGTCAATTTGGTGCCGCGCAGCGAACGCCCGATGTCGCATGCGGTCAGTGTGGATATCTACAAAAAGATTGCGCCGCTGGAGCAGCGCTTTCCGGGTACGGTGATCAAGCTCTTCGAGGTGCCGCCAGGGCCTCCCGTACGTGCCCAGGTGGTGGCGGAGCTTTATGGTCCCGACTATGACAAGCTGCGGCAGCTGGCGGGGCAGGTCGAAGAGCGTTTCCGCAAGGTCTACGACATGATCAATGTCGACGACTCAGTCACCGGTACAGTTCCCGAATATCGCATCCATGTCCTGACGGAAAAGGCGATGCTGGCCGGGGTCGCGCCGGCGCAGGTGGCGGAATTGGTACACGATTACATCGCCGGGACCAAGATCGGCACCATCGCTGTCCCCAGCGCGCGCGAACCTGTGGATATCATTCTCCGAGTACCCCCCGCTGATCGTGCCTGGGAGTCGCAGATATTGAGCCTGCGCATCCGCAATGAGGCAGGAAAACAGGTGCCGCTGGCGAGCATCGTTACCATCGAGAAAACTACCCAAGCCAAGCCGATTGTCGATCGTGATCAGCACGAGGTGGTCTACGTGACCGGAGATTTGCTGGGTTCCAGTCCGGTCTATGCTACCTACACGCTCAACAACATGCTCGATGGCAAAACTTTGGACGGCGTGCACCTGCATACGGGTAACTTGGGTTTCATGCCGGCGCAGCCGAATGATATCACTCACTACCAGATCCTTTGGGGCGGTGATATGCGGCTCACTCTGGACGTCTTTCGCGATCTGGGGGCGGCATTCATCATTGCCCTGGTGTTCATTTACCTGATGTTGGTGGCGTACTACCAGTCCTTCATCATGCCGATCATTGTTATGGGCGCGATTCCCCTAACCCTGATCGGTGTCTTCCCCGGTCATTGGCTGCTGAATACGCCGTTCAACGCCACCTCGATGATTGGCGTCATTGCCCTGGCGGGGGTGGTGGTGCGTAACTCTCTGTTGCTGATCGATTTCATCATCGAGTATCGGCGCGAGGGATACCCCTTGGACGAAGCGGTGATCGAGGCAGGTGCCGTGCGGTTTCGCCCGATTCTGCTGACGGCGCTGGCCATCATGTTCGGCTCGGCGATCATGGTCAGCGATCCGGTATTTGGCGGTCTGGCAGTGTCCTTGATTTTTGGTACATTCGCCTCCACCATGTTGACACTGATCGTGATCCCGCTGCTTTACTTCCTGTGGGAACGACATTTGGAGCGCAAAACGCCGGAGGTTTCCTGAAATGACGACAGAAAATTGGGTTCGGGTGGTAGCGGGTACCTTTGTATTCGTGAGTGTTGCCCTGGGCGCACCGAGCAGTCCGATCTTTGTGAGTGAGTGGTTTTTGGTATTCACCCTTTTTGTTGGGTTCAACCTTTTCCAGAGTGGCATCTCGGGCTTCTGTCCGCTGGTGAATATCCTGCATAAAATGGGAGTCAGCGATGCCCCTAGCTGTGGGAGATAAGCAGTGAACATCGGCGCCGAGCTGTCTACCCATTGGCCCCTGCTCTTGCTGGCCCTTGGTTTTCTCGTACTGATTTTCAAGGGGCCACTCAGCCGCAAACTGGCGGGTGTCGAAGAGATCACCCCGGAGCGTGCCGTGCAGCTCATCAATCAGCATGATGCCCTGGTGATCGATGTGCGTGAGCAGAATGAATGGTCGCGTGGCCATCTCCCTGCGGCCAAGCACATCCCGGTCGGAGAATTGAACAAGTATCTCAAAGATCTGGAAAAGCATCAGGAGCACCACGTGATTTGCCAATGCGCCAGCGGCATGCGCTCGGCACGGGCGGCGTCGATTTTGCACAAGGCGGGTTTTCAGAAGGTGTATAGTCTCAAGGGTGGGATTCAGGCATGGCGGAGCGCCGGCCTGCCGGTGGACAAGTAATGGCGGAAGTCATTGTCTATGCGACCCATGCCTGCGGGTACTGTCGGCGCGCTCTGGCCTTGCTGCAACAGAAACAGGTCGCGGCGCAGATCATCTGGGTGGACCAAGAGCCGCATCGTCGTGCAGAAATGATCCAACGTGCCGCCGGTCGGCGTACCGTGCCACAAATCTTCATCGCCCAGCGCCACATCGGTGGCTGCGACGACCTGCTGGCCCTCGATCGGCGCGGAGAACTGGATCCCCTGCTGCGAAACTGAAAGGGAGGTTTCCGATGCACATCGTTTGTCCTCACTGTGGCGCCGTCAATGCAGTCCTTCAGGAGCGTTTGGGGCAGCATCCCAAATGCGGCAAGTGCCACCAGCCACTCTTTGCCGACCATCCGGTGGAGTTGCAGGGCGCTGCCTTTCAACGCTATATCGAGCGCAACGACCTGCCCGTACTGGTAGATTTTTGGGCGCCCTGGTGTGGGCCGTGTCGCATGATGGCGCCGGCCTTCGCCCAGGCTGCGCAGCAGATGCAGGGACGCTGCCTCTTTGCCAAGCTCAATACCGAAGCGGATGGACAGACCGGGGCGCGTTATCAGATTCGCTCCATCCCGACCATGGTACTGTTTCGCGGCGGGCGTGAGGTAGCACGACAAAGCGGCGCCATGGGCGCTGCCGACATTCAGCGCTGGCTCGCCGGACAGGGCCTCTGAACGGCTTTTTTGAGGGACGGGATGACAGATAACCAACTTTTATGTGCGGTCATCCAGACGGTATCCGGTGCTGATCTCGAGCAAAATCTCGCATCGGCAGCTGAATCGGTCAACGATGCCAGCGTCGCCGGTGCCAAGCTGGTTCTGCTGCCGGAAAATTTTGCCTTTATGGGTCTGCGCGATACCGATAAATTGGCCCTCATGGAGGAGCCCGGCAGCGGTCCCATCCAGGATTTTTTAGCAGAGCAGGCAAGGCGCCATGGGATCTGGCTGCTGGGCGGAAGTATCCCTCTGCGTGCCCCGGATGGTCGCTGCTTCGCCAGTCTGTTGGCGTACGACGAGCAAGGCACGCTACGGGCGCGCTACGACAAGATCCATCTCTTTGATGTGGATCTTGCGGGCGGCGAAAGTTATCGAGAATCTGCGACCATTGCGCCGGGCGCCAAGCCGGTGCTGGTCGAGAGTCCTTGGGGTGGAATCGGTTTGTCGATCTGTTATGACCTGCGTTTTCCCGAGCTCTATCGCCACTATGCTGGCGCATCCCTCCTGGTTGTGCCGAGCGCCTTCACCGTGCAGACCGGACGCGCCCACTGGGAGACCCTCTTGCGCGCCCGCGCCATCGAAAATCAGGCCTTCGTCCTGGCCGCCGATCAGGGCGGCAAGCATGCCAATGGCCGGGAAACCTGGGGCCACAGCATGATCATCGATCCCTGGGGCCAGGTACTGGCGGTTCAGGAAGGGGGCGCAGGGGTCGTTCTGGCGGAACTGGAGCTTGGCCAACTGGCGCAGATCCGAGCGCGCCTGCCGGTGTTGCAGCACCGGCGGCTCTAGTTGTCCATTACCAAGCGATATAGGCGTATCCCTTCTGCTGTAGCGTGATCAGCTCGACAGCACCGCTGAATACCGGAGTGGCTTCGGAAATCAGATCTTCGTTGCCGATCTTGATGGTTTTCATGGTTTGTTCACAGGCATCAAATACCACACCGTACATGTGCAGACTGGAAACCTGCTCCTGAATGAATTTACTGTAGTGCTGATGGTTCTTCTCGGCCTTGACCAGGAGCCAGATGCCGGGACCGAAACAGTCGATGACGATATCGACGTCATTGTTGAAATGCCCTAGCACCACCGCCGCGCTATGTAAGATATCCAGGATATAGGCGGGATCAGACTGATTGAGCTGATAGACCACCTTGTTTTTCGATGGTCCCATCATGCCCATTCCCATGCCCTGGCCCTGTGCCGCTACGGCCACTGCCGATGCCGCGCCTGCGGCGACCAGGCCGCCGAGAAAGCGGCGACGTGAATGGTTTTTGTCCTCGGCCATGCTATGCTCCTCGTCACTATGGATTGGCCCCCTCAGATTAGCAAAATCTGCGCCCGGGGCCGGTTTTTTGGGTAACCTGGCGGAGAGCGAGTATGCGGCAGTTCAATCGCGAGTTTTTTCGCGATCTATGGCAAATCAGCAAGCCCTATTGGACGAGTTCGGAGGATCGTTGGCTGGCACGCGGCGTCTTTGCCCTGATCATCGGCCTCAATCTTTTCATGGTGTTCATCTCGTATCGGATCACCCAGTGGTATGCGGTGTTCTGGAATGCGGTACAGCATTATCAGGCGAGCGCGGCCTGGCAGCAGATTTTCGTGTTTTTTGGCCTGGCCACGGCCTACATCATTGCCGCGGTTTCCCAGAGTTTCTTCACCGAGATGATCGTCATCCGCTGGCGGCGCTGGCTCACCCACTCCTATTTGGATGCCTGGCTGGCGCGACGTACCTACTACCATATGCAGGTGTTGGGCGATGGTACTGACAACCCGGACCAACGTATCAGTGAGGATCTGGCATCATTTACTAGCCAGACCCTCAACATCGTCATTGGTTTGTTCAGTTCGGTGGTGACCCTGGGGACCTTCATCTTCATGCTCTGGGAGCTGTCGGCAATGATCTGGATCCCCTTCCATGGGCAGACCTTTTCCATTCCTGGTTATCTGGTCTGGGCGGCGCTGATCTATTCGGTTTTCGGTACCATCATCACCGCCCTAATTGGTAGGCCTCTGATTCGCCTGAACTTCATGCAGGAGCGCTATCAAGCCGACTTCCGTTTCAGCATGATGCGCCTGCGGGAAAACAGTGAAAGCGTCGCCCTGTATGGCGGCGAGGAGCGGGAGGGAAAACACTTCCGCCAGCGCTTTGCTGAGGTCTACGCCAATTTCTGGCGGATCATCTGGCGGAGTATGCGCCTGAACTGGTGGACCTCGGCCTACGGCCAGATTGCCATCATTTTCCCGCTGGTCGTTTGCCTGCCTGCGTATTTCGTCAACAAGGAAATTGGCGTCGGCGGTCTGCAACAGATCATGGCCGCCTTCGCCCAGGTACAGGGGGCGCTGTCCTTTATCGTCAGCAGTTATACGACACTGGCCAATTGGCACGCGGTGGTCGATCGTTTGCGCTTTTTCCGGCAGTCCATGGGCGAGGTACATGAGATCCAGGACAAGCATTATCACATCGAGCGACGGGATACCCCGCGGCTGGAGGTTACCGATCTCAACGTGCGGCTGCCGGATGGGCGAAATCTGGTGAATGGACTCCAATTGCAGGTGGCACCTAGCGAACATCTGCTGATCATGGGGGCCTCCGGTAGCGGCAAAAGCACCCTGATTCGCGCCCTGGCCGGAATCTGGCCCTATGGGGATGGCGCGGTGGGGCTACCGGCTGGCGAGCGGCCTCTCTTTTTGCCGCAGCGTCCCTACCTGCCCATGGGCACGCTGCGCGATGTCCTGGTCTACCCTTATGGACTGGAGGACAGTAGTGACCGGGTGCTGACGGAGGCATTGCAACGGGTGGGTATGGGTAGCCTGATCGGTCAACTGGAGGAGACCCGGCTTTGGTCCCACACCCTCTCATTGGGCGAACAGCAACGCTTGGCCTTTGCCCGTATCCTGCTGCAAAGGCCGCGCTGGATTTTTCTCGACGAAGCAAGCTCCGCCCTCGACGAACGTGCCGAGGGGGAGCTGTATCGTTTGCTCGCTGATGTGCTTCCCGCCTCTGCTATCATCAGTGTCGGCCATCGCTCGAGCCTCTGGCGCTATCATTCGCGTTGCCTGCGCCTGTTGGGTGGTGGAGCGTGGCGCCTGGAGGACGGGGCTAGTGGGGACGAGGCGCAGCTGGCCTTCGGCCACCTTTCGCCCGCATGATTTGCTCAGTAACAAGGAGATACACACGATGGCTATGACGGGATTCGATTTACCCCTGGGGACTCCATTGCCGGATTTTACCTTGCCTTTTGGCGGTAAGGAGGGCGGCTGGTCAACGGCGCAAGCCGCGGGCAAGCCTCTGCTCGTATTGTTCATCTGCAATCACTGCCCCTATGTCATCCATATCGCCCAGAAGCTGGCGGAACTGGCGAAGGGATGGCAGCGCGCTGGCTTGGCAGTGGTGGCGATCAACAGCAATGATCCGGAGACCTATCCCGACGATGCGCCGGAAAAGATGCCCGCCGAGGCGGCCCGGGCAGGTTATGATTTTCCTTATCTCTTTGACGCCGATCAGTCGGTAGCCAAGGCATTTCATGCCGCCTGCACCCCGGATATCTTTTTGTTTGATGGGGTGGGAAAACTCTTTTATCACGGCCAATTCGATGCCGCACGGCCCAAGAACGACGAGCCCGTTACGGGTAAGGATCTCGACGCGGCAGTGCGCGCCGTTCTTGCCGGGGAGGATGCCCCAAGCAAGGTGCAGCCCTGCATGGGCTGCAGCATTAAGTGGCGGCCAGGTAATGAGCCGCAGTAGAGTTCAGTAGAGGATTTGCGCCAGGACGGCCCTGCGTAAGAAGGCGAAACCGCCGCCCTGCGACCGATGTCCGCGACGCAGACGCAGCAAACGCTTCTGTAGATCACGTTTGATGCGTTCGCGTTCCTGGGTGGCCATGAAGGAATGGTAGTTTGGGTAGTGTCGTACCCGCCGAAGTGCTGCCAGTAAATTCGCCCGATTGTCCATTGCTGTGTCCCTCTTGCAGTATGCAGAGGGTAAAGCAAGTATCAGGCCAAATTTATATTCTATTATTAATCAATAGGTCGCCTGCGTTTCCGGGTTAGCCCGTTGGTCATTTTGTCGTATTTGCACGACAAAAAGGCATCAGTGGCGCCGGAATGCATCCACAATGAGCATCAGCGCGCCAATGGTGATGGCACTATCGGCAATGTTGAAATAGGGCCAATACAGGTTTCCCCAGTGCACACCAATGAAGTCCACCACATAGCCCAGTCGGATGCGATCGATGAGATTGCCCAGGGCGCCGCCCAGGATCAGGGCAAGGGCGATGGCGGTCCAATGCGCGCCCGGTTTCAGGCGTCGCAATATGGCGACGAGCACCACGACAACGATCACGGCAATGACGATCAGCAGCCAACGTTGCCAGCCGCCGGCGCCAGCGAGGAAGCTGAAAGCGGCACCGGTATTGTGCACCAGGCGAAAGTTCAGGATGCCGGGAATGACGACGATGCCTTGCCCAATCCGCCAGATGTGACTGAGCCAGAGTTTCACCCCCTGATCGAGGAGAATGACGAAGACGCTCAACCAGAGATAGCGCAGCATCAGCAGTACTCCCGTGTTTCGCCACTACCCGCGACATTCTCCACGCAGCGACTACAGAGTTCCGGATGCTCGGGATGCTCGCCGATGTCGCTGCGGCGGTGCCAGCAGCGCGGGCATTTCGTGGCATCGTAAGCGGCTACCGTGATCTGCAGGCCCGGTAGGGTCTCTTCCGCGTCGGCGGCGAGATCGCGCAGTTGGAGATCGGAGCACAGCAGCAGGAAGCGCAGCTCTTTCGCCATCGGCCGTAGCAATGCCAGCCAGTCGGCGTTGGCGGAGAGGGCAACCTGCGCATCCAGGGCAGAGCCGATTTTTTTCTCCTGCCGCAACGGTTCGAGGGCGGCATTCACGGCCTCGCGCAGAGTGAGCAGGCGCTGCCAGCGGGCATCCAGATCCGCGTCCTGCCCTGCGCCAAAATCGGGATAGCAGGCAAAAAACACACTCTCGGCATTCTTCCAGGGCAGATGTCGCCAAATTTCCTCGGCGGTGAAGCTGAGAATGGGAGCCATCCAGACCAACAAGGCATTCAGCATCTGCGCCAGCACGGTCTGTGCCGAGCGCCGTGCCCGCGACTGGGTCTGGGTGGTATATAGACGATCCTTGAGCACATCCAGATAGAGACCGCCGAGATCGATGGAGCAAAAGTTGTGCATGGCCTGCACCACGCGGTGGAACTGGAACTGCTCGTAGGCGCTCCGGATTTCCTGCTGTACCTGAGCGCAGCGTCCCAGCATCCAGCGATCCATCTCCAGAAGTTCGGATGCCGGCAAGGCATCTGTACGCGGATCGAAATCGTGGGTATTGCCGAGGATGTAGCGGGCGGTATTGCGAATGCGCCGGTAGCTCTCGCCCAAGCGCTGCAGGATATTGTCGGAAATCGGAATTTCCCCCCGATAATCCTCGGATGCTACCCACAGGCGCAGGATGTCGGCACCATAGCGGTCGATGATTTCCTGCGGGGCGATGACATTGCCCACGGACTTGCTCATCTTGCGTCCTTCACCATCGACGGTGAAGCCATGGGTGAGCACCGCTAGGTAAGGTGCCCGCCCGCGGCTGGCGACGGATTCGAGCAAGGACGACTGGAACCAGCCGCGGTGCTGATCCGCACCTTCCAGATAGAGATCTGCGGGGCTGTGTAGTTCCGGGCGTCGTTCGAGGACAAAGGCGTGGGTGGAGCCGGAGTCGAACCAGACGTCGAGGATGTCGCTGACCTTGTGAAACTGTTCGTGGCCGCAGGAGGCACAATGATGCGGGGTATCGCCGAGAAAATCCTGGTCTGTACCGTTGAACCAGGCATCGACGCCACCGGCCTCCACGGCCGCGCCAATGCGCTGGAAGACCTCGGCGTCGCGCAGGGGCTCGCCACACTGGGCGCAGGCGTAGAGGGCCACCGGTACCCCCCAGGCGCGTTGGCGCGAGATACACCAGTCTGGCCGCTTACGTACCATGTCAGCAATGCGCTCTTCTCCCCAGGCGGGAATCCAGCGGGTCTCGGCGATCGCTTGCAGGGCCTGCTCGCGTAGGCCGTTGCGCTCCATGCCGATGAACCATTGCGGCGTGGCGCGAAAAAGCAGGGGCGTTTTGTGGCGCCAGCAATGCGGATAGCTGTGTTCGATCTTTTCCTGGTGTAGCAGACGTCCACGTTCGTGCAGAAGGGCCGGCACAGCGCGATTGGCCTCGGCCGTGGAGAGTCCGGCGAGGCCGTCGCCGAGATCGTCACGATAGCGACCGTTGCCCTGCAGCGGGCTATCGATGGGTAGGTGATAGTCCTCGGCGGCCAGATAATCGTCCACGCCATGGGCGGGGGCGGTGTGGACACAGCCAGTGCCGGCATCGAGGGTGACGTGCTTGCCGAGGATGACCGGCACGGTTCTGGGCTCGAAGGGATGCTGCAGACGCAGTCCCTCCAAGGCTTGGCCACGGGTTGTGGCGATGCGCCGGGCATCTGGGTGTCCATAGCGGGCCAGAGCAGCTTCCGCCAGCTCGGCGGCCAGCAGCAAGACGCGCGCGCCAGCCTGCAGGAGAACGTAGTCGTACTCGGGATGCACAGCGACCGCCTGATTTGCCGGCAAGGTCCAGGGGGTGGTGGTCCAGATGACGACTTCTGCTTCGCTGTCGAACAGTGAAATGCCCAAACGCTGACAGAGATCCGCACGGTCCTCCACGAGGAAGCCAACGTCGATGGAGGGATCGCTGCGATCGCGATATTCGACCTCGGCCTCTGCCAGGGCGCTGCCGCAATCGACGCACCAGTGCACGGGCTTGGCGCCGCGATAGACCTGCCCCTTGAGGGTAAGCTTGCCCAGTTCGCGCAGGATGTCGGCCTCGGCGGCATAATCCATGGTGCGATAGGGATGTTCCCAGTCCCCGAGGATACCCAAGCGGATGAAGTCGGCCTTCTGTCCTTCGATCTGCTCCGCCGCATAGGCACGACAGGCGTCACGGAAGGCCGCGGCGCTCAGCTTCTCACCGGGACGCCCGTGGGTCTTTTCCACCTGGATCTCGATGGGCAGGCCGTGGCAATCCCAGCCGGGTACGTAGGGAACCCGCATGCCTTCGACCAGCCGCGACTTGTTGATGATGTCCTTGAGTACCTTGTTGACGGCATGCCCAATATGGATCTTGCCGTTGGCATAGGGAGGGCCATCATGCAGGACAAAGCTCGGCGCGTCGGCGCGAGCCTGCAGCAGACGCTGATACAGGTCCAGCTCCTGCCAGCGGGCCAGCAGCTCTGGTTCCCGCTGGGGCAGTTTGCCCTGCATGGGAAAATCGGTTTTGGGAAGATTTAGCGTGCTTTTATAATCCATGGGCTTTCGATGTCATGGGTAGAAAAAAATTGCCGTACATTTTGTACGTCTTGCTGTATGGCGGCGATCAACGTATCGAGATTGGGGTATTTTTCTTCATCCCGCAACTTGTGCAGCAGTTCGACGCCAACCATTTTGCCGTAGAGGTTCGGGCTCTCGGCGTCGAGGCAATGGGCCTCTAATACGAGACTTTTTCCATTCACGGTGGGGCGCAGGCCAATGCTGATGGCAGCATTCCAGTGGCCAATGGGGCTGTAGAGCCGGCCGGCAAAAATGCCGCGCAAGGGAAGGGGGCGATGCGCTAGGGGTAAATTGGCCGTGGGGAAGCCCAGTTCGCGTCCCAGTTGATCGCCCCGCCGTACCCGACCACAGACGGTATAGGGGCGGCCAAGCCAGCGTGCCGCCTGCGCCAGGTCTCCCTGTTCGAGAAACTGGCGGATGCCAGTACTGCTGACGCGCTGCCCGTCCAGCAGATAGGGGGGCTGCTCGTGCACCCCAAAACCGTGTCGCCTGCCCATTTGCTGCAGCAGCGCAAAATCGCCACGGCGCTGGGCGCCGAAGCGGAAATCATGGCCAACGAAGAGCTCCCGCACCCGCAGACGCCGAACCACGATTTGCTCGACGAAGTCCTCTGCCGATAAGGCTGCCAGGGCAGTATCGAAGCGCGCGCAAACGACCTGGTCTGCCCCGTAGTGCCGGAGTGTTGCGGTCTTTTCGCGCAGGCTGCTCAGGCGGATGGGTGCCCTGTTGCCGAGAAACAGCTCCCGGGGGAGGGGTTCAAAGGTGAGTACGCTGCGCGGCAACCCGCACCTCGCCATACCGGCAAGGAGCCGTTGGTGCCCGAGGTGAACACCATCAAAGTTGCCAATGGTCAGCGCCTGTGCCGTTGCCATTGCCTGCCGGGGCAACGAATGGAGACGAAAGGGCTGGATCATGGTGGCAAAGAGGCATCCGGGCAAAAAACCGCTGTAGTGTACCCGAATACCCCGTTCAGCGTCGACGTAACTGGCGCAGTTCCGGCAGGCGCAGGGTCCAGAGGAGAAACAGGTAGAGCAGAGCCCCCCCGGCAATGAGCAGCACCAAGTGGCCAACCCGCGCCGCGGCGGACCACTGTAGCCAATCGCTCGTGGCACCGCGCAGCAGGAAAAGGCCGACGGCGAGAGCCATCGCGCTGCCACTGGTTTTTACCAGAAAGATGCGCCAACCGGGGGCAGGGCGATAGATCTCGTCGCGCCACAGGCGGCGTGCCAACAATAGGGCATTGACTAGGGCAGCGATGCTGGTCGCCAGCGACAGGCCGAGCTGGTGCAGGGGCCAGGCCAGGAGGAGGCTGATGAAAATATTGACGCCGACACTGATGATGCCAAAGCGCATGGGGGTCCTGGTATTCTGGCGGGCATAGAAGGCCGGGGCGAGGACGCGCGCGGCAATGATCGGCAGAATGCCGAGGCCATAGCCAAACAGGCTCAGATAGCTTTGTTCCATATCCTGGGCACTGTAAGCGCCATAACGAAAGAGGGTGATCAGCAGGGGTTGGCCGAGCACCAGCAGGCCAATGGTGGCGGGCAGGGCGATGAGCCAGGTCCAGCGCAAGGCCCAGTCCAGGGTGCGGGGAAACTCCGCCGTTTTGCTCTGGCGGCTGAGGGTGGGCAGCACCACGGTGCCCAGAGCTACCCCGAAGACGCCCAGGGGAAATTCCACCAGGCGATCGGAATAGTACAGATAGGACACAACGTTGGCGCCAACCAGAGACGCCAGTACCGTATTGATGAAGAGATTGATCTGCGCTGCGGAAGCACCCAGGGCCGCGGGTCCGAGCAGGCGCAGGGTGCGGCCTACGCCGGGATCGTTGCGGCGCAGACGGGGCCAGTGCAGGTGGCCGACCCGGTAGAGCGCGGGAATCTGAAACAGCAGTTGCGCAATCCCACCGAAGATCATGCCCCAGGCGACGGCAATCACTGGTTGAGCAAGGTGGGGGGCCCAGAAAAGGGCCGCCGCGATGATCCCCAGATTGAGAAATACCGGGGTGAAAGCGGGCACCTGAAAGTGTCCATAGGTGTTGAGGATGCCGCCGGAAAGCGCGACCAGAGACACCAATAACAAGTACGGGAAGGTGATGCGGGTGAGGAGGACGGTGAGCTCGAATTTGGCCGGATCAGCGGCAAAGCCGGGGGCAAGAAGGTAGACGAGAAGACCAGCACCCAGGACCCCTGCTACGGTAACGATCACCAGGGTCAGTAGCAGCCAGCCGCTGATGTCAGCGACGAAATCCCTGGTCTCTTGTACGCTGCGCTCCTGCACATACTCGCCCAGCACCGGCACGAAGGCCTGGGAGAATGCCCCTTCACCAAAGAGCCTGCGAAAGAGGTTGGGCAGGCGCTGGGCGACAAAGAAGGCATCGGCAGCCATCCCCGCGCCAAACAAATGGGCAAGGATCACGTCCCGAGCAAAACCGAGCAGTCGCGATAAAAAGGTATTGCTGGCTACCTTGGCGACATTGCGCAGGGATACGCTCATCTTTGGGAAATTGCCGCCAGGGTGTCCACGTCGGTAGTTCGCACCACTATCTGGCCAGCTGCCAGTAGGACAGGGGGGACGCCGCTGCTTCGGAAAGAAGCATGCGATAGACGATGGCATTGCTCAAAACGGTCGTGACATAGTCGCGGGTCTGTTGATAGGGAATATTGGCGGCAAAGATCAATCCTGCCCAAGGACTCTCGCCGAGGGTAATCTTTTGCAGCCAGCGATTCACGGCGCCCGGTCCGGCGTTGTAGGCAGCGGCGAGAAGTACGGGGGAATCGCCAAACTGCGAACGCAGGTAGGCCAGGTAGGTGGTGCCAATCTGGATGTTGCCGGCCGCCGTTTGCAGATCAGCGGCAGCGCTTTGCGGATAGCGGCTTTGCACCCAGGCCGCGGTGGCCGGCATGACCTGCATGATCCCCTGGGCGCCCACAGAAGAGCGGATACCGGGTGCAAATCCGGATTCCTGGCGGATCACACCGGCGACGAAGGAGGGGGAAAGACCATTACGGTTGGCGCTGGCGATGATGTCCTGGCGATAGGGGAGCACGTAACCTTGCTGCCAGTCGGCATCGTTGCCGATGCGCGTGCTGGCATTGATGACCAGCAGCCAGGCCTGATTTTGTGCAGCCTGGCGGTCTGCCGCTTTGATGGCAGTGGCATCCGGGAGGGTATCGAGGTACTGCCCCCATTCCCACAGGGCATCGAAATACAGCCCCAGCTGATAGAGTTTCAGGGCGCGCCGCAGACTGTTGTTTGTCGTACCTGCAGCAGCTGGCTGGGAGAATGCGTCAGCGACCAGCTCCGCAGGGCTCTGGCTGCGCGCGGGGAGACGTAGACTTTGGCCAAGGGCTGCACTGGCCAGCTGTCCATAGGCATCGAAGGGGGAAGCGATCTGTTGCCAGAGCTGTCGCGCCAAGGCGCTCTTTCCCGTTTTTTGTAATGCCAGCGCCTTCCAGAATTGCCATTGGCTTTGTTGTGCTTGATCTGCCGGCAAGCGCCCTACGGCGGCAAGCACCAAGGGCCAATTTTGCTGCAACAGGGCTGACCGCACCATCCAATGGAGAGTTTCCGCATTGGGCCGGAAGCTGGGGTCGACGCTTAGTGCGGCCTGATACCAGGCATTGGCAGTGCTCGTCTGGAACTTACCCGCAGCCTGTAGCGCCGCGCTGTAGCACACCGATGCACGCTGCGCAGGGGAAAGACCGGGCAGGGTCTGACTCTGGGCCACCGCGAGCGCGGGATCGTTTGGTAGCATCGCGAGCAGAGCGAGATGCAGCAGTTCGGCGCCGTCGTGCGCGCCGTAGCTCTCTAACGCAGTGCTGCCCTGGCTTGCTAGCCAGGTATTGGGGCTTTGCAGGAGTTTGTTCAAGGCCGACGCCGCAGTACCAGGAAGAAAACTGGCAAAAGTCCCGGCACTGTGGAGATGCCCGCCACGAATCATCTCCGCCAGTTTATGCCAGAGCAGCGTTTGTGAAATTTGTCCCTGGGCAAGGGCCGTCCGTGCCATTCGGTTGCAGGCGCCATTGCTCGCTGTTGCCGCATCCCATAGCGTGGCTGGATTGCCAATCTGTAGCAGTGGGTTGTGCGCCGCATAACAACGGACGCTGAGGTTTTTCGGCGCGGGGCCGGCCCGATAGACCTCGGCAAAGTTCTGCCAGTCGTGGCGCTGTCCCAACTCCAGTAGCCATTGTCGGCGTAGCAGCAGATAAGCGGACCCATGCGGGAACTCATTGGCGAAGGACTGAAATTGTGTTGCTTGCAGCGTGCTCAGTCGTGGCTGCAGGGACCAGTAGGCTACCCAGGGGCCCATGTAGGTATTGGCAAGCTGGGGAAGCGCGGCCGCCGCGGGACGATAGTTGCCCTGGGCGAAGGCATCGGCGGCATTTTGCAGCAACTGCTCTTGCTGCGGGGTGAGGGCAGCATGAGCGAGACCGGAGATGAATAGCAGTCCAGCCCCGAGCCAGTGACGCAGGTGCATCGGGCTTACTTTTGTTTGAGGTGCAGCCAGCGTCCGAGGTGTTTGCTCAGTGACTCACCGCGGCGGGGATGATCCTGCGCCAGCGGCCCGACATGCAGGTTGAGGGGTTCGCAATGGTCCTTCCCGTGGCAGATGACGCCATGTGATTCACAGGACGCGCCGGCTTGTTGCAATACTGCCACCATGTGTTCTTCCAGTTCCGCACCGCAACGGCCATCATACTGGATCAGGGCAAGGGCCTTTTCCGGCAGGTAGTCGATATGCCCCCCGAGTTTTTCAAATTCTTCCAGTTTCTTACGTGCTTCCGGAGTGACGCCATGCAGGGCACCGCTGATGATGAAGCGATCGGGTCGTTTACTGCCGCTTGTGCTCATGACTTCCCTCGATAGCGCGTTCGTGATCTTTCTCTCGATGGGCATAGATGATGCCACCTCGCGAGCGAGGAGGGAAGCCGCTCAGTTCCTGGCAAAGATGCGACTGAACAGGAAAAGTGCCGCCCCCTGAATACCAACAAAAAAACTCAATGGCCAGTTGGACCAGTAGGACAGGGCAATGGATGACCAACTCAGCAGCTCGGCAAAGAGGATGGCGAGCGCCCAGGCGTGATACGGACGGCGAGACAGCCGTTGGGCGGCAGCGGCGGGACTCACCAACAGGGTAAACACCAGCAGGGTGCCGACCACCGGCACGGCGGCGGCGCTGACCAGGGCCAGGAGAAGGAGAAAAAACCACTCTATACGTGCACTGGAGATGGCGTGCGCGTTCGCGAGCTCAGGTTGGGTGGATTCCAGAAGCAAAATGGGAAACTGCCAGAGGAGGAGCAGCAATACGACGCTGACGAGCAGGGCCAGAGGCAGGAGACTGGCAGAGGAGATGCCCAGCACTTCGCCAAATAGCAGGCCGTAGACCCGCGCAGCATATTCCCGGCCCAGGCTCAAAAACAGTCCCCCCAGGGCCAGAAAGCTGCTCAGCAGCAGACCCATCGCCACGTCGCGACGTCCCAAACGAGAAAAAATGCGCAGAAAGAGGACGCCGATAATAGCAAAACCGCCCAGGCCCCAGAGGGGGGCAAAACCCAGCAGGCTGGCCAAGGCACCACCGGGAAAGGCGGCCAGGGGCAGGGCATGGGCGGCAAAGGCGCTGCGCCGGAGAACGACGAAATAGCCGAGGCTGCCGGCGGCAATGGCCAGCAGGGTGGCGGCAATCCAGGTGTGCAGGAGAAAACTGGAAAACATCAGTGTTTGGCCCGTCGCCGGGAGGCCAGAGCTGCGCTGGCCAGGTACAGCAGGAGAATCAGGAGTACGACGAAAAAGCTCACCGGCCAGCTGGCACCACCCGACCAATAATAGCTCATGAACGCGAGGTAGATGCCCCCCAGCACGGCGGTGAGGGCGATTCCCTGGGCGTAGAGAAAGCTCTGCCAGGGCCTACGGGTCAGACGCAACGCACTTGCCGCAGGGCCGAGCAGCAGCGCGGTGGCGAGGATGACGCCAATGGAGAGGGCCGACAGGGCCGCCGCGGTACCGAGCAGTAGCAGGTAGAGCAGTTCCAGGCGGCGTACGGGCAATCCTGCGGCACGTCCGAGATCGGGGTTGGCAGCAATCAGCAAGAGTGGGCGGTAGAGCAGGACGATCAAAGCAATGGCGACTCCCACCAGAATAATCGTTGGCCAGAGCAGTTGCGGATCCAACGCAAAGATCGACCCAAACATGACCTCCACTGTGGCGCCGCTGGCTTGCGTGCTGCTCACGTCCAAGTAGAGGAAGAGTGCGGAAATTCCCAGCGTCGCCCCGAGCACCACACCGGTAGCCAGATCGCGTTCGCGGGCGCGTCGCAGGCCTAATGCCCCCATGGCCAGAGCCGCCAACCAGGCCATCCCGAGGAATCCCCACAGGGCGGCACTCCCAAGAAAGATTGCCACCGCTCCGCCAGCACTACTACCGTCCCCCAGGGCGTGACCGGCAAAGCTATGCTGCCGCAGCACGGTAAAGATCCCCATGCTGCCGTTCAGGATTGCCGCCAATGCACCGATCCAAAGGGCAGTCTGCACCGCAGAATTGTGCAGAAAGCTCGCCAGATGCAGGGGGTCAGTCATGTTCATCCAGATCTTCGTGGACGTGGCAGGGGATTTCCAGGCCCTGCTGCGGGTTTTTGGGCAGGATCAGCAGGCGTCCGCGATGCTGCAATACTTCTACTGGGTAACCATAGAGCCGGTTCAATACATCGCTGCGCACGACCTCGGCCACGTTGCCCGCCGCAGCCCGGCCGCCGACCAGATACACGAGATGATCGAGTATGGGCAGCAATGGGTTCATATCGTGCGCCGTAACTAGAACGCTGATCCCCTGTTTACGGGCCAGTACACCCAGTAGCTCCACCAGGCGGCTGGCACTGGCGAAATCGAGGTTGGCAAGAGGCTCATCGAGGAGCAGCAGGCGCGGTCGACGGGCGAGGGCATGGGCAATGACGGCGCGCTGCTGTTGCCCGCCGGAAAGCATCCCTACCCGTTGTTCGGCAAAGCTCTCGGCTTGTACCGCGGCAAGCGCGTCAGCCACCGCCGCGGTATCCGACCCTTGCCACCAGTGACGGCCGGTTTGCCCCAGAGCCACCAGATCTCGGGTGCGCAGGGGTAGGTACGGATCGAAAGCGATTTTTTGCGGAACATAGCCAATCTGCGAAAGTTGTCCGCGTACGGTCTTGCCCAGCACCCGGATGCTTCCTTTCTGCCAGGGCTGAATGCCCAGGATGCTGCGCAAGAGGGTGGTTTTGCCCGCCCCATTCTCACCAATCAGGGCGGAGACGCTCCCCTTGTTCAGGGTAAAAGAGATGTCCTGCAACACCTGTCTGCCGCCGAGGCGTACGCACAGGTTGGAGACTTCCAGAACGGGATCAGTCGAGACAGAAAAGGCAGGCATGCATGCGTACCAGCGCAACAGAGTTGCGAAATGTAGGATGGGTATGCTTTGCTGTCAAGCGCTTGTACCCGCTTGGCGGAGTGCGGGATCGGCCCGGCATGATATGCTTGGCAGAGAAGCGAGGGAGAGAACGATGGCAGCATTTGGTACGAGTGGTTTGCGGGGATTGGTAACGGAGCTGACCGACGCAGTGGTGGTCGGGCATGTGTCGGCATTCTTGCGCTATCTGCAGACGCTGGGAGAGTTCGCGCCGGGTGGAGAGGTGTATTTGGCTGGAGATTTGCGCCCCAGTACCAGCGCCATCCTGGAAGCGGCCTGGCAGGGTGTATTGGTGGCTGGCGGAACGCCGCGCTATCTCGGGCGTATCCCTTCCCCAGCCCTGGCCTTTGCTGGTTTTCAGGCGGGGGTGCCGTCGCTCATGGTGACTGGCAGCCATATCCCCTTCGACCGTAACGGTATCAAGTTCAATCGGCCAAAAGCCGAGCTCAGCAAAAGCGATGAGGCCGGGATCCTGCAGGCTTTACCTTCTCCCGACCCGGAGAAATTCACGCCTACGGGGGCGCTGCGCCAACGGCCGCAGTTGCCCGGTGTCGAAGAGTTTGGGTTGACACAATATCGCCGTCGCTACCTCGATTTTTTTGTGGGCCAGCCGCTTCTAGGCTGGCGTGTTGGTGTCTATCAACACTCGGGGGTGGCGCGGGATCTGTTGCCGGAACTTTTACAGGCCCTGGGTGCAGATATGGTGCTGTTGGCGCGCTCCGAAGAATTTGTGCCGATGGATACCGAGGCACTGCGCCCGGAAGATCGTGTTCTGGCCGAGCGCTGGGTGGCGGAGCATGGCCTGCAGGCGTTACTCAGCACCGATGGCGATGCCGATCGGCCGATGCTGGCGGACGAGACTGGGACCTGGTGGCGCGGCGATCAACTGGGGCAAATTTGTGCGGCGTTGTTGGGGGCCGACGGGGTGGTGACACCCATTTCGAGCAATACCGGACTCGAGCGCAGTGGAAAATTCCGGCGGACTTTACGCACCCGCATCGGTTCCCCTTACGTAATCTCGGGTATGGAGCAGTTGTTGGCCGAGGGCTGTGCACGAGTAGTTGGCTATGAGGCGAATGGTGGGTTTCTGCTTGCTTCGACCCTGGACGCAGAGGGCCGCAGGCTTGAACCCCTGCCCACCCGGGATGCCATCTTGCCCATGCTCGCCGCCCTGATCGCTGCAGCGCAAGCGGGTGCGCCGCTCTCCAGCCTTCTGCAGGAACTGCCACAGCGCTATACCAGCAGTGATCGGGTGCAGAATTTCCCCACGGAGCGTAGCCGCGAGCTATTGGCCCACTATCAGGAGGGGAGCGGCAATCTGGCGGCCTTCAATGAAGATTTCTCGGGCTTGGGTTTTGTTGGCACGGCAATGGATCTGACGGACGGGATTCGGGCACAGAGTGAAGCCGATGAAATTCTCCATTTGCGCCCTTCGGGTAATGCCCCCGAGTTGCGCTGCTATGTGGAGGCGGCGACGGCCGAGCGTGCGGATGCGCTGCTGGCGGCGGCGATGCAGCGGCTCCATTCCTGGAAATCTGTCTAGTCGATGCGTTGGCGCCGTCGCTCTTCCTGGATCTATACCGGCCTAGGCCTCTTTGCCATCGCGTTGTTTTTAATGGTGATGCGCTATCTGGGGGTGGTATTCGAGACCAACGCCAAGGCGCAGCTAGCCTTGCATGGATCGACTGTCGGCGTGGATACCCTGCTCCATTTGGCCGCCATTTGTAACTGGGTGCGCTGGCGCTGGATTGCCGACTTGCTGCTGCTGGCCGCGGCAGTCACGATTTTTGGTCTGGGGCGCGATTGGTGGACGGCGCGACATTGACCGACCACTTGCTGCGCGTCAGTCGCTGGACGAGCGGAATGGACGGGTGGGCAGCAGCGCCTCGAGCAGCCATTCCGCCAGGAAAAACAGGCTGCGAACGACTACACGAGCGATATACCAAAGGACCAGAAAGCGCAGGACGTCGAGGAGGTAGGGAGCCCAAAATGGTGCTGCGGAAGAAATTGCCGGGGGAAGCAGCAAGGTACCACTGGCGGCGGCAATGGCGGCAGCGAGGGCAATAGCCCAAAGGCGGAATTTTGGCCAAAGCGGTACTGGGGCAGCGGCGACTTCTGCCTCTTCGTTTGCCACCGGCTCCTGTTTTGCCACCCGAACTTACTCCCCAGAGACCCCCGCACTCGCGGCCAGAACCTTGTCGCGCAACTTATCGAGCTGCGCCTGTACCATTTGACTCAGGCTTTTGAGTTGTTCTGCGCCCTTGCCAATTGCGGCAGTGTCGTTGTCCCGTACGGATTGGACCAGGCGTAATCCCAGCTTGTGTACCTGCGGGTGCACCTGCTGCAGGGCGGCGAATTCGGTGCTCTGGGTCACGGTGACATCGTTCAGGCCGTCCATCCACCTCCCTAGCCGACAGGCGTGCTCGTCCTTGAGCTCGTCTGCCCCGAGGCGGGTATCACCGGTGCTGATGGCTTCGAGGACCTTTCCCACCCAGCGTACATGGTCACTCTTGGCAATGCTGAGGCGCACAGCAACAGGTATAGTGCCCAGCATGGCCTTTTCGGCGGCCTGCTCGAGGTCATTTTGTACCTTTCCGAGGCAATCGCGAATTTCCCGGAAACTGCCATCAAATTCTTGCATCGATCCACCCAGTGTTTGCATGTGCACACCCATAGCCTCGGCGGCGGCGATTTCCTGGGCGCTGCCGGCAATGATGTTCTGTATATTGTCCTGGGTCTTCTGGGCGGAATGATTGGCCATACCCAACACCTCGGCAACCGTCTCGAGAGAATCGCCGCCACGACGCAGGTGCTGGATGCTTGCGGACACTCGATTCTCGACTTCGGCAGCGCCCTCATTGATGCTGGTGGCGGCATTACGGATGTCGCTCGCGGCCCGGGAGGAGCTCTGTGCCAGCTTTTTGACTTCGTCTGCCACGACGGCGAAGCCCCGCCCATGTTCGCCAGCGCGTGCGGCCTCGATCGCTGCGTTAAGCGCCAGCAGGTTGGTTTGTTTGGCAATCTCCTGTACCTTCACCGCCAGGGTAGTAATAGTCCGGGTCTGCTCTAGAAAGGCCTGGACCGTTTTGCCCATGCCATTCACCGCCTGCTCGACGAGATCCATTTCACCGATGAGCTCGGAGAGACGCTGATTCCCCAACTGCACATCGCGCAGGGTGTGTTCGGCGAGGTCTTGGTTGGCCGCTACCGCAGCCGCAGAATCCTTGACCGCGCGAATGACCGCCTCTGCCTGATCGAGCAGAGACTGGCTGTCGAGCTCGGCGCGTTGCAGGCTGTCGTGAAACCCGAGCCCGAGAAGGTGGATGTTGTTTGTTCCCTGATAAGCCAGCGTCTGCTGATCGAGCACCTGGCAATATTGTTGCAGTCGTTGCCGCTGTTGCTCGCAGATCGGCGTTATCGAACTCTGGAATTCCTCATCCTCGCGCAATAAGCGGATGGTTTCGGGATCACCATCGAGGCAGGCATCAAGCAGGGAAGCGAGAGAGTCTGGCTTGTTTATCATGGTTCTGGCCTCGTGTTACCGGCGATGGATGACATTAGCGATGGAGCGCGCCAGATCGTCGGGCAGAAATTTGGCGACATAGCCGTCGGCATCAACGCTCCTTGCATGGGCCTCGTTGGCACTGCCCGAGAGCGATGAGTGAATGATCACTGGTAGCGCGCGCAGGTTTTCGTTCTCTTTGATGCGGCGCGTCAGGGTGAAGCCATCCATCTCTGGCATTTCCAGGTCAGTGAGGACCATCGCGACCCTGTCGGTGATGTTGCGGCCCTCGGCGCGCGCGTCCTTGGCCAGCTGTTGCAGACGCTCCCATGCCTCCTTACCCGTTTTGGTGCTGATAAAGGGGAGCCCCAGGCTGTGCAGGGTCTTTTCGATTTGATTGCGGGCCACTGCGGAATCATCTGCATATAGAATGACCGAGCCGGGGGGGATTTCCACGTGGTGCTGTTGGCCGAGCTCATCGCCGCTCTTGAAGCGGGAGGGCAATACCTGACGCAGGATATGTTCGACGTCGAGCACTAATGCCAGCCGGGCCTTTTCCTCATCTTCGTCGAGTCGGGCGAGACTGGTGACCAGCCCGCCTACGGCTGCGCCTTCGGCGGAAAGTACTCGGCTCCAGTCGAGGCGTACGATTTCCTCGACGTCCTCCACGGCGAACCCTTGCACGGAGCGTTCATATTCAGTGACCAACAGGATGTTCAGTCCGCTCGCCTGGCAACCTACCACACTGGGCAGATCAATGACGGGGAGAATCTGCCCGCGGATATTCGCGACTCCCAGGACATGTTCTGGCGCCCCCGGCATGGGGGTGATCTTCGGCATGACCAAGGCCTCACGTACCTTGAAAACATTGATGCCGAAGAGCTCCTGACTGCCTAGAGTAGCGTCGGCTCCGAGGCGAAAAACGAGCAGTTCGAATTTGTTGGTACCCGCGAGTTGGGCGCGTTCCTCGACTTCCCGCAAGACGCTTGCCATTTCTTACTCCTTGATCCGATGATGTAGTTCACGGCTCAGCCGCTCGAGATGTTGCAGCACTTCATCCTTTGCCTGTCGGGCCTGTTCCACCTGTTTCTCTGCCTCATCCTTCTGCTGCCGGTCTCTGGCTTCCAATGCTGCACGCAGACTCTGGTGAAATCTCTGATGCGGTGCCTTCAATGCCGTATATTCAGGGTGATTCTTCAGAAGCTTGTCGCCCAACATCGCCATCCAATTCCCCAGGGAACAGCTGTGTTCATCCTTGAGATCGGCAAGCGTCAGGCGGTTGGAACCCAGGGAAATTTCGTCTGCAACTTCCCGGAAGCGATCCTGATGGCTTTGTCGGGCGGTATCAATGCTGGCAGCAGCGGCCAACCAACTGAGGTTGCCAACCTGTTCCTGCAGATGTGCGGTCACCGCCGCCGCGTCACCGACCTGCGCCTGATTCTGCTCCGCTACCTTGCTCAGGGACTGTGCCGATTGGGAGATAGTGGTGACGTTAGTCTGGACCTCTTCGGTGGCTTCCTGCACTCGCCGGGAGAGGTTGCGGACTTCGTCGGCGACCACGGCGAAGCCGCGTCCGTGTTCGCCGGCGCGTGCTGCTTCAATGGCGGCGTTGAGGGCCAGCAGATTGGTCTGGTAGGCAATTTCGCGAATGGTCTGGGCAATCCGGCCAATCCCATTGATTTGTTGTGCGAGCGCAGTCACACCTTCTTGATTGTTGTGAATGCTGGCGCGCAGCAGATTCAGATTTTGGCTGGTACTGCCCATTGCCTCCCTTGCGCTTTGCGTGAGTTCGTTGAGCTTGATGGCGCTGGTGATGGCATTGCTGACGATGCCACTACGCTCGATTTGTTCCCTGCGCACAGAACTGTTATCCATCCACGAGGCATGGAAGGCCAAGGTGCGACCAGTTTCGTCGCGTACGGCACTAAACCGTAGAATGAAACTGATTTCACCCAGGTCGAGTACCGTGTGGTGCTCCTGAAGACCGCCGTCGGCAAGTCGTCGAAAGATCGCCCGCACCCGTTCTGGATCGTGATGAAACTGGTGGATGGAGTGATCCTGTGCCTTCCTGACATCCGCGCCCCGCAGCTCTCCTTGCAGTTTGCTGGCGTACCGATCCATGACCTGCCGGGCGGTTTCATTCATGTAGAAGATCCGGTTTTCCATGGCCTCGTCGGCTTCACAGAGCATCTCCAGACTCGCCAAGGGGGCGAGCAAGGCGTGTGCAACCTGCTTTAACTCTGACAATTGCATATCCGCCCCCTCAGCTCGTCATTACGCCGCTGCCCACGGGGAGAGCGGCAAACCAGTCCAGAAACCGTTGTACTTGAGGACCACTATAGATGGCGCCGTGTTGCGGGCAGAGGTAGTCGATTTCCAGTTTGCTCACCCGCTCAATCCAGTCGTCCTTGGCACGGTTGGAGGGCATCCAGCGCTGGTGAAAATAGCGCGCCTTCTCGATGTGGGCAGCAAAAGATTTACTGTCAACATCGCGGCGATCCACCCAGGCACTGTGGCCCGGGGGTAGCAGGGCCGCTCCGACGTCGCCGGTAAAGAGCACTTTGGCCTCCGGATCGTAGACGTGAAAGTTGGCAGACGCGTGCAGATAATGCGCGGGGATGAACTCCAGCCGTCGTCCGCCAACCAGGATGTTACCTCCGGCATCGGGAATGTCCTGCAGCGGAGCCTCCAGGGCACCGTAGTGGCGGATGAAACCCTCCCATAGGGCCGGAACGTGCCATTGGATTTTGGGGTTACAGGCGTGCCACAGCGGTAGGCTGGAGGCAATGTCCGGGTCCTGATGCGAAACAAAGGCCCCCTGGATACTGGCGGGAGGGACGGCTTCCACCAGTGCAGCGAAAACCTGAGGAAAAATCTCAAAACCACCAGGGTCTAGAACAAAGGACTGGCCCTGGGATTCCATGACGTAGACATTGGAATCAATGACTCGACTTTCCTGCTGGTCGTACAGAATCCACCAGCGATGATCCTTAGCCTCGAAGATTTTAGTCGCTTTCATCTTGTAACCGCTCCAGTTGCTGACGATAATCGCGCACGGCGCGCGCAACGATCCGTACGGCTTCTCCCATGTCGCGCGATACCCGCATCAACGGCACGCCACTCGCCTCGACCAGGGCCGCCTCGATGCGGCCACTCGTCACCACATATTCCTGTTCTTCCACCCCCTCTTGCAGGATGCGAACCTCCTCCAGCAGTTGGCGAAGAATTCTGCGAGCATTTTCCTGCTCTGCAGCAACGGACTTGTCCCAGGCCCTCCGGGTAGTCAGGAGCCCCGCACACTGGGCTCGCAGATTTGTACCATGAGTATTCTCCACTTGCGCGAAGTTCTGGAGCAGGCGCTGTTGCTGCAGGATGCGCATCTGCGCTTCGATCAGCGGAGCGATGTTTTCCTGCAGATGGGAGGCCGACTCGCGCAGCAGTGCGGCGCGTTCGCGGAAAGCCTGCGCTACAACTCCGTAACCTGCCAGGGCGTTACCATGTTTTTTGACGAGAACCATGGCGTTGAGGGCGCGGCGATCGATTTCGCGTAACGCGCGATCAATGTCCTGCCGTGCCCGAAACGAGGCGTTGACGACCTCCATGACCCGTTGTTGTTGGCGTGTGAGCTGTTCTGGAGTCATCTTGCTGCTCCCATCCGTTCGATCCCATGACGACTCAAAGTCTGGGCTTCCAGAATCAAGACAACGTTCCCGCGTCCGGAAATGGTCGCTCCCTGATACCAGTTCTCTTTGTCCAGAAAATCAAGGGGCTTGACGACGGAATCTTCGTTGCCAAGGACCTCGGAAACGAGAAGCAGGCCGCGCTCGGTCTGGATGCCTTCGACCGGCTCGCGGCCCAGACGTAATTTGCGGGCGTGCAAAAGTTCGCCCAAATCGATCATCGGGGTGACTTCGCCGTCGTCGACGCGATATACGCTGCTACCTTGCATGCGGTGAATGCGGGTTTCCTGGATCTCGACCAGGCCTTCGATAGCGCTTACCGGGAGCGCATAGATCTCCCGTCGCAGCCGTAGGTACAGAACCGGCAGAATGGCCAGCGTGAGCGGGAATTCCATGGAAATCGTGGTACCTGCCCCCAGGTTAGTGCGGATATCGAGCTGGCCGCGCAGCTTGTGCACGGTCTCTTTCACGACATCCATGCCCACCCCGCGCCCCGAGAGTTCGGTGGCCTGCTCTTTGGTGGAGAAGCCCGGACGGAAGATCAGCTCCAGGGCTTCCTGTTCGGATAGGCGCGCTGCTTGTTGAGAGCTCACTACACCCTTCTCGATAGCCTTCTGTACGACCATCTGCCGGTCGATTCCCCGGCCATCGTCGGCCACCTCGATGCGCACCCGGTCACCCAGATGAATGGCGGCGACGCGAATGGTAGCAGCTTCCGGCTTCTGCGATGCGCGGCGTTGTTCCGGTGTTTCGATACCATGATCGAGACTGTTGCGAATGAGGTGGGTCATGGGGCCGGAGAGGGCATCCACCACTGCCTTGTCGATCTCGACCTCTTCCCCGATGATTTCGAGCTGCACGTTCTTGCCGAGTTGCCGAGATGCATCCCGCACCACCCGCGGCAATTGTTGAAAGATGCGCTTACAGGGTTGCATGCGTAGGCGCATGGCATTGGCCTGCAGATCATTTACACTGAGGTCCATTTCCCGGGCGATGCGCCCGAGATCTTCATTTTCGTCGAGCAGGCTGCTGATGGCGGAGCTGAGGCGGTTGCGCAGTAATACGAGCTCGCCCACCTGATTCATGACCGCATCAAGGCGCGCGGCATCGACGCGCAGGGTATTCTCCATCTCACTGCTGGTACTGGCCACGGCGCGCGGCTCCGCCTTGGGTTTGGGCGGATCGCCGGCGGCTGGAGCGGCAGATGGATTAGGCGACCCCGCTTCTGGAGTCGGCAGATCGTGCATCCCGGCCGCTGGCCTTGCCGGACTGTTTTGCTGGGTTTCTGCTGCAGGCAGGCCGGGTGCTCCTCCGGGTCCATACAGTTGGTTGAGCGCGGCTTCAAACTCGCTCTCGGAGATCTCGTCTGCAGCGGACTTGGGCGCGTCCATCCCTGGTGCCTGCGTGCCGTAGAGCTGATCCAGCACGGCCTCGAATTCGTCTTCTGAAATTTCATCCCCGGAAGTGGCTTCCGGCGTGTCGCAATGTTCACCGTGTTGCGCAACATACACGCCAGATTTTCCCTGCTCGTCCACGCGCTGCTCGACATAGAGGGTTCCGGAAGGGGCTGGTTCCGCGGAGGCGGATGCCAGATTTTGCTGAGACGATTCCGGAGGAGGGCTGCTTTGCGGCGTGGCAAGCCCAGCGGCCAGGTCGCGAATCCGGGTCCCGAGATCCTCGGGGCCGGCAGCAGGTTCTTCTCCTTGGGCGAGCTCTTGCAGCATGCCGTCGATCACGTCCAATCCACGCAGGATGGCATCGATCATGTCACTGCTGACGCAAAGCTGGTGGCTGCGCAGTTTGTCGAGCAGGTCTTCCAGGTGGTGCGTCCAGTCGACCAGATTCTGTGCCTCCAGAAAACCGGCGCCACCTTTCAGGGTATGAAAGGCACGGAAAAGACTGGCGAGTAGCTCGTCATCTTCCGGTCGGTCTTCCAGGCAGAGGATTTCTTCCTGGGCCTTTTCCAGAAGCTCGCGGGCCTCGGCGAGGTAGTCCTGGAGAATATCCATGTCCATGATCAAATCCCCAGTTCGGCGAGGAGGGCATCGACGCCATCCTGATCGATGTCCGGATTGTTTACGCCCGGCCCGTTGGCAGCGGAGGACTGTTCTTCCATGCCCATCTCGCTTAGGGTCTGGCCAATGCGATTTTCGACTGCGCGCAGCAGGTTGATGGCCTTTTTTAGCCGCTGTCCGGCAAGGTCCTGCCCCTGCTGGCTGGCGACGATGCGCTGCAATGCCTGGTCGATCTGTCCCAGTTCGGGGTCGATGAAGGTATGGTGGGCACTGCGAATGCGCTGGAGGGCGCCTTGCGCCAATTCCACCGCAGCAAGGGTGGCCATGGTCTGCTCTTCCGTCAGGCGCAGGGCCTCTTCCAGAGGATCCTTGGCACCAGCGAGATCCTCTCCGGCGGTGTTGGCAATGCGCCGCAGCCCCTCGCGCAGCAGCAGCTCGATTTCATTCAGGGAACGCTCTGCCGGCTGACCCGTCATTGGCTCGCTCCCTGGGCTGCCTGCAGCCGCTTGAAGATGGCATCGAGTTTTTCGCGCAGGGTTTCGGCGGTGAAGGGCTTGACGATGTAGCCGTTTACCCCGGCCTGGGCGGCCTCAAGAATGTTCTCGCGTTTGGCCTCGGCGGTGACCATGAGGACGGGGAGGTGGCGCAACTGGTTATCTGCGCGGATGGCACGGAGTAGGTCGATGCCTTGCATGTTGGGCATGTTCCAGTCCGAAACGACGAAGTCGAAGGGACGACTATGCAGCTTCTGTAACGCCTGCACGCCGTCCTCTGCCTCGTCAAAGTTGCTAAAACCGATTTCGCGCAGGAGATTGCGAACGATCCGCCGCATGGTCGAAAAATCGTCGACAATGAGAATGCTGATGTTTTTGTCTACTGCGTCTATGCCCATGGGCTGGCTCCGCCTCCGGAAATGAATCACTCAAGCATTTCAGTAGGCGCAAGCAAAAGACATTCCCGCCCTGCGCCATACCCTCTCTAGCTACAATTACGGCACGGCGGCGGGAAAACTTGAGGGACTCAGGATGGGGAGGGGGTGCTCCAATACTGCGGATAGCCGTCGGCTGGCGCGACCTTGGCGGACTTCAGTTTTTGCGCCTGCAGGCTGGCGTCCAAGCGGCTCTTTTGAGGCTGTCCGGCCAGAACGCGATACAGTTTGTTGTTGGCAAGGTTGCCAATACAGACCGGAAAACCAGCCTTGTGCACCTCCTGCGCGAGGCTGCTCGCCTGCGAGAGTTTGCCGAAGGCGCCCAGCTGCACATACCATCCGGCCACCTCGCAGTTGGTTCCCGGTAGCACCAGAGAGGCCTGCTTGGCGGGAGCAGCGCTTTTTTTCTTGGCGCTCACTGTGGCGGTCGGTGCGGCAGAGGTGGGGCTCGCGGTCGCACTGGTAGGACTAGCTGGTGCACTACTGCTAGTGGGGGTCACTGTAGTCGGCAGCTGCAGATATACCGAATGGGTGCCCACGGCCCGTGGATGCCGCGTCGTACCCAGGTAGAGAAAGAGCGCCAAAATAATGACGACAGTCAAAAGTAAAATGAAAAGCCACCGCAGCGTCTTGGCGACTGCCTGCTGGTTTTTTGACGATTGCTGCGTCATATCCCTCTCCTCTATTAGCCGCGCTGATCGATGGCACCCGCCATGATGGGGTCCATGCCAGCCTTGGCTGGATGCTGTGGCGCTACGACAACGATACTCACGCGACGGTTCATGGCCAATCCTTTGACGCTGTCGTTTGGCGCTACCGGATGATACTTGCCATAGCCAGCGGCAACCAGATGCCGCGGGTCGACGCCATGGGCGCTGAAGATTTCCACCACGGCCACGGCACGCGCCGCAGAGAGGGCCCAGTTGTTGGGATAGAGCTGGGTATTGATGGGCAAGTCGTTGGTGAAGCCGTTGACCTGAATTTGATAGGGAACGGATTTCAGAACCTGGGCGATTTGCGTCAGGGTCTGCTCTGCCGCTGGGGTCAGATGGGCCTGCGCCGAAGGAAAGAGGATCTTAGCGTTCAAATCGATGACCACGCCCAACTCGCTGCGGTGAATCATCACCGTGCCGCTCTTGATGAGGGGCTGAAGCAAGGCCTCCATCTCCTTTTGCAGATCATCCAGGCGAACGGCCTCGCTGGGGGCTGCCGTGGGGGGCGGCGTTTTATTCCGGGCGTGCGCGGGCAGTGGAGTGGGTTTGGCAATTGCAGGGAGTGGCGGTAACCGTACCGGAGCAGTTGCTGCCATAGCCTGATTTGCCTGCTCCTGCTGGATAGGAATCGGAGACGTGGGATGTCCGGAAAAGGCGGAAACCAAGGTTTCCGACAAGACTTTGTACTTGCCCTCGTTGACCGAGGAAATCGCGTACATGACCACAAAGAAGGCAAAAAGCAGCGTGATGAAGTCGGCATAAGAGACCAACCAGCGCTCGTGATTTTCCCATTCCTCTTCTTTGCGAGAACGCCGCGCCATTTCGACCTCCGTTTTCCAATGCTTGATCCCATTCGCTTAACGGCAAAGATCATGCCGGCATGGATGCTGCTTGGCAAATGCAAGTTTTCTTCGGAGGTCGGCCATGCCACCAGAGCATCATCTCATCGAGACCCTGTTTCAGGAAAAATATCGGCAAGGGGAAACCGCCGCCAGGCGACTGAGTGCTGCGCTCCTGCAACAGCCAAGCTGGTCCATTCTCGCAGGAACGTCAGGACGAGTGGCAGAAAGTGAGATTCTCGACATCCTGCCCGAGGGGCGCGGATTGCTGTTTGATCCCTGGCCTGGTCTTCCCGATCGGCTGGAGGGAGTGGGGGAACTGCTGTTGCTGGTTGGCGCCCTGGCCGGCATTCCCACCGGTTTCGTGGTGCGTTTCCTGGGGATGAGTCAGTGGCGGCGCTACCCCGCTGTGCATTTGACCATGCCGGAACAGGTCTATCAGTGGCAACGACGTGGCTTTTTACGCGCCCCGGCGCCTGCCGACTGTCGCGGTCAGATTCAGCGTTTAGGGGCACGCGCGTTGACGATGGAGGTTTTGGACGTCGGTGCAGGCGGCCTGCGTGTGCGCGTAGCTCCACCAAGAGATTATGCGCTAAGCGTTGCAGAGCGCTTTTCAGCGGTCAGCTTCTCTTTTGCTGGAGAGCGCTATGCGCTTGCGGCGACCTTGCGACATCTCGGCGGTCCTCGGCGAGTGGCGGGTGCAGTGGTGCAGGAACTGGGCCTGGAGTTTGACTCAGCACCGCAGGCATTACAGGAACAACTCCTGCAATATGCCCTACGCTATGATCGTGAGGCCCTACACCGAGCCCGTCTGTGACGCTGCGTCGCTAGGGGCACCAAGACGGACAGCATGCGCCAGCAGGCAATCCGGGGGCAAATCGGAGCCCCCGCCGCTGGCTGGCCGTGCCTGTTCAACAATCCACTGCCGCAGTGATCGTTGTTCAGGACAAAAATAAAGAGGAGCGAGCTGATGCACCCGCAACTGATCCTCAGCCTTTTGCGGGAGGATCACCAGCAGCATGTTCACGCCATCGGCACAGGAGGGCTCCGGTGGATCATAGTGCAAGCCAAAATGCTCGGGTGCACAGAGAAGAAAGGCGATTAGCGGGTCGTCGAGGGATTGTAGCCATAAAAAGGGTCCCTGTTTGTCGACGTGTAGCAGCGCAAAGCGCTGCAGGTCGGCAAATCCGGAGAGTGGCAGAGAGCATTGCCAGATCTGTTCATCCCGGATCGGCAATTGACCGAAGCGCGTGGGATAGAGGGACTCGCTCATGAATTCTCCTGTGTCTGACCCGAGCCGTGTTCCGCGAGCCAGACTTCCAGCTGTCCAGGCTGACTCTGTGCGGCATCCTGGTTATCACTGCGTACCGCTTCAAACAACTCCTCGCGCAGGATCGAGATCCCCGCCGGAGTTTCCAGGCCCAGGCGAACCTGACCATCATCGATGCGCGTGACGACGATGCGAATATCCTCACCAATGCGGATGGCCTGGCCTTTTCTGCGCGTCAGGACTAGCATCAGGCACTCCCCAAACGGTGTCTGTTCTTGCCCTTGCCGATCTGGCCGGCGTCGTCGTAGAGCTTGTTTTCCGTGCCGAAGAGTAGCTGCCAGGCCTCCTGTTGGAAGCGGCCGAGGGCCTGAATGCTGGCGCCATTGCGGCGATTGATCTGGGCAATTTCCTGGAGTAGCCGTTGGCGCCGGCGCATCTCTTCGGGGCTGCCACTCTGCCCCCGGCGCTGGCTTTCCAGGGCGCTGATTTCCCGGAATAACTGCAATTTTTGCGTGGCAACCGCCTGCACCCGTGCCCAGTCTCCCTGGAGCAAGGCCGCGGATTCGCTCTCCAGCACCTGCCGCAATGCCTCAAGATGGGCAAGCTGAAGAGCAATGAGCTCGGCGGTGGATGTCACGAATTAGGCCCGCGTGCTGGGTGTCGGTCGCGCCAGCAGTTGCTGCTGATCCTGCAGCAGACCCTGCCCGATCTTGGCCGGCGAGACGACATAGCTGCCATTTTTTACCGCAGCGCGCAGGGTCTCGACGCGACTCGATTCGCTCGGGTCACTACTGGCCTGTAGCAGGGCCTGCGCGGTCGCCGAGAGCGTCACTTGCTCTTGCGGTACGTTGCTTGCCGTACTGCCGCCGGTCTTTGCAGACGTTTTGCCGCGCGGCGCGTCGGCCGTTACCGGTGTAATTGCACTTTTCGGCTGAATTGGTTCCATGGCTGCTTTCCTCTCGGCTCATCTCACGGATAACGGCACAATTGCAGAATCTCTTGAATCCTGCAAGGAAGCTTTTCTCGCGCCTTCAAAAGGATACTCGTACACTCCCGTTACTAGTCACGATGGCATGTAGTACCCGCCCAGATTGCACATTGCGTACCAGAATGCTCTGTCCCTCTTTGCCATTCTCGATGGCTTCTGCGGTGGTCGCTATGCGTACCCCGTCCCCTTGGGCAACCAGAGTTACCAATTGCCCTGCATGTACCAGATCCGGCTGCTGCAGCATCGAGCGCAGGATGGGTTGGCCAGCCATGACCCCGTAGCGCAGACGCTGGCCGATGGCCTGAGCCGGATCATGTAGCGGTTCGCCGGAGAGTTCTTCAGAATTGGCAACACCCTCATCGAGATCGCTGGCGCGCAGGACACTGTCGGCACTCAGACTGTGCGCCGCAATCAGGATCTTGCTGCCTTGGCGGATCTGTACGGGCACATACAAGGTCCAGACTTGCGGATTTTGACAATGCACCGCTACGGTTTGATTGCCAAAGGGGTTGGCGTAGCCGAAGTACCCGAGCTGCAGCCGCGTACAGGTCGGAAAGTTGACGCTTGCTGCGGGTACATCCACCGCGATCTCGCTGTTGCGCGTGCTGGCTGGCAGGTGTTGTCGCACAAACTGGGTGACGGCGCTGTTAATGGCTGCCATGCCCTCACCTGCATCGGCTTGGCTGATGGGTGCCAGGCAAGAGCCCAGGGCAGCAACAATGGCCCAGTTGCGCAAAGATCGGAACACCAGAATCCCCCATTCGTCGCTGCAGATGCGATGCGGATCTCTAGCAAAAGCCAGGCCAGAAACTTTGTCGGACTGGACCCAGAACTCTGTATAGAAGCAGCCCTGGTCGGCGGCAAAACCTTGCCGCATTTCCTGCCCGGCGGAACATTGTCGCCGATGATTTCCATAAAATTGGGGAGAAACCCTTGACCTGGGCAAGTCCCTTGGGTAGGCACGGGGTTTGCTTGAGTGTGGCGTCATCTTCGGTAGAGGCCTGATGCCATGCCCAGTCTCTTGGACCAAACCCTGAATCCTTTGGCAGACGCCCTGCGCGTGTCCGGGTACAGGCAACAATTGCTCGCCGCCAACATCGCCAATGCCAACACGCCAAATTACAAGGCGGTGGACATTCCTTTTGCCAAGACCCTGCAGGCGGTGCAGGCAGGGCAGGGCATGGGATTCCCAATGAAAACCGATCAGGCGCGGCAATTTGGCGAGGCGCCAGGTTCTCTCGCCTTGGCGAGCTATGTGCAGTATCAGCGAGGGAGTGCCGTGGGGCTGGATGGCAACTCGGTGGACATGAATCGGGAGCAGTCCGAGTTTGCGCAAAACGGCGTGCGGTATCAGGCCGATGTCACTTTCTTGACAGGAAAGATCAAAAATTTGTTGTCTGCAATCACCGGCACCACGCAGTGATTCTGGCGTAGAGGGAAAAGCCATGTCCTTGTTTTCGGTTTTCAATGTCGCGAGTTCTGGACTTACGGCGCAAAGTTATCGGCTGAATGTGGTGGCGAGTAATCTCGCCAACGCCAATTCGGCCACCAGTTCCAACGGTCAGCCCTATCGGGCGCGGGAAGTGGTCTTTGCCGCGCAACCGCAGAGCAGTAATCCGGCTGGAGTCGATGGGGTAGCGGTTGCCGGAGTCATCGAAAAACCCGGTCCCTTCAAGCTGGTGTACCAGCCGGGAAATCCTCTGGCCGATGCCCAGGGCTACGTAAAAATGCCCAATGTCAACCCAGTGGATGAATTGGTGAACATGATTTCTGCGTCCCGCGCCTATCAAGCGAATGTGAACGTGATGGAAACCACCAAGACCCTCCTGCAAAAGACCTTGACCCTAGGAGCCTGAAAATGAGTAGTGTCAATTCGCTTACCTCTGCCGTAAATCCTTTTTATGCTTCTCTGCAAAGCAACAGTGCCAGCAGTTCCGGCTCGGCCAGTTCCGGTGCCAGCGGTCTGGCCAGTGAAAGCACGTTTTATAATCTGCTGGTAACCCAGCTGACCAATCAGGATCCATTGAATCCTTTGAGTAATCAGGATCTTTCCGCCGAGTTGGCACAGTTCAGCGTGGCCAATGGTGTCAATGCCATTCAAGGCTCCCTGAGCAGTCTTATGGCGCAGATCAATCAAAATCAGGGATTGCAGGCGGCCTCGCTGATTGGAAAAACTGTCAGCACCTCGGGCAACAGTCTGCAATTGAGTGGCGGTAGCGCAGCTGGTGGCTATGATCTCAGTGCGGATGCCAGTAGTGTCGATGTGCTGGTGCAGAACTCCGCGGGGCAGACCCTGGCAGTATTGCCACAGGGCGCGCAAAGCGCCGGAATGCAGAGTTTTACCTGGAATGGCACCGATAACTCTGGCGCTGCGCTACCGGCAGGGAGTTACCAGTTCCTGGTGCAGGCCGCCAATGGATCCCAGGGCGTAAGCGCGACCCCTTACAGTTTTGGGGTGGTGAATGGGGTTACCCTGGGGAGCGCTGGTCCTACTTTACAATTAAGCGGGCAACAAGGTTCGGTTCCTTTCAGTTCCGTACAAAACATCATTTGAGGAGATGGTCATGGGTGCTTTCCAAACAGCTTTGAGCGGATTGAATGCAGCAAACACGGATTTGCAGGTGCTGGGCAATAATATTTCCAATGCCAATACCGTGGGTTTCAAGTCCTCCAACGCGGAATTTGCCGATGCCTACGCCTCGGCCATGACCAATAGCGCACCTACTTACGGGCAAGTGGGTATCGGCACGCAGGTAATGACGGTGGCGCAGCAATTCAGCCAGGGAAATATTCAAACTACCAGCAATCCGCTGGATGTAGCGATCAATGGCAATGGATTTTTCCAGTTCAATTACAATGGTGCGACGGTGTATAGCCGTAATGGACAATTGCAGCTGAATTCCGGCGGGGTGATCGTCGATGGCAATGGCGGCGAACTGATCGGTGTGCAGGCGCAAAATGGCAAATTGACCGGCCTCAGTGGCCCGCTCACCATCAGCCAGGCGGCGCTGCCACCGCAGGCATCTTCAGGCTTGAGCTATTCCCTGAATCTGGATTCCACCAACACCCCGATCTCCAGCGGTACTCCCTTCAGCATCAACGATCCAAACAGTTACAACTACTCCACGACCAGCACGGTGTACGACAGCTTGGGTACGCCACAATTGGTGACCACCTACTACCAATTGACATCCAGCAGTCCAACCAGTGGTCAAAGCTGGGACGTGTACTATTCGGCGACGGGCACCGCCAGTGGTACGGCCAGCAGCGGTTCGGTCGGTACCTTGCAGTTCAATTCGACCGGGCAGGTGCAGCCACCCAGCAGTGGTACTATAAACCTGCAGTGGGCCGATGGCGCCAATCCTTCCACCCTGGCAGTGAATTTCAGTGGTAGTACCAATTACAACTCTGCCAATGGGGTCATCGCCGCCACTACCAATGGCTACGGTGTAGGCCAGCTCTCGGGTCTTTCCGTTGACCCAAGCGGAAATATCTTTGCGCGCTACAGCAATGGCCAGTCGCAGGTCATGGGGCAGATCAGTCTGACCCGCTTTGCCAACAACAATGGATTGCAGAATCTGGGCAATAACTACTGGGCCGAGACCTACGCCTCGGGTCAGCCGTTACAAGGTAGTCCGGGTAGTACCAACCTTGGGGCGTTGCAGTCCGGTGCAGTGGAGCAATCCAATGTCGATCTCTCCAAGGATCTGGTCAATTTGATTGTCGCGCAGCAGGCCTATCAGGCCAATGCGCAGACCATCAAGACGCAGAATACCGTGGTGCAGACCTTGCTGAGTCTGTAAGGGGGGTAGATCGTCGTGGATACGCTCTACATTGCCATGACCGGTGCCAAAACCTTGCTGCAGCGGCAGGACGTGGTGGCAAACAATCTCGCCAATGCCAATACCAGTGGTTTTCGCGCGGAAATCGCCCAGTCTCGAGCCCTGCCCGTGTACGGTTCCGGGGCGGGTCTGCCGACTCGGGTCTATACCGCAACCACCGACGACAGCTGGGACTTTCAGAGTGGGCCGATCGTGCATACCGGGCGGCCGCTAGATGTTGCGATCAACGGGCAGGGTTGGATTGCCGTGCAGGCTGCGGACGGTAAAGAGGCCTATACTCGCGACGGAAATCTGCAGGTGAACGGGCAGGGTATTCTGGAAACCGCTACCGGTCATCCGGTGCTTGGGGTCAATGGTACCCCCATCTCCCTGCCGCCCATGACGGGCCTGACCATTGGCAGCAATGGCACGATTTCTGGCGTACCCCAGGGCAATCAGCCGAATGGCCTGCTCGCCATCAACCAGATCAAACTGGTGAATCCACCGGAAAAGGATCTGCGCAAGGGCGCCGATGGACTGTTCCGCACGAGTGACGGAAAAGCGGCGCCCGAGGATCCAAGCGTCGATCTGGAAGGGGGCGCGTTGGAAGGAAGCAACGTCAATCCCATCCACAGCATGATCCAGATGCTGCAGGACAGTCGGCAGTTCGAAATGCAGACCAAGTTGATCCAGACCATTGATCAGGATCGCAATACGGCCAATCAGATCCTCGTGCTTTCCTGACGATAAGGAGAAAATTTTATGATGCGCTCTCTCTATGTGGCGGCCACTGGTCTGGAAGGGGAGCAGACCAAGATGGACGTCATCGCCAATAATCTGGCGAATGTGAATACCACCGGCTTCAAACAATCGCGGGCGGTGTTTCAGGATTTGCTCTACCAGAACCTACGCCAGCCCGGCGCGCAGTCGTCGCAGACCACCCAGTATCCGTCAGGACTGCAACTCGGCACTGGGGTGCGGGTCGTGGCTACCGAGCGGCTGATGACCCAAGGCAACCTGACGCAGACGGGTAATTCTCTGGATGTCGGCATCAATGGCCAGGGCTTTTTTCAGATACTGGAGCCGAACGGCACCATTGCCTACACCCGCGACGGAACCTTTCAGCTCAACAATCAGGGGCAGCTGGTCACCTCCAACGGATATCTCTTGCAGCCACCCGTCACCATCCCGCCGAATGCGCAGAGCATCACCATCGGTGAGGATGGCACGGTCTCGGTCGTGCTGCCGGGGCAGGCGGCGCCACAGCAGGTGGGTACCATCCAGCTTGCCAACTTCATCAATCCTACCGGCCTGCAGAGCATCGGCGGCAACCTCTACCTGCAGACGGGTTCTTCGGGGGCGCCGCAGACCGGCCAGCCCAGCCTGAATGGCTTGGGCACGGTGCAGCAGGGCTACCTCGAATCTTCCAACGTCAACGTGGTTTCGGAGCTGGTGGATATGATCGCTACCCAGCGCGCCTATGAAATCAACAGTAAGGCGGTCTCGACCTCGGATTCGATGTTGGGTTACGCCATCCAGAATATCTGACGGGAGTTTGGCCATGCGGGGAGTGATGGGGTTTCGCTTGCAAAGACTCTGGCGTCTGTTTTCAGTGCTTTTCTTGGTGCTGGGCTTGACTGCCTGTGCGGAAATGCAGCATCCGAGTATGGAGCCGATCAAGCCCTTGCCCATCCCCGCCGAGCCCGCTTCTTTGAACGCGCATCCCGCCAACGGCGCCATCTGGCAACCGGAAACCAACGTCTCCCTCTTTGCCGATAATCGCGCCAACCGCGTGGGCGATTTGATCACCGTCCTGATCCAAGAGAACGCCAGTGCCTCGAACAATACCAATACTGCCATCAACCGCTCCGACTCCCTGAGCGCGGCGCTGACCAACTTCTTTGGTCTGACGCCGGCCTTTGGCAATATCGGCGGCTCGCAGATCAGCCCATCCATGGGTGCGAACAGCAGCCAAAAATTTGGCGGTACCGGCGCCACAACCCAGAGCAATACCTTTACCGCCACCCTGGAAACCACGGTGGTGCGGGTGATGGGTAATGGCAATCTGGTGATCGAGGGCTCCAAGGAGGTACTGCTCAATGGAGGACACGAGTTTATCCGGGTTGCCGGAGTGGTGCGTCCCGCCGATGTAACGCCGCAGAATACCGTGCTTTCTACACAGATTGCCGATGCACGGGTGGAATACAGCGGTGACGGCAGCATCTACGCGGCGGCGCGGATGCCCTGGCTGGCACGATTCTTTCTTTCTCTCTGGCCATTCTGAGCATGGAGAGATTGTCGATGAAATCGCGTCTGGTCATTCGCTGCTTGCTGTCTCTTCTCAGTACGGTTTTGCTGCTGGCTGTAGCACTGCCGAGTAATGCAGAAAGCATCCGCAACCTCGCTATGGTGTCAGGGGTACGCAGCAACCAGCTGGTGGGCTATGGCTTGGTGGTGGGATTGAACGGGACCGGCGATCAGGCGACGCAGGTACCCTATACCACGCAGTCTTTGCTGAACATGTTCCAGCGCCTCGGCATCAATTTGCCGTCCTCGGTGGCCACCAATCTGCAGCCCAAGGATGTGGCGGCAGTGATGGTGACTGCACATCTGCCGCCCTTTGCCCAGCCGGGGCAGACCATCAATGTCACCGTCTCGGCGGTGGGCAATGCCTCCAGCCTTGCGGGTGGCACCCTGCTGATGACGCCATTGAAGGGTGCGGATGGGCAAACCTATGCCGTCGCCCAAGGGAATATCATCGTCAGTGGTTTTGGTGCGAGTAGCAACGGTGCCTCGGCGCAGGTGAACATCACCACCGCAGGCACCATCCCCAACGGTGCCAATGTCGAACGGGCGGTGGCCAGTGGCTTCGACAACGGCGGACCGCTCCAGCTCGACTTGCACACCCCCAGTTTCACCACGGCGGCGCGCATCGTCGATGCCATCAACCGCAGTCTTGGCGCTGGCACCGCACAGGCTCTCAATGCCGGGGTGGTCGAGGTCCGGGCGCCGAGCGATCCGGGGCAACGCGTCAACTTTCTGGCACTGATTGAGAATCTGCAGGTGGATCCAGAAACCCCGGTGGCCAAGGTGGTGATCGATGCGCGCAGCGGTACGGTGGTGCTGGGGCAAAATGTCACGCTCGGCAGTTGCGCGGTGGCGCATGGCAATCTCTCGGTCACCATTTCGCAGAAGTATCTGGTGAGTCAGCCCAACCCTTTGGGAGCGGGACAGACCGCGGTTGTGCCGCAGGCCGATGTCAAAATCAAACAACCGCAGGCCAAATTGTTGATGTTTGAGCCAGGAGTGAGTCTGGAGTCGGTGGTGCGGGCGCTGAATGCGGTTGGCGCCACCCCCACAGACCTGATTGCCATTCTGCAGGCGATGAAGGCGGCGGGTGCGCTGCATGCCCAGCTCGAGGTGATCTGATGGGCAGCAGCTCAGGCATTTCTTTGCAAGCGCAGGCCCAAGCGGTCAATCTGAACGCTCGCGGCGCCGGCGCAGCCAGCAGCAATGCCCTGAATTTTGCCCAGTTGCAGCAGCTGCATCAGGAAGCCAAAGACAAAAATCCTGCCGCCATCCTGGCTACGGCCAAGCAGTTTGAGGCGATGCTGCTTGATGAGATGCTCTCTTCGATGAGTAAGACTACTTTTGGTTCGGATCTGCTCGGCAAGAGCAGCGGGCCGATGTTTCAGTCGCTGTTCACCCAGCAGATCGCGCAAACGGTGGCGCAGGGGCGTGGCATTGGTCTGGCGAGTACCCTGGCACAGGAGATCGCCACCCGCTACCACCTGCATTGGGACGCGAAAACTGCGGCCAAGGCCGAGGCAGAGAACACTCCCGTAACGATTCCGGCAGCACCGACGGCCAATACCCAGAGCGCCAGCATGCCCAACTGGAGTCAGCCCGGTCAGAGTTTGCTGCAGCGGGCCAAGGCCTTTGTGCAGAGCATTTTGCCTGCGGTGCGGCAGGCAGCGGTGCAACTGGATGTTTCGCCGGTTGCCATCCTCGCCCAGGCGGCACTGGAGACCGGCTGGGGGGCGCACGCGCCCGGCGACAATCTCTTCGGTATCAAGGCGGGTGGAGGCTGGAGCGGGAGCGCCCTGCAGAATCTCACCCATGAATTTGTCGATGGTGTGAACACGGTAGAGGACGCGAGCTTTCGGGCGTACCAGAATGTTGCCGCGAGTGTGGCAAACTATACGCAACTGCTGTTGAACAGTCCCCGCTATCGCGCGGCCCTGGGGCAGGGTGGCAATATCGCCGGTTTTGCCGAGGCGTTGCAGAACGGCGGTTATGCGACTGATCCCAATTACGCCGCCAAGATCACCGCGCTTGCGCAAGGGCCGGTGATGCAGGCGGCCTTGGCCGGCACGGGGCTCACCCCTTGAGTTTTGCCAGCTGTGTGACGTTTATAGGAGTATGAAGTGACGGAGATGGGCATGGAAGCCAGCGAACGCGAAGAACTGCAGACCCTGCAACGTCTGACGACGGTGCTGGGGCAGGCACGGGCCGCGCTGCAGGCCGGAACGCCCAGTGATACCGCCAGCCTGGCAGAGCAGCAGGAATTGTTCGCACGCCTGCTGGAGTTACGGGCAGCAGCCGGAGCCCGGGAAGCCAGCCCTGCCCTGCAGGCGGCGGTACTGGAATTGCAGGAGGTCGTTGCCGCCTTTGAACATGCCCTGCGGGTCGGGATGGCGGAGATCCGCGCGCGGCTGGAGCCGCAGACCCAGTCTTCCAGTGAGAGCTTTGCCGACCGCATTGGGCGCGGTCATTCCTTGGGGAGTGCGTAAGATGTCGGGTGTTTCCGGTCTGATCAATACCTCGCTGAGTGGTTTGCAGGCGGCACAGCAGGCCCTGCAGGTGACGGGTAACAACATCGCCAACGTCAACACTCCGGGCTATAGCCAAGAAAACGTCATCCAATCGACCACCACCCCCAGCTACCTGGGCGGTCAGTTCTACGGGAATGGCACTCAGATTACCGACGTGCAGCGGGTGTACAGCAGCTTCCTGCAGGGGCAGGTGTGGTCGGCAAGTGCGGGTTCCAGTGGCGCCGCGACCCTGTCGCAGGGCTTGCAGCAGATCTTGGGCGTGCTCAGTAGTGGTAGCGTGAGTACGCAAATTCAGCAGTTTTTCTCCGGGGTGACGCAGGTCGCCGCCAACCCCAGCGATATCCCTTCGCGCCAGGCGATGTTGGGTGATGCGCAGACCCTGAGCAATACCTTTCAGTCCCTCGGGCAGCAGCTCGATCAGATTGGTCAAGGCATCAATCAGCAGATGCAGCAGAGTGTATCCAGTATCAATCAGCTGAGCACCCAAATCGCCCAGTTGAACCAGCAGATTGCCAACTCCGCGGGCTTGGGTAATGGCACTCCCAATGACCTTCTGGATCAGCGCGACCAGTTGCTGACCGAGCTGAATACCCAGGTGGGAGTCCAGGTCGTTCGTCAGAACAACAGCCAGATCAATGTCTTTCTTTCCAATGGGCAGACGCTGGTTGCCGGGTCCACGGCCTTTTCCCTGAAGACCCAGCCGAGCCCGTACAATCAGCAAAATTTGGATGTCGCCTACGAGGGCGCACAGGGTAGCGCCGACATCACGAAAAACCT
Source organism: Acidithiobacillus sp. AC3 (assembly GCF_050261095.1). Lineage (NCBI taxonomy): Bacteria > Pseudomonadati > Pseudomonadota > Acidithiobacillia > Acidithiobacillales > Acidithiobacillaceae > Acidithiobacillus > Acidithiobacillus sp. AC3. Next base: position 899,052 of record NZ_CP189838.1, read on the forward strand.
GAGCGGCGGAATCCTGGGTGGTCTGTTGCAGCTGCGTTCCCAATCCCTACAGCCAGCCGAGAACGGCCTCGGTTTGCTGGCCGATGGTATCGCTGCGCAAGTGAATGGGCAGCAGGCGCAAGGACTGAATCTGCAGGGAAGCTCCGGTACCGCCATTTTTCAGACGGGTGGCGTGCAGATCTTTGCCAATAGCAGCAACAGCAGTGGGGCATCGGGCGCTGTGCTGCAGGGGACCATCACCAATATCGGCAATCTGACCGGCAGCGACTACGTACTAAGCAAGGGTGCCAGTGGTGTTTGGCAACTGAGCAACGCGAGTACCGGGGCGATGGTAGGCACGAGCTCGGGAACGGTCAGCAGCGGTGGTGTCACGACCCTCGACTTTGGCAAAGGCTTTCAGGTCCAGGTGTCGGGTACGGTTGCCCAGGGCGATCGGTTTTTGGTGGAGCCGACGCGCCTGGGCGCCACTGGGATGCAGACGGTGATGAGCGACCCCAGCCAGATTGCCGCCGCCAGCCCGTATGTGGGTAGTCCTGGCGTTGTGACTAGCGGTGCTTTGGTCAACTCTAACCTGGGCAACATGGCCCTGTCCGCCGGCCAGTATGTCAGTAGTAGCGGCGCGGGTGCAGTGGTGGTGAATGGACTCGGCTTCCCTATGTCGGGGACCGCAGAGCTGCAGTTCAGCAATGGTGCCAGCAGTGGCTCCGCCGCGTTCACCATTACCGCCAATGGCAGCACCTTGGCCAGTGGTACGGTGGCGTTGGGAAGTTCGGGGACGGCCATTGATATTGCCTATCCCAACGACCCGCCGGGTGGCTATTATCAGATGGTGCTTTCCGGCACTCTAGTGGGCAAGGGAGATAGCATTACCATCAGCCCCGGTGGCGCGGGCAGCAATGGCAATGCGCAGGCCATGGCCTCTTTGGCGACGCAGGGCATTTTCGACGGCGGCACGAACAATGCCAATGCGCAGGCGGCACAGCTTCTGACCCAGGTGACCACGCAGGCCAATCAGGCGCAGAATCAGGCGCAGGCGCAGGCCAGTGTGCTCAGTCAGGCACAGTCGGCGCAGCAGTCGTATTCCGGGGTGAATCTGGATCAGGAAGCGGCCAATCTCATTCTGTATCAGCAGGCCTATCAGGCTGCGGCCAAAGCGATTTCGGTAGGGAACACCCTGTTTCAGTCTCTGATCCAGGCGTTGTGACGGGAGAAGCAAGATGCGCGTCAGTACACAACAGATCTTTCAGGCCGGCTTGAGTGGCATGCTGCAGCAGCAGAGCACGCTGAATCAGCTCAGTCAGCAGCTCTCCACGGGCAATGCCCTGACCAATCCTGCCGATAACCCAACCGCCTACTCGCAATCCCTCAATCTGGGCGCGCGTATCGCCAATCTGCAGAGCTATCAGCAGAGTAATCAGTACGCGCAGCAGAACCTGCAGTTGAGTTCGAGCAGTTTGCAGAGTGTGAGCACGCTCATGAATCAGGTCCAGCAGCTTGCCGTGCAGATGAATAATGCCACCGTCAACTCCAACGATCTGCAGAACGCCATCAGCACCATGCAGGGCAACCTGCAGCAGTTGGTGCAGCTCGCCAATACGCAGAATGGCAACGGCCAATACATCTATGGCGGCTCCAGCACCGATCAGCAGCCCTTTGCCCTACAGGGCAACAATACGGTGCTGTATCAGGGCGACAGCAGTCAGCAGACCCTGCAGATTGGGCCGTCCCTGAATCTGCCGGCATCGCAGGCCGGGAATCAGATCTTTATGGATATCCCTGGTGGTAATGGTACCTTTTCGGTGACACCGGATAGCGGCAACTATGCTGCGGGCTCAGGGACGGTGACCTTGGGGCCCGGCGCTGTGACCGATCAGAGCGCGGCCAACAATGCCTTTGTGGCGCAGGGTGCGGAGTACCAGGTGAGCATCAGCGCCAACGCCAGTGGTGCCCTGAGCTACACCGTGAGCAGCGGAACCGCCAGTAGCGGCGGGGGTCTGACGGCTTCCGGGGTGGTCAGCTCCGGTGTCTACACGCCCGGGCAAAGCATCAACATCCCGGGCCCAGGGGGCAGCCCCATGGCCTCGGTGCAGGCCCAGGGACAGCCCGCCAATGGCCAGACCCAGAGTTTTACCCTGGCGGCATCCAAGCCGCAAAGTCTCTTCCAGACCTTCAGTGATCTGATCCAGGCCTTTCAGGCGGGGAGTGGTTCCCCGGGCGCCAATGCCAAACGCGCGCAGGGCATCAGCAATGTCTTGCAGAATCTCAGTCAAGCACAAACGCAGATCCTCAGCGTGCAGGCGCAGATCGGTTCCAATCTGCAGGAAGCGCAATCGGTCAGCTCCCTGAACAGCAGCCTCACCACGCAGTTCCAGACCACCCAAAGTAGCCTGTCCGACATCAGCTACCCCCAGGTGATTACCCAGTTCCAGGAAAGCTCCACCGCTCTGCAGGCTGCACAGAAGGCCTTTGTGCAGGTTCAGGGGTTGAGTTTGTTTAATTATATTTCATGAGCGCACTACCCATGCTGGCCGTAGATCCCATTTCTGTAGAATCTGATCACAACGTTTTTGTCACCCGGCCCTTTTTGCCGCCGCTGGAAGAATTCCTGCCTTACCTCCAGCAGATCTGGGATAACAAAATCTTGACCAACGGCGGCCCGTTTCATGTCCAGTTTGAACGTGCGCTGTGCGAGCACCTCGGGGTCGAACATGTGGCCCTGTTCACCAACGGCACGCTGGCGCTCGTGACGGCGCTGCAGGCGCTCCGGATCACCGGAGAAGTGATCACCACGCCCTACTCCTTCGTTGCCACGTCGCATTCGCTGCTATGGAATGGCATCAAACCGATCTTCGTGGATATCGATCCGAAATCCCTGAATCTCGATCCCTCGAAAATCGAAGCCGCCATCACGCCGCAGACGACGGCGATTCTGCCCGTTCACTGCTACGGTCATCCCTGCGACGTCGAGGCCATCCAACATATTGCTGACATCTACAACCTCAAGGTGATCTATGACGCCGCGCACGCCTTCGGGGTTGAGGACACAGGTGGCAGCATCCTGCGGCATGGTGATCTGTCTGTATTGAGTTTTCATGCGACCAAGACCTTTTCGACTTTCGAAGGCGGCGCCATCGTTTGCCCCGACGCGAAGACCAAGCAGCGCATCGACCACCTTAAGAATTTCGGATTCGTCGATGAAACGACCGTCGTGGCCCCGGGCATCAATGGCAAGATGAGCGAGTTCAATGCTGCGCTGGGCCTGCTGCAACTCCATTACATCGACGAGGCCATTTCGCGGCGAGCCGCCCTGGACGCGCAATACCGAAGCCTGCTGTCGGCGGTACCCGGCATACGCTGTGTGCCCGACAACGGAGAAACGATCCGTAATCACGGCTACTTCCCCGTGCTCGTAGGGCCCGAGTATCCGCTCACGCGCGACGCGCTCTACGACAAGCTGAAAACACATGGCTATCACGCGCGCCGTTACTTTTATCCACTGATTTCGGATTTCCCAATGTATCGTGGATATCCCTCGGCGCGGCGTGATAATCTGCCCATAGCCACACAAATGGCCGCGCAGGTGCTCTGCCTCCCCATCTTCCCGGCGCTCGATCACCAGACCGTCGAGGACATTGTCGCCCTCATCGCGTCGCATGCCTGATGAACATTTTTGCGATGTTTTATCATCCCGGACGATTGCTGGCGGATCAACCATGAGTCGTGTGCTGCTGGTCGACACCAACGTAGCGGCTGCGCCCATCTATCGCTGGCTGCTAGCCGAGGGTTACGATGTACATGTGGTGGGCAGTAATCCCGCTGATTTTCTGGCGCGCAGTGCGTCCAATTACGTTCAGGTGGATTACAGCCAACCTGGCATTCTGGCCGAGCTGGTAGATCGGCTGGCCATAGACTTTCTGGTGCCGGGCTGCAACGACCGCAGCTACCTTGCCTGCGCCGTGGTGAGCGAACGGTATCGCCGTTTTCCCGGCATCGAGCCAGTAGCCACCACTGAAACCATCAACCAGAAAGCCTTTTTTCGCCGCTTTGCCAGAGAATATGACTTGGCGACTCCCCGGCAGTTTGTCGATGCCGACGAGATCAACACATGGCCGGTCATCGTCAAACCGGCGGACGCCTTCAGCGGGCGGGGCGTCAGCGTGGTTCATGCCGATCAGCACGGTGCTCTGCCCGAAGCCATTGCCCGGGCAGTGGCGGCCTCGGCTAGCAGCCAGTACGTTATCGAAGCGTTCGTGAGCGGCCAACTCTACAGCCATTCGGCCTTTCTGTACCACGGCGACATTTTGGTGGATTTCATCGTCGAGGAGCACGGAAGCGCCAACCCATTCGTGGTGGACACCAGCCGGCTGATCAACAACTTCGACCAGACCATGCTTGAGCGCATTCGGGAGGACATCCGGAAGATGGCCCGAACCCTGGGGCTTGCCGATGGGCTGATACACACCCAGTTTATCGCCACCCATGACCGGCACTGGCTCATCGAAATCACCCGACGCTGCCCGGGGGATCTTTATAGTCTGCTCATCGAGCACAGCGCCGGCGTGCCCTACGCCGCGCTTTACGCCATGCCGTTTCTGGGGCGACCCCTTGCCCTGTCGACCACGCCGCCCCAGCAGCGCTGGATCATGCGTCATACCCTGTCGGTGCCCGCAGTCACATCCCTGGGCGGGCTGCGTTTCCACCAGCCGCTGGACATCGTCAATTTCATCCCCTTGGCCCGGGCGGGCGACCGCCTCCAGCCCAGTCCGTTCAGCCGCATCGGCCTGCTGTTTACCCGCCACGACAGCCCGGTAGCGCTGGAGCGCGTCTTTCAGGCGGCCCGTCAACGGCAACTCTACAGCGTGGAAGAAAATGAATTTTGGCTTTAATCCTGTCTTCAGGCCCGACCCTTGGAGCTTTCAATCAGCAATCCGTGAAGCCCTGGCCGGCTGCCGCAAACACATCCAGAATCTACGGCCCAAGCTGGCCATATCGGTCTACCACTCCGCCTGGGATTTTCTCGATATCCCCGATTACCTTTTGTCCATCCATCCCGACTACCGGCTGCACCTGCGCCACTACACCCAGAGCTGGTCGGAAACCATCAGGTTCTTTGACTAATGAACACACCCATGCAACCCCTCCGACTGGGCTTCATCGGCGGTGGCCTCAACTCCGCCGTGGGCTACACCCACTTCAACGCGAGCCGTCTAGACGGACATTTCCGGGTGGTTGCCGGCTGTTTCAGCCGTGATGAGGGGCCGAATCGGGCAACAGCCCAAACCTATGGGGTGGCAGCCGAGCGAACCTGGACAAGCTGGCAGGAGCTAGTGCGCGGCGAGCAGGGTAACCTCGACGCTGTGGTTATCCTCACCCCCACACCAACCCACGCCGACATCGTGCTGGCTTTTTTGGACGCTGGCTACCCGGTGATCTGCGAAAAGGCACTGGCGGCATCCAGCGCCGACTGCTGGCGCATCGACGCCAAGATGCGGGAAACTGGCGGTTATCTGGCGGTGACCTATAACTACTCCGGCTACCCCATGGTGCGGGAACTGCGCCGGATGATCCGCGCCGGCGTGCTGGGCGAGCTGCAACAAATCCACATTGAAATGCCTCAAGAAGGCTATCTTCGCCGAGGCGCCAAGCCACAGGAGTGGCGGCTACATGACCCCGGCATTCCCACTGTCTCCCTCGACCTAGGCGTGCATGTGCATCATCTGGTGGATTTTCTGACCGACCGAAGGCAACCCGTGAGCGTGACTGGAGATCAGGCAAGCTATGGGCCGTTTCCTGGCATCATCGACAATGTTTACTGCTTGGCCCGCTATCAAGGCGACCTGCGGGTGATGGCCTGGTGGGGCAAAACAGCTCTCGGGCATCGTAATGGCCTGCGCATCCGGGTCTATGGGCGGCTAGCCAGTGCCGAGTGGTACCAGATGGAACCTGAAATCCTGCGCTGGGCCGACAACGATGGCCACCATTACATGATGGACCGTGGTTCCTCCGAGGCGCTCACAGCTCGCGAGCCGCGATATAACCGCTTCAAGGCCGGGCACCCTTCTGGGTTCGTGGAGGCCTTTGCCAACCTCTACGCCGACATTGCGGCAGAGTTGCGCCAATATATGGAAGGCGAGGAAATTGCCAGGGATCTGGTGTTTGATGCGAGCGATGCCGCCCGGGGGATGGGGTGGCTGGAGGAGGTCTCGCGGGCGGCAGGGACAGGTCGGCGCTGAAGGGTTCGGGTGGCCGGGTGGTGCGGTGATGTGGCTTTGTGGCCAGATTTTCTTCCTGAATCAGGACTCCTCTTTGATCACACGATTTATTTAGTACTAGGGACAGCTGACTATGACATCTCCTCTATATCTGAATATCGGATGTGGCAGGGTAAAACTACCAGGCTTCATCAATATCGATTTGGAACCTGGCGGCGATATTCAATGCGATGTTACACAGGGCCTGCCGTATGCCGATGCCACGGTCGATGGCATTTACAGCGAGCATTTCATCGAGCATCTCGACCAGAAGGATATTCTGAATTTTCTTAGGGAATGTCGCCGAGTTCTGAAGCCAGGCAGGCGGGTACGGATTGCAACCCCAGATCTTGAAGAGACCGTTTCACAATACGCTGAGAACAATTGGCGTCAGCCGTGGCTTGAAAAGTATGGGTACCAGTGGATCAGAACCCGCGCTGAATGTCTCAACATAGCGATGCGCGAATGGGGACATAAATGGCTTGTCGACGAAGAAGAATTGACGCGTCTGGCAAGTTGGGCTGGCCTTGAGCAACCGCAGCGTGTCAAGATCAACGAGAGTACCGACCCCCATCTGTCCGGACTGGAGACCCGCCTCGAATCGACGCTGATCATGGAGTTCGCTCGGCCTGTGGATGCCATAGATGAGAAACCTTTGGTGTCCATCGTGATCCCGGCGTTCCGCGCCGATTTCCTCGCCGCCTGCCTCGACAGCGCCTTGGCGCAAACCTACCCGCATACTGAGGTTCTCGTCCTCGACGACTGCCCTACCGATGCTGTCGCGAAAGTTTGCGAGAACTACATAAAACAAGAACCTCGATTGACTTATCGACGCAATGCCGAGTCACTGAGCGAAGGCGTGAACCTAACCGAAGGCATACGTCTCGTCGCTCGCGGGACTTTTATCAAACCGCTGTATGACGATGATCTGCTTGCGCCAGAGGCAGTAGAACGGCTTGTCGAGGCTTGGCGCGCTCATCCAGGCGTTCGGCTTGCCGCCGTTCGACGTCTTCCGATCGATGCAGCAGGTCAGCTCCTTGATGAGACCCTTCTGCCACCCCTGTCGTTGGTGACGGGCCGTCTACGTGGCACCGAAGTGATCGGCCATCTCCTCGTGCACGGCAATCTACTGGGTGAACCAACCTGCATGATGTTCCGGCGCAGCGATGCGCTGGCGATTGACGAACCCCATGTGATGAACCTGTTCGGGCGTAGCTGCGTCGGAGCCGGCGATGTCTGCTTTGCCATGCACCTGCTCTCCCGAGGCGATCTTGCGTACGTAGCAGAACCTTTGGCGAGACTTCGAATCCACCCGGGACAATCTCAACGTCAGCAGAGTATTCAAGAGCTCGCTCTCGGCACGTGGTCCTATCTGCGACAACAGGGTACGCGGTTGGGGTTTGTTCTCCGACCTCAACCATTATCTCCTGTCAATTGCCTTGGTAGTGAGGGTTCATCAAACAACAGCCTATTTTCAAAGTATTTTCAGTCCTGGGCCTCCGAATCTCGTTGGCTACCGCTGGAAGTTCGCTGGGCCGAGGAAGTATCGCAGGCCCAGAAGGCTTCGGGCCAGCCGTCGCCACATATTGCGCTTGCCTTGTTGTTGCATCCCTCCCGTTCTGCGCAGGCCACGATCGTCAGTGTCGAGACACAGTGGGAGCGGGCGGAGCTGCTGGAACTTCCGCCCGCAAGCGAAAACTGGCTTGCCGGCGTCAACGACAAGCTCCTTGCCAGCCGCGCTGAGTGGATCGCTTTGCTCGATGCCGGGGACGAGCTGGCACCGGACGCGATTTTCCGCATCCAGCAGGCTATAACCACACACCCCGAATGGCAGCTGCTCTATACCGACGAAGACTCGCTGACGGCAGACGGGCAGCATACCAACCCGCATTGCAAGCCGGATTTCAATATCGATTATCTGCGCAGTCTGCCTTATGTGGGGGGCTTGCTTGTCATCAGGAAGGAGATCTTTGAGGCTCTGGGCGGCTTTGATCCCGCGGCGGATGGGGCGGAGGACTACGATCTTGTATTACGCGCCTGGGAACGGGTGGGAGATGCCGGTATTGGACATATTCCCGCCGTCCTTTATCACCGCTTGCAGGGAGGCGGACACTGCAATCAGTCCATCGAGGAGATTCTGGCGGCGAGCAAGACCGCGCTGGAGCGTCACCTGCAGCGTTTGCAGATTGCCGCGGAGGTCCTGCCGGGACCATTCCCGCCCTCGACCCGGGTGCGCTATCCCCTGACGGCAACTCCCACCGTCTCGATCATCATCCCGACACGCAATCAGCTGGGCATTTTGCAACGCTGCGTGGAATCGATCATCGAGAAGACGCGCTACCCCCACTACGAAATTCTGCTCGTGGACAACGACAGTGACGACGAGGAAACCAGAAACTATCTGCAGTTGCTGGAGGCGCAGGAAGAAAGTCTGGGCGGACGCCTCCGGGTACTGCGGCACCCTGGCGCCTTCAATTTCTCGGCGATGAACAACCGGGCGGTGGAACAAGCACGCGGCGACTATCTGCTGCTGCTCAACAATGACACGGCAGCCCTGCATGAGGACTGGCTGGACGAAATGGTCAGTCAGGCCTTGCGGCCGGAAGTCGGTATCGTTGGTGCCAAATTACTGTTCCCCGATGGCAAGATTCAGCACGCTGGCGTCATTTTGGGAATGAAAGGCCCGGCGGAGCACGCCTTCATCGGACAAGCGGCAGAATACCGAGGTTACTACGGGCGGGCGATGCTCACCCAAGACCTCTCGGCAGTGACTGGCGCCTGCCTGTTGCTCTCCAAAGAACTATATCAGCAGGCTGGCGGTCTGGATGATGAGAAATTCCAGGTTTCTTACAATGATATCGATCTTTGTCTGAAAGTCCGGGAACTCGGCAAAAAAATCGTTTTCACCCCATGGGCCATCCTGATGCACGAGGGTTCCGCCAGTCAGCGCGGCGAAGTGGAGAAAAAGCCCAGTCCGGAAAAAGAAAAACGCTTTGCCGGCGAGAAAATGGCCTTCTATCGGAAATGGCTCCCGCAGATCGCTGCTGACCCTGCTTATAACCTCCAGTTGAGCCTGGCGAGTACGGACTTTCTCATCGAAAGTGAGGCGGCCCTGACCTGGGATCCCGGCTGGCGCCCGCGGCCGCGCATTCTGGTGCATCCGGCGGATCGCGAAGGCTGCGGCGAGTATCGCATCATCGCGCCGATGCGCGCGCTCAACCGGGCAGGGCGGACGCAGGGTTGGGAAACCATGCGTATCTTCGAGCCTGCCGAAATGGAACGGATGCAGCCCGACAGTATTGTTTTGCAGCGACAGATGGAGTGGCCGCAGATCGAGGCGCTGGAGCGACACAAGGCCTTGAGCGGGGCCTTCCGCGTCTTCGAGATCGACGACTTGATCACCAATCTGCCGGTCAAGAGCCTGCACAAGGCGCATATTCACAAAGACATCGCCAAACGCTTCCGCAAGGCGGCGGGGCTATGTAACCGGCTGGTGGTGGCAACGGAACCGCTCGCACAAGCCTACAAGGGCTTCAGCGATGAGGTCCGGGTACAACCCAATTGTATCGAGGATGCCGTTTGGGGTTCGCTACAGGCACAGCGCCGCGGCAATGATAAACCGCGCGTGGGCTGGGCTGGTGGGGTGGGGCACACCGGTGACCTCGAAATGGTGGCGGACGTGGTGCGCGACCTCGCCGAAGAAGTGGACTGGATCTTTTTTGGGCTTTGTCCGGACGCACTCAAGCCTTATGTCCGGGAGTTTCATACCGGGGTGCCTCTGCCGCAGTATCCGGCCAAGCTCGCCAGCCTGGATCTGGATCTCGCCATCGCGCCGCTGGAAGACAATCCCTTCAACGAGGCAAAGAGCCATCTGCGGCTCCTGGAATATGGAATTCTCGGTTATCCCGTGGTCTGTTCCGATGTATATCCCTACCAGGGGGATTTTCCAGTAGTACGGGTGAGTAACCGCTATCGCGACTGGGTCAGGGCCATCCGCGAAGCCGTCGCAGACCGGCAGGCACTGGCGGAGATGGGGGACCGTCTACGGGAACAGGTGCGCGCTCATTGGCTGCTCGAAAACCGCCTGGATGACTGGCTTGCCGCGTGGCTGCCCTGATCCTGACCTACTCAGATCAGTCCACTGTCTTCATAGAAGTCGTCGAGGGAGAGGGTAATCGATAAGCCGCCGCAGCGCAGGGAAACGGCATCCTCGGGGTCCAGGATCTGCTCACGCCAGACCTGTCCCTCACGACTGAGCAGGCGGGCATGGATCTTTTCGGAATCCACCAGCAGATAGTACTGCAGGCTGGGAATATCCCGGTAGGCCAGCCATTTTTCCCGCTCGTCGATGGCTGCGGTAGCGGGGGACTGGACTTCGGCGAGCAGACAGGGGGAGGTTTTGTACTGCGGATGATCATCTTCGGGATCACAGACCAGCATGGCGTCGGGGTAGTAATAGGCAGAGCGGGTAGATACCCGCAGCTTCATATCGGCCATGAAGGCGCGACAGGGCTGTCCGCGGGTGATGGCCCGCAGATGGAAAAATATATTTCCAGCAATAATGTTGTGCCGCTCGCTGGCGCCGGCCATGGCAAAGATCTCACCCGCCACGTATTCGCTTTTGTAGGGGGCCGCCGCCTCCGCGGCAAGGTATTCGGCTTCTGGCAAGCAGCGATGCTCCTCTTGCACGCTCATGTTTTCCTCCCTTCCAGTCGGCTCGTTCAAGAAATCACTCTAGCCGCGCTGGCCACGTTGCTCAAGGTTGCCACGAACCGTATTCAAGTTTTTCTGCAGTGTGTCGTTAAGAGAACTGTGAGGTGGATCTCACATTGGCATGGACGCCAAATTTTCCCCTAAGAAAGGAGTTTTCTCATGGCTATTGCAGGAATCATCAATACCAACGCAGGTGCATTGAGTACCCTCAATGCCCTCAACGGCACCCAGGGCAGCCTGAATACCTATCTGCAGCAGTTGTCCACGGGCAAGAGCATCAATGGCCCGCAAGACAACCCCGCTGGCTATGCCATTGCCCAGCGTTTTCAGACCCAGATCAACGGCCTGAATCAGGCGGTTTCCAATGGCAACCAGGGTGTTTCCCTGATCCAGACGGCTACTGGTGCCATCCAGAACCAGACCAGTCTGTTGCAGCAGATTCGGACCACAGCGGTGCAGGCGGCCAACGCCTCCAACACCACCTCGGATCGGCAGGCCCTGCAGGGCGTTGTGAGCCAGTTGCTGGCCCAGGTGCAGACCATCGCCACCCAGACCCAGTTCAACGGCCAGAACATTCTGGACGGTACCTTTGCCGGCGCGGCCTTCCAGGTGGGTGCCAACAGTAACCAGATCATCAATGTGGCGGTGGGCAACACCCAGACCAATGCGATGGGAAATTACGCAGCGACTGCCTCTGGTACTGTGTACTCTACTGATGGCAGTTACGTTAATGGTGGCTATGCGGCAGGTGGCGCATTTACCGTCAGTTCGGGTGGCGCGGGTAATTTTGCTTCGGGCAGCCTAAGCATTGTTGGCAGTGTTGGGACGGCATCCGTTTCGGTGAATAGTACTGGTGAGTCGGCGGCCAATATCGCTGCCGCGGTGAATGCCGTATCGAGCCAGACCGGTGTGACCGCGCAGGGCTATACGAGTGTGGCCTTAACGGCAACCACGGGTACCTATACCTTCACTCTGAGCAATGGCAGCAGCGGTAGCCCCACCAATGCGGTGAATATTTCTGCTGACGTGACCAATGGTAGTAATGGTCAGCCCGATTTGAGTGCGCTGGTGACGGCCATCAACAATCAGGCTGCCATTACCGGTACGTCTGCCAGCACCCAAGTGGTGAGTGGCAAGGCTGAACTGGTGTTGACCAATAGTAATGGCAACAACATCAACATCTCGGCGGGGCTGACCAGTGGCGGCGCACTCTCCGGTGCGGGTCTTGCCTCTGGATCGACGGGTTCGCTGCAGGCGGTCAGCGGTAGCACTGCCTCCTCTGTAGGAAATGCAATCACCAGTGGTGGCGCTAATTTTCTAATCCAGGGCGCAGTTCAATTTGAATCGGCAAGCTCCTACTCGATTGGCAGTGGTTCCTTGATTGGCTTCAGCAGTGCTGCCGCATCGCTATCCTCGGGTGCTGGTGGTTCGCAGGTGGCGAGCATCAACGTCAGTACGGCAGCGGGTGCGCAGCAGGCTATTGGCATCATCGATCAGGCCATCAACTACCTGAACCAGCAGAATGGTGCTCTGGGTGCCATTCAGAATCGGGTGCAGGCATCGGTCAGCAATGACCAGACGACAGCGACCAATCTGCAGTCGGCGCAGTCGACGGTACAGGATGCGAATATTGCCCAGGCAACGTCGCAGTTGACCAAGTACCAGATCCTGCAGCAGGCCGGTATCTCGACCCTGGCGCAGGAAAACTCCTTGCAGCAGAGCTACCTCAAGCTCTTGCCGTAAGGTCTGGCAGTCTCGCCTCCCGGGGACGCCCGGGAGGTTTTACTGGCTGCTAACGCAGTTGGCAAAGAGGTGTAAGCCATGGACAGTCCAACCCTAAACGCCCAGATCAGTGCAGTGCAGATCAGTAGTGTGGCCAAAGAGGCCGGAATTTCGTCTGCTCCCGTAGCTGGCGCAGGTACCTCTTCTTCGACAACCAGTACACCGATTGCCGCGCCGCAGGAGGGGCATTCCTCTAGCCCGGTTTCGGCAGAGCAGCTCCAGCAGTCGATTCAAAAATTGCAGGACAAAGTGGCGAAGTCGCAGTCATCATTTTCATTGGAAGCAGGACTGGACCCGAATGGCAATCATCCCAATCAGGTCCTGATCAAATTATCGGACACCGTAACCAAACAAGTATTTTTTTCGTATTACGTTCCCGCCGATCAGGTGACAAAGGCGGCAGATTCTGAAAACCCAATGGGTTTGCTATTGCAGAGCAAGGCGTAGGAGAAGGCAATGTCGACATCCCTTTCTGGTCTGGTGAGTGGCATCGATGTACAGAGTCTGATCACCAATCTCAGCGCTGCCTATCAGGCGCCCATCACGCTCCTACAGAATCAGCAACAGACGCAGCAGACTACGTTGAGTGCTTGGGGCACCTTGCAGAGCAGTCTTTCCAGCCTGCAGTCGGCCCTGGGGGCGTTGCAGAACATCGGCAGCACCAATAATCGCAGTGCCACAGTCGCTAATACCTCTCTGGCGTCAGCTACTGCCAGCGCCAATGCTCAGCAGGGAAGCTACAACCTCAGTAATATCGTTCTCGCCCAGGCGCAGAGCGTGTACTCCAATAATTTTGCGAGTACCAGCAGCGGGGTGGGTACCGGTACCCTGCAAATCCAGGTGGGCAGCGGTGCGGTCCAAAGTATTGCCATCAACAGCAATAACGATACCTTGGATGGCATTGCGCAAGCGATCAATGGTGCCAACGCGGGTGTCAATGCCGGAGTGATTTATGACGGCACCGGCTATCGTTTGACCCTGACTGGCACCAATACTGGCGCCAATCAGTTTTTTACCGTATCCGTAAGTGGGGCGACAGGATCCCTTGCGAGCCTGAGCTACAGCAGCGGTGCTTCTGGCGGGATGACCCAGAGTCAGGCGGCGCAAAACGCAGGCGTCAGCATCAATGGTCTGCCGGTGACCAGCAGCAGCAATACCATCTCCGGTGCAATCCCTGGAGTAAGTCTTAATCTGTTGCAGGCCAGCAGTGGCAGCACCACCTTGCAGGTGAGCGCCAGTAATACCGGCTTCGTAACGACGGTGCAAAGCTTCGTGAGCGCCTTCAACAAAACCATGGGTACTATCAATACACTCACCGCCTATAATGCCCAGGCGGGTTCTGGGGGGCCTCTACTCGGGAATGCCGCAGTCAATGGCCTACGTACTCAACTCCTCAATCTGATCAGCAATCCCGCGGTCGGCCTGAGTTCCGGTGCCAGTTACAATTCGCTGGGTTCTGTCGGCCTGGGCTTGAGCAGCAGTGGCACCATCAACCTCAATACCGGTACCTTGCAAACGGCGCTGAACGCGGATTATCAGGACGTGGTGGGGCTCTTTGGCCAGACCGGGCAGACCAGCAACAGCAGCGTGCAGTATGTTGGCGCCAGCGGTTCCACGGTGGCTGGTACCTATGCAATCAATGTCTCCCAGGCTGCCAGTCAGGCGGAAATTCTTTCCAGTTCCGCCTTTCCCAGCGGCGGATTGGCGCAAAGTGAGAGCCTGACCTTTGGCTCCGGAGCACAGTCTGTCGTGGTTTCCCTGAGTTCTGGCAGCAGCCTCAGTGCCGTGGTCAATACCATCAATGCGACCCTGCAGCAAAGTGGCATGACGGGAATCACCTCTAGCAACGATAACGGAAAGCTGGAATTGCAGTCGGCAGGGTATGGGTCGGCGCAGAGCTTTACGGTGGTCTCCAACGTGGCATCTGGTGGGACCGGCATTGGTACCAGTACGCTGGCAGCCTCGGGTACGGATGTGGCGGGGACCATCAACGGGCAGTTGGCGAGCGGCAGTGGACAGAACCTGACCGTGACCGGGCCGGGCAATGCCCTGGGCCTGCAAGTGAAGATTCTGGGCAGCGATACCGGCAATCTGGGCACGGTGTCTCTGAGCCAGGGACTCTATCAGCAGATGAACAGCCTGCTGAGCCAGGCATTGAGCTCGCAGAACGGCTTCATCACGGCAGCGCAGAATGGTATCAACTCGACCATCAGCGGTCTGAATGCTCAGATTGCGACCCTACAGCAATCGGCAAGTAATCAGACCGCCTTGCTCACCCAGCAATTCGCCGCCATGCAGTCGCAACTGTCCACGCTGCAGTCCACCAGTCAGTATCTCAATGCCTTCTACAACAGCGGTTCTTCCAGTTCTTCCAGCAGTAGTTCTTCTTCCTGAACATCGAGGGGTTAGGGTATGGCAGCGGTAATGAACGCAGTACAGGCCTACCGGCAGGTAGGTCAGCAGGGGATCTCCTCCGACCGTCTGGTCCTGATGGGGTTGGAAGGGATTCTCGAATATCTGCGGCGCGCCGATCTGGCGATTCGGGAAAAGCGGATCGCAGAAAAGGCGGAGGCCATGGACAAGGCGTATCAATTGACGGCACATCTGCTCGCGAGTGTCGATCACGAGCGAGGCGGGGAAATCGCTACCAATCTGGAAAGTCTGTATCGATTCGTCCTGGAAAAACTCGCCCTGGCAAACATCTTTGACGACCTCGATGCCCTGGCGAGTTGCCGGCCCATACTCGAAGACCTGCGTGACGGCTGGCGAGGTTTGCTCGAACGCGGTTGAGGCTCTATGCTCTCTCCAAAATGGAGAGAGAAACGTGGATGGACCTGGGGTAGCCATAACCGCCAAATTACCCGTTGCGATTCGCTCGTGGTCGGGACAGGAAGAAGAATTCGCGGACTTCATGGGCGATAATCGTGTCTTGTTGCGTGCCCTCCTGGTATGGGATGAAGAAACTGGCAACACCGACGAAGACGATCGCTCGGTCCTGACGCAGCTGCAAATCAAGACCGATCTCTTACTCACCTTGCTCAGCGCTGGAATCCGCGCGCAAGAGCCGTTGCCGGCTGCATATCCCTGTGAACTCCGCAGCGATTCACTGCAGATTACCCCAGACGACGACTGGCGACCTGCCGATTCTCCGACGCTGGTGGAAGTTTTTTTGCATCCGCGCCTGGCGATGCCCCTGCGCCTGCCCAGCGCGGGCTTCGAACAAATGGTCACGGATTCTGTGCCGCCGCGGTGGCGTTTCTTGTTTCGCCTGAGCCCTGGCGTGCAAGAAATGCTGGATCGACTAATCTTCCGACATCATCGGCGTGAGGTTGCCAGATTGCGCGGGAGCAGAATGGATCGCAAAACGAGAAAGGAATGATGGAAAGCCTTGTCGAAACCACTGCGCCGCAGAACCCTGCCGATCGCCGTGCCTTGTCGCGCGAAAGCTGTGGTCTGATTGGCCACAGTGAGGCCCTGTGCATTGTCACTCGGCTCCTGAGTAAGGTTGCCGCAACGGACAGCACGGTATTGATCCTGGGCGAGTCGGGAACGGGCAAGGAGGTGGTTGCCCAGTGCTTGCACCAGCACTCCGCCCGCGCCGCCGGCCCCTTTGTGGCGATCAACTGTGGTGCGATTCCCCCCGAGTTGATGGAAAGTGAGCTGTTCGGTCATGAAAAAGGGGCGTTCACCGGCGCCTTGCTGACCCGCAAGGGGCGTTTCGAGCTGGCGGAGGGCGGCACGCTCTTTCTCGATGAAGTTGCGGAAATGACCCCGCCAATGCAGGTGAAGTTGCTGCGCGTTCTACAAGAACATCAATATGAGCGCGTGGGTGGCAGCAAGGCGCGGGATGCCGATGTACGCATCATTGCTGCGACGCACCGCGATCTGGAGGCGCGCATTCGCGACGGTCTGTTTCGGGAGGATCTCTATTACCGCCTGAATGTTTTTCCGGTGGAATTGCCACCTCTGCGCCGACGCGGCGACGATCTTTTTTTGCTGCTGGAACATTTTTTGGCACAGCGGCACGAAGAGGGTTTCGCGCCTTTTCGTTTGTCCCCGGAAGTAAAGCAGGTCTTGCTCGAGCATTGTTGGCCCGGCAATGTGCTGGAGCTGCGGAATCTGGTCGAACGACTCAGCATCCTCCGCACTGGAGAGGAGGTGCAGCTCTCGGATTTGCCGCGGCACATTTGGGAAAGTGGCAGGAATGCCGAAGCGGAAAGCGATGCCTTGCGGACAGTTTGGGCGATGGAGCCAGAGGAGCCGCTGCCGGTCGCGGAATTTGGCGAGGAAGCGCATCGTCTGCCGGATGGTCCTTTTGATCTCAAAAACTATCTGGAAGAGATCGAGCGGAATCTGATCCTGCAGGCCCTGGATCTCTGCGATCAAGTGGTAGCGCGGGCCGCCGAACGACTGGGGCTGCGGCGCACGACTTTGGTGGAGAAGCTACGTAAATATGCCATACAGCCCGGCAGGGAGTGACGCCTTGGTGCCGGGCAATCCAGATCCGCAAGACGCCGCCCGCCTGCTGGAGGCCTTTGAACTCTTCAACAACGCTTCGCGCGAGCTGAGTGACGCCTATGGCACCTTGCAGGCGGAGGTACATCGCCTCAACGGTGAGTTGGCCGCCGCCAACCAGCGCCTGCGCGAAGAACTGCAGGCCAAGGAGACCCTGGGCCAGCGTCTGGCAATGCTGCTGGAAATGCTGCCCGGGGCGGTATTACTGCTCGATTCGCAAGGGCAGATTCTGCAGATGAACCCCGCCGCAGAGCGACTGCTGGAGACTCGGGAGCTGGGCTGGACCTGGCCGGAATTGCCCGGGTTGGCAATTCAGGAGGGGGGCGCGGAGTGTCTGTTGGCGATTGGGTCTGAACGCCGGCGCCTAGCCATTGCCGTCACGCCGCTACCCGGCGAAGGTGGGAAAATTCTGCTCTTGCAGGATGTGACCGCAGCCCGTGCCCGCGAAGCCGCCAGTCAGCGACGCGAGCGTCTGGCAGCCTTGGGGGAGACAATGGCGGGCCTCGCGCACCAACTGCGTACGCCGCTGGCGACGGCGCTGCTCGCGGTCGGCCAATTGCGGCCGGAGCGGGATGCCGAACATTTTGCGCGCCAGCAGCAACGGGCATTGGATCGATTGCGGCATTTGCAGGGGGTCATCGACGCCATGCTGCAGTTTTTGCGTGGCAGCCTGCCGGCTGAGGACAGCAGCGTGCGCATGGCAGATCTCGGAGCAGGATTGGAGCGGGTATTCGCGCCCTTGTATCGTCAAAAAAATGTCGATCTCGATCTGCGGCTCGGAGAGGATGACTGGATTTTGACAGGCAGCGCAGACGTCTGGGTCAGCGTCATCGGCAATCTACTGCAGAATGCCCTGCATTTTGCGCCTGCTTCGACTACCGTACATGCCCTGGGCACACGCAGCGGCAATTTCTGGATTCTGCGGGTCATGGACTCTGGCCCGGGGGTCGCCGAAGCGGAACGCGAGCGGATTTTTCAGCCTTTTGTGAGTGGTCGACGCGAGGGCACGGGATTGGGTTTGAGTATTGCGCGCAACTTCGTCACGGGCATGGGCGGCGATCTCCATGTCGAGGACAATCGGCCCGGCGCCTGCTTTGTACTGCGCGTGCCTTTCGCTGCGCTCCCCGATCCGTTGGTCAGTCGCTCGGAGTCAGGATGAACGAAAAGCGCATGGCATTCCGCATTCTATTGGTCGAGGATGACCCGGATTTCGCTGAGGTATTACAGGAGGCCCTGAGTGATCTTGGGTATCTCCTTCGTCATGCCAGCGATGGCGAGGCGGCCCTGACGCAGTTGGCAAATTTCCCCGCCGATCTCATCCTTAGCGATGTGCAAATGCCGCGGCTGGATGGCTATGGTCTCCTGGCGGCCCTGCGTGAGCGCCGCCAAGCCCCGCCAGTGCTGATGATGACCGCCTGGGGAACGATCGAAGAGGCGGTGCGGGCACTGCAGGGCGGGGCGGTGGACTATCTGGTGAAGCCCTTCGAGATGGAAAGCCTGCAGGCGAAGCTGCAAAAGCATCTCCTGCCTCGCGCTGGCGACGATAAGCAGCTGATTGCCGAGGCACCGAGTATGCGGCGTTGTCTGGAGCGCGCAGAGAAAGTGGCGCAGAGTGACGCCACCGTCTTGTTGACGGGCGAGAGTGGTGTCGGGAAGGAGGTGCTGGCGCGCTATCTCCATCAGCACAGTGCCCGCGCCAAAGGTCCCTTCGTTGCCGTGAATTGTGCTGCCATCCCCGAAACCTTGCTGGAGGCGACACTCTTTGGCCACGAAAAAGGTGCCTTCACCGGCGCGACGCAGGCGAGTGCGGGAAAATTCGAGCAGGCGCAGAATGGCACCCTGTTGCTCGACGAGGTGACGGAAATGCCCCTTGCCCTGCAGGCCAAGCTGCTGCGCGTATTGCAGGAGCGAGAGCTGGAGCGGGTCGGCGGACAACGCACGATTTCCCTGGATATCCGTGTCATTGCGACGAGCAATCGCGACCTCGGGGAGGCAGTAAAAAGCGGACAGTTCCGTGCCGACCTTTATTACCGATTGCAGGTGGTGCCGTTACAGATCCCCGCCCTACGCGAGCGGCGCGAAGACATAATCCCACTGGCCCGCTATCTCCTGGGGCAGGCGGTAACTGCCCTCGGGCTGCGCTCGCGGACGTTGTCGCCGACTGCGGAACAGGCCCTCCTCGCGCATGACTGGCCGGGCAACGTGCGCGAGCTGCAAAATGCGCTGCAACGTGCCTTGATTTTAGCGGAAGGTGACGAAATACAGGCGCGGGACCTGGATCTGCCGGGTGAGATGGCAGAAAACGGGACGGCAATCGAGGAACAGACATCTGTTGCAGAATTGGCATTGGGGGAGCAAAAGGGGCACTATGAGCGAGAGTTGATTGCCGATGCTCTCGCAAAAAGCGGAGGTTCGCGTGGTGAAGCGGCGCGTTTGTTGGGAATCAGTGCGCGTACCCTGCGCCACAAACTGCAGCGCTTGCGGGAGGCGGGTTTCGACCTTGGATAGTTTGGCCTGGATATTGCTTCATTTTGGGAAAGCATTCCCAGGAAGGATATGGTCATGAGCAGTATAGATTCGCTGGATGGTTTGCTGAGCCAACTGCGTGCCCTGAGCGAGCAGGCGCAGGGCCTGAAAAACAACACTTCGAACAGTGGTGGAGTGGGAGAATTTGCCGATACGCTCAAACAGATGGTGGACGGCGTCAATGCCCAGCAGCAGTCCGCAAGTACACTTCAGAATCAGTTTGCCAGCGGTGATCCGCAGGTGAGCCTAAGTCAGGTGATGGTTGCCTCGCAGAAGGCCGATCTCTCCTTTCAGACCATGCTCCAGGTACGCAACAAGCTTGTTTCTGCCTACCAGGACATCATGAATATTTCTGCCTGAGCGCGCAGGGTTGATGTCCCATGGCCGAACAAGCCCTGAATCCTTCTGCCGCGCGTCTTGATCCGCGCCAGTGGCAACAACGCTGGCAGGAGATGCCAGCCAATCGTCGTTTCGCCTTTCTGGTGGTGCTTGCCGCTGTCGTTGCCGTGCTCCTCGTCGCGGCGTTCTGGCATGGGTCTGGCAACTATCAGGTCCTCTATGCCGGGCTTTCCGATCGTGATGGTGGGCAGGTCATCGCTCAGTTACAGAAGCTGAATGTTCCCTTTCGTATTACCGATGGGGGTACGGTCATTACCGTCCCTAGTGATGTGGTGTACAGCACGCGGATGAAGCTGGCGGCAGAGGGCTTGCCACATGGCGATGCGGTAGGTTTCGAACTGCTCGATCACGAACCCATGGGCACCAGTGATTTTGTTGAGCACGTCAATTATCAGCGCGCCCTCGAGGGCTCGCTCGAACGCACCATCTCCTCCCTGGGAGAAGTTGAGCACGCACGGGTGCAACTGGCCATTCCCAAGCCATCGGTCTTTCTGGACCAGGAGCAGAAGCCGACGGCATCGGTCATGCTGACGATGTATCCTGGACGGCAACTTTCTGCCGCTCAGGTGGCGGGGATCGTCCACTTGGTTGCGGCCAGCGTACCGGGTCTGGAAGACAAAAATGTCACGGTAGTCGACCAGCATGGCAACCTGTTGAGCAGTGATGCCAGCTCGTCTCTGGGGCTGCAGCCGGCGCAGTTTGCCTACCAGCAGGCCGTCGATGCGCAATATCAAAAGCGTATCGAGGCGATCATTTCCCCGATTGTGGGGAGCAATGCCGTGCATGTTGCGGTGTCGGCGAATATCGACTTTGCCAAAAGCGAGAGCAGCTCGGTCACCTACGGCAAGAATCAGGTCCTCAGCCAGCAGACCCACAGTAGCAGCAGCAACGGTGGCGAAGGGCCCTATGGCGTCCCGGGGGCGCTCTCCAATCAACCACCGGGGGTGGCGATTGCACCCCTCACCGCGCCAGTGGTTTCCACGCTCTCGCCGGCGGGACTGATTGCGCTGGCCCCCACTCTGAAGAGTCTCGCGCCCACCCAGAGCAGCAACGACACGACCACCAATTACGATGTCGATAAAACCATCGTCCACACCGTCAGCCCCGTCGGCAGCGTCAAGCGGGTTTCCGTCGCCGTATTGATCGATGAAAAGCCGCTGCCGGGTGGCGATGGAAAGCAGTTTTCTGCCCTCGCGCCGGCGCAGATCCAGCAGATCCAGCAGTTGGTGGAGGAAGCTATTGGTTACGATGCCAAGCGCGGTGACTCCGTAAAAGTCGTGCAGATGCCTTTTGCCGGTAGTCAGATGAACGCCACTCTGCCGTGGTGGCAACAGACCTGGTTCCTCAGCCTGGCGCACGGTGCCCTGCGCTATCTGGCCATCCTGCTCCTCGCTTTCCTGCTCTTCCTGGGTCTCATCAAGCCGGTCTTGCACCTGCTGCGTGACCGCCAGGAGCGGGCGCAAGCTGCCGCGCTGGCATCGGCGCACGGAGAGCAGCCGCCCGGACAGCAGGGAGCCACCCCGGGAACCCAAACAGGACCCGTCTGGGCCGGGGCTGAAGAAGAGATCGAACTGCCGGCAGACCCCCTCAAGGCAGATCTATACGTCGCGCGGCAACTGGTGATGCAGGATCCCGCCCGGGCCGCGCAGGTAGTAAAGGAATGGTTGAACGGTGAGCAGCGAAGCTGATCTGAATGGCATCGAGCGCAGTGCCATTCTTCTGCTCAGTCTGGGCGAGGATGAGGCTGCAGAAGTGATGCGCCACCTCGGCCCGCGGGAGGTGCAAAAGCTAGGTGCCATGATGGCAAAGATGGCGCAGGTCAGCACCGATCAGGCACGCACGGTACTCTCGGATTTTCGCGCCCGTCTGGAGCACCAGACATCCTTGGGGGTCGGCAGCGATCAATACATTCGTGGCATGCTCACCAAGGCCTTAGGTGATAAGGCGGGTTCGATCATCGACCGCATCCTGCATGGTGGCGAGGCCAATGGTCTGGAAAATCTGAAGTGGATGGATGCCCGTTCGGTCGCTGATCTGATCAAGCTGGAGCACCCGCAGGTGCTCGCCATGATCCTCGCCTATATGGAACCCGAGCAGGCGAGTGAGGTGATCCATTTTCTGCCCGAACGCACCGTTGGCGAGGCGATGATGCGTCTTGCCAGCCTGGAAACCGTGCAGCCGGGGGCCATTCGCGAGCTCAATGAGATCCTGGAGGAGCAGATTTCCGGCGACTCCCAATCTTTGCAGGTCGCGACTCTGGGTGGACCCAAGGCGGCGGCCGAGATTCTCAACCGGCTGGAAAGCAGTCGCTCCGGCAGCATTTTGGACCAGATTCGCGAATCCGAACCGGAATTGGCGGAAAAGGTGCAGGAAAAGATGTTTGTCTTTGACGACCTTGCCAAGCTGGACGATCGCAGCTTGCAGGTCCTCTTGCGCGAAGTGCCATCTGATGGTCTCGTCGTTGCCCTGAAGGGGGCTCCGGGTCCTCTGCGCGAGAGCTTTTTTGCCAATATGTCCAAACGTGCCGCGGAAATGTTACGGGACGACCTGGAGGCCAAGGGGCCCGTGCGTCTGAGCGAGGTCGAGGCTGCGCAAAAGGCCATTCTGCAGGTGGCGCAGCGTCTCGATGCCGCGGGTCAGATCAACCTGAGTGGTGGTGGCGAGGAGCTGCTGTAAATGACCGCCACCGACGCCGACATCATCCAGCGGGAAACTATTGCGAATTTGCGTGCCTGGCGCATGCCGCAAATGCACGGTATCGCCGCAGCTGCGAGTGCGCAGGAGGTAGAAGAAAACCCTCCGGCCGAGGAGGCGGGCGAGGAAGTCGAGCCGCAGGGCTTGCGTCTGCCGACGGCAGAAGCCCTGCAACAGCTGGTTGCGCAGGCGGAAGAAGAGGGGCGACAGCGTGGGCGGGAGGAAGGCTACGCCGCCGGGCGTGAGGAGGGCTTGGCAGCGGCCCGAAAGGACATCCAGATCTTTCGGCAACTTGTAGAGCAACTGGCCATGCCTGTTGAGCGGCTCAGCGATGGCGTGGAACAGGCCTTGCTTGCCTTGGCCCTGGAATTGGCAAGGCAGGTGATCCGCCAGGAGCTGCAGACACATCCCGAGCAGATCCTGCCGCTGCTGCGGGAGGCGTTGGCCAGTGTGCCAATCGCCGATGGGGCAGTGGTCTTGCGCTTGCATCCACAGGATTCTGCGCTGGTCGAAGAGCAACTCCCCGAGCTGGTCGATGCGGGTGTTACTCTGGCGCCGGACGAAGCACTGGAGCGGGGTTCGCTGGTCGTGCAGGCGGGCCTGGATACGGATTCCCTGCGTCCCGACCGCCGCTGGCGGGAGCGTTCTGAGGCGTCTGCGACGGAGCTCGACCTGCGCCTCGCGACGCGTTGGCGGCAGATATTGGACACGCTGTTTGCCGGGATCGAGGCCTGAGGATGGAAGCACTGACCCAGGAGCGCTGGGAGGCCCATCTCCTGCAATTGCGCAAACGCCTGCCAGAGACGTTGCCACCCTTGTTGCCTGGTGGTCGCTTGCTGCGGATCGTCGGTCTGGTCCTGGAGGCCGAAGGGCTGAGCGCTGGCATTGGTACACGTTGTCAGGTGCGGGCAGCCAATGGCCGTGCGGTAGACGCTGAGGTCGTGGGGTTTCAGGATGGGCGTTTGCAGTTGATGGCTGCCGGTGATCTACACGGTGTCGCTCCTGGCGCGCGCGTCCAGCCCCTGGCGGGGGAGGCGCAGGGGGTTGCCAGTCCGGCCATGCTCGGGCGGGTCGTCGATGGCCAGGGATTGCCGCTTGACGGCAAGGGGCCACTAGCCGACGCGGAGCCGGTCTCCCTCACCGGGAAAGCCATCAATCCGCTGAATCGAACTCCGATCCGTCAGCCTCTGGATGTGGGCGTGCGTGCGATCAACGCCCTTTTCACCGTTGGTCGTGGCGCGCGCATGGGGCTTTTTGCCGGGAGCGGGGTGGGCAAGAGTGTGCTGCTCGGCATGATGGCACGCAACACCGATGCCGATGTCATCGTTGTCGGCTTGATTGGGGAGCGCGGACGTGAGGTAAAGGAATTCATCGACGAGATCCTTGGGGAGGAAGGCCGGCGGCGAGCCGTGGTGGTCGCCGCGCCCGCAGACGCCCCCGCCCTGACGCGCATTCGGGGCGCGCATCTCAGCACTGCGATTGCCGAGTATTATCGTGAGCGTGGACAGCATGTGCTGCTCCTGATGGACTCGCTGACGCGCTATGCGATGGCCCAGCGCGAGATTGCGCTGGCGGTGGGTGAGCCGCCGGCGGTGCGCGGTTATCCGCCTTCGGTATTCGCCCGCTTGCCTGCCCTGGTAGAGCGGGCAGGAAACGGTGATGCCGGGGGCGGGAGCATTACCGCCTTCTATACGGTGCTGATGGAGGGAGATGACCAGCAAGACCCCATCGCCGACAATGCCCGTGCAGTTCTCGATGGGCATATCGTCTTGTCGCGCGCATTGGCGGAACAGGGGCACTATCCGGCGATTGATCTGGAATCCTCCATCAGCCGGGTCATGCCCAACATCAGCCCGGCACGTCAGGTACAGGCGATGCAGCGTTTGAAGCGCCTCTATGGTCGCTATCGCGAGCAACGGGATCTCATTGCCGTGGGCGCCTATGCCCCGGGGATGGACCCGGTGCTGGATCAAGCCGTGCAGTTGTATCCGCAGATCGAAAAATTTCTCTGCCAGGATCAGTTCGAGTCGGTCTCCTTGGCCCAGGCGCAGCAGGAATTGACGTCGCTCCTCGACGAGGGTCCGCGGGCGATGGGGCCTGAGGCATGAGCCGCGAGCAAACCATTCGCTACCTGCAGGACATGGCCGGTATGCGGGAACAGGACCTGCGTCGCTCACTGCTCGCGCAACGCCAGATGCTCAACCAGTTGCGGGAAAAGTATGCCTTGCTGCAGGGATATCTGGACCAGTACCGGCAAGAGTCTGCCGCACGGGAAAGCGCGGGGATTGCCGGAGGCGATATTCTGCGTTGGCGCGGCTTCTTGCAGCAATTGACGACCGTGCTGCAGCAGCAGGGGCGGTTGATCCGGGAGCAAGAGCAGCGCCTGCAGCACTTGCAGGAGCAATGGCAGCAGGCCAAGGCCAGGGAACGGGGTTTTTCTCACCTTTTGCAACGTCTGGACCACGACCGACAATTGGCAGAATTGAAAAAGGCACAGAAGGAGATGGATGACTGGGCGTTGCGCGCAGTGCAGATGCGTGTGGGGTTTTGATTGGATCGTTTTTTGCTTGAGACTTGGCATTGATAGCGGAGATTGGCGTATGAGTATGCTACCTGTAGGGGGGCTGGCAGCCCCAGAGCAGGCCGTGGCGGTCAGTGCCAAGGCGGAAACGAACCCGGGAGATAGCGCTTCTGGCTTTGCCCAGGTCTTGTCGCAGCAGTCCGAGAAAGGTGCTGATGCGGGTCAGGGTGCAGGCAATGCACAGGGCGCGCCGGTGCTCACACGCAGCGACGCCACAAGTCAGTCAACCGGGAAGGAGGATCCCGGAGCGGCTCAGCAAACAGGAACCTCCTTGCAGGCCGCGGCACCCAAGCAAAAGACTGGGACAGAAGCACACAGTAAGGATCGGCATGCGCCTGCCGAGCCGACGCGCGCGCCGGTTGATGGGGCGGATTTGCACGGTCTGCCGGCGAATCCGTCTGGGGTGCCTGTTGTAGGCCGCAGCGTAGAGGGATCTTCCGCGCCGAAGACCCCGGCAGTGCAGATGTCGCCGGTGAACCCTATGTCGCTACTGTCGGATGCCGCAGCAAAAAAGGATGTAAAAGATGGCAAGGATTCCAGGAACGCGGCCAGTGGCGACACGCCTCTGCCGATTTTGCTCGCGCCGGTAAATCCTCCGATGCTGCCCCCGCAGGCCGAAAAGGCCAAAGGGGAGGATCGGGCGACGCCGAGCGGTCGATTGCTGCAAGACCTGCAGAGCAACGGCACCCTGCGTTCCGATCAGGCCTTCTCGGGATTGAATCAAAGCGATATTGCCACTGCCAGCGAGCTGTTTCGACCGCTGCTGAAGACGGCGCTGACCACGGATTCCCTGACGGGAACAACGACGGGTACAGCAGAACTGGCAAAGGCGAAAGTAGATCTGACGAATAGCCCCCTGTCCGACAGCAACTCCCTGTTTGGCATCCTGCAGATGCCCCAGCTCGCAGGCAGCGTAGCGACTCCGGCGCAGGTGCAGCTTTCGCCATCGCTGGAGGAGCAGCCTGCCTGGGGGCAAGCGCTTGCCCAGGGGGTGCAATGGATGGCCCAGGGCGGTGTGCAGCAGGCCGTCATTCACCTCCATCCAGAACACCTTGGCCCCCTGGTGGTACAGCTGGAGCTGGGGCAGAACGGGCAGGCTTCCGCGGTATTTTTATCAGCCCACGCCGACGTTCGCGCGGCGATCTCGGCAGCGGTACCGCAACTGCAGCAAAATTTTGCTGCCATGGGCCTGAATCTTGGTCAGGCAAGTGTGGGCTCCGGTTGGTCAGGTACCGCGGGCGAGCGGCGCAATGAGCGCGGAGCCAGCGATGCCGATGACGGCTCGACGGATGCCGTCGCCCCTGTGCTGTCCGCAGCGCCGACGCGGATGACGCATCAGGGCCTGTTGAGCACTTTCGTGTAGGCGCTCGCGTATGAGTCAGCAAATCTTGAGTCAGGACGAGGTGGACGCGCTCTTTCAGGGTATGAATGAGGGTGAGGTCGACCTGTCCCCGGGAGATGTGCCTGAGGAAGGCGGAATCCGTCCCTACGATCTGGCCAATCAGGATCGTATTGTGCGGGGACGCATGCCGACCCTGGAGGTGATGAACGAACGCTTTGCCCGACTGTGGCGGGTCAGTTTATTCAATTTTTTGCGTCGCAGCGCAGAAATCTCCATTGGCGCGGTGAAGCTGGTGAAATACAGTGAGTTCATTCGCAGTCTGGTGGTGCCCAGCAATATCAATATCGTTTCCCTGAAGCCCTTGCGGGGCAGTTGTCTTTTTGTCTTTGATCCACGCCTGATCTTTTCCATTATCGACAATTATTTTGGCGGGGATGGGCGTTTTCATGCGCGTATCGAAGGCAGGGATTTTACCCCCTTGGAATCCAGAATCATCAATAAGTTATTGGGAATGGCGCTGCAAGACTTTAAAACCGCATGGAAACCGGTCATTGATTTGGCGCCGGAGCCGCAGCGGTCCGAAGTGAATCCGCAATTTGTCAATATTGCCACTCCAACGGAGGTGGTCATTACCACGGAGTTCCATGTGGAGCTCGAATCGGGCTCCGGATCTCTGCAGGTGTGTCTGCCTTACGGTATGGTCGAGCCGGTGCGTGACCAGCTTACCGCAGGTACCATGGCGGACCGCTCGGAAGTCGATAAACGCTGGATCCAATCGCTCAACAGCGAATTGCAGGAAGCCGAGCTGAATTTGGAGATTGAATTCGTCCGTAAGAAATTGACACTGGGACAGGTCTTGCAATTACGCGACGGTGACGTGATTCCGATTGATATGCCTGAGCAACTCGTGGCACGAGTGGATGGCATTCCGGTGTTTTCTGGTCGTTATGGCATACATGGCGAAAAATATGCCATTCAGTTTGATCATGGCCTGACACCGGAAACAGAAGAAGGCTTGAACGCCATGGCGGCGTGGGAGAAATAAAGATGGCCGAAAGCGATAAGGATCCCTCGGGTCAGAGTGCTGCTGACGACATCATGGCAGACTGGTCGGCAGCCCTGGCAGAGCAGGAGGCGGTTGCGTCCATGCCGGGCGAGGCGGCGGTTGACCAGGGGTCAGATACTGGCAAAAAAACGGCAACAGATCCCGCTGCCGCAAGGCCGGTCTCCATGCCGCCCCTACAGGACGCGGGCACAGCGGAAAAGATCGATAACCTCGATATGATTCTCGACATCCCCGTCACGCTTTCCGTCGAACTCGGGCACACCAAGATTCAGATCCGCAATCTCCTGCAGCTGGCGCAGGGATCGGTAGTGGAACTCGAGCGTCTGGCGGGTGAGCCGATGGATGTGCTGGTGAACGGCTATCTGATTGCCCAAGGCGAGGTGGTCCTGGTCAATGATAAATTTGGCATCCGGCTGACCGATATCATCAGTCCCGCCGAGCGCGCGAAGAAGCTCCGTTGAAGCAGCAGCGCCCTGTCAAGGATTCGTCATTGCAGCTGTCAAGACTTCGTCATCTGCTTCTTGTGCTGCTGCTTGCCCCGCTCCCGGCGTTTGCTGCGCAGACGGGTCCTGCAGTCTTTTCCCCTTGGGCAATCCTGCGCCTGATCGCCGCCCTGATCCTCGTATTACTGGTATTTTTCGCCTTGATCTGGCTCTTTCGTCGTCTGCAACCCGGCGTTGCCGGTGTCTCGGGTAGCCCTATGCGGGTCTTGGCATCGCTTCCCCTCGGCACGCGGGAACGCCTCTTGCTAGTGGAGGTCGGCAAGCAGCAATTACTGCTGGGAGCGACGCCGGCCGGGATCACCCTCCTGCATACTCTCCTAGAACCGCTGCCCGTGGATTCCGGCAGTCCGGCCTTTTCCGGCTGGCTGCGGCAAGCAATGGAGAGGCGTAAGCAAGAGCAATGGCAGAATCAGCAAGCAAGATCCGCAGGGGAAAAACGGTCCTCCTCAGCAGCGGGCTCCTCCTCGGAGGGCTCCTCCTAGCCAGCCCGAGCTTTGCGGCCGGAATGCCGGGGGTGACGGCAACGCCCACGGCTGGTGGTGGTACCGACTACAGTCTGAGCATCCAGACGCTGCTCTTCATGTCGGTGCTGGTGTTTCTGCCCGCCATGCTGCTCATGATGACGGCCTTCACCCGCATCATCATCGTACTTTCTCTGCTCAAACAGGCCCTGGGCTCCACCCAGATGCCACCTTCTCAGGTGATGGTGGGACTGGCGCTGTTCCTGACCTTTTTTGTGATGGCGCCGGTGTTTCAAAAGCTGAATACCGAGGCATTGCAGCCGCTGGCGAATAATCAAATCAGTTTGAGTCAAGCGATGGACCGTTCCGAAGGCCCGCTGCGCACCTTCATGTTGGCACAAACGCGGCCGGATGACCTGGCATTGTTCGTGAAATTGTCGGGTCATAAGCAATTGCGTGCGCCGGACGATACGCCCATGGATCTGCTGATCCCTGCCTTTATTACCTCGGAATTAAAAACAGGATTTCAGATCGGATTTTTGATTTTTATCCCTTTCGTCATCATCGATCTGGTGGTGGCAGCAGTGTTGATGTCTCTGGGAATGATGATGTTATCGCCGGTGACCGTATCCTTTCCCTTCAAATTGATGCTGTTTGTTCTGGTCAATGGCTGGGATCTGGTCATTGGCTCTCTGGTGCAAAGCTTCGTGCACTAGGAAGGAGGCGAAAATGAGTCCGGGTAGTGTCATTACTGTGGCTGAGCATGCAATTTGGACCGCACTCTGGCTGTCTCTTCCCCTGCTTGGCGTCGCCCTGGTGGTTGGGGTATTGGTGAGCATTTTTCAGGCAGCAACGCAGATCAATGAAATGACTCTGAGCTTTGTGCCCAAGGTCCTTGTGCTTGCCCTCGTGGGGGTGATCGCGGGACCGTGGATGCTGCAACTGATGATGAGCTACACCACGCATCTGTTTCAGCAGATTCCGCAATTGATCAGCCAATGATCAGCATCAGCAGCCTGCAGATAGAACACTGGATCGGCGCTTTTTTCTGGCCTTTCGTGCGGATTCTGGCCTTTCTCAGTACCGCGCCGGTATTCAGTGCGACGCAAATCCCCATTCAGGTACGGGTTGGTCTGGCCGTGCTGCTCAGTGTGGCGCTGGCGCCGGCCTTGCCGGCCATGCCGCCAGTGGATTTTTTGAGCGGCGGGGGATTACTCTTGCTGATCGAACAGATCCTTATCGGTGTCAGTATTGGCTTTGCCGTGACCCTGATTTTCAGTGCAGTACAGTTTGCCGGATCGGTCATCAGTCTGCAGATGGGGCTCGGCTTCAGCACCTTTTTTGATCCGCAGACGGGCGTGGAGATCCCCACTCTCTCGAATTTTTTGAATCTTGTTGTTCTGTTGCTTTTCATGGCCCTGAATGGGCAATTGCTGACGCTGGTGGTGCTCGATCGCAGTTTCACGATTTTTCCGGTAAGTGATCAGATCGTTCTCCACGCAGATGCCTGGCACAGCCTGGCAGCGGCGGGCGCTATGGTTTTTTCCCTGGGGCTGGCAATTGCGGCGCCGGTGCTGGGGGCGCTGTTGTTGATCAATATCGCTTTGGGGGTGTTGAGCAAGCTGGCACCACAGCTCAATCTCTTTGTCATCGGTTTTCCGTTGTTGATTGTCGTGGGATTTATTGCCCTGGCTTTGTTGATGCCGGCCATGCAGATGCTGGTGCGACAACTGCTGCAGATCTCTTTGCACCTCAGCGGTCAGGTATTGCTACAAGCGGCGCGAGGTTGAACGATGGCCGAAGAGAGCGGGCAGGAGCGCAACCAACAGCCGACCGGAAAACGCATCGAGGAGGCGCGGCGGAAAGGGCAGGTGCCGCGCTCCCGCGAGCTTTCCACCAGTGCGGTTTTGCTCGCAGCGGCGGTATTGTTTTACTTTTTTGGGGCGCGTTTGTCCTCTGCCAGTAGCGACTTTCTGCGGGCCGGATTGCACTTGTCGCCTGCGGTGATGCTGAACGAACGCGATATGTTGCGCCAACTGGTACAGATGACCACCTTCGCCCTGGAATGGCTGCTGCCGTTTTTGTTGATTCTGGTGCTGGTCGTGCTCTTTTCCGGGATGGTTCTGGGGGGCTGGAACTTCAGTGGCAAGGCTTTGGTGCCTGATTTTTCCCATCTCAATCCGCTGACGGGGCTGCAACGTATGGTTTCCAAGCATGCACTGCTGGAGCTCGTCAAGGCGCTGCTCAAGGCACTGGTGATTGGCGGCATTGGCGTGACCCTGGTCTACGCGCAGCGTCGCGCCCTGCTGGGATTGATCCACGAGAGCCCGCAGGTTGCCATTCATCATCTCTTCGCCATGCTTGGCCTGCTCTTTGTCTTCATGGCCGGCAGTACCCTGCTGATCGTTGCCTTTGATGTGCCATTTCAGCTTTGGTCCTACAACGAAAAACTCAAAATGACCGAACAAGAGGTCAAGGACGAGATGAAAGAGCAGGAGGGCAATCCCGAGGTCAAGCGCAGGATCCGTAGCCTGCAACGGGAGATGGCGCGGCGGCGCATGATGGCGGCGGTACCCAAGGCCAGTGTGGTGGTCACTAACCCCACCCACTTTGCGGTGGCTCTCCGCTACGAGGAGGGTAAGGACATTGCGCCGGTCCTGCTCGCCAAGGGCGCCGATGTCGTGGCGGCAAAAATCCGGGAAATTGCACGCGCGCATGGGATCCCCCTGGTCGAGGCGCCACCCTTGGCGCGTGCCTTGTATCACCACGTGGAGTTGGAGCAGCAGATCCCGGCCACCCTCTACCGGGCGGTGGCCGAACTGTTGGCCTATCTCTATCAGCTACGGGTCGCCCGTCCTGGGAAGATGCCCGAACTGCCGCAGCAATGGTCAGTCCCGGCCGAACTCGATCAGGGAGGGAAATAAGTGATGGATAGCATTCTGCGCTTACTGCGCCGGATCAACTGGCACACCCTGGCGGCGCCAATCCTGGTGATCATGATCCTGGCGATGCTGATCATTCCCCTGCCGACCTTTCTCCTCGATATCTTTTTCACCTTCAACATCAGCCTGGGCCTGATCATCCTGCTGGTCAGTCTCTACATGACCAAGCCTCTGGAGTTCTCTGCCTTTCCCACGGCATTGTTATTGACGACCCTGCTGCGCCTATCCCTGAATGTCGCCGCGGCCCGGATTATCCTGCTGCACGGGCAGAATGGTACGGGCGCCGCCGGTGTCGTCATCGAATCTTTTGGCCAGTTTGTTGTAGGGGGCGATTACGCCGTTGGCATCATCGTTTTCGCCATCCTGGTCATCATCAACTTCGTGGTGATTACCAAGGGTGCCGGGCGGATCGCGGAAGTGAGTGCCCGCTTTACCCTGGACGCCATGCCGGGCAAGCAAATGGCCATCGACGCGGACCTCAACGCCGGCCTGATCGATCAGCAGGAGGCGCAACGGCGACGCCAGGAGATTGCCCAGGAGGCAGACTTCTTCGGTGCCATGGATGGTGCCAGTAAATTCGTGCGCGGTGATGCCATCGCTGCCATCCTGATTTTGTTCATCAACCTCATCGGTGGCCTGATTATCGGCGTCTGGCAGCATGGGCTGTCGCTGAGCACCGCTGCGCACGACTATACCCTGCTCAGTATCGGCGATGCCCTCGTGGCGCAGATTCCGGCCCTGGTCATTTCGATCGCCGCTGGCATTGTCGTCAGTACCGTCAATACCGGCACTGACCTGGGTAGCCAACTGCTGGGCGAACTGCTGCGCAATGATGAGGCACTGATCGTCGTGGCCATCATCTTTGCCCTGCTCGGGCTGATTCCCGGTATGCCGCATATTCCCTTCCTCGGTGCCGCACTGGTCCTCGGCGGCTACGCGTGGTGGCGGCGGCGTCAGCGCCCCAAGGAAGTGGAGAGTCCGCCGCCGTCGGCAAGCGAGCCGGAGGAGGTCAATTGGGATAGCGTCGAACCGGTCGACCCTCTCGGCCTGGAGCTAGGCTACCGCCTGATTCCGTTGGTCGACAAGGGAAGTGGCGGCGAATTACTGGCGCGTATTCGCGGGGTGCGCAAAAAATATGCGCAGGACTTCGGCTTTCTCGTGCCGGCGGTACATGTGCGTGATAACCTCGAATTGCGCCCGACCTTGTATCGCATCACCATCCGTGGAGTGGAGGTAGCGAGTGGTGAGGTCCTGCCGGATCTGCTTCTCGCCATCGACCCAGGTAATGTCCTCGGCCCCCTCGAGGGCACCCCCACCCGTGACCCGAGTTTTGGCTTGCCGGCGGTGTGGATCGACGCCCAGAGCCGTGACAAGGCGGTAGCCCTGGGCTACACCGTTGTGGACCCAGCCACCGTGATCGCCACCCATCTGCATCAGGTGCTGCAGCAGCGGGCGGCCGAGCTCCTGGGGCGCGAGGAGGTCGAGGGGCTGCTCTCCCATCTGGCCGTTCGTTCCCCCAAACTGGTTGAAGATGTCATTCCCAAACTCCTCTCGGTCGACAGGTTCAAGAAGATCCTGCAGAACCTGCTACGGGAATCCGTGCCGATCCGCGACTTGCGGACGATCGTCGAAACCTTGGCGGAACATGCCGCCGAGAGTCAGGATGTCGACGCCTTGACTGCCGCCGTTCGTCAGGCCTTAGGTCCTTACATTGTGCAGAACCTGTTTGCGGGGCAGAACGAGCTGCCGGTCGCGGTTCTTGATGCAACGCTGGAACAGTTATTGCATGATAGTCTTCGTAATAGTAGTGAACACGGTCAGAGTGAACAGATCGAACCGGGCTTGGCGCAGAAGGTATTGGAAAAGGCGGGGACGTTGATGCAACAGATGGAGGCGAATGGGATGCAGCCGGTGCTTTTGGCCATGGGACCCTTGCGCGGTTTCCTGGCTCGCTTCCTGGCCCGCTCGGCGCCACGCCTGCGGGTGCTTTCTTATGGCGAGATTCCCGATAACAAGCGCATCCGAGTGGTCGGTACTCTAGGCGCTTGATGGCTCTGAAAGGATGAATGGACGATGAAGATGCGCAGATTCCAAGGTAGCACGACGCGCGAGGTCCTGACACAAATACGACAGGCCCTGGGGCCAGACGCCGTCATACTCTCCAATCGCAATCTCGCCGACGGGGTGGAGATCGTCGCCGCCATCGACTTTGATGAAGCCGAGCTGATGGCCGCCGCCACCGCCAAGCCGCAGAAGCCGGTCATTGATCAGGCCGCGACTGAGCAGACGGAGACAGAGACGAGAGCAGTGCAGAAACCGGAACCAGTCCGGCAAGAATTGCAAGCATTGCGTGCCCTCGTCGAGAAGCGCTGGGGCCGTCAGCCCGTCGCCAATAGTGTGGCGCCTCCTGCTCTCGATCGGGCGCGTTTGCAGGGTCTTGGTTTTCACGCAGCGCTGTTGTCGCAGCTGGAACGTGCGGCAGCAGAGTTGGGGGCGCGCGAAGGGATGATTCATGTCCTGCAGGAGCAGATCGGCGCGTTGTCCGATCCCCTGGGTGATGCCGGCATCATTGCGCTGCTTGGCCCGACCGGGGCGGGCAAGACAACCAGTGTGGCCAAGCTCGCTGCGCAGCAGGTCTTGCGCTATGGTCCGGAGACGGTCGCCCTGTTCACCAGTGATACCTACCGCATTGCGGGGGTGGAGCAGCTCAACATCTACGCAAAGATCCTCGGGGTGCCGGTAGAGGTCTTGCGCGGCCCGCAGGATCTCTTGTCCGCTCTGCAGAAGCATCGGGGCAGGCGCTGGATTTTCATCGATACCATGGGCCTCAGCCCGCGTGACGAGCGTCTCAACGAGCAACTGCAGTGGCTCGATGCGCTGGGCGACAATCTGCGACGTTTGCTGTTGCTACCCGCAAGTCTCGCCCAGCAGAGTCTCGATCAGGTATTGCAGCCCTACGCCAAGCTCTCTCTCACGGCAGCAATACTGAGCAAGCTCGACGAGGCACCCGCCTGTGGCGCGGTGCTGGAGTGGCTGGCGGCAAGAAAACTGCCTCTCGCCTATCTTAGTGATGGGCAAAAGGTCCCTGAGGATATTCAGCCCGTTACCTGGGATTTCCTGGCGGATGCCATGGGGCTGGCTACGGGCGCCCTCGCCGCCGGTGGCAACAGTCGGTATCATGAAGCGTGAAATAATGGAGCCACCAATGGCGATGCAAGACTACGGAGATCAGGCGGACGGATTGCGGCGGATGCAGGGCGGGGCAGCCAGGGTTTTGGCGATCGCCAGTGGCAAGGGCGGGGTTGGCAAGAGCAACCTTGCCGTCAACCTGGCGCTGGCGTTTGCGGCGCGCAGAAAGCGCACGATCCTCTTCGACGCGGATCTTGGTCTGGGTAATGTGGATGTCCTCCTGGGATTGAGTCCGCGTTATCACCTTGCCCATGTTCTGGCCGGAGAAAAGACCCTGGCAGAGATCATCCTTTCGGGTCCTGAGGGGATCGAAGTGCTGCCTGCTGCCAGCGGTATCGCGGACATGGCCAATCTGGATGTCCGACAACAGTCTGGCCTGCTCGATGCCCTTGCCGCCTTGGAGCGAAGCTACGATTACCTGATCCTGGACCTTGCTGCGGGGATTGGCCCAGACGTTTTACGCTTTTCGCGGGCCGCTGACCACGTCCTCGTCGTTGTCACCAACGAGCCGGCATCCATCACCGACGCTTATGCCTTCATGAAGGTGTTACGTCGAGACTACGGTTTGCGGGATTTTTCGGTGGTCACCAATATGGTCCGCGACGCCACCGAGGGCGAAAAGCTCTTCTCGCGCCTTGCCGCAGTCGCACGGCAGTACCTGGAAATCCACCTTCGGCACGCCGGAACGATCCCTATGGACCAGTACCTGCGTAGCGCAGTGCGCACCCAGCAGCCGCTCCTGCTACGTTTTCCCGATAGTGGTGCGGCGAAGGCCTTTCGTATCCTTGCTGATTCCATTCTCGCCTGGCCGAGTCCCAGGCAGGTGACGGGAACGTCAGCAAATCTGTTTTCCTCCCGCCTTTTGCTTGAGGAAGGCCCCGCCGGACAACCGTGAATGTCAGACCGCATCATCGACAGTGCAACGCGTAGCGCGCAGGTGGCAGAGTATCTGCCCCTGGTGCAGCGGATTGCACAGCGTCTGCTGGTGCGGCTGCCTCCCAGCGTCGATCTCGGAGATCTGGTACAGGCGGGTCTAATGGGTCTGCTTGATGCCCTGGAGCAAAAAGAGGGCAGTGCCAACGATGCGGCCTTCCAGAGTTACGCCGCGATCCGTATTCGCGGGGCGATGCTGGATGAGCTGCGCGAGCAGGACTGGTTGCCTCGGCGTGCGCGCCAGCGGGAGCAGAAGATTGCCAAAGGGATGGCGCGCCTGGAGCAGCGCCTCGGGCGCGCGGTGAGCGAGGAAGAACTGGCCGAAGATCTGGGTTGGACCCTGAAAGAGTATCAGGAAGCCCTGCGCGATGGCGGCGGGCAGTTACTGTATCTGGAGGATTTGTCCAGCGACAACGAGAGCTTTGTGGCGCAGCATTTGCGTGATGACGGCGAAGATCTCCCCGAGATTCTGAGCGCCCAGCATTTTCAGCGCGATCTGGAGCATGCGATTGCTCGTCTGCCGGAGCGGGAACGGCTGGTCATGGCGCTCTACTACCAGGAAGATCTGACCTTGCGCGAGATCGGCAAGGTCCTGGATCTCACCGAGTCGCGGGTGTCCCAGATCCTGCGCCAGGCCGTCTTGCGCCTGCGTTCGTCGCTCATCGACTGGCGTGAGGAGGCGTGATGGATTTCCTTACCATCATTGGTGTGCTGGTTGCCATCGGCGGGATCCTGCTGGGTCAGTTTCTCGATGGCGGGAATCTTGCCTCCATCATCCAGCTCACGGCCTTCTGCATTGTCATTGGCGGGACGACCGGTGCCGTGATGATCCAGTACAAATTGCCGGTCTTTGTGCGCTCGCTCAAGATGTTACCCTGGGTGCTGAAGGCGCCGGCTATCGATCCGCAACCCTTGATCGAGCAATTGGTGGAGTGGAGTCATACGGCACGAAAAAATGGTTTGCTTGCCCTGGAAGGGAGCCTGGACAGCGTCGCCGATCCCTTTCTGCGCAAAGGCTTGCAAATGCTCGTCGATGGTACTGAGCCGCAGAAAATTCGTGATACCCTGCTGGTCGAGCTGGAGGCACGGGAAGCCATCGAACGGCAGGCAGCCAAGGTCTTCGAATCTGCGGGAGGCTACTCGCCCACCATCGGTATTCTCGGCGCCGTCCTTGGACTCATTCACGTCATGGAAAATCTTGCCGATCCGGCCAAGCTCGGTGCCGGCATCGCCACCGCCTTCGTTGCCACCATCTACGGTGTCGGCTCGGCCAATATCTTTTTTTTGCCGGTATCCAACAAAATCAAAGGGATCGTCCACGAACGCAGTTATCTACGGGAAATGACGATCGAAGGACTCGTGGCGGTAGCCGAGGGCGAGAATCCGAAGATCATCGAGGCTCGGCTGCAGAGTTTTTATGTACACTAGGGACGTGGCGCGAGCACGGAACTAGAGAATCAGCGCCCTTCCGCCCATCTGCAACTCGGACTAAGCTTGATGCTTCTGGTAGAGCGAGGGCGAGATGGAAAAACGGCAAATGGTACTGGAAAGCCTCTTTCCCCCCCAAGGCGATCAACCCAAGGCCATCGCAGGGCTGGTACAGGGGCTGCAGGCCGGGGAATTCTTCCAGACCCTGCTCGGGGTGACCGGCTCCGGTAAGACCTTCACCATGGCCAACGTGATCGCGCAGACGCAGCGGCCGGCCATCGTCATGGCCCCGAACAAGACCCTGGCGGCACAGCTCTACGCCGAGCTGCGCGCCTTCTTCCCCCATAATGCCGTCGAATATTTCGTCAGTTATTACGATTACTATCAGCCCGAGGCCTATGTGCCGTCCTCTGATACCTTCATCGAGAAGGACGCCTCGATCAACGATCATATCGAGCAGATGCGCCTGTCGGCGACCAAGGCCCTGCTCGAACGGCCGGATGTGATCATCGTTGCCACCGTATCCGCCATCTATGGTCTGGGGGATCCAGCTGCGTATCACCGCATGATTCTGCATCTGCGGGAGGGCGACCAGATGGAGCAGCGCGCCATCCTGCGGCGTCTCGCTGACATGCAATACAGTCGTGATCCTCTGGAGCTTAAACGCAGTACCTTTCGGGTGCATGGCGATGTCATCGATATCTGGCCGGCCGAGAGCGAAGACGAGGCGGTGCGGGTGGAGCTCTTTGGCGACGAGATCGAGCGCGTTTCCCTCTTCGATCCCCTGACCGGCAAGACCATCACCCGTTTGGCGCGCTACACCGTCTATCCGAAAAGCCACTATGTGACGCCGCGCGAGACCATTCTTGCGGCCATCGAACACATCAAGGACGAGTTACGGGAGCGTCTGGAAACCCTGCGCGAGGCCAACAAGCTGGTGGAGGCGCAGCGTCTGGAACAGCGCACCCGCTTCGACCTGGAGATGATGGCAGAATTGGGTTACTGCTCGGGTATCGAAAACTATTCCCGCTACCTTTCCGGACGCGCGCCGGGGGAGCCCCCGCCGACGTTGATGGACTATATGCCGGAGAATGCATTGCTGTTCATGGACGAATCTCATGTGACGGTACCGCAGTTCGGTGGCATGTATAAGGGCGATCGTTCGCGCAAGGAAACCCTAGTCGAATATGGTTTTCGCCTCCCCTCGGCGCTCGATAACCGACCGCTGATGTTTGCGGAGTTCGAGCGCCTCATGCCGCAGACCGTTTTTATCTCCGCGACGCCCGGCCCTTACGAGCTGGAACACTCCAGTGCCGTTGTCGAACAAGTGGTGCGCCCCACGGGGCTGGTCGATCCCGAGGTGGAGGTGCGGCCAGCACAGGGGCAGGTGGACGATCTGGTGAGCGAGATCCACCAGGTGATCGCCAGTGGCTGGCGCATTCTCGTCACTACCCTCACCAAGCGTATGGCCGAGGACCTGACCGATTATTTGCATGATTTGGGCATCCAGTGTCGCTATCTGCATTCCGATATCGAGACCGTGGAGCGGGTGGAGATCATTCGCGATCTGCGCGCCGGGGTCTTTGATGTATTGATTGGCATCAACTTGTTGCGGGAAGGGCTCGACATGCCCGAGGTGGCTTTGGTGGCTATCCTCGACGCCGACAAGGAGGGTTTTCTGCGTTCCGAACGCTCCCTGGTGCAGACCATCGGCCGCGCCGCGCGCAACCTGCATGGGCGCGCCATCCTCTACGCCGATGTCGTCACCGGCTCCATGGAGCGGGCGATTCGTGAAACCGAACGCCGGCGCGAGAAGCAGCTCGCCTTCAATACCCAACATGGCATCACCCCCAAGGGCATCCATAAGCCCGTTGCCGATATCATCGAGGGGGTCTATCACCGCAGCGGCAAGGGCCGTGCCAAGGCTGCCGAGCCGGTTGCCACCTATGCAACCGATGATCCGCAAAAGCTGGCGAAGCAGATCAAGGGTCTGGAAGAGCAGATGTACCGTCACGCGCGCAACCTGGAGTTTGAGGAGGCAGCGCGCCTGCGCGACCAGATCCACCAGTTGCAGGCCCGCCTCTTCGGGCCTGAGGCGACGGCGGTCATCTGAGCCGTTTCGCGCTCGGTCGTTCCATTTAATTCTTGCGTGCAATGGCGCAAGTTCGCCAGCATCGGCAATACTCGCCAACAAACTTTTGTCGGACACCGGCTGGGGCAAGGGGCTGTGGATTGAAGGAGTTGCGCACGCGGTATATCCTGTATACACATTGCTCAGGAGGTCATCATGCAGACCCGCGTATTCAAGAGTGGAAACTCTCTGGCCATTCGGATTCCCAAGGAACTAGCGATTGTCGAGGCGAGCCAGGAAGTGGAAATCGAGCGAGTTGGTAACACCTTGGTGATTAAACCTTTGGAAAAGAAGACCTTGGCAGATTTGCCGGACATTTTTGCGATGTTCAGCCCGGATTTTATGGCAGGAGGTCGAGAATTCCACGAACAAAAAGAACGCGATTGGGGAGATTTCGATCAGACCGCAGAAAAACCGGATTGATCGATGCTGTACATGCTCGACACCAATATCTGCATTTATCTCGCCAAGCGACGCCCAGCCTCCCTGCTTTCCCGATTTCAGACGCTTGAACAGGGAGAGGCGGTCATGTCGGCGGTGACCTATGCCGAATTGCGGGCAGGTATCGAGATGCAGCCCGCCAACCGGGCGCATGATGAAAAGATTCTGAGTTTGATTGTGAGCCGTGTCCCCATCGTGTCTTTTGAGGAAGAGGCATCCGTGGCTTATGGATTTCTCCGTGCGGCCATTCCAAACCGCCGTCGTGATGCCCTCGATCGCCTCATTGCCGCCCATGCGCTTAGCTTGGGGGCTACCCTGGTTACCAACAACGAGGCTGATTTCCGGGACTATCCGGGACTGCTGGTGGAAAACTGGGTCGCTGCTGCATAAGCGGCCCCGAAAATTGCCCGCTTGGTCGCGTGGAAGCTTCTGTTTAGATACTTTAGAGGCGCTGTAGGGTTTTAGCGGTTTTGCCAGGGCACTGCGTTTATCCTATAATCTACCGACCGGTTGGTATTTATAAGGAGATGCTCATGAGTTCTGTCAAAGCCTACGCTGCTCAAGCCGCTGATACCCCATTGGCCCCCTTTCAGCTGGATCGCCGCGAACCTGGTCCCGAGGATGTGCAGATCGATATCCTCTACTGCGGGGTCTGTCATTCCGACCTGCACACCGCGCGCAACGAGTGGCATAACACCCTCTATCCCTCGGTCCCTGGGCATGAAATCGTTGGTCGGGTAACGGCAGTGGGTAGTGCCGTCAGCAAGTTCAAGGTGGGCGAGCTGGCGGGGGTAGGCTGTATGGTCGACAGTTGTGGCCACTGCAGTTCTTGCCATGAGGGTGAAGAACAATATTGTGAGAATGGTTTTACCGGCACCTACAATGGACCGGTTTTCGGCGGCGAGAATACCTATGGAGGATATTCCCAGCGCATCGTGGTGAAGGAGTCCTTCGTCCTGAAAATTTCCCACAACGAGAAAGATCTGGCGAGTGTGGCGCCATTGCTCTGTGCTGGCATCACTACCTATTCGCCATTGCGGCATTGGAAAGTAGGACCGGGGATGACCGTCGGCATCGTTGGTCTGGGGGGACTGGGGCACATGGGGGTTAAACTCGCTCATGCCATGGGAGCGCATGTTGTCTTGTTCACTACCTCGCCGGGTAAGATGGAGGATGCCAAGCGCCTGGGCGCCGATGAAGTCGTCATCTCCAAAGATGCCCAGCAGATGGCGAAGCAGGCAAACCGCTTTGATTTCATTCTCAACACCGTGGCAGCGCCCCATGATATCAATGGCTTTTTGCAACTGCTGAAGCGTGATGGCACCATGACCCTGGTCGGTGTGCCGGAACATCCACATCCGTCGCCAGAGGTTGCGAGCCTGATCTTCAAGCGTCGCAGTCTCGCTGGCTCCCTCATCGGCGGCATCGCCGAGACCCAGGAAATGCTCGATTTCTGCGCCGAGCATGGGATTGGCTCCGACATCGAGGTCATTCCCATGGACTATGTCAACACGGCCTACGAGCGTATGTTGAAAAGCGACGTGAAATATCGCTTCGTCATCGATATGGCCAGCTTGAAGTAGCGCAATCCACCGGGGCGAGGCCTTCTATCCCGCTTCGCC
Source organism: Acidithiobacillus sp. AC3 (assembly GCF_050261095.1). Lineage (NCBI taxonomy): Bacteria > Pseudomonadati > Pseudomonadota > Acidithiobacillia > Acidithiobacillales > Acidithiobacillaceae > Acidithiobacillus > Acidithiobacillus sp. AC3. The sequence continues at coordinate 940,571 of NZ_CP189838.1, forward strand.
CCTGGACATGATGGCGTCCAGATGCCGGTCGCGACGTTGTTTGTCTGGCCGGATTTGGCTACCATGCAGGCGTTTTTGCAGAGCGACTGAGGGGCACGATGACCAAGTATATTTTTGTCACCGGCGGGGTCGTCTCCTCTCTCGGTAAGGGTGCGGCGGGCGCGGCCCTGGGGGCATTGCTGGAAGCGCGTGGCCTGCGGGTGACCATGCTCAAGCTCGACCCATACATCAATGTCGATCCGGGTACCATGAGCCCCTTCCAGCATGGCGAGGTTTTTGTGACCGCGGATGGGGCGGAAACCGACCTCGACCTGGGCCACTACGAGCGCTTCCTCTCCGCGCGTATGAGCAAGCGCAATAATTTCACCACCGGTCTGGTCTACCAGACGGTCATCGAGAAAGAACGTCGCGGCGACTATCTGGGTCGCACGGTGCAGGTCATTCCGCACATCACCGATGAGATCAAGCGCCGCATTCGCCTGGGCGCGGAAGGGGCGGATGTCGCCCTGGTGGAGATTGGCGGCACGGTGGGAGATATCGAGTCGCAACCCTTCCTGGAGGCCATCCGGCAGATGGCGGTAGAAGAAGGGCGGGGCAATACCATCTTCCTGCACCTGACCCTGGTTCCTTACCTGCCCTCGGCGGGGGAGATGAAGACCAAGCCGACCCAGCATTCCGTGCGCGAGCTGCGCGCCATCGGCATTCAGCCCGACGTGCTGCTCTGTCGCGCCGATCGCCCCATTCCGGAAGATCATCGCGCCAAGATTGCGCTCTTTTCCAACCTGCCCGATCGCGCCGTGATCTCCGCCATCGATACCGACAGCATCTATCGCATCCCGCTGCTTTTCCATGCCCAGGGGCTGGACGAGCTGGTGGTGGAAGATCTGCATTTGCCTGCCCAGCAGCCGGATCTATCGGTCTGGGAAGGCATCATCGATGCCATGGAACACCCGCAGGGAGAGTTGTGCATTGCGCTGGTCGGCAAGTACGTCGGGCTGACGGAGTCCTACAAATCGCTTTCCGAAGCGTTGTTACATGCGGGGCTGCGAGCCCGGCGCAAGATCCGCTTTCTCTTTGTGGATGCGGAAGAAATCGAAGAAAGGGGGCCGGAGTGTCTGGCGGATGCCGATGCCATTCTCGTGCCAGGCGGCTTTGGCGGACGTGGCACGGAAGGAAAAATCCGCGCCATTCGCCACGCGCGCGAACAGCGGATTCCCTACCTCGGGATCTGTCTGGGCATGCAGTTGGCCGTCGTCGAATTCGCCCGCCACTGTGCTGGGCTGTCCCATGCCAACAGTACCGAACTCGATCCCAATACCCCGGAACCAGTTATCACCTTGATGCAAGGATGGACCGATCCCGATGGACAGGTGACCTATCGCGAGGCCGGCGGCAACCTGGGCGGGACGATGCGTCTGGGAGCGCAGGTTTGCCGGCTCGAAGCGGACAGCTTGGCCGAACGCGCCTATGGCCGCCGGGAAATCGAAGAGCGGCATCGCCATCGCTTCGAGTTCAACAATCGCTATCTGGCGCCATTGCAGAAGGCAGGTCTGCGCTTTTCCGGGTTCTCTGCCGATGGTGCGTTGGTAGAAGTAGTCGAATTGCCGGATCATCCCTGGTTTCTGGGGTGTCAATTTCATCCGGAATTCACCAGTAATCCACGCGAAGGTCATCCGCTCTTCGATGCCTTTGTCAGTGCCGCACAGAGTTACCGTACCCAGGGGGGCCGCTGATGAAACTGTTGGGATTTCCGGTAGGGCTGCGCGAGCCGTTTTTTTTGATTGCCGGACCCTGCGCCATCGAGAGCGAGGACTTGGCGCTGCGCAGTGCTAGATCCTTGCGAGAAATTTGCGATCGTCTCGGCATTCATCTCATCTACAAAAGCTCCTACGACAAGGCCAATCGCTCTTCGGGTGGCAGCTTTCGCGGACCGGGAATGGAGGAAGGGCTGCGGATTCTGCAAAAAGTGCGTACTGAGATCGGTGTGCCCGTGCTCACCGACGTGCACGAGAAGGAAGATGTAGCAGCGGTCGCCCAGGCGGTGGACGTGCTGCAGACCCCTGCCTTCCTCTGTCGTCAGACCGATTTCATCCAGGCGGTCGCTGCGGCGGGCAAGCCCGTCAACATCAAGAAAGGTCAGTTTCTGGCCCCTTGGGATATGGCCAATGTGGTGACTAAGGCCAAGGCAACCGGCAACGAGGACATCCTCGTCTGTGAGCGCGGCGTCAGTTTTGGGTACAATAATCTGGTTTCTGACATGCGATCGTTGGCGGTGATGCGTCAGACCGGGTGCCCGGTGGTCTTCGATGCCACCCACTCGGTACAGCTGCCGGGGGGGCAGGGTGACCGCTCGGGCGGGCAGCGGGAATTCGTACCGGTACTGGCGCGGGCAGCCGTGGCGGCGGGCGTTTCCGGCCTGTTCATGGAAACCCACCCGGACCCGCGCTGTGCCCTCTCCGATGGTCCTAATGCCTGGCCTTTGGGGCAGATGGAAGCACTCCTGCGGGTACTGCAACAAATCGATCACGTCGTCAAAGCGCAAGATTTCCCTGAAGACCATCCTGAGGAGTTACTACCATGACCGCCATCGTCCAGATCCATGCCCGAGAAGTGCTCGATTCCCGTGGCAATCCCACTGTCGAAGCCGAAGTAACCCTGGAAAATGGTGCCATGGGTCGTGCCATTGTGCCGAGCGGCGCCTCCACCGGCGAGCGCGAGGCCGTCGAGCTGCGTGACGGTGGCGAGCGTTTTGGCGGCAAGGGGGTGCGCAAGGCGGTCGAGAACGTCAATGGCGAAATCCAGGATCTTCTTCTCGGCATGGAGGTAGAGAATCAGGCGGAACTCGATGCCGAGCTCTGTGCCCTGGATGGCACGGCCAACAAATCGCGCCTGGGTGCCAATGCGATCCTCAGCGTCTCCCTCGCCTGCGCCCATGCCGCAGCGCGCTCCTTGGGACTGCCCTTGTATCGCTATATGGGAGGCCTGGGACCGATCCAGTTGCCGGTACCGATGATGAATGTCATCAATGGCGGCGCCCATGCCGACAATGCCATCGATATGCAGGAATTCATGCTTATTCCCGCGGGTGCGGAGTCGTTTTCTGAGGCCCTGCAGATGGGCGTCGAGGTCTTCCATCGGCTGAAGGCGGTGCTGCATGGTCGGGGCCTGGCGACCACCGTCGGGGATGAGGGCGGCTTTGCCCCCAACCTGCCCTCCAACGAGGCGGCTCTGGAACTGCTCGTCGAGGCCATCAGTCAGGCCGGATATACCCCCGGTGAGGATATCTGGCTGGGTATGGACGCGGCATCCAGCGAATTTTTCCGCGACGGGCACTATCATCTGAGCAGTGAAGGCCGCTCGCTGGACAGTGGCCAGTTTGTCGATTACCTCAATGATTTGGTCGACCGTTATCCCATCCTGAGTATTGAAGATGGTATGGATCAAAACGACTGGGAAGGTTGGGTGCAGCTCACCGACCGCTTGGGGGATCGCCTGCAGCTGGTCGGTGATGATATTTTCGTCACCAATACCAGCATCCTGCGGGAGGGCATCGATCGCGGCGTGGGTAACAGTATCCTGATCAAGCTCAATCAGATCGGCACCCTGACCGAGACTCTGGCGGCCATCGAAATGGCCAAGACGCACTGCTACACCGCCATCGTGTCGCATCGTTCCGGTGAAACCGAAGACACTACGCTGGCGGATCTGGCGGTGGCCACTGGTTGTGGGCAGATCAAGACAGGCTCCCTGTCGCGCACCGATCGGGTGGCTAAATACAACCGCCTGCTGCGCATCGAAGAAGAACTTGCCGATGCCGCACGCTTCCCGGGCCTTGCAGCTTTTTACAATCTGGACTAATACTGTATTCAACTCTGTAATTTTTTGTAGCAAAGGATGTCATGGCCGTCGTTTGGGATGCTTCTCTGGATTCGGCTCGCGCTGCGGTTTCCCGCATCGGCGGGCTAAGTCGTGTCGATTGGCTCCTGCTGGCGGTCCTGCTGGGCCTGCAGTATTTCCTGTGGTTCGGCGCCGGTAGTTGGTGGTCGGTAGCGCAACTGCATGCGCAGGTGGAACAGCGCCAGAGCGATGCACAGAGACTGGAAAAACGGAACGACAAGCTCGCCGCCGAAGTCCTCAGTCTGCAAAATGATTCTGGTGCGGTTGCCGGCTTGGCACGGCGGAACCTTGGCCTGGTAGGTAAGAACGAAGTCTTTGTCTGGGTGATTCCTGCCAAGGCGAACTGAGCCGCCTGCCGCAGCCGCAGTCGTGAAAGCAGAAAGCCCGCCAATGGCGGGCTTTCTGTTGTCGGAACCCCGCCTCGTTCAGGCGCGGTCGATATAGGTGCCGTCCACAGTATTGACGCGGATCTTTTCGCCATTGTTGACGAACTGCGGTACCTGCACGGTGATACCGGTTTCCATGCGCGCCGGCTTGTAGGAGCCAGTGGCGGTCTGCCCCTTGATGGCGGGCTCGGCTTCAACCACTTCTAAAATGACGACGGGAGGCAGCTCGACGCCAATCGGCCGCTCGTTGTGCAGGTTGACCTGGATCTCGGTATTGGGCAACAGGTAGCCAGTCTGGCCTTCCAGCAGATCCTCGCTCAGGGTCATCTGCTCGAAGCTTTCGTTATCCATGAAAACATAGCCAGTACCATCGTTATAGAGGTACTGCATCTTGCGCGGTTCGACCACGGCCTTTTCCATCTTTTCTTCCGAGCGGAAGCGCTGGTTGGTCTTGGTGCCGGTCTCGATGTTTTTCATCTCCGCCTGCACAAAGGCGCCACCCTTGCCGGGCTTGACGAAGTCAGTCTTGAGTACGCGCCACAGGCCCTTCTCGTATTCGAGGATGTTGCCGGGGCGGATATCGAAAGCGGAGATTTTCATGTGCAGTCCTGTAAGGCATTCCCTTTGCTGGGCGCGGATTGTACCCTAGGGCCATTATTCTGACCAGCGAGGCCCTCATGTCAGCGCGTACCCAGCCCATCGAAATTCGTCCCCTCATGCTCAGCAAGGTGATGGAGATTGAGTGGGGCGACGGTCACACCAGTCGTCTGACCTTTGAACACCTACGTGTCGAGTGCCCCTGTGCCGAGTGTAAGGGGCATACGCCAGATCAGGCACAGGTCATTACCGGGAAAGAGGATGTCAATCTCGTGGATATCCAACCTGTCGGTAATTATGCCGTGCAGCTACACTTCAGTGATGGACATGGAACCGGTATCTACACTTGGGACTACTTGCGCCGTCTCGATGAAACCCAGTCCGACTGAGTCGGAAGAGGCCACGCTGCTGCGGGAGGCGGAGCAACCCTTCGTCCTCGCAGACTTTTTGCGCCAGCTGAGCGCTGGCCCCGGCATTTACCAAATGTTTTCCGGCGCTGGGCAGATCCTCTATGTGGGCAAGGCGCGTAACCTCAAGCGTCGGGTCAGTTCTTATTTCCACAAGAATCGCCACAGTCCCAAGACCCAGGCCATGCTCCAGCAGGTAGAGCGGGTGGAAGTCATTCACACCCATACCGAAACCGAGGCCCTGGTCCTCGAGGCGCAGCTCATCAAGCGTCACCATCCGCCCTATAACATCCTTCTGCGGGACGACAAGAGCTATCCGTACCTGCTGATCGAGACCCATACTGCGTTTCCGCGCATGGGTTTTCACCGCGGTGCGCAGCGGGCCAAAGGTCACTACTTTGGTCCCTATCCCGCGGTCAGCTCTTTACGCGAGAGCATGGTGTTGCTGCAGAAGGCCTTTCGCCTGCGTACCTGTGAGGACAGCGTTTTCAGCAACCGCAGCCGGGCCTGTCTGCACTATCAGATTCGCCGCTGCAGTGGCCCTTGCGTTGGGCATATCCGTCAGGAGGACTACGCGGCGGATGTCAGGGCCACATTGCAGTTTCTGCAGGGGCGCAGTGATGAGGTTTTGCAGGGCTTGCAGCAGCGCATGCAGACCGCCGCCGAAAATCTGGCCTTCGAAGAGGCAGCGCGCCTGCGGGATCAAGTAGCTGCGCTGTCGAAGATGCAGGAGCGGCAGTACGTCGCCCAGTCTGGCGGTGGGGATTTTGATGTGCTGGCCGCCGTCGAGGAAAATGGCCAGTGGTGCATCTATCTCAGCTTCTTGCGTCACGGCAGACAGCTCGGGGGGCGCTCGCTCTTCCCCAGGCATGCCGAAGGCGTGCGTGGGCCGGAAATGATGGCCGCCTTTCTCGGACAGTACTACGCCGATCGGGAAATCCCGGGCAATCTGCTGCTCAATCTGCTGCCGCGGGGCGCCGCCGCCTTGCAGGAGGCACTGAGCGAGCTCGCCGGGCGCAAGGTGCTCATCGATCAGCCGCAACGGGGCCCGCGCAAGCGCTGGATGCAGATGGCGGAAACCAACGCGCGCCTCGCCCTGCGCGCCCGGGCGCAGCAGGCTGGCCAGGGGCAGCGGCGCATGCAACTCCTGCAGGAGCTCTTTGCTCTGGAAGAACCCCCACAGCGTCTGGAATGTTTCGATATCAGCCATACCCGCGGCGAGGCGGCCACGGCCTCCTGCGTGGTCTTCGATGCCGATGGCGCTCGCAAGGACGCCTATCGCCGTTTCAACATCAAAGGGATCACCCCGGGAGATGACTATGCCGCCATGGAGCAGGCAGTCTTGCGCCGCTACGCGCGGCTGCAGGACGAAGGCCAAAGCCTGCCCGACATCGTCTTCATCGATGGCGGACCAGCACAATTGGCGCGCGCTGTGGCGGCGCTCGCCGAGCTGGGGATCGACAGTGTTCAGCTCTGTGGTGTGTCCAAGGGTACCAGTCGCCGCCCTGGTCTGGAGTCGCTGCATGCACCGCAATGGTCGGCGCCGCGGCAACTTGCCGCCGATGATCCCGCTCTCCTGGTCATTCAGGAGATTCGTGATGAGGCACATCGTTTTGCCATTACCGGCCACCGCGCACGGCGGGCGAAGGCACGCCAGGAGTCGGAGCTCGATGTGATCGACGGTATTGGGCCCAAACGGCGTAGCGCCTTGTTGCGGCGTTTTGGCGGATTGCGGGGTATTCGTGATGCGGGGGTCGATGACCTGCAGCGGGTAGAAGGGATTCGCCGCGAACTTGCTGAAAGGATCTATGACCATTTCCATCCGGGGGCCCGGCCATGATGGCGCGTTTGCCCAATTTTCTGACGATGCTGCGGGTGTTGCTCATCCCGGTCTTCGTCCTGCTGTTTTTCCTGGGGGGCACGGAGCGCAGTTACGGAGCGACCGCCATTTTTGCTTTTGCCGCCCTCACCGACTGGGCGGACGGCTACCTCGCGCGTCGTTATAACGGCGTTTCGCCCTTTGGCACCTTCCTCGATCCGGTGGCCGACAAGCTCATGGTCGCCACTGCCCTGATCCTGATTTGCGCCAGTGGCGAGATGCCGGCGATCCTTGCGGGCATCCTCACCAGCATCATTGTGGGCCGGGAGATCACCATCTCGGCGTTGCGCGAGTGGATGGCGGAGCTCGGTGAGCGCAAGAAGGTTTCCGTATCCTGGCTGGGAAAGGTCAAGGCGACTTTGCAAATGCTAGCCATCGTATTCCTGTTGTATGCGGGGCCGGTGGCCTGGGGGATTGCCGCCCGCGACATAGGCATAGCCCTGCTCCTGCTCGCGGCGGCGATGACCTTGTGGAGTATGATCGAATATCTGCGTGCCGCCTGGCCGAGCCTGATGGGTAAACGGGTCGCTGACTCATAACATGGCAGCGCCTCAGCTCACCCTCGTCCATAGTCAGCGCGCGGAGGATCTGCGTGACTTGTTGGTGCAATGGTGTAGCCAGCATCCCCTGTCGCCCCTCAGCCGCGAGACGATCCTGGTGCAAAGTAATGGGGTGGCGGAGTGGCTGAAGTTGGGCTTTGCCGCCGAGGGGATTGCCGCGGGTCTGGATTTCCTGTTGCCAGCGCAGTTTCTGTGGCGAGCCTACCGCGCCGTGCTGGGACGCGATGCAGTTCCAGACGCTTCGCCGTTCGACAAGGAGCGGCTGCGTTGGCGACTTTTTCGCCTGTTGGCAGAGCTGCACGATCCCGTGTATGCACCGCTGCATCGCTATTTGCAGAGGGATCCGGAAGGGCGAAGGCGCTTTCAGTTGGCCGAACGGGTGGCGGATCTCTACGATCAGTACCAGGTCTATCGCGCCGACTGGCTGGTGGCCTGGGAGGCTGGCCGCGACAGCTTGCCCGGTCCTGATGGTCGGGCGCGTCCTCTGCCTGCTCAGCAGCGCTGGCAGGCGCAACTCTGGCGCGCTCTGCTCGCCGATCTGCAGGCAGCTGCAAGCCCCGGAGAATCGCGCGGCCAGATTCACCAACGATTCGTCCATCGTTTGGCGGAGTCAGAAACCTGGCCGGAATTGCCGCAGCGTCTTGTCGTCTTCGGCATCTCTTCCCTGCCACAGCAGACCCTCTTTGCCCTGGCCGCACTGGCGGAGCATTTGCCGGTACTGATCTTGGTGCTTGATCCGTGTTCCTATTATTGGGGGGACATCGTTACCGGGCATGATCTGCTGCGCCGAGAAGCGCGCGGCCGCAAGCGTGCGCGCCAGGTGGCGGACGCCAACGCCGCGATCGAACATGGACATCCGCTCCTGGCTGCCTGGGGCAAGACCGGTCGAGACTATCTTGCCGCCTTGGAAATGACCGCCAGCGAGCTGCAGTTGCAGGTGATGGACGAACGTATCGAACTGTTCCGGCCCGGCGCAACGCGCACCCTCCTGCAGCAGTTGCAGGATGACATCCTTTTCCTGCGCCCGGCATCGGAAAGTCGCAAGCTGTGGCCGCCCATCGATCTCACCCACGACGATTCCCTGCGTTTTCATGTGGCACATGGTCCCTTACGAGAACTCGAGGTCCTGCAGGATCAGATTCTCGAAGCCCTGCGCCTGGACGCCAGCCTGCGTCCCCGTGACATCCTGATCATGGTACCGGAGCTGGATACCTATGCGGCGCGCATCGATGCGGTCTTTGGCCGCTATCTGGGCTCGGACCCGCGGCATTTGCCCTACCACATTGTCGATGCCCCAGCCGTACAGCAAAACTCGCTCCTCCACGCCTTGGACCTGCTGCTTGGGTTGCCGCAGTCGCGACTGCCCGCCAGCATGCTCTGGGACCTGCTCGAGGTCGCCGCCCTGCGTCGGCGCTTTGGCATCGACGTCGAAGATGTTCCCCTCCTGCGCTCCTGGCTGCAGACCGCCGGTGCCCGTTGGGGGCTGGACGATATCCAGCGGCAAAATCTGGGCCTGGGGCGGGAAGGGCAGGGAGCGCACACCTGGTGGTTTGCGCTCCAGCGTCTCCTGCTTGGCTATGCTGTGGCCCATGGCGAGGCCTGCGCTGAGCTGGAACCCAGTTATCTGCCGGTGGATGCGGCAGCGCGTCTCGCTCCTTTCATCGAGTTGTTGGCAAGCATTTCCCAGTGGCAGACGCGCCTGCAGACCCCCGCCACGCCGAAAATCTGGCAGGGCAAACTGGAGGAACTGCTGGCCGTTTTTTTTGCAGCACAAGGAGAGGAAGAGCAAGAACTGTTGCTGGCGCAAGGGGCTCTGCAGGCATGGGTCGAAGACTGCGCGGGAGCGGACCTTACGGTGCCGCTCTCCCTTGAAATTGTTGGCGAGGCCTGGCGTGCCGCCATCGCTGTCAAGGCAACGCGCGGCTCCGCCTTCTTTTCCGGTGGTCTCACCTTTGCCACCCTGATGCCCATGCGTGCCATCCCTTTCCGCCGGATCTACCTGCTGGGGATGAACGAGAAAGACTACCCGCGGCGGCAAATACCGGCGGCATTCGACCTCTTGCGTGGTGATTATCGCCCGGGCGACCGCTCGCGGCGGGAAGATGATCGCTATCTCTTTCTCGAAGCCTTGCTGTCCGCCCGCGACGCACTGCAGATCTTCTGGTCGGGACGCAGCCCGCGCGACGATAGCGAGGAGCCGCCCTCCGTTCTGGTGGCGCAGCTGCGTGACCACCTGGCACGGGTCTGGCGGGCGGAACAAAGTGGTGAGGAGTTGCATGGCAAAGACCTGCTGGCGGCACTGACGACCAGCTATCCCCTGCAGGCCTTCAGTCAGCAGTATCTCGGCGAAAATACCTCGTACTTCACCTTTGCGCGGGAATGGTGGGAGTCTGACTCCGTGCCAGCGCCAGAAACGGTCTTACCGGTCGCGGAACGGCGCTATCTGACCCTACGCGAACTGCAGGAGTTGGGAAAAAGACCCGCGCGGTATTTCTTGCAGCAGGGGCTGGGTGTCCGTCTGCGCGACAGCGATGAACAAATCGCCGAGGACTGTGAGCCCTTCGCCCTGGATTCCCTGCAGCAATGGCAAATCCGCAGCGAGCTGATCGCGGCGGTGCAGCAGGAGGAAGTGGATGCCGGTGGCGCCATGGCGGTCCTCCAGCGCCAGTTGTTGCGCCAGTCGCGGCGTGGTGACCTGCCTGCCGGAGCCGTTGGCCGCTTGCTTGGTGAAGAATTGGCACACGACCTGGAACAGTCTCTGCAGCGCTATCTCGCACTTGCGGCACAGTATGCAGACGCGCTTCCACCCCAGGGTCTGTGCCTGCAGCACGCCGGTACGGAGCTGGTAGGAGAGATTGGCGGTCTGCGTCGCAGTGCCGAAGGTGCGCATGCCCTGCTGCGTTGGTCGGCCAGCAAGATCGGCAGGGGCAAGAATATCGAATGGGCAAAAGTCTGGCCGCACTGGATCGAGCATTTAGCGTTGCATACCGATGGCTGGGCCGTCAGCACCCATCTCCTGGCCAGGGACAATAGCGATATTCTTCTTGCGCCGATGGAGCCCGCCTGGGCGCGCGCGCATCTCGCGGAGCTCGTCGAGCTCGCGCTGGAGGCGCGGCGGCGACCGCTGCCCTTGCTGCTGCCCCTGCTGGCCGCAGCTTGGCAAGGGGACGCGGAGGGGCCGATCGATCTCCAATTCGTTCGCCGGCAACATGCAGATCTCGTGCAAAAGGACGAAGAGGTGCGACGGGTCTGGCCCCAGCCGCCGCTGGCAGACGACGCCGCGGAACTGACAGAGCTTTGCCGGCGGTTTCTCCGGCCTCTGCAAGATGCCGTGGAACGTGGCGCGGAGCTACGCAAGCAGGGAGACGGCAAGGCGTGAGCGGCGGCGACCTCCTCGATCCTCTCTCCTTTCCGTTGCATGCTGGACGACGCCTGATCGAGGCCAGCGCCGGCACCGGCAAGACCTACACCATTGCCGCCCTCTACCTGCGCCTGGTGCTGGGCCATGCCTGTGCCCGTCCCTTCCTGCCGGAAGAGATTCTGGTGATGACTTTCACCAATGCCGCCACCCTCGAATTACGCGCCCGCATTCGCCGCCGCCTGCACGAGGCCGCAGGATTCTTTGCCGGGCAGAGCGACAACGCCGACGCATTCCTGCAGGAGTTACGGGAGAGTTATCCGCAAGAAGCCTGGCCGAGCCTGGCCCGCCTTCTCGATGGCGCCGCGGAAGGGATGGACCAGGCAGCCATTTACACCATCCATGCCTGGGCACAACGGGTTCTGCAAGAGTACGCCTTTGCCATGGGCAATGATTTTGCGCTGCAGGTGTTGACCGACGCTCAGACGCGACTTGGCGAACTGCTGCAGGATTATCTGCGCCTCTTTCTGCATCCCTTGCCCTACCCCGAGATGCAGGAACTACGGCGTTGCGGGAAGGAGCTCCTCGATCCCGAGAAACTCCTTGGCGTGCTGCAGGAATACCTCGATAAAAGCGAAGGCTTTGTCCCCGGAGAGGAACCCGCGGTCCTGCTGCATCGCCTTTGGGAAAATGCCACAAGCGAGTTGGCATCCTTGCGCGAGCGCTTGGCGGAGCAACTGGACCCCCTGGAGAATTGGCTGGACGAGTTGAGTGCCAGCAAGCAGGTTGACGGAAAGAAGTTCCAGTCCCGGTATTATCGCAACTGGCTCGCTATTCTACGATCTTGGACGGCAGAGCAGGATCTGGCTGCTCCCTCTCTGACGAATTCGGCGTGGCAGCGCCTGAGTCTGGCGGGGATGCAGGAAGTCGCTCGCGACAACGCGCAGCTTTGCCATCCGGCGCTGCTGCTGATCGAAGAGCTGCACACCTACAAGGATACCCTGGAAAGACAGCGCGAAGAGACCCGGGCGGCGCTGCTTACCCATGCCTTGGGGTGGCTGGATGAGCGCAAGCAGCAATTGCAGGAGCAGGGACAGATCGACTTTCAGGGGATCCTGCGGCGGTTACGCAATGCCCTGCAAGGGGAGGTCGGAAAGGTTCTCGCCGAGCATTTGGGCAAGCAATATCCTTGGGCCCTGGTAGACGAATTTCAGGATACCGATCCCTACCAATATGCCATTCTGGATAGCATTTACGGGAGCGCGGAAGCAGAGGGCGGGCTCCTGCTCATTGGTGATCCCAAGCAGTCCATCTACCGCTTTCGCGGCGGCGATCTGCAAACCTATCTGCGCGCTCAGCAGGACTGCGGCGCGGAAATTTATCGTCTCGGCTGCAATTATCGCTCCAGCGAGCAGCTAGTAACGGCCCTGAATACCTTCTTTCTGACCCTGGAAGAGCGACACCCGCAGGGCGTATTCGGTCTGCGTCAGGGAGAGGAAAATCCAGTCCCCTATCTGCCCGTAGAAGCTGCGGGGCAGCAGGAGGAGTTTTTTTGGACGGAAGAAGAGACTCCCGCTCTGCAATTTGCCGTTCTGGCGGAGGACGCGGCAGGGAAAAAGGGCGAATATACCGATTGTATGGCCGTTGCCTGTGCCGAACGGATTGTCGCCCTGTTGTTGGCCGGGCGCAGCGGGCAGGCGGGGTTTCGTTCCTTGTCAGGCGCGCGGGCGTTGGAGCCCGCTGATCTTGCCGTGCTCGTCAATAGTCGCACGGAGGCAGACGTGCTGCGTGCGGCTTTGCGCCAGCGCGGGGTAGCCAGCGTCTATCTCTCTGAGCAACAGTCGGTATACGAAAGTCCGGAAGCCACAGATCTGGAACGATTGCTTACGGCTTGTCTGGCATACGACGATGAGCAGGCAGTGGGCACCGCTCTGGCTACCTCGCTCCTCGGTCTCGATTGGTCAGAACTTGCTGCCTTGCAGCACGATGATCGCCTGCGCGAAGAGCGCCTGCTGCAATTTCGGCATTATGCCGAGATCTGGCGGGAGCGCGGAGTGCTCCCCATGCTGCTGCGGCTCTCTCAGGATTTTTCCTTGCCGGCGCGGCTCTTGCGCGGAGCCACGGCGGATGGAGAGCGGCGTTTGACCAATTTCCTGCACCTCGCCGAGCTCTTGCAGCATGCCGCGCAAGAATTGCAGGGCGAGCACGCCGTGCTCCGGTTTCTGGCGGAGCAGCGCCAGAGGCAGGCAGGCCGCGATGAAGAAACGCTGCTAAGGCTGGAAAGCGATGCAGATCTGGTGCGGGTGATCACCATCCACAAGTCCAAGGGGCTGCAGTATCCCATCGTTTTTTTACCCTTCCTGCTCAACGCCTGGAGCAATTCCGGCAAATGCCTGCAGATCAGCGAAGAACAGGGGCAGCGCATCTTGCGACCGGCAGATGCTGCAGAACAGGAACGCGCCGAGCGGGAGCGACTGCAGGAGGATATTCGCAAACTCTATGTAGCCCTGACGCGTGCCCAATTTGCCGTCTGGGTGGGGATTGGCCGCTGCGCCGACCACCAACCATCGGCCCTGGCGCATCTGCTTCTGTATGGGGCAGAGGACGGGAAAGGCTCGCCCGAGCAAGTAGCGGAACTCTTCGCCAATGTCCCAGAGATTGGCATATCCCCGATTGCTCTGCAGGATGCCCCTGCCATCCTGTCGCCGCCGCTTGTGCAGGCGCCCGCCTTGCGCCCGCGTATTGCCAGAGCGCAGGAAAACGACTGGTGGATTGCCAGCTATTCGGCCTTGCAGCGTGGCCATCATCAGCCCCTGGAACGGCTTGCCGAGTTATGGGAAGAGGAGCAGATGGAGGAATCGATAGAGCCGTCCACGCATCTGCTTTTCCTGCCGGGAGCCGCGACGGGTATCCTGCTGCATGATCTTCTGCGCTGGATGGCGGAGCAGGGCTTCGCTGCCATTTCCCGGAGTCCGCAGATTCTGCACGAGGAGATCCTGCGTCGTGGCCAGGGGCAATCCTGGTCCCGGCACGCCGCCGAACTGCAGGACTGGTTATTGCAAACTCTTGCCCTGCCGCTCGCCCTGGCAGAAGGGGAAACGGTGCGTTTGCAGGATCTGCAGGAGTACCAGGCAGAGATGGAGTTCTGGCTGCCAGTGCAGAACATCGAGAGCCAGCAGATCGACCGCATCGTCAATGCCCATCTCCTTCCCGATGTGCCGCGTCCGGCCCTGGACAGCCGCCGCCTTGGGGGGATGTTCAAGGGGTTCATCGATCTCGTCTTTTTCTGGAAAGATCGCTATTACCTTATTGATTATAAGTCAAATTTTCTGGGTCTGGGGCCTGCTGCCTATCATCAGCAGGCGCTGCGCGATGCCCTGCTCGCGCAACGCTATGATCTGCAGCTGGGGCTCTATCTGGTTGCCTTGCGGCGCCTGCTGCGCAGCCGGGGATGGGAGGATGAGCCGGCAGGGGCTCTGGCACTCTTTTTGCGTGGAATAGCGGAGGGAGGAAGTGCGAGTATCTTGCTGCAGCCGGAGCCGGGATTTTATCCCGCCCTGGAGCCGATTTTCCGGGCAAGCGAGGTTAGACCATGAAAATCCCTGCGCTGGACTGCGGGAAGCGGGAGCGTGATGCACTACGCCGCCTCCTCTGCGAGGCGGTTGAGCAAGCTTGCCTGCGCCCCTGGGATGCACAATTCGCCCTGTTTTTGCGCAGCCTGGATCCCTCCGCGCCGCCTGCGCTGCTGCTGGCGGCCGCCCGGTGCAGTTACGAGGCAGCGCAGGGTCAGGTACATCTCGATCTCCTTGCCGACGCCCCTGGCGAAAATCCCTTTCTCCAGAACTGGTGGCCGCGCTTCGCCGAGTGGCAGGCCTGGTTGCACCAAGCCCCGTTGCTGGTGGCGACGGGGGAGGGAACGACGCCCCTGGTCCTGAGCGACGGAAGGCTGTACTTGCGACGTTTCTGGCAGGACGAGCAGCGCATCGTCGAAGGTGTCCGCGCCCGACTCGCAGCCCTGCCACTGCCACCAGCGGATTTGGTTGCCGCCCAGCTAGATCGGCTATTCCCATCGCGTTCGCTACAGCCAGACTGGCAGCGCATCGCCTGTGCCTTGATGTTGCGGCATCGACTGGGGGTCATCAGCGGCAGCCCGGGTACCGGAAAAACCACGACAGTGCTGCGTCTTCTGTTGCTGCTGCAGGGACTTGCCCTGCAAGGTGCCTTGCCGCAGTCCCAGGGACCGCTGCGTATTCGTCTGGCGGCACCCACCGGCAAGGCCGCCGCGCGCCTCAGTCAAAGCCTGGTCCAATCCCTGGACGGCGAGGCGCAGGATCTGGCGCCGCCGGAAGTCATCGCCGCGATCCCGCGGGCGGTGGAAACCGTCCATCGTCTCCTGGGTCTGCGCGCCGATGGCCGAGTCCGTTATCATCGCGGTCAACCGCTCGCCGTCGATCTGCTGGTCATCGATGAGACGTCGATGCTCAGCCAGGAATTGATGGCGCGGATTCTTGATGCCCTGCCGCCATCGTCCCGCCTGATCCTGCTGGGGGACAGGGATCAGCTCGCTTCGGTGGAGGCCGGGGCAGTCCTCGCGGAGCTCTGCGCCAACGCGGAATGGGCGCGTTATGGCGAGGACACACGGCGCTGGATTACCGCTACCTGTGCCTGTGACTTGCCCGTGCCGGAGAAGGCGGGTAGTGCCCGCGAGCAATCCGTAGCCTTGCTGCGTCACAGCTATCGCTTCGCGTCCCATAGTGGCATTGGCCGGCTGGCCGAACAGATTCGCTGCGGGCAGGACACGCAGATTGCCGCTTTGCTGGACGAGCCGGAATCCGATCTCCGCCTCTTCCTGCCCACGAACCCGCAGGAATTCGATGCCCTTCTCTTGCATGGATGGGGGGAAGAGCAGGTAGATGCGCGCGGTTACCTGCATTTTTTTCGCCAGCTGCAGACTGGATTGCGTCGGCGTTTGCCGCCCGAAGAACTCGCGCGGCAATGTCTGCGGGCATTTTCCGAGTTTCAGCTGCTTTGTGCCCGGCGCGATGGCCCCTGGGGGGTCGGCGCCATGAATCGGCAGGTGACCCAGCTCCTGCAGCGCCAGGGTGTTGTGCCAAGTCATAGAGAGTGGTTCGCCGGTCGGCCGGTAATCATCACGCGCAATGTGTATGGTCTACAATTGATGAACGGCGAGATTGGTATCACCCTGCCCCTCAAGTTGGCGGATGGTCAAACGCAAATGCAGGTCGCCTTTGCTGGCGCCAACGCTGAGATTCGCTGGTTTTCACCCCTGCGCCTGCGCGACGTGGAAACGGTTTTTGCCTTGACGGTACACAAATCCCAGGGCTCCGAATATCGTCATTGTGCCTTCCTGGCGGCAGCGGAAGACCGGGATTTTCTCCATCGGGAATTATTGTATACCGCAGTTACGCGGGCGCGCTCACGCTTGAGCCTTGCTCTGGTGGGTGGCCAGGAACTCCTGCGCGAGATGATCGCGCATCCCCTGCTTCGCAGGCAACAAATGTTTAGTGGAGAAGCACATGAATGAGCAAAAAAGCAGTATGCGCCTGGCCCAGATCCTCGGTGGGACGGGATTGATCCCCCTCATTGTCGCCGATATTGCCGCAGTGCAGGGATACGGCATCATTGCCGTAAGTCTTGGAAATATCTACGCCGCTATCATCCTCAGCTTTCTCGGTGCCATACACTGGGGCCTTGCCCTGGATCGAACGCAAAACCCCGATGAGGCCGGGCCCTTGCTCCTTTGGAGTGTTATTCCGGCGCTTTGGGGCTTTTTCGCATTGTGGTGGACGCCTCTACTGGCGACGCTGTTGCTGATGCTGGGCTTTGTCGCCCAGTGGTTGGCTGATTACCGCTTGCAGCGCCGCGCTATCTCCTGGCCCACCTGGTTCTTTCCGCTGCGTAGCGCCCTGACTCTGGGAATCCTGATCCTGTTGGGGATTCTGGCTGGCGAGATCTACTCTCTTGCGGGACAATGAAAGAGTTGACTTTGTAGCAAGGTATAATGAGTACTCTATCCAAACCAAGTTTCTTTACATGGAGGTGAAAAGTGGCAGAAATGCAGTTGAAGATTACCGGAATGACCTGTGAGCATTGTGTGCGTGCGGCGACCCAGGCGCTGCAATCGGTGCCCGGAGTGGAACAGGTGGAAGTGAGTCTGCCGGATTCGGCGACGGTGCGGGGAGAAGTCGCGCTTGCCGACCTGCAGGCGGCTCTGGCAGAAGAAGGCTATGAGGCAACGTTACGGTAAAGGCTGCGGATTCCTGTCGCTGAAAGGCGACAGGTGATTGGGTCGTAATCTGAACATAACTCATTGATTTATTGTCTTGGAATCCTGTAGTTCGCTGATGTTCTAAAATTCCGCGATCATCTGCGGAGAAATTCACGATTTTTGATGCTGCTGCAGGGATCTTGTCGGGATGCGGCGACGGTTCCTTCGGTGCACTGCAAAAGAATGGCCTAAAAACAAGAAGATACAGTTTGGCACGCCCTTTGCTTTTGTTCTGCCCATGAATCATTTCTCCTGCTTTCTAGTTTCGCGCCAGGTGCTCATGGGTCTGGCGCTTATTGTCTCTGGCACTGCGTTTGCGCAAGCCAGCGACTTCGGCTTTGCCCAAGTCGAAGCGCGGGCGCGCAGTCTCGCGCATGAGGCCTATGATGCGACGCCGCCAAAGTTGCCGGCATTTCTGAAAGATCTCGACCCTGCGCAGTACGCGCAGATCCAGGACATCCATCCCTATTGGTCGGATAGCGACAGTCCGTTCCAGGTGCAGTTCTACGTGCCTGGATCCTATTTCCCGCGCCCAGAAAAGATCTCCGTGGTAGCCGATGGCAGCATAAGTCCGATTCCTTTCCAGTTGC
Source organism: Acidithiobacillus sp. AC3 (assembly GCF_050261095.1). Taxonomy (NCBI): domain Bacteria; kingdom Pseudomonadati; phylum Pseudomonadota; class Acidithiobacillia; order Acidithiobacillales; family Acidithiobacillaceae; genus Acidithiobacillus; species Acidithiobacillus sp. AC3. Next base: position 958,534 of record NZ_CP189838.1, read on the forward strand.
AGGATTTCAGCTTTGGGAACCTGCATCCGCAAGATCTGCCCAGTGATCTGGGCTACGCCGGATTCCGTCTGCTCTATCCGCTGAATACCCCACCCAATTACAACGAATTCATCTCCTTTCTTGGTGCCACCTATTTTCGTGCGGTCGGGAAAGACGCCATCTATGGTACCTCAGCGCGCGGCATTGGCATTGACACCGCGCAGCCCTCGGGAGAAATCTTCCCCTATTTCCGCCATATCTGGCTGGAGAAGCCCGCTCCCGGAGCGACGCAAATGACGGTATACGCCCTGATGGACAGTTCGGTGGTTACGGGTGCGTACCGTTTCGTGATCCATCCGGGAACCGACTGCGTAGTGGACGTCGAGGCGACCATCTACCTGCGCAAGCCGGTGCAGGTTTTGGAATTGGCACCTCTCACCAGCATGTTCTGGCATGGCCACGGACGCGGAGTTCGTGCCGGCGACTGGCACCCTGCGCAGCACGACTCCAGCGAGCTGGTCATGGCCAACGGCAACGGCGAATGGATCAGCCGCCCTCTCGATAACCCGCTGCAGATTCAGACTACCAGTTACGACATGCAGCAACCCCAGGGCTTCGGCCTCCTTCAGCAGCCGCGCGACTTTGCTGCGTACCAGGGCATCGATACCCAGTATCAGCGGCGCCCGAGTGTCTGGGTGAGCCCCGTGGGGGATTGGGGCAAAGGTCAGGTGCGTCTGGTGGAGTTGCCCACCAACAATCCAGATATGGACAATATCGACGTTTTCTGGGTGCCGGCGACCCAACCACAACCCGGCACTGCCTACCATTACGCCTATCAGTTGCGCTTTTTCAACAGCCAGCATGGCCTGATTCCGTTGGCGCACCCTACGGCTACCTACCTCGGCTATGACGTGAAAGAGCCGGAGTGGCAGCATGTGGTCATCGATTTTTCTGGTGGTGCGCTCACCCGTCTTCCGGGGAGCATGCCAGTGCAGGCACATTTCAGTGCTGCTGACGGTGCCCAGGTCCGCGCCCAGAAGCTTGAGTATTCCAGCAATGGTCACTTCTGGCGCCTGCTCGCCGACGTCAAGACAGCGGGCCAGACGCCGAGCAATTTGCGTGCGTATTTAACTCTCGACGGTCAGGTGATGACCGACACCTGGACCTTTCTCTTACAACCCGCCAAAGGAGGTCACTGACATGTATGTTGATCACTGGCAATCAGGTTCCGCTGCGGATCTTCCTTTGCCTCAGGCAACAGATCCGATGACCGCCGAAGACGTCGTTCTTTTGTCACGTATGGAGACCTATTTGTCGCGCTTGCCTTTCGACGATGCGCAACGCTTGTGGCTCCAAGCCGAACTCGCCCTGCAGTTGCGGCAGTTGACCGTGGACGATCCGGCGGTACGTAGCGCGCGTGCCTTTGCCGCCTTGCAGAATCGTATCGCCACCTTGCATCGCGGCGACGAATGGGAAGCGCGTCTAGCGCTGAGCCTGCGTCCGGTGTTGCCAGCGGAAATCGAGCAGCCCAGCCGTTGGCTGCGTGGGCATCAGATGCAGCCGCAACGCAGCAAAATGGCTTCTGTACCGATGCAGCGCTCTGTCTCTGCTTTTCTGCAGCGCCAGACACAGTCTCTACGCGAATTCTGGAATCGCAGTCGCCGTTTGGTGCCGTTTTTCGGAAATGTGCGATGAACCGCCATCCGACACGTGCCTGGGAGGCCCTGAGTCAGAGCAGAAGGCGCTGGTTGACGGCCCTGATCGCGATTCCGGCAGTGGCGTTGGGAGTGCTGTTGCAACATGAGCTGGCACTCTCGCAGCCTCTGTGGCTGGAGATTTTGACCATTGCCATCTTTGTGCTGCTCTTCGCATGGATCTCGGCAGGGTTCTGGACCGCCCTGGTCGGCTTCTTCGTTCTGCTGCAGGGGCGTACGCGCAGCATCGCCCACGATCCCGAGGAGCTGCGTCGTTCCCCGCGCCCAGATGCACGGGTAGCTGTCATCATGCCGATCTACAACGAAGATCCGACGCGCACGATCGCTGGTCTGCAGGCCTGCTATCGTTCTGTGCAGCGAACCGGCAAGCTCGAGCATTTTTCCTTTTTCCTGCTCAGTGACAGCCGTGATCCCCAGTCCTGGGTCAACGAGGAGTTGGCCTGGGCGAGTCTCTGCGAAGAGCTCAACGCCTTCGGCCGCATTCATTACCGGCGCCGGCCGGTCAACAACCACGCCAAGAGTGGCAATGTCGCTGATTTTTGTCGGCGCTGGGGTAAGCAATACGAATATATGGTCGTGCTCGACGCCGACAGCGTGATGGCCGGCGATACCCTTTACAGGATGCTGGAGATCATGGAGGGGAACCCGCAGGTGGGTATCCTGCAGACCCAGCCCGTCTCGGTCAACCGATCGACTCTCTATGCCCGCATCCAGCAGTTTTCCCAACGGCTCTATGGTCCGCTGTTCAGTGCGGGACTGCGTTTCTGGCAGCTCGGCGACGGTCACTTCATTGGTCACAACGCCATGATCCGGGTGGCACCGTTTACGCGACATTGTGCCTTGCCCATTCTTCCCGGTCGTGCACCCCTCGGTGGCCAGTTGCTCAGCCACGATTTTGTCGAGGCGGCCCTGATGGCACGCGCGGGATGGGAAGTCTGGTTTCTGCCGGAGCTGGGCGGCAGTTGGGAGGAGTCCCCGCCCACGTTGATCGACGATCTGAAGCGTGATCGCCGCTGGGCGCAGGGCAATATGCAGCATCTACGCCTGCTGGCCGCGAATCGCCTGCGCTCGGCCCATCGCTTCCTCTTCATCAATGGCGCCATGTCCTTTCTGGCAGCACCATTATGGGGCATTTTTCTCATACTGGGGGCGATTTCCGGTCTGATTTACTGGGCCCACGGAGGCTCCAGCGACTCCATGAGCCTGTTTCACTACGGTATGGATAATCCGTTGCCAGTCTGGCTTTTTGCCGTCACCCTGACTTTTCTGCTGGGTCCCAAGCTGCTCGCGGTGCTCTGGTTGCATTGGTCACGCCAGGCAAAGTATTTCGGTGGAACCGGCGCTATGCTGCTGGGCGTGATCCTCGAAAGTATCTTTGCCATCGTTCTGGCTCCGGTGCGCATGGTCTTCCACAGTATCTTCGTCGTACAGACCCTGACCGGACGGGGAGTGAAGTGGGGCGCGCAGGTGCGTGGTGACCAGGAAACCCCTTGGCGGGTCGCCGTGCGTCAATTCGGCGCACTCAGTTTGATTGGCGTCTCTTTTCTGTTTGCTGCCCAGCCGTTTCTGGGATTCTGGCACTTTGCCTGGCTGTTGCCGATTTTTCTGGGGCTGGCCCTCTCGGTGCCGCTCGCGGTCTTCACCAGCCGCAGCTCCTGGGGCTTGTGGGCGCGACGTCGCCGCTTGTTTCTGATTCCCGAGGAGATCCAGGCACCGCGAGAATTGCGTGAACTCGGCTCGGAGTATGTGGATTTTCTGCCGCAGGTGGAGGGTGATGCCTTCATCGCCACGGTTGTGGATCCGCGTTTCAACGCCGTCCATGCCGCCTTGCAGCGAGACCGTGCCGGACTTTGGGGAATCACCGCTGCATTGTGCAACAAGGCGCTCACCCTAGGCCCCGCAGAGCTGAGTCGGCGGGAACGTAATATCCTGCTCAGTGACCGGCAAGCGATGTTGACCCTGCACCGCGCTGTTTGGTCGCAGCACGAACCGGAAAAACTGGCGGCCTGGGGATTGCTCTAGTATCTTTACTGCCATGGCAGATAACCATGTTGATTTGATGGCAATGGCGGGTTTGCGCGACGAGCTGGAGGCGTTGCGCAAAATGGCGCAGGAGGGTGACCCCGTTGCCCAGTTCAACATGGGCGTGCGGTATGCCAATGGCCAAGGAGTTCCCCAGGATCTTCTCGAGGCGGCGCGCTGGTATGGTGCCGCCGCCGATCAAGGGGATGCCCCGGCACAGTTCAACCTGGGTTTACTTTTTTATCAGGGCCAGGGCGTCGAACGCAGCCTGGAGTATGCCTATGAGCTGTTCCGTCTGGCAGCCGTGCAGGGCGATGCCCGTGCCCGTGCGGGCCTGGATGCGGTACTGCTGGAACTGGACGCGGTAACCCGCGAGCGCCTGCTGCGCGAGTTACCCCTGCCCAGCACCCACTGAGCAGGCAACTGTCAGGCGCTCTTGCCCTGCCCGGGGCGCCGTTGCCGGGCGGCGGAAAATTGGGCCGCGCGTCCCCCGCCAATGTACTCCGGTACCACGCTCTCCAATGCCGTTGCTTCGATGCCAAAGGCATGTAGCAGGTCGTTGTGCTGACAGACGTTATCCACGGACAGGGAGAGGAGATTGTCGCGGGTGATGATCTTGCCCGGCAATTTTTCGAAGATGCTGGCCTGCAGCGTGGCGAGCAGATCACACAGGGGAACGATGGCCTGGTGTTTGCCAATGAGGCTTTGGGTGTAGCGCAGGATCTCCGCCAGGGTGTAGACCTTCGGACCACAGAGATCAAAAGATTTGCCAAAGGTTTTTGGGTCATCGATGGCCTGGACGAAGGCGCTGACCACATCCTCGACCCAGACCGGCTGCAGTTTTGCCTTGGCTTTGGCGAGGGGGATGAACAATGGAACGGAGCGCAGCAGCTTGGCAAACTGATTGAAAAAGCTGTCTCCGTCGCCAAAGATCACCGAAGGCCGGAAACTGGTAACGTGCAGTCCGCGCCCCCAGACCAGTTTCGGGCCGTTGAGGTAGGTGAAATGCCCCAGCGCGGCGCTGTTTTCCCCGGCCTGACGCACGATCTCCTCGCCGATCCCTTTCGAGCGCAAGTAGGCGCTCGGCCCCACGGGATTGGCGCCCAGCGCGCTCATGTGCAAGAGCCTTTGCACGCCCAGGCGGGCGCAGGTGTTGGCGAGCAGCCGCGGTAGCTCGATATGGTTTTTTTCAAAGTCACCATGGCGCTCCGGGGGCAGATCGTTGCGTCCCGGCCGGCGCTCATGGAGTATGCCCACCAGGTTGATGGCGACGTCGCGATCCTGCAGCTGGCGCTCGAGTTCCACCGGCTCGTGCACATTCGCTTGCACCAACTCCAGCCCGGGCAAGACCAGAAGATCTTCGCGGTGACGCTCGCGATTGCGGGTCAGTACGCGAACTTGATGCCCCTGTTGGCACAGTCGCTCGGCCAGGTGCCGACCGACGAAGCCAGAGCCGCCCAGAATGACGATACGATGAGGCATGGATGACGCTCCTCTACGGTTGATCTATGCCGTTAGAATAGCATGGGTCGCTGAGCGCGGTATTATTGCGCCTGTTTATGCGCGGATTAGGAGACATCGAATGCAGCAAAAGGAGCGGAAACAAAAGTATGGCGCAAGGTGGGCGGCCCTTGGAGCAGTGCTCTGTTCTCTCGCAGTGGTTCTGGCGGCGGCGGGCGACCATTTGGTGGCGGGCGATGTCAGCCAGCACGCTTTACGGATTTATGACATTGCCAATCGCTTCCAGCTTTTCCAGGGGATTGGCCTGATCCTGTTGGGCCTGTCCATAGCGCAATGGGGACCGCGAGCGAGCTGGACCTGGGCAGGAATCCTGCTCCTGTTTGGAGTATTGTTCTTCAGTGGTGGCCTCTATCTGGTCTCCCTGGTTGGTCAGAGCTGGGCCTTTCTGGCCCCTATCGGCGGCATGGCAATGATTCTGTCCTGGCTGGTTTTTGCCTTTGCCCTCTGGCGCAGCCGCTCAGGGTAGGGGCGGCGTCCAGATGCCGTCCCAGATCTGCTGCGCCTTCAGACCCAGCCGTTGCGCCAGACTGGGGCGCGCCGCAAAACCGAGGAGCAGCACTTTCTGCGTTTCCGCTGCGCGCTGGATCCAGGCATCGCTGGTGACCAGCTCATCGACCAGCCCCAGTTCCAGCGCCCGTTCCCCCAGCCAGGCCTCGCCGGTGGCAACTTTCTCCAGGTCGAGTTGCGGGCGATAGCGACCGATGAGTTCCCGAAACTGCTCGTGAATCTCGCCGAGTTCCTCGCGTAGCTTTTCCCGACCTTCCTCGGTGTTCTCACCAAAGAGGGTGATGGTGCGTTTGTACTTGCCGGCGGTGAACTGCTCAAAATCGACGTTGTGTTCCTTGAGCCAGCGATGAAAATTGGGCACCTGCGCGATGACGCCAATCGAGCCGACCAGAGCAAAAGGGCTGGCAATGATGCGCTGGGCAACGACGGCCATCATGTAGCCGCCACTGGCAGCGACGGTGTCGACCAGTATATTCAGCTCCAGTCCGGCCTCGCGCAGGCGCAGCAGTTGCGCGGCCGCCAGACCATAGGTATTCACCATTCCACCACCGCTTTCCAGACGCACGCAAACGCGATCACCCTCCTGTCGGGCGGCGAGGATCACGTCAATCTCCTGACGCAGGTTCTCCACCGCCGAGGCGCGGAGATCGCCCTTGAAATCGAGCACATAGAGGCAGCCTTGCGTCTCTTGCTTGGCACGCTCCTGGCGGGCCTTTTTGCGTCGCTTGAGGACGGCCTTGGCCTCTTTTTTGGGCAGGCGCTGGCGGAGGAGTTGGCTAGCCCGCTCCTCGTAGCGTTGCCCGAGATCGGTGATCTGCAGGGTGGCGCCCTTGTCGCGCTTGCGCCCGAAGGGCGACCAGGAAAGGAAGAGGAGGCTCGCCACGACGACGGTGGCGCTTTCCGCGAGAAAAAGAAGATAGGCAAGGAGCATGCGAGGGTCCGTCTTGCAAGGCCAAGGGCCAACGTCTACCATCATCAGATGGATTGCAAAGGGTGCTCGCCGAGATGATTTCCGTCAAGTTTTTTGCCAGCGTGCGCGAGCGCTTGGGGCAGGCCAGCATCGATCTGGAACTGCAGGCTGGCAGCACCGTCGCTGAGGTTCTGGCGCAGGTGGAAGGCATTGCCGGCGTATCTCTGGCCGGACAGCATCTGCTCGCGGCCCGCAATCAGGTGCATGTGCCTTTCACCGAGTCGGTGGCGGATGGCGATGAAATCGCCTTCTTCCCTCCGGTTACCGGGGGCTGAGATGACGGTACGGGTGCAGCAGGAGGCCTTCGATCTGGGCGCTGAGCTGGAAGCTCATGCCCAGCCGACGGCGGGCGCGGTGGTGAGCTTTCTGGGTACCGTCCGCGACTACAGCGATGCCGCCGACATCCTGGCGATGGAAATCGAACATTATCCCGGCATGACCGAGCGCGAACTGGAGCGGGTGGCGCAGGAGGCGCAGCGGCGCTATGACATCCTCGACAGTCTCATCATCCATCGCTATGGGCGTCTGACGCCGCAGGACCCCATCGTTCTGGTCGCCGTCTGGTCCCTGCACCGTGCCGCCGCCTTTGATGCCTGTCGCTATCTCATCGACGTGCTCAAGACCTCGGCGCCCTTCTGGAAAAAGGAGATTACCCCGGCCGGCGCGCGCTGGGTCACTGACTGCCCCGGTTGTCGGGCAGGGACGCAGCACGGCCATGTCCATCCCGATGTCTTAGAGGAGTGTTGATCTTGCCCAGTTTTGATGTGGTTTCCGAAATCGATCTGCAGGAAGTGGACAATGCCTTGCACACCACCAGCAAGGAAATCGGCAATCGCTACGACTTCAAGGGCAGCAAGGCGAGCATCGAGCGCAAGGAGCAGGAGCTGATCCTGCTGGCAGAAGACGAATACAAGCTGGGGCAGATGCTCGATCTGCTCTCCCAGCGTCTGGTCAAGCGTGGGGTCGACCTCAAGGCCCTGGAAATCGGCAAGGTGAGCGATGCTGCTGGCGGTATGCAGCGTCAGGTCTGTACCCTGAAGGCGGGCATCAATGCCGAACTGGGCAAGAAAATGGGGAAGCTGCTGAAGGATGGCCGCTACAAGGTGCAGGCCAGCATGCAGGGCGATCAGCTGCGGGTCAGCGGCAAGAGCCGCGATGACCTGCAGGCCGCCATTGCCGCATTGCGCGCCGAAGATTTTGGGATTCCTCTGCAATTCAACAACTTTCGCGATTGAAGATGGACGCCGGCAGCCAGTCGTTACGGAATTTTCTGCGCAGTCACTACCAAGGCGCCATTGCCGTCCTGGCGCCGGATGGCAGTCCGTATACGGCAGTGGTGCACTACGCCTGCGATCACTACGGTAGCCCGCATTTCCTGTTTTCCAACCTGGCGGTGCATCAGCAATATCTGCATAAAGATCCGCGTGCCTCCTTCCTGGTTTGGGAGCCCGGCGATGATCTCATGGAGCTGCCGCGGATGGCGGTGCAGGGAGAGATTCATCGCGTGCATCCTGATCCCGCTCTGGAAGGGCGCCTGCTCTGTCTGTTACCGGGTGCGGATGGCTATCGGGACATGCCGGATTTTCATTTTTACCGTCTCGATATCCAGCGTATTCGCTGGATTGCCGGTTTCGGCAGCATGGGTTGGCAAGAGGAGGATATCCGTCTTGCCGACGACCTGCGCGAGCTGGAGTTGGCGGAGGCCGGTGCGGTGGCACACATGAATACCGATCACCGCGAAAATCTGCGCGACTATTGGCGCCACTTCGGCGGCGCAGAAGCGGCAGAGCCCGTGCGTCTGCTGGCCCTCGATGCCGAGGGCGGAGACCTGCAGGCGGGCAGCCAACGCCTGCGTCTGTCTTTCCCGCAAAGGGCTCAGGGGCCGCAGGACTGGCGTCGGCTGCTCGTGGAAATGGCACAGCAGGCGCGCGGGAGGCAGCCATGAGTGAAACCCTGCAGCGCACGGCGCTGCATTCCTGGCATCTGGCGCATGGGGCGCGGATGTCTCCCTTTGCCGGTTGGGAGATGCCGCTGCACTATGGCTCGCAGTTGCGCGAGCACGAGGCCGTGCGGCAGGCCGCGGGGCTCTTCGATGTCTCGCACATGCGTCCTCTCGACCTGCAGGGACCGGCCGCTCGCTCTCTGCTTCGTCGCGCCCTGGCCAACGACGTCGCGCGTCTCGACGCCGAGCCCGGTCGTGCCCTCTACACCTGCATGTTGCAGGAAGATGGCGGCATCCTGGATGATCTGATCGTCTATTTTCTGGGGGAGGACCGCTATCGCATCGTTCTCAATGCCGCCGGGGCGCGCGCCGATGCCTCCTATCTGCAGGGTTTGGCCGAAGAGGAGGGCGGCGGCGTCGAGTTTCTGCCCCGCGACGACTGGGGCATCCTTGCCTGTCAGGGACCCAAGGCTATTGCCTGGGCTGCAGAGGCATTGGCCTTGCCCGAGCTTGCGCCGCTGAAGCCTTTCCGTTCCGTCGCGCCGCGGGCCGATCTCTTCCTCGCTCGTACCGGCTATACGGGCGAGGATGGCATCGAGATTCTCGCTCCCCACGGGCACCTGGCAGCAATTGCCGATGCCTTGCTGGCGCGGGGGGTAGTACCTTCCGGTTTGGCGGCACGCGACAGTCTGCGTCTGGAGGCCGGCTTGAACCTCTATGGTCAAGACATGACGACGGCCGATAGCCCGGATCGCAGCCATCTCGGCTGGACGGTGGACCTGCGCGATCCCAAAAGAGACTTCATCGGCCGCTCGGCTATCGAATCCGAGCGCAGACAAGGACCCGCACAACGTCTCTGGGGCCTGCTCTTGCCGCGCGACGCCATTCCACGCCACGGCTACGAGCTGCTGAGCGCCGCCGGCGAAACCATTGGTACGGTCACCAGCGGCTCCTTCGCCCCCAGTCTGGGCTTGGGCATTGCCCTCGCGCGACTACGGGCCGATGTCGGCCCAGACAGCGCAGTATTTTTGCAGGTGCGGCAGCGCCAGGTGCCGGCCCGCATCGTCGAACCCCCCTTCTGGCGTCATGGCCAGGCCGTTTATCCCGCAGAGGAGAGTCTACCGCAATGAGTCAGGTTCCCGCGCAGCTTCGCTACAGTCCCACCCACGAATGGGTCGCCCAACTCACCCCGGGACGGTATCGCGTCGGCATCACCGATCATGCCCAGGAGCTCTTGGGCGATGTCGTCTTTGTGGAATTGCCGCAGACGGGGCAGGCGGTGCAGGCCGAAGCCGCCTGTGGGGTGATCGAATCGGTCAAGGCCGCCTCTGATCTGTACAGTCCCCTGTCTGGCGAGGTGGTGGCCAGCAATGCGGAGCTGACAGATAACCCCCAATGGTTGAATGAAGACCCCTATGACAAAGGCTGGATCTTTGAGATTCAGGCTGACGAAAAGGACTTTGCGCAGCTCCTCGACGTCGCGGCGTATCAGAACAGCATCGGCGAATAAATATGCCGTACATTCCCCACGACAACGCCGAAACGGCGGCGATGCTGGAGGCGATCCGCGTCCCTCGCCTCGAAGATCTCTTTGACGAAATCCCGCCGGCTTTACAGAGCGATGTTTCCGCACTGCCCGAAGGGTGCAGTGAGGCGAGGCTGCGCCGGGAGATGGAAGAACGCGCGGCCGAACAGGCTCCGCTGCGTTGTTTCGCCGGCGCTGGTGCCTATGCACACCATATCCCCGCCATCGTCTGGGAGATCGCCCGACGCGGGGAGTTCTATTCGGCCTATACTCCGTACCAAGCCGAGGCCAGCCAGGGCACCCTGCAGCTTCTCTACGAATTCCAGAGCTTCATGACCCGGCTCACGGGCATGGAGATCAGCAACGCCTCCCTCTACGATGGCGCCTCGGCCCTGGCCGAGGCCTGCCTCATGGCCCTGCGCCTGCGTCCGGCGGCGCGGGAAATCCTCGTCCCTGAGGGGTTGTTGCCACACTGGCGGCGGGTGCTGGATGCGCTGCTGCCGATGCAGGGGATTCGTCTGCGCAGTCTGCCGCAGGATCCGCATAGCGGTCGCCTGCTGCTGCCCGAAGAGAATTTTCCCGAGGCGGCGGCGCTGATTCTGCCGCAGATCAATCGCTTTGGCCTACTGGAAGAGGTCGATGCGCTGGCGCACTGGGCGGAGTCCCACAACCTGCTGCGCATTGCCGTCGTCAACCCGCTGGCCCTGGCCCTACTCAAGGCGCCCGGGGACTGGGGCGAGCAGGGCGCCGATATCGTCGTGGGGGAGGGACAGCCCTTGGGCGTGCCTCTGGCGGCCGGTGGGCCCTACTTTGGCTTTTTGACTTGCCGGCGGGACTACGTGCGGCAACTGCCCGGTCGCCTGGTTGCCAAGACCGTCGACGCAGCAGGCCAGGTCGCCTACTGCCTGACCCTGCAGGCCCGGGAGCAGCATATCCGGCGTGCCGGAGCCACGAGCAACATCTGCACCAACCAGGGCTTGCTGGTGACGGCGGCTACCATTCATCTTGCCACTCTGGGGGCCAACGGCCTGCGCGCCGCGGCTGCGCGCGCGCATCAGCAGGCGCAGCGCCTGCGCGCCCTGCTAGCTAGGCTTCCTGGAGTAGAACTTCCCCACGCCGGGCCGGTGTTCAACGAGTTCGTGTTGCGCCTGCCCCGGCCAGCGCCAAGCGTCCGCGATGGCCTGCTTGCCCATGGGTTTCTTGCGGGGGTGCCGCTGATCGAGCTGAATCCGGCGGATGATCCCCACGATTTGCTGGTGGCCTGCACGGAATTGAGCGAAGACGAGGATCTAGACGGCTACGCAAGCGCGCTCGCTGGCGTACTGGGGGAGATGTGATGGAAGAAACGATTTTTGCTTGCCAACACGAAGAAACGCCGGCGGAACTGGAGCTGGCGATTCCCGCGCATCTGCTGCGCGATGATCTCCCCCTCCCCAATCCCTCCGAACTGGAGGTCTTGCGCCATTACACCCGTCTCAGTCAAAAAAACTTCTCCATCGATACCAATTTTTATCCCTTGGGCTCCTGCACCATGAAGTACAACCCGCGCATCGCCCACGAAGTGGCGACGCTGCCCGGTTTTTCCCGCCTGCATCCAGCGACCCCGGCGGTGGCTGCCCAAGGGTTGCTGCGTAATCTGGCAGAGTTACAGGGCTGGTTAGCGGAGCTGACCGGCATGGCGGCGGTGAGTCTGAGCCCTGCCGCTGGTGCCCAGGGGGAGCTTGCCGGGGTGGCGATGATCCGCGCCTATCATCAGGCGCGCGGCGATACCCAGCGGCAGCGCATGCTCATTCCCCAGGCGGCGCATGGCACCAATCCCGCCAGTGCCCGCATGGCCGGCTTTACGGTCACGGAATTACCCAATCTACCCAATGGAGATCTCGACCTCGATGCCTTGCGCGCGGCCCTGGGTCCGGATGTGGCCGGGATCATGCTCACCAACCCGTCCACACTCGGAGTCTTCGAGCGCCAGATTCAGGAAGTCGCTGCCCTGGTCCATGGCGCCGGTGCCTTGCTCTATTACGATGGTGCCAATCTTAACGCCATCCTGGGCCGGGTGAAGCCCGGCGAGATGGGCTTTGATGTGATGCACCTGAATCTGCACAAGACCTTCGCCACCCCCCATGGCGGAGGTGGGCCTGGCTCCGGGGCGGTGGCGGCGGCATCACGTCTGGCACCCTATCTGCCAGTACCTCGGGTCGTGGGCGAAGCCGGCTCCTATCGCTGGGAGAGCCATGCGGAGCGCCCGGAGAGTATTGGTCAGCTTAGTGCTTATGCTGGCAACATCGGCGTACTCCTGCGCGCCCATGCCTATGTCCGGCGCCTGGGACACGCCGGTTTGCGACGGGTCTCTGCCTATGCGGCCCTCAATGCCAATTATCTGATGCACGGCCTGCGGCGCCAGGGCTATACCGTGGCCTTTGCCGAGCGACGCGCTACGCATGAGTTCATCATTTCTGTGCAGGACCTACACAAGGCCAGCGCGGTGCGGGCCCTGGATGTCGCCAAGCGTCTGCTCGATTTTGGTATCCACGCGCCGACCATCTACTTCCCTCAGTTGGTACCGGAATGCCTGCTCATCGAGCCCACGGAAACCGAAAGCAAGGCAAGCCTGGATCGCTTCCTGGAAGTGATGGCGCAGATTCGTCGGGAGGCGCTGGAGGAACCCGAGCTTCTGCGTAACGCACCGCATGATCTGCCGGTGCGGCGCGTCGACGAAACCCTGGCGGCCCGGCGCCTGCAGGTCGCGGAGTGACGGAAACGAGCCCCGCTGCGCTGCTGCGGCAGCTCGCACAGATCGTTCTCGACAAAGAACCCCAGATCCGTCTGGTGCTTACTGCCCTGATTGCGGGCGGACATGTGCTTCTGGAAGACTTGCCCGGACTGGGCAAAACCACCCTGGCCCTGGGGCTCGCACGCTCGCTGAATCTCGCCTTTGCGCGCCTGCAGATGACGGCAGATACGCTGCCGGGGGATATTCTCGGCAGCAGTTTCTACGATCCCGCGCAGCAGGCCTTCGTCTTTCGCCGCGGCCCCATTTTTCACTCTCTATTGCTCATCGACGAGATCAATCGCGCCCCACCGCGGGCGCAGTCGGCCCTCATGGAGGCTATGGCCGAGGGACAAGTCTCCCTGGAAGGGGCGAGTCATCCCTTGCCCAACCCGTTTTTCGTCATTGCCACCCAGAACCCGCAAGAGTTTGATGGGGTATTTCCCTTGCCAGAAAACCAGTTGGATCGGTTTTTGTTGTCGCTCTCTCTTGGGTACCCAAGTCGGATGGCAGAAGAACGTCTACTGCAGGGGGAGGCCCTTGCGCCAGAGGCAGTGCCAGCCCTGGCAACGGAGGCGACCTTGCTGGACTGGCAAAGAAGCGCACGACAAGTCTTCCTGAGCCCTGAGATTCGCGCCATGTTGCTTGACCTCGCCGAGTATAGCCGCCGGGAAAGCAGCCTGCGCTTTGGTGTTTCCCCCCGTGGGCTCTTGGCTTTACAGGCAGCGCTGCGGGGCTGGGCCTTTTTGCAGCAGCGGGATTTTGTCGCGCCGGAAGATCTCCCGGCCGTAGCCCCCGCGGTATTGGGACACCGTCTGCGCTGGCGTGATCCTGGCGAACCGCGTGTCCAGCTGGCAGGACTGTTGAAACAATGCTGGGGTTTGGGCGGGTAAAACGGCGGGAGGTAAAACTCTCCCGCGCGGGCAAACTCTTTGTGGCATTCACCTTGGCAGTAGGCTTTGCCGCCGTGAATACCGGCAACAACATGCTGTTTCTACTGGTGTCGATGATGCTGGCGCTGATGATTCTGTCGGGTCTTGCGGCCTTACTGAATCTCCGCGCTCTGGACGTTTCCCTGCTTCCGGGACAATTGTTGACGGTGGATGAACCGGGACAGCTTCGCTTCCGAATCGTCAATCCGCATCCCTGGACGGTCTGGTTGCTGGAGCTGCGTCTGCCCCCGGCGCACGGGCAAATCGCCAGACTGCCTGGGCGCGGTAGCAGCGAGCTGGTCCTGACTTGGTGCCCAGAGCAGCGCGGGCCGCTGCTCCTGCCGCAGCTCTTGCTCGGGTCCTCGTTTCCGTTTGCCTTCGTCTGGCGCGGGCAGCAGATCGATCTTCCCGATGCCGATGCTCCCTGGGTCGCCCCCGCTGCCGCGGACAGCTACGCCTCGGTGGCGCCAGACCGGGATACGGAAGCCCGCGCGCAGCACGAGCAGTGGCAGGGAAGCGGCGAGGTGATTGCCCTGCGCCGGCGTTTGCCCAACGAGAGCCTCAACCGCGTCTATTGGCGGCGCAGTGATTGGCGGGGCGGTTTTCTCCTGCCGCCGGCATTGCCGGTCCTGCAACGTGAGGAAGAAGAGAGCAGCGTTGTGGTCTTCGATTATCATGCGCCAGAACTGCAAGACCGCGACCATGAACAGCGTCTTTCCGCGCTGCGTGCCGGGCTGGAACGCGCACAGTCGCAGCCTATGCGCTGGCGCCTTCTGCTGCCGTCCGGAACCTGGCAGGGACGTGGCCCCAGTGGCTACCGAGAGGCATTGTGGGCGCTGGCACGGCTGGCGCCGTTTCCGATCTTGTCCATCATTGCAAAAAAACGGCGGCGCTGGCGGTTTTGGCAATGAAGATGCCAACTCTCATCCCCACCTTGCTCTTGATGATTGGCGCGATCCTCTTTCTCGCCCTGGAGCATCTTGCCTGGCAATGGCCGACTCTACTTTGGGTCTTGGCCGAACTTTGGGTGATTCTGCGGGGCGGTGCGTTGCCGTTTGCCACATTGAAGGGTGGCACGCGTTTTCTGATCACCATCGCGCTCCTCTCGCTGGCAATTTTTACTGCGGGCTGGGGCAACTGGCTGGAAATGGGTGCAGCGGCCCTCTATGTGCTCCTCGCCGTCAAGACCCTGGAGCTACGGGGTACCCGAGACCTATTTCAGATTGCTGCACTGCTGTTGCTGGGTATGGGGCTCGCGGCCTGGGTCCGGGTGGATCTCGCCCTGGGGATCTATTTCCTGCTCGAACTGTTCCTGTTGCTGCTGGCGTTACTCTGGCAGGGGTTTCTCGATGCCCGGCGGGAAGAGGGAAGAGCGGTGGCGAGCGCCGATCTACTCCGCCTCCTGCTTTTTTCCGTCCTCTTTCTGCTTCTTCTTTTGCCGATCATGGGGCTGTTCTTTCTCTTGCTGCCGCGCACGCCTACACCGCTGTGGCATTGGGGAGGCGGTATCGGGGCTGCAGCCAGCGGCTTCTCGCCCAGCCTTGATCCGGCGCATATCCAGTCACTGCAACTTGATCCTGCCGTCGCCTTTCGCGCCCAGATCCAGGGGCCGTCTTTGCCTGCCGAGCAGATGTATTGGATGGGGGCAATTCTCTGGCAGGACGATGGTGGCGTCCGCTGGCAGCCCGGTCCTGCACTCGGCATGGATTGCCGGAATACCGGGCAAGCCGTGTGGCAGCAGAAAATCCTCCTTAGCCCCGGTCATCATGACTACCTCTTTGCCCTGAGCAATCCACTGCGTTTCGCCAGTCCTCTGCCGCTTCAGCAAAACGCCTCTGGTATCCGCCTGCAGAGCGCGCAGGATGGTGCCTTGCGCTACGATGCCTGGTCGGCCAGATCCGACCACTGTATTTCCCCAGCGCAACGGCAGGCAGCCTTGCAAGTCCCTGCCCAGATCGATCCGCAGATCCTGCGCCTGGCCAAACGCCTGCGCGGCGATACCCCGGAACAGACAGCGCAAAGGATCATGACTTGGCTGCGTGGTCCTTCTTTCCATTACAGCCTGCAGGCCCCAGCGGCCTATCCCCAGGGGCAAAGTCTGGCCGACTTTCTTCTGCACAGCCACACCGGCTTCTGTGAATATTATGCGGCAGGTCTCGCCACGTTGCTGCGCCTGGATGGTGTGCCCGCCCGGGTGGTGGTCGGCTACCACGGGGGGCAGTATGACGCATACGGTGATTTTTGGGTGGTGCGGCAAAGCATGGCGCATGCCTGGGTACAGGCCTGGTTGCATGGCGAGTGGGTCTTGCTCGATGCCACACCTGCTGCCAGCGGGGGAGAGGCAAGGGGAGACGGCATTGCCACGGCCGGGGAGCAATTATCGACTGGCGGACAGCTCTGGAGCTGGCTGCAGTGGGAATGGCTGAACTGGGTGATCAACTTCAGTCCCGCCAAACAGCGGGAGGCCTGGGTGGCTGCCGGTAGCCTGCTGCAGGGAGGGACCCAGGAGCGCCACTCAGCGGCACTGGACCTGCATCAGCAATGGTCTGCTACCTGGCTCTGGTATCTATTGCTGCCGCTGTTCGTCGGACTGTTCTGGTGGTGGCGACGCACGCGCAGCCTGGAGAACGATTCCGCCGCGCGCTACCGGCGGCGGGTGATTCGCCTGCTGCAACGCAGGGGATTGCGTGATCTCCGCCCGGGGCAGGAGGCGATCTGGTTGCAGCACTTGCCCCTGGCGGAACCCGAGTGCGATAAACTGTATGCGGCAATTCTCCGGCAGCGCTATGGCCGTCATCCCGACGCTGCTGGTGAGCAGGAGCTCAGGTACTGGCTGCGCAAGGTACCGCGCTGGCGCCGGAGAGAATACGCCCGCGCTCCAGGCGAATGACCTGGTCTGCCAGCGTCAGGCTGGCCTCCCGATGCGCCGCGACAATGATGGTTATCCTGCCGCGCAAGTTCGCCAGGGTGTCCAGGATGCGTTGCTCGCTCTCGCTATCGAGGGCACTGGTCGCCTCATCGAGCACCAGAAAGGGCCGTCGCTGGTACAGGGCGCGGGCAATCGCCAAACGCTGGCGCTGGCCGCCGGAGAAGTTGCTGCCATGTCCGTGCACCGCCGTATCCAGGCCGCCGGCGTCCTGCAAAAACTCCCAGCAGTGCGCAGCGCGTGCGACATCTTCCGCCCGCTTACGATCCGCCTGGGGATCGGCATAGGCGATATTCTCCAATACGGTGCCGGAAAACAGCAAGGGCTCTTGCGCCACATAGGCAAAATGCTGGCGATAGCTACGTAGGGAAAATTCGCGGGCGGGCCGCTCGCCAATCCAGATCTCTCCGGCATCGGCCGGCAGCAATCCCAGGATGACCCGTAGCAGACTGGTTTTGCCGCTGCCACTGGCGCCCGCAATGGCGGTGAAACTGCCAGCAGGGATCACGATGTCGAGGTCCTGCAGTACCGTTTCACCGCCATAGCGCAGGCGCAGATCGCCGCAGCGCCAGGACCCCGCACTTGTCTGCGGGGCTTGCTCCGTGGCGCTTGTCGTCTCGGCTTCCTGGTCCAGCCAGTGAAACAGTCGGTCTGCGGCGGATAGCCCCTGCTGCAACTGATTGTTGGCGGAGGAGAGCTGACGCAGCGGCTCGTAGACCATGGCCAGGGCGGTAAGAAAGGCAAAGAAAGCGCCCGTTGTCATCGCCCCGCTCACCACCTGATGACCGCCGAGATAGATGGTAACGGCAATGCCAAGGGCGGCAATCAGCTCCATCACCGGCGTGCTGGCTTTTTGGATACGGACGATGCGCATCATCAGTTGGTAGTAGATCTGCGCCAGTCCCGCAAAGCGCCGCGCCTCGAAGTCTTCAGTTCCTTGGCTCTTGATGACCTCCACCCCGCGCAGGCTCTCGGCAAACTGACCCAGGATGTCGCCCATCTGCTCCTGCTGTTCATGCCCGCGGCGCCGCAGACTCTGCCCAAAGCGAATCAATGGATAGAAGGCCAGGGGCAGGGTGCCGAGGCTGATCAGTGCCAGCGACCAGCTCATATAAAAAGCGACGCCGATGAGGGCGAGGATCTGCACGCCGGCGAGAAAAAAACGGGCGAGTACGGAAAGGCTCTGCTGCAGCAGGGTCAGATCCAGACTCATGCGTGACAGGGTGCTACCCTGGCTTTGTTGCAGCAGGGCCGGCAAGGGCAGGCGGAGGGTGTGGGCGTAGAGCTGCTCGCGCAGCTGGCGCAGGATGTTTTCCTCCATGCGCGCCAGAATCACCCCACCGGAGTAGTCAGAAAACCCCTTGATAGCATAGATGGCGATGACCAGTAGCGGCAGCCACAGCAACATCGCCGCTTGGCGGTCGATGAAGATATGGTCGAGTATGGGTTTGACGACATAGGCGCTCGCACCACTGGCGAGGCCCGAGAGGGTCATGAAAAACAGCGCCGTGGCGATGGAACCGCGATAGGGCTGGAAAAACTGCAAAAACCGCCGGAAATTGGCGGAGCGCAGCCAACTCCGCCGCTGACCTTTCACTCTTCGAGCAGGGCCCGCTTGTCCTGCACCTGTGCCCATTCGTCGGCATCGGCGGGGGCATCCTTCTTTTGGATGATGGCCGGCCAAGCCTTCGCCAGACGGGCGTTGATGGCAATGAACTCCTCCTGGCCCTCGGGCAAATCATCGTCGCGAAAGATGGCCGCTGCCGGACACTCGGGCTCACAGAGCGTACAGTCAATGCACTCATCAGGGTCGATGACCAGGAAATTGGGTCCTTCGCGAAAACAATCCACGGGACACACGTCCACACAATCCGTGTATTTACATTTGATGCACGACTCGGTAACCACGTAGGTCATAGACAAGGGCTCCTGATTCTATAATGGGCTATGCCACGAATAGCCGCATATTCTATCCTACGCGCTGGCATTTTGCCTACTGCATGAACTTCGTTCAGCTCTGTGCGCCGCTTGCACAAGGTCTCGGAGATGGTGTATCTTTTACGCCTCTTGAATTTGAGGCCATCGCTCCCATCGTCTAGTGGCCTAGGACACCGGCCTCTCACGTCGGTAACAGGGGTTCGAACCCCCTTGGGAGCGCCAAAACAAGGTTCTTTTGGTATCTCGCGCCAAACATGCTAGGGTTCTTTCGGTATTTGGCCAGGTGGAGGGAATCTTGCGAAAAATTGCGCTGTCGATTCTAACGATATCGGTTTTGAGTACCCCGGCGTTGGCTTGGGCCGCGTCGCAGCCGCAGGGATTCAGCGGCAATGTCGGCCTAGGATTCAGCAACAGTACCGGTACCAGTCAGGCTCTCAGCATCAATACGGAAGATGCTCTGAATTGGCTGCGGGGACCGTGGTCCAACGATACTTCCTTCGCCTACAATTATGCCCGCAATAGTGGCGTGGTTTCTGCCGATCGTTTGGCGGTGAGTAACAGTACCAAATACCGCTGGCGAAAAAATACCTACGCATATGGCACGCTGGATTACGTGCGCAACCATTTCGACGGCTATTTTTACCGCGTCGATGAATTTGCCGGTATCGGTCATTATCTGTATCCAGACGAGAACATGCGGTTGGCCCTGCAGGCCGGTGTGGGTGCCCGGGAGTCGCATCGCATCGGCTATGCCGCCGTCATCAACCCCAGCGCCCAGCTTGCCGCCAAGTATCGTTGGCAGATCAGTAAGGGTGCGCTTTTGACCGAGGATCTGGAGGCGGTGCTGGTGGAGGGGGGTGCCAACACCTACCAGTCACTTCTGGGTCTGAATACTCCCCTGGTGGGCGCTCTGGGCATGCGCTTTTCTTTTTTGGCGACTTACAATACCCAGGTGCCCGTCGGCTACAAGGCACTCAATACGCTGACTGCGGTCAATCTGGTTTACCATTTCTGAGGGAGAAGCTATGCGTCATTCTGGTCGCGCCGGCGATGAATTACGCCCACTGCATGCTGAAAGAGGCTACACCAAGCACGCCGAGGGTTCCGTACTGATCGGTTTTGGCGATACTCGTGTCTTGTGTACGGCGACCGTCGAAGAAAAAACCGCGCCGTTTCTGCGCGGTTCCGGGCAGGGCTGGATTACCGCGGAATACAGCATGCTCCCGCGGGCGACGCATACCCGTATTTCCCGAGAGGCTGCCAAGGGCAAGATTGGTGGGCGCACCCATGAAATTCAACGACTCATTGGCCGTAGCCTGCGCGCAGCGATCGACCTCAAGGCCCTGGGGGAGCGCACGATCTGGCTGGACTGTGACGTCCTGCAGGCCGATGGTGGTACCCGCACTGCCAGCATCACGGGCGCCTGCCTTGCCTTGGCCGAGGCCATCGACGGTCTCTTGCAGCGCGGCGTCCTGACTACCAGTCCTTGGCGTCATTGGGTAGCTGCGGTATCCGTGGGTATCGTGGCGGGAGACGCCGTGCTCGATCTCGACTATGCGGAAGACAGCTCGGCCGAGGTCGATCTGAATCTGGTCATGACCGATACCGGACACTTTGTCGAATTGCAGGGTACCGCCGAGGGAGACCCGTTTTCTGCCGGGCAGATGGCAGACATGCTGCTTCTCGGGCGCAAGGGGATTGACGAAATCATTGCCTTCCAGCAACAGGTGTTTCCCGCTTGGTCGGTACCGGCACGCTAGTACTGGCGTCCCGCAACGCCGGCAAACGGCGGGAGCTGGAGCCGGCCTTTGCGGCCCTTGGTTTGCGCCTGCTCGACCTGGAGCAGTTGCAGATCGAGAGTCCGGAAGAAACAGCATCGACTTTCCTGGAAAATTCCTTGTGCAAGGCACGGCACACTGCCCAACACTGCAATCACTGGGTGCTCGCCGAGGATTCGGGGCTCTGTGTTCCGGCGCTCGATGGTGCGCCCGGAGTACGCTCTGCCCGCTTCGCTGGCGATAGCGCCTCCGATCGGGAGAATAACGAATTACTACTGCAACGCATGCAGGACCTAAGCGCCAAGCAGCGCGATGCGTATTTTTTGTGCGTGATGGTGTTGTTGCGCGGCCCAGAGGATCCCGATCCGCTGTTTGCTCGCGGCATCTGGCAGGGAGAGATTGCCGCCAAGATGCAAGGGGAGGGTGGCTTTGGTTACGACCCCATCTTTCTGCCCCGTGGTGCAGCGGGGCGCAGCGCAGCGCAATTATCGCTGCAAGAGAAACAAGCCTGTAGTCATCGCGGGCAAGCCCTACGGAAGCTGTTCGCGGAAATGCAGTAGAGCGTTGGTTTAGGACGTCTCGTCTTCCCAGCCGCCATCTACGAGCAATTGCCGCAATTTCCCGAGAGCGCGGACCTGCAACTGGCGCACTGCTTCGCGACTGACGCCAAGGCGTTCGGCCACTGCTTCCAGGGTCATCGGGCTGTCACCGTGCAGGCCAAAGCGATAGATCATCACCTCGCGCTGCTTGGCATTGAGCTCCGACAAGAATCCGCGAAGGGCCCGCGCGCAGGATTCGCGGTCGTATTCCTGGCAAGGGGAGGCCATCACCCCCATGATCTGATCGATCCGGTGGAATCCCTCCTGCGTTTCCTCGTCGAGAGAGGAAACCCGGATATCGGCAAATTCCAGGGCGCGCACGGTACTCTCGCGCACGCCCAAGGCCTCCACGCGTTTTTGCCGGATCTCGTCGCTATTGCTCAACGCGCTCTCGTCTTCCCTTTGTGTGTGAGCATGCAGCGATTTTGCTAGATAATCAGGGAGGCGAATGAAGCGCGAGCGAATCAGGGCCCGTTGCATGGCTTCGCGAATCCACCAGGTAGCATAACTGGAAAAACGCGTACCGAGGCCCTCCCGATAACGTTCGGCGGCCCGCATCAGACCCATGTAGCCTTCCTGAAAAAGATCCTCTTGGCTAAGGCCCTTGTTCCGGTAGCTGCGGGCAATGGAGCGGACCAGCGGCATGTGTGCGGCGATGAGCGATGCGCGGGCGCTGTCATCGCCTCGGCGCAGCCGCTGGATCAGGCTGGCCTCCTGCTGCGCACTGAGAAATGGGCCGGACTCGGCGATGGTGTCCACCGGGATTTCCGGCGCTGCCGCTTGGGGCAGATCCGGTATCTCCGGGGCAAACTTCGATGCAGTTTTCTTCGCGCTGTGGGTCTTTGGCATACAATCTCCGAGATGGTTACCGATCCTGTAGAACCGAGTTCAACATTGTCAGCTAATATCCTAATTCGACGAAGTTTCTTTCACGGTGTATTAGGAACCTCTGGCGTAGTCATGTCAAGAAACTGTTGCGCCTGTAACAATAGTGTGTTGCGCTTTGGATGATAGTAATGAATCTGCGGCTATGTTTTGACTCATCATCTACGAGCGGGTATCCTTCTGCGCCTCTAGACCAGACCTTTTTTGGAGAGGACCAGCTTTTCATGCCAACCATTCGCGTCAAAGAAAATGAACCTTTCGAAGTTGCCCTGCGCCGATTCAAGCGCTCTTGCGAGAAAGCCGGTGTGCTGACGGAAGTTCGTCGTCGTGAGTTTTACGAAAAGCCCACCGAAGAGCGCAAGCGCAAGGCCGCGGCAGCGCGCAAGCGGTCTCTCAAGCGGATGCGGCGGCAGCAGATGCGTTTGGTGCGGATGTACTGATGTCCCTGCGCGAGCAGATTCAGGAAGACATGAAGGCGGCGATGCGCGCCCGAGATACGGAGCGCCTCGGGACCATTCGTATGCTGCTTGCCGCTATCAAACAACGGGAAGTCGACGAGCGTCGGGAACAGACCGACGTCGATGTCCTGGCGGTGGTCGAAAAACTGATCAAGCAGCGCAAGGAATCTGCGCGTCAGTTCCGGGAAGGCGGCCGTCCCGAACTGGCAGAGAAGGAAGAGGCCGAGATTGTCTTTTTGCAACCTTACCTGCCTGCAGCCCTCAGTGACGCCGAAATCGATGCGCTGATCCGCGCCGCGGTCACCGAGAGCGCTGCCCAAGGGCCGCGCGACATGGGCAAAGTACTAGGTATCTTGCGCCCACAGGTACAGGGCCGCGTTGACATGGCGGTCCTTTCCGAAAAGGTCAAGGCACAACTCAGCACCTGAATATGGAGTCGGGGATCGCTGCGCCCGGGAGTCCCGACGCGCTGCGGCTGGCAGCGCAGAACGCCCTGGAGTTACCCCTCCTCCGCCAGCACTGGCTCGACCGCTGCGCCCATATCTATGCTAGGCGCTATGTCTCGAGCCTAAATCCCGCGGTCTCTGCGCAAGAAATCCGCCAGCGTCTGGAACGCAGCGCGGCCCTACAACAGCGGCTTGCCGATACGCCGGGGATGCCGGCCGCGGAACTTCCGGATATCACGGATCTTGTCCTGCTCGCTAGTCGTCCCGCCGCTGTTCTGACCGGGATGGAACTGGTGCGGGTGCGCCGGGTCCTCGAACTGGCGGCGGAGTATGCCCGTTTTCTCACGGCTGCAGAGGATATTCTCAGCAGCGACGCGGAACTCCTGGCGCCGAATGGCGTTCTTCTCGGCCGGCTCCAGAGTGGACTCGATGTGGATGGCGTCTTGCTGGATAGCGCCAGCCCGGAACTTGCACGCCTTCGTCAACAACTGCGGATACAGCGCGCGCAGGTGCAACAGCAGCTGAAGGGATTGCTGCAGGAACGGGAGCGGCGGGACATCTGGCAGGATCCGCACGTAGTACAACGCGGCGGACGTTTTCTGTTACCGGTCAAGGCCAACTTCAAGGGGCGTTTGCGCGGCATTGTGCACGACCGCTCGGCGAGCGGTGAGACGCTCTTCATCGAACCGCTGGCGGTGGTAGAGCAGAATAATCTGCTGGTCGAATTAGAAGCGGCACAGCGTCAGGAAGAGGAGCGTATCCTGCGCTCCCTCACCACCCTGCTGGGGAGTGAGGCGGAGCGGCTGCAGCTCGCTCTCCAACGCATGGGGCGCCTGGAGGCCGTCCGCGCTGGGCTGGAGCTCGGTGCGGTCTGGGACGGAACCATCCCGCTGCTGCGCGACTCGCCGTCCTTTTGTCTGCGCGCCCTGCGCCATCCCCTGCTGGTGCTGCGGCACGGCAGCGCGGTCGTGGCCAACGACCTCGCGCTGGGTAGCGAAGTCAAGCAGCTTCTGATTACTGGGCCCAATACCGGCGGCAAAAGTGCCTTGCTCAAGGCAGTCGGGCTGGTGCATCTGGCAGGATATCTCGGCTTGCCCATCCCGGCGGAGGGTGAGCTGGGATATTTTTCTTCCCTTTATGCCGTTATTGGCGATGCCCAGGACCTGCAGGCCGATCTCTCCAGTTTTTCCGGGCAGATGCGGCAGGTGCGCGACCTTCTTGCGCAGGCGACCTCGAACAGCCTGATACTCCTGGACGAACTGGGTAATGGCACCGATCCGCGCGAGGGTGCGGCGTTGGCCCAGGCCGTGGCCGCCAGTCTGCGCGACCGTGGCGTGGTCACCATTCTCACCAGTCATATGGCGGTGCTCAAGCGCTATGCCTTGCGCGAGGACGGAGTGCTCTTGGGTGGCATGGGTTTTGACATCGAGCAGCTGCGGCCGACCTATCGCCTGCAGTTGGGGCGTGCCGGCGCGAGTCAGGGCCTGCTGATCGCGCGTAAGATCGGTCTGCCAGATCCAGTCATGGCTCTGGCGGACGCAATTCACGCTGGCGAACAGGAACATTGGGAGAGCTGGGAGGACCGTCGTGACGCCCTGCTGCGCGCCGCTGAAGAGCAGGCAGCCCGGGCGCAGGCAGCCGCCGAGGAGCAGGATCGTTTGCGTGCGCAATTGCGCAGAGAGGCAGAAAAGGCAGCGGCCCTGCGTTTACGCGCGGAGGACGAGGCGCGTCAGGAATGGCAAAAAATGCTTGCCGAAGCGCGCTCGCAGGTGCGCGCCGCCATTGCCGGGCTCAAGCAAGGGCGCGATACCCAGGCGGCATCGGTTACTCTCGACCGACTCGACCAGCAGCTTGCTTCGCCATCTTCGGAAGCGCAGGCGCTGCCGGCTCCGGGAACCCGCGGTCTGTTCCTGCCGCTGCGGCAGGTGGTGGAGGTACGGCGTCTGGACGCAAGCGGGCAGCGCCTTCAGGTCGATCTGCGCGGCAAGCAGTTGTGGATTCCTCTCCAGCAGTTCCAGCCGGACGAAAAACTTGCCCTGCCGAAAGAACAGGGGCGTAGCCAGTATGTTGCGCCGGAGGAGCATCCCTGGCGCCTCGATCTCCGGGGTCAACGGCGTGATGTTGCCGAAGCGGCCTTGTTACGCCATCTCGATGCTGCGGTAGCGGCTGGACGCAGTCAGGTGGAAGTGCTGCATGGCAAGGGCAACGGCGTCCTTGCCGAACTGGTACGCGAATTTGCCGAGCAGGATCCGCGGGTAGTGGCATGGCGCATGGCCCGCCCCGAGCATGGCGGTGGCGGCGTGTCGGAATTGGAACTACGCTGAAACATGGCCCGTTACTCCCGGCAAGTCATTGACAGTGTTATCGAGCGCACCGATCTGGTCCGCCTGATCGATGCTCGCGTCACTCTCAAGAAAAAGGGCAAGGATTATTGGGCCTGCTGTCCTTTTCATCACGAAAAAACCGCATCCTTTTCGGTCAGTTCCGACAAGCAGATTTATTACTGCTTTGGCTGTCACGTACACGGCAATGCCCTCGATTTTCTCATGGCCTACGAGCGCCTCAGTTTCGTGGAGGCGTTGGAAATGCTTGCCGATCAGGCTGGCATAGAGCTGCCAAGGGACCAGCAGGCGGCAGGGCCAGACCGGCGACTACCGGCTTTGCGGGATATGTTGGAGCGGAGTCTGGAAGTGTATCGGCAGGCTCTGGCGCAGGCACCCCAGGCGCAGCAGTACTGGCAATCGCGTGGGGTAAGTGGCCAGACTATCGAGGACTTTGGCCTTGGCTACGCGCCGGAAGGGCAGCGCATCCTGGGACAGTTGGGAAAATCGCCAGAGGATCGCGAGCTGCTGGTCGACGCCGGTATTTTGGGGAGGGCTGATGACGGGCGGCTCTATGAGCGTTTCCGTGGCCGCGTCATCTTTGCCATTCGCGATGGTCGCGGGCGCCTTTGTGGTCTGGCCGGGCGCAGTATCGACGGTCGCGAACCCAAGTATCTCAATTCCCCCGAGACCTCGCTCTACCACAAAGCGCAAGTCCTGTTTGCCCTGGATCGCGCGCGCGCGGGGATTCGTCGCACGGGGAAGGTGCTCTTGGTCGAGGGCTATCTGGATGTCATTACCCTGCACCAATCGGGAATTGATAATGCCGTGGCGGCGAGTGGCACAGCGCTCGGTGAAACCCAGTTGGAGACCCTGTTTCGTGCCAGCAGCGAAGTGATTCTCTGTTTTGATGGGGATCGTGCTGGCAGAGCCGCAGCGCAGCGAGCCGTAGCCCTCAGCCCGACGCACCTGCGCCCCGGTCGTTTGCTCCGGGTACTCTTTCTGCCCGAGGGGGAAGATCCGGATTCTCTCCTGCGGCATCAAGGTGCCGAGGTCTTTACCCAGCTTCTCGCCGGTGCTCGGCCTGCGGTCGATGTCTTTCTGGAGTTTCTGGCGACAGAATATGATCTGCAGCAGGGAGATGAGTTGGCGCAGTACCGGCGCCAGGCCCGTGATTTCCTCGACAAGCTCGCCGACCCGGATCTGCGCGAGGTGTACCGACAACGCTTGCAACTGGCGTCGGATGTGCCGCAGGTGACCCCCGGGGGCCGTTCGCCGGTGCTGGCCCGGAAGTCGACGAGCTGGCGCGGTGAGTGGGCCCGCTGCCTAGCCCTCTTTTTGCGCAATCCTGCGGCGCCTGCCTGGGCGGCCCTCGATCGTGAGCTTTTGCAACGTTTTGCCGGCGAGCGCGCAGAGCTCGCCGCCCTCGCTCGCGCCCTTGAAATTTCTGCCAGTATCACCCATCTAAGTAGCCAGGCGTTGTGTTTGGCATTGGCCGAGGAACCCGATGGTGAGCGCTATTTGTCCCTGGCAATGACGGGCGATAGCGAGGCGGAGGTGGCAGAGGGGTTGGAAATTGAAAAAACGTTGGCGCGGGCGAATGCAGAATTGCGGCGTCTGCGCAGCCTGTCGCTCGGTAAGCTCGGCGATCGCGCCGGAATTGGTGCCCTGAGCGCCGAGGAGCGCGCAGAGCTGCGGCAACATCTACAACAGAAACGCGGGATAAAGACCGCGAGGAGCTAGGAAACCATGCCTGGCATCTTTTCATCTGCCTTGGTTTTTTTCTATAATGGGCGGCTATGCGTGCCGTTGGATCCTCTATGACAGACAACGAAACTTCTTTGGATGCAGAATCCCAGCGTTCCGAACTCAAGGCCCTGATTGCACGGGGCAAAGAGCAGGGATATCTGACCTATCGCGAGATCAATGATCTTCTGCCGGAGGAAATCTTCGATCCGGAGCAGATGGAAAACGTCATTTCCATGATCAACGACATGGGGATCGAGGTTTTTGAAGAAGCCCCGGAAGATGATGGCCTTCTCCTCGGCGATAGTGAGGGCGGGGCGGTTATCGCCTCGCAGGAAGTGGAAGAGGCGGCGGAAGAAGCCCTGGCGGTGGTGGAGGCCGACATTGGCCGCACCAGCGATCCCGTGCGCATGTACATGCGCGAGATGGGCAGTGTCGAACTTCTCACCCGCGAAGGCGAGATTGAAATCGCCCGCCGCATCGAAGATGGACTTCTTCAGGTGTTACGTGCGGTATCCACCTGTCCCACCACGATCGCTTTGCTTCTGGAGGCAGCGGAACGGGTGGAACGTGGGGAGCTGCGCCTCGATGAAGTCGTCGATGCCTTCATTGACCCCAACGCCATCGAAGAAAGTGCCGAGGCCGAAGACGAAGACCTCCGTCTGGAGACCGGTGACGAGAGCGTCGACGAGCAGGATGACGAGGACGAAGAGGACGGTGGCTTGTCTGCGGCAGATAAAGGACCGCAGATGGAAGAAGCCTTGGAACGCTTTGCCGCGATTCGTGCCGATTACGAAGTATTGATGGCGTTGCGAGCAAAAGGTGCAGGGCGCAGTGCCGAATATCAGGAGCAACGTCAGGTGCTGGCGGCGCGCTTCTTGGAAATCAAGCTCAATGTGCGGCAGATTGACTTCATGGCCGACGCCTTGCGCGCCCTCACCGAAGAGGTGAGGCAAGCCGAGCGCAGGGTCATGCATCTGTGCATCGAACGCGCCGGATACCCGCGTAAGGACTTCGTGCGGAGTTTTCCCGGACGAGAGAGCGATCCCACCTGGCTGGATGAGCAGATTGCCGTGGGCAAGGGCTTCTCCACCAAGTTGCAGGCTATGCGGGAGGATATCCTTGCCGTCATGCAGCGCATGGGCAACATCGAGGATCGGGCTGGCTTGCCTATTGCCGAAATCAAAGAGGCCAGTCGGCTGATGTCCATTGGTGAGGCCAAGGCCCGCCGGGCCAAGAAGGAGATGGTCGAGGCTAACCTGCGTCTGGTCATTTCCATTGCCAAGAAGTACACCAACCGTGGCTTGCAGTTCCTCGATCTGATTCAGGAAGGCAACATCGGTCTGATGAAGGCGGTCGATAAATTTGAGTACCGTCGCGGCTACAAGTTTTCTACCTATGCTACCTGGTGGATTCGCCAGGCGATCACCCGTTCGATTGCCGATCAGGCGCGCACCATCCGCATCCCGGTGCACATGATCGAGACCATCAATAAACTGAACCGCATCAGTCGGCAGATGTTGCAGGAAATGGGGCGTGAGCCGAGCCCGGAAGAGCTTGCCGAGCGCATGGAAATGCCGGAAGACAAGATCCGCAAGGTGCTCAAGATCGCCAAGGAGCCCATTTCCATGGAGACCCCGATTGGGGACGACGAGGATTCGCACCTAGGTGACTTCATCGAAGACCGCAATGTCCCGGCACCAACGGATTCCGCAATCCATGCAGCCATTCGGGAAGTGGTGGAAGAGCTTCTCGACAACGGCCTCACTGCGCGCGAGGCGAAGGTATTGCGGATGCGTTTTGGCATCGGCATGAATACCGACCACACGCTGGAAGAAGTCGGTAAGCAGTTTGACGTCACGCGTGAGCGTATTCGGCAGATCGAGGCCAAGGCCCTGCGCAAGCTGCGCCATCCCTCGCGCTCCGATCGCCTCAAAAGTTTTGTGGATGGTGAAGTTACCATCCTCAACTGATGTTTTTATGCGCCCCTCCGGCGAGGAGCGCACAGCATTGGGCCTATAGCTCAGTCGGTTAGAGCAGGGGACTCATAATCCCTTGGTCCTAGGTTCGAGTCCTAGTGGGCCCACCAATAAAAACAGGCGGTTAGGATGGTCTCCTAGGTGTCTTTGCTTTTTCATGTAAGCGCTATGTAAGCATCAGGGAGAAAACTAGGCAGCCCACCGCCGTCGCGGTGACGGGTCGCGGGCTCTGGTGCTTAGATAAAGTTCTTGTATCATGCGGCGCAAAATTAGGCCCCGCCAGTAGGGTGAACGTCCAGAACCAAGTCCCCTGCGATTATTCGCTGCTCAAAGGTGAGACCGTCATCTCTCGCATCCTTGCGCAAATCCAATGACGGCCCCGCGCTCAGCTCATCCATGATCAGATTCTCATGAGTGCGATTAGACAGGCCGGTTTTCAAGGCAAGCGGATCCGTGGCTTGCACCACGGCCCCTTCGAGCAACATCGCAGCAACGGCGCTCGTGTCAGCATACTTCGGGTTGTTATTTTCAACCGAAAGCATTACCGACATCACCTTTGAATGAAAAATTGACATCTGGATATTTGCGGTCGTGCCAACGGGTACCCCAACCAGGTCGCAAGTGTAGAACGCCGCAGTAGCCGACGGCCCATTTCTGCGGCAGTGGGTCACCGACGCAACGCGGCCCGCATGCGTTGGACCTGTGAACATCCCGGTGTATCTGGCAGGATGTGCTAGGTCGACCTGAAGTCTGTCCAGGATTTGTTGGCCAGAGTATGCAAATCCTGACGGGGTAGGAGAATGGATGTCATCCGCATACGCATGCATCCCAAGCGAGAGCCCGAAACCAAGCGCGGCGATGTTCCTGAGCTTCATAGGTCTCATCTCCTAAAGTCTGCCTGTACAATTGGGCAAGAAGCGGCAAGTACGCAACAAGCGTCTGGCTGAGCCAGGTATAGGTGGCTAAGCATGCTCGCACTCCAAAGAACCGCTCAAGCTGGTGATTGTGCGGGGTATGTGGCTGAGCGGCTTCAATGCGCCCAGAATGCATACCATGTACATCGATAAGCCCACGCACAGTCTCGTGCATCTCGTTCAAAATTCGGCTGCTACGCTCCGGTGCGATAGAGTTTCAGCAGAGGGTGAGGTGCTTCTTTTGCCCCTTGCCGGTCGGCCCCGTACAATATCGGTTTTCGGCGCAGGATCAGAACGCAGCTCATGAATATTCCATTCCCTTATGGCCATGCCGCCGCAGAGCAGTGGTCCGACGCTTTGCAGCAGGCCCTGGATAGCTGCGATTGGAGGTCATTCCCCAGTACCCTGGGGTTTTTGTATGTCAACGAGGCCTATGAAGCGGCGCTGCCGGAAATTTTGGCCGCGCTGCAGCAATCCACCGGCGTCCAGGATTGGGTCGGCTCGGTGGGAATTGGCGTCGCGGCCACCAATCATGAATACCTCGATGTTCCTGCGCTGGCCCTGCTGTTTACCGATATTCCCAAAACGGAATATCGCCTGTTTGCCGGCATGGATGCCTATGGTAGTGGGGAATTGCAGTTGGACGATGGTCGTCCGGCGGCCTTGGCTATTGTGCATGGTGACGCCCACAGCCAGGACTTGCCTGAGCAGGTGCGGCATTTGGCGGCACGTTGCAGTACGGGCTTTGTGATGGGCGGGGTAACTAGCTCGCGGCAACAGGGGGCGCAGATTGCCGGGCGTGCTCTCCATGGTGGCTTGAGTGGCGTGGCGTTTTCTGACGACGTAGCGATCCGCACCGGCTTGAGTCAGGGGGTCACGCCCATTGGTCCAGTACACCGGATTCAGGAGGCGGAGCGTAACATCGTCGCTACCCTGGATCGGCGTCCGGCCTTGGAGGTTCTCTACGAGGAGGTTGGCGAGGTCCTGGCGCGCGATATTCGTCGCGCTGCTGGTTTCATTTTTGCTGCTCTTCCATTGCCCGGCTCGGATCGTGGTGACTACCTGGTGCGAAACCTGGTGGGAGTGGATGAGCAGCACGGCCTGGTAGCTATTGGTGAGTACGTCGAGACGGGGGGCGAACTGCTGTTTTGCAAACGCGATGGCGACAGTGCTGTGGCGGATCTGCAGCGCATGCTCACGGATTTGCGTAGATTGACGGCAGAGCGTGTCCTTCGCGGAGCGATCTATGTATCCTGCCTGGGACGTGGAGAAAATCTCTTCGGTGCCAATTCTGCGGAGTTGCAGCAGATCAGCGCGGTGCTCGGCGAGGTGCCGCTGGTGGGATTCTTTGCCAATGGTGAGATCTACCACGACCGTATCTATGGCTATACCGGCGTCTTGACCCTGTTCCTGGCATAGTTCATCAGGGAATTCTCATCCATGCTATACTTTCGGCCGTGCAAATACAGAAAGGCAAATAGAGACCGTGGCTAAAGCGGAGCGCATCGATCAGCGACTGATGAAGACCGGCAAAGGGGCTCGAGGCGCGCTCTACTTTGCCATTGGTCTCGGCCTTGTAGCTGGCTTACTGATCATTCTCCAGGCCTGGATACTGGCCCACATCGTCAACGACGTGTCATTTCATGGTTTGGGGATGGCGGCGGTATCCGGATTTTTGGCCGCCTTGCTGGGTCTTTTCGTGCTGCGCGCGGGGCTGTCCTGGGCAGCAGAGATCGTTGCCTTTCGTGCCAGCGCCAGCATCAAGACGCAACTGCGGCAAGAACTCCTGCAGCACCTCTTTCGTCGCGGGCCAGTGGCGCTGGCAGGGGAGCGGGCAGGCGACATCGCGAGTACCCTGATGGAAGGCATCGAGGCGCTGGAACCGTATTTTTCCCGCTATCTGCCGCAGATGGCTCTGGTGAGTCTGGTCCCCGTGGCCATTCTCGTATTCGTCTTTCCAGTAGACTGGATCAGTGGTCTGATTCTGCTGATCAGTGGTCCATTGATCCCCTTCTTCATGGTCCTGGTCGGTTATGCCGCAGAAGCTATCAACCAGCGGCAGTGGCGTCAGATGCTGCTGATGAGTGCCCATTTTCTCGATACCCTGCAGGGTCTGACCACCCTCAAGATCTTCGGACGGGCCAAGGACGAGATCGAGATCGTCGCCCACATCTCCGAAAACTACCGCCGCAGCACCATGGCTGGCCTGCGAGTGGCTTTTTTGACCTCGGCAGTGCTGGAGTTCTTCGCCAGTCTTTCGATTGCCCTGGTCGCGGTATCTCTGGGGGCGCGCCTGCTGCAGGTGCATGCCTCCGTAGATTTTTACGCGTCGTTCTTTGTATTGCTGCTGGCGCCAGAGTTTTTTGCGCCCCTGCGCGGCCTGTCTACCCATTACCATGCGCGTATGAGCGCGATTGCCGCAGCCAAACGCATCTTCGAAATTCTCGATGCTCCGGCGCCAACAGCGACTAATAGCGGGCAGGAATTGGCGGCGTCGTCAACGCCGCTGACGATCGAGTTGCGGGATCTGCATTTCCGCTATGCTCCGGAAGACGCCGAAGCCTTGGCTGGCTGTACCGCCAGCTTTCCTGCTGGTAGTTACACCGCCATTGTTGGCGCGAGTGGCGCCGGCAAGAGTACCGTAGCGAATGCCATTCTCGGTTTTGTGCAGCCCGATACCGGGACGATTCTGGTTGATGGCCAGGACCTGCGCGGCATCGATCGCAATGCCTGGCATGCGCAACTGGCCTGGATCCCCCAAAGCCCGCGCCTTTTTTACGGCAGCATCGCCGACAATCTCCGCCTGGTGAAGCCACAGGCAACGGATGCCGAATTGCGCCAGGCGGCGCAGGACGCCCATGCTCTGGAATTCATCGAGCGTCTGCCGCAATCCTGGGACACGCGCATTGGCGATCTTGGACAGGGTCTGTCGGGCGGGCAGATTCAGCGTATCGCCCTGGCCCGTGCCTTTCTCAAAAATCCCCGCCTGCTCCTGATGGATGAGGCCACGGCCAATCTGGACATGGAAAGCGAATCTCTCTTTCTCGATTCATTGGAAAAACTGCGGCAGGGACGCACCGTAATCGTCATCGCCCACCGTTTGGCCACGGCGCAGCGCGCCGAGCGCATCATCGTTATCGATGCGGGACGCGTGGTCGAAACCGGAAGCCACCAGGAGTTGCTGGCGCAGGGCGGGGCCTATGCGCGTTTGGTGGATGCTTATCGGGGGCGTCATGGCCAATAATCGTGATCTTTGGCGTTTGTTGCGCCTCTTTGCGCCTTACCGCTGGTGGATGCTCGGCGGCGCTCTGCTGAGTCTGCTGACCATTCTCGCCAACTTTGGCCTGATGACCTTGTCTGGTTGGTTTCTGGCCAGTGCCGCCCTGGCCGGACTGGGGGGCTGGGCCACCCTCAACCAGTACAATTTCTTTTTGCCGGCCGCTGGCGTACGAGCCTTTGCCACCACTCGCGTCCTTTCCCGCTGGCTGGAGCGTATTGTCACCCACGAGGCCACCTTTCGCCTGCTTTCCAGGCTGCGCGTCTGGTTCTACACCCGTATCGAGCCGCTGGCCCCGGCAGGGCTGCAAGGGTTCCGCTCTGGCGACCTGCTCTCGCGCTTGGTCGCCGATATCGACACCCTCAACAATTTCTATCTGCGGGTATTCACGCCCTTCCTGGTGGCAGGACTGGCAACCCTTCTCATGGCCGGCTTTTTTGCCCTCTATGTCTGGTCGATCGGTCTCGCGCTCTTTGTGCTGCTGGCACTCACCGGCCTGTTGCTGCCACTGCTCAGCGAGCGACTCGGCGCGCGCAGCAGTGCCGAGATCACCCGCATCCAGGCGGAGATGCGCACCCAGATCGTCGACGCCCTGCAGGGCATGGGGGAGATCCTGACGGCCAATGCCGCCGGGCGTGTCCAGGAGCAGCTTTTACAAGAGAACGCAGCGCTGCTGGAGCGGCAGCGGCGCCTTGCCGGGGTGGCCGGAATCGGCACGGCAGGCATGAGTTTCATGGCCAATCTTACCCTCTGGGTGATTTTGCTGCTCGCGATTCCTCTGGTGGCAAGGCACTCCCTACCGCCAGCGCAGTTGCCCATGTTTGCCCTGGGCACAATGGCCGCCTTCGAGGCGGTGTTGGCGCTGCCTCTGGCCTTCCAGTTTCTCGGGCAGACGCGGGCCGCGGCCAGGCGCATCTTCGAGATTGCCGACCAGGAACCGCTCTTCCCCGACGCGCCAAAACCATTGCCCGAACCTGCCAACTTCGATATCGAGATTCACGACCTGCACCTGCGCTACCCCGAGGCCCCCGAAGACGCCCTGCGGAGCCTCGACCTGCAGGTTCGCCAGGGGGAGCGGATTGCTATTCTCGGGGCTACGGGAGCGGGCAAGAGCAGTATCGCCAATCTGCTGCTGCGTTTTTATGACTATCAGGCGGGCTCGGCGCGGCTGGGCGGTCAGGAACTGCGTGACTATCCCGGCGATCAGTTGCGCCAATACTTTGCCTTGCTGTCGCAGCGCAGCCATCTCTTTCACAGTACCATCCGCGATAACCTGCTGCTGGCCAAGGGTGATGCGGAAGAGGAAGAACTCTGGGCGGCATTGCGTCAGGCGCAGCTGGCCGAGTTTGTGGAGGGCTTGCCGCAGGGTCTGGACAACATCGTCGGCGA
This sequence comes from Acidithiobacillus sp. AC3, assembly GCF_050261095.1. NCBI lineage: Bacteria > Pseudomonadati > Pseudomonadota > Acidithiobacillia > Acidithiobacillales > Acidithiobacillaceae > Acidithiobacillus > Acidithiobacillus sp. AC3. Next base: position 993,073 of record NZ_CP189838.1, read on the forward strand.
GGGCGGCGTGAATCTCTCTGGCGGACAGGCGCGGCGTATTGCCATTGCCCGTACCGTCCTCAAGAACAGTCCCATTCTGATTCTCGACGAACCGAGTGAAGGGCTCGATGCGCTCACCGAGGCGAAATTTTTGCAAGATTTACGCCGTCTGATGCAGGGGCGGACAGTGATCTACATCACCCACCGCCTGTTGGGCTTGGAGGATATGGATCGTATCTATGTTATGGCCGAAGGGCGGGTACAGGAGAGCGGGAGCTACGCGGAGTTGCTCGCCCGGCCCGACAGTCTTCTGCACCGCTTCGCCCAGCTTGGCGGCACCCTCATCGATTCCTGATTCAGCCTTGTCGTTGCTTACCCGTTTCAGTGCTCAGCATTTGCTGTAGAAGCTGGTGTGCTTCTGCAGCGTTCTGCTGACATTGGGGATTGCTCGGCTCGTTCACACAATGCAGGGTACTGCCGAGGAGCTGCATCGTTTTCTTTTGCATTTGTGATTCTGCCTGCAGGTGCTGCGGGCTGCTGGTCAGGCGCGACACCCCATAGCCAAGGCCAGTCGACAGCACGCTGGCGACGATGAATACCAATAGCCTGCGGCTGAATCCGGGCGGCATGCCGTGATCATCGAGGTAACGATGGCTATACCAGGCAAACGGAAAATAACTGACAACACCGGTGATCAGACCCCACATCTGGCGCTATTTTTCCTGCTGAGAAAGGGGCAGTGGATAGGGCAGGGTGCCGATCTGCAGTACTGGGCCATCCTCTTGTCCCAGGTGCAATGGCTCCTGGTCATTGGCAGCGCGCAGTACCACGAGGGCGATGCTCGCAGTATCTTCCTTTGCCACATTGATGACCACACCGACCGCCTGTTCTCCCATGCTGGGGGCAAAAATCTGTTGGCCGGCCTGCATTTCTGCCGGCCCATACAGTAGGTAGCACTGGCGTTTCAGCGCGCCCAGATAGTGTGAACGAGCCACGATCTCCTGCCCCGGGTAGCAGCCCTTTTTGAAATTGATCCCGCCCAGTACCTCCAGATTCAGTTCTTGTGGGATGACCTGTTCCGTCGTGGCGCGGGTGATGAAGGCCGTCCCCGCACGGATCGCTTCTGCCCACCAGTCATTGGCGCTGCATTCCTGTGCGCCAGTCCGCTGGAGCTGGTCGCTGTCTTGTGCCAGAAGCAGTGCCGCCGGCTTTGACCAGGGAAGAGTTGCAAGGATAGGAGAGGGAGCGTCTTCGCCCGCTGGTTTTGTGTGTACTTCTTCCCTCTGCAGGTCGGCGCCCCAGATACCCCAGACCGACTCTGCGCAGACTTCGATCTCGGCCTTGGCCATCAACCGGAACTTGCGCAGCCGCTGGCTGACTTCATCGGCCAGGTCTGCGGCAAGAAACATATAGAAGCCAGACTCCTCCCGCTGCAGAAAAAAGTTGGCGATCATCCGGCCCTTGGCCGTGCTGTAACTGCTCCACTGTCCCGCACCGCTTGGCAACTGCAGAAGATCGTTGGAGAATTGGCCCTGCAGAAATTTTTCCGCATCAGGGCCATGAATGTGAAGGGCTCCCAGGGTGCCGGTCAAGGGAGCGTATTGGATGTCAGCCATGGGCATGGTCTCCGGAAAGGAATCAGTGAACGCCAATCATGATAGCGCGGCGGCGGGCCCCGACCAATCTCTGCCGGGCCTGCGCCTGGGGTCGCGCAGCGGGCAGTGGCTGCTCTACCTGCTTCCTTGCCTTGTTGCTGTGCTTGCGGGCCTTCTGACCCTTTTGCTGGACTGGCGTGCTGCCGTGTTGGTCCTTGCATTGTCCAGCGCCTGGCTTCTTTGGCGTTGTCCCTGGTCCCGCCGGCGACAAGGCTTTCTGCCACGGCTGCTGCTGCAGCAGGGCGATGGGCAAATCTCTCTGCGGCTGCAAAATGGTGAGCGCCGCACGGGTCGCGTGCTCGCGGGCGGAGTCTATGCTTATCGCTTTCTGCTCCTGCCGGTGCAGGCGGAGGACGGTAAACGAGAGATCGTCATGGCTGTCTTTCGTCCGGGGGAGCGCAACTGGCGGCGCTGGCGCCTGTATGCCCGGCGGTACTGGTCTGCGGCTGCGACCAGTCGCAGCGCTGATTCAGATGCCGCGGCGGCTCCCGCAGCTCCGGGAAATCTTGGTCAAAGTGACAACCGCGAGACTCGTGCCGCTGCATGGCCCCGCGGGTAATCAGTAAGGCACTGTGCAATAAACTGTACCACTCCAAGTCCGCTTGCGAGTTGGGTAGCTGTTGCGCGGGCCAGGGCGTTTCCGCTGCCCAATCCTGCAATTGCGCCAGGGCCGCCGCCATGCCGCGTTGATCGCGGAGAATACCCACCTTCTCCCAGAGCAATCCTTGCAGGGTCTGGCGTCGTTGTGCCAATTCTCCAGCGGCCAGGGGCGGCATTGCCTTGGGTGCCTTGCCTTCTGCGCGAGGCAGGTCGGGCAGGGCAGGGCCCCCGGCGAGATCCTGGAAGACTTCATGGGCAGTCACGACACATTCCAGCAAAGAGTTGCTGGCCAGGCGGTTGGCGCCATGCAAGCCGGTACTGGCGACTTCGCCGATGGCATAGAGGCCTGGCAACCCGGTGCGTCCGGCCGCATCAACGCTGATGCCACCACAACTATAGTGCGCTGCCGGGACCACGGGCAGAGTGTTGCTGCGCGGATCTAGACCGCGGGCAAGGCAGTGCGCGGTAATGGTGGGAAAATGCTCGACAATGAGCTGCGCCGGGGCATGACGGATGTCCAGCTCTACATAGGGGAGCCTATGTTGCTGCATTTCCTGGATGATTGCCCGACTGACCACGTCCCGCGGGGCGAGTTCGCCGCGTGCATCGTATTGATCCATAAAGCGTTCGCCATTGGGCAGGCGAAGCACGGCACCCTCCCCGCGCAAGGCTTCGCTCAACAGGAAGGCCGGTTCGCCGGGGCTGTACAGCGTGGTGGGATGGAATTGCACGAATTCCAGATCGCGGATTGCGGCGCCGGCCCGCCAAGCCAACGCAATGCCATCGCCGGTGGCGATATTGGGGTTGCTGGTATGACGATAGACCTGTCCCAGGCCCCCGGTGGCGAGGATGACGGCGCGGGCCTGCAAGCTCTCCCAGGGGCCATCGCCGCAGCGCAGCCACACGCCACGGATCCGCGTATCGTCTTGCTGCAGGGCAGCGACCAGGGTGTTGGGGCGCAGATGGATTCTGGCATCGGCCGCGGCGCAGTGGAGCAGGGCACGGGTAATGGCGCGTCCCGTATGATCGGCGCGATGCAGAACCCGGCGGGTCTGATGGCCTCCCTCGCGGGTCAGTTGCCACTGCTCCCCCTGGCGATCAAAGGCAACGCCCCAGCGCAGCAGACGGCCGATGGCGTCCGGTGCCGCGCTCAGGATGTCCTGTACGCGCGCGGGCTCGCACAGACCGGCGCCCGCCCGCTCCGTATCGGCCGCGTGTTGGGCGACACTGTCATCGCCATCCGGCAGTACCGCGGCGATGCCACCCTGCGCCCAGTCGCTCGCCGATACCTCCAGCGGCCCCTTGCTGAGCACGGTGACCCGTCCCAGTGCTGCAAGTTCCAGGGCGCAGGCGAGCCCGGCGCTGCCGGCACCAATGATGAGAAAGTCTGTATCAGGCATGTTCGCGGGCGTTGCTGTTCTAGCGCAAAGATGGGGTGCTCATGATACGATGAGAACTGCACCGGTGAAAGGAAGGCCCCTTTTGCGGGTGGCACAGGCCAGCAGAATCATGCAAAAAGGAAACGGCGAATGAGCAAGACGTCAGGGCAAGCCGCCGATAGTGCCAAGGATGGCGGGGCCCAGACCGATCTCCTCCTGGTACAACGCGTGCAAAAGGGCGAACGGCAGGCATTTGACCTGTTGGTACGAAAATACCAGCACAAGGTGGTGGCCCTGATCGGGCGCTTTGTGCGTCAGCCCGAAGAGGCAGAAGACGTGGCGCAGGAAGCGTTTGTGAAGGCCTATCGTGCCCTGCACAATTTTCGGGGTGATAGCGCCTTTTACACGTGGCTCTATCGGATTGCCGTCAATACCGCCAAAAATCATCTCGTTGCGCAGGGGCGCAAAGTCAGCATTGCCGATGTGGATACCGACGAAGCGGAACAATTCGATAGTGCCGATGGACTAAGAGAGTACGATACCCCGGAAGGTTTGCTGCTTACCAAGGAAATCGCGCAGCACATTGATGCTGCGCTCAAGGCATTGCCAGCGGATTTGCGGGAAGCGGTGAGCCTGCGGGAGTTGGAGGGCCTGAGCTACGATGAGATCGCGCAAGTGATGGATTGTCCGGTGGGGACGGTGCGCTCCCGAATTTTTCGGGCGCGTGAGGCAATTGCCAAGGTATTGGCGCCTTTGTTGGAGCAGAGTAGTCATGAACGATGAAACGAAATCGGCCTTGATGGCGTTCATGGATGGTGAACTAGGCACCTTGTCGGCGCGGCGAATGGCGGCGCGCCTGGAGCAGGAGCCTGTCCTGCGCGACGCGTGGGAAACGCAGTATCGGGTATCCTTTCTGTTGCAGCAGGGGCGAGTGGGCGCCGTGCTGGCCAGCGCGGACTTTGCCGCTCGGGTGCAGCAGGCCATCGCTGCCGAATTGCCTCAGGATCAGCGCATCCGGCGCAGCGCCGCGCAGAAATGGGGTTGGTCCTCGGTAGCCGCGGTCACGCTGCTGTCGGCCTCGCTCTTCGTTCTGGCCCCCTGGCAAAGCGGAAGCCCGACTTCTTCGTCGGTATCGGCATCGTCCCCCAGCGCTGTCGTTGCCGTGTCGGGGCAACCGTTTGCCCTGCGTCCGGTGCGTTTCTCGGTGACATCAGGCCCCCTCTTGCATGCGGATGACACCATTCAGCGCGATATCCAGCGGATCTGGCGGCCAGCACCAGAGCGCTATCTCGGCTGGACGCAATCGAGTCATCGCAGTTTTTCCGAATATCCCGCAGCCGGATTGTTGCCCGTCGAGTTCCGCTCGGAAGAGGGAATCTATCCCGGAATCGACACTTACCAGCATTGATAAAACGCCGTCTGGACAAGCTCCGCGCTCCCGGCTACCCTCTGTAGCCAGTTGAACAATGCCAGAAAATGTCATTGTGCAGGGTCCGCGGCGGCGCAGCCGTGGGGCGGCGCTCAGCAAATAATTCAGGGTCAGTGATCGACCTGGGGATCAGGTTATGGGAGGTTGTGTGCAAGGGAATCATCGGCGGTTGCGGCGGTCTTTCGGTGCGTTTCTGGTGGCTTTGGCGCTTGGCGGCATGGCGGCGACGCCGTCGCTGGCCTTTGCCGACTCGGCCAATCTGGTGGCGTTGCCAGACTTCACGCCCATCGTGAAGCAGTATGGCCCGGCCGTAGTAAACATCAGCACTACCGAAACCAAGGAAGCGCAGCGGCCACAATCCCCTTTCCCGCCCAATTCGCCGCTCAACCAGTTTTTTGCGCCATTCGTCGGGCCGAGTGGGCCGGCACACAAATATCAGGTGCAGTCTCTTGGTTCCGGCTTTATCGTCAGTCCGGATGGATACATCGTTACTGCGGCGCATGTGGTCCGGGGCGCGCAGAAAATCATCGTCAGCCTCACCAATCATCAGCAATATCAGGCCAAACTGGTCGGCCTTTCCACGCGGATCGACGTGGCTCTGTTGAAAATCGATGCCAAAAATCTCCCGACGGTGCAGATCGGCGATTCTGGTCGCTTGGAGGTGGGGCAATGGGTGTTGGCAGTAGGTGCCCCCTTCGGCTTTGAGAATAGCGTCACCCAAGGGGTGATCAGCGCGACCTCGCGGCCGTTGCCGGATGATCCCTACATTCCCTTTATCCAGACTGACGTTCCCATCAATCCGGGTAATTCCGGTGGCCCTCTGTTCAACATGAAGGGTCAGGTCATTGGCATCAACGACCAGATCTACACCAACAGCGGTGGTTACATGGGGCTATCCTTCTCCATACCCATCAACGTTGCCATGGACGCCGTCAAGCAGCTCAAACTTCACCAGAAGGTGCATTTTGGCTGGCTGGGCGTGATGGTGCAGGATGTCAGCATGGATCTCGCCAAATCCTTCCATATGAAGGAACCGATGGGGGCCCTGGTCTCCCAGGTGGAGCCGGACGGCCCGGCAGCCAAGGCGGGCTTGAAACCCGGTGATGTCATTGTCTCCTTCAACGGTCAGCCGATTTACAATTCGGCGCAGTTGCCTCCGCTTGTCGGCGCCTTGCCGGCGGGATACATCGCCAAGGTTGGGATCATTCGGGACGGTAAGGCGATGACATTGCCGATCACCGTGGAAAGCCTGCCTGGCGATATGGCAGAGGAAGCCGGTGCGCCGCATTCCGCGCAAGCGCCGGAGCAGAAGGGCAGCATCGAGCGTATGCATATTCAGGTGGGGCCGCTCAGCGCTGCCGCCCGTCAGCAACTCGGCGTGTCCTCGGGTGTGCTGGTTCTGGGTGTTGCCAATGGTCCCGCTGCACTGGCCGGCATTCGCCCCGGTGATGTCATCCTGCAGGTGGCGCAGCAACCGGTAAGTAGCGTCTCCCAATTGCAAAAACTGGTGGCCAGCTTGCCTGCCGGCCAGCCCGTGCCAGTGCTCCTGCATCGCCGCGAGGGGAACTTCTACGTCGTCCTGTCCCTGCCCAAGTAAGGCGCAGGACGTCCTCGGGGGGATGGCCAACCGCCACCCCCCTTTCTGTTGAGATCAGGGTGCATGAGTTCAGAGCAAGAAAGAATCCGGAATTTTTCCATCATCGCCCATGTCGACCATGGCAAATCTACCCTGGCAGACCAGTTCATCCGCCTCTGCGGTGCCCTCAGCGAGCGCGAGATGGCCAATCAGGTGCTGGACAGTATGGACATCGAGCGTGAGCGCGGTATCACCATCAAGGCGCAGAGCGTGCGTCTGCAGTACCGTGCCGACGATGGGCAGGATTACACCTTTCACCTGATCGATACCCCAGGGCACGTCGATTTTTCCTATGAGGTCAGTCGTTCTCTGGCGGCCTGTGAAGGCGCCCTGCTGGTGGTAGATGCCTCCCAGGGAGTCGAGGCGCAGAGTGTGGCCAACTGCTACACCGCTCTCGAACACGACCTGGAAATTATCCCGGTGCTCAACAAGATCGATCTGCCGGCCGCGGAACCAGATCGGGTGCGGCGGGAAATCGAGGAAATCGTTGGCTTGCCGGCGGCCAATGCCATTCTGGCCAGCGCCAAGGACGGGCGTGGCATTCGCGAGATTCTCGAGCAGGTAGTGCAGGATATCCCCGCGCCGCGGGGGGACCCGGCAGCGCCGCTGCAGGCCCTGATCATCGATTCCTGGTTCGACAATTATCTCGGTACGGTGGTGTTGGTGCGGGTGATGAACGGGAGCTTGCGCCCCGGACAGAAGATTCGCACCATGGCCGGAGGAAAGGAATATCTCGTCGAAAAGACCGGCGTATTTACCCCCAAACCGGTGCATGTGTCGGCGCTGGACACGGGTACCGTGGGTTTTGTCATCGCCGGCATTCGCAGCATCGAGGGTGCGCGGGTGGGGGATACCCTGACCGACGCGAGCCGGCCTGCACCGGCGCCGCTTCCCGGCTTTCGTGAGGTGCAGGCGCAGGTCTTTACCGGGCTCTATCCCATCGACTCGGCCGACTATGAGCGCTTTCGCGAGGCCTTGCAGAAACTACGTCTGAACGACGCCGCATTACAATTCGAGCCGGAGACCTCCCAGGCCCTGGGCTTTGGATTCCGCTGTGGTTTTCTCGGTCTGCTGCACATGGAGATCATCCAGGAGCGCCTGGAGCGAGAGTACCAGCTCGATCTGTTGAGCACGGCGCCGACGGTGGTCTACGAAATAGAAACGACCGATGGCGAAATCCTGCACCTGTCCAATCCTGCGGAGCTGCCGCCGACCAACCGCATTCGCGAAATTCGCGAGCCATTGATACGCTCGAATATCCTGGTGCCGGAAAAATATCTGGGACCGGTGATCACCCTTTGTGAAGAGCGCCGCGGGCGACAAGTCAATCTGCAATTCACGGGTGGGCAGGTGATGGTGAGCTATGAGTTGCCGCTGAACGAGGTGGTGCTGGATTTCTTCGATCGTCTCAAATCCGTCAGTCGCGGCTATGCCTCCATGGACTATGAATTCTCGCGTTTTCAGGCGGGCCCACTGGTCAAGATGGATATTCTCATCAATGGCGAAAAGCTCGACGCCCTGTCCTGGATCGTGCATCGCGATTTTGCCGAACGCCGCGGGCGGGAACTCGCTAGTCGATTGAAGGATCTCATTCCCCGACAGATGTTCGAGGTAGCGATCCAGGCAGCGATCGGTGCGAAGATCATTGCGCGTGAAACGGTCAAGGCAATGCGTAAGGACGTGCTGGCCAAATGTTATGGCGGCGACATCACCCGCAAGCGCAAACTCCTGGAAAAGCAGAAGGAGGGAAAAAAGCGGATGAAACAGGTAGGCCGGGTGGAAATCCCGCAAGAGGCATTTTTGGCTATTTTGCAGACCGAAAAAAGAAATTGAGCGCAGTACGCTAGCACGAGGAAAGCGGCATGGATTTTACTCTGGGATTATTTTTGGCCGTTGTGGCTACGGGCCTGATCTGGTTTATCGATCGCCTTTTTTTTCGCCGCCACCGTGCCGCCGATGTAAAAGTGCCGCTGCTGGTGGATTATGCGCGCAGTTTCTTTCCGGTCTTGCTGGTGGTGTTTCTGGTCCGCGCGTTTTTGGTGGAACCCTTTCAGGTGCCCTCGGGTTCCATGCTGCCCACCATCCGGGTAGGCGATTTTCTGCTGGTAAACAAATTTACCTGGGGACTGCGACTACCGTTGATCCATACCGAGCTGACCCAGGGAAACCCGGTACAGGCGGGTGATATCATGGTCTTTCGCTTTCCCAAAAACCCGCGTATCGACTATATCAAACGAGTGATTGGACTGCCGGGGGACACCATTGAAGTCAAGGGGAACGATCTCTATATCAATGGCAAATTGATTCCCCAGAAATATATCGGCACCTTCAATTACCGACCTGAGGGGCAGGGCGAGGCCGGTATGGTCATTCCCACCAAGGAATACGAACAGACCATCGGTGGGCATACCTTCCACATCATTGAGTTTGATACGCCGGAAGCGCACATGGATTTTGGTCCCTACAAGGTACCGCCCAATTGTTATTTCATGATGGGTGACGACCGTGACAACAGTGACGACAGCCGCTTTTGGGGCTGTACTCCACGTCGCAATATTGTGGGTAAGGCAATGTTCATTTGGTTTTCCTGGGATGCAGAAACCTGGTCAGTTCGCTGGAATCAGATCGGCCGGGCCCTGGACGGACCCAACAATTGATAGCCGTGGCTTGCAAGGAATGGGGTTTCGCCTAAGTAACGGCTGAGCAGTGCTGAAGAGAGATGGCGATGTCGCGCATACAGAATCGTGAGGCTGGTATCGGTCTGATTGGGGCGATCTTTTGGATCGTGGTCTTGGCAGTGATCGTGGCGCTGGTCGTGAAAGTGGGACCGCTCTACTACGATAATATGTCGCTACAAAACATTCTTCAGGATCAAGCGCGTCATGCCAGTCCTTCCGAATCTGCGGGAGAGATCCTCTATAACCTGCAGGATCGGCTCAATGTGGCGATGATCAAGATCAATCAGCAGGATATACACATTATCAAGAACGGTGATGCCCCAGTGCAGATCGTTGTCGACTATGACCGAACAGTACCCTTGGTCGGCAACATCAGCCTGCTGATCCATTTTCATACCAGCAGTTAGGCCAGGACCTTTGGGCTGGTGCCTCTGGGCCGGTTGACAAGGGTGCAGGGCGCAACGTATGATTCGCCCCACATTGCGGGAATAGCTCAGTGGTAGAGCACAACCTTGCCAAGGTTGGGGTCGCGAGTTCGAGCCTCGTTTCCCGCTCCAATCGCAAGGGAAAGATCTCTTTCCCTTTTTCTTTATGGCTGGGTGGCAGAGTGGTTATGCAGCGGCCTGCAAAGCCGTGTACCTCGGTTCGATTCCGGGCCTAGCCTCCATAAAAATCCGGAGCTGTGTTCCTGCCTGCCTATTCTCTCCCCGACCATGCGTCTCGCAGGGCCTCCTGTGGTATGGTTACGGGCATACCACTCGTTTGCTGGTAACGATCGGGAGAAAATGAGGATGGCACAGGAAATCGTGGTTCAGGTCAATGGGGCGGCCCACACCCTACCCGACAATAGCAACATCCTTACCCTGCTCGACGCCTTGGGTCTCAGCAATCAGCGTGTAGCCGTGGAACGCAACGGTACCGTGGTACCCCGCAGCCAGCACGCGTATACCCGGCTGGTCGGAGGCGACCAGGTCGAGGTCATCCGTGCCGTAGGTGGCGGATGAGGGTATAATATACGCTGGTTTTCGTTTTGGGTTCGATGTCATGGCAGACCTCTTGCAAATTGGTAATCGTAGCTTTCACTCGCGCTTGCTGATAGGTACCGGAAAATATAAAGACTTTCAGGAGACGCGTGCGGCCCTCGATGCTGGCGGGGCGGAGATCGTCACCGTTGCCTTGCGGCGGGTAAATCTGGGTCAGCATGCCGGAGAAGAAAGTCTGCTCGACTATCTTCCTGCCGAGCGCTTCACCATCTTGCCCAACACCGCTGGTTGTTATACTGCAGAAGATGCCGTGCGTACCTGCCGCCTGGCGCGTGAATTGGGTGATTGGAAACTGGTCAAGCTCGAAGTTCTGGGCGACCCGCAAACCCTCTTTCCCGACATGCGCCAGACCTTTCAGGCGGCCGAGACACTCATTGCTGAAGGTTTTGAGGTAATGGTCTACAGCAACGATGATCCGGTGGCCTGCAAGGCCTTTGCCGAGATGGGCTGCGTGGCGGTAATGCCTCTTGCGGCCCCGATTGGTTCCGGGCTGGGCATTCGTAATCCCTACAATCTACGCATCATCCTCGAGCAGGCAACGGTGCCGATTCTGGTCGATGCCGGCGTGGGTACCGCCTCCGACGTTGCCGTCGCCATGGAGCTTGGCTGTGATGGTGTATTGCTGAACACCGCCATTGCCGGTGCTAAAGATCCCATCCTTATGGCCGAGGCCATGCGCCTGGGGGTGGATGCCGGACGCAAGGCCTTTTTGGCCGGACGGATGCCGCGGCGGCTCTACGCCAATGCCAGTAGCCCGTTGGAAGGGACCTTCTTTTGAACCCCGAGGAAGGTTTGGAATATGCTCGCGAGGCTCCCCTCGACCGCGATTATCTGGTTCTCATCGAGACCCTGGTGATGGATCAGATCCCTCTTGGCACCCCTTCCGCGTACGCCGAGGACTGGGAAGAAACCGAACGCCTGATTGCTCGCCTCGCGGATCGCGGTGTCGGTACCCGCATCGAGCATCTCTTTGATGAGCAGGGAATGCGTTGGCGCGTCTACCTCGACTGGCAGGATCCCATCAGCTTCGAGTGGCAGATGGTGGAGCAGGAGGAGCAGAGCGCCGCGCGTGCCGTCACGCGGGCCGCCCTGGTTTGGTATTACCAGCAAGAATTAAGCACTGCCAACTCCCAGCCGCCGGACCCCTGGTCTTATTTTGAAGTGGTAGAGCGCCTGAGCATGATCCGCGAACTCTTCAATCGATCCCTGGAAGAGCATCCGGTACTGAGCGCCGAGGCAGAATTGCAAAAGCGCTATCGTGAGGCGCAGGAGAAGATCAACGCCCTGTATGAACTCGCCGGGCAGATCTTTGATCAGCGCCTCGACGGTCCCAAGCCCGGCACCATGCACTGAGCGTTCCCATGCGCATCCATATCCTCGGCATCTGTGGCACCTTCATGGCCAGTCTGGCCCTGCTTGCTCGCGCTGCCGGGCATGAGGTCTCCGGGGTCGATGCGCAGGCCTACCCACCCATGTCGGAGTTGCTGGCCCGCGAGGGGATCGCGGTCGAGGAGGGCTACGCACGCAGCCTGCCAGACCCTTTGCCCGATCTGGTGATTATCGGCAATGCTTTGTCGCGCGCTAATCCCTTAGTTGAAACGGTGTTGCGCCAAGGCTTGCCCTATCGCTCCGGGGCCGAGTGGCTGGCGCAGGAGATCCTGCAGGGACGCTGGGTGCTGGCGGTGGCAGGAACCCACGGCAAGAGCAGCACCAGCGCCATGCTCGCCTGGATACTCGAATACGCCAGACTGGAACCGAGCTTTTTGGTAGGCGCGGAGCTCAACAACTTTGCCAACTCGGCGCGGCTCACGGATAGCCCCTTTTTTGTGATTGAAGCCGATGAATACGACACCGCCTTTTTCGACAAACGCGCCAAATTCGTTCATTACCATCCGCGCACCCTGATTCTGAATAACCTGGAATATGATCATGCGGATATCTACCCCGATCTGGCGGCGATCGAGACCCAGTTCCATCACCTGCTGCGCACCGTCCCTGACAACGGCCTGATTCTGCGACCGGCGGGGGAGGAGGCCCTTGAGCGCGTCTGGCGACGGGGTCACTGGACGCCGGACTTGCTCTTTGCCGCGGCGTCCGGCTGGCATGTTCGGAGTGAATCCGCTGACGCCAGCCATTTCAGCATCTGGGATGGGCAGCAGAAGCACGGCGAGGTCCAATGGCAGTCGATGGGCGAGTTCAATGCACAAAATGCCCTTGCCGCCATCCTCGCCGCTCGCCATGCGGGGGTGCCGATCGCGAGCAGTTGCGCCGCCCTGGGCGAGTTTCGTGGCTTGCGTCGCCGCCTGGAGTTGCGCGGCACCATCCGCGGCATTGCCGTCTTCGACGACTTTGCCCACCATCCCACCGCTATCGCCAAGACCATCGCTGCCTTACGCAGCCGGGTGGGGCCGGAGGTACGCATCCTCGCCGTATTGGAGCCGCGTTCCAACACCATGAGGCTGGGCATCCACGAAAAGACTCTAGGACCGAGTCTGGCTGCAGCGGATGCGGTATTCCTCTATGCGCCTGCAGACCTAGGATGGAACCCCGAGCAAGCCGTGCCGATGGCGCAGGTGCATCGCGAGCTGGATTCGCTGATCGCCGCCGTTGCCCAGGCCGCGCGTGCCGGCGATCAGATATTGGTGATGAGTAACGGTGCCTTCGGTGGCATTCACGGTCGCCTACTGCAAGCCATGGAGACTGCCGCATGAGTATACCTGTACGGCGGCGTCTGGGACTGGCCATGACCGGTGCTTCGGGGGCGATATACGGATTGCGCCTGTTACACTATCTCCTGGCCAGTGATGCGGAAATCCATCTGGTGTTGTCGGCGGCGGCACGGGTGGTATTCCGCGAGGAGCTCGGTCTGCAGCTTCCCACCCGTCCCGAGGATCTGGCTGCCAGCCTGCGCGCCGAAATCGGCATCGATGACGGTGTGCTGCGTACCTATGCGCAGGAGGACTGGTTTTCACCCCTTGCTTCTGGTTCCCATGCCCCTGAGGCCCTGGTTATCTGTCCTTGCTCCGGTGGGAGCCTCGCGGCAATCGCGCAGGGGATCTCCAACAATCTCATCGAACGCGCCGCAGATGTGATGCTCAAGGAAGGCAAAAAGCTCATTTTGGTGCCGCGGGAAAGTCCGGTTTCGGCGATTCATCTGGAGAACATGCTCAAGCTGGCGCGCCTGGGCGTCTGCATCTTGCCGGCCAGCCCTGGCTTTTATCAGCGCCCGCAGAGTGTCGATGATCTGGTCGATTTTGTCGTGGCCCGCATCCTCGATCAGCTCGGAATTGCCCGGCAGATTGGGCCCCGCTGGGGGGCCAGCGCAGACTAGGGCGTTGCGCTGCGATTCTGCAGACTCTGCAGGACCAGTTCGCCACGACTGCCATGGAAAAAGTTGCGCACATAGGGATCGTCCACCTGTGCGACGTCCTGTAGGGGCCCGATGCTGAGCACCTTGCCACCAGACAGCACCGCTACCCGGTCGGCGGTCGCGGCGATGCTCTCCAGGTCGTGGCTGATCATCACTACGGTCAGACCGATGTCCGCCTGAATCTGTCGCAGCAATTGATCAAAATCGGCGGCAGCAATGGGATCGAGGCCAGAGGTGGGCTCGTCCAGAAACAGAATTTCGGCATCCAGGGCCAGGGCGCGGGCCAGCGCTACCCGCTTCACCATGCCGCCGGAGAGCTCGGCTGGCAATTTGTCTGCATCCTCTGGCCGCAAGCCGACCATTTGCAGTTTGAGTGCCACCAGGGCACAGATGTCCTCTTTGCGAAAGCCGCCCCATTCGCGTAAAGGGAAAGCGATGTTCTCAAAAACCGTCAGTGCGCTGAACAGGGCACCCAACTGGAACAATACCCCCCAGCGCTGGCGCAAGGCACGTCCGGCTTCGCTATTCAGATGATCGAGGGACTGTCCAAAGATCTCGATGCTGCCCTCAGCGATGGGGTTGAGACCGATGATGCTGCGCAACAGTGTGGTCTTGCCGCTGCCGCTGCCGCCAACGATGGCGAGGATCTCGCCGGCCTGCACTTCCAGGTCCAGGTGGCGATGAATCCAGCGGCTGCCAAAACGGGTGCCCAGATCTATGCAGCGAATGACGGAGCTCATGATGGCGACAGTCCCACATCGGCGAAGAGGATGGCGAGGATGGCGTCAATGACGATGACCAGGGTGATGGAGAGTACTACGGAGTTGGTGGTTTCTCGGCTCAGACTGTTGGTATTGGCCTTGACGCGCAGGCCATGGAAGCCGCTCACCCACGCAATCAGGATGCCATAGAGCACGCCCTTGATGACCCCCAACCAGAAATTGAAGGAGGGCACCATCACCGGCAATTCGCGCAGAAAGAAATCGGGACTGATGTTCAGGGTGAAGTCGGAGACCAGCAAGGCGCCGAAGATTCCCACTAGATCGGTCCAGATCACCAATAAGGGCATGGTAATGGCCAGCGCGATGACCTTGGGCAGCACCAAGCGTTGCACTGGCGATACGCCGAAGGTCTGCAGAGCGTCGAGTTCCTGTGTCACGCGCATGGCGCCGATCTGCGCGGTAAACGCTGAGCCGGAGCGCCCGGCAATGATGATGGCCGCGATCATGGGCCCAAATTCGCGCAGAATGCTGATGCCGGCAATGCTGATGACGTAGATGTTGGCGCCATAGCTGGCCAGGGTAGGGGCCGACTGATAGGTGATGACGATACCGATCAAGAAACCGATGAGAGTGAGGATTGGTAACGAATCCGGGCCGGTCTTGACGATGGTGGCGGAAATCTCCTTCCAGGGGAAATGCGCTGGTCGGCGCAGGGCAAAGAAGAACTCCTGCAGCAGATTGCCCCAAAGCAGAAAGAGTCCCCACAGGTCGGCCAGCACAGAAAGGATGTGGGCCCCCAGGCGGTCGAGGAGGGCGAAGATGCCCGGCGCGCTGTGCTGCGGATGCAAGGGTTGGGTCTGTGCCAGGCGCGCAAACAACGAACGGTGTTGCTCCCGTATCTTGAGTCTCTCGGGAAACTGGCGTCCCATACTGCGCCAGATCAGCAAGGCACCGAGGTTGTCGAGCTTTTCGATGGCTTCCAGATCCCAGGACTTTCCCTCTCCCAGGCGGTGCAGTTCCCGCTCGATCCGGGCCAAGCGCCGCGACACCTGCGCGAGCGTCCAGTAACCCTCCAGGCGCAGAGTGTCGCTATCAACATGCCAGCTTGCAGAGCTGAAGGGTTCGGGATTGGCGCGCATGGGCTCACTACTCATTGGGCTTGCGACAGTATGCCTGTCGTGCTCGCTTTGCCCAAATTTTTCTCGGCGTCCTTCCACTGCAGTCGCGCCATCAACGGGAGATGATCAGAGCGCTGCCTGGCACAGGTCCAGACCTCCGCAAACTGCAATTTTTCGCTGATCAGAATGTGATCGAACTGCCACTGCGGTGACCAACTGGGAAAGGTAGCCGGTTGATGCGTAGGCGATTGCAGGCCGCCTTCCTCGCGCAACAGCCGAAGCTCGCAGGCTCCCTGCCCGCAATTGAGGTCGCCCAGCAATATGGTCGGTAGGGAAGTCTGCAGAAAGGGTAGAAGTTGGCGCACTTGCCGCATGCGGCCGGGTTTTGCCAAAGCGAGGTGGGTAATCAGGACCTGCACGGGACGCCCTTCCACTTCGATGATTGCCCGGAGTAGCCCACGGCCCTTGAGGGTGCCTTGAAAGGCGTGACGTTCGACTTCTTGCAACGGCCACCGCGACAGCAGGCTGTTGCTGTGCTGCGCTATATCGCCCCAGTCGCGCGTGCGTTGTTGGACCCAGTAGGGGGTCCCGATCTGTTCCGCCAGGAATACCGCCTGATTGAGATACTGGCTACGGAAAGAGCCGGCATCCACTTCATTGAGACCGACGATGTCCATACCCTGCAGGTTGGCGGCGATTTCCCGCAGATTGTGCAGGCTTTGTGGGTGAGGTAGCAGATACCGCCAACTGTGGGAGACGACATGGTGCTGGCGCTGCGAGCCGATACCTATCTGGACGTTTTGGGTGGCAACGAGAAAGCTCGATGTATCAGTCGCCATAAATAGCCAACTCACAGGGGGTAGCGTCAGGATCCGCTGCGGCGAGAGTCAGTACCCCTTTTTCCACCTCGGCCATGCGGAAATGCCATAAGGCCAGACCTTCTGGTTGCCGAACGTTGCCAAAGCGTGCAAAAAGCGTCTCATCGCGTTCTTGCAGAGTCGCTGCCAGCGTCGGCCAGTCCTGATCGGCGCCTTGATAGAGAAAATATTCCTCGCCGCGGCGGCTCACCCAGCCATTCCCCCTTCCGAGCTGCAGCGCCGAGAGCAGGTCCTGGGCGAGGGTGCGGGGAATGCTCAGGCGTTCGCGCAGACCGGACATTGGGGATCCTTTTGCAGGGAAATCGTGCGAAAAGCCAGATCCATGGCATCCACCAACAGCAGCTTACCAGCAAGGGGAGAGGCTAGATCCAGCAACAGACGCATGGCCTCCAGCGCCTGCAGGGTACCGAGAATACCGGTCAGTGCACCCATCACTCCCATTGTCGCACAGCGATCCTCCTCGTCGGCACCGCCCTCCGGATAGAGGCAGGCATAGCAGGGGGCATCTGCCAGACGGTAGTCGAAGACCGCCAACTGGCCGCTCCAGCGGATGGCGGCGGCGCTGACCAGGGGCTTGTGCGCTGCCAGACAGGCGCGGTTTACCGCGTGACGTGTAGCAAAATTGTCGCTGCAGTCGAGTATTAAATCGTAGTCAGCCAGTACAGTGCCGAGAAATTCGGCTGTGGCGGCCTGCTGGTAGGCAATGCACTCAATGGTCGCGTTGTGGGCGCGAAGATGCTCTGCTGCGGCGCGCACCTTGGGGCGATTGATGTCGGCCTCGGTGTAGAGAATCTGCCGTGCCAGATTACTCAAGGAAACCGTATCCGGATCGCAGAGGCCGAGACTGCCAACGCCGGCGCCGGCCAGATAGAGGGCCGCCGGACAGCCCAGTCCGCCCATGCCGATGATCAATACCCGCGCCCGCGTCAGGCGCTGCTGGCCCGTCACATCGATCTCGGGCAGCAGGATTTGCCGCGCGTAGCGCAACAGCCCGGCATCATCGAGCTCAGGATTCATTATAAAAATCGTAGTCGATGCGATTGTCACTCACGTCCATGCCTCTCTCCGCCAGCAGACTGCCCCTCGAGCGACGCAGACGCGCATGATACCGTTCGCCTAAGCAATCCATCATCCACAAAATCTCGCTGGGGTGCCCAGCCGTTTTCCCCTGCACCAGATGGCGAATATAGAGTTCTTCTTCCCCCACCTTGATGAGTAAGGGGAGGGGTAAATCCAGTGTCAGCACCTGCTTGTGGATCACCCAATCCATGGGGGAAGGAGGATTGCTGGGAGCAATTCGGACATCGACGCGGAAGTGGCCGCCGCCACCGGGTTGCTTCAGGAGTTCAGCGAAGTAGCCCTCCGGAAAACCCGCATGGACGATGATGCTGCGCCGGGCAAAGCGCGTAAAAAAACGATCGAGCAAAGAATCAGAATTTGCTGGCATGCCAGAATAGTAGTCCAAGCCCGGAAAAAGTGCATCCGTGGATCATTTTCGGATATCCGTAGTCTGGTCTGCGCTGCGATGTTTCGCCGGGGCACTTTGCCCCAGCCCCATCTGCAGGCGTCCGCCGTAGCCGGTCAGCTCCAGATAACCGCTGCCCAGCGGCCTTGCGCCTGCGCCGATCGCCCGTACGGCACCCTCCCAATAGACGCCGCCGGTGCTGCGCGTAGCCACGAATTCCTGGTTGTTCATCAGCGGTTGCAGGGTAAACTGCAGACCGGGAATCTGCACCCGCCAGGCGACGGGATAGCGGTTGCCGGTCTCGGGCGATTGCCAGAACCGCAGCGGCTGCAAGGTAATCTGCTGGCCATGGAGATACTGCACCCGGCCATCAGCATGACGCCAGGTACCCTCTAGCCATAGCGCACGCCCGTCAGCCTTGCGCATCTGAAAGAGCATCAGCGCCCCGCCATTGGCCAGATTGATGCCCATCCAGTCCCAGCCCACCGCTTGCTTGGGCAGGTAGGCGGCGGACCATTCATGATCGAGCCAGGCCTTTCCCTGCACCTGCTGCACTTTGCCGTCGATGTGTACCGAGCCGGTCACCCGTAGCTGTGGAATACTGTAATAATAACTGGCGTCGGCGGGATCCGGTCCCTTCTGGCTGACCCCGTCTGGCCCTTCCAGCAAGGGTGGCTGGGTCGTCTGGAAGTGCAAGTCATAGGCGATCGACTGCGCATCGATGCGGGCCTGATACTCCGCGCCCTTCTGCCGCAAGGACCAATGATCGATCCAGACCTCCGTCACGTCCTTCTTTGCCCCCGCCAGCCCCATGCCGGCACGGGCGATCCGTTGTGCGGTAAGAAGATGGCCGATACGAGGATCGCTGATGGCCGCCTGCGCAAAATAGATTTGTCGCGGATTGAAGGCGCTGGGGTTGTCCCACACCTGCGGCGGCCGCAGGCGAAAAAAGGTGATCTGGAAGCCCAGGGGATGCCCAGACTGGCTTTGCAGGTGGCCGGTGATGTACCACCATTCCAGGGGATATTGGGGATGGCTGCCGAAAGCGTTGGGGAACCGTAACGGATGCTTTGCGCTGACCTGTACCGATGGCGTCGGCAGCCGTGATAACGCTGTTGGTGGCAATGCGGCAGCGCTTAGCTGCGGCAGGCCGAAAGCGATGACTGTGGGCAGTATCAGACGCTTATTCATCATGCAGGAGTTCCGTATGCTGGCCCATCGCCTTGCGCGCTGACCAGAGCATGGTGAGGGTGCTGGCTAGCAACAGTGCGCCGGCCATGATGGTCAGTTGTCCCCAGGGGAGGTGAAAGCCCATCTGCCAATGGAAGGAGAGGGGGTTGACACGCTCGATCAGGATCAGGCTGATCAGGAGTCCGAGTCCCGTGCCGAGAAGTACACCAAAGAGGGAAAGCAATAGGCCTTCGCCGAGAATCAGGCGCAGTACCTCGCGCCGACGCAGGCCGAGGACGCGCAGCAGGGCGAATTCCTGGCGCCGTAACAAGGTTTGCGCACCAAAGCCATTGCTCACCCCCAGCAGGCCAATGACAATGGCGACCGCCTCCAGCGCGTAGGTGGCGGCAAAGCTCTGGTCGAAGATCTGCAGGCTGCGCTGCAGGATCTCGCCCGGCGTGGCAATCTGCCATTGGCCGCTTTCTGGATATTGTTGGCGCAACTCGCGTAGCACTTCGTCAATCCGCACTCCCGGCGCCAACCACAGCGCCACTCCGTTGATGCGCTGGTCACCGGTCCAAGCCCGATACTCCTCGATGGGGACGGAGATGGCTCCCTCCTGATACGCGTAGTCGCGATAGACACCGGCAATGCGTACGCGCTCGCCATGGGCGCCCAACGGTAACCGAATGATTTGCCCCACCTGCCAATGGCTGAGACCGGCAAGGATCTCGGAGATCCAGATGGGGGCCGGGCCGCTGGGATCGCTGGGGGCTTCTTGCAGAATCTGTAAGGTCTGACCCGGATGCTGCGGTTCCATGCCGCGCGCCAGGAGCGCAACCGGCGGACGTTGCGGCAGTAACGCAAGCTCGGTATGACGCAGACGGGAACAACGCTCGACGCCCGGGAGTTGGCAGAGCTGCGAGCCAGCGCCCGTGGGCAATAGTTCCTGATTGCCTGTTCCGGCTTGCACGTAGATATCCGCCCGCAGAATATCGCGCAGCCAGTCCGTCACCGAATCGCGAAAAGATCCCACCATCACTGCCATCGCTACCACCAGGCTGAAGGCCACGACGATAGCCGCCAGACTGCGACTCGCGCGCCCTGGATTACCGCGCAGTTGCTCCATCACCAGGCGGGGCAGGGCTGCCCGAGGAAGGGGGAGAAGGCGGACGAGGAGAGCGAGTAACCCCGGCAGCAGGAACAAAGTGGCAATCAACAGGATGGCAATCGCGCTGTAGGCGGCATAGGGAATGCTCCCCCAGGCGGGCAGAAGCGCGGCGATAGTGGCAAGGAGCAGCAAGAACAGGCCGATTCCGGTATGAGCGCCGGGCAGTTCCTCCTCGCTGCCATTGCCCAGAATCCGCACCACCGGCAGACGCCGGCTACTCCAGGCCGGCCAGAAGGCGCCGAACAGGGCGGCCCCCAATCCGGCCAGGGCAAAGATCGCCCAGAGACCAGGATGCGCCTGTAGCGCCGCTCCGGTAGCAGAAAAGTATCCGGCTCCCAGATTGCCGCCCATGCGTGCCAAGGCCAGTTGTGCCACGAAAATTCCCAAGGGCACACCCAAAAGCGCGCCCGGCAGGCCCAGCACCAAGCCCTGCAGCTGGCTAGCCAACAGAATTTCGCGCTCGCGCAGCCCCAGAACCCGTAACACGGCCAGACTACGGCGCTGGCGGATGGCAGTGAAGGCGAGGGTGGTATAAACCAGAAAGGCGCCAGTAAAGAGTGCCACCAGCGACAGCACCAACAGATTGACGCGATAGGCCAGAGATGCGCGCGCCGCTACCGAGCCGGCATCCTTGGGCGTGCGTAAAACGGCTCCGGGAGGCAGCCGTTTCTGCCAGCTCGACTGGAATTGCGCCACGTTCTCGTCCGGTTGCAGGCGCAGGGCAATCTGCGAGATTTTTCCCTCTTCGCCCCAGAGCCACTGGGCACTGGCAATATCGGTAATGGCGACAGCCTCTCCGGGGACTGGGTCCGCGATACTGCCAATTACCGTGAAGTGGCGCGGCACTCCCGCCACCTGCAAGAGTATCGACTGCCCTGGCTGCACCTTTAGCTCGCGCACTGCCGTTTGATCGAGTACCAGATGTAAGGGATTGAAAAGCGTGAAGGGATCTTGCAGATGCAGGGGTAGCAAAGGTTGTCCCAATGCCAGACTGCGGAAGGCGTCAATACCCCAAACAGACAGCGCCGCGCCGGAGGAGGTGCGCGCGAGAACACGCAGCTCCGGTGCTGCCACTGCCACGCCGGAGGCCAGGGCCAGGCGCGGGTACCAGTCCTCATTCAGGTGGCCGCCGGGACGGGTGAGCAGCAGATCTGCCTGACCGGCCAAACGGCGCATTCCCGAGGACACATTGTCCACGGCTTGCACATTGATCAGGGCAATGGCAAGGCCCAGGGCAACGCCCAGCGCCACTCCCAGCACCGCCAGTAGCGAAGCACCCGGATGGGCGCGCAGGGGCAGCCAGACGGCGGCACGCCAGGGAATTCGCCAGGAATTCACAGCGGGTGCAAACCGTCCCGACGCATTTCCAGACGTCGCTGGGCAATGGCTGCAGCCGCCGCAGAGTGCGTCACCATCAACACCGCGGCGCCCGCCGCCGTGCCCATTTGCCCGAGCAACGAGAGCACGTCGCTCGCGCGTTCCGGATCGAGGCTACCGGTGGGCTCATCCGCCAGCACCAGGGTTGGGCTATGAATCAGCGCCCGCGCCACCGCTACCCGTTGCTGCTCCCCTCCCGAGAGATTGCGGGGCAGGGCGTCCAGTCGTTGGACAATACCCAATTGTTCCGCCAGCGCCTCCACACGCTCGCGCAGTTCCCGCCGGGGCAGGGCATTCAGCCGCCAGGGCAGGGCGATGTTTTCCCGCGCCGAGAGCTGTGGCAGCAGATGAAACGACTGGAACACGAAACCGATCTGACGCCGGCGCAGCAGGGTGCGAGCGTCATCGTCGAGGCTGTCCACATTCTGTCCGCAGAGGGATACCTCGCCGGCATCCTTGCGTTCAAGGCCAGCGATGATGTGCAGCAGGGTGCTCTTACCTAGGCCACTTTCGCCACGGATGGCGACGAACTCACCGGGCTCCAGTTGCAATTCGATCCGTTCGAAGAGCCAGTTTTGCGGGGAATCCGGTTGACGTTTACCTACTGCTTCGAGCTTTAAGGCCGCAGAGCGCATGGAATGGGTACTCTCATTGCGTAAAAATGTTCGACTCTCATTGGACCGCAAAAATGCGAGCCGTTCACCGTGCGCCCGCTACCCATCAAAGAAAGCTACCCCCCAGTTTGGCATTAGAGTCGCCATCACTCAGGTGTTGGCCGCGTTGACGAGAATTTCCGAGATTTCCCCGTCTTTGTCCAGGTGGATTTGCAGTTCTGCCGGGGCACAACAAACCCGGCAGTCTTCAATATAGGTCTGATCTCCAGCAGATACGTCGATCTCTACGCTGAACGACTCCCCGCAGTAAGGGCACTGAATCTCAATGTACTCCAGCGGATTCGGCAAAGAAATCTCCTTTATTACTGCGAATGGATCTAGAGAGGAATTGGCGACGGGCTTTTGGAGAGCCCAGCAAGGCTAGCACCGTTAGTGCAGCGGCGCCGACGCAAGCCAAGATGAGCAGGTTAATGCTGACAACCTCGACAATGTTCGTCTCCCTGCCAAGCACAAACAGCATTTGCAAAACATACGCGATCGGTAGGTATAGACCCAGAGATAAGAAGAAAAATTTTTCCCACGCATGATGGTGTTGCATTAGCCAGCGGAACTCAATAAGTACCGAGGCGAGGAACCAAAGGGTTGCGATAAGCAGCAGGACGTGTGCATTTCCCTGCGCAAGAAGCCCCACCGCTATACTGGACCCGATCGCGACGTCGATGGCGGAGCGACGCGCCAGACCGGGAGACTCTGTTAATGAACCTTGAAGTTTCGGGAGCACAGAAAAGCAGTAGATGCCATGGGCGAGTGTGTATGCCGAGAAGAAGGCGAGAGTAAAGGTGAGCCAAAGGCTTGGCCACACACCTATACAAACAGCGTACAATATAAAGAACGCAGCCCGAATTCCCAACGCCTTTGGATGGCAAAGTTGATGGGCGAACTCTTTCACTTGCGCTTCGACGACAGTTGACGTTGCCATTTCATCTCCTTCTGCAGATGCAGGTAGTGATCCCTCCCTTTGATAATGCCTTAAAGATAATGGACCGCCCTGATGCTGTCAACTATATGTACAGTACAAAAAGCGTACAATTATCCAGGAATGCTTGGAGAGAGGAGTATCTTGCCCGGGGACGCAGATCTCTTGTCGAGAGCGATGATCAACAGAAGAGGACCAAAAAAATGGGCCGGCCCCCGCAGGGCCAGCCCATCTGTTACCGCTGGAATAGGGAGGTTTAGAAGCCGCCCATTCCTCCCATGCCGCCCATGTCACCCATATCGGGCGCGCCACCGGCCTTGTCTTCCTTCTTCGGAAGTTCGGTGATCATTGCCTCGGTGGTGATCATCAGACCGCCGACGCTGGAGGCCTTCTGCAAAGCCGTACGAGTGACCTTGGTGGGATCGATGACACCCATCTCGAACATGTCACCATACTCGCCGGAGGCAGCGTTGTAGCCGTAGCCGTCCTTGCCTTCGAGCACCTTGTTCAGCACCACGCTGCCTTCGCCACCGGCGTTGGCAACGATCTGGCGCAGCGGCTCTTCGATGGCGCGGCGGATGATGGCGACACCCATTTCCTGGTCATGGTTGTCGGTCTTGACCTTGTCCAGCACCTTGCGGGCACGGACCAGGGCCACACCGCCACCGGGGACGATGCCTTCTTCGACGGCCGCACGGGTCGCGTGCAAGGCGTCTTCCACGCGGGCCTTCTTCTCCTTCATTTCGATTTCGGAGCCAGCACCCACCTTGATCACCGCCACACCGCCAGCCAACTTGGCGACGCGCTCCTGCAGCTTCTCGCGATCGTAGTCGGAGGTCGCTTCTTCCATCTGCCGACGGATCTGCTCCACGCGGGCCTTGATTTCCTTCTGCTGACCAGCGCCGTCGATGATGGTGGTGTTTTCCTTGCTGATCACCACTTTCTTCGCTTCGCCCAGGTCGCTCAGGGAGGCACCTTCCAGCTTCATGCCGACTTCTTCGCTGATGACGCGGCCGCCGGTCAGGATGGCCATGTCTTCGAGCATCGCCTTGCGCCGATCGCCAAAGCCTGGGGCCTTGACCGCCGCTACCTTGATGATACCGCGCATGGAGTTGACTACCAGGGTCGCCAGGGCCTCACCCTCGACGTCCTCGGAGATGATCAGCAACGGACGGCCACCCTTGGCCACGCCTTCCAGCACCGGCAGCATGTCGCGGATGTTGGAGATCTTCTTGTCGTGCAGCAGGATGTAAGGATTCTCCAGCTCGGCAACCATCTTGTCCTGATTGTTGACGAAGTAGGGAGAGATATAACCGCGGTCGAACTGCATACCCTCGACCACGTCGAGCTCGTTCTCGAAGCCGGAGCCCTCCTCGACGGTGATCACGCCCTCGTTGCCGACCTTTTCCATGGCCTCGGCAATGATCTTGCCGATGGAGTCATCGGAGTTGGCGGAGATGGTGCCCACCTGGGCCACTTCCTTCTGGGTCTTGCAGGGTTTGGACTGCTTCTTCAGGTCTTCGACCACGGCGATGACCGCCTTGTCGATACCGCGCTTGAGGTCCATGGGGTTCATGCCGGCGATGACCGCCTTGACACCCTCACGGATGATGGCCTGGGCCAACACGGTGGCGGTGGTGGTGCCGTCACCGGCCTCGTCGGAGGCCTGGGAAGCGACTTCCTTCACCATCTGGGCGCCCATGTTCTCGAACTTGTCGGCCAGCTCGATTTCCTTGGCGACGGACACGCCATCCTTGGTGATGGTGGGGGCGCCGAAAGACTTGTCGAGCACCACGTTACGGCCCTTCGGACCCAGGGTCACCTTGACCGAATCAGCCAGGACATTGACACCGCGCAGCATCTTCTCGCGGGCTATTTCAGCAAAAGCTACTTGTTTAGCAGGCATGGAAGCACCTCTTCAACGAATGTGGAAAATATCGGGAAAATTTCGGATGGCTTACTTGTCGACCACTGCCATGATGTCGTCTTCACGCATCACCAGCAGCTCTTCGCCTTCGACCTTGATTTCCGTACCGGCGTACTTGGCAAACAGAACGCGGTCACCAGCCTTCACATCCAGGCCGCGAACCTTGCCGTCTTCCAGAATCTTGCCATGACCGACGGCTACGACTTCGCCCTGCACCGGCTTTTCCTTGGCGGTATCGGGAATGATGATGCCACCGGCAGTCTTCTGCTCTTCCTCCAGGCGACGGATGACAACGCGATCATGCAACGGACGCAGTTTCATAGAAGCTTTCCTCATCGAAATTGGACCAAAATCAGAACCCGCGAGGACGAGTATTAGCACTCACCCTCGTCGAGTGCTAATCATAGGCATCCGCGAGAGGGTGTCAAGGGGTTACCCAATGGAGGATCGCGAAGAATCGACGATCCGCTTTACCTGTGCCCCTTTTTTGCACAGGTACAGTTGTTCGGCTTTTTTTCGCTGCTCTTTGGTCAGGCTCATGCTTACCGCAATCAGGTATTTGCAGGGACTCCCCCTCGGGAGTGTTTCCTGCCGAGCGACCCGGGCAACCGTTTCGCAGGTTCCGCAATCGGGGATGTCGAAAGTCACCAGTAACGTCTCCCCGCGTGGAATATCCTGTTCGGTAAGAAAGCTGACCCCAGAGGGGCTGAAGTCATGCATCCGGCAGCGCAGGGTGCGGCCGTCCTGAAGGCGGAGGATCGCTTGCCCCTCACCCATCGGAACTCGCCGATCCGCACGGACTTTTCGGTAATAGAGGTGGTGGGGGTGGGTGAACACCAGAAAGTCGCCGACGGTACCTTGCGCTTCAGAAAAGCCCGCATAGACTTTGCGATCGAGCGACACGAACAGCAACACGCGCCGCATGGCATGGAGATTCAGGGAAAGGGATGCAGACGAAAAACACAGACATCCAGATTGCGGGTCACAGCCCTGGTAGTGCAACGCTTCTCCAGGAGCTTTGGGGTCTGGAGACAGGACTATAGCTTCTCCTTCCGAACGGTTACACAAAGGAGATCGGCCAGAGTCTGTCGCTGCTACCTCCGCGAATTCGGGAAGCAACGCTTCTAGGTATTCCGTAAGATTCAATTCTCCCCGGAAAGGAAGCGTCATCCCTAGTTCTGAGTCATCAAACGTGAGGCCCATTGACAATTTCCTCCGTGCAATGACCAATAGTAAAAACCTTTTGACGGTACACCCACTGTATCAAACAAGCAACTTCGTGTAATGATTTTGGAACTCAATTTGTCGTGCTGATATAAGGATTACCGCAATCTGGACGAGCTGGAGCTGGAGCTGGAGCTGGAGCTGGAGCTGGTACTGGTCAAGATGCAATTGGTCAACGAATGAGAGGTCGCCGTGCGGCCGCGTATAGGGATCTGCCGGGTAGCGGAAGACGGCGTGCAAGATCCAGCAAATCTGTTACGCTACATTGACTAGGGCCTGTATCGAGCCAAGGCGATCCGCGATGAGCGCAGCCACTATTGGGTGTTCCATCGGTGGCTCGGGCTTGGGCTTGCCAGCCGAACGCCGCGCGGGCCTGTTCACCAAGCCGGAGGAGGAAGGATGAACACCACCAGCACCGATGTCACCCTGGATCGCACGCCGCTCGCTTCCTTGTTGCCTTTGCGAAAAGGCATGAACATTGCGGATTATCACCTGCTGTTGGTGGGAGAGTTTGATCGGAGCATGGTCGAATTCGTGCCCGACAGCCTATGTCAAGCCGGCGCCGACAGTAGCGCGGTCATCTTTGCATCCGACCCGCAAGATCCGGGACACAGCTTCTCTTTTGCGGGCTGCGATGCGCACGGCCTGCAGTTTCGAGCACAGGGAAATGCGGTGTGGGGCAGCTACCGAAAGGTGTTGGTGTTTATCGAGACGGCGGGTGGCATTTATTCGTTTTTCAGTGACCTGGAGGGGATTGACTCGCAAGGGGTTTATCACTTCCGTCGCCCGGCGTTACTCTATCAACGCAAGACCCGCCTGCGCCGGCGCTTGCATCTGGATGGTCAGATCCTGCTGCGGCGGCGCAGCGGCGAGAGTATTGCGGGGGCTTTGCATGACCTGAGTTTGGATGGTGCCAGTTTTTTTCTGGCCAATTGTCCGCTGGACCCCGGCGAAGCGGCGTTGGTGGAGTTTGATGTCGTCGATTGCGGACACTGCGAAACGGTGGTGACGACGGTGCGGCGTGAGGCTCGCTCCGCCACTCTCGGTGATCTGGTGGGTGTGCGACTGCTGCTGACCAAGGCGCAGAAAAAGCAGGTCGAGCACCTCTATCTTTGCTTGGAATACCCGCAGTTACGCCATTGGCACCTGGACAATTCGGCTGACGTCGTCTAATTGCCTCGGGCAAGAGAAACGGGGTAAGCGGGGAGACAGGTATGGCAACCGCCGTGAAGGGACAGCAACGGCAAACGGAAAAGGTCAATTTGACCGAGTTCGTTTGGGAAGCCAAGACCGCAGATGGACGCACGCGGCAAAAAGGCGAGATGACGGCGGCCTCGGCTAACGTGGTCAAGGCTAGCTTGCGGCGGGCGGGGCTTACCCCCATCGTGGTCAAAAAGGCGCCCAAGCCGCTCCTGGGCGGGGAGGGAATCAAGGAAGCCAGTCTGGTGGTCATGGTGCGTCAGCTTTCCACCATGATCAATGCGGGCGTACCCCTGGTGCAGAGTTTCGAGTTGCTGGTCTCGGCCACCTCCCAGCCCGGTATGCGCAAGTTGCTCAAGGGCATTTTGCGCCATCTGAACGAAGGCGAATCCCTGTCGCAGTCTCTGGCGCACTATCCCAAATACTTTGATCGCCTCTTCGTTTCACTGGTAGCGGCGGGCGAGCAGGGCGGTATTCTCGATACCATCCTGCTGCGTCTGGCGGATTACCGTGAAAAGAGTCTGGCCCTGACCAAAAAGGTCAAGTCCGCGATGTTCTACCCGGCTGCGATCATTACCGTCATGATCGTCGTGGTGGTCATCCTGATGATCTTCGTGATTCCCGTCTTCGCGAACCTTTTCAGTAGCTTTGGCGCGACCCTGCCGCTGTTGACCCAGGTGGTCATCAATATTTCCAACTGGATGCGCGGGCACTGGTACATCGTGGTGGTAGTGCCCATCGCTGCAGTGTTTCTGTTTCGCTATGCCTACCGGCGCAGTGACAAATTCAAGGTGTTTGTCGATCGCTATGCCCTGAAAATTCCGGTCTTGGGCGATATTTTGCTGAAGGGTGCGGTGGCTCGTTTCAATCGCACGCTCTCGACCATGCAGGCTGCCGGTGTACCCATTCTCGATGCCCTGGATACCCTTTCCCGGGTATCCAATAACGCCATCATCGAAAAGAGCGTGCTCAATGCCCGCGCCGATGTTGCCGCGGGCGGGCGTATCTCTACCAAGCTCAAGGAAGATGGGGTGTTTCCCTTGATGGCCACGCAGATGCTTGCCATTGGTGAAGAGACCGGTGCCGTCGAGGTGATGTCGGGCAAGGTCGCGGATTTCTATGAAAACGAGGTAAACGAGGCCGTCAATCGCATGTCAACCCTCATGGAGCCGATCATCATGGTCATCCTGGGTATCGTGGTGGGTACCCTGGTGGTGGCCATGTATATGCCGATCTTCAAGATGGGCGCGGTCGTGACCCACGGCGGGTAAGCCCCTGCTCGGCGTGCTCTGACTCAGGGTGTCTGCCGCGGCCAGGGACCGGTGTACCACGGCGCGATTTGCGGCAGCCCGTTGTTTACCGTTGGCGATTGTGGCGGGCGTGGCCTGGGTGGCCCGGGGTGGGGTTGGTAGGGGTAGGACGGATAGAGAAAGAGCGACGGGCCGCGGTCTTCATGGATGATCTGTGGCTGCCGTTGTCCGAGATAGTTTTCTAGAGCGCGTAGCAGGTTGAGTTTGGCGGCAAGCTCCTCGTCCCTGGCAATTTTCTGCTCTGTTTGCTCCGCTTTTCGCGCGGGTTGCATCACGACGGGCGCCGGTGGAGTGGCCGATATGGGACTCTGCTCACCGATTTTTTGCACGTCTCTGGCATCCTTGGGTGGCCGGTTGCCAAAGCTGACCACGCCCTCGGGCGAGACCCAGCGGTAAATGGGCAGCGCAAGCGCCGAGGGTGCCAGGACTGGCATCGCCAACCAGCAGGCACTCATCAGGACCATGTACCTTGGCAAACCCCGCGTTTTCCGCATCTTTCCGCTCATCTGCGCTTGACCTTGGCTACCATAAACCTATTCCCGCAGATACCCCAAATCATCGCCACAGAATCATTCCAACACATCCCAGCGTCTGGCCCATTCGGCCAGGGCCCAGTCGCGCCAGTCGTCGGGGCTTGCGCCGTGCAAATCGGCGGGAGTTTCCCAACCCAGCGCCTGCAGGCTCTGTTCCCAGACGATTCTGGCATCAAAGGCTGCGGCGCTGTCGCTTTTGGAGAGTTTTTTGCCATTGGCATCATAGAGTAAGGGTAGGTGACCATATTGGGGCGACGGTAATCCCAGTTGCCTTTGCAGGTACTGCTGTAGAGGGGTGATGGCCGTCAGGTCGGCCCCGCGGACCACCTCGGTAATTCCCTGTTCGGCATCATCCACCACGCAGCAGAGGAGATAGGCAAACGGCCCATCGGCACGCAACAGGACCGGGGGCTGCTCGGGAGGAATGAATTGCTGGGTACCCAGGTAGCGATCTTGCCAGGGGGCGCGAAGTAGGGTGTGCAAATCCAGCCGCCAGGCCCGGGGGCTACGTGGCGGCTGGCTGCGACAGCTACAGGGTTGGTGGGCGAGGCTTTGTCGGGTACAGTCGCAGGGGTAGGCAAGCCCTTGCTCGCGCAGCCGTTGCAGCGCTGCGGTGTATTGATCCCGGTATTGCGATTGGTAGCGAAGGGTGCCGTCCCATGTGAGTCCGAGGGAGTCCAACTGCCGCAGAATCTGCCCGGCAGCCTCTGGCCGACAACGGGTGCTATCGATGTCATCGATACGCAGCAGCCATCGTCCCCCCTGGGATTTGGCGCTCAGGAAACTGCCAATGGCTGCCAGTGCCGAGCCCGCATGCAAGGGTCCGCTGGGACTTGGCGCAAAGCGGCCGGTAATGACTTGCGCCGGGCGAATCGGTAGATTGTTGCGGGAGTCTGTGGACATCGTTGCAAACGCGAAAGAGGAAACAGCCGTACATGCCAGCATACCCTGTTCGCAGCGAAATACTGAATATCTGTTGGGGCGTTATCTGAATGCCCGCCGGTGAGTTTACCCTGATTGCCGAACTGCGGGATGCCCTGGGCCAGGGGCGGTCTGGGGATGGTACCCTGATTGGCATTGGCGATGACGCGGCGGTGCTCGATTGTGGCGGACGGTCGCTGGTGGCCTGTACCGATACCCTGGTAGCCGGGCGGCATTTTTTTGCCGACGTGAACGCCGCGGATCTGGCCTGGAAGGCGCTGGCCGTCAACCTCAGTGACCTTGCCGCCATGGGCGCTGAGCCGCGCTGGACCTTGCTCAATCTGGCTTTGCCGGCTGGGTTGGCGACGGCTGCCTGGCGTGCCGACTTTGTGCGTGGCTGGCAGGCCCTTGCATCTGCTTCTGCCGTGCGTCTGGTGGGCGGCGATACGGTGGCCAGCGATGGGCCGCTGACCGTGACGGTGACTGCCCTGGGACTGCTCAGTGGGCCGGCCTTGCAGAGGGACGCGGCGCAGCCGGGGGATGACATCTATGTGACCGGCACCCTGGGCGATGCGGCACTGGCCCTGGAGCGTGCCTTTGCCGCACGCCGGGGCGAGGAGAACCCGCCCCTGGCAGGGGCCGACTGGCTGGAGCAACGACGCTTGCGTCCTACGCCGCGTCTTGCCTTTGCCCGGGCGGCGCAACGCTTGCGCGCCCTTTGCGCTCAGGATGTTTCGGATGGCTTTCTCGCGGATCTGGGCCATATTTTGCGCGCTTCGCGGGTCGGTGCGCGCATCGATGCCGAGTGCCTGCCCCTGAGTCCGCCGGTGGCGGAGTGGGTGGCGGAGGATGGGGAACGACTGTCGCGCACGGCCCTCACCGGTGGCGACGATTACGAGTTGATCCTTTGCGCGCCGCCCTCCCTGGCCGGCGAGCTGCAGGACGCGGCGCGGCGGACAGCGACGCCCTTGTGCAGGGTAGGGCGGATTCTGCCGCCTGCGGCGGGTGTGCGGCTTTTCTGGCAGGGCGAAGAACGACCGTTGCCGACACAATGGGGGCACGAGCATGCACTCTGAATTGCCGATTTATCTCCCTCTGCACCCCGCTGCCTTGCCTATGGCGCAACGGGTGGCGGCCTGGATCGAGGGGGCGGGGCAGCCCGTGCGTTTGACCCTGTGCCGCGAGCTACCATTGAATGCTGTGATTGGCGTGGCCCTGGGAGACTTTGCCAATGCCGCTGCCTGGCAAGCCGCCGGTGGAGCCCTTCTCGACCCCCTAGACTGGTCGAGGCTTGCAGAATATCTGTGTCGCCACTGGCCGCTTGCGGCAATGCCGCGCACCCGCTTTGGCGTGACCCCAGCGGACGCCGCTTTGCCGGGAGAAATCTGGGTGGGAAATGGGGACGGACTGGTACTGGATCTGGCGCCGCCGGAGTGGGCCTTGTTGCGCTGGGCCGCGAGCCGCGGCTGGCAGTTGGCGACGGCGGAGTCCTGCACCGCTGGCGGAATTGCCGCGCGCATTGCCGCCTTGCCGGGATCGTCTGCAGTGTTGCGCCAGGGTTTTGTGGTGTACAGCAATGCCGCCAAGGAAGAGATGCTGGGGGTCTCGGGCGAGACACTGCAGGCGCATGGTGCGGTCTCCGAGGCCGTGGTTGGCGAGATGCTCGATGGTGCCCTGCGTCATGCCGACCTTGCCGTTGCGGTCAGCGGTATTGCCGGCCCCGGCGGCGCGGTGCCCGGCAAACCGGTAGGCACCGTCTGTCTGGGCTGGGCAAGCCGCAGCCGACGGCAGGTGTGCACGTTGCTCTTCGCCGGTGATCGCTGGGCAGTGCAATATGCTGCCGGCTCGGTCGCCATCGGTGGCTTGTTGGGTTTGCTGGCAGAGAGTGAGCATCCCAAGATTGGTCTGAGCGAATCCCTCGGGTAGAATGCCCGGGTACCCCAACGAGGAGATGGCAAGATGGATGATCAACGGAGCAAGGCGCTGGCCGCGGCCCTGTCGCAAATCGACCGCCAGTTTGGCAAGGGTGCCATCATGCGCCTGGGCGAGCAGAGCGCCGTCAAGGACATTGCCGTCTATTCCACGGGTTCCCTGGGGTTGGATCTGGCCTTGGGCGTCGGCGGGCTGCCGCGTGGGCGTATCGTCGAGATCTATGGGCCGGAATCCTCCGGCAAAACGACCCTGACCCTGCACGCCATCGCTAGTTGTCAGGCCGCCGGCGGTACCGCGGCCTTCATCGATGCCGAACATGCCCTCGATCCCACCTACGCGCAGAAGCTCGGGGTGGATCTCGAAAATCTCCTCATCTCACAGCCGGATACCGGCGAACAGGCGCTGGAGATTGCCGATATGCTGGTGCGCTCCGGTGCCGTCGATCTCATTGTCATTGATTCTGTGGCCGCCCTGACTCCCAAGGCGGAAATCGAGGGCGAGATGGGCGATTCGCACGTCGGTCTGCAGGCGCGTCTGATGAGCCAGGCGCTGCGCAAACTCACCGCCAACATCTCGCGTACCAATACTTTGGTCATTTTCATCAACCAGATCCGCATGAAAATCGGTGTCATGTATGGCAGCCCGGAAACCACCACCGGCGGCAATGCCCTCAAGTTTTACGCCTCGGTACGGCTGGATATCCGCCGCATTGGCGCCATCAAGAAGGGCGACGAGGTCCTTGGTAACGATACCCGGGTGAAGGTGGTCAAAAACAAGGTGGCTCCTCCCTTTCGCGAGGCGGAGTTCGCCATCTATTACGGCGAAGGCATTTCGCGTCTGTCGGAGCTGGTCGATCTGGGTGTCAAGTTCGACATTTTGGAAAAGAGCGGGGCTTGGTACAGCTACGGTACGGAGCGGATCGGGCAGGGCAAGGAAAACGCCCGCCAGTATCTGAAAGAGCATCCGGAGGTAGCCAAGACCATCGAGGACAAAGTGCGTGCCGCGGCCCTGGGTCACCCGCTGGCCTTTGCCGAAGAGGTTCCGGGGCTCGCCGAAGCCGAGGCATGAGTGACGGGGAGGCGGCCATCGAGGCCGCAGCCCTGCGATTGCTGGCGCGCCGAGAATACGCCCGCGCCGAGTTACGATCTCGCCTCGTGCGGCAGTCCGGCTTCGCCGCTGAGGCGGTGGATGCGGTCCTTACAAGTTTGGAAGGGCGCGGATATCTGAGCGATGCCCGCTACCGTGAGGCGCGGATGCGCAGTCGAGCCGCGCGTGGTCAGGGCCCCGTGCGGGTGGCGCAGGACTGGCGCGCGAGTGGTGCAGGCGATGACCGCGTCTTGCTGGCGGAGGTCGATTGGCTGGCACGGGCGCGGCAGGTGCTGCAGAAGCGTTTTGGTGAGCAGGCACCTGGCGACGCCAAGGAATGGGCACGCCGGGCGCGTTTTTTACAGGGGCGGGGCTTTCCTCCCGATTTGATTCGCAAGGCGTTGGCCGGAGAAGATTTTTTCGCGGATGGGGAGTGAGCCCCGCCGAGTATCGTTCAGGGAGTCACATGAAGTCAGCAGCCATCCGTACCGCTTTTCTGGAGTTTTTTGCCAGCCAAGGGCATCAGATCGTCCCCAGCAGCCCGCTGGTGCCGCGTAATGACCCGACGCTGCTCTTCACCAATGCGGGTATGGTGCAGTTCAAGGATACCTTTCTGGGACTGGAGCAGCGCCCCTATGCGCGGGCCGTCTCCACCCAGCGCTGCATGCGCGCCGGCGGCAAGCACAACGATCTCGAAAATGTAGGGTACACCGCACGGCACCATACCTTCTTCGAGATGCTCGGTAATTTCTCTTTTGGCGATTACTTCAAGCGGGAAGCCATCCGGTTTGCCTGGCGTTTCCTCACCGAGACCCTGGGACTGCCAGCCGAAAAACTCTGGGTGACGGTCTACGAAAAGGATGACGAAGCGGCCGCGATCTGGCTCGACGAGATGAAAGTCGACGCAACGCGTTTCTCCCGCTGC
Source organism: Acidithiobacillus sp. AC3 (assembly GCF_050261095.1). Lineage (NCBI taxonomy): Bacteria > Pseudomonadati > Pseudomonadota > Acidithiobacillia > Acidithiobacillales > Acidithiobacillaceae > Acidithiobacillus > Acidithiobacillus sp. AC3. The sequence continues at coordinate 1,027,391 of NZ_CP189838.1, forward strand.
GGCGACAAGGACAACTTCTGGAGTATGGGCGATACCGGCCCCTGCGGTCCCTGTTCCGAGATTTTTTACGATCATGGCGCGGAAATCCCTGGCGGTCCGCCCGGAAGCCCCGATGCCGACGGTGACCGCTATATCGAGATCTGGAATCTGGTTTTCATGCAATACGACCGGGATAGTTCGGGCAAGCTCACGCCCTTGCCCAAGCCTTCGGTCGACACCGGTATGGGGCTGGAGCGACTGGCGGCGGTCCTGCAGGGCGTACACAACAACTACGACACCGACATCTTTCAGGTGCTGATCGCCGCCGCGGCAGAGCTTGCCGCTACCCCTTATGGTGCCAGCGCCGAAAGTGATACCAGTCTGCGGGTCTTGGCCGATCACATTCGCGCCTGCAGTTTCCTGATCACCGATGGCGTCATGCCGAGCAATGAAGGTCGTGGTTATGTGCTGCGGCGTATCATCCGCCGTGCGGTGCGGCATGGGCGTAAGCTGGGCGTCGAGGATGCATTTTTCTATCGTCTCGTGGCCCCGCTGGTTGCCAGCATGGGGGACGCCTACCCAGAGCTGCGCCAGGCACAACACGAGGTCGAGCGGCAGCTGCATCGCGAGGAAGACAAATTCCGCGAGACCTTACAGCGCGGGCTCGATCTCCTTGACGAGGCCATTGCCAAACTGCCGGCAGGGGCGCCCATCCCCGGCGAGGTCATCTTTCGCCTGTCCGATACCTACGGTTTTCCGGTTGATTTGACCGCCGATATCGCCCGTGAGCGTGGCCTGGAGATGGACATGGCGGGCTTTGACGCGGCCCTGGCCGAGCAGCGCCAACGCTCCCGCGCCGCGTGGTCGGGCAGCGGCGCGGTGAAGGCGGAAAAGATCTATCACGATTTGGCCATGCATCTACCGGCTACGGAATTTTTGGGCTATGGCGGTTGCGATGGGGCCGGGGGCGTGCTTGCCATCGTGCGCGATGGCGCCAGTGTGGACAGTCTGGCGGCGGGCCAGTCCGCCGCGATCATCCTGGATCAGACGCCATTCTATGCTGAGTCGGGTGGACAGGCGGGTGACGTCGGCAAGCTCTTCCATGGTCAGGAAATACTCTTTACCGTGACGGACACGCAAAAGCCGGTGCCCAGCCAGCATGTGCATATCGGCACCCTGGAACGTGGCAGCGTCCATGTCGGGCAGGTCCTGCAGGCAGTGGTCGATCCCGCCGCCCGCGCTGCCACCGCCGCGCACCATTCAGCGACGCATCTTCTGCATGCGGTACTACGCCGGCGCTTGGGCAGCCATGTGCAGCAAAAAGGATCGCTGGTGAATGCCGAACGGCTGCGCTTCGACTTCAGCCATCCCGAGCCTCTGGAGGCGGCGGAGTTACAGGCCATCGAGCGTGAGGTAAATGCGGCCATTCGCGCCAATGTGCAGGCCGAGACGCGGGTATTGCCCCTGGCCGAGGCCCAGGCCTTGGGCGCCATGGCCCTCTTTGGCGAGAAATACGGCGAGGAAGTTCGGGTTGTGCTGATGGGGGAGCACTCGCTGGAGTTTTGTGGTGGTACCCATGTCGCTGCCCTTGGAGAGATCGGCTTCTTCAGGATTCTGAGTGAGTCCGCCGTCGCCGCGGGGGTTCGCCGTATCGAGGCCGTCGTTGGGGAGGCCGCCTTGCGCAGTGTGCAGCAGGATGAGGAACGTCTGCGCGGGGCAGCGGCTTTGCTCAAGGCAGCCCCCGCCGAACTCGATCAGCGTCTGGCCCAGACCCTGGAACGCTTGCGGCAACTGGAGAAGGAACTGGAGCGCAGCAAGCGTGATTTGGCCGCCAGCGCGGGTGCCGATCTGGCCGCGCGGGTAGAGCGCATTCAGGATGTCCCGGTTCTGTTGCAACGCCTGGATGGGATGGATGCCAAGGCCCTGCGCGAGGTGCTCGATCGTCTGCGCTCGGAAATCAGCTCCGGCATCATCGTTCTAGCCGGCGTGGCCGATGACAAGGTGTCGCTCTTGGCGGCGGTCAGCAAGGATCTGCATGGCAAGGTCCATGCGGGTGAACTAGTGAATGTCGTTGCTCAGCCTTTGGGGGGCAAGGGAGGCGGGCGGCCCGATATGGCTCAGGCCGGTGCCGCGCAAGCGGAAGGGCTGGACGCGGCGATGGCCGAGGCAAGGACGTGGCTTAACGAGAAGATTGCTTCCTGAGGGAGCGACCAGAATCAGGGGCGGCCAGGGCCATGGTCGCCCTGCCAACCACGGTCTCCTGGCCCATGATCTCCGCGGCCGGGGTTGCCATGATCGGGACCATGTCCTCCCCGCTGCTCTCCATGCGGACCGTATTCACGCTGCGGCCCTTGTGGATGCTGCGGGTGATAGGGACCGTGATCCGATCCGTGTGGCCGGTATTGCTGGGGGACGGGCGGCTGCGGCCGGGCTTGCGGCCGAAAATGCCGCCAATGTGGGTCGCGCGCGCGATAGTGGGCTTCATTCTGTACGCGTTGCCAGTCTCCGGGATGCCAGCGCTGTAATCCCGGGGGCGGTGCCGCAATCGGGCGCCACGGGCCGCGATACCCAGGACCTGACCACCAACGATTGCCGTAATAATAGTAGTAGCTGGAGCCGCCATAGAAAATGGGCTGAGAACTGCCATAGGCCGCGTACACTCCCAAACTGGGCAGCCAAACCATCAGCGGTGGACTAGCGACGACCGCAGGCGGGTAGTACGCCGGTGTGCCGATGTTCAGTTGCAGATCAATGGGGCTGGCCATTGCTGCGCTACTCAGGCCCAGAACTGCAATGCCTAACAGGCCATTTCTTAGGGAAAATCTCTTCTGCTTTTTCATGATGATTTCTCCAGTTGTGTTCCGCTCGTGGTCAAGTGCAGGTACTCTGCGCTATCCTCGGGCCAGACTGTACCAATGAGCATACGGCTTTGCGGTAGAGAGGTGCGAATGCAAAAGTGTGAGGAATCATGAATTGTCCCGTAATGCCTCATGATTGACACCGCCGAACTGGAGCGGCTGCTACTTGCGGTTGCGTGTGGCGATCAGCAGGCGTTCCAGCGTTTTTACCGGGAGACGTCTGCGCATCTCTACCCCGTGGCTTTGCGTATTCTGAGAGAGGATGGCCGTGCGGCCGATTGTTTGCAGGATGCCTTTCTCAAGATCTGGCTGAAGGCATCCGAGTATCGCGCAGGTCGCTCTCCCATGGCCTGGGCGGCGGCGATCGTGCGTTACCAGGCGATTGATCTGTTGCGCCGTATGCCCAAGGACGAGCCTGGTTGGGAAGAGCCCGACTGGGAGCGCGAAGAATGGGGGGCCGTGCATAATGAGGCCGCATTGTATCCTGCCGAGCGCAAGCGTATCGAGGATTGTTTGCAGAAGATGACAACAGAGCAGCGCCAGGCCATCGTGCAGGCCTTTTATCGTGCCGCGACCTACGAAGAGGTAGCCACACACTTTGGGGCGGCTCTGGGGACGGTGAAAAGCTGGATTCGTAGGGGATTATTGTTTTTGAGGGACTGTTTGCAGCATGAATCTGCGTAAGCATCCGCAACTTTCCGAGCAACTGGCAGCGCTGTATGTGATCGGCAGCCTGCGAGGAAGGGCACGCCTCCGCTTCGCGCGGCTCGTGCAGCAGGATGTCGTCCTTGCGCAGATGGTGGAGCGCTGGGAGGATTTACTGTTGCCTGCCATGCTTCCTGCGCGTCCGCAGCCGGTGCCAGAGCGCGTATGGCATGGCATTCGTGCGCAGTTGCCCAGAGCGACCCTCGCCCAACCCCGATCCCGATCGTCGCATCTGCCATGGTGGCGCCGCCTTGCCCTGTGGCAGGGCCTGAGCGCGGCGCTGGCAGTCGTGCTGGTGGTCAGTTGGTTATGGCCCAGCGTGCCGCGCATGCCCATGCTGGCAGTCGTCAATAATAGCCAAGGGCAGGCAACCTGGGTATTTCATGCCAGCGCTCATCATATGCGCCTGGTCACCCTGCGAAACACCCAAATTCCCCCGAATAAATCCATGCAGCTATGGGCCATTGTGCCCGGTAAGAAGCCTGTTTCGATGGGACTGTTGCCGATGCAGGAAGGGCAGACGCCGGTACTGCCGGTGCCGGACCACATGAACCTTTCTCACGCCCGCCTGTTGGCGGTGACCATGGAGCCTGCTGGAGGTTCTCCGACCGGGCAACCCACCGGGCCCATACTGCTCAAGGCGACGTTGATCAGCAGTCAGGATGCATCCACAGGTCCACGCCGTGCGTACTAGATTGTGATGACACAGTTCATCACTCTTTTCTCGTCACAGGCAGGAGAATATCATGCAGGAAAATGAGCAAGTTGGCGCAAATCGTCGGGATTTTCTGAAAAAAAGTGCCCTTTTTGGCTTGGGTCTGGCCGCCGCCGGAAATCTGGTTTTGCCGGCCACGGCGCGGGCCGCAGGGATGTCTGCGAACAGCGAGAGCCACGATCTGGGTATCCTGAACTTTGCCCTGAATGCCGAACATCAGGCGATTGCGGCCTACCAGGTAGGAGCTGACAGTAAGCTCCTGCAGCCGGGTCCGCTCAAACTGGCCCTGCAATTTCAGAAGGATCATGAAGCGCACGCGGCCGTACTCGCCGAGACGATCAAGAAGATGGGTGGTAAGCCGGTTGCGGCCAAGCTGCCACTCACCGCTTCCATGGGTGACTTGGCCAAGGCCTGGGGTTTCCCTGTTGATAAGTTGAAGGATCAGGCCGACGTGCTGCATTTTGCCGCAGGCTTGGAAATCGGCGCCGCCAAGGCGTATTTAGGGGCAGTGAAACAGTTCAGTAATCCGGAGCTCGCGCACGCCGCAGCCAATATCGAAGGCGACGAGGCGATGCATTTTGCCACGTTGCGCAATGCTTTGGGGATGAATCCCGTGCCCGCTGCCTTCATCTCGGCCATGCCGGACGACTGATACAGCGTAGTGGAAAAAAGGCGCTGCGGCGCCTTTTTTTGTGCCTGCAGCGAATTGTCTCGATCAGGCGACCCGTGGTGCACTGCGCAGGGTGAGTCCGGTGAATGCTGCAATTGTCGCGCAGAAGAGTATTACCAGGGCCATGGGTACGGCACTGGGGATGTCGATGAGACCCACGCCCATGGCGGCGACGGCAGCGCTGGCAAATTGCAGACTGCCGAGCAGGGCGGAGGCGGTGCCCGCCTGCTTCCCTTGTTCTTGCATGGCCAGGGCGCTGCTGTTGGGGGAAACCAAGCCGATGGAGGCGACATAGAAGAAGAGCGGCACGATGAGACCCGCAAGGCCCGTTTGCGGTACGAGACTTGCAAAAAGCAGGAACGCTGCGGCGCAAAACTGAATGAATAAGGCTGTCCGCAACAGGACGTGCGGAGAGTAACGTCGGTGCAGAAAACGATTGAACTGGGAGAGAAGGATCAGACCCAGGGCATTGAGGCCAAAGATCCAGCCAAAATCGTGCGCTGGCACTTTGTGTAAGTCGATGAACACGAAGGGAGATCCGGCAATGTAGGCAAACATGCCGGAAAAGCTGGCCGCGAGAATAATGGCGTAGGGACGAAACTGCGGGTCACGAAGCAGGATCCAGAAGCGCGAGACAATGGCATACAGATGCAGCGAGTGCGCGGGATCTCCGCGATGGCCGGAAGGCAAGAGCAAGGCACTGCTCAGCAAGCTGAGGAGCCCGAGGACCGCCAGCAGGACGAAGATTGCTTGCCAGCCAGACCAGAGGAGCAGATAGCCACCCAGGAGGGGAGCAAAAATCGGAGCGACGCCCATGACCAGGATCATCCGTGCAAAGACGTGGCTAGCGTCCTGCGGCGGAAAGAGGTCGCGCACCAATGCGCGGCCAATGACTGGCCCCGAGCATGCGCCGATGCCCTGCAGCAGACGGAAGAAGGATAGCCAGACGGCGCTGGGGGCCATTGCGCAGGCGAGGGATGCGAGTACGTAGAGCGCCAGGGCGAGCAGCAGGGGAGCGCGGCGACCGAAACGATCGCTGATGGGGCCGAGGATCGCCTGGCCCCCGGAAAATCCGAGAAAAAAAGCGGCAAGGGTAAGCTGGATAGCGAATTGGTTGACTTGAAAGTGCTGTTGCAGGGTTGGCAAACTGGGCAGGTACATGTCGATGGACAGGGCGCCGAAGGCGCTGAGGCTGCCGAGAAGAAATACACTGCGCCGTGGATGAAAGTTTTCTGTCACCGCTTCGATTCCGCCAGAAACCGGCGATGATAACGCAGCGTTATAGAAGTCGCCAGCGCTATCAAGGGCATGTTGTGAGTAAATTTAGTGAGGTGAAAATTATTGCAATATTATCCTGATATATATCAATTAACAATTCAGTTTTGACAATGGCGGATTATTCTTGTTACGGTCTGGTTTCATGATTTGCAGCGTAATCAAAAAAGGAGAGTTCATGAGAAAGGGAATTATTGTTGGTATTGCGTCTTCTGCGACCTTGATTTTTGGCAGCACTTTGGCCTTGGCCAGCACCGCGATGCCAGCGCAGACCACACCGGCCCAGCCGATGTCTCCAGCCCCTGCGAAGCAGCATGTGGACCAGCAGGAGCTGCATCACTTTGCCGCGGCAGTGAAGGAAATTCAACCCATCGATATGCAGGCGCATACCGTGATTTCCGATAAAAGCATGAGTGAAAAAGAAAAACATCAAAAGCTGGAAGGGTATAACAAGAAAATTACCGCGATCCTCGCGCAGCATCATCTGACGCCAATGAAATATGAGGCGTTATTGAAAAAGGCCGAGACCGATCCAGCCTTCGCCAAGCGTACCGAGTCTGCTTTGCATGAAATGAACTAAACGTTTCTGCCAAAAGCCAACCCTGCCATGCTTGTGGCAGACCCCAGGCGAAGCCGTTGCGCTTTGCCGGAAATCAGTAGCGTTTCCCTTTCAGGAGTGGATCTCCCGGGAAACGCTCGCCTTGAGATTGCAATATGCTGATCCTTGCGGATATTTTCAGCAAGTTCTGTCAACTGTCAGTCTGATATCTTTCCCTTAATCTTCTAATGTACTGATATCCTGGGTAATTTCTTCGCCACGGGCTTGCGCGCGTAACAGGCGACGCATGATCTTGCCAGAGCGGGTCTTGGGCAGACTATCGACGAAGTGGATATCATCGGGACGAGCAATGGCGCCAATCAGATCCGTCACCTGCGCGCGTAACGCTGCGCTCAGCTGATCATGATCGTCTCCCTGATGGGCGGCCTTGAGAATCACGAAGGCAGATACCGCTTCTCCCTTGATCTCATGCGGAATGCCGACGACGGCGGCCTCGGCGACGGCGGGATGGGCAACGAGAGCGGATTCGATCTCCGCGGTACCCAGGCGATGGCCGGATACATTGAGAACGTCATCGATGCGGCCCATCACCCAAAAGTACCCGTCTTTGTCGCGTCGGGCGCTGTCGCCGGCTATATAATAGCGGTTGCCGAACTTTCCCCAGTAGGTCTGCACGTAGCGTTCGGGATTGCCCCAGACGCCGCGCAACATGCCCGGCCAGGGACGATCGATGACCAGATAACCACCCTGGTCGGCGGCGTCGATTTCCTCGCCCTGCTCATTCACCACCTTGGCGGATATTCCGGGCAAGGGCAGGGCGCAGGAGCCGGGTTTGTTGGCGCTGACCCCGGGCAGGGGAGCGATCATGTGCCCGCCAGTTTCCGTCTGCCACCAGGTATCAACGATGGGGCATTTTCCGCCGCCAATGACGTCGCGATACCAGATCCACGCTTCGGGGTTCATCGGTTCGCCCACGCTCCCCAGCAGTCGCAGGCTGCTGAGATCGTGTTTCTTGACCCAGCTGTCGCCCATCTTCATGAAGGCGCGCACGGCCGTTGGCGCAGTGTAGAGGACACTAATGCCGTGGCGCTCCACCATCGACCAGAAGCGGTCGGGTTGGGGGTACATGGGGGCGCCTTCATATAAAAAGACAGTGGCACCATTGGCCAAGGGGCCATAGACCACATAGCTGTGCCCGGTGATCCAGCCGACATCGGCGGTACACCAGTACACGTCGTCCTCTTTCAGGTCGAAAGACCAACGGCTGGTGAGCTTGGCCCAGAGCAGGTAACCAGCGCTACTGTGCAGAATCCCTTTGGGTTTGCCGGTGCTGCCCGAGGTATAGAGGATGAAGAGGGGGTGCTCGGCGGGAAGGGCGGGAGCAGGACAGTGGGCCGACTGCCCGGCGATTGCCTCGTGCCACCACAGATCGCGACCATCCAGCATGTCAATGTCGGTGCCGGTGCGTTGCAAGACAATGACCCGTTCCACCTGATGTTCGTGCTCGCGCAATAAGGCCTGATCGGCATGGCGTTTGAGTGGCACGATCTTTCCGCCACGATAGGCGCCATCGGCGGTGAGCAGAATCCTGGCGCCAGTATCTTCCAGTCGATCCTTGAGCGCCTCGGCGGAAAATCCACCGAAAACCACGGAGTGCACAGCGCCAATGCGCGCACAGGCAAGCATCGCCACCACCGCTTCGATGACCATGGGCATGTAGATAACGACCCGGTCACCAGACTCGACCTTCTCGCCGCGTAGGGTATTGGCAAAGAGGCTCACCTCGCGGTGCAGTTGCGCGTAGGTCAGGGTCTTGACGCTGCCATCCTCTCCCTCCCAAATCAGCGCGGCCTTGTGCTTTTGCGCCCCCTGCAGGTGACGGTCGATGCAATTTTTTGCGACATTGAGGCTGCCGTCGGTAAACCAGCGGTAGAAGGGCGCCTCGCCCTGATCCAGAACCCGCGAGAATGGCTGCTCCCAGAGCAGGTGTTCGCGCGCGAGGGTGCCCCAAAATGCTTCAGGATCGCGCTCGGCTTCTGCCTGCAGACGCTGGTATTCGCTTTGATCGAGATGCGCACGGGCGGCGAATGTCTCGGGCACGGGGAAAAGACGCTCTTCGTTGAGATGGGAATCGATAGATTGGGTCATGATCGTCGTCATCGCTGTTGCTGGCTTATGGGACGATGGTAAGACCTCTGCCGGCAACTAGCAAACGGGAGTCCAGTAGGCCACAGGCTCACGCAGAGCCAGAGGCTTGCTGTTGGATATTTTCTATGATCCTTTTGCGCAGTTCTTCTCCCGCAAGCAGTAGTTTCTCCTTGGGCGGGGAGAAAGGCTGGTAATGCCCGACCACGGATACCAGATCCCCATAATGCAAAAGGTGAAACAGATGCTTTGCGTTTTGATAGGGCATCTCTACGCATCCAGCGCTTTGTGGCCAGCCATAAGTCTTGCGCGGGTAGAAGTGAATTGCTCGACCGTCATAAAAATAATTGACAAAACGGACATTTGGCGCGACATATCGCTGCCAGTAGACCAGATGACCGTGATAATGTCCGCGTTGATCTGGCGATAGACTGAGATATTTTGTCTTTGTGATGCGGATGGGAAAAGTGCCGTGCATCGTCGTGTCGGCAAGGCGCTGATATACCGGCCAACTCCCATCTGGCGTGGACTGCAACACTCCGGTGTTGACCACCGAATGGTAGCCCCAGCGACCTTTCCAATGCAGGTCACCTGCCGCAGAGGGCGGCACCTGCCAGATCCGTAGTTGTTCGGGATGATGATCTTTGCGGACCTCGACCCACTGAAACGGATAGGGATTGTAGGGAATATGCCCCGCTTCCAGCCGAGCAATCAGGGTTGCATTAACTCGTCCCCGGGAAATGCCATTGACGGGCAGAATCTTGCTAGCCCGTTCAAATTGGATCACTCCACTGCGGAATTCCGGGTTTAACGCAGAGTAGCCCCAGCGGTTCGATAAATCCTGCAATTTATGTGGAACGGCAACATCCCAGGCGGCGACTGTGCGCACCGCACCATAGCGTTCCATATAACTGCCGTAGACAACATGAACGTAGCCGTAGCGCGCCAGTTTTTGCCACACCCACTGCCAGGCATTGGCGTTGGTCGCAAGATTTCCGGCAGCAAAACTGTTGCCAGCGAAAGCTCCCAGCACAGGCACCAGGCACAGAGTCAGCAGTCGTCTACGAAGCACGCCAGATGTTTCCGGCAAGGCTTAGAGTCCACCCTGATATTTCAGGGATACTTCATGACATTGCGGACAAACGAAGACCCGCACCGCCATTTTTTTCTCGAAGGCCTCTTCTGCATCGTCGGCCATTTGTCCGCCAACCAGCGCGGCGCCTGCCCCAAGAATGCCGGTCAAGCCGCCCATGCGGATCCCATGCGAACCCATGTCCTGCATGCTGCTCTGACAGGCAGGGCAGTTGACAGCGGGCATTTCTTCCTTTCCAAATCCAAACATAGCGGCGTTCCCTGGAGTTGTGAATGACGATCTGTTGACCACTTTAGACGCCGATTGGTTCCCTCGCCATTTATGATCGACAGTCCCAATCCTGATCCAAAGATGTCCATTGTTGCGGAGAGCGATTGAGGTGGCGGAGTAATATGCGATAGGTATCCGCATCGAAGCTGGCTGATTCCGTGAATTTTTCTACTATTCCGGTATCTTCTCGTAAGATTCCCATATGGCACCAGTGATCAAAAACATGGATGGAGGCGCCGGTGTCGTCTTCGGGAATACCGATAGGTCCGGAAAATGGCCAGTGCTGGATTTGCAAAATTTGCAGGGCGGCATACAGTCTTTCATCATGCTCCGCCGTGGATTCTTGGCCGGTACATACGCCACGACAGCGTTTGATCTGGAAGCCAAAACAAGCGCCTTTGCCTTTTTGCAATCCCAAGCGAATATCGCAAAGTCCCCATTCCTGTGCCAGGCGCTTGAGTGCGGCTTTCGCACTGCGGCGATTGGCGAATATCCCGTGGCAGATGCCTGGCCGAATCGCCGCGCCGCAGTGGATCTGTGGTGTTGCGCTCCCTGGGCCGCCCCAAACAATGGTGCAAAGCGCCTTTTTTCTGCGCAGCTGGCGGTTATAGAGAGGATTTTTCTCTTTCACCAGGCGTGATTCCAGTAGCAGTGCACCCAACTCGCCTGGGGTTTCTATCCATTCGATGTGCTCCACCTGCTGCGCGATCTGCATCTCGCGGTCCTGCCGGAAATCATTACGGAAGTGCTCCAGTACTCGTTTGCGCAGGTGAATACTTTTGCCAATGTACAAGGGAATCTCATTGCTCCCAAAAAACAGATAGACCCCTGGCCGATTGGGAATGCTGCGAATGATTTCTGGATCGAGATTGGGAGGAAGACATTCCTGTTCCCATTGCAGTTTGCAGGCCTGCACGAGTTCGGGACAACGCTCGTCGGCAAGCCGCTGGAGAAATTCCGCAACGACGCGCGCATCGTCCAGGGCACGATGACGATTACGGCAGGGAATTTCCAGGCGATGAATGACGGCGTCCAGACCATGACGCGTTTCTTGGGGGAAAAGTCGCCGAGAGATTTTGACGCTGCATATGGCCTTCGCTTTGAAAGGGATCTCGACGCGTTGGAAAGACTGGCGTAAAAAGGCAAGGTCGAAGCGTACGTTGTGGGCGACCAGAATATGCCCCTGCAAGTGGAGCGCCAAGCTCGCAGCGATATCCTCAAAGCGTGGCATGTCGCGGAGCATGTTGGGGTGAATCCCGGTCAACTGCGTGATGTAGGGGGAAACAGCACAACCGGGATCCAGTAACTGACTCCATTCCCGAGGCTCTCGTCCCGGCGCAAGCGTCACCATGCCGATCTCGAGAATGCGGTCCTGCTGGGGGCGTCCGCCCGTGGTTTCCAAGTCCAGGCAGACGATGGGTTGCCCGAGTTCAGCAAGCAAGCGGTCGAGCGAGGAGGCAAGATCTTTCATGCGTTCATTCTATTGTGCTTTGCCGCGACCTTCATAGCAGACACTTTCATAGCCGATGAGTGTCAAGGCACATTAGAAATGTCCGGCGTTGGGCAAGATAGAGATGTCCGGTTCTCCTGGGTATGGATTACTTTCCAGGACGATCTACGGTGGGGTAACGACGCCAGGGATGGTCGGCAGCAGGCCGGGATTTTTCTGACCAACGTCGGGAAGTCAGGATCGCATCGACGCGAGCGTTGAGGCTTTTGTCATCGACAGGATGGGGGATTTGCTGGGGCGAATCGAAGACCTGGTAGGGCAAGACTTCGCCGCCAGTTACCAGCTCGATTCGCCCGTCGGCATGGACCACGACATCGACTTTCCGTCCGCGCAGTGCATAGCGTGGGGCGCCACCGGTCTGGATGATGTAGCGCTGTCTTTGAAAGGACAGCACCAGGTCCTTGGATAGGGTACGGCGGTGGTGGATGGCGCAGATCCGGGCGAGAGTTTCTGGACTTCCATCATAGGGTTGGTGGGCGTCCTCGTCGTCGCATGCCGCCACGGCAAAGCGCGCATTGTGTTGCTGCAGGTACTGGGGGAGCCAAGCGTTGGCGGTATCCTGATCGCTGATACCCTTCAGGCGCAAGGCCTTGACCAGGCGATCCTGAAGCGTTTGGAACAGGCGTTCTACCCGACCTTTGGCCTGTGGGCTCAAGGCCTGGATGGTGGCAATTCCCAAGGCTTCGGTGGCACGCTGAAACTGCGTGGGTTCGTTGTCTTCTGGGTTGTGTTTGGTGAAGATGCTGTGCCGATCGCTGTAGAGCGCCACGGGGCAGCCATGAGTCGTGACGTAGGTCTGTAGGGCGGACAGGTAGGCCTGACTGCTTTCTACCGGCGCAAAACGGGCATACAAGACCCGACTGGTGGCATCGTCAATGAAGGCGATCAGGGTGCAGCGCGGCCCACGGCCTTCGAACCAATCGTGGGGACTGCCATCGATCTGGATCAATTCCCCCAGTCGCGCTCGGCGCGGCCTGGGTGGGTGCAGGCGCGTGCGCCGCTTGCGCTGGGCTTGCCACAGGCCCGCAGCGATCATCCAGCGACGCAGCGTCTCCTTCGATACGGTATAGCCATCTGCGCGCAGATATTCCGCTGCCAAGGTGGGGCCAAAGTCCGCATAGCGTGCCCGCACCTGCGCCAGGATGCCCTCCCGGACCGTCGTCTCTACCCTTCGGTTGGAGGGTCTGCCACGGCGTCGACTGATCAATGCCCGTGCCCCTTCCCGCTCAACCCCGCGCTGCAAGCGCCGAATCTGCCGCTCCGACAAGCCTAATGCCAGCGCTGCCTGCCCCTGACTTCGGCTCCCATCGATCACCTGCTGCAGCACCGCAAACCGCTTGAGCTCCCGCTCGCTCATCTCTATCCGCTCCTGCGTCATTCGTCCTTGCCTCTCTACTCTTCCAGGCGGACATTTCTAACGTGCCGAAAGCGGACATTACTAATTTGCTGCTACACTTTCATAGCCGATGAGTGTCAAGGCACATTAGAAATGTCCGGTGTTGGGCAAGATAGAGATGTCCGGTTTCCTGGGTGTTGGTTTCTTTCAAGGACAATCTGAGGTGGGGTAACGACGCCAAGGGTGGTCGGCAGCAGGTCGGGATTTTTCGGACCAGCGGCGGGACGCCAGGATCGTGTCGACACGTGCGTTGAGGCCTTTGTCATCGACAGGACGAGGGATTTCCTGGGCGGGATCGAAGACCTTGTAGGGCAAGACTGCCTGGGCGGCTACTAGTTCTACTTGCCCGTTGGCATGGACCACGACATCGACTTTCCGTCCGCGCAGTGCATAACGTGGGGCACCACCGGTCTGGATGATGTAGCGTTGTCTCTGGAAAGACAGCACCAAGTCTTTGGATAGGGTACGGCGGTGGTGGATGGCGCAGATCCGGGCGAGAGTTTCTGGACTTCCATCATAGGGTTGGTGGGCGTCCTCGTCGTCGCATGCCGCCACGGCAAAGCGCGCATTGTGTTGCTGCAGGTACTGGGGGAGCCAAGCGTTGGCGGTATCCTGATCGCTGATACCCTTCAGGCGCAAGGCCTTGACCAGGCGATCCTGAAGCGTTTGGAACAGGCGTTCTACCCGACCTTTGGCCTGTGGGCTCAAGGCCTGGATGGTGGCAATTCCCAAGGCTTCGGTGGCACGCTGAAACTGCGTGGGTTCGTTGTCTTCTGGGTTGTGTTTGGTGAAGATGCTGTGCCGATCGCTGTAGAGCGCCACGGGGCAGCCATGAGTCGTGACGTAGGTCTGTAGGGCGGACAGGTAGGCCTGACTGCTTTCTACCGGCGCAAAACGGGCATACAAGACCCGACTGGTGGCATCGTCAATGAAGGCGATCAGGGTGCAGCGCGGCCCACGGCCTTCGAACCAATCGTGGGGACTGCCATCGATCTGGATCAATTCCCCCAGTCGCGCTCGGCGCGGCCTGGGTGGGTGCAGGCGCGTGCGCCGCTTGCGCTGGGCTTGCCACAGGCCCGCAGCGATCATCCAGCGACGCAGCGTCTCCTTCGATACGGTATAGCCATCTGCGCGCAGATATTCCGCTGCCAAGGTGGGGCCAAAGTCCGCATAGCGTGCCCGCACCTGCGCCAGGATGCCCTCCCGGACCGTCGTCTCTACCCTTCGGTTGGAGGGTCTGCCACGGCGTCGACTGATCAATGCCCGTGCCCCTTCCCGCTCAACCCCGCGCTGCAAGCGCCGAATCTGCCGCTCCGACAAGCCTAATGCCAGCGCTGCCTGCCCCTGACTTCGGCTCCCATCGATCACCTGCTGCAGCACCGCAAACCGCTTGAGCTCCCGCTCGCTCATCTCTATCCGCTCCTGCGTCATTCGTCCTTGCCTCTCTACTCTTCCAGGCGGACATTTCTAACGTGCCGAAAGCGGACATTACTAATTTGCTGCTACACTTTCATAGCCGATGAGTTGACAGGGAAGGCGTCTTCTGGAATAGTACGCCGACCAGAAATTGGGGCTATAGCTCAGCTGGGAGAGCGCTTGAATGGCATTCAAGAGGTCAGCGGTTCGATCCCGCTTAGCTCCACCATACATCAGGATCCGGAGACGCTCCGGATCCTTTTTCGTTAGCGGTACCAAAGAATCGCGTTGTTTTCGAGGGGCACTTCACAGAGGGAGTGTTGGGCAACGATGCGTGGAGTGTAGTCGGAGACCGGTCGGCGCTTGGCGATATTACAGCGATAATTGAAGCTGTTGACGGCACCAGTGAGGGTCTCGGAGCGCTGCATCGGAAGCAGTTCGGGACCATGGGCGTCTACGCTATTGGCAAATAACTGTACTTGGATCATTTCCGCCGGGACGTCATCCAGGTAGACATGCATCTGGAACTGATATTCTTCGCCAGTTTCCGCAACATGCAGTTCGCCAAAGCGTAGACCATGCCAGTGCGCCTTCAGATGGCTCTGCCAAGCGCAGATACTACGCAATTGTTCCAGTGAAGAGCGTTCGCGCAGCCGCTTGGCGGCGGGCAGATAGAGGTTCTCGACATACTCCTGCAACATGCGATGACTGCTGAAGCGGGGGGTGAGCTCCGCCATGCTGCTGCGGATCTTTTCTACCCAGGCACAGGGGCAGCCACTTTCGTCACGTCCCTGATAAAAGAGAGGGGCGATTTCCTGCTCGATGATCTGGTACAACTGCTCGGCCTCATGCCTGTCCCACGCCGAATCGGAGTCGTGTTCATGGCGGTCGCCCAAGCCCCAGCCGACGGCATCGCTGTAGGCTTCCGCCCACCAGCCATCCAGTTCCGAACAATTCAGGCCGCCGTTGACGAGTACCTTCATGCCGCTGGTGCCACTGGCCTCCCAGGGGCGACGGGGGGTATTGATCCACACATCCACGCCCTGCACCAGTTGTGCCGCCACGAGCATGTCGTAGTCGGCGATGAAGACGACCTTGTGAAAGAGGTCGGGATGGCGGCGGAGGAACTGGGTCCATTCCTGGATCATGGCCTTGCCGTCGCCATCCCGGGGGTGCGCCTTGCCGGCAATCAGGAGCTGCACCGGATGGCGCGGATCACTGAGGATGCGATAGAGGCGCTCTGGATCGCTGAGCAGGAGATTGGGGCGCTTGTAAGCGGTGAAGCGGCGGGCAAAGCCGATGGTCAGGGTGTTGGGATCGAGCACCAGGGCTGCGGCGTTGATCTCTTCCTGTGGGCGGTGCGCCATGGCCAACTGCCGTTGCAGGCGATTGCGGGCAAATTCGATGAGTTGTTGGCGACCCTTTTGCCGCAGTTGCCAGATTTCGGTATCGCTCACGTTGTGAAACTGGGCGCTAATGTCCTGCAGCTCTCCCAACCAGCGCTCGGCACCGCAGTGTTCTGTCCATAGGGCATCTGCCTCGGCATTGTCCCAGGAGGGAATATGGACGCCGTTGGTAATGCCGCATACCGGGATTTCATCTGTCGGCCAGCGAGGAAAGAGTGGCTGAAAGAGATGTTGGCTCACCTTCCCATGCAAGGCACTGACGCCATTCACGTGGATGCTGCCGTGGATGGCCAGCCAAGCCATGTTGAATGGCTCCCGGAGGTCTTCCGCATTGGCCCGGCCCAACGCCAGGATCTGCTGCAGGTCAACGCCAAAGATCTTGGGTGCGCCTTCGATATAGCGGGTGACGAGTTCCGGCGCGAAGCGATCGAAGCCAGCGGCTACCGGCGTGTGCGTCGTAAAGACGTTGCCGGCGCGGGTGGCGTTCAAGGCACACGAGAAGTCGCTGCCATGGTCGCGCATGTGACTATGGATACGCGCCAGGATGGCGAAGGCGGCATGCCCTTCATTCAGATGACAGATATCTATCTCTATACCGAGATGGCGCAGCAGCAGCCAACCGCCTGCACCCAGGCAGATCTCCTGCTGCAGGCGCATTTCCGGCCCGCCACCATAGAGTTCGGCGGTAATGCCCCGGTCGGCAGGACTGTTGAGCGGATCGTTGCTGTCTAAAAGATATAGCGGGACGGTGCCGACCTGGGCCTGCCAGGCACGCAGGATGACCGAGCGGCCCGGAAAGGGCAATTCCAGACGCAGCCACTGCCCCTCCGGATCACGCACCGGGAGAATGGGCAGTTGGGTGGGATCGTTGTAGGGATAGAGCTCCAGTTGGCGGCCACAGTCATCCAGACTCTGGCGGAAGTAGCCCTGCTGCCAGAGGATGCCGATGCCGACCATGGGTACGCCGAGGTCGCTGGCGGTTTTCAGCACGTCGCCAGCGAGAATCCCGAGACCACCGGAATAGATGGGTAAGGCCTCGGAAAGGCCGAACTCCATACTGAAATAGGCAACACGTTGCAGCTGTGCCGAGGGGATGTTTTTTTGAAACCAGCCTTCCCGACGGCTTTCCTGGCGATGGTGCTGCAGGTGCTCCTGCAGCAAGGTCAGAAACCCCTCGTCGCGGGCCAAGACATCGAGTTTGGCTGCGTCGAGGTTCTGCAACAACAACCAGGGGTTGCGGGTCCGGCTCCAGAGTTCTCCATCGAGCTGCTCCCAGAGGACATCACTGCGATAACTCCATGACCAGCGCAGATCCAGGGCCAGTTCAATCAGCCCATCCAGCGCTTCTGGCAATTGGGGCAATACATAGGACGGTGTGATATTCATGCGTGCATCCTCCGGCTTTGCAACCTCAGTGTAGACCATCGGCTCATCCGCGGCGGTGAACTATACTGACAAGTATATAATGGGACCAGGAGGTCAGATATGGCGGAAAAAGTAGTGGATCTGCTCTGTATCGGGGCTGGCGGCGCGGCGTATCCGGCGGCCTTTCGACTGGCGCGGGCGGGGCGCAAGGTGCTCATGGTAGATCCCAAAGGGGTGATGAGTGGCAACTGTCTCTATGAGGGCTGTGTGCCATCCAAGGCAGTGCGGGAGATGGCGTCCTTGGCTGGCGCAACGCGGCGTTTCAGCACCCAGCTGGGTCGGGCAGAGCTATCGGCGCCGGACTATGCAGCCATCGTGCAGCACAAGGATCAGGTACAGGCGCGGCGGTATGCCCAGCATGCCCAGGAGCTTGCTGCACAACCCGGTATCGAGCTGCGCAAGGGGGTGGCGCGCATTCTTGATCCCCACACCGTGCAGATTGACGATGATCAGGGCAGTGAGAAAATCCGCTGCCATCATCTCCTTATTGCCAGTGGCTTGGACGTCTTTGTGCCTCCCCTTCCCGGTGCCGAACATTGTCTGACCAGTCATGATCTCTATAAACCGGACCCGGCCCTGCGCGCTTTGCCCAAGCGCTTGATCGTGGTGGGTGGCGGATACATTGGCCTGGAAACGGCGTCTTTCTTTGCTGAGCTTGGTAGTCAGGTGATCCTCCTGCAGAAGGGCGGACAGATTTTGAACGGCATGGATCCGGGCATGGTCGCCCTGCTCCAGCCCTTGTTGCCGGCGGGGATGCGGATCCTGACCGACGTCGATGTGCAGCGCATCGAGGCCCAGGGTGCCTTGCGCCGGGTGCTCTGGCAACGCGCCGGGCAGGAGGAGAGCGGAGAGGCGGAGGCGGTGCTGCTCGCAGTCGGGCGCTCGCCGGTGATTCCCGAGGGTTGCGAAGCGATTGGTATCGAATTTGACCGACATGGCGTCCAGGTGGGGCCATCTCTGCAGACCCGCTACCCGCATATCTACGCCGCCGGTGATGTCAATGGTCGGGTACCCCTCTTTCATGCAGCGGTACGGCAATCGTTGGCCGCGGCGCACAATATCCTGGGGGGCAATCAACCCTTGGATTACGCGGATTTCCACAATGTGCCGACGACGATCTTCACCCTCCCGGCCGCGGCCTATATTGGCATGACCCCGGCCAAGGCTGCGGGACGCGAACTGGCGGTGGGTCGCTATGATTTTGCTGAAGACTCCCGGGCGCAGATTCTTGAGCGCCTGGAGGGGGAGATTCGCCTGTTCTTCGAGCCTTCCTCCCTGCGCCTGCTGGGGGGCTGGATCGTTGGCATCGATGCCGGCGCCTTGATCGGGCAGATCGGGACGGCGCTGAGCCTGGGAGCGACGGCCTATGATCTCGCCCGTTTTGCCGACCAGCACCCGATGTCGGCCGAGGGCATCGGCAAGGCCGCCCGCAGCCTTTTCTGAGGCGCTGAGCGGCCCCGCTCTCAGCGGGTTGCAGGGCGGACGAAGGCCTGGGCGCCGGCGTATGTGGCGGCAGTGCCCAGTTCTTCTTCGATGCGCAGGAGCTGGTTGTACTTGGCGACACGCTCGCCGCGGCAGGGCGCACCGGATTTGAGGTGACCAGTGTCCAGCGCCACGGTGAGATCGGCAATGAAATCGTCGGTGGTTTCCCCGGAACGATGCGAGACAAAGGCCCCCCAGCCATGGAACTGCGCCAGTCGGGCGGCGGCAAAGGTCTCGCTGACGGTGCCGATCTGATTGAGCTTGATGAGCACGGAATTGGCAATGTCGTCTCTGATGCCGCGGGCGATGATCTCCGGGTTGGTGCAGAAGATGTCATCGCCCACCAGCTCGATGCGGCTGCCTAAGCGCGCGTTGAGCTGTTTCCACGATTCCCAGTCATCCTCGGCCAGACCATCTTCCAGCAGCACGATGGGATAGTCATCCACCAGCTTCGCGTAATATTCGATCATTTCTTCGCTGCCGATGGCGCGTTCTTCGGTGTGCAGCTGGTACTTGCCGTCCCGATAGAATTCCGAAGAGGCCGGATCGATGGCAATGCCGCAATCCTTGCCCGGCACGAAACCGGCCTTTTCGATGGCAGCGAGGAGCAGGTCCAGTGTTTCATGGTTGGAGCGCACCGCTGGGGCAAAGCCGCCCTCGTCACCCACGCCAACGCTCAAATGTTTTTCGAGCAGCAGGCTCTGCAGGGCGTGATAGACCTCTGCCCCCCAGCGGATGGCCTCGCGGAAAGAGTCGGCGCCAAAAGGCACCAGCATGGTCTCCTGAAAATCTGCCCCCTGCCAATGGGCATGGACGCCGCCATTGAGGACGTTGAGGCAGGGCACCGGCAGGCGGGAGGCCGCGGGGCCGCCGAGATAGGCATAGAGAGGGAGGTCCTTGCTTTCGGCGGCGGCGCGGGCGCAGGCCAGGGACACGGCGAGCAGGGCATTGGCCCCGAGGCGCGACTTGTTGTTGGTACCGTCCAGGCCGAGCAGGGTGTCGTCAATCATCTTTTGGGCGCTCGCGTCCAGATCGATCAGATTGGGAGCGATCTCTTCTTCGATGT
The DNA here is from genome assembly GCF_050261095.1 of Acidithiobacillus sp. AC3. Classification (NCBI taxonomy): domain Bacteria; kingdom Pseudomonadati; phylum Pseudomonadota; class Acidithiobacillia; order Acidithiobacillales; family Acidithiobacillaceae; genus Acidithiobacillus; species Acidithiobacillus sp. AC3. Next base: position 1,047,361 of record NZ_CP189838.1, read on the forward strand.
GCTCGATGACCTTCCGCACCCCCTTGCCACCGAAGCGGTTGGGGTCCTGGTCACGCAGCTCCAGGGCCTCGCGGCTGCCGGTAGAGGCGCCGGAGGGCACTGCAGCCCGTCCCCGGCTGCCATCGCTCAGCAAGACTTCCGCTTCGACGGTGGGGTTGCCGCGGGAGTCGAGAATTTCCCGGGCGATGATGTCTTCTATCAGGCTATCCATAGCTGTCTCCTTGCTGGTGCATTTGGGGTTCGAATATGGCGAGATCGATGATCTCCAATCTATTGGTGCCACCCGGATGGCCCAAGCTTGGACCCTGGGTGAGAATAATGTGCCCCTGTTGCCAGCCGTTGTCGCTGAGCCAATGGCGTATGGCACTTTCCCAACTACCGGAGCCGGGGTCGAGGAAGATCGGATAGACCCCCGAGTAAAAGCACAGACGCTGGCAGGTTGCGGCATGACGGCTGGGGGCAAGGATCCAGGCCTGCGGCCGCAGGCCTGCAATTCGCGCCGCCGTGGCGCCGGTCTCGGTCGGCGTAACGATGAATAGGGGCTTGAGCATCGCTGTTGCCGAACGCACATCGCAGGCAATGACCGCTTCCACGGCCGCCTTCTCGCTCTTGCGGCAAGTCAGCTCGCGGGTGCTGAATCCCGAGCCTTCGATGTCGGCGGCGATGCGCGCCATCATGCGCACGCTTTCGAGCGGATAGTTACCCATGGCCGATTCTTCCGAGAGCATTACCGCGTCGCTGCCATCGAGGATGGCGTTGGCGACATCATTTACCTCGGCGCGAGTGGGACGAGGGTTGTTGACCATCGACTCCAGCATCTGGGTCGCGGTGATGACCGCCTTGCCGGCAGCACGGGCGCGGTGAATGAGCTCCTTCTGCTGTCGGGCAATGCTCTGGATCGGGATCTCCACCCCCAGATCGCCGCGCGCCACCATGATCCCATCACAAGCCGCGAGAATTTCGGGCAGGTTGCGCAGGGCTCGCTGGCGCTCGATCTTGGCTACCAGAAATGGCTCATAACCCTGTTGTGCGGCAAGCGTCCGGGCCTGCTCCAGATCGGCTGCCGACTCGACAAAAGAAACGCTGATCCCATCCACCCCCAGCGGCAGAATGGCGCGCAACAAGTCTTGATCTTGCGCCGTGAGCGCACTGCCGGCGAGCAGCAAGCCGGGCAGATTGACGCCCTTGTGGGAGCGCAACTCGCCCCCCACCACAACGCGGCAGTGCAGAATCCCCTGTTCTTCTGCATCGACGCGCAAATGCAGGAAGCCATCAGCGAGAAAGACGTCATCCCCCTTGCGCAAAGGGCGCGCCAGTTCCGGCAGTTCCAGCGGTAAATGATGTTGTCCCTGTTCTTCGTGGTAAGGCCCAGGTCCCAGGCGCAGGCGTTCGCCTTTTTTGAGCTGGAGGGGCTGCGGCAGGGTACCGATGCGGATCTTGGGGCCCGGCAAATCCGCGAGGATGGCTACCCGTTTTTCCACTCGCGTGCTGGCGCTGCGAATGCGCTGGATGCGTTCGGCATGTTCCGGGATGCTGCCGTGGGCGAGATTGATTCGGGCCACATCCATGCCGGCCCGCAGCATGGCCTCGAGGACCGCTATCCGGTCGGAGGCGGGGCCGATGGTGCAGACGATCTTGCTTTTCTGACGCGGTAGACGAGCCATGGGCGCTCAGTCCTCCTGCAACAATGCCAGGGCGTGTTCCAGGCCGCGATCCTCGACCACCAGGCTGTGAATGGCCCGACACAGGGCAACGGCCTCCTGTTGGCTGCGTTGATGAACGTTGCGACCGGTGGCGCAGCCAGCGCTGTGTCCGTCACGCAATTGTGCGTCCAGACGACGGACGAAGTCCGCACTGCTGACTTCGGACCCCCCGGCACAGACCAGCTGCGTGCGTCCGGCAGCGGCAACCGCTTCACCCAACAGCTTGGCCTCTGCCTCGCCTTGCGCATTCAGCGGTGGGTTGACCTTGACGAAATCTGCGCCCAGGCAGGCGACCAGTCCTGCGGCACCGGCAATCAGATGGGGATCGTGTTCGCGTTTCCCCACCGCTCTTCCGCGCGGATAGGCCCAGATCACCGCCAACAGTCCAAGCTGATGGGCGTCGTGGATGAGTTGTGCCGCCTCCGTCTGCATTTCCGCTTCAAATTCCGAGCCAGGATAGATGGTGTAGCCCACGCCGACGATCGGAACGTCGACATGCTGCATGAACTCCTGGACCTGCGTCATGCTTTGCCATTGCCGGCTGCGGGGGTCGTGCTCGGCTCCGGGAAGCAGGTGGGTCTTGCTGTTGAGCTTGAGCAGGTAGGGAATTTCCGGGTAGTCGCCACCATACTGCGCCACCAGTCCCAGCTGGGTGGCGAAGCAGCCGATGGGTGCCTCGCTGGCAATACGGAAAAGATGTTCCGGGTCGGCGTCTGCGGCCGCGACGGTACTGCCCACGAAATCATCATTCAGATGTTCGACCTTCTGATCACCCGCCATCAGGAACAGTCGGCCAGAACCTTGGGTAACCCGTTCGTAGTTTTCCTGCCAGCGTCGGCTGGCCTCCTTGCTGATACCAATGGGAGCTTTGCGTTGCGCTTGCATGGCGTTCTCCTTTTCAGGGTGCGAGATTCTCCACCTCAATCTGCCGCAGAAGTGGGTCGAGATCGTTGTGGGTGAAAATACCAGTGCCCGGTTGCGCGGCCGTGGCGCTGCCGCAGGCGACGGCAAGGCGCAGGGCCTCCTCCGGACGTTGCCCCTGGGCGAAGGCAGCGACCAGTCCGGCCACCATCGAGTCGCCAGCGCCAACGGTGGAGCGCACTGCGATGCTTGGCGCATTGGCGAAAAAGTTCTGCTCGGATCCGATCAGTAGAGCGCCCTCGCCACCGAGGGAGACGCAGACCCAATCGATGTCCTGCTGTTGTACCTGGCGGGCCGCGGCGATCAGCTCCTGGCGAGTGCTCAGGCTCTTGCCGCTGAGCTGTCGCAGCTCGTAGCCGTTTGGCTTGATCAGAAACGGTTTGGCGGTGATGCCCCGGCGCAAGGCCTCGCCATGGGCGTCGAGTACGACCCTGGCCCCTTGCTGCCGCAGCTCTTCGATCAGCTGCGCATAAAAATCTGTTGGCACGCCCGGGGGCAAGGAGCCGGTCAGCACGGCGAAGCCGTTGTCGGCCAAGCTGCAAATCTTGCTGCGGACCTCCTCGAGAACCAGGGGGGAAAGCAGCGGACCCTGTGCCGTCACCTCGTACTGCACTGTTGGATCTTGTTGCAGCAGGGTGGCATTGATGCGCGTTTCGCCCATTACTTCCACACAATGGGGATCATCCAGACTGTGGCGCAACAGTGTTTGCAGGAGACGGCCCACATGCCCGGCGACCACGCAGCAACTATGGGCACAGACGAAAAGCTCCTTCAGGGCACGCGCAACATTGATGCCGTTGCCACCGGGATCGAAGCGGGTGCTGCTGGCGTGGGTCTTTTGGTCGGGGAGCAGCTGCGCAAATTCATAGCTGACGTCCACCGCCGGATTCAGGGTCAGGGTGGCGATCTTGGCGCAGGGAGCGCTTTCCGGATTCATTTGGATTTCTCGGCATAATGCAGGAGGGCGGCGAGAGCGGCGGAAACCAGGCGTGCGCGCGGGGGATCGGCACGTGAGGTGAGGATGATCGGCACCTTGGCCCCCATGACGATACCCGCCAGGCTGGCATGGGCCAGATATTCCAGATCCTTGGCGAGGATGTTGCCGGAAACCAGATCCGGCACGAGCAGGATATCCACCTCGCCAGCAACCGGGCTATGGATTCCCTTGACCTCAGCGGAGTGCGCGGAGATGGCATTATCGAAGGCCAAGGGCCCATCGACGATGGCATGCTGGATCTGCCCGCGCTCAGCCATTTTGGCCAGGCAGGCGGCATCGACGGTCGAAGCGATGGCGGGGTTTACGGTTTCCACTGCCGATAACGCCGCTGCCTTGGGCTGCTCGACGCCGAGAATCCGGGCAAGATCGATGGCGTTTTGCAGAATCGCTGCCTTGCTGAGCAGGTCCGGGCTGATGTTGATCGCCGCATCGGTGATGAGCAGGGGTTTGTGGTAGCTTTCCAGTTCGGCGACAAAGATGTGTGACAAGCGGCGATCCGTGCGCAGTTTGGCGAGGATGGGATGGAGAAAGGCATCGCTGTGAATGTGGCCTTTCATGATGGCCGCCGCCTCGCCACGTTCGACCATCTGCACCGCCTCTGCCGCTGCTGCCTCACTGCTCGGCACGTCGACAATCCGAAACGACGGGCAGTTGCCGGTATCCTGCTCCAGACCCGTCAGTAACGCCCGGATCTGTTGCGCGTTACCCAGCAGGATGGGTTCGACGATACTCTGGGCGCGGGCAGCACAGGCCGCTTCCAGCACCTCCTTTTGTCCTGCATCCACGACTGCCACGGGAATGTCGTCGAGGGGCGCTACCTGCTGCAAGATCGCGTCAAAATGAGAAAACGGCATGCGATTCTCCGATGTATTCACCAACAAATTCCTCCGATTTGAGCGTTTCAGCCTTCCAGCTGACGCGCGCGCAACGGCAGGCTCCCATGGTGCTCCTCCAAAGTCAGACCGTGGCCTTCCACGCGGAAAGTATAGGTCAAAATTCCGCCGAGCAGACTGAGCAGTGCCATCCCGAGCAAGAGCAGCCCAACGCCCAGGTCGCGTTGCAGTATAGGTAGTAGGAACACTGCCAGGGTCGCCCCGATTTTGGCGAAGGCAGCGGCAAAGCCTGAACCGAGCGCGCGGACCTGGGTGGGGTACATCTCGGTGGGGAGAATGAACGTGGTCGCATTGGGGCCGACGGTCATGGCGAAATTGTAGAGGGCGAAGCCCAGAAACAGCACGAAAAACGACCAGTGCGCCGTCGTGGCCCGCCAGAGCAGCAGTAAACCCAGGGTCATACCCAAAAAGCCCTGGATTTGCATCTGCATCCGCCCAAAACGGGGAACGAGCCAGAGGGCAGTCAAGGCGCCAGCGAGCAGCAGAAAATCCACCTCCGTCGTGTGCAGGGTGTTGATCCAGTCCTTTTGCCAAGTGGGCAGGCGCTCCGGCAAAACGCTCATGGAAGCCAACAGGATCGGCGTGAACAGGCCGATCCCATAGGTAGCCATATCCATCAAGAACCACGGTAGGGTAACCAGCCAGGTGCGCCGACGATATTCCTTGGTGAACAATACCCGCCAGGCGGTGTTGGACCTGATCGGAATCTTGCTCACTGCATGGGTACGATTACCCAGCTCTCTGCCCATGCGCTGTAATTCGGTGCTGCGTTGCGGCGCGAAGCGGGCAAGCTCCGCGCTGGCGATCTGATTGCGGCCGTGCGCCATCAGCCAGCGTATGCTCTCTGGCAGTCGCCATCGGCCCAAAAAGTAGGGCAGGGCGAGTACCGCCTGCCAGGCCATGAGCCAACGCCAGGTCGTACCGCTGCCGTGCATCAGCAGTAGTGCGACCCCAGCACTGAGCAGCATACCTAAGGGTTGCAGGGCCATGGATGCCGCCAGCATGCGTCCGCGATGGTTTTGCGGCATGAATTCGGAAATGTAGCTGCTACCCACCGGAAAATCGCCGCCCACCGCAATCCCGAGAACGAGCTCACCCAGAATCAAAAGGATAGTGTTGGGCGTGAGACTGAGCCAGATCCCCGCAAGCAAAAGGCCGAGGGCATTGGCGATGAGCAAGGGGCGGCGGCCAAAGCGATCGGCTAGATGCCCGCTGAGCAAGGCACCGATGATCGTGCCCCCCATCAGGCTCGCCGCTGCCAGACCCGTGCTGCTCGGACTGAGATGAAAGGGGGCACGTAACAGTGGCAGGCTGATGCCGAGCACCATCATGCTCACACCACTCAACAAGGGACCGGCGGTCGCCAGCAGCCACAGGCGATAATGTCGCGGTGATAGGGGGGCCTGATCGAGGATCCCCGCCATGGCCTGATGGTGCGGATGGACTTTGGCGATGGCGCGTTCTTCTTTCATCATGAAAGGAGCATACGGCGCACTCCCCTCGTCGGCAATGCGGGACTAGAGGCCGGGAATGCTGGTGATGCCGCCGTAGACCCCGAGTCCGGCACTGGCGCCGCCCAAGGCCAGAACCAGCCAGAAATACCAGCCGCGCAGCCGATGCTCGCCGGGGAGCGCCTTGACTGCCAGAGCAATCAGGAAGCCCAGCACCAGCGGCAGCAAGAGGGCATTCATGACTTCCACCGCAATATCCAGGCTGACCAGGTTGGGAATGAAGATCACCGCGACGGCACCCGCCAGCAAGACCAGGGTATAGATACCATAGAACCACGGCGCATCCTTGGGATGATACTCCAGGGAATGCTTGAAGCCGGTGACCTCGCCCCAACCCCAGGCCGCTGCCAGGGTGGCAACGATGGCGGCAATCATGCCGGCGCCAATGATGCCCAGAGAAAAGACAATATGCCCCCAAACCGTACCGAGGAAGGGCGTAATCGCTTCTGATAGCTGCTGTACGGTATCTAGCGGAGCGTTGGGGTTGGACAGACCGATGGTGGCGGCGGTGGCGATCAGTACCGCAGCCATGATCAACTGCGTAACCACCGAACCAATGGCGGTATCCCAGCGGGCATGGGGGTAGTCCGCCGGACGCAACCCCTTGTCGGAAACCGCCGATTGCTGGTAGAAGATCATCCAGGGCATGATGACGGCGCCGATGTTCGCCGCCACCAGCATCATGTAATTGTGGTTGCCGAGCTCTACCTGGGTCAGACCGTGCAGCAGGCTGCCCATATCCGGATGGGCGGCCCAGGCGATGCCAAAAAAGACCACCTCAAAGGCCCCAAAAATCAGCGCAATTCGTTCTACCCGACGGTACGAGCCAGTAATTACGATCAACCACAGTGCGCTGGCACCCAGGACCACTCCCAATGCCCGCGGCAGGCCGAACAGTTCACTCACTCCTGCCAGACCGGAAAATTCCGTGAGTAGGGCCCCAGCGCTGGCAATGCTCAGTCCGGTGACGGAAACGTAAGCCCAGTGCTTGCCGAAAGTCTCGCTGATCAATTCTCCATGGCCCTTGCCGGTGAAGATGCCGAGTCGTACCGTCAACTCTTGCACCACATAGAGGATGGGCATTAGCACAAGCTGTAAAAGCAGCAGACGATAGCCCCATTGCGCACCACTCTGGGCCGCCGTGATGACGCTGCCGACATCGGTGTCCGCCAGCATGACCACCAGCCCGGGCCCGAGCACCGCAAGAAAGGTGCCCAATCGATGTCTTTTGGGGAAGCCAAGACCGCTCTGCACGGCTGCCATGTTCTGCGGACCTCTTCTTTCGTAGAAATGATAACGCGAATGATTATCAAACCGACAAAAAAAGTCAACCCCTGCTTGCAGTACTCCCATCGTTACGGAAGAGCCGTAGACTCGGGGTTTGCGTCTTTCGTCAACAGGCCGTTACCCTCTTTCTCCCGAGACGCCGGTTTCAGTTCTGCACCCCAGAGGCTATAGATTGCGGGAATGACAAAAAGGGAAATCAGCGAGCCAACACTGAGCCCGGCAATGATTACCAGGCCCATCGAAAACCTTGCCTCGGCATTGCCTCCCGTAGCGAAGAGCAGCGGCACGGCGCCGGCAATCATTGCGGCTACCGTCATGAGAATGGGCCGTAGACGCAGTGCTGCCGCTTCGCGTACCGCCAACGCCCGCTCCCATCCTCGTTCGACCTGCAACTGTCGCGCGAACTGAACGATGAGAATCCCCTGCTTTGCGGTCAGACCAATCAGCATGACCATTCCCACTTCGGAATAGATGTTGATACTCGACAGCCCCAGGGCAATCGGCAGCAAGGCCCCGAAGGCGGCAAGCGGCACCCCGGCAAGAACGACCAGAGAATCCCGAAATCCATTGAACTGGGCTGCGAGCAGGAGTAATACAAAGACCAAGGCAAAGGCAAAGGTAATCGCCAAGGAACTGCCCTGCTTCTCATATTGCCGGGAAACGCCGGCGTAATGGATCTGATCGCTACTAGACATCAGACCTGTGGCCTGCTGATGCAAAAAATTGAGCGCCTGTGCCAAAGACACCCCTGGCGCCGGATTCGCCTCGATGGTTACTGCGGGCAGGTTCTGGAATTGCGGCAGATAGGTGGGAACAACCTCCTGCGTAATTGTGACGAAGGTGGACAGGGGTAGCTCTGCACCCGACGGCGTCTGGATCTGGTAGTTCTGCAACAGATTCGGATTGGCGCGCAAAGCCACGGGAACCTGCGGAACCACCCGATAGCTAAGCCCATCCATACTGAAATAATTGACATAGTTGCCACCCAGGAGGGTCGCCAGGCTTTTTCCGACATCGGCCAGTGTCAGTCCAAAATTGGCCAACAGTTTTTTGTGAATATGGATCTTCAGCACGACGTCGTTGTACTCGAGATTGCTCGCGACAAAGCTGAACAGGCCGCTGGCACGCGCCTTTTCGACGAGTGCTTCGCCCACGTGGTTGAGTTCCTGATAATTGCCGGAGGTGCTGCTGACCACGAACTGCACCGGCAGGCCCACGGCCGAACCGGGGAGAGGTGGCAGACCGAAGGCCGCCAGTTGCATTCCCGGCACCTGCCCCGAGAGCTTCTGTACGCGGCTGCGAACCTCCTGCGTGGTCACGTCCCGCTTGGGTTTCAGTACCAACCCAGACATCATCTCATTATTGAGCAGGAAGCCGCCGATACCGACCCCGTTCACCACAAAACTGTCGCTTCGCTGCGGAACCTGGTCAAAAACCGTCTTGGTCAGATAGCGATCGTATTTGTCCATATACTCCAGGGTCGCCGTTGCTTGGGCGAGCCCACTCACATAGACGATCCCTTGATTGGCCGGAGGAGCCAGCTCCTGCGGACTCAGCCAGAAAAGTCCCGCGACCCCTACGGCCAACAAAGCGGCTCCGGTGAGTATAGCGGGACGATGGATAAAGCTGCGTGCCAAACCTCTGCCGTAGGCCGCGCGCAGGCGATCGAACACGCGCTCGACCAGGCTTGCAAAACGCCCCGGCTGACCTCCCCGCAACACTCGGGAGGCCAACATTGGCGCCAGAACGAGGGCGTTGACCATCGACATGAGAACGGTGGCGACGATGGTGAGGGCAAATTCACTGAAGAGCTGACCTACCAGGCCGCCCAGTAGCACCATGGGAAGGAACACCGCAACAACGGTACTCGCCATGACCAGGATGGGGCTGCTGAGCTCCCGCACGCTCTGCAGGGCAGCATGGATCGGGGTCGCACCGTGTTCCAGATGGCGGTGCACGTTTTCGACGATGATGATGGCATCGTCCACCACCAGCCCAATAGCAAGCACCATCGCCAGCAGGGTGAGAAGATTGAGGGTAAAGCCAAGCGCGTGCAGCAGGGTCATGGCGCTGACCAAGGCCAGCGGAATGGCCAGGGCCGGAACTACCAGCGCTCGCCAGGAACCGAGAAACAGGTACACCACCACGATGACGATCAACAGCGCCAGACCAATATCGGTCAATACTTCCTGGATGGAACTGCGGACGAATTGCGCTCCATTGTAGAGTACCTTGGCTTGCATTCCCGCCGGCATACTCTTGTCCAGTTGCAGCAAGGTCTTCTTCACGCCGGTGGCCATTTGCAGGGCGTTGCTTCCCGGTGCCTGCATGACGCCCAGGTTCACGGCAGGCTGCCCGTTCACCAATACCGAGGAGTCATAGGTCTGCGCGCCCAAGGAAACCGTCGCGATTTGCCCCAGGGTGATCGGTACCCCATGCACCGTCTTCACCACCAATTCGCGAAACTGCTTTGGGCTATGCAGGGCGGTGTTGGCAGTGATCGAGATCGCGGTATTGGTATCGCGCAGCCGTCCCGCCGCACTGACAAAGTCATTGGCCTGGAGCGCCGCGCGCACCTCTGCGGGAGTGATGCCCAAGACTGCCATTTTCTGTGGATTCAACCAGATTCGCATGGCGAAGGTGTTGCCGTTTGGCCCCGTACCCGGCGGCAGGATGGAGGTAACACCCACCCCGGGGACGGACTGGATGGCGGGCTGCACCACGCGGGTCAGGTAATCGGTAATCTGCTGCTGATTGAGTCCCTTTCCTGAAAACGTGAGATACATCAAATATGCGCCGGAGCCCGGCATCTCCACCACCACGGGTTGCATGACACCCTTGGGCAATTGATTCAAGACGCTGTTGACCTTGATCTGTGCCTGCGATAGGGCGGCGTTGGGATTGACCCCCATCTGCATATACAAGGTGATGATGGAGATTCCATTTTCGCTGACCGCGGTCATGTAGTTGATGCCCGGCACTTGGGCGACTGCCTTCTCCAGTGGCGCCGTGATGAAGGCATTCACGGTTTTGGGAGTCGCACCAAAGTAATGGGTGGTGATCGTGATCAGCCCACTTTTGGTAGGTGGGAACTCGGTGATTGGCAACATTCCCAAGGAGCGCAGCCCCAGCAGAAACAGGGCCGCCATCAGGGTAACGGCAAGAACGGGACGATGAATGAAGGCAGACAAAAATCGCATGGAGCACCTGGCAGCTTAATGAAGAGAAACGGCGTTGTTGATGCGCACCTGATCACCGTTGTGCAATTTGACCTGGCCTGCAGTGACCACCTCATCGCCCGCCTGCAGACCGTTGCGCACCACCACGTTCTGCCCTTCCACCGCGCCCAATTGGACGGGGGTCGCCTGGGCAATCCAGTTCTGTCCCTGACGCTTGAGGACATACACGAAATCGCCATAGCTGTGATAGGCGACGGCTACCTGGGGAATCGTCAGTTGCCGCTCGGGCGACATAGTCGGTAGCTTCACCAGTACGAACATCCCCGGTCGCAGAAAGCCGGGCTTGTGAATCTGCGCGCGCACCGTCAGGGCCCGGTTTGCTTGATCCACATGATTGTCGACGGCGATGACCTGGGCGACGAATTGCTGACCCTTTTCCCCTTGACGGGACTGCAGACGCAATGACTCCCCTACCCGTACAGACGGGGCGAGATTTTGGGGAACGGCAAAGTCGACCTGCAGATTTTGTGGAGATTCCAGGCGAACCGCTGCCTTGCCCGCCGACAAATATTCCCCGAGCTCGACCTTGCGTAGACCCAGCACCCCGGAGAACGGCGCTCGCAGCACGGTATTGGCGAGTTTCTCCTGCAAGGACCGCACCTTGGCATTTGCCACCTCCGCCCCGTACTTTGCCTTGTCCAGTTCGGCCGTCGAGATCCCGTGTATGGCATAGACCTGCGCTGCCCGCTGGGCATTTACAGTGGCTAACTTGGCCTGTGCCTGCGCTTCTTTCAGCTCTCCTGGCAGTGGGCCGGGATCCAGACGCAGCAGGACCTGTCCTTGCTGCACCGTTTCGCCAGAATGAAACTGCAAGCTACGGATGACCCCGGCGGTTTGCAGACTCAGCGCTGCTCCTTGTTGCGCGCGGATCTGACCAACCGCAGTACTTTGCGGGGTAATCGTGGCCCAGGCGGCCTTGGCAGCGGAAACCGTAACCACGGGATGCGCATTCCCTTTGCGTGCCTGCGCCAGTCGATCTTCTCGCCAGGCATGCAGGGCGAAGACCGTACCAAACAGCAGGAGAATCCCGAAGACCGCGATCGGAATGGATTTTTTCATGGGTGGCTATCCTGTGGGAGATCGTTGGACGAAGTCGAAGGACCCTCGCCCATGGCCAGAAACAATGCGGCGGTATCCAGGTACCGCTCACTTTTTGCCTGTAAATAGGCCTGTTGGTCCTTTTCGTTGGCGATTTCCGCGTCGAGAACCGTAGCGTAATTGCTTATCCCGTCTCGATAACGTGCCTGCGCCAAGTGCAGTGCTTGCTCGGCAGCCTGGGCCGCCATCCGGCTCTGGCTGTAGCTTTGATCAGCCCCCTGCACGGCACGCAATGCGTCGGCGACCTGGCGAAACGCGGTGAGTACAACCTGATGGTATTGCGAGACCGCGATCTTGTAGGTATCCACCGCGGCCTTTTCCTGGGCCTGCAGGGCTCCACCCTCATAAATTGGTGCGATCACGCTGCCTGCTAGGCCCCAAAGGGTAGAGACGGGACTGAAAAACAGCGCCCCGGACTGTGCCGCTTTGCCTAAATCGGCACTGATGTCGATCTGTGGGTAGCGATCGGCAGCCGCGAGATGCGCTTCGGCTGCCGCGGCCTGTACCGCTGCGCGGGCGGCGACGATATCTGGTCGTTGCATCAGCAAACGCGAAGGCACCACGGCAGGGATGTCTTTGGGTACGTGGATGTCTTGGAGAGACGGGGCAGGCGCACCCTGCGCGGGGTAACGGCCGAGTAACGTCGCCAAGGCGTGCTGCTGGCGGGACATCTCCACCCGGAGAGGGACGACCGCAGCCTTGGCCGAGGCGGTCAATGCCTCCTGTTGACGCACGATCTGCAGGTTGCTCGCCCCCAGATGGTATTCCTGCTGGATCAGATGCAGCAGGTGCTCATCAGCCCCGGCGATTTGCTGGGCCGAGCGCCACTGGTCTTGGGCCGCCGCCGCGCTGATCAATGCCTTCGCTACAGAAGCTGCGACGATCTGTTGGGTAGCAGAGAGCTGTGCCTGAGAGATCTTTTTTTGGGCCTGCGCATCCTGGAGACGATCAGTTGTCCTGCCGAAAAGGTCTGGGCTATAACTGACCTCCACGGAGCCCAGGAGCAGGGAGTACGGATTGCCCGGAATGCGATAACTGGTTCCGCCGTTGGCCCCGGTGCGCAGCGCACGGCTGCGTGCCCACTGACCGTTACCAGTGATCTGCGGGGCAAACCCTGCGGCCGCAACCTTTTCGAGCTGGTGCGCGCGCAGCAGGGTCAGTTGCGCTTGATGAATATCGGGATTGGCGCGCAGCGCGGTGTGCAGGTCCTGATTCAGGACAGTTGAGCCGAAAAGACGCCACCAGTCTTCTGTCCGAGCGCTATCCTGCCATAGCAGTTTCTGGCTGCTGCCAGCCCAGGTCTTGTGATCGGCAAGATAATGCTCCGGCCCCTGCATCTTGGGCAACAGAAGCTTGGGTCCGGGGGCGCAAGCGCTCAACAGTATGGGTAATAAAAATGGCAAGGACCAACGGTACTTCCTATCCATCGCAGCTCCCGTGCGAAAAGTACGGGCTCAGTGTATCCAGCGCTCCTGTAACAATCCTGAGCGGTGGTGGTGTGAGTTTGTAACAGATAGGCGCACGCTGGTCCTTGGTGATGTCTGGTTACAATTTCCCCTGGAGAGAGCGCCGCGGTAGGGGTATTGTTGTGTCATGGAAAACGGCAAAGTGCAGATACTGGTGGTAGAAGATGACCTTCGGCTACGAAGCTTGCTGGAATCGCATCTGCGCGCCTTTGGTTTTGCCGTGCAGAGCCGGCCAGACGGGCAAGGACTGGAGCGGATTCTGCAAGAGCGGGCAACGGATCTGCTGGTTCTTGATCTCGGTTTGCCCAAGGAGGACGGGCTGCAGATTTGCCAGCGCATCCGCCGCGACTCCCAGATCCCCATCCTTATCCTCACCGCTCGCAATGATGAGCTGGACCGTATCCTCGGTCTGGAAATGGGGGCGGATGATTACCTCACCAAACCCTTTCATCCGCGCGAGCTGGTCGCCAGAATTCAGGCGATCCTGCGACGCACGCGTAGCTCGTCGATGACCACCCTGGAGAAATCCGGAGAGCAGATCGTCGGCCCCTTTCGCCTCGATCGTGGTCGACAGGAAATTTTTCTGCATGGCAAACAGCTGGAGCTTTCCACCAGCGAATATCTTACCTTGGCCGTGCTGATCGAACACGAAGGACAGGTCTTGAGCCGGGAAAAACTTCTCTGGCTAACTCGGCAACGCAGTCTCGACCCAGAAGATCGCAGCGTCGATATGCAAGTCTCGCGCTTACGACGACTGCTTGGCGATGATCAACGGGAGCAGCGCCATATCCGCACCGTATGGGGAAGGGGCTATCTCTTCGTTGCAGAACCGTAAAAATGCGTCGACTCTGGCCTCGCAGCTCTCTCGGTCGCAGCCTCCTACTCCTCAGTCTGCTCCTGCTGATCAGTCAGGGTTCGATCTATCTGCTGTTCCACAATTATGTCTTCGATCCAGCGGCGCAACGTTTCGCGCAACTGCTCTGGCAGGTGGATCAGACCCTGGTCGCCAGGCCGCCAACGGAATTGGGCTGGAGTCGGTCTTCGCAGCCGCTGGGGTCGATACCGCAGTCCTATTTTTGGCGAGAGGTAGCACAGTCATTTGCCAAAATCGACAAGGGCGCGCAACTGCGGGTACAGGAGCAGGAGGGGACGCTGTGGGTTTGGTTGCGAGGCAAGCAGGGGCAGTCCTGGTTGGGCGTCCCAATCCAGGGGGTGGCCCTGATCGGCAATCCGTTCACCTTCGTTCGTCTGCTCATCATGCTCTTCCTGATTCTGCTGGGAGCCTGGCTGATCGTCTGGCAGGTCAACCGGCCTCTGTCTCGACTGGCGCGCTCTGCCCCGCGCCTGCTGCGCGGGGAATATTCGGATGGCTATCCTGTCAGCCCCCATGCCCCCGAAGATATCCAGGAATTGGAACGAACTCTGGCGGGTATGGCCGCGGACCTGCATCGTCTGCACGAGGAGCGCACTCTGCTCCTCACCGGCATATCCCACGAACTGCGCACCCCGTTGTCTCGCCTTCTGCTGAGCTTGCATCTGCCAGCCGATGAATGGGCACGGGAACAACCCGCCATGCTCGCTGATGTCGAAGAAATGGAAGAGGTGCTTGGCAATTTTCTGGCTTGGGTGCAGGGCGGGGAAAGGGAAAAGCAAATCACCATTCCCGTTGCGCAATGGTTTCAGGAGATGGCGGCCATCGCCAGGGACCGCTACGGATTGGAGGTGGCAGAAAATCTGGTTGCCGGCGGGTCTTTTTTGTGTCGTCCCATCGCTTTGGAGCGGGTCTTTCGCAACCTGTTCGATAACAGCCGGCGTTACGGCAGTGGTGTCATCCGGCTGGAGGCCCGATGTGAGGAAGGCTTCTGCCGTTTTCGCTTGGTCGACCTAGGCGGGGAACCGCTCAGTGCCGCCATGATTTTCGCTATGAATGAGGGTTCACTGCCCCGCCAGACCGGTCATGGATCGGGCATGGGCATCCGGCTCTGCCACCGCTTGTTAGCCCAGCAAGGGGGGAGCCTGCACTATGCCGCCGCAACGGCGGGCGGGTTAGATGCCGAAGTGCTGCTACCCAGCACCAAGCGGTAGTCCGGTTGGGGGAAGCACATCGGCACTATATCTTTTCCAGATCTTCGAGACTTTTCTGCCGGGGCTCGATGCCGTAGCGCCAGGTTACCCAAACCGCGAGCAGAGAAATGGCCGCTAGTAGCACCAGCAGGCGGGGGATGCCCCAACTTTTTTCTAGGATGGGAAAGAGGAGGGCAGAGAGGAGGGCGCCGGCGCGGGACAGCCCCGTAGCCAGCCCCGCTGTACTGGCACGCAATTCGGTCGGGAAAAGTTCTGTCGCAAATGCAAAGACCGTGACCCCGGGACCGATGCCGACACCCAGGGCATAGAGGGCGGAAGCGGCGTAGATGCCGGTCACCCAGTTTTGCGCAGCGGCCAGGGCAAACAGCAGCAGACCGGCAGCCATGAGGAAAAACCCCGCACTCTGCAGGGGGATGCGGCCCCAACGGTCGATCCGGGTCATCATATAGCCGATGCCTACGACCGAGATGCAGAGGATGCCGGCGTTGATCGCCGCAGCTGCCGCATCGCTAGGCGCAAAACCGTTGCTGCGCAGTACCAGGGGAAAATACAGCGCAATCCCCAGTCCGACCACATCCAGACAAAACCACGGGAAGATGCTCAGAAACAGTCGGCGCAACCAGGGCTTTTGCAGGAGAGTGCGCCAGGACCGGGCCGGCGCAGCAAAGTTCTGCAGCATCGCTCGTCGTTCTGCGACTCTGCTTTCGGGATGTAATTGCACAATCGCCAGATCGGCTTCTGCCGTCCTGCCGTGGCGCACCAACCAGCGTGGCGACTCCGGTAGCCCCCGGCGCAGCCAGAGCAAGGCAAATGCGGGAATAGCCGCGCTTGCCAACATCCAACGCCAGGATTCGGAGCCGGTAAACAGCAACGACCAGCCAACGGCAGTGGACAGCAACGCCCCGACGTACCAGGCCATGTTGACCCGCGCAAAGCGGTTTCCGCGCAGGGCTGTCGGGGTATATTCGGCGACGATGGTGGCGACCAATGGGTAGTCTAAGCCGACGGCGAGTCCGGTCAGCAGGCGTCCCGCGAAGAGCACCGCCAGGTTGGGACTCAAGGCGCTGAGCAAGGCCCCGCCAATGTACAACAGCATGTTGGGGATAAGAAGCCGCTGTCTACCAAAGCGATCCGTGAAGATCCCGCCAAACAGTCCGCCGAGCAGCGAGCCGATCAGGGCCATGCCCATGAGCAGGCCGGTTTCCGCGGCATGAAGATGCCAGGCACTGTGTAGCGGCAGGAGCACGACGGCCATGATGCTGAGATCGTAGCCATCCAGGAGCATGCCCAGCATTGCCGCGCCCAAAGCGCGACGCACGCCAGAATGGGGAAGGGGGATAATGGAATGCCGAGACATGAGCGATCACCAGTGGGCGCCGGGAGGGCGGTGCGGGCTGTCGTTGTATCACAAAAGCACGGGTGTGGCGTAGGCGATTGTTTGCTGCTAATCAGTTGCCGCGCGACCTTTGGCAACGCTAGATGCAGATTTGGCAAAAGCTGCTACGAGCGCAGGTGTCGCAATTTTTGGCATCCGTAGTTCTCGAAGAGCTGGTTGCGTGGTCGGGGAGACGCCCCCAAGGACTGTCAGATCACCCCATTTACCGAGGCAAAATCGATATGACGTATTCTGACGCATGGCGGGTGTATGCTGCTTTTCATCGAAGACCGCACAAGGAGAGATCGCGATGGAAAAGCTACTCGTACGGGATGTTGCCGCGCAGGAACGTGCCTGGTTGCCGGAAATCTCCGGGGCCTTCGATGACGCCATCGAAACCCAGGTGCTTGGGCAGTTCCAGACCCGCATGATAGCCCGTCAGGAAGGCGGACAGGCAGGCGGACAGGCAGGCGACTTTGACGATGACCGCGCGTCGCTGGACAGCCTTCGCAAAGGACTCGGACTGCGGGACCGACTCCAGCTTCCTGCCATACCCAAGGGAAATCTGTCTCTCCTACCCTCCTACCCGTCCCACCCTATCCAGGGACTGTTTCCCCCAATCCCGCCATCGGACCGCGGGATAACTCGCTTCGCCGATTCCCAAATACCGAAAGACGTAACAGACGCTACTCAGCGGAAGATAAAAGCACTCTCCACGACGCCTAGCGCATGATCTTCAAAAATCTTTTCTCCCACGGTTTCCCATGCTGCTCCAGCAACCACAAACAGAGGTGCGAGATGCTCTTCGCGTGGATGAGCAAAACGAGCACCGGGTGCCTCCACCCAGTGGTGTAGACTTGTTCTTCTTTTTTCTGCGCTACCAGTAGTGATGGCCTTCGTAAGCCAATCGTCGAATTCCCAACCAATCGACTCGGATTGTGGACTACCTGCACGAGCCATCAGCTCGCGCATGTTATGAAAGCTGTTGCCTGAACCAACGATGAGCACGTTGTCGTCCCGCAGTTCCGCAAGAGCCTCTCCGGCAGCGAAGTGTACTTCTGGATCCAAACTTGCGTGCAAGGAGAGTTGGATGCAGGGTACGTCCGCCGCTGGGAGCATAATCTTGAGCGGAACAAAGACCCCATGATCATATCCTCTGAGTGAGGTGGCCCCCCCTGGATTGGACAGCCTGCTGGAGTGATTAAGCTCTGAACCTGTTTCCATGGCGGGTCAGGCCACCAGCCTTTGTAAACCTTCTGCATAGACCACATCGGGTGTTCTGTCTCCCAGAGAGGAGTGCGGTCTTTCGGCATTATACCAGTCGAAGTAGGCTCTGAGGCCAGCTTTCAGCTCGGTTCCAGTTTCTGCTGGCCGTAGGTAGACGTGCTCGTATTTGACGGTGCGCCAAAGCCGTTCGACAAAGACGTTATCTAGGGCCCGGCCTTTGCCGTCCATACTGATTCGAATGCCGTGCTGGCGGAGTACAGAGAGGAAGGACTCCGCGGTGAACTGAGCGCCCTGATCCGTGTTGAAGATCTCGGGGGTGCCATAGCGGCGTATGGCCTCTTTCAGGGCCTCTACGCAGAAACCCGCATCAAGACTGTTGGAAACCCGCCAGGACAACACCTTACGACTGAACCAGTCCACTACGGCTACGAGGTATTGAAATCCTCGTGCCATGGGCAGATAGGTCACATCCGCGGACCAGACCTGGTGGGGACGGTCCACCGTCACGCCACGCAACAGATAAGGATATTTTGGGTGCTGGGGATGGGGCTTGCTGGTGTGTGGTCCGGGCGCCACCGCGGCAATGTCGAGGATACGCATGGCCCGGTGTACCGTTTTGCGGTTGACCACGACATTCTCCGCTTTCAGCATCCGATGGATCTGCCGCCTACCCATGAATGGAAAGGCGGTGTAGAGGCGATCGATCGCCCGCAACAGCCCGTCGCCCATCGGCCGAGGATGCGCGCGGTAATAGACCGTACTGCGGGGCACGCCCAAAAGAGCGCATTGCCGTTGCACAGAAACTGAGGTTTGGGCCCGGTCGATCATTTGGCGCCTTTCCCGATCCGGGACATGAGACCGGGCCTGGAGGCTAAAAAATCGCGTTCCATCTCCAGCTGTCCGATCTTCCGATACAAAGCCTGCACGTCCACGGGCTCCTCGGTCTGGGACTTTCCCCGTTCAAAGGCCGTGGCCGCATGCTCCACCAGCTGCCGGCGCCAGGCATTGATCATGGTGGGGTGTACCCCAAATTCTTGCGCCAGCTCGGCCATCGTCTTATCGCCCTGCAAGGCCACCAGGGCTACCTGCGCCTTGAATTCCGGCTTGTACTGCTTGCGTTTTCCCTTCATCCCTCGACTCCTTTCCTGAAGCCCAGAGCTTAACCCCTTGTCCAACTTTCGGGGGCCACTTCAGAGAGCGTCTGTCGCTGTAGAGATGGTAGCCGCTTGCAGCAGATCTACGACCCTCTCAGAGAGGCAGGGATCCCCCAAAGCAGGCCAGGAAATGTGATAGGTAGGTTCGGGGAACCCAAGGTAATCATAGAGGAGCCCAGGGGAGGGATGGGTCTGTACGGTAAACTCTGCTGCCTCCCAATGGGCTGAGATAATGAGAATGGCACGGGGACGCTGTGGCAATAATTCCGGGAGGGAAGCCAAGAAATGTCGCAGTCTTTCCCAGGTATCCAGAGGATTCCAGTCCATGAAAAAACAAGGACCAGCGCCGTGCGGAATATACAAACAGGGTTGCCGCATATTGGAATCCTTCCTAGATTATTGGAGAAAACGCCATCGGTAGCGACAACACCCTGCGTGGTTACTTCTTAACGCCCTCGACCTCGACTTTGACGGCTATCGCGTTGGATAGTCCCTCAGGCAGGTAGGCATCCATCCCAAAGTCGGAGCGATGAATGACGGTGGTGGCGACGAATCCCGAAAGGTATCCACCCCAAGGTTTGGGAAGGTAGGGAACGTTGCCTGCCCCAATCTCCTGGACCTGGAAGACTACTGGCTTCGTCACCCCATGCAGGGTCAAATTGCCGTATAGCTCCCCCTTTTTGGGGCCGTTCGGGACGTATTTGCTGCTGACAAAGGTGACGTTGGGATAGCGTTTGACATCGAAGAACTCCTTGCTGCGCAAATGTTGATCGCGCAAGGCGAAGTCGGTGTTGATGCTCGCGGCGGGGATGGTGATATCTACCTTGTCCTGGGCAGGATTTTGGGCGTTAAAGGTGTAGGTGCCAGTGATTTTGTCAAAGCGGCCAGTGAACTGGCCAATGCCGACGTGACCAATGGTGAAAAAGACATTGGTATGCTGCGGATCGATGCGATAGGTCCCACTCGGGTTTCCAGAGAGGGGGGTATAGGTCATAGTAGCGGCAAATACCGGACCGGCAAGACATAGTCCGGCGGCAAGCAGGATGCTTTGTGGGATTCTGTTACGCATGAGAAGCTCCTAGTTTCCAGTAATGAGTCTTAGGGTAATTTCTGCCACGTGCTTACCTTGAAAGCGAGCAATGGCAAGTTCATTGGCAGAGGGCATCCGACTGCCGTCACCGTTGGCCAGAGTGCTGGCACCATAGGGCGTGCCGCCACTGATTTCGTCCATGTTGACGAGCTCTTGGCAGCTGTAGGGCACGCCAACTACGATCATTCCCTGATGAAACAAAAAGGTGTGGAAAGAAGTGATGGTGGTCTCCTGGCCGCCATGCTGCGTTGCGGTGCTCACGAACACGCTGCCGACCTTGCCGACCAAGGCACCTTTTTGCCAAAGATTGCCGGTGCGGTCGAGAAAATTGCGCATCTGGCCGCTCATGTTGCCGAAGCGGGTGGGGGTGCCAAAGATGATGGCGTCGTACTCCGCGAGCTCGTCGGGATGCGCCTCCGGGGCTGCCTGCTGGGCCTTGGCGTGGATTTGAGCCAGGGTTTCCGGCGACATACTCTCCGGTACCCGCTTGATATCCACGGTAGTACCGGCTAGGGAACGTGCTCCTTCCGCTTCCGCTCGGGCCATCTCTTCTATATGACCCCACACGCTATGGTACAGAACCAGTATCCTGCTCATTCGGGAAACCCCTTGTGGGCGAACTTAATCGACATCGGTATTAGAGTAGGAGTAATCTTCTTTTGTAAAGTAGGTACTAAAGAGTAACCATTGAGCCAACGTTCCCCCGAAACATCCTGCCCCAAGGATCGACTCCTCCGACTCATCATGGTAGCGAGACGGTCCTCGTTCAGTTGCGTCGAGAGCACTCGCTCTTAGAGCGAATCGATGGCGTCTCAAAACAACGACAGCAGCACGGTCTCAACAATTCTTTGTTCGCCCTGGAGAGTGCCACCCATATCTCCCAGATTCAGCAGGAAATTGAGCAGGAGAAGGTTGAAGCGTGAGGTGGTCCCCCTGGATTGGACAGCCTGCTGTGGTGATTAAGCTCTGAACCTGTTTCCATGGCAGGTCAGGCCACCAGCCTTTGTAAACCTTCTGCATAGACCACATCGGGTGTTCTGTCTCCCAGAGAGGAGTGCGGTCTTTCGGCATTATACCAGTCGAAGTAGGTCCTGAGGCCAGCTTTCAGCTCGGTTCCAGTTTCTGCTGGCCACAGGTAGACGTACTCGTATTTGACGGTGCGCCAAAGCCGTTCGACAAAGACGTTATCTAGGGCCCGGCCTTTGCCGTCCATACTGATTCGAATGCCGTGCTGGCGGAGTACAGAGAGGAAGGACTCCGCGGTGAACTGAGCACCCTGATCCGTGTTGAAGATCTCGGGGGTGCCATAGCGGCGTATGGCCTCTTTCAGGGCCTCTACGCAGAAACCCGCATCAAGACTGTTGGAAACCTGAATCCCTCCGATTTCTTCGGCGGCTCTGTAACGTGACAGAATGGAGCCATGGATACGATGAAATCAGGTCACAAGTTTTCGGAAGAGGTTCGGCCTCGCGCAGTTCGATTGGTGGATGAGCATCGAGGGGAATACCCTTCGCTTGCGGCGGCGTTGCAATCGATTGCTCCGAAGTTCGGGTGTACTCCCAAGACGCTGCGAGAGTGGGTGAATAAGGCGGCAGTAGAGGCTGGTAAGCGGCCCGGCATGATGGCGTCGGAGCGGCAACGAATCCAGGAGCTGGAGCGAGAGGTCAAAGAGCTCCGTCGTGCAAATGAGATTCTGAAACTAGCCAGCACGTTTTTTGCCCAGGCGGAGCTCGACCGCCGATGCAAAAGGCAAGGACTTTCATAGACCTATATCGGGGAGACTATGGGGTAGAGCCCATCTGCCGCGTTTTGCAGGTGGCCCCATCGGGATACCGTCATGCCCTTGCCTGTCTACGACATCCAGAACTGCGGAGCCGGAGAGCCAAAAGAGAGAAAGAGCTTCTTTGCCGGAGTGATTTTTGTCGACGGGATACCGGCCAGCGAAACCCAGTTGGACCCCCAACAGGACGCCGCCTGAATCATGTCAGAAATTGCTCATACACCAGTTTTGACAATATCTCTCAGTCCCACAAGGTCAGGCTTGTCTGCTGTTCTGCCTCGCGATCCCGCTTTGCTCGTGACGGCCGACCGCCGCGCCCGCGCCGCCGAAACATCGCATGGATTGGCATCTCGTCACTGAGATCGATATCTCCGCCGTCAAAATCCGCAAACAGCGTTGTCTGTTTCCGCGCTTTTGCTTGCCAACTGGGGACGGTTGCTCCATTCTCACATCGGCAAACTTCAGTGAGAACCTCATGGCAAAGATCAGGAATCCAGCCGACAAAGTCGCCATCCTATTCGTCGCCGCGCTCGTGTTGATTGGCGGTCTGGCCCTCTACTTTCATGAGATGCACTCAGCGATCACCGACTTGCGCTCCGGCATCCTCGCTGGCGCCAAGCAAGCCGAATCAAGAATTCATTCCATGGCGGGAACGCAGACGGTGCCCACGTCCAAGTCTCTGCGCATTGTTGGCAAAATCCAGAAAGGCAATCAGAGCGATTATGTTGCCGCTGGATTGTCTGGAGAGTACGTTGTCATCCCCGCCACCGATTGCCGCACGGAATCCGTGGGGCCGGTCTGCGCTTATCATGGCGTTATGGTCACTCGAAGCTCTGGGGAGAGAACTTGATAAAGACGCTTGTGATAGCCGTTGCTGTGCTACTGGCACCGACAATTGCCGGGGCCGCTGATTGGTATGTATACAATGGAATGACGCACTCCTGTCGCGCAGCGGCCGCATTAGCCAGCGCCAAGGACTTTCTTGCCTTTGCAACGCCTTACAGCTAGAGGGAATGGCTCAAGCTACATGAGTCTGCCAGGTATGAAGGTATGAGGGTTCGCCACCTCGATGGCGGCTTGATGGTAGATTTTCGCATAGCACCAGATGGACATGTCGTTTATTTCTCGAGCGGTGGTCTCTGTCGCTCATTTGCGCAACAGTACGAACACATCACCCGCGCACCGAAACTCAACGAACTGCGCTGACATCTCTTCCAGCCACCCCAGCAATCGCCCTGCTGGCGCTTTTTTGTGCCGTAACGGCACCACCCCGGACCTATAACCGTGACACCATCACCGAGGCGCGATCTGCCCCGGTTTTGCTCTCTAGTGCTTACATAGTGCTTACATGAAAACAAAAAGACACTTGGGCGATCTACCTAAGTAACTGTTTTATTTGGTGCCGGCAACAAGAATCGAACTCGTGACCTTCTGATTACAAATCAGCTGCTCTACCTGCTGAGCTATGCCGGCATTCGATGCGCATTATAGGGGGTTGTTGCAGGTTCACCAAGCCTGGCTTGCAGCTCAGGATCACTTCGTCAGGGCGTCCCTGATCGGCATGTCTTGAGCTGTTCCGGGCGTTTTCCGATCCTGATCGAGCTTCAGGATGCGGCGGAGGATGATCATTCCTGCCACGAGAGCAAAAACGAATAGCGCCAACAAAACGGCGAGACCGATTGTGATTTCTGGGCTCATACTTTGCCTCCGTTTTGCAGTAGGGCACCCGCCTTACGAGGGCCCCGACCGCGTTTTTGCTCAGTGCATTCCTGGCATGCCCGGCATCATGGGCATGGTCCGCATGTACAGTTGTGAGAACATCCACCAGGTGAGACCAATCGTGATGATGAACAACGGAATAAACATTACCAAAGCTACGGTGTTCCAGATGTTGTGTTCGGAGATATCGATATGCAGAAGGAAATAGACTTGGGCAATGATGGCAATACCCGCGCAACCAATAATGGCCAACAGTAGGCCGAAAGATGGCAGAACGTGATCTTTTACCAGAATCGTAGCGGCGAGCATCAGTAGAGAGGAAACCACGAATCCCGTGATATAATTACGGTTCGTAGCCATCTGTACTTCAGGATGATGAATGGGATCGCTGTGTCCATGACTCATGACATATACCCCCAGAGGTAAACAAATATATAAATGAACACCCACATGACGGCCTGGAATTGCCAGAACATGCGCAGACTAATGAGACGGCCTACGGTATCCTCCGTGAAACCCTGGCGCATGATTTGGTAAAGCATGACGAGCATCCAGATCAGACCGACAAAAATGTGCGCTGCATGCACCTGAGTCAGGGCGTAAAAGGCGGATAATCCGCCACTGGTCTCCGGAGTGACGCCGATACTGATCATGCGCAGCACGTCATGGACATTCAAGCCCAGAAATACCCCACCCAGCAGCATGGAGGCAATGATACCGTTTACTACTCCGGCCTTGCTGCCACTTTTGAGTGCGGTCATCGCAAAACCATAGGCCAGAACACTCAGAAACAGCGCCATGGTTTGGATGAAAGTATACCAGGGTGCGACAAACTGTGCCGGAGTGGGGCCAGTGTAATAGCTGTGGCTGTAGCTGAGAACGCCGTAGGCGGCAAAAAGAGTGGCAAACAGCATGCCATCACTCAGTACATACATCCAAAAGCCGAAAGTTCTGGTGGAAATGACGTCGTGCCCTTCGTAGTCGTCAGACCACAGCACTACCTCATTGGGATCCACCACCTTGTCTTGAGCATGCATAATAACTCCTTAGTATTCGAAACCGGGGCCGATGGCGAAATTCGCGATCAGCCCCAAGTGGTGCTTACAGATGTCGGGAATCGCTCGGTGGAGTCAGCGGTCCGGAGGCATCGCGATCGAGCGCTGCATACGCAGTCACCGTACCGCCGGAGAAGCCGCCACCGTGCGGAACCTGGTGACTATCGTCACTCAGCATGCGTGCCTTGGATTCGCGATCCATTTCCTCCATTTTCTCGGCAGGAATGATGTAGCCGGGATCGCCTTTGTTGGAGCGATAAATCATGAGAATGACCGCAAGAATCAAAGACGCGAGGGTCAGCCACCAAACACGCCAAGTAAGCCCAAAGCCTACCAAGAAGGTCAACGCACCAATGTACAAAGCGATAGGTGTGTTGTTCGGCATGTGGATCGCCTTGAAGTGATCTGGCTTCTTATCCATGAAGCCATGTTCACGACGCCATGCGACTTCATCCAACGCATTGATATGCGGCACCATGGCAAAGTTATAGAAAGGCACAGGTGTGTCGGTTAGCCATTCCAGGCTGCGGGAAGTACCCCAAGCGTCGGCGGTGTGTACGCGATTAGCGTGACGATCGCGAATACTCACATACAACATCCAGAGGAACGCAAGGACCGATAGTACATAGACAAAGATGCCAATTTCCTGCACATCGAACCAAGCTCCCCACTGGGGGTTGAATGGCCAGTCCAGACGCCGCGTTTCGCCCATGAAACCCAGCATAAACATGGGGAAGAATACCAGGAAGGTTCCAGCGGAAAAGAGCCAGAACATGATCTTTCCCCAGACCTCGTTGAGTTTGAAGCCATAGATCTTGGGGAACCAGAAAATGATGGCGCTAAATACCGCGTAGACGATACACAGCAGCATCATGTGGAAATGTGCAACAACAAAGACGCTGTTGTGTACCATATAGTTGATGGCTGGAATGGCCAGCATCATACCGGTCAGACCGCCGATGAGCAGCAGGAAAAGTGCCCCGATGGACCACAACATGGCAGCCGAGAAAGTCAGGCGACCGCGATATAGCGTAAAGGCCCAGTTGAAGACTTTGACGCCCGTTGGTATGCCCACCAGCATGGTTGCGATACTGAATTCCGTACTGACATACGGGCCCATTCCCATGGTAAAGAAATGGTGCAACCAAACGATCCACGATACGCCCGCGATGGCAAAGGAGGCCAACACCATAGTGATGTAGCCAAATATAGGCTTCTCGGAAAATGCCGGGATTACCTCGGAGAGCATGCCGAAGGCGGGAAGGATAACGAAATAGACTTCTGGATGGCCCCAGAGCCAAAAGAGATTGGTATAGAGCATCAGATTGCCACCGAATCCGGCGGTAAAGAAGTGGGTGCCCAGATAGCGATCGGCGCCTACCAAGGCCAGGGCCACCTGCAGACAGGGAAAGGAGGTCAGGGCGATGATGTTTGCAGAAACCGCTGTCCAGGTGAATACCGGTAAACGGCCCCAGGTCATTCCCGGCGCTCGCATTTTCACCACCGTGGCGAGAAAGTTGATGCTTCCTAGCGTGGTCCCGAGGGCAACCAACTCCAAAGTCCAGATCCAGTAATCCACCCCAACGCCCGGGCTGTACGCCATTTCAAAAATCGGCGCATAGCCGAACCAGCCATTGTGGGAGAAGTCGCCCACGAAGAGCGATATCATGATCAGGAAAACCGCTGCGGTGGTGATCCATAGACCTAGGGCATTGAGGTACGGATAGGCCATATCGCGGGCGCCGATCTGTAACGGTACGATGATATTCATGAGGCCTACCAATAGCGGTGTTGCCGCTAATAGAATCATGATCAACCCGTGGGCACTATAGATCTGGCCAAAATGGAATGGTGCCAGATAGCCATGAATTGCCCCCATGAGCTTCATGCCATTATCGCCGGGGCCGTCGCCGAGGGCTTGCTGGGTGCGCATCATCAAACCATCGATGAAGCCGCGAAACAGCATGATAAGCCCCAGGATGATATACATGATGCCTAGTTTTTTATGGTCGACGGTGGTGAACCATTCTTTCCACAAATAGCCCCACTTACCGTAATACGTTACTCCAGCAATCAAAGCAATGCCGGCGAGTACAATTACTATAAAGAGTGGTGCCAGGATAGGATTGGTGTAGGGGATTTCGGACAGCGCCAAGCGTCCCAATAATGGACTCCAAGGTCCAGGTACGTTAACCAACATAGCGAATCTCCATGCTGTCTGCGACTTATGCGCGATGTTCTGCGGCTTGAATTTTCAGGTAATGGAACATGTTTTCGGTCATGAACATAGGCAACGGCCACTTCTTGCCATTCATGACCTCCAGCATCACATGATCAAACAGGCCAGGTTCTACACGACCCCATGCCGGTGTTTTTTCATGCACGTTGATATAGGGTTCGGCAAAGCGGTTGAATTGCTGGTAGCTCATGGTATCAGGATTGTTTTCCATCATCTGGGTCCAGCGATCAAAATCCGCTTTGCTGACCACGTGTGTTTTGAAGAGCATCCACGACATACCTGCACCACAGTAATCGGCGGCGATTCCTTGATAGCTGCCCAGGTGATCGCTCATCAAGGCGTCTTTGGTGCGCATACCGGGCATTACGTCGATCATGCCGATGAGTTGAGGGACGAAGAAATCCGTCGTAACGGCGGTTGATGTCAGGCGGAAAAACACCGGTGTATGGGCGGGAATTACCAGTTTGTTGGCAATGGCTATGTGATGATACTGCGGATAAATGAAAAGCCACTGCCAGTCGGTGGCGATTACGTCGATGTCGATGGGATCACCATTGGGCTTCAGATGTTTGGTGACCGCTGTGGGATTGTAGGGATTGACGGCAAAGCTGCCATTAACTGAAACCGCCCAGGCGAGAAAGCCTACGGCGATGATGGGAATGCCCCAAAAGGCGACTTCCAGTGTATTGGAATGTGCCCATTTGCCGTCGTAAGCACCCCGATTACTGCCTTTACGGTACTTCCACATGAACCAGACGATAAGTAGTGCCGTGACACCGACAATGGCGAGCATGACTCCTACATCAATCATCATATAGATAAAGCTGGCATGCGCTCCGACGCCTTTCGGGTCGAAGATCCACCAGGGCGAACCCTTGGCGCAGCCGGCCAACGGTAGGGTAAGTGCGGGGGCCAGCGCATACTTCCCCCGACGAGTGAATTTGCGGAATAGCATGTAATTTCTCCTAGCGTATCCAGAGATAACTTAGTCTGAACATTGATCTTTATAGCTTACAAGTCGCTACATGCACAACGTCGAATTTTCTATGCTTTGTTTGTGCGGTTATATAAAAAAAGAGTCTTATATTGATGTATTATAATATTTCAGGTTATTATAAACGTAAAAATATACATCATTATACTTAATATAAGTAAGTATATTATTTCCTGTTGGATGCACCAGTACGTGGCTCAGGATGGCCTGCTGAATTTAATTTTGTGTGCGCCAGCGGGAACGTGCCGGAATTTTGCTGCTTTGACAGCGATGCTGATACTTTCCCGCAACTTCAGATACTTCGGCCAAAAGCCCGGCAGAAAGAGTAATGGGCTGCAATCCCAGGTTTTGCAACCCCTGGTTTTCCACTTGGAGCTCGTTTTCTACTTGTTCATTGCGGGGGTTGTCAACGAATTGCATTTCCGCGCCGGTGAGTTCATGAATCAGACGGGCCAGGTCGCGCACGCGATGGGTTTCCGTGGTTTGGTTAAATACCCGAACGCGCTCTCCGGTCGCGGGTGGGTGCTCGATGGCCAAGCGAATGCACTGTACGGTATCGCGAATGTGAATAAAGGCGCGAGTCTGGCCCCCGGTCCCGTGCACCGTAAGGGGGTGGCCGACCGCCGCTTGCAAAATGAAGCGGTTGAGAACGGTGCCAAAATCGCCATCGTAGTCAAAGCGATTGATCAAACGCTCATCGTACAGAGTCTCCGCAGTCTCCGTACCCCAGACGATCCCCTGGTGCAGATCCGTAATCCGCAGCCCGTCGTTCTTGTTGTAGTAATAGAAAAATAATTGATCCTGGGTTTTGGTCATGTGGTAAATGGAGCCGGGATCTGGTGGATAGAGAATTTCTGTCTCTTCTCCTTCTTCTTGGTTTTCGTGGGACAAAATCCGTACGCGCTGATATCCCTCCGGCAATTTGAATCGCGAAGTTTTATAGCCATATACTCCCATCGTTCCCAAATGAACCAAGTGGGTATACTCCTCCAGACCATTTTCGACAATGGCGCAGAGGACGTTATGGGTGGCATTGAGATTGTTATCGACCGTGAAACGTTTGTGCCAGGAAGACTTCATGGAATAGGGTGCCGATCGTTGCTCGGCAAAATGGACAATGGCATCCGGGCGCCACTGCCCGATCAGGTTCTTGAGTTCAGCATAATCACGGGCGATGTCCAGCGTGCTGAGACCGAGATCGTGTCCGCTGACGTCGCGCCAGGCTTCGATGCGCTCCGAAAGCGGGCGGATCGGCGTCAGCGACTGCACCCCCAGTTCCTCGTCCTGGCGACGGCGCACAAAATTATCGACAATATGTAGCTCGTGGCCCCGGGCTGAGAGGTGCAGGGTCGTTGGCCAACCACAAAAACCATCACCACCCAATACCAGAATTCGTTTTTGCATCATGAGTCGTTCCTATCATTGCTTGTGGAAGAGTAGGCGAGAGTCGGGCGTCATGGCAATGCTCAGCGGATTGTCAGGGAATATGACAAGATTATTACAAATAGGAGCCTTGTCCGGCCGATATGCCACGTTCATAAAAGTGTCATAATAATATGCTACGCTTCGAGTTTCGTCAGAACACGCAGGTGCATTCATGGATGCGGTCAACGCTCTCGATCGGCAGGCGGTCACGCGGAAACATCGGCGCATATTGTGGGCCTCAGGTTTGGGCATTTTTCTCGATGGCTATGACCTCAGCATCATGGCGATCGCCCTCATTCTGCTCAAGGAGCAATGGCATCTGACGCCATCCGAATTAGGGGGGCTGGGTACAGCGGCGCTGGTGGGCGCGCTGGTGGGAGGATTATTCGGTGGACCGATTGCCGATCGCTGGGGGCGTAAAACGATCTACCTGATCGATATCGCTGCATTTTTCTTCGCGGCATTGCTCTCCGGCTTTGCCTGGGATGCCACCTCACTGATCGTTTTGCGTTTTTTCCTGGGGCTCGGGGTGGGAGCAGACTACCCCCTGAGCTCCACCTACATGGCCGAATTCCTCCCCAAAAAATCACGTGGTGCGGCAATGACCTGGATTTTCGGGCTGTGGATGGGAGGGGCGCTGGTATCAAGTATCGTTGGGCTCCTTCTTCTGCACACCGGTCCCGACGCCTGGCGATGGATGCTGGTTTCCGGCGCAGTACCGGCGGTGCTGGTGCTGTGGCTCCGGCGTAATTTGCCGGAGTCACCGCGTTGGTTCATCCGTCGTGGCCGCCTGCAGGAGGCCAGCGAGGTCGTCACCTGGCTCGCGCCGCAGCTCAGTGAATCCGAGCGGCACGCCGCGTTACAAGAGCTGGCCGCCAGCATGGATGGGGCAAAGCAACACAATTGGTTCGATCTGTTCGGCAAAACCTATCTTCGCCGCACCCTCTATGCCGCCATCCCCTGGTTTCTGATGGACGTGATGGGATACGCCATGGCCATCTTCCTGCCTATCATGCTGTTGCATCTGGGGCTACACACGCAGGAGCAGGCGGTGATCGGGAATGCGCTTTTCACGGCAAGCTTTGTCTTCGGCTGGGTACCTCTGGCCCTGCTCATTGACCGGATCGGTCGGCGCAAGACGCAGATCTGGGGTTTTCTTGGGGACGCCGTCGGTCTGGCACTGGTTGGTGCCTTCGCCCTAACGGGGCAACCGCCCTTCGCCATCGTCGCCGTGGGCCTGATCCTTTTTCAGGTCGCCAACAGTTTCGGGCCCGGCAACACTACCTGGATCATTCCTACCGAGCTCTATCCGACCGAGCTACGCGCCAGCGGTCATGGTTTCAGTACGGCATTCAGTCGGGTCGGCGCTGCCACCAGTGTCTTTTTGTTGCCCATTCTCCAGGCACATTTTGGCATCGGTGGCTTGCTGCTCATCCTGGCTTCCGCGGGCCTGTTGGGCGCAGTGCTGACGCAGATCCTGGGGGTAGAGATGGCGGGCGAGACCTTACCGGAGACGGGTGGCAAGCCGGATCCCGAGGTGATTGCCCGGGAAGCGGCCTGATTACGTCCCCTGCACCGGAACCAGGTGGCGGAGAAAATCCGCCGTACATTTGTCCCAGCTATACTGCAGGGCGGCGTTGCGACAGTCGTCGCGGCGCAGGTCCAGCGCAAGAATGGCTGCCTCCCGCAGGTCATCACGCAGAAAGCCGTTGATCCCATCGACAATACTCGCTTGCGGACCTGTGACCGGATAAGCCGCCACGGGCACGCCGCAGGCATTCGCCTCGCGTATCACGAGACCGAGGGTGTCGGTACGGCTGGGAAAGACCATGACATCGGCAGCTGCCACATGGCGGCTCAGCTCCTCGCCGTGCTGCATGCCATGCCAATGCACATCCGGGTATTGTTCACGCAACTCCGCAGCCTGCGGTCCGTCGCCAATGATGTGCTTGCTGCCCGGCAGTTCGAGGCGAAGAAAATCTTCCACATTCTTTTCGATGGCCACCCGACCAAAATACACGAAGGCTGGACGCTTTCCCGGAAGCAAGGCGGCCGGATCCTGATCTGGCCAGGGACGAAAGAGATCGCTATCGACGCCGCGGCTCCACTGCACCAGATTGCGGAAACCCCAGCCCCGCAACTCGTCGGCCAAAGCGACATTGGACACCATGGTGTGTGCGGCGCCGTTATGGAACCTGCGCAGGAAAGCATAGCTCCAGGCGAGGGGTACGGGGGATCTGGCGGCTAGATATTCCGCAAAGCGGGTATGGAAGGACGTGGTGAACTGCCATTGGTGGCCTGCGCACCATAGCCGTGCGGCAAGGCCGAGAGGCCCTTCGGTAGCGATGTGTATCGCATCTGGGCGGTATTCCTGGAAAGTCTGTCGGACCAGGGCGAAAGGCTGGGTAGCAAGAGGGATTTCTGGATAGCTGGGACAGGGTATGGTGGCACCCGCACCGCTATGAAGCACCCGCACTTCGTACCCGAGCCTTTGCAGTTCCTGTACCGTCGCCTGTAAGGCGCGGACGACTCCATTCACCTGGGGGGACCAGGCATCGGTAACCAAGGCGATTTTCATTCTGTCTCCAGATCCGGCCAACGAACCAGCCGTAGGGTGCCGTCAAAGTCCTCGACCAAGGCGGTGCAGCTCTCCACCCAGTCGCCATCGTTGTAGTATTCAATGCCGTTCATCTGCTTGATTTCGGCGTGATGGATATGGCCGCAGACCACACCGTCATAACCGCCCCGGCGGCATTCCCGGGCGACGAATTCCTCGTACTGGCTGATGAACTGGACGGCACGCTTGATACGATGTTTGATAAAGGCGCTCAAGGACCAATGACTGCGGATCCCCAGCAGTCGGTTGAGGCGCTGATGCCATCGGTTTAGAGTCAGCAACAGGCTGTAGCCGCGGTCGCCCAGATGCGTGAGCCAGCGGGCATAGTGCATGCTGAGGTCGAATTGGTCGCCGTGGGTGATCCACAAGCGCCGTCCGTTGGCGGTTTGGTGGACACAATGCGGAACAATCCGGATTTCTCCCACAGCGAGTCGGTGCTCGTCGCCCTCCAGAAAGGAGTCCAGCAGACCCAGAACGGGATCGTGATTGCCCTGTACGTAGGTGACCTGCACCCCTGCCCGGGCCTGACGCAGCACCTTCTGAATGACGGTGCTGTGGGCAACGGGCCAGTACCAGCGCCGTTTCAGGGCCCAGAAATCAATGATGTCGCCCACCAGATAGAGGTACTCGGCTTCGTAGTGGCGAAGAAAATCCAGTAATGCCTCGGCCTGACAGCCCTTGCTACCCAGGTGGATGTCGGAAACAAAGATGGCCCGGCAGTTGCCGCGCCAGGTTTTGGGGAGTAAGGCTTGCTGCAATTCGGTCATGCAGGATGTTTTGGCCGAGGATCTCGGCGAATTATAGCCAGGTCGTGAAAGTTTTGTCTCGCATTTTCGCGATATCGTCCGTAGTCAGCATACTGTCACAAAAGTGTCATAAAAGATTCATAAAAACGTCACATAAAAACGTTACACTACTGCGTCAGAAAGCCTCATTTGTACGCAAAAACGCACAGGGGATCACCATGATCTATGCCCTCATCGCTGAAAGCATGCATCACGCCATACACCTGCGTGATCTCTTGACCCTGCTTGCCGCCACCCGCTGGGAGGAGATCGATCCACTGTACCATGCACGCGTGATGCTGCATGGCGATGGACCCTTCACCGATTCTCTGGAGAAGCGGTTGCGTAGCCAGCGGGCCGTGCCCAGGCAGGTACAGAATGTTGCGGCGCTCGGTACACAGTTGCGGCAGTGGTCGCCGCAGCTGCTGATTTTCGCTGACTGGGGCAGCCAGCTAGCTGCCACCTTGCAGGAGAGTCAGGAACAACTTCTCCATTGTGGCACAGCGGTTATGGCGCTCGGTCCTGAGGGCGACGAGGAGGCGATGATCGCCCTCGACGCCGGTGTCAATGTCTACGTGGGAACGCCTGCCAGCGAGGCACTAGTGCTGGCCCAAGCGACTGCGCTGCTGCGGCATGGACACGCTTGGGAACAAATGGCGATCGATATTCCGGGGATCCTGCGTGTCGATCCGGAAAGTCGTCGCGTATATATCTTTGACAAGGAATTGCACCTGACCAAACGGCTGTTCCACTTGTTTCACTACATGGCGCAGCAGTCGGAACGTGCCTTTTCGCCGACGGAGATCGCGCAGCACCTGACGATGAGCAAGAGGCAGGTGCAACAGAACACCGTGGCGGCGCAGATTCACCGTCTACGCAAACGGATGGAGGAGGTCGATGCCTCCAGCTGGTTGCAGACCGTGCACGGATTTGGTTATCGCCTAAGCATTCCGCGGGCGAAATAAGGGCTTTCAAGTGTCATATTTTTGTCATCTAGGCTTCATCATAGTGTCACATGATTCTGATACGTTGAGGCCTTCGCAAAACAGGAGAGTATTTTCGTGAACATCGCTTACCTCGTACATCTGGCCAACTATTCCGATGGCATCCTATATTTCCTGATGGCTCTGTTACTGATCGAACTGGCCGTCATGGTCGACCGCTTCTGGTACCTGCGCCGCACCTTGGCGCGCGGTGACGCTATCGTTCACGAACTGGCCGGTCATGGTCGACTGGACCGTGCCGTACTCGACCGTCTCGCCGAACAGGCTGGCGGTCTGCCGGAAGCGAGCCTGTTGCGCATGGCGGCCAGCCATGCCGGCCAGGTCAAGGGCGATGCCCTGGCCAATCGTCTGGAAGAAGCGGTGATCGTGCTCGCTCCCCAACTTGATCGCCGTCTCTGGTTGCTCGATACCATCATCACCTTGGCACCGCTGCTCGGTCTCTTTGGTACGATTATCGGCATGTTCCACGCTTTCCATGTGCTGGCAGCGCCAGGTCATGCACCCACGGAAGTTACCGCGGGCGTCGCCGATGCCCTGGTGGCCACGGCCTCTGGTCTTTTTATTGCCATTCTGGGCCTGCTCACCTTCAATGCCTTCAACAATCAGGTACGCATGATCTTGTTGCAGCTCGATTCGGTGAAGACCATGCTGCTCAATCGCATGGATGGACAGCCCATGCTGCATCCCGATGCCGATCCCAGTGAATCTTCAGTGCAGCCAGTAGCCATGGCGAGGGCCGGCTGATGGAGCGGCGTTATTTCGAACGCAAGAAGGGGCGCGTCGAGATCATCCCGATGATTGACATCATGCTGTTTCTGCTGGTGTTCTTTATCATGATCACGATCCAGATGATTCCGGACCAGGGCCTCAATCTGCAGCTGCCGCAGTCGAGCGAGGCGAAGCAGTTGCCGCGCCCTCACATGACCATCAACATTCAAGAGGATGGTACGGTAGTGGTCAAAAATCAGCACTATGATCTGGCGGGGCTCGAGAATCTTATCCGCGGGGACGGCGATCCGGGCAAGACTGTGATTACCATTGCCGCGGACAAGGCCGTGGCCTACCAGAAGTTCATCAACGTCATGGATACCTGCCAGAAGGCGGGCGCCAGCGATATCGGCCTGGCGGCCAAGGCGAGCTGAGATGAGCGCTGTACTGTCTCCGCGTTCCCCGGCGCCTCAGCCCAAAGGGTATTTCGGTCGGGCGTTGATCATCGGTGCCGTCATCGAGCTTGCGCTGGTGGCAGGACTGATCTGGGTCAGCAACCAGAAGAGTCCACCGCCACCGCCCAAACCCAAGCGGATTGCCATTCATATGGTGCAGCCGCCCAAGCCCAAGCCGGTGCCGCCACCACCCAAGCCGGTGGTACACCCAAAGCCGCTACCGAAGCCCATTCCGCATCCGGTGCCAAAGCCGGTTCCGCACCCAATCCCACATCCGGTGGTGCATCACGCGCCAACGCCCAAACCATTGGTGGCCAAGACGCCTATGCCCATGGCACCCGTCGTGCCGCCAGCACCCCCGGTGACGCCGCCACCGCCGCCTCCGCCAGCACCGAGTCCGGCCTTGGCTCAGGCCGCTATTGCTCGCTATGCGGCCTTAGTGCGCGCACAGGTGCAATCCGATGCCCATGTACCGGAAGCGGTACGGCTGATGCACCTGAGTGGTACGGCGGTGATCAGCTTCGAATTGACACCCTCCGGCCAATTGCTTTGGGCGCGGCTGGCGCAATCGAGTGGAGTGGGAGCGATTGACCGCGCTGCCTTGCAAGCGGTCAAGAGCGGAGCGTATCCGCCGTTTACCAAAGATATGCCGAAAAAAGCAACAGTCTTTGATGTAGAAGTACATCTATCTGCCAATTCATAATATTGCTCAGGCACGGGTAGCCGGCAATCTGGAGGGAGCTGTGAAAAAATTTGCGCTTGCGTGTTTGGCGCTGTTGAGTCTGTTTGTAGGCGGCGCCCAGGCCGAGACAGCCGTCGTGCCGGTTGTTCCGAACCTACGCTTTGCACACTACACCTTCGCCATGCTCTGGCAGCCTGGCGTTTGTGCCACCTGGACACGGGTGGGCGCCGCTTGTGACGATCTGACGCCTGCGTCTCGCGCCAGCCAGCAGTGGAGTCTGCACGGTCTCTGGGCCAGCCGCCCGCAACAGCTCATTGCGAGTGGAATGGAGCCCAAAACCTGGTGGCAGCACGGCTGTTTTTGGTTCCAGAACCAGAGTACCGCCCCTCACGACAGTTGTTCGTTGCCCTCCCTCGAACTGTCGCCCGCAGTCAGCAGCGAGCTGAGCGCCAATATGCCCATGCGCAAGGTCTGCCTGGATCGCCATGAATATTACAAGCACGAGGCCTGTTTCGGGGAAAAGCCCGATCCCTTTTTTCAGACGGCCCTGCGCTTGTTGGGGGACGTCAATGCCAGCAGTTTTACGGCATACGTGCGGGATCACCGTGGGCAATGGGTCAAGCGCAACGATCTATTGCGCGCTTATACTACGGCATTTCATCTTCCCAATGCAGAGTCTCTAGAACTGCGTTGCGAGAGTAGTGACAACCATAGCGGCCACGAGCTGCAGGGTGAGGGAACCATCCTCACCGAGGCATGGATCACCATCCGTGCCAATGCCCTCCAGGAGTTTCCTCGTCCAGGCGCGTTTATGGCCGGACGGAAGGGAAATTGCGCAAAACTCATCCATATTTTGCCCTAAGACAAGGAGCGTATTTTGCAATCCATGAATCGTCGTTCATTTTTGAAGCATCTGGGTCTGGGTGCCGGTGCCGCCGTTGCTGGCCCGCATCTGTTGGGTGTGGCCCATGCGGCTGGCGGCAGCAGTGAGCAGATGCTGCGCAGCAAGATCGAGCATGTCGTCGTGATTTTTCAGGAAAACCGGAGTTTTGATCATTACTTCGGGACATTTCAGCCGCGTAATGGCCAAAAGGTGGTCAATCTTTTGGACGCTGCCGGAAAAATCGATCCGCGCTTTACCAACCTGCAAAAAAATCCCGCGGGCATCCCGTACGCCAATCTGCCATTACCCACGGAAATTCCGGCTTTTACTCAGGCGAGTCTGCCCAACCAGCCATTTCATCTGGCGCCGTACATCCCCGCCAATGGTAACGTGCGCTGGGATCCCAAGCACCGTTTCTTCCGCATGATGGCAGAGGTCAACAACGGTAAGATGGATCTTTTCGTGGCGCTGGCGGGTGGCGCCCACACGCACCTCAGCCGCGATGAATTTCGCAAGATGACGCCGGCGCAGATTGCCTTTGATCTGGCCCGGCCCAGCGGCCCGGTGCTGGGCTATTATGAGGCGGCGGACCTGCCGTTTTACCACCGCATGGCGCATGAATATGTGCTCTTCGATCATTTCTATCAGGCCATGAGCGGTGGGAGTACGGGAAATGCGCTGTATCTGGCGGCGTGCCGCTCTTGCGTCAATCCGACTGTCCCAGACGAAAATGTTGCGCCCTTCGACCCTCATGAAGCCGGTCTGCAGCATGCCTTCTTCGACCTGCCTTACGACCATCGTCGGGTGATGGTGAACGACCTGCCGCCGCTGCAGGGTCCGACCAACGCCGGTGAGCCAAAGGTATTGAAGATCAGCCCGCCTCCCGCCGCACAGACCTACGACAACATTGGCGATCGCCTCAACGCCGCCAAGGTCGATTGGGCCTGGTATAACGAAAACTGGAATCGGGTAAAGCCCTGGGCCTTGAAAACCGCCTTTGGTCCAGGAGATGGCTCTGCTGTGGTGGAAACCTCGCAGCTCTACGTCGCCCACCACAATCCGTTCCAATATTATCCGCGCTGGTTTGATTACGTTCGGGATGGGCACATGCGCGACGCCGACGACTTTCTGGAAGATGCGCGGCAGGGCAAACTGCCTGGGGTATCCTTCATCAAGGCGAGTGCTGCGCATGACGAACATCCTGCCGATTCTGCTTCCGCAGTGGGGATGGAGTGGGTCGAGCGCTTGGTTCGTTCGGTAGGAGAGGGGCCAGCCTGGGAAAAGACCGCCATTTTCATCGCCTATGACGAGGGCGGCGGTTTCTGGGACTCGCTGCCACCCAAGGTGGTAGATGAGT
Source organism: Acidithiobacillus sp. AC3 (assembly GCF_050261095.1). Classification (NCBI taxonomy): domain Bacteria; kingdom Pseudomonadati; phylum Pseudomonadota; class Acidithiobacillia; order Acidithiobacillales; family Acidithiobacillaceae; genus Acidithiobacillus; species Acidithiobacillus sp. AC3. The sequence goes on from NZ_CP189838.1 coordinate 1,085,110, forward strand.
ACGGCTTCGGTACCCGCATTCCGGCACTGCTGATCAGTCCCTGGGCGCGTCAGGGTCTAGTGGACCACCATCTGGCGAGTACGGCCAGTATCCTCAAGTTCATTGAGACCCGCTTTGGCTTGGCGCCACTTAATCATCGCGACCGCGATGCCTACGACATGCTCGGAGCGTTCGACTGGGGGCAGCGCCCGCGCAGTTTTTCGCTGTGATGATTCGGGGCCTGCCACCCGGCAGGTCCCGCTCAGGCGCTTCCGCTAGGGCACTCCCGCCGTTGCTTCCTGTCTGTGCTATTCTGAATTCTGGCTTATTGGCTGGGAGGCGGCGCTATGGCAAAGTCCGTGATGGTGGCGGGTGCGGGGATTGTGGGTCTCTCGATAGCGCTACAGTTGCAGTTGCGTGGTTGGCAGGTGCAACTCTGGGATCGCCAGCCAGCGGGGGAGGGGACCTCTTATGGCAATGCCGGACTCATTCAACGCGAGGCGGTGTTCCCCCAGCCCTTTCCGCGGGATCTTCATGAACTTTGGCATTACGCCGGCAATCGCAGCAGTCGTGCACAGTACCGGTTTCGTGCCTTGCCGCCTCTGGCACCCGCCTTTCTGCGCTATTGGCGCGCATCTCGTCCTGATCGTCTGCAACGCAGTGCCAAGGACTACGGAGCGCTCATTCGCCATTGTCTGGAGGACCACCTGGCACTGGCAGCCGTGACCGATGCCAGCGAGTTGTATCGGCCGGGGGGCTGGGTACAAACCTTTCAGAAGCCGGAACATTTGGCGGCGGAGTCGGCGGCGGCCGCCTATAAAAAACTGCACTTTGACGTGGAATATGTCTTGTGGGACGAAAATGCGCTGAAACAGCACCTTCCCATGCTGCGCGCTGGTCTCGCTGGCGCCATTCACTGGACCCAGCCTTTGGCACTGATCGAACCGGTCGCGCTGTCCCAGGCCTATTTGCGGACCTTTCAACAGCAGGGCGGCGAATTTGTCTTGGAGGGCATCAAAGAACTGGAAAAGACCGCGCACGGCTGGCGTATCCGCGGCGAGAAACAATCAGGAGAAGCTCCCTGGCTGGTATTCAGCATGGGCGCCTGGACGGTAGATTGGGCTAAGCGCTTGGGGTATCAGGCTCCAGTGTTCGTTAAACGGGGCTATCATCAGCATTATACCCAAAGCGCAGAGCCGGGACTGCCGCTGCCGGTATTGGATAGCGAGGCGGGTTATGTACTCGCACCGATGCGCCACGGTCTGCGCCTGACCACCGGGGCCGAATTTGCCGGGCGGGATGACCCACCATCGTTGCGCCAGCTAAGCCTGGCGGAGGCGGCGGCGCGTAAGCTCTACCCGGGTCTGGGGCGTCCCCTGGACCCCAAACCCTGGCTGGGACATCGTCCGTGTACGGGGGACATGCTACCTATCATCGGTCCGCTGCGGGAGCAGCCAGGCATCTTTCTTGCTTTTGGGCACTGCCACCAGGGCCTGACCATGGGACCGAGTACCGGCCGCCTGGTGGCGCAGATGCTGGAGAATGACGCGCACCCCTTTGTGGATCCCTGGCCGTATCGTCCGGAGCGTTTCCGGGCGTAAACGGCACCGTCGATCTGTGTGGGCTTGAATTAGCCGGGTTCGTAGACCAGCCGCACGCGGGAGGCAGGGTACAGTACGGTAGAAAACTCGATACCGACCCCGGCAGGATCGACGTTGACGTTTTCACAAAGCAACAGACATTCGCCCTTTGCCAATTGCAGGAGCTCGCGCTCGCTGGCTTGTGCTAGAGACGACTGGATGGTGGAGCGCATGCGGGTGTAATCCTGCACGCCACGCAGGCGCAGAGACTCGGTAATCCCGCGCCCGGCACGCAGGTCCTCCACCAGTGGCAGCAAGTGCTCGCCAAAGAAGAGATGACGGGCGACGGAGATGGGTTCGTTCCCGACGAAGCCCAGGGTCTTGACCATGGCGACCCGCGGAAAATCTGGGAAAACGCCATAGGACTGGATACGGCGCAGCTCGGGCAAATCCGCCAGGTCCAGAATTTGTGCTTCCAGTATCTGATTGTGTCCAGGCTTCTGGTATTTCTTGACCCATTCAGAAAAACGCGGACGCTGCATTAATTGGTAATCAAACTGGGGTTGGGCGACAAAAGTCCCGATACCATGCCGGGTTTCTGCCGCACCCAATTCACAAAGCTGTTGCAATGCGCGGCGCAGGGTATGACGATTGACGCCGTATTCCTCGGCCAGAAACTGCTCACTCGGCAAGCGTTCGCCGCTCGGCCACTCCTTGGCCTCGATGCGTGCGTAAAGATCGTCGGCGATCTGTTTCCAGATGCTGATGCCGTTCTGAAAGTTGGTGATATGTACGGGCATGGCAGTCAGTCTAGCAAATTCCGCAGGATCGTGAGCAGATCCGTCAGGGCATCTTCCACGGCACCGTTGTTGGAGATAGGAAAATCCACCACGTCTGGGCCAAGAGGAACTTGGCGTGCCAGGCGTTCGGAAATCGCGTCGGTAGATTCCCGATTCCGCGCCAGCAGGCGCTCGCGACGAATCTGCGCGTCGGCATCGATGAGGATCGTGCTGCCCCCCAGAGTCTGGCGCAAGCTGAGCAGGGTCTGGCGCGATACACTGACCACTACCAGGCGACCATCCTGGGGTAATGCCGACCAGGGTAGCGCGTACTCCCAGCCATGTGCCTGCCAGGAAAGGGCAAGCCGGCCCTGTTTTTCCAGGGCCGTGAGTTCTTCAGGCGGTACGTATTCTTCTCCCCAGGCGGGCTGCGGCCGGGTCACCAAGCGTCTGGCAAAATAAACGCGGGGATCATCGCATAAGGCCTCCTGAGCAAGGCGGAGCAGGGTATCTTTCCCTGCGCCGGAGGGGCCGGCCACCCAGACGAAGGATGATTTCATCCGCGGGCCCCCAAAGGAATTTCCGCGATGACCCGAAAGGGATTTTTGGCATCGTCTTGCACCAAGAGCGCAAGGGAGCGCAAAAAGCGGGGACGGAGGAGTACCTCCGAGAAAAATTCCTGTGTCTGCGGCAGCCAAGCGTCGGGCTTGGGAACTGCATCGCTCAGGGTCAGGTGAAAGACAAAATCGGTAAAGACATGCGGATACCCCCATTGCCGCAACTGCGCTCGCTGGCGCTCGCTGTAGCTGGCGCGGGATCGCTGCTGCAACTCTTCCTCATTGTAGGGACGGCGGAAAGAGTCCAGTTCCCGAACGCAGGCATCGGCCAGGGCATGCAATTCCGGGCAGGATTGCGTCAAACGCAGGCTCAGGAAGGCATCGTCCAGCACCAGACGCAAATCCGGAAGACGAAACGGCTCATGCTGCTGCAGCAGAGAGCGGGTCGCTGCTTCGAGATCTGCGAGAGTGCCCTGGAGAGGCATGGGCGCCTTGATGGTGGCGTGGAAACCATAAGCTTGGGCGCGCCCCGCCGGTACCTGTGGATGGGGTCGGGAGACTGCGCACACTGTACGGCTGTCCCAGCCCAGCCAACGACTTCCGCACTCCCACAGCGGATCATCGGCCAACGGCAAATAGTAGAGAGCGACACGCATGGTTCTCAACCGACGCGCTCGCCCGCACGCCAGACTCCGCGCAGGGTCACCAGCCCGTCCTGATAGCGCCCGCGCAGCAGATCTGCGCGCTGTCCGGGGGTCATACTTCCGCGATCTTCCAGACCCAATAGTCTTGCTGGACTACTGGTGACCATGGCTATGGCCTGCGGAAGGGAGGCGAGCTTCTGCTCGGCCAGGAGGAAAGCTGCCTCCAGTAAGGAGCTCGGGTAGTAGTCAGAGGCCAGGGCGCTGACTACGCCCTCCCGCACCAGATCAGCCACCGCCACATTGCCGGAGTGGGAGCCACCGCGCACCAGATTGGGGGCGCCGGCCACCGTCGCCATGCCCAGATCCACGGCATGCCGAGCAGCGGCAAGAGTTACTGGAAACTCGCTGATACGAATGCCATCGCGTGCGTTGCGTTCGATTTCTTCTGGAGTGACATCGTCGTGACTCGCTACCGGTAGAGGCCGGTCGCGTAGCAGCTCGAGAATGAAAGCGCGATTCTGGGCGCTATAGCGATGGTGCCTTTCCTGTGATTCCGCGATACGCTGCTCCAACTCCTCTTCGCTCAAACCCTCCGCGCGGCGCCCCGAGCGGAATTTTTCGAGATTGGTGTGCTGTCCCACTCCCGGCGTGTGATCCATCAGACTGAGCATCTGCACGGGTCCTGCCGCCAGGCTTTCCTGCAGCAACTGCGGCAGATTGGCCACCGGCAATTCGCAACGGAGATGCAGAAAATGCTCGGCGCGCAACTGATCGCCAGCGCGCAACTGTTGCAGGTCGACCAGTGCGTCGCGTAAGGTCTGCACCCGCTGCGCCTCGAAGCCGGCGTCACCAACGCAGAGGGCGTCGGCAACGCTGGTGATTCCTGCCGCGATGCATTGGGCATCGTGCGCTAGAAAGGCCGAGCGCGAGGGCCAACGGGCCTGCGTCCGCGGCTGTACCTGCCGCTCCAGGTTGTCCGTATGGATATCCACCAGGCCCGGAAGCAGGAAATCGCCGGCACAGTCGAGGAGTTCCGAGCTACTCGATGGTCCCTCGTCCAGGATCCGGATCTTGCCGTCATCATCCAGCAGTAACGAACCAAGCACGACTTCATCGGGCAGAACCAGGCGGGCGTTGCGAAATCCACGGATCTTCATGAGCAGGCATCTCCAGCGGCAAGGATAAGTTCGCGGTCGGCAAGCTTTCGAATCTGTTGCGGGTCGTGCAAGATGAGCAGAATGCTACGACCATTCTCCTTGGCACGCCGAATTTCAGCAAGAATCAGGGCGGCATTGGCGGGGTCCAGGGAAGCCGTCGGTTCATCCAGCAGGAGCAGGGGATGGGTGCCGATCAGGGTACGGGCGACATTCACCCGTTGTTGTTCGCCGCCGGAAAAGCTGGCGGGGGGCAAATGGTGCAGCGCCAGCGGAATATTCAGGCGCAGTAATAACTCGCGGGCCCGCGCCGCCGCCTCTGTGTCGGATTTTCCTTGTAATAGCGCTGGCTCGGCGACGATCGCCAGGGTCGATACGCGGGGGATCACCCGCAGAAACTGGCTGGCGTACGCCATGCTCCAGCGTCGCGCATCCAGGATGCTGCGGGAGTCGGCGCGAGAGAGTTCCAGGCATTGCTGTTGGTGATGTAGATAAATGCTACCGGAATCCACCCGGTAGCTACCGAAAACGCAACGCAGGAGGGTCGACTTGCCGGCACCGGAGGGCCCGCGCAGGGCCACGCATTCGCCGGCCTGCAACTGGAAATCTGGGGCGCGCAGAGTGGGTAAGCGCTGCCCGCCACGCAAGTGCAGGGTAAAAGTCTTTTCCAGGGACTCCACTTCGAGCAGATTCATAGGGTCAGAACCGAGGCGACCAGTAGTTGGCTATAGGGATGTTGCGGATCCTCCAACACCTGGTCTACCAGGCCTGCCTCCACCACTCGCCCACCCTGCAGAATGATTAGCCGTTGGGCGAGGAGGCGGGCAACGCCCAGATCGTGGGTGACCAGGGCAACGGCCATGGCACTGCTCTGGACCAACTTGCGGATCAGGTCGAGAACCGCTGCCTGTACGGAAAGATCGAGACCGCTGGTGGGCTCGTCCAGTAACAGGATACTGGGCCGACTGATCAACACCCGGGCAAGCTGGAGGCGCTGGAGCATGCCTCCGGAAAATTGCTGGGGCGTGTCATCGATGCGGTCAGGATCGATCTCCACCCGCGCTAACCAGTCCTTTGCCTCCGCCCGCAGACGGGCGTAGGAACGTTCCCCCTGCGCCAGCCGACGCTCGATAATGTTGGCCCCCGCACTATGCTGCATGCGCAGGGAATCGCGGGAGTTTTGCGTCATCAGCGCCCAGCGGCTGCGCTGCAATTGACGCAGTTCCTGTTGTCGTAGTTCGGCAAGATCGCAGCGTCGGCCATGACCATCATCAGCCTCCACCACCCCCCGACTCGGCCGCAGATCGCCATGCAGCAGTCGCAGCAGGGTGGATTTCCCCGATCCACTTTCGCCCACGATGGCCAGCACCTCACCAGGATAGAGTTCGAGATGCACGTCGTGAAGCACCTTGCGTTGGCCAAAGGCAAAATCCAAGTCCTGCGCGCGCAGGGAGGGCTCGATTTGCGGAGTCATCCCTCTATTCTCCGCTGGCAATAATCGGTGTCGGAGCAGACGTATTGTCTTCGGCCCGCATCGTCCAGAATGATCTCGTCCTTATACGATTCTGTGCTGCCGCAGCGATGGCAGGGCGGTTGCTCCCACTCGGGACAGAAGGGATGGTCGGAAAACTGCAGAGGCTCAACGTTGGTGTAAGGAGGTACGGCATAGAGGCGACGCTCCCGTCCCGCGCCAAAAAGGTGCAAAGCCGCGCTCTGATGCAGCTTCGGGAGATCGAAGGCCGGAATCGGAGACGGAGACATCAAATACCGGCCATGGACCAGGACCGGGTAATCGTAACTCACGGTGATACGCCCCTGGCGCGCCACCTGGTCGAAAAGAGATAAATACATGAGGCTGTAATCTCCCCAGGCGTGCAGGCGGAGGGTTTCCGTCTGCCGGGCTTCGAGTTTGAACAAGGGTTCCGGCATGGGCACCTGATAGACCATGATCTGTCCCTCGCGCAGGGGCGTTTCTGGAATACGGTGGCGAGTCTGGATGATAGTCGACTCGTCGCTTCGGGTGCTGCGGCTTACCCCGGCGGTGCGGGCAAAAAACCGGGCAATGGAGATGGCGTTGGTGGTATCGTCCGCCCCTTGATCGATGACCTTGAGGATATCGTCACTACCCAGGATGGCCGCGGTGACCTGAATGCCTCCGGTCCCCCAGCCATAGGGCAGGGGAAGATTACGGCTGGGGAAAGAGATCTGATGACCGGGTATGGCCACCGCCTTGAGCAGTTTGCGGCGGATGGCACGTTTGCTGCCCTCATCCAGATACGCGAAATTATACGACACTTGCATCATCGGCTCCTGCCGCCGGGTCCTTCAGGGTTTCCTGCCGCAGATTGCGCAGGGTCTGCAGCTCACTCTGAAAATCTACATGGTGGGGTAGCTTCAGGTGTTCCAGAAAGCCCATGGCTGCCACGTTGTCACCGTGGGCCAGCACAAACTCCTGATCCTGCGCTGGAGCGTTGCACTCCTCCCCCAGCTCGGCGCCGCGCAGGGCGCGATCCACCAGCGCCATGGCAATGGCTTTGCGCTCGTTGCCGCCCAATTGCAGGCCATAACCGCGAGTGAACTGTGCCTGTTCCGTCGCTGGCTGGTGCACGGTTTCTGCCTCGACGGCATGCACTTCGCCAATGCAGACCGCTTCGACAATTCCCGGTAGTTGCACATAGACCCGCGCCGGACCGCTGCGCAATTCCCCCAGAAACGGATGGGTATGTCCATAGCCGCGTTGTGTGGAATAGGCCAGACCGAGTACAAACCCCTCATCGGCCCGGGCCAGCGCTTGCAGGCGCAAGGCCCGCGGGGCAGGGAATTGGAGAGGCTCCTCGCGTAGATCGGGCGGGACGGCCGGCCCTTTTTCATTAGCACTGCTGGCCTCCAGTATTCCCTCGCGCGTAAGGATTTCCGCGAGATTACCGGATTCGCCATGCTTGGCGTTGGACTCCAAATCATGCTGCGGCAATTCCATCCCGGCGAAAAATCCGATCAAGCGATGCGAGTAATCGTAGGTGGCACCAAGGCGCTGTCCTCCCGGCAGGTCCTTGAATACCGCCGAAATCCGTCGCTCTGCACGGGCGTCGTCGAGAGCTATTGGCAGTGCCTCCCCCAGTCGGGGCAAGGTGGCGGCATAGGCGCGCAGCAGAAACACCGCTTCGAGAACATCTCCTTGTCCCTGTAGGAGTGCCTGCGCCGCGAGTTTCGGTGCGTGGAGAGCAGCCTCGGCCATGACCCGATCGATGGCTTTGCGCTGGGAGCGCAGGGTCTCGGTAATGCGCGCTGTGTCGTCGATCCTTCCTTCGATCTCCTGGGCCACCAGGCGGTGTGCCTGGTCGATGGCTGCCTCGCCCCCTTTGCTGGCTACATAGCTCATCAGGGTAGTCCTATCTGTGTGCTGCGCGGCAGGCCAATGCAGGCGTCCGGTAGCAAGAGTATGACATCCACCCCTTGCGGATAGCGGGCGTGATTGCGTTCCCAGGCCATAAGAAAGGAAGGTGCTAGCGGTAGCCAAGTCGTCAGTTGACCGTTAATGCCCGGCCCTTGCAGTACATAATCCTGACCTGGACCGCGCAGTGCCCAACAGAGCAGGGTCGCGCTGTTTTCTGGTGCCTCCTCGCTGCCCTGAGGTAGGTCATCCAGGGCCGACCAATCCCAGTCGGCCGCGCGCGCCAGTACGAAATCTGCGGGCAGGTTGGACGCTCTGCGGGCATTCAGACCAGCAACCCAGTTTTCCAATTCCTTGTCGAGGCCTGGCCAGAGGCAGATGCTGGTCGCGCTGTCCAGTAGACAGGAAAGAACAAGCCCAAGACTGCCGAAAGGAAAGGTGTCCGCATCCGGCAACCGTTGTGGGATTCCCGGCCGGCTCATCGCAGCGAGCAAACTGCGGAAGCTTCGTTGATCCTGGTGTACCCGCGTCATTCCATGTTCTCCAGATTGAAGAAGTCCACCTGCGTGGCCCGATATTGCGCGTGCTGGCACGCGTTATCGTCGTCTATGGACTTTTGTAGAGCCTCCATCAAAAGTCTCCCCCAGCTCTCCCAGCTCGATGTGTCCTGCAACAATGCATCCCAGCGAGCAATCCAAAGGGCATGCTCGGCATCATCTCCCAAGAGCCAGCCCAACCCCTCGTACCCGCGGGCATCACGGATATGAGCTTGGGTGACGAGAAGATCCGTCAGACAAAATGGATCGCCCTCAACATCGGCTCGTGCGGGTAGCAAGAGAGTACCGAGCTGTGGACCCAGCAGCAGCTCATAGCTTGGCCAGTCCGGAACCCAGGTCGCGAGCTCCCTGAGCTGCGCCGGTGGCGCAAGTGCGAGGGTGGCCAGGACTTGGGAGCGTTGGTAGGGCATAACACCTCCAAAGCTCATATTATATAGACAACTATAACTTTATAAATGTGACCTAGTGTTCAAATCAATCAACTTATCAGTCGTTTGAGCCTCGGACGTTGCGGACAAGGAAGAATGAGCTTTCCATGCTTTGTCAGGATCAATTACACATGGAATTTCTCTGGTTGTTGTTACCAGTCAAAGGCACCCATCATGTCGTACGCATTGCGATCGCGGTGGTTGAGCGGCTCAAGCCCAAATCGTGATTCGATAAACTTCAGGATGCTCGCAGTGCTCGTGACGTGATGATCTACCAACCCCGAACGAGTCCAAAAAAGCCCCCGGCGATGCCGGGGGTGCCTGTTAAACTGAGTAAGTGCACCGACTAAATGAACGCGTTAAAATCTTGCAGATACAGTGACAAAATATTGCCGGGGCGCACCTGGGTCTACCAGAATGGCACCAGCGCTGTTGCCGCCGAAGTATCCGCCACTGGTTATGTACTCGATAGGATTGTAGCGCGTATCGAAAAGGTTGTATAAGCCAACAGAGAGCTTGACAGTTTTCAGCGTCGGGATAAAAGAATCTAGTCGATTAGTTTTTATCCCAAGAATGAGATTAGATACATTGTATCCTGGCTGCTTCCGGTGCGATGGCGCACCAGTTAAATTATTGAACAGATATTGAGAGCTTGTATACTGATCAACAAATTTCGGAGAGAAAAGAAAGCCGTGATAATAATAACGATAATCAACGCCCGCACTCATAGTAAGATTTGGGCTATAAGATACGTTTTCATTGTGCAAAGTGGTACCTCCACCCTGTGGGGTGTAGGACGTATAATATGAATGATTGAGACCAAGATTGGCGAACAGATGCCAGTGCCAGGAGGGATTATCTGCTATTGCCACAGTGACACCGTTCACTACTGCATTTGCTGCAGCAAACTTGGTCTGGGCAATATTGGAAAGGTAGGTTGCAATGGTTTCATTGGCTAGTCTGTCGTGGTAGTAATTTATGTTGAACGTGAAGTCATGCTAAAAATACCAATTTTGCACTAAGAATTTAGCGCCAATTTCATAATCTGTGCTTTTCACAGGCTTAAGCGTGTTAAAATCAATAGTTCCACCATTGCTGTTGTAGGCGCCAAAGTTATTGTCAGTTGGGTTTTGATAGGATACGCTATAGTGAGCATATAATGCTCCCCATTTAACCGGCGCGAAGCGCACGCCGACGGATGGCTCCAAACGAGATATTGTATCCGAAGAGCTATTGATGAGAGTTTGATTCTGCGCGCCAGCTGGCAAATTTGGAAACGCCTCGTTACCGTTGTTATACATTTGGGTTTGATACTGCACAGCGGCTAATCCAGGAGTTATCTTAAGGCCTGCATATGGCGTGATGGTATCTTGGATAAAGCCAGTCAGATATGTGTTATAAAGAACATCGCTGTTGTACTGAATAGGATAATATCTGCTGGTTCCTAGCTGCTCGTTATAACCTGCATAAATCGATGAATATTTTTGTTGAATCCACGATCCTCCTGCTTTTATGAGGTTCATCGGCAAATGCCAGGTGAAGTACAACTTGTCTCCGTAGGTATCCGAGCTTGGGTTATAATATTCGGAATTAGCTGTATTATCTGGTTGATAATTCGTGATACGATAATGCAATCTGTGTCCGTGACGATACCATGCAAGGTCATGCAACGTTAAATCTTTGCTCATATGGGTATTGAGCTTTGCGTATAGCATGTATCCTTGCACCTTCAGCTGCTTGAACCATACTGACTGCGGGAGTGATGAATAGAACCCAGTAGTTGCTTGGCTGTACAAGGGTGCGTTGGCGTTCAGGCCTTCGGTTGTGATGCCCTGTATAGGAGCGATAGGGATAAAATTTGGCCTGAACTCACGGGAACTGTCAACGTAGCCACCAAGACTGAATGTACCGTTCTGAAAAGCTTTTGTCACCTTACCAAAATAGGCGAATGACTGTGAGGGCGCATTGAATGTTCCCGTACGGAACGTATTGTTTTTGATGTAGCCTCCCGCCAGAACTGCGGACCATCCATCGTACATTCCTGTCTTGAGATCAAAGTTGTAACCAAGCGTACCGTTACTGCCAAATGTGGTACCAATTTCGGCGCCTGGCTTTAATGACGGCTGGAGTGGTACAAAGTTGATGGTGCCACCAACGCTATCGAACCACCGATCGGCTGGATTCCCTGGCCCGTAGGTTACGTTGACGCCATGTATCATTTGGAGAATAGGAATTTCGTTTGAGTCCCATCCACCATTATGAGAAATCAGATTGTTCATGGGAACCCCGTCAAACAATACCGTCAGGCCATTGCGCTCGACGTCACCGTTGACAGATGACCAGCCCACCTTCACGCCGCGCACTGCGATTTCATAGCGCGCGGTTGATGCTATTCCGCCGTAGCCACGAGTAGCTATGCCGGGCGCAAGCGATAGAGCCTGCGCTGCTCCGGCAGTGGGTCCTACGCCTTGAATTTCACGCTTCCCAAGGACGGCCTGGGATTGTGTGGATTTAAAAATCTGCTTATGAGTAAGTTTGCTATCTGAGCTGTTCCGATCCGTGACGGCTTTTGAGGCCTTGCTCACCTCGCCTACATTAACTCCTGGTTGGCTGTCACTAGCGAGGGCTATGCTGTATAAGTTACACAGTCCGATGGATAACAGTGCAGCATGTAGCGGTTTAAATTGAAAAGTGCTGATCATGAGTTAACTCCTTTAGTGTTACAGAAATCGTTGGATAGAGTGCACAAAATACATGATTCTATGGTGTTAAATAACTTCTCTGTTAATTCTGTGTGTTTTGCAGAAACTGTTAACAAAATTCTATTTAACATACTAGTTCTCATGCAATGTGTCATTTCTTTTTCATCAAGTCCATCTATATCCGAAGCTTCGAACCGATTCAATCTTTTGCGAACAGTTCGCTTCTATCAGTTTTCGATTGACACGGAGGACATAGACTGCGAGAGCATTTTTGGTGCCCGCGGAATTCCGGAATAGCGCGCGCAAGAGGCTTTCATGGGAGACAGCGATTCCCTCCCGGGCTACAAGATAATCGATTAATAACCATTCCTTTGGAGAGAATGTGATCCTTTGTTCGCCCACAACCCCGAGAAGTGATGCCTGGTCCAGGCGCAAACGGTGATGGTTGTTCTCTTGCATTGCAATAAAGCTAGATCTACTGAGAGATGGGTTGGTATCACCAGTGCCGCGACTGAACATGGCTGTTTACTCCTAGTTCCTGATGTTTAGACATCATAACAGGAGTTTGTGACACTAGTGTGAATCTTCGATTACAATATTATTACAATATTATGACAACTAAAGTATGCGTTTATTGCTCGAAGGATGAGGGCGTCTTGGCTTGGCTAAATGATACTTATCCTAGCGTAAATTCCTATGCTAGCAACTAATAATTAGATAAGAATTAGGATAACGTATCTTCCGTGTTTCCACTGCGGAACAGATATATGAAGGGTTATCTCCACGTGATACTGGGGTCACGCCGATTATGTTCTGATTTTTCTATCTTCTCGGGCCGACTACACGTGGGCTGACCAAAAAATGCCTGGAATAGAGCCCTGTCATCAAACTCCTCGGGAACAAGGGCCGGTTTTTAACAATTGAGCAGGCTTCAATACCCCGGCTGATGCCGGGTCCACGGCGCCGGTCCCAACTGCATCAGCAGGGAAGGGTTGTCCCAGTCGGGTTGCCGATGCTCCACCAGCACATCGGTGCTGATGCCACCGCGCACATACCAACGTCCCAGCAGGCGCAGATAGCGGGGTTCCAGCAACTGCACCAGATCACTGGCGATGCGATTGCTGAGGGCTTCATGGAAGGCACCCTCGTTGCGGTAGCTCCACAGATACAGCTTGAGGGATTTCAACTCCACGTTGCGTTGGTCGGGAACGAAGTCGAGAAGAAAATGCGCGAAGTCCGGCTGGCCGGTCAGTGGGCAGAGGCAGGTGAACTCGGGTAGATCCATGTGCACCAGGTAATCGCGTTCCGGGCAAGGGTTGGGAAAGCTCTGTAAATCGCGGCTCGGTTGACTGGGCATCAAGTTCTCCTCAAGATAGTGCGTTCGGCCACTATCATAGCAAAAACCGGCGCCCATGCGTCTCTCCGCCATCCACCTACACGGATTCAAATCCTTCCGCAACGCCACCCGTATCGATGTGCAGCGCAACCCGCTGGTCATCGTCGGACCCAATGGCTGTGGCAAATCCAACATCATCGACGCCATTCGCTGGGTACTGGGCGAATCTTCCGCACGGCAACTGCGCGGTGGCGCCATGGCCGATGTCATCTCCAATGGCTCCACGAGCCGCGGGGCCGCGCAACAGGCCGTCGTCGAACTGCTTTTTGATAATTCCACCGGCAAAGCCCCCGCGCCGTGGACGGCCAGCGCGGAAATTCGCGTGCAACGGCGGCTTTCCCGCGATGGCGACAGCCAATACCGTATCAATGACGCCCGCTGTCGTCGCCGGGATGTTGGTGACCTCTTTCTGGGCACCGGTCTGGGTGCCAGCAGCTACGCCATCATCGAACAGGGAACCATCGGGCGCATCATCGAAAGTCGGCCCGAGGATCTCCGCGCCATGCTCGAAGAGGCGGGCGGAATCAGTCGCTACAAGGAGCGCCGCCGCGAAACGGAGCAGCGCATTGCCGAGACCCGCGAGCATTTGCAGCGCTTGCGCGACATTTACGGCGAAATGGAACAGCAGTATCAGCGGCTGACCCGCCAGGCCGAGCAGGCTCGCAAATTGCGGGAACTGCGCCAAGAAGAGCGGCGTTGGCAGTGGTGGGAACTGGTCCTGCACTTGGAGGCCGTTGCCGCGGAGCAGGCGCAGATGCAGGACGAGCTCGCCACAACTGCGGCCCTATTACAGGCTATGCAAGAAGAGGAACTGCGAGCGCATGTGGCTCTGGACGCCCGGCGTAACGAGCTGGCGCAGCAGGAAGAACAGCTGCGCGAAGCGCAGGCCGAGCAATATGCCGCACAGGCCGAGCAGACGATGGCCGAGCAGGACTGGCAACGTCTGCAGGAAGAAGGAAAACGTCTGCAGCGCAGGCAAAAGGAGGAGCGCGAACGGCACGCGCATATCGAGGAAGAGAAAGCACGACGAGTGCGTCAGTTGCAGGAGGCGCAGAGCCGCTTACAGGGCCTACAGGAGCGTGAGCGGGTCCGAAGCGCGGAAGAACAGCAGTTGCGCGTGGAGCGCGAGCGCCTGGATCGGGCAGTCCGCGATGCCGAACTTGCCCAGCAAGCCGTGCGCGACAAGTTGCAGGACTGGCGTCGTCAGGTGGAAGTACGGGAAGCGCAGTGGCGGGAATTGCAGCCGCGGATTGCGGAGATGGAGCAGCGTCGTGCTCGCCTGGGGAATCCCTCTGTCCCTGCTCCAGAGGAGTTGGCGACGCGTCAGGCGCGGGTGGATGAGGCCACTGGCGAACGGGAACGGGTCGAGGCAGCGCTTGCGGCAACGGAGCAGAACCTGGCACGACTCGCGACGACAATCGAGCAGTTTCAGGAGGAATGGCAAAAATTGCGTGATGAGCTGCAGCGCCGCCGCGCCCAACGGGATGCCCTGGAACGTTTGGCGCGGGGCCTGCAGAAGAAGGGACCGAGCGCTGCAGACCGGGCCCTCAGTGGCATATTAGCGGTAGATGCGGAATGGGAACGGGCTACCGAGTTGGTACTGGGCGAACGCCTGCACGCCATACTCAGCGAAACGGAGACCCTGCCATCCGGCTCGGGAAGCTGGTTATGGATTTCTCCGGTAAAGCCAGACGCATCTTTGCCAGAAGATGCCTTGTGGCATCGGCTGCGTCTCGACGAGCCCTGGAAAGAGGCGCTTTTGCCCTGGCTCTGGGGCCTGCGCTGTTGCCCCGATTTGCCCAGCGCCACGGCCCGTATCGCGGAGTTGCAAGTGGGCGAGCATTGGCTGACCCCCAACGGCGAATTGCTCTGTGCTACGGGTTTATGGCGTTTGGGGACAGAGGAGGACACGACCAGTTGGCTGCGCGTGCGCCGTGAGCTGGAAGAACTGAGCATACAGCTGCCGGATTTGGAGTGCCAGGCGACCCTGGCTGAAACCGTGCTGCGCAACTGCCGCGAGGAATTGACACAGGCGCGCGGCCAGGGGCAGAACCTGCGCCGGCAGGCGCAAGAGGCACAGACGAAACTGGCGCAAGCACGGGAAAAACTTGCCGAGTGGCAAAGCACTCTTGCGGCCGCGGAGCAGCGCGCAGCCGCCGAGCGTGAAGAATGTGAGCATCTGGATGTGGAGTTGCAACAACTCAGACAGCGCCATGCAGGATTGGATGAAGAGCTGCGGCGGGAGCGCACGCGGGCGTCCGGGCTACGTCAACAGGAAGAAGAGGCGCGGCGCGGCCTCGAAGATCGTCGGCGCGAGCAGCAAGAGCAGCGGCAGCGTTTTGCCCGAATGCGCGATGAGGGACAGCGCGCGGCGCTGGAGCAGCAGCGCCTGGAAAATGAACAACGGATGGCCGAGGAGCGCCTGCAAAGTCTGAGAGAGGAGGGCGAGCGCGCGACGCAGGCACTGGCCGATCTCGAAGGCGCTCAGGGGCGTTGGCGGGCAGATCTCCCTGGCGCCGAGGAACGCCGTAGCCTGCAAGTGGCCCGCCGTATTACTGCACAGCAGCGGCTGGCACAAATACAGGAAGCGGGCGAACAGCTACGGCAGCAGCTTCGCACTCTGGATCAGCAACGCCAGGCTGGACAGCAGCAGCAACGGCAGAGCGAAGTGCAACGGGCCAAACAGGAGGCCAAGCTTGCACATCTGGAGGAACGTCACCAGGAGCTCCTGCAGAAGGCGCAGGAACTGGCGGCGATTTTGGGCGAGAACCCCGGACCCATGCCCGCAAACAGCACCCCACAAACGGAGCTGCAGCGTCTGCAGGCAGCCATTGCCCGGCTCGGTAATGTCAACCTCGCCGCCGAGGAGGAGCTTACCGAGCTGCAGGAGCGTCAGGGCGATTTAGCTGCGCAGGTGGCAGATGTCGATCAAGCCCTGCTCAGCCTGGAGAGCGCCATGGCGGCCATGGACGCGGAAACCCTGGAGCGCTTTCAGCGTACGTTGGAGCAGGTGAATCGTGGGCTGCAGAAATATTTTGTCGAGCTCTTTGGCGGTGGTGTGGCGGCGCTGGCGGCTGGTGCCGGCGATCCGTTGGACGCTGGACTGGTCTTGCGGGCGCAGCCGCCGGGCAAGCGCAACAGCACCTTGCAGCAGCTCTCTGGCGGCGAAAAGGCTTTGACTGCCATTGCCCTGGTTTTTGCCATCTTTGCCCTCAATCCGGCGCCGTTCTGCATCCTCGATGAGGTCGATGCACCCCTCGATGACGCCAATATCGAGCGTTTTTGCCGATTATTGCGAGAGCTCGCAAAAGAAACCCAGTTTCTCCTGATCAGCCATCGGCAACTGACCCTGCAGGTTGCCGAGCAATTGGTCGGGGTGACAATGATCGAGCCCGGTATCTCCAGCATCGTGCCCGTGGATGTTGCCGCTTTGCTTGCCGAGGACGGGGTTACGTGACCGGATGACAGGACCCGTGCAGGCTGAGGACCGGCCAGCCCCGCTCCTGCGCGGTAGCCAACAGGATCTTGTCCGGATCGACGGCGACGGGATTTCCCACCAACTCGAGTAGTGGCAGATCATTGTGGGAGTCGCTGTAAAAATACGCCGTGGATAGACTGTCTTCCCAGGGTAGGCCCCGGGCGCCCAGCCACTGGCGCAGACGCTCCACCTTGCCTTCCTGAAAGCACGGGATGCCGTAACTGCGCCCGGTAAACTCGCCGTTGTCATCGCATTCCGCCTCGGTCGCCAGCAAGGTCGGAACGCCCAGCTCCACCGCAATGGGCGCAGTCACGAAACGATTCGTCGCGGTAATGATCAACAGGGTATCGCCAGCGTCGGCATGTTTGCGCACCAGGGCGCGAGAGGCATCCGTAATCATGGGCAAGACCCGCTCTTGCATGTACTGGCAGTGCCACGCATCCAACTGACGTCGTGGGTGCGCTGCCATGGGTGCCAACACAAAGCGGAGGAAATCGCCCATGTCGAGCTCGCCATTCATATAGTCGCGATAATAGCGATCGTTGGCGCGCCGCAATTCCTCACCATCGACGATGCCCAGGGTGCTCAAAAACTCCAGCCAGGCGTGATCAGAGTCCCCGGCGAGCAGGGTATTGTCGAGATCGAAAATGGCCAGAGCCATGGATTCCTCACGTCAATTGCAAAAGCCCGGCGGAGTATATCAGGCTTCTGGACGATGCGGCAGGAAAGCGGCCAGAATACCCAGCAGCGGCAGGAACGAACAGATCTGATACACGGTATCGATACCCCAGATATCCGCCAGTTGCCCGAGAACCGCTGCGCCAATACCACCCAGACCAAAGGCCAACCCGAAGAATAGACCAGAGATCGTTCCCACCTTTCCCGGGACCAGTTCCTGGGCATAGACGACAATGGCCGGAAAGGCAGAAGCAAGGAGGAAGCCAATCACCACCGTCAGCAGGGCACTCAGCGTCAGACCCACATACGGTAGTGCGAGGGTAAAGGGGGCAATGCCCAGCAGTGATACCCAGATCACCCGCTTGCGGCCAACGCGGTCCCCGATCGGGCCGCCGAGCAGGGTGCCCGCCGCCACCGCCGCCAAAAAAATGAAAAGATGCAACTGCGCCTCGCGCACAGGAATGGCGAAGCGGTGCATGAGATAGAAGATCAGGTAGCTGCTGATGCTGGTCAGATAGATAAATTTGGAAAACATCAAGGCTACCAGGATGACCATGCTTCGTCGTACCAGCGCCTTGGGTAAAGGCACTCCCGCGGCTTGCTGTGCCTTCTTCGGCTGGCGGTGTTGCTGCTGATACCAACGTCCAACAAAAGTCAGAATGACAATGGCTGCCAGGGCGAAAAGAGAAAACCACGACAGGCTCTCTTGCCCGTTGGGCATCACGAGGAAGGCCGCGAGCAACGGACCCGCAGCCGTGCCCACATTCCCACCCACCTGAAAGATCGACTGCGCGAGGCCAAAGCGTCCACCTGAGGCCATGCGGGCAACGCGCGAGGATTCCGGGTGAAATACCGAGGAACCAAGGCCTACCAGGGCCGCAGCCAGAAGCAGAACCAGGTAATTCGGTGCGATGGATAACAACAATAGCCCGGCAAAGGTCGAGACCATGCCCAAGGGCAAGGACCACGGCAGCGGGTGACGATCGGTGTACCGTCCCACCAGCGGCTGAATGATCGATGCGGTTAACTGATAGGCCAGGGTAATGAGCCCGATCTGCGCAAAACTCAAATGAAAATTGCTGCGAAACAGGGGGTAGACCGCCAGCATCAGCGACTGAATACTGTCATTCAGAAAATGAGACACACTGATGGCGCCCAGGATATCGAAGCGCGTGCCCCCCTGTGGTTGCCGACGGACTGCGGATTCCTGGCGAATGATGCTGGACATGCTGGCCTCAGAGAAAAGGAAAGGCGTAGTCTACGAGGGGGGGGAGCATACCGTCCAGTAGGTATTTGCTTGTTGAGCCCCCTGGCGGCTTGCCCCGGGACCGGGGGCTGGTGTTTAATTGTGGTCATGACTGACGTTAAAAATCCCTCCCAGCCAGATCAAGATCACGCCCCGCAGGAAATTTTTTCCGACACCCTGCAATCGTTAGAGAAGGTGGTCGATAAGATGGAAAGCGGCCAGTTGAGTCTGGAAGAGTCCGTTGCCCTATTTCAACAGGGCATGGATCTAGCGCAGAGGGCAGAAAAGCAACTACGCGAGGCGCGCCAAAAAGTGGAAATCCTCCTCGGTTCTGAGGTGGCTCCCATGGTCAGCGATGCCGAAGAGGACTGAAACGTGAATCATGCCCCAGAATCTTTTGCGGCCTTCCGCGAACGGATCGTAGCGCGCAGCGAAGAAAAGCTGGAGAGCTTCCTTCCACCGGATCATGCCTTCCCCGCGCGCCTGCATGAGGCGATGCGCTACAGTGTGCTCGGCGGTGGCAAGCGCGTGCGCCCGCTGCTCGTCTACGCTACGGGTGCAGCCCTCGGTGTGCACGAATCTCTGCTCGACCGGCCAGCGGCGGCGTTGGAAATGATTCATGCCTATTCTTTGGTGCATGACGATCTTCCGGCCATGGACAATGACGACCTGCGCCGCGGGCGTCCAACCTGCCACAAGGCCTACGACGAGGCGACCGCGATTCTGGTGGGCGATGCCTTGCTGACCCACGCCTTTCGCGTGCTCGCCGAACCTTTCGGGGTCAGTCCTACGCAGCAGCTGCGGATGGTGGTAACCCTCGCGCAGGCGGCGGGCTCCCACGGTATGGTGGGCGGGCAGGCGGTGGATCTCGCGGCAGTGGGCCACGAGTTGGCGCAACCGGCGCTCGAACAGATGCACCTGCTGAAAACCGGCATGCTGATCCGCTGTGCCATTCAGCTTGGGCTGGCGGCCAGTGGCGTCGCCGAAGAATCCCGCCAGGGATCTGCACTGATTCGTTATGCCGATCGGGTGGGGCTGGCGTTTCAGGTGCAGGACGACATCCTCGATGAAATCGGCGACATCGAGCAGACTGGTAAGGCCAAGCAGGGCGCCGATCGCGAGCGGCAAAAGCCGGGCTTTGTCTCCTTGCTGGGCCTGAAACAGGCGCAGGGCTATGCACGTAGTCTGCTCGACGAGGCGCTCGGCGAGCTGGAGACCTGGGGCAAAGAAGCCGATCATTTGCGTGCCCTGGCCCGCCTGATTGTCGAGCGCAACCGATGAATCCTCTATTGCAAAAAATTCCTGGTCCCGACACCTTGCGGGGGATGTCCCGCAGCGAACTCAAGCAGGTCGCCAAACATCTGCGCCAGTTTCTTATCGAAACCCTCAGTCAGACAGGTGGTCATCTGTCCTCCGGGTTGGGGACGGTGGAGCTATCGGTTGCCCTGCACGCCGTTTTCCATACGCCGGAGGATCGTCTGATCTGGGACGTCGGGCATCAGGCCTATCCTCACAAGGTGTTGACTGGGCGTGGCGCACAATTTCCGACCCTGCGCCAAAAAGATGGCCTATCGGGATTTCTCAAGCGCGAGGAAAGCCCGTATGACGCCTTCGGCGCTGGGCATTCCAGTACCTCGATCAGTGCGGGCTTGGGGATGGCGGTAGGCTCTGCCCTCGATAATACCCACCGGCAGGTAGTGGCGATCATTGGCGACGGCGCCATGACTGCCGGCCTAGCCTACGAGGCGTTGAACAACGGCGGTGTCCTCGATGCCGATCTGTTGGTTGTGCTCAACGACAATGAGATGTCGATTTCCCCCAATGTGGGGGCGGTTTCCCAATACCTCACCCGGCTCCTCTCCAATCCGGTATACAACACCGTGCGCGAGGGTGCCGGGCAGGCCTTGAGTCTGCTGCCGCCCTTGCGCGAGCTGGCAAAAAAGGCAGAAGAAGGCGTCAAAGGTCTGGTCTCCCCGGGGCTGCTTTTCGAGGAAATGGGCTTCAACTATTACGGACCCATCGATGGTCACGATCTCGATACCTTGATTCCGACCCTGGAAAATCTGCGCAAGATCCGCGGTCCGCGCCTGCTGCACGTCATCACCAAGAAGGGCAAAGGCTACGCGCCGGCAGAGAAGGATCCGTGCACCTATCACGGTGTGACGCCGTTTGATCGCGACAGTGGTGCCATGCGCAAATCGTCTACGGTCAGTTACACCAAGATTTTTGGTGACTGGCTCTGCGACAAGGCAGGCAAAGAAAGCAAGCTGGTTGCCATAACCCCCGCCATGCGCGAGGGTTCCGGTCTGGTGCGCTACGAACAGCTCTATCCCGAGCGCTACTTCGACGTGGGGATTGCCGAGCAACATGCGGTGACCTTTGCCGGGGGCCTGGCTTGCGAGGGCTTTCATCCCGTCGTGGCCATCTATTCGACCTTTCTGCAGCGGGCCTATGATCAGCTATTGCACGACGTGGCGATTCAAAACCTGCCGGTCCTCTTTGCCGTTGACCGTGCCGGTTTGGTCGGCGCTGACGGTGCCACGCATCAGGGTGCTTTCGATCTGGCCTACGCGCGCTGCATTCCCAATCTGGTCATTATGGCCCCCAAAGACGCCCAGGAAATGCGCGAGATGCTCAACACCGGCTACGCCTATCCCGGTCCCGCCATTGTCCGCTATCCGCGTGGCGCCGCAGCGGGTGGGATCGGCGACGCAGACTTGCAGCGTCAGATCCCCATCGGCAAGGCGGAAATCCTGCGCGAGGGCAAACGCCTGGCGATCCTTGCCTTTGGCACCCGTGCCGAAGCTGCTTTGCAAGCAGGACGGGAGCTGGATGCCACGGTGGTCAATATGCGCTTCGTCAAACCGCTGGATCATGCCCTGCTTGACCGTCTTGCCGTCGATCATGAAGCCTTCCTGACGGTGGAGGAGGGGGTGCGCATGGGCGGTGCCGGCAGCGCAGTGGCCGAATACCTGCTCGACCAGGGGCAGCGGCCACTACTGAAGATTCTTGGCTTGCCCGATCAGTTCATCGAACACGGAGAGGCTTCTTTGTGGCTTGCGGAGCTGGGTCTGGACGCCGATGGAATTCGTCGCGCTGGCGAGGAACTGCTTGCCCGCCTTGCTGGTAACGGCTGCGGCGCGTAATATCTGACTAAATCAGTCAAGCATTCGACGAGGTTCAACGTAGTGAGAGATTGCGCTGCAGAAACGTTGGAAGATGTACAGGGGCGCGCCGACCCGCGTGCCATCCCCATTCAGCGAGTTGGTGTCAAGGCCGTTCGCCATCCCCTGCGCATCGCGGACCGTGCAGGCCATCAACAACAGGTTGCTGCATATTGCAACATGTATGTCGGCTTGCCAGCACATCTGAAAGGCACCCATATGTCGCGCTTCCTGCAGATCTTGCAAGAGCAAGAGGAAGCCCTGCGAGTCGATAATTTCGATCGGCTACTCGTGCAGACCCAGGAGCGTCTGGAAGCCGAGAGCGCCCGCATTGAACTGCAATTCCCCTACTTCGTGCGGAAAAAAGCGCCAGTCTCCGGAGTGGAGAGCTATCTCGACTACGAAGTGGAGTGGAGTGGCGAAATCACGGGCGACGAGATCCGCTCGCAACTTCTGGTGCATGTGCCGGTGACCAGCCTCTGTCCCTGCTCCAAGAGCATTTCCGAATATGGCGCACACAATCAGCGCTCGCGGGTCAGCGTACAGGTCGAGGCGCGGAGCCCGCTGTGGATCGAGGATCTGATCGATCTGGTGGAAAGCGAGGCCTCTTCGCAGCTCTACGGCGTTCTCAAGCGGCCTGACGAGAAGTACGTTACGGAATATGCCTACGATCACCCCAAGTTCGTCGAGGATATGGTGCGCGATGTCGCCCTGCGTTTGCAGCAGGACTCGCGGGTCCGACGCTATTCGGTGGCCTCGGAAAACTTCGAGTCGATCCACAATCACTCTGCCTATGCCTTCATCGAGGGGGAGAACTGATCCGTGGCGGGCAGCAGCATTGGCGAGCTGTTTCGCGTTAGCACCTTTGGCGAGAGTCATGGCCCGGCCATTGGCGCCGTCGTCGATGGCTGTCCGCCTGGCTTGGCCCTCACGGAAGCCGATATCCAAGTTGAACTCGACAGGCGTCGGCCTGGGCAGTCACGCCACACCACGCAACGCCAGGAGGCGGATCAGGTCGAAATCCTTTCCGGTGTTTTTGCAGGCGTCACGACCGGTACGCCGATTGGCTTGCTGATACGGAACACCGATCAACGGTCGCAGGACTACAGCAAGATCAAGGATCGCTTTCGTCCTGGGCACGCCGACTATACCTATCTACAAAAATTTGGTCTGCGCGACTACCGTGGTGGGGGGCGTTCTTCGGCGCGGGAGACCGCCACCCGCGTGGCCGCCGGCGCCATTGCCCGCAAATACCTACGCGAACGTCTGGGCACCGAGATCCGCGCCTGGCTGGCGCAGATGGGGCCCATTCATGCGGCCCAGTTCGACGACGCACAGATCGATCAGAACCCCTTTTTCTGTCCCGACGCGCAGGCGGCCCTGCGCATGGCAGAATATCTCGATGACTTGCGCAAGGCCGGAGACTCCATTGGCGCGCGCGTCGACGTGCAGGTCACGGGGATGCCCGTGGGCCTCGGTGAGCCGGTCTTTGATCGCCTGGAGGCGGATGTCGCCAAGGCCCTGATGAGCATCAATGCGGTGAAGGCAGTGGCGATTGGTGACGGTTTTGCCGTGGTTGAACAACGCGGCAGCGAGCACGGCGACGCGCTGACCCCTGCGGGCTTTGCCAGCAATCATGCCGGTGGGGTTCTTGGCGGCATCTCCAGCGGTCAGGATCTGCGTGCCTCGGTCGCCATCAAACCAACCTCCAGCATTCGCATCCCCCGGCCCAGTATCAACCTGCAGGGTGAGGAAATCGAGATTGTCACCACTGGCCGTCATGATCCCTGCGTAGGCATTCGTGCTGTGCCCATCGTCGAGGCGATGCTGGCCATCACCCTGATGGATCATTATCTGCGTCATCGAGCACAAAATGCGGATGTCACGCCACCGGTAGCCCCCATCCCCAGACAATGCTGAAGGCGCGGCACGAGGGGCAGGCCCTCGTCGCGTTCTATTTTTTCTATTTTTGCGCCCTTGGCGCCTTCATGCCCTACTGGGGGCCGTGGCTGCGTAGTGTGGGCCAGGATGCCCTGGCAATCGGTCTCCTCACTGCGGCAGTACAATTCAGCAAGGTGCTCGCCCCCAATGTCTGGGGCTGGCTCCTGCACCATACGTCGATGCGCTGGTTGATTCGCGGCGGCGGCTTGGCTGCTGCCCTGAGTTTTCTGTTGCTGTTCTGGGCGAAGGGCTACTTTTGGGCTCTGCTCCTGATCACCCTGCTGTTTTCTTTCTTCTGGGCGGCCACCCTACCCCTGGTAGACAACATCAGTATGGCGTGGGCGGAGCGGCAGGGGCGCCGCTATGGCCGTATCCGCCTCTGGGGGTCCATCGGTTTTATCGTTCTGTCCCTTGGCATGGGGATCCTGGTGAGTCATTGGGGGCTGCGTAGTTTCTTGCCTGGCATCGCCGGCTTTTTATTCCTGACCTGGTGGGTCAGTCGTTTCCTGCCCTTTGCCAGCGATCCACAGGGCACGACAGCGCAGAAACTGCCGGCTTTTTTGCCGGAGCTGCGTGATTTCCGTCTGTGGTTCTTTCTCGCCGCCGGCATGCTGGAGCAGGCCAGTCATGGGGTCTATTACGCCTTTTATTCCATCTACGTGGAGGCCCATGGCTACAACAGCAGCACCGTCGGTCTGCTCTGGGCCCTTGCAGTGGTCGCCGAGGTACTGTTCTTTTGGTTTGGCGACCGCATCCTGCACCGTTGGGGGACGATGACGGTATTTGTCAGTGCCTTTTTGCTCACCGCTCTGCGTTGGGTAGTGATCGCCCTGTGGCCAGGCTTCGTCTGGATCGTTCTGGTGCAGACACTGCACGCGGCCAGTTATGCCGCGTTTCATCTAGCTGCCATTCACTGGGTCTTTGCGCGCTTCCCGCGGGCCCTGCGCGCGCGTGGCATGGCCCTCTACGCCAGCCTGGTATACGGGTTGGGAGGCGGCATCGGTGCCTTGGCGGCGGGTTGGGCCTGGTCGCAGATTGGTGGCAGCGCTACCTTTCTTGCTGCCGGCATCCTCGCTGCCCTGGCGACACTCTTGTTGCTGGGCATGTTTCGTCCCCGATCCGCCCTTGAAAAGTGGGTCTGAAGCGCCCATCTGCCAGTCATCATCCGATATGGGAGTCGCCAGATGCGCAGTGACAAACTCACCACCAAGTTTCAGCAAGCCCTGCAGGAGGCCCAGAGTCTCGCCCTGGGCAACGATCAGCAGCAGGTGGAACCGGTCCATCTGCTCATTGCTTTCCTCGACCAGGACGGCGGTATCGCCCGTCCTCTGCTCAGTAAGGCGGGTGTGCGCGTCGATGCCCTGCGCAACGAACTCGGCCGTGCCCTCAACAATTTGCCGAAGGTTCATGGCGGGCAGCCCGGCGAAGTGCAGTTTGGCCGGGATCTCATCAACCTGCTCAATCTAGCCGACAAGACCGCGCAGCAGCGGGGTGATGGCTATATCTCCACGGAGCATTTTCTGCTCGCGCTGATGGAGGATAAGGGCGAGGCGGGTCGTCTGCTCAAGGAGAGCGGTGCTACCAGCAAGGACCTCGAAGCGGCGATCACCGCACTGCATGGCGGCGAAAAGATCAACGATGCCAATGCCGAGGAGCAACGCCAAGCCCTGGAGAAGTACACCATCGACTACACCGAGCGGGCGGCGCAGGGCAAGCTGGACCCGGTGATCGGCCGCGATGACGAAATTCGCCGCACCATTCAGGTGCTGTTGCGGCGCAGCAAGAACAATCCGGTGCTGATCGGTGAGCCGGGTGTCGGCAAGACCGCCATCGTCGAGGGCCTGGCGCAACGGATCATCAATGGTGAAGTGCCGGAATCCTTGCGTAACAAACGTCTGCTGGGGCTGGATCTGGGTGCGCTGATTGCCGGTGCGAAATTCCGCGGCGAGTTCGAGGAACGCTTGAAGGCCTTGCTCAACGATCTTGCCAAGAGTCAAGGGCAGATTCTTCTTTTTATTGATGAAATACATACCCTGGTGGGTGCTGGGAAGGCCGAGGGCGCGATGGATGCCGGCAACATGCTCAAACCCGCCTTGGCGCGGGGTGAGCTGCACTGTATTGGTGCCACGACCCTGGATGAGTACCGCCAGTACATTGAAAAGGATGCTGCTCTGGAGCGCCGTTTTCAGCGTGTGCTGGTGGATGAACCCTCGGTGGAGGACACCATTGCCATTCTGCGCGGCCTGAAGGAGCGCTACGAGGTTCATCATGGGGTGCGCATCACCGACCCCGCCCTGGTCGCGGCAGCGCAACTCTCGCATCGCTACATCAGCGACCGCAACTTGCCCGACAAGGCCATCGATCTGATCGATGAAGCGGCCTCGCGGATCAAGATGGAGATCGACTCCAAACCGGAAGCCCTGGATGAACTGGAGCGGCGCCTGATTCAACTCAACATCGAAAAGGTGGCCCTGGCCAAGGAGAAGGACGAGGCAAGCCGCAAGCGCCTGGAGATTCTGGAGGAGCAAATCAATGAGTTGGAGCGTAAATTTCAGGAATTAGAGGAAGTCTGGAAGGCCGAGAAGCTGGCCATTGAAGGTACCTCGCAAATCCAGAAGGAGATTGATCGCCTGCGTGTGGAACTCGAAAATGCCCGCCGTGCCGCCGATTACGACCGCATGGCGCAGATCCAGTATGGTCTGATTCCCGAGCTCGAGGCCCGCTTGCAAAAGGCTGAGGAAGAGGAGGAGGGTGCCGCACGCAAAGCGCCTACCTTGCTGCGCACGGAGGTGCGAGAAGAGGAGATTGCCGAAGTGATCGCCCGCTGGACCGGCATTCCCGTAGCCAAGATGCTGGAAGGGGAGAAGGAAAAACTCCTGAAGATGGAAGAACGTTTGCAGGCCCGGGTGGTTGGCCAGAGCGAGGCGGTGCAGGCGGTCAGCAACGCCATCCGCCGCTCGCGGGCTGGCCTCTCCGATCCGCGGCGGCCCAACGGCTCCTTCCTCTTTCTCGGTCCTACCGGTGTTGGTAAGACCGAACTCAGCAAGGCCCTGGCCGAGTTCCTCTTCGATAGCGAAGAACAGATGGTGCGCATCGACATGAGTGAATTCATGGAGAAGCATTCCGTGGCGCGCCTGATCGGTGCCCCTCCCGGATATGTGGGTTACGAAGAGGGTGGCTATCTCACCGAAGCCGTACGACGCAAGCCTTATTCTGTCGTACTTCTGGATGAGGTAGAAAAGGCGCACCCGGAGGTCTTCAACATTCTCCTGCAGGTTCTGGACGACGGCCGCCTGACCGATGGCCAGGGGCGTACCGTGGATTTCCGGAACACGGTCATCATCATGACCTCGAACCTGGGCTCCGACCGCATTCAGGAATACAGTCGTTCTGGGGACGAGGATGCCATGCGCAGCGCGGTGATGGCGGTAGTGCAGGGGCACTTTCGTCCGGAATTTCTGAATCGTATCGACGAAACCGTGATCTTCCATCCCCTGGATGCCCGGCAGGTGCGGGCGATCTGCGAAATCCAGATGCAGGGCCTGCGGGCACGCCTACGTGAGCGGGACATGGACATCGTGCTCAGCGATGCGGCCATCGACCGCCTGGCGGAGATCGGTTTTGATCCCGTCTATGGCGCCCGGCCCCTGAAACGTGCCATCCAGGCGGAGATCGAGAACCCGCTGGCGCAAAAGCTCCTGCGCGGCGAGTTTACGGGAGGCACGCTCTTGCACGTCGATCTGGAGGAAGACGATTTCGTTTTTCGCGGCGAACTCCTGCCTGGATAATGGGTCAGAAGTGCTGCAATTCGCCCGAGACTGGCGTCAGTCCGGGCGAATTGTTTACCATGGCCGCTTGATGCGGTTTTTCTGTTGCCCAGGAGTGTTCTTATGCGTTTTCGATTGCTGGTTCTTGCTGCTGCTCTTTTACTTTCCGGTTGTGCGGGAAGTAATCCCGTTTCCGACAATGGTGGGCACGGCAAGGTGTTATCCAAAGATCGGGCGCAAGAGCTGGTTAGCAGCGTTACCCATGATCAGGGCCAGGTGACGAAGGTTCTCCCTGGGCCGGGAGGATTGACCGCACTCGTCATCGCCGATCAGGGACATAAAACGCTTGCCTATGCCAGCCCGGATGGAAAATATCTGATCCTGGCGCAGGCCATCATCAACAGCAAAGGCGATAACGTCATTCGGCACGACGCCGAGGAGGCGGGTCTGCTGCCGAAGCCCATGGATGCGGCAAAACTCGCCGAGCGGGCCAGTCAGGCCAAGTCTTTTGTCTTGGGTACCAAGGGACCGGAGCTGATCGCCTTTGTCGATCCCAACTGCATCTTCTGTCACAAGTTTTATGAGGACGCCAAGCCTCTGATTGCCGAAGGAAAGCTGCGTGTCCGCTATGTGGTTGCGGGATTTCTGAAGCCGTCGAGTGCTGGGAAGGCGGCTGCAATTCTATCGGCCAAAGATCCGGCAGCGGCAATGGCAAAAAATGAGAAGGGCTTCAATGAGGAAAGCGAGGAGGGTGGGATTTCCCAAGATGCCAACCCCAGCCCCGAAGTCATGGCAGAGGTGCAGAAAAACACCCAACTCCTGCAGGACAGTGGTGAGGTGGCAACGCCCACTATCGTCTACTGTGACAAGAACGGTAAGGCGCAGATCAGCCATGGTATGCCGGAAAAGCTCGATACCTTTGTTGCGGGGATTACCTCGATGAATGCCGAGGGTAAATGTGAATGACGGCCGATAACACGTTGCTCGTGCAGCGTCAAAACTACCGCAGTCCGGATTTTGCCATCGACACGGTGGAACTCGAAATCTTTCTTCGACCCCAAGACACGGAAGTGCGGTCCCGCCTCACACTGCAGCGCCTGAACCCCAGTGCCAAGGATCTGCTGCTCGATGGCGAGGGACTGGAGCTCTTGTCTCTCTCCCTGGACGGCAAAGATCTATCCAGCGATCGCCATTCCCGCGAAGCGGGAAAGCTGCGCGTCAAAGACGTCCCCGAACACTTTGTCCTGGAGTCCCGGGTGCGCATTCAGCCGGAAGCAAACACCGCCCTGTCCGGCCTCTACTATGCCGATGAGGTCTTTCTGACCCAGTGCGAGGCGGAGGGCTTTCGGCGCATCACCTGGTTTCTGGACCGCCCTGACGTCCTGGCGCGTTTTACCGTCACCCTGCATGCCCCCAAGGTTTCCTGTCCGATCCTTCTGTCCAACGGCAATTGTGTCGCAACTGGTGACGCAGATAACGGCTGGCACTGGGCACGCTGGGAAGATCCGTTTCCCAAGCCCTGTTATCTCTTCGCCGCCGTCGGTGGCAGTTTTCACGTCGCCAGGGATCGTTACCGTACTGGCTCTGGCCGTGAAATTGGCCTGGAGTTGTATGTCGCAGAGCGGGATCGGGACGCCTGCGAGCAGGCCCTGCAGAGTCTGCAAAAGGCGATGGCTTGGGATGAAAAGGTCTACGGGCGGGAGTACGACCTCGATCGCTACCTGATTGTCGCTACCGACAGTTTCAATATGGGGGCGATGGAAAACAAGGGATTGAATATCTTCAATTCCAAGTATGTTTTGGCCAGCCCGGAAACCGCCACTGACGCAGATTATCAGGGAATCGAATCGGTAATCGCCCACGAATATTTTCATAACTGGACCGGTAACCGCGTTACTCTGCGCGACTGGTTTCAGCTCAGTCTCAAAGAAGGACTGACGGTATTCCGTGACCAGGAATTTTCCGCCGACATGAACTCCCGCGGTGTGCAGCGCATCGGCGATGTCCGGCGCTTGCGCGCCGCCCAGTTTGCCGAGGATGCCAGTGCCCTGGCGCATCCCGTGCGCCCGGAATCCTACAAGGAGATCAATAACTTCTACACGGCAACGGTCTACGAGAAGGGTGCAGAGGTGATCCGCATGATGCACACCCTGCTCGGCGTGGAAGGATTCCGCGCCGGGACCGACCTCTATTTCCAACGCCACGATGGACAGGCGGTGCGCATCGAAGAACTGCTGGACGCGCTGGCGACCGGCAGTGGCCGCGACCTCAGCGGCTTTCTGCGCTGGTATTCCCAGGCTGGCACACCACGCCTCAAGGCCGATGGACATTTTGCTGCACAGAGTGGCCGGTATCATTTGCGCCTGCAGCAGCACACGCCGGTAACGCCGGGCCAGGAAGAAAAGCTGCCGGTACCTATTCCGGTGCGTCTGGCCTTTTTCCACGAAGACGGTACTCCCGCACGGCTCCCCGACGGACAAGAAGAGACTGTTTTGCTGCTCGAAGAGGCGTCTGGCGAATGGACCTTTGGCCCCTTTGCCAAGCCGGTCCTCCCGTCGCTGCTGCGGGGGTTTTCCGCGCCGGTACTGCTCGAACGTGGTGATGCCGAGGCAGCGGACTGCTTTCTTGCCCAACATGACGACGACCCCTTTAACCGCTGGGACAGCTTGCAACGTCTGGCGCAAAAGACCTTACTGGCGAGCATTGCCAATCCCGGGCGTAGCGTGCTCGGCCCAGAACTCCAGGCCGCCTTCGCTGCGGCGCTCTCGCGACCCCTCGATGATCCGGCATTTTCCGCCGAGCTCCTGAGCCTCCCCACAGAAGAATCCATCGGGCAGCAAATGGATCCCATCGACGTCGACGGGATCCATACACAACGAGAGGCGCTGCGTCGCGCCCTGGGGGACACATTCGCCGAGGATTGGCGCCGCCTCTATCACGATCTGGCGGCTCCCTACCGCCGGGATGGCCGGGCGATGGGCAGCCGTCGTCTACGTAACCTGGCTCTGTACTATGCCATGAGCTCGGCGCAAGCGGAGGAGACACAAGGTTGGGCCGAGCGGCAATATCGTAGTGCCGACAATATGACCGACCGGCTTGCCGCCTTGCAGCTCCTGGCCTTTTCCCCGGACTATGACGCAATGCCGCTGCTGAATGATTTTTACCAGCGCTGGCAATCTCATCCGCTCATCATCGATCGCTGGTTTTCCCTGCAGCTCGGGCGCGCCGTGCCTGAGACCTTGCAACGGGCACAGGAGCTGTTGCAGCATCCGGCATTTTCCTGGCGGGTTCCCAATCGCGTGCGCGCCGTGCTTTCCGCCTTTGCTGCAAATCTACCAGTCTTTCATGCGCGGGACGGCTCCGGTTATCATTTTTACGGCGAGCAGATCCGCCATCTGGATGATCTCAATCCACAGACCGCAGCACGTCTGGCAACGGTCTTCAGTCGCTGGTCACGCTATGACGAAGCGCACCAGCGGCAAATGCGAACCGTCATGGAGGAATTGCTCGGCAAGGATAGGTTGTCTCGGGATTTGGGAGAAATTCTCGAGCGTTCGCTCGGGGGATCGGAAAAAAGGAGCTGAAGATGGGTATCGAAGGGGACGAGCTGTTACAAAAAGCTTTGGCATTGAAAGAAGAAAAATGCCTGGATGCTGCCTATGCTGTCTTGGGTGGGGCCAACAAAAACGATCAAGTAACGCAACTGGCGGGCTTTTTCTTTGATAGCAACAATTGTGAAACGCTGCAGAAAATCTGCGCCAATCAGCAGGTCGATGCGGAACAAGCACGGGAATGGGAAGTTAGTGATGCGGAGTATTGCCTCGCACAGAAAATCGCCTTGCTGGCGCGGCGGGTGGAAAGGGTCCGGGAGAAGCTCGGCAACTGCTGAGTAGTCCCTGGATTTTCTGTTTTAGTCCCAGGGGCGGGGGGCCTGACGGAAGCGCTCCCAGTGTTTGTAAAAGCGCTTGCTTTCCCGCTCCCTCTGCGCCTCCAGAAAGCCAAGCAGGATCCCTGCACTGAAATCCAACGCGTCATGGCGGCGTTCCGCAGGAAAGAGCTGCGGCAAGTCCTGGTGGGCAACTTGTGCGTCACGGATGATTCCGGCTGCATCCAATACGGCATGTAACTGTTTGGTGAACGCCTTGCCATCTTTGCTTGGCCAGAGTTCGGAAACATGACGCAGGACATCACGCAGATTTTTGAGCGCAATGCGCAGCCGATGGAATTGTGCAATTTGCTCCGGCTCCACAAAAACCAAATGCTCATCCATCCGCCGCAGGCGCTCCTCCACGTAGTTGCGCAAAGTCTGCTGGCTCTGCAGTGGGTTGCGCAGAACCTGTGACCACAAGGCGAGAAGTTCCGCGGCAAGCCGCGCCCGGGAATCGACACGGGGATCACGTGTCGTTTTGCGTGCATCGCGCAGAATCTCTTGCAATGGTGTCGCGGGCAGAGAAAAACGCGGGGCGATGCTTTGCCAATGCTCGGCGAGAGCGTCCAGATCCCGTTGCAGGCTCTGTTCGTGAAACCACACCGCCAGACCGTTGCGTACACCACGCAGTTGATCTTCGGGATCTGTGCCCTTGCTGAAGCGCAACAATGCACGCAGCGCGCGCACCTCTTTGCGCAACTGGTGCAGGGCGTCGTGCTCGTCGAGCTGCAGCCATGCCAAGCCACCGAGAATGGTCTGCGCGGAGTGGATGAGGAGACGGCCAATAGCGTCCCCCGCATTGTCCCGCCCGCGAATGGTGGGTGGATTGGGTTTCGCTACGGGGATCTCTTTTCCGACCAGCGCGCTGCCGCGTGCCAGCTTACTGGCATCATCCGGGCACAGGGGTAAACTGGCGCAAAGGGCGCTGGCCAGCTGCAGGAGATCGGCAAGATCTCCCTCCACCAGTTCCAGTTCGATCTCGTGAATCGCTCGTGCCTGACCGGCAGCGCGAATCTCTCCCCAATCTGCAGCGAGTAAAATTCGGGCATCCTGATAGCGGATTTCGTGCTCCCGACGCTGAAAAACGGTTTCGATGACCGGCGCGAGCGCCAGATTCAGATGTGCTGCGAGCAGCGTGCGCAGGGTCTCGTCAGTCGCAAAGACGCCCAGATCCGGCTTCTTGCTGCGCACCGACAGATTCCACTCAGGACGCTGGTGTAACCCTCCCTCAGCGCTTCCTGCAAGTTTGATGGTGGCAACCCACTCCCGGCCTTCTTTACGCACCCGATACGCGATTCCTGCCGCGCGCAGGGCGCCATCCGCACTGTCATAGTAGACGGCGTGCATCTCTTTAGCGGCGATGTCGGCACTGTCTACCAGGGGATGACGCAGGATTTCCTCCCACAGCTCCGGGTGCAATACCTCGAGCTTGATCTCACGCTCCATAGCGCTCCCCGGTTTCCACAAAGCGCAATATCCTTGCCCATTGGGGTAGTTCCTTACGTGCCTCGGCCGCCCGCAGATCGGCCAGTCCCAGTCCCTGCATGGCGGCACGAACATAAATCTGGCTATCGTGCAGAGTGGCCACCAAAGGCAGTTCCAGTTCTTGCAGGAACTCCGTCAGGATCCGTTCCGCCTGGCTGCGCAGTTTGACGCGGTTGGCAATGACCCCGAGCCGTACCTTGCCCTTGCGAAACCGTTTGATTTCTTCCAGGCGTTGCAGATATTGCTGGCTGGCATCCATATCGAAGGGCGAGGGGGCAATGGGCACCAACAAGACCTCGACTTCGCCTAGCATGTCTTCCAGACGCCCGCGCTTGAGTCCCGCAGGTGCGTCAAAAACTACATAATCGCTCGGCGGATAGCCACGAAAGTCGCGCTCGGGGTCATCAATTAGGTCAATACGCGGCAAATGCTCAGGTCTTCGCTTTCCCCAGCTCAGGCTCGAGCCCTGGGGATCCAGGTCGGCCAGCAGAACTGATCCCCGTAGGGCGAGGAGGCTGGCAAGATTGGTCGAGATCGTGGTCTTTCCCGATCCTCCCTTGCTGTTGAGTACCAGCACGCGACATTGCGACTTAGTCACCGCTACTGCCCCGCGCATATTGGTCAAGCAGGCTTTGCTGGGCACTGAAACAATCGCTATCCATCTGACGCAGCGAGCGATAGCTGCCGTCTGACTGCATCTCCCAGGCATTGCAGTGGTCTTGCAGGTAATAGTCCAGTGCCTCGCGGCGGATGCGCTTTTTCAGATCGGGATCGCGAATGGGAACGGCGACTTCCAGACGCCGGAACAGGTTACGTCCCATCCAGTCAGCACTGGAAATCCAAACCTCTGGGTTGCCATTTCCACCGAAGAAAAAGACGCGGCTGTGTTCGAGGAAACGCCCAACAATGGAAACCACCCGGATGTTTTCCGAAACGTCGGGGATGCCTGGGCGTAAGGCGCAGGCGCCGCGAACGATGAGGCTGACCTGTACCCCGGCCTGGGAGGCCTGATAGAGATCGCGGATCAGATCGGGATCGATGAGGGCATTGACGCGGATGATGATGCGCCCGCGTGGTCCGAGGGCAGTTTCGGCGGCGATACGCTCGCGCATCGCACTGAACAGATTGAAGGGGCTCTGCAGGAGATGTTTGAGGCGGGGCGCCTGACCGATGCCGGTGATGTGCATGAACAGGGCGTTCATGTCGGCGGTGATGCCAGGATCGGCAGTGAGCAGACTGAAGTCGGTATAGATGCGCGCGTTGCGTGGATGATAGTTGCCGGTACCGAGATGCCCATAGAGGCGAATTCCATCCTCCTCGCGGCGCAGGACGAGGATCATCTTGGCGTGTACTTTGTGCTTGACGACGCCGTATACCACCTGCACGCCAACACTTTCCAGTTCTTCAGCCAGGCGGATGTTGTTGGCTTCATCAAAGCGTGCCTTGAGTTCGATGACTGCCGTCACCTGCTTGCCAGCCACTGCCGCGTCCATCAGGGCCTGGACGATGGCGGAATCGCTGGTGGTGCGATATAGGGTCTGTTTGATCCCCAGGACCTGCGGATCGGCGGCGGCCTGGCGCACGAAATCGATGATCGGGGTAAAGCTTTGATAAGGATGATGCAGGAGCAACGACCCCCGCCGCAGTTGGGCAAAGATCTCCTCACTGCGCAGGCAGCGATCGGGTAGACCCGGTACGAAGGGAGAGTACAGCAGGTCCGGACGCGGGACCATATCGATGATTGCCGCCATCCGCGACAGATTGACCGGTCCACTCAGGGTATAGAGGTTTTCCGCCGGCAGATCGAAATGGCGCAATAGATATTCGTAGACATTTGCCGGGCAATTATTCGCCACCTCCAGGCGCACTGCCTCGCCAAACGGCCGGGTGCTGAGTTCATCGACAATCGCATCGAGCAGGTTGTCGACTTCTTCCTCGTCAACAAAGAGTTCACTGTTGCGGGTCACCCGGAACTGATAAAACCCCTTTACCTCCAGACCGGGAAACAGCTGAGCGATATTCTCGTGAATGACCGAAGAGAGGAACACGAAATCCGTTGGGCCGGCGATCTCTCTGGGTATCTGGATGATCCGGGGAAGGATGCGTGGTGCCTGGACGATGGCGATGGGGCTGTGCCGCCCGTACGCATCATCTCCTTCCAGGACAATCGCAAAATTCAGCCCCTTGTTCTGCACCTTGGGAAAGGGATGGGCGGGATCGAGGCTGAGGGGGGTCAGCAAGGGCAAGACTTCATTGCGAAAATACTCCGCCACCCAACGCCTTTGCGCTGCCTTCCACTCTCGCCGCCGCAGCAAATGGATACCCTCTGCGGCCAGGGCAGGGATCAGGCGGTCATTGAGACAAGAGTATTGGGCGGCGATGATCTCGTGTGCAACCCGCGATACCGCCCGCATTTCTTCATCCGGACCGAGACCATCGAGACCGAGAGGGCCGGCCCCATACTTGCGTCGCTGCATGACGCCGGCGAAGCGTACCTCGAAGAACTCATCCAGGTTGCTGGAAACGATGGTCAGGAAGCGCAAACGCTCCAGGAGAGGGACGCGCTCGTCGTCGGCCAGGGCCAGCACCCTCCGATTGAATTCGAGGATGCTGAGATCGCGATTGAAATACAGGCTGGGGTCGTTGAGCGCCGGAAGAGTAGCGGGATCAGACAAGCTGGCGATCCTCCCTACGTAGCAGCGCGGCGCGTAAGGTATTCTGCAGTAAGGTGGCCACCGTCATCGGACCGACACCGCCGGGAACCGGGGTAATCCACGCGGCACGTTCCGCCGCCGGCGCAAACTCCACATCGCCAGCGATACTGCCATCCTCCAGGCGATTGATGCCGACATCGATCACTGCGGCACCCGGTTTGATCCATGTGCCGCGCACCAGGCCGGGTTTGCCGGCAGCGGCGACCAAAATGTCGGCGCGTGCCACATGCGCCTGCAGATCCTGGGTGAAGCGATGACAAACCGTCACGGTCGCGCCGGCGAGCAGCAGTTCGAGTGCCATGGGCCGACCAACAATGTTGGAGGCACCAACGATCACCGCTTCCTTCCCCTTGATCGGGATTTCATATTCCTGCAGTAACGTCATGATCCCGGCCGGTGTACACGAGCGCAGGGTAGGCACGCGTAGGGCCAGACGCCCGACATTGTAGGGATGAAAGCCATCCACGTCTTTGTCTACGGCGATGGCTTCGATCATGCTTTCCGCGTCGAATTGTGCGGGGAGCGGGAGCTGTACCAGGATGCCGTCGATCTGCTCATCGGCATTGCAGCGGGCGATTTGCTGCAGCAACTCCGCCGGGCTGCTGGTGGCCGCCAGGGTATGGGAGAACGACTGGATGCCCACCTGCGCGCAGGCGTTTTTCTTGTGCTGCACATAAATCTGCGAGGCCGGATCCTCGCCCACCAGGATGACTGCGAGTCCCGGAGCCCTGCCGTACTGGCGCTGAAACGCCTGCACACCGCCGCGCAGTTGCTCACGCAGTCGTCCTGCAACCGCTTTGCCATCGATCCGAATCGCCGTCATTTGCTGCCCTCCGTAACAGCAGAAGGGAGCGGAGCAAAGAGACGAGTTGGGGAGTCCATGGGATCCTTCTATAGGTAAGATCTACAATATTGATGGAGATTGTTCGGGGCCCACTGCGCGTTGTCAAGCGCTAGCAATCTCATTCTTGATATGCCGCCGCATCGGTAAGATCTGCTGACGAATGACGCCCGATAGCGCGCAGCAGCAAGGTGATGAGGATGGCAAACAAAAAGTTGAGGAGCAGGGCATACAAACCGATGTAGCCCGGAATGGTCCAGCCAAAGAAATGAAGCGCGTAACCGGATTTCTGGAAGCCCGTCAAGGATGCTGCCCAGATGGCCCAACCCAAAGCAATGGCCCAGGCGATGAGTAGGGCGCGGGGATCAAACCAGCGCGTGTAGATGCCGCTGACGATGGCCGGCAGGGTTTGTAAAATCAGGATGCCGCCCAGGAGCTGTAGCTGGATGGCAAAATGGGTAGGCAGTAGCAGAATGAAGAGCAGGGCCCCAAATTTCACCATCAGCGATACCAGCTTCGCCATTTGCGTTTCGCGCCTGGCATCGCAGTCGGGGCGGAGGTAGGCGCGATAGATATTGCGGGTGAACAGATTGGCAGCGGCAATGGACATGATGGCTGCCGGAACCAGAGCGCCAATGGCCACCGCGGCAAAGCCGATCCCGACAAAATAATCCGGGAAATAGCGTAACAGCAGACCGGGCATGGCGAACTGCGGTCCATATCGATGAAAGTAGGGCGCGAGCGCCGGATTGTCGGGTAAATTTGCCGCATAGGCCATGTAACCGAGCAAAGCGATCAGACCCAGCACAAACGAATAGGCCGGCAGAAAGATCCAGTTGCGGCGTAAGGTTTTGGGGCCTTTGGCAGAGAGCACCGCCGTGGTGGCATGCGGGTAGAGCATCAGCGCGAGGGCAGACCCGAGAGCCAAGGTCAGATAAAAGGACTGCGTGCCAAAATTTCCGGAGTGGATGGGCGGCAGATAGAGATGCTCGGCGGGAACCGCCGCAAAGATCTTGCCAAAGCCGCCCAGCTTCCACGGCACGACAATGATCAGAGCGAGCACGGTGATATAGACCAGCAGATCCTTGACCACGGCAATGGAGGCCGGCGCGCGCAGACCACTGGTGTAGGTGAAAGCCGCCAGGACCACAAAAGCGATGATCAGGGGAAGCTCCCCGACAATACCGTGGCTGGGAAAACCGAGGCCGCCAATCACGACTTCCACACCCACCAATTGCAGGGCGATGTACGGCATGGTGGCGACGATGCCGGTCAGGGCAATCACCAGGGCCAGTGCTGGACTATCATAACGGGCGGCGACGAAGTCCGCGGCGGTGATGAAATTGTGATGTTTGGCAATGACCCAAAGCCGGGGCAAAACGGAAAACACGAGCGGGTAGACCAGTACCGTGTAGGGGAGGGCAAAGAAACCCAGGGCGCCGGCGCCGAATACCAGGGCTGGTACAGCAACGAAGGTGTAGGCGGTATAGAGGTCGCCACCAATGAGGAACCAGGTGATCCAGTTACCAAAGCGGCGCCCGCCCAGTCCCCATTCGTGCAGATGCCCGAGATCACCGCGTTGCCAGCGGGCGGAAAGGAATCCCAGCACTGCAATCAGCACGAAGAGAGCGACAAAAACGATGGTGGCGGTGATGTGCATAGAATCAGCCCCGCCGTTCCACACGTCGCCAGGCGAGGTAGAGGAAGAAACCGGAAAGGGGCACCCACAGGATCTGCCACCAGTAAAAAAACGGAATCCCAAACAGAACTGGGGTGGCGCGGTTATAGAGGGGCACCGCCAATACTGCAATGCACGGTATCGATAGATACAGAACTCCCCAAAATCCCAGCCCTGCCGCTTTTCTTTTCATACCGCCTCACTACTGCGTCACAGAGTGGCGAAGCATAGCAAAGAATTGAGGTTGTGCTCAGTCCCTGCGCGCCGCGAGGCGGAATTCAGAGTTGTTACTCGTGAGCAAGACGTCATAGCCCCAGAGCCGTTGAATAAGCTCGAGGGTAGACTGCGCGTCCTTTTCGGAGAGGGGCGTTGCGTCCAGATGATGCAACTCGAGATGTCGATCTCCCCAGCGGTCAACCTTGTCGATCACAATGCTGGGCGGGCGACTGCTCTCCGCAACTTGTTGGGCGAGGCGTTCCCGAATTTCTCGATAGCCCGCATCGTCATGAATGGCGGTGATCCGGTAGGACTCGCTTTCCGGATCATTGTGCAAGGCAAAGAGATGCAGGTCGCGAATGACCTTGGGCGAGAGGTATTGCAGGATAAAACTGTCATCGCGAAATTCTCGCATGGCGAAGAGGATCTGTTTTTTCCAGTCTGGATCGCCGGCAAAGGCAAAAAAGCGCCGGTCTTCTTCCGTGGGGGCGACGCAGATTCTTTGGATATCGCGAAAAATGGCAAAGCCCAAGGCATAGGGATTGATTCCGCTATAGCGGGGATCGTCGTAGTCAGGCTGAAAAACCACTGCTGTATGACTGGCGTAAAACTCCAACAAGCTGCCGTCGGTAATTTGTCCGGTCTCGTGCAGGCGGTGCATGAGGTAATAATGCACAAAACAGGCAAAGCCTTCATTCATGATCTTGGTTTGACCTTGCGGGTAGAGATACTGATTAATCTTGCGTACGATCCGCAAGATTTCACGCTGCCAACTGGGCATCTGTGGCGCATTTTTTTCGATGAAATATAACAGATTTTCGGTAGGTTCCGCCGGAAATCGCGATTCCTTCTCCGGTCGCTCAGAGCTGCTGGATGGGGGCAGGGTGCGCCAAATCTCGGAGAGCTGCTGCTCCAGGTAGCGTTCCCTTTCCTGCCGGCGCATTTCTTCCTCGCGCGCGGAGAGTTTGCGCGGCCGGCGTGCGCGATCGATGCCATTTCTGGCGATGGCATGGGCCGCGTCCAGTACCGCGCTGACTTCCGGTATACCGTAGCGTTCCTCACAGGCAGCAATATAGGACTGGGCAAAACTGAGATAATCGAGAATCCCTTCGGCATCGGTCCATTGCTGAAAAAATACATTGTTTTTGAAAAAGGCATTGTGCCCATAGGCGGCGTGCGCAATGACCAGGGTCTGCATCGTCATGGTATTTTCTTCCATGAGATAACTGATGCAGGGATTGCTGTTGATGACCAGCTCATAGGCGAGGCCCATTTCCCCCCGCTTGTATTGCCCCGATTCGATCGCATGCTGTTTCCCAAATGACCAATGGGCGTAGTACACCGGCAGGCCAATGGAGGCATAGGCATCAAGCATCTGCTCGGCACTAATCAATTCGAGCTGGTTGGGATAGGTATCCAGGCCCAGTTCCTCCTGTGCGATCTGTGCGCAGGCGCGATCCACGGCATCGAGACGGGAAAAGGACCAGTCATTGTCGCTGAACAGGAGACGATTAACCATGTTCGAGTACCTGCGGTTTGGAAAAAAGTTCGCGGAACAGGGGGTAAACATCTTCCCGCTGCTGCGCGCGGGTGCAGACCATCTGCGGAAAGAATTCCGCGAGTTCCTGATAGGCCTGCAGCAAATGACTCTCGTCATCCCGGTTGACTTCCAGATAATAAAATGCCCGAAGCCGCTGCAAGAGACGGCTGGCGACTTCTTCCACTACCGCGTTGTCGGCAAAATAATTATCGCCATCGGATGCCTGTGCCAGATAGACATTCCACTCGTCGGCGGGAAACCTCGCGGTGATGATCTCTTCGGCAAGGGCCAAGGCCGGCGACACCAGAGTGCCGCCGCCCTCGCGGGCAGCAAAGAATTCCTTTTCCGTGCATTCCTGGGCGACACTGTGGTGTTTAATGAAAACAATCTGGACGTTCTGATATTGTCGTTGCAAAAACAGGTACAGAAGCAGAAAGAAGCGCTTGGATAAATCCTTTTCGGTTTCCCCCATGCTCCCGGAAACATCCATGATACAGATCATGGTGGCCTGGCTGCGTGGTTGGGTATGGCGGTCCATATGGGCGAAGCGCAAATCGGAATCGTCGATGAAAGGCACTGCCCGTATTTTGCGCTGCAATACGGCGATTTGCGCATCTATGTCGCGTAGGTGTTCCTCTTCGATGCTTACGTCACCCTGCTGTTGCTTTCGTGCGGCAATGTCTGCCAGCAATTGTTCCCGTTCTTCCTGTAATGCCTCCAGGGCGCGCCGTTTGCCAGCGCGGAGGGCCAGCCGTCGTGCGCGGGCAGCACGCATGGTGCGCGCAACATGCATGCGCGAGGGGCTGCCGTCACGCACGAAGCCACTGCGTCGCCACTGCTCCGCCTCGATCTCGCCGCCAGTACCCTGGCGCAGGTTGGGCAGGGAGAGACCGTCGAAGAGTAGATCCAGAAATTCGTCTGGCGAGAGCAAGACACCAAGGGCATCCTCACCCTCACCGTCGGGCGCCCCCTCGCGACCCGCTTGACCGCCGCCACCTCCCTTGGGAATCTCGTCACCCCGGTGGAAGCTCTTATTGCCGGGCAACACGCGATCCCAACTGCCGTTGGCGGAATCATGGCGAAAGCTGGGCTCGTGCAGGTCGTTGGCGGGAATGACAACCGCCTTGTCGCCTTTGCTGAGAGACTCGATGGCGCCGGATCGGCCCATTTTTTCAACCGCTTCTTGCAGGCGCCCGCGTACTCGCCGTTGCAGTCGTTCTCGATTGGCATTGGAACGTGA
This sequence comes from Acidithiobacillus sp. AC3, assembly GCF_050261095.1. Lineage (NCBI taxonomy): Bacteria > Pseudomonadati > Pseudomonadota > Acidithiobacillia > Acidithiobacillales > Acidithiobacillaceae > Acidithiobacillus > Acidithiobacillus sp. AC3. The sequence continues at coordinate 1,126,193 of NZ_CP189838.1, forward strand.
TCCGGAGAGACGACGATCAATGATGCTGCTCATGCAGAATCCCCCCGAGCCCGATCATGGGCTCAGTGATGTTTGCGGTACCGCATGTACCAGTCGACCAGGAGGCGTACCTGCTTTTCGGTATAGCCTTTGGCGGTCATCCGGCTGACGAAATCCTGATGTTTGCGCTCTTCCTCGGACGAGCTTTTCTTACCGAAGGAAATCACCGGCAGAAGATCTTCCGTATTGGCAAACATTTTTTTCTCGATCACCGAGCGCAGTTTCTCATAGCTGGTCCACGCCGGTCCGACGCCATCATTAGCCGCTTTGGCGCGCAGAACAAAATTCACCACCTCATTGCGAAAGTCCTTCGGATTGACAATCCCTGCCGGCTTTTCGATTTTTTCGAGCTCCTCATTGAGCAAGGATCGATCCATCAACTGACCGGTGTCGGGATCGCGGTATTCCGTGTCTTGCAACCAGAAGTCGGCATACTGGATGTATCTATCGAAAAGATTCTGCCCATACTCACCATAACTTTCCAGGTACGCCTTTTGGATTTCGAGACCCAGAAATTCCGCATAGCGGGGCGCCAGTTCGGTCTTTAAAAATCCGATATAGCGGCCTTCGATGTCCTCGGGAAATTGCTCCAGACGAATCTGGGTTTCCAGAATGTGGAGCAGGTGCACGGGGTTGGCGGCGACTTCATCCGCGTCGTAGTTGAAAGTGCGAGACAGGATTTTATAGGCAAAGCGGGTGGAAATCCCATCCATGCCTTCGTCCACCCCCGCCGCATCGCGATATTCCTGCAGACTTTTGGCCTTGGGGTCTTTGTCTTTCAGGCTTTTGCCGTCATAGATCTCCATTTTGGACCACAAGCTGCTGTTGCCGGGTTCCTTCAATCGGCTCAACACAGAAAAGCGCGCGAGCATGTCCAGGGTATCCGGGGCGCAGGGCGCACTTCCCAAGGCACTGTTTTCCAGCAATTTATGGTAGATTCGGGTTTCTTCGGTAACCCGTAGGCAGTACGGTACCTTGACGATGTATACCCGATCGAGAAAGGCCTCGTTGCGGCGATTATTGCGAAAAGCCGACCATTCGGATTCGTTGCTGTGGGCAAGGACAATGCCCTGGAAGGGCATGGCACCGAAACCCTCGGTACCATTGTAGGTGCCTTCCTGCGTGGCGGTCAGCAGGGGGTGTAACATTTTGATCGGCGCCTTGAACATCTCGACAAATTCTAAAACCCCCTGATTGGCGACATTGAGGCCGCCGGAGTAGGCGTAGGCATCAGGATCGTCCTGCGAGAAGTCCTCGAGCTTGCGGATATCCACCTTGCCGACCAGGCTGGCGATATCCTGATTGTTCTCATCCCCGGGCTCGACCTTGGTAATGCCAATCTGGTGTAGCTGTGAAGGCATCAAGCGGTGGACGGTGAACTTGCGAATGTCACCGCCAAATTCGCGCAGGCGTTTGGCCGCCCATGGGGACATCACCCCTTGCAGGGCGCGTCTGGGGATACCGAAACGGTCCTCCAGAATCTCTCCATCTTCTTGGGGATCGAAGAGGCCAAGCGGGGACTCGAAGAGCGGCGAGACCTTGCCATCAGCGGCAAGGCAGTAGATTGGATGCTTTTCCATGAGGCTTTTCAGGCGTTCCGCCAGAGACGATTTGGCGGCACCGACAGGACCCAGCAGATAAAGGATCTGCTTGCGTTCTTCCAGACCTTGGGCGGCATGGCGAAAATAGGCCACCAGATTCTCGATGGCGTCTTCGATACCGTAGAAATCTTCGAAGGCGGGATAGGTGAGGAGCTTGCGATTGAGGAAGATCCGGGCCAGGCGGGGGTCCGCCTGGGTATCCAGTACCCTGGGTTCGCCAATCGCCGCCAGCATCCGCTCGGCCGCGCTGGCATAGGTCAATGGCTCTTTGGCGCAGAGGGCAAGGTACTCATCCAGAGAAAGGATACTCTCCTGCTGACGCAAGAAACGCTCTTGATACTTGTCGAACAGACTCATCTGCCACTCTCCTTGCCCGTGGGCTTATGGCAACCAGACTACTCCTTAGACGTCGGGATGGAAGCAACGTTTCCTCATCTCTCCGCTTCGTCAGTGGTTCAGCATATCTTGTGCCAGACAGCTTGCACCGCAAGTGGACCCCATTATTGGGCATTGTTGTCTTTGCGAAGTCCTGAGGAAGCTGGTTCTGTGCGTTGTTGGACAGTTTGTGATGTTTTCTGCGCCAAAACTGTGCGCCCCTGGACAATATCTGCACCAATCAGGTGCAGCTGGCGAGCAGTAGCCGCCCAGTTTCCAGAATGGCGTTATTGATCGCTATCCCGTTCTCTGGGCAAGTACTCCGGACGCCGTCGGATTTCGCGATACTCGGCGCGGATGCTGCCATCTTCATGCAGGTCGCGCCGACTACGCAAGCGCCAGCGCCGCCAAGTCAGCCAGAGACTGCCAACGACTAGCGCCAGCGCGAAAAGCGCGGCGAAAATGGCAAAGAAGAGGATGGCGACAACGAGCAGGACGGCAACGCCGGCAGTGATGCCGAGCTTTTGCCACCAGGTCAGATTTTTTGTGCTGACGATACGTACTTGCATTGCGCCCCCTCGGATGGATTCTGTATTTGGGACCGTGGCGGAGGGGAATCGTTCCCTCGGTACCGACAAGATCAGTGCATACGATGGCGAAAGAGCCAGCTCGCTGCCGCCATGGAGGCGAGAGCGATCAGTGCCAGAGGCCAATACTGGTTCCAGAGCAGGGAGATGTTGTCCCCCTCGAGAAAGACTCCGCGCACGATCACCAGAAAATAGCGCATGGGATTGAGATAGGTCAGGTCCTGCACCAATGGCGGCATGTTGGCGATGGGGGTGGCAAAACCGGAAAGGATGATGGCGGGCACCAGAAACAGGAATACTCCGAGCAGGCCCTGCTGTTGCGTCAGGGACAACGACGAAATCATCAGTCCGATACCCACGGCGGCCAGCAGGAACAGCAGGAGACCCAGTGCCAGAGCGGGGATGCTGCCGAGCAACGGCACCTGGAACCAGAACACTGCCACCAGACTGATGAAGGCAGCCTCCAACGCACCGATGATGATACCGGGTAGAGCCTTGCCCAGGAGGATCTCTCCCGGCGTCAGCGGGGTGACCAGCAATTGATCAAAAGTCCCCTGTTCCCGTTCCCGCGCGACCGAAAGACCGGTTACCAGGAGCGTTACCACCAGGGTCAGGAGGGCGACGATGCCAGGGACGATGAACCATCGGGACAAGAGGTTGGGGTTGAACCAGGCACGCACCACCAGTTGCGCCGGTGGGCGACCCCATTGCTGCGCTGCCGCCCAACGATTGTCGAAGGATAGCAGCACACTATTGACATAATTTAACGCCAGGGTGGCGGTATTGGAATTGCGCCCATCGATGATCACCTGCAGCGGGGCCTGCTGGTGGCGTAACAGGTCGGCGGTAAAGTTGGGACCGATCTGCAGCACCAGCAGGGCCTTCCCTTGCTCGATCAAAGGGGCGATCTGCCCGGTGCTATGGAGCACGGCGACTTGGCGAAAGGCATGGGAGCCCTGAAAATCGCCGAGCAATTCCCGTGACGCAGAACCCGTATCCTGATTGTAGACGGCATAGGGGATGTGGTTTAGATCGAAAGTCGCCGCATAACCAAAAACCAGCAGCTGGATGAGGGGCGGGCCGATGAGCACCAACCGGCTCTTTTTGTCGCGCAGGATGGCAAGGAACTCCTTGATGACGAGCGCCCAGATTCGTGCCAGCATCAGTCCAGTCTCTTGCGCGAGCGCAACAGTGTGATACCCAGAAAAAACATCGCCATCAGCAGCAAGGCGAGGCTGTTCCAGAGGACGATAGGCCAGACATCGCCGGCCAGAAAGATCGTCTGCAGGATGCTCACAAAATAGCGGGCGGCAACGATGTGCGTTATGAACTGGATGGGCGCGGGCATCGACTGGATATCGAAGATGAAGCCCGAAAGAATGAAAGCAGGCAGAAAGGTGACGATGATGGCGATTTGCCCGGCCACGAATTGATTGCGGGCAACGCTCGAGATCAGCAGGCCCATGCCCAGCGCCGCCAGCAGAAAGAGCGATGAACAGAGCAACAACACCCAGAAGCTCCCGACCAGCGGTACGGCGAACAGCCAGACGGCGAGCGCCACCGAGAGTAGCATGCCGCCCATGCCGAGCAGAAAATAGGGAATCAGCTTGCCCAGAAGGATCTCCGCCATGGTCACCGGGCTTGCCATCAGCGCCTCCATGCTACCGCGCTCCCATTCCCGGGCCACTACCAGGGCAGTCAGCAGTGCCCCGGTGAGGGTCATGATGACAGCGATCAGGCCGGGTACCAGATAGTCGCGGCTCCGCAGGGCGGGATTGAACCAGATCCGGCTTTCCACCCGAACGGGGACCAGCAAAGGCTTTCCAGCATCTGCAGCGGTCTGTTGCAGCCAATTCTGCCAGACCCCCTGCAGATAGCCTTCTACGATGCGCGCATCATTGGCATCGACGCCGTTGACCAGAACCCCGATGCTCGCGGTGTTTCCCTGCAGGACCTGGCGGCTGAAGTCCCCACGCAGCCAGAGGATGGCGCTGACCTGGCGGTCGAGGAGGGCGTGCTGGGCACGCTGTATGCTGTCATATCGTTGTGGGCGAAAATACGGCGACTCCTGTAGACCGCCAACGAAGGCGCTAGTCTGCGGGGTTGGATGGTCGACGACCACGGCCACCGGTACATGCCGGGCGTCCAGTGACACCCCATAGCCAAACAAAAACAGCAAAAACATGGGCATGAGAAAAGCGATGGCGATGGCCGACGGATCGCGCAGGATCTGGAGAAACTCCTTGTGGATCAGTGCCCGCAGGCGCTGGAGACTCATGAAGCCCTCCGGATCTGGCTCTCGTGCGCTTCGATCAGTCGAATGAAGGCGTCTTCCATGCTGGGACTGGGATGTTCAGCGTCCCGCGCCTGGCTGCGAATCTCCTCCGGACTGCCTTGGGCGAGGACTTCTCCCAGGGACATCAGAATCAGGCGGTCACAGTATTCGGCTTCTTCCATGAAGTGGGTGGTGATCAGTACGGTGACCCCTGCTTCCGCCAGGCCAGTGATGCGCTGCCAGAACTCCCGACGGGCCAGGGGATCGACGCCGGAGGTGGGCTCATCAAGGAAGAGGATAGGAGGGCTGTGCAACAGGGCGCAGGCCAGGGCCAGACGTTGCTTGATGCCCAAGGGCAGTTCGTCGACGTTGACGTTGGCATAGTCGTGCAACTGAAATTCCTGTTGAGCCCAGTCGATTCGCTGGCGGCGTCGGCTACTGCGCAAGCCGTAGGCCGCCGAGAAAAAGGCCAGATTCTGCGCACAACTCAGGTTGCCATACAGAGAGAATTTCTGCGACACGTAGCCAATGCGTGCCCGCGCCTGACTGCTCGCGCGACGCATATCCACACCGGCAACGCGCAAGCTGCCCGAGGATGCCGGTAACAAGCCGCAGAGCATGCGGAAGGTCGTCGTCTTGCCGGCGCCATTGGCCCCCAGCAGGCCAAAAATCTGTCCTTTTTGCACCTGGAAGCTAGTACCTTTGACGGCCGCAAAGGAACCGAAGAATTTCCCGAGATCGTGCACATCGACTACGGTTTCCGGGGTTTCTGCCCGGCTTGCTGGCCTGCCGTCGGCGGGCGTCTGATTGGGGGGCTCGGCATGGTAGGCCTCGTTTTCTTGTGGGTCGCTCAGCAAATCCACAAATGCGTCGGCAAAGGCCGGTTCGACGGCTTGCCATCGCTCGCCTTCCGCTGCTGCCGCCGCGCCGCTCCGACAGAGTACCCGTACGCCCTCGGCGAGAATGCGGGCATCCTGTACCTCGGGCCGGGCTTGCAACGCCTCGCGTAGTTGCCGTTTGCTGCGAAATTCGTCAGTTACCAGATAACAGCGTCCCTGCAAGGGCGCGCTGAGGGCCTTGGGGGTATCCTTTTTGAGGAGTTTGCCCTGATGCAGCAGGATGATCTCGTCACAACGCTCCGCTTCATCGAAATAGGCCGTACTCAGGAAGATCGTTACCCCCTTGTCACGCAAGCCTTGGACGATCTGCCAGAGTTCGCGGCGCGCGATGGGGTCGACGCCGACGGTGGGTTCATCCAGTAACAGCAGACGTGGCGCGCGCAGGAGTGCACAGGCGAGACCAAGCTTCTGCTTCATGCCACCGGAAAGGGCCCCTGCACGGCGTGTCCGAAAGGGGCCGAGGGCGGTCAGTTTAAGCAAGTCCTGTTGTCGGGTGCTGGCATCCTCTGGACGAATTTCCTGCAGGTTGGCATAGAGGTCCAAGTTCTCCTGCACGGTAAGATCTTCGTACAGCCCGAAGCGCTGCGGCATGTAGCCGATTTCCTGCTGCAGGCTATGGCCCTGGCTGCCGAGGTCCGCACCCAGGACCGTCACGACCCCGCCATCCGGCCGCAGTAAGCCTGCCGCCAGACGCAGCAAGGTCGTCTTGCCGGCTCCGTCTGGCCCTACCAAAGCGGTGATGGTGCCGGGAACCAGGCCAAGGTCGATTTGGTCAAGGGCCTGCACACGCTGTGAACCGCGGGCAAAGCTTTTGCTAACCGCACGAAAAAGCAGGGGGGTATCGGCCGCGGCCACGCTTTATTCCCCGCAAGGATGCGCAGAGAGCGTTTGCGGCGGGTTGTTGCTCAGGGCAATCTGAACGGTTACCGGCATACCCAGACGCAGGCGATGCTCGGGATTGCAGGCATAGACCCGTACGCGATAGACCAGTTCGGTGCGCAACTCCGTGGTTTCCACGGTTTTGGGGGTAAATTCTGCTGTCGGGGAGATGAATCCTACCCAACCCGGGAAACGCTTGCCTGGAAAGGAGTCACTTTCGATCCAGGCTTGCATCCCAAGGCGCACCTGCCCCAGGGACTGTTCGGGGAGATAGGCACGCACCCAGACTGGATTGTCCAAAGCCAGGGAAAATGCCGGGTTACCAGGCGCAACCATGTCGCCCTCTTCCAAAATGCGGTCTTGAATCACACCATCGGCTGGCGCATAGAGCTTGGTGTCATGCAGTTGTCGCTTTGCCAGCGCCAAGGCGGCCTGGTCTGCCTGCAACTGGGCGCGGGCGGCAGCGATATCCTCCGCGCGTGGCCCCTTGATGGTCATGACCAGGGCCTGTTGGCTTTGTTCCAGATTGGCCCTTGCTGACTTCAGCGCTGCGGCGGCATTGTCAGAACTTTGTTTGGAGACGTACTGCTCCTTGGCCAGAGCACTTTGCCTCTGCCAGACCAATTCTGCATTCTGCAGTGTCGCTTGCGCAGCCGCCACCCGTGCCCGAGCCTCGGCAATCTCTTCCGGTCGAGAGCCGGCCAAAAGTCTGGCCAGTACCTGTTTCTGCGCGCTCAGCAAAGCTGTGTCCCGATCCACGACATCCTGATAGCGCGTGGGATCGAGTGCTGCCAGCAGTTGACCGTGCTTCACTCGATCGCCTTCCTGAACCAGAAGGCGCTGAATGCGACCACTGTCATCAAAGGCCACCTGTACCTGGCGAATGTCCACATTTCCATACAGGGTGATGTGGTCGGTAGGGGCTGGACTGCGGTGGAGGAAAAAGAAGGCAATCGCTGCCCCTGCGATCAGCAGAATGATCAGAAGAATCAGGCGCTTCTTGTTGCGGATCATGAAGGTATTCCTTTCTCCAACGCAGTGGGGCGTACGACCGGGCGGCCATGGGTAGATCCCAAGTGCCAATCAAGGAGCAAGAGGGAGAGTCAAGCCATTAACGGCAACCGATGAAAGTATACAAACATCTCAGATGCGCGACCAAGCAGTTTTGCAGACGGCTGTCTGCACAAAACCGGTAGCATTATGGGAATGACAGATCAGAACAGATTCCGTCAGCCTCCGCTTGGTTCGGTTCCAGGCACAAGATAGGTAGGCTCCTGGTCGACAGGCATCCCGGCCAGCTCCTCCGCGCTCATGCGCGCATAGATCTCTATCAAGTACCCCGTTGGATCGCGCAGCCAAAGTTCGTGCAAAGGAGTGCCGCGCCAGGTGCTGCGCGGTGGCTTGACGATCTCCGCGCCAGCGGCCAGGGCACGATGATAGCTCTTGATCACCGCGGCTCGATCTGGCACTCCCAAACCCAGGTGGTAGAGGCTGTAGGTGTCGAGGGCGTTATCCCGGTCATTGACCAGGATGACAAAATTCAGATGCAGGTTCGGCACCAGGAAAGTGCTGAAGCGCTCCTTCCGATCCTTGGGCTCCACTCCAAACAAGTGGGTATAGAACTCCGTGCTGCGTGCCAGATCAGCTACACGAATGCTGATATGAAACTCCAGGCTGCCAGGAACTATGGCTTCCATCATTCATGTTCTCCCAGTCGTCCAATGTTGGCCAGCTCGGAGCGTAGTATCGCCGGGTCTTTGGCCAGCAGTTCAGCAATCGGCAGCGCCAGCAGGGCCTCGATGCGCAGCCGCAAAATCTCATACGCCTTGCGAAAAGCAGCTTCGATTTCTGCCTCTGTACCTACTGCCTTTGCCGGATCTTCTACCCCCCAATGGGCGCGCGGGGCCGGCCCTAGGTAGGCGGGGCAGGTTTCCCCTGCGGCGCTGGCACAGACGGTGATGACGATATCGGGGGTAGTTACCAGATCGTCCCAGGACTTGCTGGAGAGGCCTTCGGTAGAAAAGCCTTCCTGCTGCAGTAGAGCAATGCTGCGTGGATGGACGTAGCCCGTCGGGTGGCTGCCGGCGCTGACGGCATGCAGGCGGCCGTGCGCGAGGCCGTTGAGAATGGCTTCGGCGAGAATGGAGCGGCAAGAGTTGCCGGTACAGAGGAACAGAATTTCAGGAACAGACATTTTGGAGGCCCCCAGGCAAAGATCAACGGCTGCAACTTTGGGTACCGCGACAACAATTTTCGGTGAGATAGGCAATCAGCTCGCGGATTTCTGGCATGCGCGCACGATAGCGCTGAAAACGCCCCTCGCGCTGCACACTCACCAGCCCTGCATGCTGCAGGCTTTTGAGGTGAAAGGAGACGGCATTTGGCGCCTGGATGATGCGCTCGGCAATTTCGCCAGCTACCAGGCCCTCGGGCTCCTGCTCTACCAATACACGAAAGATCTCCAGGCGCTGTGGCGAGGCCAGGGCGTCGAGCTGGGCAACGCGTCGTAGAAGTTCTTCGGAGCTGTCCGTCATCAGGTAATGCGCACTTTACGATTCAATGATATTCGTAGTATTGACAGATATCCGCGTATCGTCAAGACTCTGGTTCTCTGTTTTTATCCTGACGAGGTAGCGCATGCTGGCGCTTGGTATCTTCCTACTCACGCTGATCCTGGTCATCTGGCAGCCACGAGGGCTGAACATTGGCTGGACTGCGTTGGGCGGTGCAGCCCTGGCGCTGGCGACGGGCGTGATTCAGTGGCGGGACATTCCCATCGTTTGGGGAATCACCTGGGATGCCACCTTTACCTTCGTCGCCCTGATCATCATTTCCCTGCTCCTCGACGAGGCTGGTTTCTTCCATTGGGCCGCCCTGCATGTGGCGCGCTGGGGAGGGGGGCGAGGGCACCGGCTATTCCCCTTGATTATTCTCCTTGGAGCTCTCATTGCGGCGATCTTTGCCAATGATGGAGCGGCCTTACTGCTCACGCCCATCGTGCTGGCCATCCTCCTGCAACTCGAATTCAGTCCGGCGGCGACCTTTGCCTTTGTTATTGCTACTGGTTTCGTTGCGGATACTACTAGCCTGCCGCTGATGATCTCGAATCTGGTCAATATCGTCAGCGCCAATTACTTCGACATCAGCTTTGATCGTTATGCATTGGTGATGGTACCGGTGGACATCGTTGCCTTTCTCGCCACGCTTCTGGTATTGACGCTGGCATTTCGCCGGCAGATCCCGGCGCGCTATGGTACGGCTCATCTGCCCGAGCCGCGTTCCGCTATTCGCGATCCCCTGCTTTTTCGTGCCAGTTTCCCCGTGTTGCTGCTGCTATTGCTGGCTTACTTCATCACGGCGCAGTGGAATATCCCGGTGTCCGTGGTTACCGTGGCTGCGGCGCTGGTCTTGCTAACGGTGGCGGGGCGCTGGTGGCGCGGTGGGGCTGGCGCAGAGATCTCGGTGCGCAAGATTCTCTGGGAAGCACCGTGGAAGATCGTGGTTTTTGTGCTCGGCATGTATCTGGTGGTCTACGGTCTGCGCAATGCCGGGCTTACACAGTTGTTGGCGCAGGTCCTGCAGTGGCTGGCTGGGCAGGATCAGATCACCGCGACCCTGGGCACCGGCTTTCTCGCCGCGGCCCTGTCTTCGGTAATGAACAACATGCCGGCGGTCTTGGTTGGCGCCCTGAGCATTCATCAGACAGGTCTCGCGACCAGTCATCCACAGATTCACGAGGCGATGGTCTATGCCAACGTCATCGGCTGCGACCTCGGCCCCAAATTTACCCCCATCGGTAGCCTTGCTACCCTTCTCTGGCTACACGTACTGGACCGCAAAGGCGTCCATATCGGCTGGGGCCAATACATGAAAGCGGGCCTGCTCCTGACGCCGCCGGTATTGATCATGACCCTGCTTGCTCTGAGCGTCTGGCTGCACTGTTTGGGCGGATAGGGGCGATCCCTGCGCTACACAGAAACCAGCAGAAGCTGGAGCTGTTTCCAAAATAGCGCAAATGCTTGACGATTGTCTGGGCCGATCTTGCGTTGGGATAGGGCGCGATCGGCATAGAGCAGGCCGATGACCTTGTCTTGAAAGTGCACCGGCGCCGAATATCCGCCCGAGCCTTCCAAAAAATGGCTGCCGGATTCGTTTTCCTGCAAGCGTAACGGCAGGAATCCGCGAGTGACCAGGCGCAGAGCCTCATCCTCTATAATGGGGGTCTGAGAAAATGCTTGCCGTGTAGCGCCTGTCTGCAGTCGGGGCCGCCAGCCATCGCTTTGTCGGACCAAAAAGGCGCAACGATCAAAACCTCCACCGCGGTGAATCCCGTCCAAAACCGTTTGCAACAGCGTTGGCAGATGGGCTCCCGTTACTGGCAAGGCATGTAGATCAGCAAGAATCTGGACCTGCACCGTCGCGTCCGCCTCACTCCACTGCGGCACAGGGCCTGGTCCGTGATCACCGCTCAACCATTGTGGCGGGATCAAGGACAACGTTCGCTGCCGGTGTTCCTTCAAAGAACGGAGCAGGGCCGGGGTACGCTGTTGAAAAACGGAATTCAACCGCTGCATCCGCTCCTGCAGTGCCGGATAGCGGTTTTCCTCCTGCAGTCGCAACCAAACCTTGGCCTCCTCCAATAGATCAATCTGCGCAACAGGGGACAATTGATAGAAGGATTCGAGGCCCAACTGTTGCAGTAAGGACCGATCCAGTTCTTCAAAAGGAAAGCCCAGTACCTGGCGAGCTGCTTCCGCGGAACTGAGACCTTCCTCTATCTGCGCCAGTACCTCCGCAGCCTCGGGTCCACCTGCGCACCAGAAGGTGATTTGGCCAATATAGTGTAACAAGCCAGCCAGGAAATGCTGTTCTTTTTCACCACCAACCTTTTCCGCCAGAAACTCCGATTGTGCCGCCAGCTCCAGACTTTTTCGGAGAAGATCCAAAACCTGCGCCTGGAACTTCGCCTGGACCGTGTTTTCTAGAATCAATGCGGAGAAACAAAGTAGGCGAACGCGCTCCAGCCCAAGGATGAGGATCGCCTTGGGAATGGTGAGAATGCGCTGCGAGTTCGGATTGAAAGCCACAGAATTGACCATCCGCAAGACCAGCGAAGAAAAAGCAGGGTCACGGCTGATCAATTGGCCGATCTCCGTCAAAGAGCGCGACTCGTTCTGCGTTGCAGCCAATAGCCGCTGTACCGTTGCACCAAACAAGGGCAGTTCTTGCTGGGTTAGTTGTGCCGCCCAGTCCTGGACACTACGTTTATGCAAGAACTCTCTCCTTCCAGCTGTTCGTCCCAAAAGAATGTTTGGCTTTAGTTAGGCGTTATGGGCCGGGCGCGCAAGCATCCACGAGCTGTACTTGCTTGCACACGCGCTGGCGACGCTCCGTTTTCGCATCATCCGGCGAATTGTTGCCCGTAAGGTGGGGAATACAGTCGAACCGATGGGGGCAATTCACCATGGCTCCTGTAGCAATTTTCCGAGTGGCAAAGGCCAGGTACGCCTTCCCTGTTGGCGGGTGCGGGGAAATCTGATAGTGTCCGCAATCGAAGAGGAGATGATTTTGTCACTGGCAAGGGTAAGCAAGCGTTTCATGGAATTCCTCGTAACTCATTGAGTAAATATTGGATATTGAAATTTATGGGTGAATTCCAGCCTCTCCTCCAGATTCCGCAGCATAGTTTTCTCTATGGCGACAAAGATCGGTCCCCTCGCAGTGGTAGGTGATGAACCCCGTCAGGCCCGGAAGGGAGCAGCGGCAGTCACTGATCCAGGTGCCGGGGTGTGGCTGGTTGGCGTCGCCTCCCTATTGATCGACTGATGGCTGGCGTTTACCAAGCCTTGGCGCGACGCTGGCGACCGCAATCCTTTGCCGACTTTGTCGGCCAGGAAACGGTGGTCAAGTCCCTGCGTCATGCCCTGGATAGCGGGCGTCTGCATCACGCCTTTTTGTTTACGGGTACGCGCGGAGTGGGCAAGACCACCCTGGCGCGCCTGCTGGCCAAATGCCTGAATTGCGAGCGAGGCGTCAGCAGCGAGCCTTGCGGCGAGTGCAGCGCCTGTAAGAGCATTGTTGCTGGAAGCTTTGTCGACCTGCTCGAAGTGGACGCCGCCAGCCGTACGCGGGTGGATGAAACCCGCGAGCTGCTGGATAACGTGCAGTATGCCGCGACCAATGGGCGCTACAAGGTCTATCTCATCGACGAAGTTCACATGCTTTCCACCCACAGCTTCAATGCCCTGTTGAAGACCCTGGAAGAGCCCCCCGAGCATGTAAAGTTTCTCTTGGCCACCACAGATCCGCAGAAGATCCCGGCGACCATCCTGTCGCGTTGCATCCAGTTCCATCTGCGCCGCCTTGAAGCGCCCCTGATCGTGCAGCGGCTGCGCCAGATCCTCGTGGCTGAGGGAGTAGAGGCTGCGGATGATGCCCTGGAGGCCCTCGCGCAAGCCGCAGATGGCAGCTTGCGCGATGCCCTGAGTCTGACCGATCAGGCCATTGCCCAAGGCGGCGGGCGGGTGGACGGCGACACGGTTACTGCCATGCTCGGTCTCTGTCCTGGGGAGGTCGCCACGAGTTTTCTCATCGCCCTGCTGCAGCGCGACAGCGGCCAAGTCTTTGCGTTGCTGCGCGAACAGCAGGCGCTGGGGCAGGACGCCGCCGCGCTACTGGATGCCATCATTGAGGAGCTGCATCGCTGCAGTCTGGCGCAGTGGCTTCCGGAGCAGCGCGGGGCCTTGGCAGCGCAGTTGCGTGATCTCGTGCAACAGGAATCCCCCCTGCTGCTACAGTCCTGGTACCACATTCTTCTTACGGCGCGGCGGGATTTTTCCTTATATCCCAATCCGCGTATGGCCATCGAGATGGCTCTGCTCCGTCTTCTCGTCTTCCTGCTTCCCGAAGGGCCGCCAGAGAGAAGCAAGAACGTGGCCGAGCCGAGAGAGCCGAATCCTGTCGCAGCAACGCGAGGTGCCGCGGCCGATTTGCCAACCGATAATCGGGCAACAGCGCCCGCGGCCAAACTGTTGCCCACGCCAGAGGCGGTAGAACGCGAAGAGGCGCCGGAAGGACGCGCACCGGAGGCTCCGCTCCTGCATGCCGATCCGCAACGTGCCTGGGAAGAGCTTCTGCCCAAGCTGTCCTTGAGCCCTTCTCTGCGCGAATTTTTACGGCACAGTCGGGCACTGCGTTGTGATCGGAGCGCTCTGGAACTCGCCCTCGATCCTGCCTATGAGTCTTTGCTGCGTAAAGAGGAGGGTACTCTGCGCACGGCTTTGCAGAATCACTGGCAGGCCGCCACGGATCTGCGGCTGACGCTACTGGATTCCAGTGCGGCGAAAGGGACTCTGGCGCAGGAGGCGACGGCGCGCGAACAGGCGCGGCGGGCGGAGATCGAGGCGCGCGCCCTGGCCGACCCGCGTCTCAAAGAGTTTCAAGAGGTCTTGCAGGCGCGGGTACTGCGGGTAGAGATCATGGATCAGGCGAGCAATTCTTAGTGGAGGAACAGCGATGATGAAAGGTGGCTTGGGCAATATCATGAAGCAGGCGCAGCAGATGCAGGAGCGTCTGCAGCAAGTACAGGAAGAGCTGGCGCACGTGGAAGTGCAGGGGCACGCCGGCGGCAATCTGGTGGAAGTGACCATGACCTGCCGTAACGATGTGCGGCGCGTACGGATCGACGCCTCCCTGCTCGAAGATGGCGACAAGGAAATGTTGGAGGATCTGGTCGCTGCTGCGGTCAATGACGCCCTGCGGAATGCCGAGAAAACCAGTTCGGAACGGCTCGCCACCGTCACTGGCGGTATGAACATCCCGGGTTTGAACCTGCCCTTCTGAGCGATGGCGGGTAGCACTCCCTCCCTGGACAAGATCGTTGCCCTGTTGCGACGTCTGCCGGGCATCGGTCCGCGTTCAGCACAACGGATCGCCCTCGATCTGTTGCTGCGCAAACGCGAGTTGATGCCCCAACTGGCACTGGCCCTGCAACAGGCCCACCAGGCCATCCGCCACTGCGAGCGCTGCAACAATCTCTGCGAGGATGCGCTGTGTTCCATTTGCAGCAGCGGGCGACGCGACCGAACCATCCTTTGTATTGTCGAATCGCCGGCAGATTTGCTGGCCATCGAGGATTCCGCAGCCTATCAGGGAGAGTACTTTGTGCTCATGGGGCACCTTTCGCCGCTGGATGGCATCGGTCCAGACGCCCTGCATCTCGATCTGCTGGAGAAACGTTTGGCGGAGGAGGGGCTGCAGGAGGTGATTTTTGCGACCAACTCTACCCTGGAAGGGGAGGCAACGGCACAATTCGTGGCTGCGCTGGTGCCGGAGGGACTACGCGTGACGCGCATCGCGCGCGGCATTCCCATGGGGGGAGAACTGGAATATCTGGATCGCAGCACTCTGGGGCGCGCCGTACAGGGACGCGCTGCCCTGGAATCATAAGACCCTTGCAACCATAAGAAACGTATCACAATACCGTAGAAACGACGACGAGGAAGAGATCGATGATCACTGCATCTGGGCCCTTGCCCGGGGATAATGTCTTTTTTCTGTTGATGGGGGCCATCCTGGTCTTCGCCATGCACGGTGGTTTCGCCTTTCTGGAGCTGGGCACCGTGCGCCGACGCAGCCAGGTCAATGCGCTGGTCAAGATCCTCAGTGATTTTGGGATCTCCACCATCGTCTATTTTTTCATCGGCTATCACATTGCCTACGGCATCAGCTTCTTCGGCGATGTGCAGCAACTCACCGGTAGCGACCAGGGTTTTGCCATGGTGCGCTTCTTTTTTCTGCTCACCTTTGCCGCAGCGGTGCCGGCGATCATTTCGGGGGGCATTGCCGAGCGGGCGCGCTTTGTGCCACAACTGATGGCAACCGCGTTCCTGGTGGGGCTGGTGTATCCCTTCTACGAGGGTATCGTCTGGAATGGAAATTATGGCATTCAGGCGTGGTTTACCCACCAGTTTGGCGCACCATTTCATGATT
Organism: Acidithiobacillus sp. AC3; assembly: GCF_050261095.1. Classification (NCBI taxonomy): domain Bacteria; kingdom Pseudomonadati; phylum Pseudomonadota; class Acidithiobacillia; order Acidithiobacillales; family Acidithiobacillaceae; genus Acidithiobacillus; species Acidithiobacillus sp. AC3. The sequence continues at coordinate 1,141,839 of NZ_CP189838.1, forward strand.
TTGCCGGCTCGGTGGTGGTGCATGCGGTGGGTGGCTGGATGGCCTTGATCGCGGTCTGGCTCTTGGGCCCGCGCCGTGGCCGCTATGGCCGTGACGGTAGCATTCATCCCATGCCGCCTTCCAATATTCCCTTCCTGGCGCTGGGCTCCTGGATTCTGATCATTGGCTGGTTTGGCTTCAATGTCATGAGCGCGCAGCAGCTACAGGCAGTGCAGGGCTTGGTGGCGCTCAATTCCCTGATGGCCTTGGTGGGCGGGATGCTGGCCGCCCTGGCCCTGGGCAAGGGAGACCCGGGTTTCGTGCATAATGGCGCGTTGGCGGGTCTGGTGGCCATCTGTGCCGGCTCGGACGTGGTGCAACCGATTGGCGCGCTCGCGATTGGCGCCATCGCCGGTGCTATCTTTGTCTACCTTTTTACCTTTGTGCAGCATCGCCTGCGTCTCGACGATGTGTTAGGCGTCTGGCCTCTGCATGGTGTTTGTGGTGCCTGGGGCGGCATTGCCGTCGGCATCTTTGGCCTGCGTGCCCTGGGGGGTGCCGGCGGCGTCAGCATGGTTTCGCAGATTCTCGGTACGGCGCTCGGTCTTGCCATTGCTATGCTTGGTAGTCTCCTGGTCTATGGTCTGCTACGCAAATCGGTCGGCATTCGCCTGGATGAAGAAGACGAATATCTGGGACCGGATCTGGCGATCCATCATGTCAGCGCCTATCCTGAGGAAGACATTCAGAAGGCCTGAGGACCATGCCCATGCATCGCGATCTGCTGCCGGAAAATCTCCCCGCCCTGTCCAAGCGTCCCCTTGCCGCGCACAAAGGCAACTTTGGCCATGTCTATGTCCTGGGCGGCAGCCCGGAGATGGGCGGTGCCCTGAGCCTTGCGGCCCTGGCAGCCTACCGCGCCGGCGCCGGCCTCGTCACCGGCATTGGTCATCCCCAGTCGCAGATCTATCTTGCCGTGCATCTGCCAGAAGCGACCTGGATGGATTGGCCACCGCGCCTTGCCAGCCGTCTGCCGGACCATGCGGTTCTTGCTCTAGGGCCGGGACTGGGCCAGGGCCTGGCCGCCCACGATCTCGTCCGTGAGGCGGGCGGACTGCAGCAGCGGCAGATCTGGGATGCCGATGCCCTGAATATCCTCGCCCGCATTGGGCCGGATATCCTGCGCGGAGCGGCCGAGAGGATCTTCACGCCGCACCCGGGGGAAGCCGCTCGCCTGCTGCGCACCACTACCACGACGGTGCAGACCGACCGGGAGGCGGCGATTGCCGAGCTGGTACAACGCTACGGAGGTGTCTGGGTACTCAAGGGGGAAGGCACCCTCGTGAGTGACGGCAGTCTGCTCGGACGTTGCCCCTGGGGTAACCCCGGCATGGCCACCGGCGGCAGCGGTGACGTCCTCACCGGTCTTATCGCCGGTCTTTGGGCACAGGGCTTGAATGCGGCTGGGGCGGCGGGCCTTGCGGTCTGTATTCATGCTCGGGCCGGCGACCTGGCAGCAGACGAACTCGGTGAGGCGAGCCTGTTGGCGCGGGATATCCTGGCGCAGATCCCGCGCGTATTGCAAAACTGGAGTGCCACTTGAAGAAAGAACAAGAGTTGCGCGATTGGGATCGCCGGCATTTTTGGCATCCTTTTACGCAGATGTCCTGCTGGGGGGATGACGATCCCTGGATCATTGCGCGTGGCGAAGGCAATTATGTCTATGACATCCGCGGGCGCAAGGCCCTGGATGCCATTGCCAGCCTCTGGTGCAACGTCCACGGCCATCGGCACCCGCGTCTGGATGCCGCATTGCAGGCGCAGTTGCAGCGGGTGGCGCACACGACGGTCCTGGGCGCCAGTCATCCGCCGGGTATCCGTCTGGCGAAGGGTCTTACGGAGATTGCTCCTGCGGGACTCGAGCGGGTGTTTTTTTCGGAAGACGGCGCCGAGGCGGTGGAAGTGGCGGTCAAGATCGCGGCGCAATATTGGCAAAATCTGGGGCGCAAGGACAAGCGCCGATTTCTGTCGGTAGATGACGCCTATCATGGCGATACTGTTGGTGCCAGTTCGCTGGGCGGTTTTCCGCTCTTTCATGGGGTCTATGGCCATCTCCATTTCCCGGTGGAGCGCCTGCCCAGCCCGTGGTTGCTGCAGCAACGACTGCAGGGCGATGCCGAAGCCGCCTGCGCAAGCTGGTTGCAGTCGCTGGAGGATAGGCTTCGGAAAAGCTCGCGCGAGATCATCGCCCTGATTTTGGAGGGAGGAGTGCAGGGCGCAGCGGGTATCCTGCCCTATCCGCGGGGGATTCTGGCAGGCGCGGCAGAGCTTTGCCGCCGCTATGAGGTACTATTTATCGTCGATGAAGTCGCTAGCGGCTTTGGCCGTAGTGGTAGCCTGTTTTATTGCGAGCAAGAAGGCGTCCGTCCTGACCTGCTGGCGCTGGGCAAAGGGATCAGCGGCGGCTATCTGCCCCTGGCGGCCACTCTCGCACAGGAACAGATCTATGCGGCCTTCCTGGCCCCCTTTGGCGAGGCCAAACAGTTTTATTACGGCCATACCTATACCGCAAATCCCCTGGCTTGTGCCGTAGCGCTGGAAAACCTGGCCCTTTTTGCCGAAAACGACTTGCTCAGCTCGGTCCGTGCGCGCATCGCGCAGCTGCAGCAAGGATTGCAGCGCTTCGCCGGGATGCCATTTTCGGCAGCGCCCCGGCAGTTTGGCCTGATGGCGGCTGTCCCCCTGCGCAATCCGCAGGGCGGCAATGCCTATCCCTATGGCGACCGGCGCGAGTACGCTGTCTGTCGGCGGGCGCGCGAGGCGGGTGTCTATCTGCGTCCGCTGGGCGACAGCATTGTCATCGTGCCCCCACTTTCGGTGACAGCCGCAGAAATTGACCTTATCCTGCGGGTATTGCAAGACAGTATGGCTGAGGAAACTGCGGCATGAAAAATATCAGTACGCTGATGACGACAGAGGTGATTTCGGTGCGGGAGAGCGACGGCGTGGAGGAGGTCGGCAAGAAGATGTTGACCTCTGGGCACCACAGTCTGCCGGTCATCGACGCAAGTGGCCGTGTGACGGGGATCATCACGGAACGCGATCTGATCGATGCCCACCGGCAGGTGCATCTACCCACGGTGATTTCGATTCTGGACAGTGTAATTCCCATCTCTGGCATGCATGAATACAGCGAAGAATTGCGCAAGGTCACCGCGGTCGATGCGCGGGGGCTGGCCACCAAGAGACATCTGCAACTGGCGCGCCCGGAAGAGAGCCTCGATACGGTGGCCGACCGGATGTTCGAACATCAACTGCACGCCCTGCCGGTGGTCGATGCGGAAGGAAAACTGTTGGGGATGATCAGCCGTTCCGATATCCTCCGGGGTCTCCTGTCCCCATCATGATCCGGGAACTGCCCGATCTGGCGGCTACCGAGGCTTGGGCGCAGGGCTTTGCCGGTCTGAAGCCGATCCCGGGAGTGATGTATCTGCAGGGAGATCTCGGGGCGGGAAAGACCGCCCTGGCGCGCGCCCTGATCCATGCCCTGGGCTACAGCGCCGTGGTCCGCAGTCCCACCTATACCCTGGTAGAGGAATATGACACCGCTGCGGGGACGGTACTGCATCTGGATCTGTATCGGCTCGTAGAGGCAGAGGAGTTGGAATATATCGGTCTGCGCGATTATCTGCAGAAAGATGCCCTGTGGCTGGTGGAGTGGCCGGAGCGCGCCCTGGCGTACCTGCCGCCCGCCGATCTGCGGATCGAGATGGCGCTGGCAGCGGCGGGAGCGCATCGCTTGGAGGCCGAAGCCTTGAGCGCACGCGGCAGCGAATGGCTGGCGGCTCTCACCGCGGCGTCCGAGAGCTTGGCTGAGCATGCCTGAGACGCGACGCCGGGTGCAGGTGATGAGTCCGCAACTGGCAGACCGCATAGCCGCGGGGGAGGTGGTGGAACGTCCTGCTTCCGTGTTGAAAGAGCTCATCGAAAACAGCCTCGATGCCGGCGCGCGGCACATCGATGTGCTGATCGAAGGGGCGGGCATCGAGCTGCTCGAGGTGCAGGACGATGGCATTGGTATCGAGGCGGAAGACCTACCGTTGGCCCTGTCACGCCACGCCACCAGCAAACTCTACGATGACGGGGAGCTCGAGCAGATCCATAGCTTTGGCTTCCGCGGGGAGGCCCTGCCGGCCATTGCCTCTGTCGCGCGCCTGGAAATCACCAGTCGGGCAGTTGGGGCGAATGCGGCGCGGCATTTACGTCTGGCAGCGGGCATTCTCGAGGAAGATACTCCCGCAGCGCGGGCGCCTGGCACCACGGTGCGGGTGGAAGATCTGTTCTACAATGTGCCAGCGCGGCGCAAATTTCTGAAGGCCCCCGGCACCGAACTCGGCCGTATCCAGAAACTCTGGCGTCAGCTCGCCCTCAGCGCCTTTCCGGTGGATCTGCGCCTGCAACAAGGAAAGCGCTTGTTGGCGCAGTATCCAGCGGCCCTAAGTGAGGCCGATCAGGACGCGCGGGTGGCGGCCATCCTTGGCGAGGAATTCTTGCGTAACGCCTTGCGTTTTGCACAGGAAAATAATGGCTGGCGACTCTGGGGCTGGCTCGGATTGCCCAGCTTCAACCGACCCCGCGCCGACGAGCAGTATTTCTTCGTCAATGGCCGCGCGGTGCAGGACGCCGGTCTGCGTCATGCCTTGCGCTCCGCCTATGCGGATGTGTTGTATCAGGACCGCCAACCTGTCGCCATCTGTTATCTGGAGCTGCCGAGTGAGCTGGTGGATGTCAATGTGCACCCCGCCAAAACCGAGGTGCGCTTTCGCGAGGCTCGCCAGATCCACGACTTCGTCCGCCATACCCTGGCAGAAATCATCGCCGATCAGGCGCGTCCGCGGGCGCCGTACCTACCCCCTACAGAGAGGAGCGAACAGCGCTCGGGCGCGGGATTTTTCGGTACCCAGGCGCCTCTCACAGACCTTGCCGTAGGCCGGGTGCGGGAGGACTCTGGCGACGACTATTGGCAGAAACTGGTCGCTCCTGGTTTCCGTTACCCGCCGCCGCCTTCTCCTGAGTCCTCGTCATCCTCCGTTTCTGATCCAGAGGAGCTCTGGAAGGGCTATCCCCTGGGACGGGCTTTGGGGCAGATTCATCAGCGTTTCATCGTCGCGGAAAACAAGGAAGGGATGCTCCTGATCGATCAGCATGCCGCCCATGAGCGCATTCTCTACGAGCGCTTCAAGGCGCAACGGTCGACGGGACAGCAGCAAGCCCTGCTCCTGCCGCTGCAGATCGAGCTCAGCCCCGCTCAGGGCGAGCGTCTGGAGGAGCGCGCGGAATTGTTGCGTGAGGCCAGTCTCGACTGGTCGCGCAGCGGTCCCGGCAGCCTGCGCATCCACGCCTGCGCGCCGGGGTTTCCGCAGTCGGCCATTGCCGATCTGGTGGCGGATTGCCTGGCGGAGCAGGCGACCTGGCAGGCCGGGCAGGGGGATGAGCGTCTGGCGGAGATGGCCTGTCACGCCGCCATCAAGGACCATCATCCCCTAAGTCTTGCAGAAATGAATGCCCTCCTGCGGCAGCTTGAAGCAACGCCACGCTACACCCAATGCAATCATGGCCGGCCCACCATCGTCCAGTGGAACCTTGCCGAGCTCGATCGCCTGTTCCTGCGTGGACGCTGAGCTGCTGCTATCCGGGACTATGGACCCTGAGAACACCGAGATATCTTTTCTACCCACCCTCTTTCTCCAGGGGCCGACGGCGAGCGGCAAGACGGCTCTCGCCCTGCGTCTGGCAGATACCTTCCGGGTTCGCCTCATCAGCGTCGATTCGCTGGCGGTCTATCGTCATTTCGATCTGGGCAGCGCCAAGCCCGATCCCGCGCTGCAGGCCCGCTATCCCCACGCCCTGATCGATATCCGCGAACCGGAAGAGATCTATTCGGCCGGTGACTTTGCCCGCGACGCCCGAGCGGAAATTGCCGCTGCCCGGGCAGATGGACAAATCCCCTTGCTGGTTGGGGGCACGGGCCTCTATTTCCGTGCCCTGGAACGTGGCATTGCCGATCTGCCGCCCGCCGATCCGGTCCTTCGCCAACAGCTTCAGAGAGAAGCCGAGCGCGTGGGATGGCCCGCCTTACATCAGCGCCTGGCACAACAGGCGCCAGAACGGGCGGCTGCTATCCATCCCCACGATGCACAGCGGATACAACGTGCCCTGGAGCTGCTGGCGGAGGGCAAGACGATGGAGCTCTGGCAGGGCGGACTGTCCGGACCGCTCTGGAAGATTGTCCTGCAACCCGCGCGCGCCGAACTGCACGAGCGCATCGCTGTTCGCCTGCAAGCCATGTATGCGGCGGGTTTCCGCGAGGAGGCCGCGACTCTGTTTGGACGTTATGGAGACGCGGACTACCCGGCCTGCCGGGCAGTGGGCTACCGTCAGCTATTCGCCTGGTTGCGGGGCGAGTGCTCCCTGCCTGAGGCGGAACAGGCAGCCCTTTACGCTACGCGGCAGTTGGCGAAGCGGCAGGCAACCTGGTTCCGCGCCGAGGAGGCTGACTGGCGTTTGTCATCCGCAGATGGTAGGCAAGCGGACGCGGTAGTGGCGGAGATCCGGCAGCGCCTGCAGGGTATGGGTGAATGATGCTACGCGAGCACTTGGATTGAAACAGCGGAGGAATACGTGAGGGTTTGGCAGATTGCTGCTTACGTCCTGGTACTCGCTGCGGTCGCGGGCTGTGCGCCAAAGATGCCGCAGCTTGCGGCGCCGACCAAATTACAGGACTTGCAGCTCAGCAAGGGGCTGGTGCAGGGGCAGGGAGAGACGCCAGCCAACACCGATTGGTGGCGGGCCTTGCTCGATGCACAGCAGCGGGAGATTCTGCGTCTCGCCTTACGCAATAATCCGGATCTGGAGGAAGCCGAGGCACGAGTACAGCTCGCAGCAGCGCAGTTGCGCGGCGCTGGCGCTAAGCTCGTGCCACAGGCCGATTTGGCAGGACACATTGGGGTGAGCCGTTGGACCCAAAATCAATTTTATCTGCCTCCCTATGCCGGCGAAAGCTCCTGGAATAACGCCCTGAAACTGGATTTTTCCTACCATCTCGACCTCTGGGGCAAGGAGCGCGAGCGGGTTCGCGAGGCCCGCTTGCATCTTTTGATGATGCAGCAGAAGCAAAGGGCGGCAACCCTTGTATTGGAGGCTGCGGTTGTACAGCAGCTACTGGCGATTGCCGGTAATGATGCAGTCCTTGCGCAATTGTATGACGAGCAGCAGATATTGCAACAAATCGAAAGCATCGAAGAACAGCGGCAGCAACATGGTCTGAGTAATTCCCTGGCAGCGCTGGAAAATGCCGCTCGCCTTTCGCGTTTGCAACGAGAAATCGAAGCCGAAGAGGCGCAGCAGGAACAGAACCGCGAGGCCCTTGCCGTGCTCTGTGGGCAAGGAACTCGTCTGCCCGCAACGCTGCGGAATGCCGGCCGACGGTCATTGCTCCGACCGTATTGGCAGAGTCCAACGCAGGTACCAGCAGCGTGGGTGGGAGAGCGGCCGGACGTCGTGGCGCAACGGAATGCGATCGAGGCCGCAGCTGCAGCCATACAAGTGGCGCGAGATGCCTACTATCCCAACATCAATCTCGTCGCCTTTGCCGGGGGACTGGCCGCCGCTGGTGGCTTGTTCACCTTTTTGCATCCCGGTTCCTTGCAGGCCGGAATCGGGCCGGCGATCAATCTGCCGTTGTTTACAGGCGGACGGCTGCGCGGCAACTTTGACGCCAGCCAAGCAAACTACAATGTAACCTTGGCGCAGTATCGCAAGACCCTGCTACAGGCTTTGCAACAGGTGGCCGGTGATTTGACGACACTGCAGGCCGCGGCGCAGGAACGCGCCAGCCTGCAACAACGGGAAGTCATTTTGGAACATAGCGTGCGATTGCAGCAGCAGCGCTACCAGGCGGGGCTGAGCAACGCGCTGCCAGCACTGGAGGTACGAGTTCCGCTGATCGAGAATCAACTGGAGCGTCTGCGCTTGGATACCCATGCCGAACAAACTCTCGTAGCTCTCTATGCGGCGTTGGGGGGGCGGGTGGTCGCCCAGACTTGGCCCGAGAAGTCGGCTGTCCATGGCTAGTTCTGCCGTTACCCATTATCAGTTCTGGCGAGATTTTTACCGTCAGGATCTGCAAAGGTGGCTATTTTTAGGCAAGACGGCACTGGCGGCGCTGCTGGCCCTATGGCTGGCTTATCGCTTCCAGCTCGATTCACCAAGTACCGTGGTCATTACCGTTTTTATCGTCATGCAATCCCGTAATGGGATGGTGCTGGCCAAGAGTTTCTATCGCGCTATCGGGACCATTGTCGGTAGTATCGTTGCGCTGCTACTGGTCGCGCTCTTCCCGGACGCGCGTATCGGTTTCCTTGCCGGCCTGGCCTTATGGGTCGCTTTTTGTACGGCCGGTGCGCGCTATTTCCGCAACTTTCAAGCCTACGCCTTTGTACTCGCCGGCTACACTGCGGCCTTGGTCGGACTACCTGCTGCCCTTGATCCTGGACATGCGGTGGATATTGGCATTGCGCGCCTCAGTGATGTTATGTTGGGTATCCTGGTGGCATCGATTGTGAGTGCGGTGGTCTTTCCGCAATCCCTGCGTGAGCTGCTGGAGAGCACTGCCAAAAGCAGATTGGAACATTTTCTGGGGAATTCTCTGCGGGTGTTAAATGGCGGAGTTGCGCGCGCGGATTGGATCGTTTTGCATCTCGCCGCCACCCAGGAAACTTTGCAACTCGACAATTATCGCTCAGGTTCCTTTTTTGAGAGCGCAGCGGGTCGTCTCCACAATGAGCTGGTTGGGGAGATGATTGCCGATATGATGTTTGCTTCGGGTACCCTCCATCTACTAAACAGTCATATCCGGCGTCTGCGCCGGGTCGCTCTCAGTCCGGTGCAGGAAGCCAGCCGAGAGCTACTGGAGCAACTGCGCAAGGACTTGGAAGGGCTGCGACAGACCATTCAGGCTGGTGACAGTGCGCTGGCCCGCACGCATCTCCAAGGCGTGCAGGAAAGGGTCATAGATCAGCTTTCGCGGCTACGCGAGGACTTGCATACTCGTCTCGATGCGGCGCAGGCCTTGGCTCTGGATAGTCTGATTTTGCTACTCACTCGTTACCTGGCGGAATTTCGGCGCTATCTGGAAAGCTATCATCGTCTACTGTACCCAGAGCAGAAGACGGCTTCCCTACCGCTACCCATGACCATCGACGAAGTGCACGATAAGCGCTGGCGAGTATCTTTTGATCGCCCGCCCACTGAGATCATTCAACCTCTCACTGCGGCAGCGCGCAGTCTCATGGTGGTGGCGCTGGTCTCCTGCTTTTGGCTGTGGACGGCCTGGCCTTCTGGTCCATCGGCGTTGATCATTGCGGTGGTGCTGGTCGCACTCTTCTCCACCTTTCCCAATCCGGTAGCCTCAACGCGACAGATGGGGTTTGGCATTCTCCTCGCCTTTCTCGCGGCCATGCTCTTTTCCCTGGAATTTCTGCCGCGTCTGCAAGGATTTCTCCTGCTTGCGCTTGCGCTATTCCCATTTTTTCTGGTTTCACCGTGGCTGCTGACGCAAAGCCGCTGGGCGGGAACCGCCGCCGGTTTTGGCATTTTCTTCCCGCAGTTGGCGGTCCCGGACAATGATCAGCCATTCTCCTATGTCAACATGCTCAATACCGGATTTGCTGAGCTGATTGCTGTGTTCCTGGTGGGCATCGCCTTTTTCCTGATCTTTCCGCTGGGAAATCGCTGGGAGCGTAGCCGTTTGCTCGAGCGCTTTCGTACCCTGGTACGCACTGTGGCGAGTGCGCCTTTGACCAATCTGCGCAATCGCTATGCCGCCGAGAGTCGGGAATATCTGCGTCTGCTTGCCGCTACTCTCACACCGCAACAACAGGGCGATGCTGAGGTGCTACGCGAGGCCATGCGCCTGGACGAACTCGCAGAGGGTATTCTGCAGCTACGGATTTTATTGCACGCGCGTGGCGAGGAGGCAGGAGAGCATCCCTTGCAACTATATGACCAGGACTATGTCGAGCCACTCCTGCAAAGTATCCGGCAGCGCCGTTCCGAAGCCATGAGCGAAGAGGATCGGCAGCGTCTACGCGCCACACTGGATGCGGTACAGCATCTTCCCGAGGAAAGGCTTGACCCTGCGCTACATCCGATCTTGCCGCCGGACGCCTTGTTTCGCGTTTATGTACACGTCATCGCCAGCGTATCCCGACGCCTTTCCCAGGCGCTGGAGCCGCAAGATGCCGGTTGACATCGTTCTTTTTGGTGCAGTCGTACCGACTCTTTTGCCAATTTTTGCGCTGACGGTCATTTTGTATCTGATTGCCGATAAACTGACGAGTCGCTGGAATCTCGATCGCTGGGTCTGGCATCCGGCACTGTTCCGCCTTGCGCTATTTGTTTGTCTCTTTTCTCTGTTGGGACTGGGAGTATACGGGTGATCCGGCGTCTGTTGCGTGTCTTGCTGACTTTGGTAGTGCTGCTCCTGGCGGGATGGCTTGGCTGGCGTCTTTGGCATGCCTATATGGATCGTCCGTGGACCCGGGATGCCGTCGTGCAAGCGCAGATCATTGAAGTGAATGCCGATGTCAGTGGCCGCGTGGTGGATCTTGAGGTTGCGGATAATGCGCCGGTACGAGCCGGACAGGTACTGTTTCGCATCGATCCCCGACGTTACCGGCTCGCCGTGGCCAAGGCGCGGGCGGCATTGGCCGAAGCCAGCGCGCAACTCGCTCTTCGCCAGGAACAGGCGGCGCGACGTGCCGACTTGCCAGCGGATGTCGTATCCGCAGAGGCGCGCACCGATGCCCTGCTCGCGGTGCGCACCGCGCAGGCGCAATTGGCGGCTGCCCGCGCCCGCCTGAATCTGGCGGAATATGACCTGTCGCGGACGTTGGTGCGGGCGCCAGTAGCGGGAACCATTACCCATCTGCGTTTGCGGACCGGAGATTATGCGCAAACTGGCAAGCCGTTGCTCGCGCTGGTGGAGTCTGATAGCTACTGGGTGGATGCCTACATGGAGCAGACCCGCCTGGCCGGGGTCCATGTCGGCGACAAGGCGCGGGTCACCCTGTTGGGGGCACGGCAAAGTCTGCCGGCGATAGTAGAAGGTATCGCCCCCGCCATCGCCGATCGCGAAAGTCACACCGGCGAGCGTCTGCAGGCAGACGTGCGGGCGAGTTTCAATTGGGTCCGTTTGCCGGCCCGTATCCCGGTCCGTATCCGCTTGCTGCAAAAGCCTCGGGATTTACCGTTGACGGCAGGGATGATCTGTTCAGTCGTAGTAGAGAAAAGACACCCCACATAACGATGTTGCATTCCTATCTCCCGCTTTTATGAAGCTGCAGGTATACTTGGCACATGAATACGCTAGATCGACTGCAAGACCGTATTGCCTATCGCTTCCAGAACCTCGCTCTATTGCGTCAGGCGCTGACGCATCGCAGTGCCGCGGCCATTCACAATGAGCGCCTGGAGTTTTTGGGCGATGCGGCGCTGAATTTTATCGTTGCGGCGCGACTCTACAAGCGTTTTGCCAAGGTGAGTGAGGGAGATCTCTCGCGCATGCGGGCACGTTTGGTGCGGGAGGAAACCCTGGCACAGGTAGCGGAAACCATCAGTGTTGCTGATGCCCTGATTCTCGGGGCAGGAGAAATGCGTAGTGGTGGTGCGCGTCGCGCCTCCATTCGTGCCGACGCGGTGGAGGCTATCATTGGTGCTGCCTATCTGGATGGCGGTTTTGGCGCCGCGGAAGCCATCGTCGATCACGTCATCGTGCCCCTGATTACCGATACCTTGGGTGCGGAGGAACTGCGTGATCCCAAGACCCGATTGCAGGAGTTCTTGCAGGGCAAGGGGCGGGCGTTGCCCTTCTATGAACTGGTGGAAGAAAAAGGGCAGGCGCATGAGCGTCGTTTCGTGGCCCGCTGTACTGTCGCAGGGATGCCGCCCACGGAAGCCGAGGACAGCAGTCGGCGCAAGGCCGAACAGCAGGCGGCACAACTGATGCTGGAACAGCTGCAGGGCCGGCTGCATGAGCAACGTCATGCCGTCTGAGAGCCCCCCCGTAGCGCATCGCTGTGGTAGCGTAGCGTTGATCGGCCGGCCGAATGTTGGCAAATCCACCCTGCTCAATCACCTGATCGGCCAGAAAATCAGCATCACCGCCCCGCGTCCGCAGACCACCCGCGATCAGATTCTCGGTATCTACACCCGCCCCAACGGGCAGATTCTGTTCCTCGATACGCCTGGTGTGCATCAAGGATACCGCAGTCTCAATCGGCATATCCTGCGTGCCACGCGTTCGGCCCTGGATGCCGCAAACCTGGGCGTTCTGGTGGTCGAGGCGCCGCTGTGGACGGCGGGCGATGCTGAGGCCCTGCGCTGGCTGCAGCAACGGGATCTACCCCTGATTTTGGTCGCCAACAAGGTCGATCGCGTGCCGCAGAAAGAGCGTCTGCTGCCGTATCTACACGAACTCAGCGGGCATGCGCGCTTTGCACAGATCCTGCCGATGAGTGCGCGGCGGCCGGATGACGTCGAGCGTTTGGCAGGAGTCATTCTTCCTCTTCTACCGGAGGGGCCAGCACAATATGACGAAGATGAGGTGACGGATCGGCAGATGCGTTTTCTGGCGGCGGAAGCTGTGCGCGAGCAGATCTTTCGCCAGCTCAGTGCCGAACTCCCGTATGAGACCGCGGTCGCCATCGAAAAATACACGATCAGTCCGGAAGGCAGACATGAAATCGAGGCAACCATCTACTGTCGGCGTCCGGGGCAAAAGGCAATTCTGCTGGGAGAAAAAGGACAGCGCCTCAAGCACATTGGCACGCGGGCACGGGAAAGTATCCAACAGCAGACCGGTGCGCGGGTGCGGCTGGGGCTGTGGGTGAAGGAACGCGAAGACTGGGACCGGCAGCCGGGTATTCTGCGCGAAATGGGATATGGAGCGTAACCAGGGAGAGCGGGCCTGGGTACTGCATTCTCACCCGTTTGGCGATGGCAGTCTGATACTCGAACTGTTTACGGAACACCACGGGCGTCTGGGGATCCTGGCGCGGGGCAAGCGGCGACGGGGTCGCCTGGAAGCCGGGCGTCCCTATTGGGTGCGCTGGGCCGGTCGCGGCGATCTTCCAGCCCTGCAGGGTGCCGAAGAGCTTCCGAGCCGGCTCGTGCAACAGCCGGTGCCGGCGTTGCTGCTGTTCTACCTCAACGAGCTTCTCTTGCGTCTGACCGGGCGAGCGGATCCGCAGGACGAACTATTTGTCGAATATTCCCAGATCTTGGAAGCGCTCGCCTCCAGGCCTGAGGATTTTTGGTTGCTGCGACGTTTTGAGCGGCGTCTGCTCGAAACCCTTGGCTGGGCTGCAGATGTTGCCCGTTGCGCGCAATGCGGCGCCCTTTTGGAGGACAGCGCCTACGCCCGCCCTGGAGAGGGGTTGTTCTGTTCCCGGCATGCCCCGGCCCTGGCGCAGCCCGTTTCCCGGGCGGCGTTGACCTGGCTGGCGGGGGACCTGCAGTTGCCGCCGGAGCGGAGCGTGTGGGGCGAATTGCGCGCTTATTTGGCCATGGAACTCGACCAGCTTCTTGGTGGGCGAACACTGGAGAGTCGGCGCCTACTTGCGGCATACTTGCGGCGCAGGCGCAGTGGAGGCGTAGAAAGCAGATGATAGCTCTAGGTGTGAATATCGATCATGTCGCGACGCTGCGCCAGGCGCGGGGAACCCGCTACCCGGATCCTCTGGAGGCGGCCTTTGTTGCGGAACGCGCCGGCGCCGATGCCATTACCGCACATTTGCGGGAAGATCGTCGTCACATCCAGGAACGCGACGTCGAACTCCTGCAGCAAACCTTGCGGACCCGTCTGAATCTGGAAATGGCGGTTACTGAAGAGGTCCTGGCGATAGCCGAGCGTCTGCGTCCGAGCGACTGCTGCCTGGTGCCCGAGCGGCGCGCCGAGCTGACCACCGAGGGGGGCTTGGATGTTGCCGGACAGCAGGCGCGGGTACAAGGGGCCTGCGAGCGTCTGGCAGCGGCGGAGGTGCGGGTCTCGCTGTTCATCGACCCCGATCCGCGACAGATTGAGGCCGCAGCGGCTACGGGTGCGCCGGTCATCGAACTGCACACCGGCAGCTATGCCAATGCGCGCAACCGCGTCGAAGCCAGCCGGGAGCTGGAGTCACTACGCAGCGCTGCACGGCTGGCGAGCAGCCTGGGCCTGCAGGTCAATGCCGGCCATGGCCTCGATTACAGCAATGTGGAAGCGATCGCCGCCATCCCGGAAATTGCAGAGTTGAACATCGGGCATGCCATCGTTGCGCATGCCATCTTTCATGGTCTGGACCATGCCGTCCGGGAGATGAAACGGCTGATGCGGCAGGCGCGTCGGTGATCGTTGGGTTGGGTACGGACCTGGTTTCGGTCGAGCGCATGGCATCCTTGCTTGATCGTTGGGGCGATCGCCTTTTGTCTCGTGTTCTTGGCGAACAGGAATACGCTGAGCTGCCAGCGGGGCAGGGGATTGCCGCCTTTTTGGCGCGCCGCTTTGCCGCCAAGGAAGCCACGGTCAAGGCTCTGGGTACCGGATTTCGCAATGGTATCTGTCTGGAGGATATCCAGGTTCGTCATGATCCTCTTGGACGTCCAACGCTTTCTCTGCGCGGTGCCGCGCAAAGGCAACTTCTGCATTGTGCGCGCCAGCCGCGCCTGTGGTTGAGTCTGACGGATGAACATCGATACGCCATGGCCACGGTAGTGATCGAAGAGCTGGCGCCGGAAGTGATGGGGACGGAAGTATGCGGATAACAGTAGTGGGTACGGGCTATGTAGGGCTGGTCACTGGCGCCTGCCTGGCGCAGGTGGGAAATCAGGTGCTCTGCATCGATATCGATGCCGAAAAGGTGGCGCGTCTGCGGGCTGGCGAAATCCCCATCCATGAGCCGGATCTGCCGGAGATCGTGCGCAGTGGCATCGACGGCGGGCGTCTGCACTTCAGCACCGACATTGCCGAGGGCGTGGCCCATGGTGAATTTCTCTTCATCGCCGTTGGTACCCCGCCAGAGGAGGATGGCTCGGCGGATTTGCGCTATGTATTGCAGGTGGCTTCCGACATCGGGAAACATCTCGACCAGCCGCGCATCGTCATCAATAAGTCCACCGTCCCGGTGGGGACGGCAGAAAAGGTGCGTGCCACAATCCAGGCAGAGCTGGATGCCCGCGGCGCGAAAATCGCCTTTTCCGTGGTTTCCAATCCAGAGTTTCTGAAGGAGGGGGCAGCGGTCGGCGACTTCATGAAGCCGGACCGGATCATCGTCGGTACCGACGAGGAAGCCGTGGCGCAGCGCATGCGGGACCTGTACGCGCCCTTCAACCGCAATCACGACCGGGTTTTGGTCATGGACATTCCCTCGGCGGAGCTTACGAAGTATGCCGCCAACGTCCTCTTGGCGACCAAGATCTCCTTCATGAACGAGCTGGCCGGTCTGGCCGAGCGTCTGGGCGCAGACATCGAGCATGTGCGCATCGGAATCGGCTCAGATCCCCGCATCGGCTTTGACTTCATCTACCCCGGTTGTGGTTATGGTGGTTCCTGTTTTCCCAAGGATGTGCGCGCTTTGGAGCACACGGCGAGGGAGCTTGGCTATGATGCCCCCCTGATCCGTGCGGTGGAAAGCGTCAACAATGCGCAAAAGCAGGTGCTGGAGCGCAAGCTGGTGGAAGAACTGGGCGCGGATCTGCAGGGCAAAGAGATCGCCGTGTGGGGACTGGCCTTCAAGCCCAATACCGACGACATGCGCGAGGCCCCCAGTCGCACCCTGATCGATGGATTACGGCGGCGTGGTGCCACCATCCGCGCCTACGATCCCGTTTCCATGACAGAAGCAAAGCGGATCTACGCCAAGATGCCGGAGATCTCTTTTTGCGAGGATCCTTATGCAGCCTGCGACGGCGCCGATGCCCTCATGATCTGTACCGAATGGCAGATCTTTCGCAGCCCGGATTTTGCCGATTTGAAGCGCCGCCTGCGGCATCCCTTGATCATTGACGGTCGTAACCTCTACGATCCCCGTTTACTTAAAGCTGCAGGACTGCAATACCGTGCCATCGGCCGCCCCTGATTCCCTGAACCAATTACGCCGGGCCCACGTTGCCGTGCTCGGCGACGTGATGCTCGACCGCTACTGGTTCGGCAGAGTCGAGCGCATCTCGCCCGAGGCACCAGTGCCAGTGGTGCAGGTTGGGCGCGAAGAAGAGCGGCCCGGTGGCGCTGCCAATGTCGCCCTCAATATCGCTGCCCTGGGTGCGAGCTGTCGTTTGCGGGCGCCGGTGGGCAGGGATGCCGCAGCAGACAGTCTCGACTCCTTGCTCCGCAGGGCGGGCGTGGAGACCCACCTCGTGGCGCTCGAGGGGCTTCCTACCACCGTCAAGTTGCGGGTAATTGGACAGCAGCAGCAGTTGCTTCGCCTCGATTTTGAGGAACGTCCCGATGAGGAGCATTTGCACGGCCTGTTGCTCGACGATGAAGATTTTTTTGTCGGCATGGCCGCCTTGTTGCTATCGGATTATGGCAAAGGCGCGGTACACGATCCGCAGGCGTGGATTCGCTTGGCGCGCGAACGCCAGATACCCGTTCTCGTCGATCCTAAGGGGCGCGATTTTGCCCGCTATGCCGGGGCGACCCTCTTGACGCCCAACAAGAGCGAATTCCAGGCGGTTGCGGGTGGCTGGAAAACGGAAGAGGAGTTTCACGCGCTGGCGCGGCACTGGCGCGCGGCGTGGCAGCTGGAGGGTTTATTGGTGACCCGGGGAGAGGAGGGCATGACCCTCTTTCTTGCCGATGGGATGCATCATCATCCGGCCCAGGCGCGCGAGGTATTCGATGTGACCGGTGCTGGAGATACCGTGATTGCCACCATTGCCACGGCGGTGGCGGCCGGCTGGCCTCTGGATCGGGCAGTGGAGTTGGGTAATCGTGCTGCGGGTATCGTGGTTGGCAAGCTCGGGGCGGCGACCGTATCCCCGCTAGAGCTCGCCGCCAGTTTCGAGGCGGTTCATGGCTGAACTGGCCACGTTGCCAGACGCAGAGGCGCGGGAGGGGCATCGATTGCCTGTGCCTCGCCTCCTGGCGCGACGCATGGGCAAGGCCATCCATGATTTCCGCATGATTCGCCCAGGAGACCGGGTGCTGCTGGCACTTTCGGGTGGCAAGGATTCCCTCAGCATGCTGGCCTTGCTCGCAGAAATGCAACGGCACAGCCCTCTCTCCTTCGAACTGGGGGTGGCAACCGTCGACCCGCAGAGCTCGGATTTTGATCCCGAGCCGCTTGGACTCCATGTTCATGCACTCGGGCTGCCGTGGTTCTGGGAGCGGCAGGATATCTTTGGTCGTGCCCAGAAACACCTAGGGCGCCCATCCTATTGCAGCTTTTGTGCGCGAATGCGGCGGGGTGTACTGTATGCCTGCGCGCGCCGTGAGGGCTACAACGTCATCGCCCTCGGCCAGCATCTCGACGACTTCGCGGAAAGTTTTTTCATGTCGATGTTTTACAATGGCGAACTGCGCACCATGAAGGCCCATTACGCCGTACGCGAAGGCGACCTGCGCGTCATCCGTCCCCTGGTCTACTGTCGCGAACGGCAGACTCGCGCCTATGCCGAGGATAAAGGCCTACCGATCATCGTCGAGAATTGTCCCGCCTGCTTTCGCCATCCCACCGAACGCCAGCGCATGAAGGAGCTGCTCGCCGCGCAAGAGGAACGGGATCCGCGGCTTTTCAAGCAGTTATTGCGGGCAATGGAACCTTTGATGGCGCGGGAGGTGCCTGCATGAGTAGCGATTCGGCGGATTTTCTGCAGAGCTTTTATTGGGAGAGCCTACCGTTACGGGGTGCCCGTTGCCGGGTCGACGGCATCTTTGCGCGGGTAATCCAGGGTCTCGAGGGGCCAGCGGAGCTGCGCCAGCTCATCGGCGAAATTCTCGTTGGCCTGGCCCTGATCTCCAGCACCCAGAAGCACTTCGAACGACTGATTCTCCAGGCCCAGAGTCAGGGCAGTCTGCAACTCCTGGTCGCCGAGATGATGGCTGGTGGTGGCATGCGCGCCTATGCCCGTTGGCGTGGGGCAGAGGAAAATCTAGACCTTGCGGCACTGCCTGAGGCCTTGCTCGCCCTGACCGTGGATATGGGTATGGACCGCGACCGCTATCAGGGGCTGATCCAGCTGCGCAACACTCTGACGGAGTCTCTACAGGCATATTTTACCGAGTCGGTGCAGGCTCCGGCCTATTTTCGTCTGCTAGTGGACGCTACCAGCGGGATCGCTGGTGGCTATTTTCTACAACGCCTGCCCGGGGTGCTCACCGCCGAGGAATGGGAAATCGCTACGGGCTTCTTTGCCGTGGGTTCGGATCAATCCCTGTTGCAGGCACGACCGGAGCAGTTTCTGCCGGAAATCTTTCCCAGTGTCGGCGTGCGCCTGCGCGATGCCCAAGGGCTACACTTTCAGTGCAGCTGCTCGCAGGAACGGGTCGAGCGCATGCTCGTTGCCTTGGGGGAGAAAGAGGTAGAAGAGACCTTGGCAGCCGAGGGTAAGGTGCAGGTGACTTGCGAGTATTGCCAAAAAGTCTACCTGCTCGATTCTACGGACGTCGCAGCGCTCTTTGCGCCGGGCAAATCGCTGCACTGAATTTTAGTCGGGGAAACGTTCCTTGACGACCGCGTCGTCGGCGCCGGCCAAGAGCGCCCTAGTCTGCACGAGAAATTCCTCCGCCCGCAGCTTGTCCTGATTGTTGGCTGCCTGCCAGATTGGGAACAGCGTGTTCTCCTCGCGGTTCTCGTGCTTGGCCAGCGACCCCGAAAGAACGGCGCAGATGGCCGGCAGCATGCCGTAGTCCTTTTCCTGGAAGGTTTCGTCCACAATCCGCGACTGCTGAATGATGCTGTCGTGCTCAAAGAGCATGTCCGCCAGTGGCCCTTTCTTCTCGCCACCGCCCAGCACGGGCCCAAGGATATAGTTTTCCATGTGCACATGACGGCGCAGACCAATCCAGTAGTCCTGGAAAATAGTCTCTGCCTCTTCTACCCTGTTCGCATTGGCAGCGGCGAGGACGTCGGCAAATTGACGATCAAGGCGATAATGATCCCAGGTGAGGAGGTCGACAACATCCTTTGCCTCGGCTTCCTTGCGCGGCCGCACTTCGGCTTGCCAGTCGTGCTCCGCACCCGTAACCGTCCAGGAAATCGCATCACGTAACTGGAAGGCCGTGGCGCGTAGCAGGGCATGGGGATCGCGATCGATCTGCACCGATATTTTCTGTCCCAGTCCCAGGCGCTGAGCCGCGCTGAAAAGCAAAGGACCGGCCTTGGCATCGGGAAGCCCGCGCAGATCCAGGGCCAGGTTGCTCAGTTCCGCCATCGTCATCTCCTCGTTTGTCATCTGCACTGCAAGCAGACACTATACGCCGAACGATCGGCTCGCGCAGCCGTCATTACGGTTGCAGGAGGGCGTTGATCGAGGTGAGATCGCCGATGTTCAACTGTCCAGCGGCGGCCTTGAGGGCGACGCGGGCGGTGACCTGACGGTAGAGAGCGACATTATAGTGTTGTTCCGCGCGAATATAGTCGGTAGCGGTTTGTAGCAGATCGATGATGGAGCGGGTGCCGACCTCGTAGCCTTTGCGGGTGCCTGCCAGGGATACCTTGGCCGACTGAGCCGACTCTTTCGCTGCCTGCAGCTGCGCGACGCTGTTCTGAAGATCGAGAAAGGAGCTCTCAACATTGAGTTTGACGGCATCACGTACGCTCCCTAGATGATCGCTCGACGCCATGCTCTGCGCCTGCGCCTTCTGCACCTGACTGGAGATCTGGCCACCCTCGAAGATGGGCATGGACAGGTTCAAGCTCACTCCCGCCTGATTCTCGGTAAAGCCGGGGAAGGGATTGCCATGCACGTGCTGCGCAATCCCCTGCAAATCCAGCTTCGGCCAGCGCGCGCGGCGTTGTACCTCAACGGCATCCTGGGCGCTCTGTGTCTGTGCCTCGGCCTGCAGGATCTGCGGCGAGGATTTCATGGCAGTTGCCACCCAGTCCTGCATGTTGTCGGGTTGTGGTCCAAGGGCCTGGAATTGGTGGAGCGGTGCCAGTTGACCGACCGGCGCATGGGTGAGTCGCTGCAATTGCCGAAGGGCGACCTGCGTGGCGTTTTCCGCCTGAATCTGGTCGGCCTTGGCGGAGTCCAGTCGTGCCCGGGCTTCGCGCACCGAGATGATGTCACCAGTGCCAATCTGCAGCTGCGCTTCCGTCTGCTTGTAGATGCTGTCCAGCAGGTTAGTTTGCTTTTTCGCGATGGCTTCCTGCGCCTCTGCCTCGAGCACCGCGAAGTAGGCCTTGGCGACCCGCAATGCCAGATCCTGCTCGGTGTAGGCAAGACCCATTGCGGCTGCCTGGATTTGACTACCCGCCTGCTTTATTGCGGAAAGGGCCGGGCCATTGAACACCGCCTGGGTCAGGCTGACGCTGTAACTATTAGAGAGATAGGCCTTGCTGATATCGAGGCCAGCGAAGCCGGAGAAGTGGCCAGTGTTGAAACCGACGCTGGCACCTAAGCCCAGGTGCGGCAGATAGGCCGAGCGTGCAAGGGGTTTATCCTGCTCAGCGGCTTGCAGGTTCGCGCGGGCCTCTGCCAACTGCGGGTCGGTCTGTATCGCCTGCTGATAGACGCTGAGCAGGTCCTCCGCAAAGATCGCGGGGCTGGTGAGAAACAAGGCAAAGCCAGTGATGATGGCACGACGCAAAGCGGACATGGGCAAGTAGCTCCGTCGAAGTCTGCTGCAAGTGTACTGACCGTCCGGTCAGTTTACAAGGTCCATACGAAAGCTGTGTAGCAGCAAATTAGTAATGTCCGCTTTCGGCACGTTACAAATGTCCGCCTGGAAGAGAAGAGAGGCAAGGACGAGTGATGCAGGAGCGGATAGAGATGAGCGAGCGGGAACTCAAGCGGTTTGCGGTGCTGCAGCAGGTGATCGATGGGAGCCGAAGCCAGAGGCAGGCGGCGCAGGTATTGGGTTTGTCGCAGCGGCAGATTCGACGCTTGCAGCGCGGAATGGAGCGGGAGGGGGCACCGGCATTGATCAGCCGACGCCGCGGCAGACCCTCCAACCGAAGCACGGAGACGACGACCCGGGAGGCCATCCTGGCGCGGCTGCGGGCACGCTATGCGGACTTTGGTCCCACCCTGGCAGCGGAATATCTGCGCGCAGATGGCTATACCGTATCCAAGGAGACGCTGCGTCGCTGGATGATCACTGCGGGCCTGTGGCAAGCCCAGCGCAAGCGGCGCACGCGCCTGCACCCACCCAGGCCGCGCCGAGCGCGACTGGGGGAATTGATCCAGATCGATGGCAGTCCCCACGATTGGTTCGAAGGCCGTGGGCCGCGCTGCACCCTGATCGCCTTCATTGACGATGCCACCAGTCGGGTCTTGTATGCCCGTTTTGCGCCGGTAGAAAGCAGTCAGGCCTACCTGTCCGCCCTACAGACCTACGTCACGACTCATGGCTGCCCCGTGGCGCTCTACAGCGATCGGCACAGCATCTTCACCAAACACAACCCAGAAGACAACGAACCCACGCAGTTTCAGCGTGCCACCGAAGCCTTGGGAATTGCCACCATCCAGGCCTTGAGCCCACAGGCCAAAGGTCGGGTAGAACGCCTGTTCCAAACGCTTCAGGATCGCCTGGTCAAGGCCTTGCGCCTGAAGGGTATCAGCGATCAGGATACCGCCAACGCTTGGCTCCCCCAGTACCTGCAGCAACACAATGCGCGCTTTGCCGTGGCGGCATGCGACGACGAGGACGCCCACCAACCCTATGATGGAAGTCCAGAAACTCTCGCCCGGATCTGCGCCATCCACCACCGCCGTACCCTATCCAAAGACTTGGTGCTGTCTTTCCAGAGACAACGCTACATCATCCAGACCGGTGGTGCCCCACGTTATGCACTGCGCGGACGGAAAGTCGATGTCGTGGTCCATGCCAACGGGCAAGTAGAACTAGTAGCCGCCCAGGCAGTCTTGCCCTACAAGGTCTTCGATCCCGCCCAGGAAATCCCTCGTCCTGTCGATGACAAAGGCCTCAACGCACGTGTCGACACGATCCTGGCGTCCCGCCGCTGGTCCGAAAAATCCCGACCTGCTGCCGACCACCCTTGGCGTCGTTACCCCACCTCAGATTGTCCTTGAAAGAAACCAACACCCAGGAAACCGGACATCTCTATCTTGCCCAACACCGGACATTTCTAATGTGCCTTGACAGGTCCATACGAAAGCTGTAGCCGTGACGCGCAAAGCCGAGGGATTCGTAAAACGCATGGGCAGCCTCGCGCTTGGCATTGGAAGATAACATCAGCTTGTAGCAACGCGCCTTTCTCGCCAGATCCATGGCGTGGGCCATCATGTGCTTACCAATCCCTTGTCCCTGCCACTGGGGATGAACCACGACATCTTCGACGATGGCAGAAGGAGTACCGAGATGGGCCAAGTTGTCCATGATCAAAAGGGCATAGCTGCCGACGATTGCATCTTCGGTCTCTACCACAAACAGACGATAGCTGGGGTAGTGCGCCATCCGCGCAAAAATTGCCTCCGCAGTCGCTATATCAAGGAAAACGCCATTATCCATTCCTGGTTGCGCGTAAAGTTGCAGTATGCTGGATAGATCCTGTTTCTGTGCGCCGCGAATCTGCATCAGATTTCACCTCTCAATTGCAGAAGGTAATGTATGTGCGCCCAGATGCAAAATCAAGGCGCTCATAACGCTGGGTGGTTTGCCTACGCTATGTCTCAATTTCATCCTGCGCCTTGCTGATGGCGTTAGTAATTGCTCCGCTTGTATTTGCGAATCGCAGACTTTGGCGAAAAGAAATCATGGTATCATTTTGACAAATTTCGTTGGGATGTAGTACCTTGTCGGCGCAACTATCAGACGCTGCGCCGTGAATGAAGATTCTGATATTATCTCCCCTTTTCCTGGAGGCTCAGATAAATGACTGCAAGTGGTAAGTCGGAAGAGAACGAATTGGATCTGCATTTAGGAAAAAATGATGAGCTGGTCATCAATCAACGCTACGAAACTCTGAGTATCGTCAATGATTTCCTGATCGGTGTATTGTTTCTTGTGGGAAGCGTTTTTTTCTTTTATGCATCGACGGAAAACGCGGGTGTTTGGCTTTTTGTGATCGGTAGCGCCCAGCTATTGATTCGCCCAACGATTCGTTTGGCGCACAATGTTCATCTCAAAAGAATCGGCGGCAAGCGCTGGGATATGTAAGATCGCGAAAGCATATTTACGTTCCGTCTTGTTGGCGAAAGGCATGACCGATGCAGACAGGTTCTATTCCTGGCGTCGGCTATTAACCCTGCCTTTAATGATCCTTCTTGGGGCATGTGCGCTCTCCTCTCTGCAGGATGGGCCACCTGCACGTTGCCAAGCAAAACAACTACGGGCCGAGTCCGGTATGGCGAGTGCGGGCATGGGGCATAGCAGCCGTCGCATATACATCAAAAATATATCCCAACGTATCTGTCTGCTGGCGACGGAAGTGCCGGAAATACAATTGCTCGGCGATGGCAGGGAACCGATCGCGACTCATCAGCAGAAATATTCGGTTCCGGGGGCAGCGCCGGTCAAACACGAAGAAATTTTCCTGCATCCGGGACGGTCCGCCAGTTTTCGCATTCATTACGCTACCCAGACTGGCTATGGGAATGCCGAGTGTCCGTGGGCAGAGCAGATCATGATCCACTTGACGGGCGTCACAGGTCCCGTGCCTTTGCGGATCTCGCTACGCCCCTACGGTGGTTTTCTGCCAGATCCGACCTGCGGTGAGATCTCGGTGACATCTCTGCAGAGAGATCAGGGCCGCCGACCTGCGCCGCCATCGGGCTAGTGGACAGCAAAGCGTGACACAGGGAGACTTTCGCTAGGGTACATGCGCTACTGGGGTTGGAATGCGACTTTGTGAAATCGAGTATCGAGAGGATAGCGGAGAGCTTTTTGCCCGCTGCGCAATGGAAATTGGCGCAGTTTTCCTGGACAGTGGTACCGCTTCTGGACCCCATCGGCGACAGGATCTCTTGCTACGGCAGCCGCTGACCTGGATCTGGGAAGATGCCGGTGGCGTCTGGCGGCAAGACCGAGGCGGCAAAACGCAGCGTCAGACGGGTACTCTTTTCTCCGTTCTTCGCCGGCTGGTGGAAAAGCAAGCGGGTGGCCCAGAGCTAGGGAACGGGGTGACTGTGCCTTTGGTATGCGGACTTTTGGCATACGACTGGGCGGTCGGCGGGAACAGAAGTCGGGATAAAAATGAAGACGATCAGCCCGTCGCGGTATTCGCGCTCTATGATCAAGCCTTGCTGCAGGATCATCAGCAACGACGCGCATGGATCATTTCTAGCCCAGGCGCCGAGGATGCCTGGACCGCTGTATTGGCGCGTCCGCTTCCTGAATCTCTGCCATTTCAGCTGTCTCCCGCTGGTATTCGTCCACACTGGAGCTATGCAGAGTATGCCGCTGCCTATGCGCGCGCGCAGGAATATATCCTGGCCGGTGACTGTTACCAGATCAATCTGGCGCAGGGCTTTTCCGCCAGCTGGGAAGGCGACCCCTGGATTCTGTACCAGCGCTTGCGCAGCGTAAGCCGGGCACCTTTTTCTGCATTTTTTCGCCATCCCTGGGGCACGCTGCTCAGCGTTTCGCCCGAGCGCCTGCTGCGTCTTGGGGGCGGGCGCTTGCAGGCGCGACCTATCAAGGGTACGCGCCCGCGCCACCCGGACCCGCGCCGTGACCGAGAACGTGCCGAGGAGCTGCTGCTCAGCCACAAAGATCGCGCAGAAAATCTGATGATTGTCGATCTGTTGCGTAATGATCTTGGCAAGGTGGCGGCACTGGGCTCGGTGCAGGTACCAGAACTATTCTCGTTGGAGTCTTATGATCAGGTACATCACTTGGTCAGCAGTATCGAGGCGGATTTGGCCCCTGGCTTCGATGCCTGGGATGCGTTGGCGGCGGCTTTTCCCGGGGGCTCGATCACCGGCGCGCCAAAACGGCGGGCGATGGAAATTATTGCCGAGCTGGAGGCTGGAGCGCGCGGCATCTATTGTGGAAGTTTTGGCTATGTCACAGCGGGCGGGGAGATGGACTGGAATATTCTCATTCGCAGTCTGGAACTGGATAGCAAGGGGGGATTACGCTTTTTCGGCGGTGGTGCCATTGTCGCCGACTCCGACTGTGCGGCGGAATATGCCGAAAGCCTCGACAAGGTGGCGATGATTCGTGAGACGCTGGAGGCGTTTTTGCCGCAGGACGCGACCTGCGCTACAGTGGCGCGCTGATTTGGAGCCCTTAGCCAATGCCTGTTGAACCACAATCTCGTCCGATGAAGGCAGAAAAACATCGCAAGATTCCCTGGAGCCTGCTGCTGCAGATCGTTGTCACCATTTCAATCTTTGTCTGGCTCTTTCACAAGACCGATTGGACTGCCCTCACGCAACGCTTTCTGCAGATTCGTATTCCCTGGTTTTTGCTGGCCATGTTTGCCTATGCGGTAAATCTTTCGGCGTCTTCCCTGCGTTGGGGGGTCATCCTGCGCGCGGCCAAAAAGCACGCCCCGGCAGCCTGGCTGCTGCGCCTGAACTGGGTAGGTGCGTATTTCAATCAGGTGTTGCCCGGTTCGGTATCCGGAGATGTGCTACGGGCCTGGTATACCCGACCACAAACGGGTTCCACGACTCTGGCTCTCGCCGCGGTATTTGCCGATCGTTTCATTGGTATGGGGGCCTTGGTCGGCATTGCACTGCTGGGGTACTTGTTCGCTGGGCACGCATTACATCTATTGCCCGGCATGGGTGAGACTGTCGCGATCCTGAGTGCCGGCTATGCCGTAATCATTACCTTGATTCTCAGTCCGGGGCTCGGCTTTCTCGAACATCGTATCGGCAAATTGGGGCACAAACTGCACGATATTCGCGCAGGAATGGGAATGCTCTTGCGTAATCCCAGCGCTTTATTATCCACCTTGTTGCTGTCGATTTTTGTGCAACTTTGCTCCATTTTCATGTTCTGGGCCTTGGCACATTCCTTGGGAGAGCATCCCGACGCCGTAGCATTCTGGGTCGTCTGGCCGGTGGTCAGCCTATTTTTGGCGTTACCCATATCCCTCGCCGGATGGGGCCTGCGGGAGGGGCTCTTGGTGCTCTACATGGGGTCCCTGCAGATGGGCCACGATCAAGCCCTCGCCCTGTCCCTGCTGGCAGGGACGACGGTATTGCTGACCAGCTTACCCGGCGCCTGGCTATGGCTGGGCATTGGTCGCCACCCGCTGGCGAAAGGCGAGCCTCTGCCCCGATAACGGTCAGTGATGAAAGGACTCTTTTCCCGGCTCTTTGGGGTGACTGGGGGGATCCTTTTCCAGATCGTCGACAGCAGCGCGCAGATCGCGCAAGAGGATTTCGCCCATGTCACGAGAGAAACCCTCGCGTAAAACGATGCGCAACACCGCGAGCTGTTCGGCGTCCTTGGGCAGGGTATAGGCAGGTACTTGCCAGCCCTGCATCTTCAATCGATCGGAAACGTCGTACACAGAATAGCGTTGGCTATCGCGTAAGCGAAAGGCAAAAACCGGGATACTTTCGCCCGTGCTCAATAGAGCAAATGGGCCGATTTTGGCGATTTCGCCACTGAGCCATAGCGCAATGTCCTGCAGGTTTTTCATGACCCGAGTGTACCCGGCGCGTCCCAGCCGCAAAAAATTATAATATTGACCCACCACCTGGTTGCCAGGCCGGGAAAAATTCAGGGTGAAGGTGGGCATGTCGCCGCCCAGATAATTGACATGAAAAATCAGATCTTCGGGCAGGTAGACCTTGCCCCGCCAGATCGCCCAGCCGATACCCGGATATACCAGCCCGTATTTGTGTCCAGAGACATTGATGGAAACCACGTTGGGCAGGCGAAAATCCCACTCCAGATCGGGATGCAAAAAGGGCGCGACGAAGCCGCCGCTGGCAGCATCAATGTGTAGAGGTACCTGTAGTCCACGTTTTTTGTTCTCCTTGACCATGGCATCGTGGATACTGCGCACCGGCTCAAATTCGCCAGTAAAGGTGGTCCCCAAAATGGCAACCGCGCCGATGGTATTTTCGTCCATGCGCGCCGTGACTTCCTCGGCACTGATGACATAGCGATCCTCGTGGATAGGGATATAGCGCGGCTCTACATCCCAATAGCGGCAAAATTTTTCCCATACGACCTGCACGTTGCTGCCCAAAATCAGGTTGGGCCGACTGCTGTCCTTGCCCTGCTTGTGTCGCCACTCGCGCCAGCGCCATTTCATTGCCATGCCCGCCAGCATCACCGCTTCGCTGGAGCCAATGGCCGAAACGCCAATAGGCTCCTCCTTGTCTTTGGCGTGAAAGAGATGGGCGATGATCTGCACGCAGCGGCGTTCGATTTCCGCTGTCTGCGGATATTCATCCTTGTCGATCATGTTCTTGTCGAAGGTTTCCGCCATCAGGGTGCGCGCTTCTGGGTCCATCCAGGTAGTGACGAAGGTCGCCAGATTCAGGCGGGCGTTACCGTCCATCATCAGCTCGTCGTGAATGAGCTGGTAGGCGACCTGCGGTTCCAGATCCCCTTCCGGCAGGTACTCCTTCGGAATGGGAGCGTCCATGCGCCGCGCGCCATAGGTGGGGGTCAAAAAGGAATCTTTCGCTTTGCTTTCTGGCATTGACTACTCCTGTGTTTTCCCATGCTGTCCATCAGTCTAGTAGAAATATCTAGTTCGGGAACGCGGACAGCCATAAAGCGAACTACAATCTAATCACGTGGTCTGTAAAGGTAACGCGGTTCTGCGAGGAGATGCGGTGGATATCAGTTTTGATGACAGTGCGGCCTGGATTCGCCGCTCCCAGACGGATATGAAGGCATTTCTGGAGGCTCTGGCCGAGCGGCTGGAGCAGGGTATGCCGGGTTTTGTCGAGGTGGATCGCAAAAAGGATGGGCTCTTCTCCCATCATCAGCATCTCGAGCACCTGGTGGTGCATGCCGGCGAGTTCGATTACCACCTGAATTTCAACGGCACCCATGTCGAAACCCTGCGCGCTCGGGTGGTGCGCAACGTCGTGCTGAAACGCGAGATTCTCCCTTTGGCAGACTGGCTGAAGTCGCTGTTGCAGGACACGGCAGCGATCTCTACGGAAATGCAGGCAGCCAGCCAGACCCTGCACGATTTTTTGCTGCAGTAAAGCGAGGTGCCTATGTCGCTGTGGGACAAGATTCAGAAAGGACTACACGAAGTTACCGAAGACCTGGAAAAGACGGTTGCCAATGTTGCGAGCCAAGTAGGTGCAGTGAATGTGGCTCCCAGTGCGGCGGCGCAGCAGCGTGCCGCAGAGTGGCAGGTGGCCCTGCAACAGCGCCGTTTGCCGAGTTTTGTGCAAGAACGTCTGCGCGCTACGGCAGCCGGACAACGGCCCTGGATCCAGAGCGGGCCGGTCGCTGCCCTGCTGATGGAACGCAGTCACGGTATCCACCCGCTCGGGATGGTGGGGGGCAATTGTTGGTATCACTTCGGTTTTTCCTGGACCCAGGGACATTACGATGGGTGGCACCAGGCCATCGATCGCCTGCGCCTGGAGGCCGTGGCGATGGGCGCCAACGCCGTCCTCAACGTCGATATGCGCGTGCGTCACGGCGATGGCGAAGACATGGATTATGCCCTGATGGGTACCGCAGTGCGTATCCAGGACCTGCCCCCGGCTTGGGAGCCCGCCGTGGCGACAGTGTCGTCGCTGGAGTTCGTGCGCCTGCTGGAAGAGGGGGTAGTGCCGGTAGGCATTGCCATTGGTGCCGAGTATGACTGGTATCAGCCCTGGGGTGGGACGATGCTGGATCAGGCCAACCAGGCGGCACCCTTTGCCGCGCGCTACTGGAACATGGAGATCCCCGATCTCTCGAGCTTTCAGGAAAACGTCCGCCGCCGCGCGCTCTATAACCTGCGCGAAGACGGCCGCAAGCTGGGGGCGGGGGTCCTCGCCCATACCCAGTATTCCCAGGTGTTCCGCGTCAATAACGAACAAGGGGAGGGTTTTCTCTGCCGGCACATTGCCATTGGCACCGCCGTCAGCTACGAGCCTTCCCGCGCGCCGCAGCACGAATTGCTCCCCACGGTTTCCCTGGGTGGCCCGTTGCGTTCTTTCCGTCCTCATCGCAAGGATCTCCTATGACTAAAGAAGTGATTGCTCCCCACGCCGTAGAACGTCTGAAGGGCCTCCGCTCCCAAGGGAGTCACGAGGGCATCTTTACCTCCGACCTCTCTGTGAACGAATTTGTCATGGTACGCAAGGCGGAGTTCGAGCCCCTGGGTCTGGTGGTCGGCTCGTGCATCTATCACATGGGTATTCAGTACGGCAGTTGGAATCAAAACATGGAGATGGATGTACTTTCGCAGGCGATGTATCAGGCCCGTGAGCTGGCCATGAGCCGTATGGAACAGGAAGCCATCATCCTGCAGGCCGACGGCGTGGTGGGCGTGCGCCTGGAAGTGAAGCGTATGGAATGGGACCAGGATATTCTGGAATTTATGGCTATCGGTACGGCGATTGCTCACCGCTCCGGCGTCCCCGGGTTCAAGGGTGTGGGCGGCAAACCGTTTACCAGCGATCTCTCCGGGCAGGACTTCTGGATGTTGCTGGAGGCAGGGTATCGACCGATGGAAATGGTGATGGGTTCCTGCGTGTACCACGTTGCCCACCAGGGCGTGCTGCGGAGTATGGGGAATATCGGGCGCAATACCGAGCTGGAGCAGTTTACTCAAGCCATGTACGACGCCCGCGAACTCGCCATGGAGCGCATGCAACAGGAAGCGGCGGATGCCCAGGCGGATGGCATCACCGGCGTCCAGTTGCATGAAGGAAGCCATAACTGGAAGCCGCACGTCATCGAGTTTTTTGCGGTAGGTACCGCCGTGAAGGCAATGGAGGATGCAGATACGCGGGTGGATGCCCTGCGTCCGCAGCTCGTATTGCCCGTCAACGATTAAATTTGCAGGAGAGCGACTATGTCATTATTCAAGCACGCATCGGAAATCGTGCAGGCGCGCATCAATCATTTTTTGGACAACGCCGAGGATCCGTCGGAGACCTTGGATCTTTCGTACGAAAAGATGATGAGCAATCTGCAGGATACCAAACGTCATCTGGCCGACGTTGCCACCGAAAAGCTCAGTCTGGAGCATCAGATGGCCGATGCCAAAAAGGCTGCGGACCAGGCCGATGCCGATGCCCGCACGGCGTTGCAAGCCAACCGGGAAGACCTCGCCAAGGCGGAGCTCACCCAGAAGCAGGCTGCGTTGGCCAAGCTGCAGTCGCTGCAGGAGGCGCACGACAAAATTGCTGCCCAAGTCGACAAACTGACGGAATTCGAGACCAAACTGCAGGACAGGATCGAGTCCTTTCGTACCCAGAAAGAGGTGATGAAAGGCGAGTTGGCGGCTTCGCAGGCCGAGATCCAAGCGGAAAATTCGCTCTCGGGACTGGGTAAGGGCATGAACGATGCCGGCGAAGCGATGCAGCGGGTACAGGATCGCCTGGGGCAATCGCAGAGCAAGGCCGAGGCAATGGAAGCGCTGATGGACTCGGGCGCCATCGATGATCCCCTCGATCATCGCAGCAAGACCGATAAAGAGATGGCGCAACTACGCGAGCAAAGCGGCGTCGATGATGACTTGGCGCGGCTCAAGGCGGAGATGGCGAAGTCCCAGCCAGCGAAGGATTCGGGTTCGTAACGCAGACAATCCCAGCGGCAGCCCAGGCCTCCAGGAGTTCTCGCGACCAGTCGAAGGGACATTCGTCCGCGGGGAAGGCCAAGGCATGAGCCTCGGATGGAGCGCGCGGAGCGTCGACCAATGCGGCGGCAAGACGCGCCTCCTGCAGCTCCAGTTCGCGGCTGAAAACCTGGCCTTGGCCGTCCCGATGGATCAGCAGATAGCAGTCGCGTTTGGCCGGCTGCTGAGATTCGGCGGTGCTGCAGTGCACGGCAAAGGGATAGTGTTGCAGGCTTGCGCTGGGGGCGAGTTGGACCCATCGATCGGCAAGATTGCTTTCGCCTAATTCTGCCGGATTCTCGGCAATGGCAAGATTGAGGGTGAGCCATTCCCAGTGCAGCAGCGCGGGCAGGAATTCCGGCAGTGTCGGATAGTCGCTCGAATGCTCCAATACGAACTGGCAGAAGGCGCTGGGTACGGCATGAAAGCTGGGGCTGGGGCAGTCGCACCGGGTAAGAAAATCGTTGAGCAGTGTTTCCCAGCATTCGTTTCCGACATGACGCTGGCTCTCGGGAAAGGCATCCTGGAGATTCGCCGCAAAACTCGCGCGAAACATCTCCCGATACAGTGCAAAAATCTCCGGGGACCATCCCTCTGGCACGGGTCCATCCGCCTGGCGCACGCATCTGGATAGGTCACGCAGGCGCTCCGGGTAGCTAGGCAGCGTCGTCGATCTCATGACGTAGGCGCTGCAGTTCGTCGAGAAGGATTTCCAGAGGGGGAATATCATTATCCCACTCCAGCAGGGTAGGGCGCGGACCAAAACGCTGCCATGCTTCTCGCAACAAAGCACTGACTTCGGGGCTTACGCCGCTGTCGTGGGTGTCGATCAACCAACCTTTCGGATGGGCATAGAAGCCCGCGACGTGATAATAGCGGATGCGTTCTGCCGGTAAAGCAGCAAGGAAATCGCCGGCGGAGTAGTGATGGTTTTGGCTGTTGACGAAAAGGTTATTGAGATCGAGCAAGAGCTCGCAGCCACTTTCTTGCAGTACCGCCAGCAGGAAATCGAGCTCACTGCGGTCCGATTCGGGAAAGCAGCCATAGAAAGCGGTATTTTCCAGAACCAGCGGCTGTCCGAGAAAATCTTGCACGCGCCCGATACGCTCGACGGTCCAGCGCAGGCTCTGCTCGTGGAAGGGGATGGGAAGCAGATCGTGGAGATAGCCCTGAGCGTCCTGACAATACGCCAAGTGCTCGCTGTAGACGACCGCACCATGCCCGCGCAAAAAGTCACGCAGCCGCTGGAGGAAAGCTTGATTGAGAGGCTCGGGGCCGGCGATCGACAGTGACAGGCCATGGCAAAAAAGTGACTTGTGCTCCAGTACCCGCTGCAAATCCTTGGCAGGCGGACCCCCAAAATCCAGCCAGTTTTCCGGCGCAATTTCCACGAAGTCGACGGGCAGCGTCGCGCAACGCTCGGCGAATTCCGGCAGGAACTCCCGTCGCAGTCCGAGCCCCCAGGACATCGTCGAGCGGTCTATTACTTTGCCGATTCCATCTTTTTCATCTGTGCTTTGCCGCACTTACCGTCATGGGCGCGAATCTGGGCTTTGCTGGTACAGTGGGATTCCGCCATCTTGCCCATGCTGCGCGAGCAATTTCCCTCTCCCATACTGCGCGAGCAGTTGCCTTCCCCCATCATGCGGGAGCAGTTCCCTTCGCCCCTCTGCGCGCCATTTGGCGACATCTGTGCCTGCCCGTTCATGGGCGCGGCAGTAGTACTGGCGTCGGCCACCAAGGGCAGGCTGCCGAGGCTCAGGGCAAAGAGCGAGGCCAATCCCAGTTTTGCGGATGTATGCACGGTGATCCCTCCAAGTCGATCTGGAGTTCCAATAATCGAAACTCTCTAGGACTCTAGTATATCACAGTTGCGGCGGAAATTTTACTGGACCTGCCACAGTGTCACAAAAGGTTCATATTGATTCGCTATAGTATCGCTACCGATCAGCCAAGGAGAGCAGCATGTCGGAAGTCCGTTGCCGCTTAACTTCAACACAACAGCCTCCGCGAATGCCGGGGCGGTTCAATACCTCGTAGCCGTAGTGGACTGGTTCAGTCGTAAGGTGTTGTCCTGGCGGGTTTCCAACAGTCTTGATGCGGGTTTCTGCGTAGAGGCCCTGAAAGAGGCCATACGCCGCTATGGCACCCCCGAGATCTTCAACACGGATCAGGGTGCTCAGTTCACCGCGGAGTCCTTCCTCTCTGTACTCCGCCAGCACGGCATTCGAATCAGTATGGACGGCAAAGGCCGGGCCCTGGATAACGTCTTTGTCGAATGGCTTTGGCGCACCGTCAAATACGAGCACGTCTACCTACGGCCAGCAGAAACAGGAACCGAGTTGAAAGCTGGCCTCAGGACCTACTTCGACTGGTATAATGCCGAAAGACCGCACTCCTCTCTGGGAGACAGAACACCCGATGTGGTCTATGCAGAAGGTTTACAAAGGCTGGTGGCCTGACCTGCCATGGAAACAGGTTCAGAGCTTAATCACCACAGCAGGCTGTCCAATCCAGGGGGACCACCTCAAACGGTCGAGTTTCCAGACGACAAGCGTATCGCCATCGCGCAGCATATCGAACGCCTTGTGTCATTTTCAGAAGGCGAGCGCACAGAATATCAAGAGTCGACTGCATACGATGTATGTATCGGATGAGATGAGGTCACGATAAGGGAACTGTTTCGCCCATTTCGCGCCTTTATGGACAAATGTTACGTCAATGACTTCTCTGACAAGTGTCTTATGCGAGATTGTTACCCCTTCAACCAGGAATGTAGATCTTCGACCGCAATGTTGATAAACGCCCGCAACCTAGGCGGCATGAAGCGTTGCCGCGGATAAACGATATAAATGGGATCTGCCTTCGCATGCCATTCCGGAAGGACGCGCACCAACCGTCCCTCCGCGCAGGCTTGTCGGCAGAGATACACTGGCAGTAGCGCCAAGCCATTGCCCGCCAGTGCCATGGTGGCAATCAACCCGATATCGTTGGCCAGCACCTGCCCGAGCATGGGTACGGTGAAACTGCTGGCAGCATCGTGGAGCGTCCAGTTCTCCTTGCCTAGCGGGGTGAATTGCAGGCAACTGTGATGCCGCAACGCCTGTGGTGAATCGAGAGGGGCCGCGCTGGAAAGATAGTCCGGGCTAGCAAACGCGGCCCAATGCGCAATGCCGACGTTCTTGGCAACCAGCGTCGAATCCTTCAATGGACCGGTGCGAATTGCTACATCGATCCCTTCGGCTACGAGATCCGCATAGCGGTTCGTCAAGATCAGTTCGATCTGAACCTTGGGCCATTGCATACGCATCTTGCACAAGATAGAGGAAAGAATCTCGTCGCCAACATCAACGGGGGCCGTGACTCGCAACAAACCGCAAGGCTCTGCGGCAGCCTCGGTCACCGCAGCCTCGGCATCGAGTATGTGCAGTAACCCGGCTGACGCGTGATCGAAATAGATCTGGCCGGAATCCGTCAGGTGCAGGCGGCGCGTCGTCCGCTGCAAGAGCGTGACCCCTAAGCGCTTTTCGAGCATGGCGACGCGGTTGCTGACCGTTGAGGTCGGCAAGCCGAGCAGGCGGGCCGCGGCACTGAAGCTGCCCGCTTGTACTACCTTGATGAAAGCAGCGACTTGGTTGAAATCCATTTTTCCAATCCAATAGAAAGTTTTTTTGCATTTAAGCATCTAGTGCGCGAAACGGCTACTTTCTATGATGACGCTATCGACTCATAGGAGAGCAGTCATGAAACAACTGGCATTCATCAAGCGCAGCAACGGCAGCCACTGGGTCGGCGATGGTTTCCCGGTCAAGAGCATCTTTTCCTACATCGACATCGCTGAGGAAATGTCCCCCTTCCTGCTGATGGACTACGCTGGTCCCACGAATTTTCCACCAACCGCGCGCAAGCTCGGTGTCGGCCAACATCCTCATCGTGGTTTTGAGACTGTGACCATCGTCTATGAGGGCGGCGTCTCGCACTATGATTCGTCGGGCGGCGGTGGCACCATCGGCCGCGGTGACGTGCAGTGGATGACCGCCGCCTCTGGCCTGATCCATGAGGAGTACCACAGCCCGGACTTCGCAGCGAAAGGCGGCGCGTTCGAGATGGTGCAACTCTGGGTCAACTTGCCTGCCCGCGACAAGATGGCAGCTCCCGGCTATCAGGGCATCACAAGCGACCAGATCCCCGAAGTCGCGTTGCCGGATAACTCGGGCAAAGTGCGTATCATCGCTGGCGACTACGAGGGTAAGCAAGGCCCGGCGCGCACCTTCACCCCCATGAACGTCTGGGATCTGCGCCTGACCGCCCACCATCGCGTTGCCATCGATCTACCCGAGAATCATACCACCGCGCTATTTGTACTCAGGGGTGCTATTCGCATCGGTGGGGAACACACGGTGCGCACTGCCGAACTGGCGGTGATGGAGCGCACCGGCAGCCAGATGGTCTTTGATGCCGAGGAAGACACCACCTTGCTGCTGCTCAATGGCGCTCCTTTGAACGAACCCATTGTCGGCCACGGTCCCTTCGTGATGAACACTCGGGAAGAAATTGCGCAGGCGATCAACGATTTCAACAGTGGCCGCTTTGGGCAGATCGGACACTGAACCTCACCGCCCACCATCCGAAGGAGAAACCATGAGTAATCCCTACGTCAAACTGGACAAGAACAACGCTGCTGTCCTGCTGGTCGATCACCAGGCCGGCCTGTCCTCTCTGGTCCGCGATATCGATCCCGACAAGTTTCGCAACAATGTGCTGGCTCTAGCGGATCTGGCCAAGTACTTCAATCTGCCGACCGTTCTGACCACCAGCTTCGAGAATGGCCCCAATGGTCCGTTGATG
Organism: Acidithiobacillus sp. AC3; assembly: GCF_050261095.1. Taxonomy (NCBI): domain Bacteria; kingdom Pseudomonadati; phylum Pseudomonadota; class Acidithiobacillia; order Acidithiobacillales; family Acidithiobacillaceae; genus Acidithiobacillus; species Acidithiobacillus sp. AC3. The sequence goes on from NZ_CP189838.1 coordinate 1,177,598, forward strand.
ACGGAGTTGAAAGAGACCTTCCCGGATGCGCCATACATCGCCCGGCCCGGCCAGATCAATGCTTGGGACAACGAGGATTTCGTCAAGGCGGTCAAGGCTACCGGCAAGAAGCAACTGATCGTCGCCGGCATCGTCACCGAAGTCTGCGTGGCCTTTCCAACACTGTCGGCGCTTGAAGAGGGCTACGAAGTTTTTGTCGTCACTGACGCCTCTGGCACCTTTAACGAGGTAACCCGGTATTCCGCCTGGGATCGTATGTCGGCCGCTGGTGCGCAGCTGATGACCTGGTTCGGGGTGGCCTGCGAACTGCACCGCGACTGGCGCAACGACGTTGCCGGGCTGGGGGCACTGTTTGCCAACCACATCCCTGATTACCGCAACCTGATCAACAGCTATACCACCACGACACAGGTCAAGGGCTGATTCTCCAGGGAAGAGGATGCATGCATCCCCTTCCCTGGCAGGCGACTAATCTGAGACACAGGATCAAGTCCTAAGGGTCACGTAATCTTGCTTGCCTAGCTCAGGTGATCAGCCGAAAGGTACCTATCCTCACGGACTGGCTCCAAGACATAAGAGGCACAGATCACTGTCTGTGAGGCCTTCGATGGCACGGTGACCTTGCTTTACCTAGGGAAGGCCCTGCCTTATCGCATCCTCAACGAAGGCGAGCCGCCCATCCCCGTCCCGTAGACGACGAGAAGAGCATCCATGCCACCGTCGAGCAAGCCAAGACCATCCAGATCCACCGCAAAACCTATAAACCCGCACCCGACCATCCGTGGAGACGAGGCGCCATTTCTTCACCCTCCGCCGCCGTCTGACACCACGACAGGCATGAGAAAGGGGACATTTCAGTCTGGGAGAAAAGAGGATATTTCAGCTTTGGGTTGACAGGTCGAATTGCTCAAGCTGCAGGCTTGGATCAAAAACACCGGGCAACGCCTGGTTATCGTCTTCGAGGGACGCGATGCCGCCGGTAAAGGCGGGACCATCAAACGTTTCATGGAGCATCTGAATCCGCGCGGTGCTCGCGTGGTGGCCCTGGAAAAGCCCTCGGAAAGAGAAAAGGGGCAGTGGTACTTTCAGCGTTATGTCGAACAGCTCCCCACAGCGGGCGAGATGGTCTTTCTCGACCGCTCCTGGTACAACCGCGCCGGTGTTGAACGGGTTATGGGCTTTTGCAACGAGCAGGAGTATCAGGAATTCATGCGGCAGGCTCCGGAGTTTGAGCGCCACCTAGTCTACAGTGGCATCTATCTGGTGAAGTTCTGGTTTTCCGTCACACGGGAGGAGCAACGTCGCCGTTTTGAAGAGCGTCGTCATCATCCCCTGAAGCAATGGAAACTGTCGCCCATGGATCTGGCCTCCCTGGATCGCTGGGAAGATTATACGCGCGCCAAAGAGACCATGTTCTTTCATACCGATACGGCTTATGCTCCGTGGACTGTGGTCAAGTCCGACGACAAAAAGCGTGCGCGCCTCAACGCCATGCGCCATTTGCTGCACACCGTTCCCTATGAGAACAAAGAGTTGGAGACGATCGGTCGAGTCGATAATCTCATCGTGAGTCGCGCCCATGTGATGTACGGCGAAACTTGTCCTCAGGATCTCAATCCCTTTGTCGCGGACGAAAAGATCGCCGAATCCGGCGATTCAACCTGAATGAACTAGACCTCACTGACGTTGCTGAGTCCCAGTCGGGTCATGCGTCGCCACAGCGTGACCCGGTCGATGCCCAGCTCGCGGGCTACCGCACTCCGGTTGTTGCCGTGCTTTTGCAGCAGGTTGATGAGCAGATCCTTTTCTTCGTCGCCGTTTTGCTCGCTGCCTGCGGCGGTGGAGGAGCGCTTTTGCACCCGCTCGACAAAATCCTGGGGAAGATCCGCCAACTCGATCTCGCTTCCGTTGGCGCAGATACTGGCGTATTCCATGATGTTGCGCAGCTCGCGCACATTGCCGGGCCAGGGATAATCCAGCAAGAGATGTTTGACCTCCGAACCGATCTTGCGTGTCTCCCGACCGCCGAATTTGGCCAGGAAGTAATCCGCCAAATGGATGATATCGGAACGCCTTTCGCGCAAAGGGGGAACATTCACCGGGATCACATTGAGGCGGTAGAACAGGTCGGCGCGAAAGTCGCCCCGCTCGACCGCATCTTTTAGGCCCTGGTTGGTGGCTGCCACCACCCGCACATCGACCTTGCGCGTCTTCATCGAGCCGATCGGCTCAAAGGCCTGTTCCTCCAGCACCTTGAGCAACTTGGCCTGATGCGGCTTGGACAATTCGCTGATTTCATCAAGGAACAGGGTTCCGCCATCCGCTGCGGCGAAGCGTCCAATGCGATCGCCAACGGCACCCGTGTAGGCACCCTTTACCGCCCCGAAAAACTCTGCCTCCCAGAGATTCTCCGGAATGGCGGCACAGTTCACCTCTACCAATGCCTTATGCGCACGCTGACTGGTATCGTGAAGCAGACGCGCAAGCATCCCCTTGCCGGTCCCGGACTCGCCCTGAATCAGGACGCTGGCATCGCTGGGCGCTACCTGCTCGATCAGTTCGATCGCCCGCAACATCTGCGGATCCTTACTGTGGATTCCGGCTCGTGCCTCCCCCGACAAGCTGCGTTCCGCCTGACGTAGGGTGGTGACATCTTCAATGAAAAAGACCCGGTATTTCTGGTCGCGCTGACGCACCATGCGAGTCCGGATGGCCAGGATCCGGGTTTCATTGTCGACGGTAACGACACGATCCCAACTGATGCAATTTTCGGTTGGGCGACTCACGGCATCCTCATGCCCCGCAGAAATTGCCGCGCGCACAATCTCTTTTTGCAGCTGCAGGTTCGGTATGTCGCGTAGCTGTGCCGCGGAGTGGATACCCAGAAAACGGTCGGCCATGGGGTTGTGATACAGAAGTTTACCCTGCGGATCGGCAACCATCATGCCAAAAGTCATGCTCTCCAGAATTTGTGGCATGACGGTGCAGACAATTTCCAGTGCTTTACTATCGAGGTCGGTCATGATCACCTCTCCTGCATGGGACCGGGGCGGCTCATCTCATATCCGTAGGGAGCGACTCGGCCATAGGAATCTGGATAAGAAGTTTGCGGCGGTCCATACGGGGCAGGATAGTCTGCTTGCGGCGGCAATGGCAAAGGACGGTCAGGTCCGGAGTACGGACTGCGCTGCTTAGCCCAAGGCACCATGCCGGCAAAGAAGGAGAAAGGAGGAGAAACATTCTTGTTCAGACTCCAGAAATCCGCCTGCATCTGCCCGGTGGCTTGCGCCATGTAATTAGTTGATGCCGTCATCTGCCGCATATTTTGCGCCATACTGTCCATATTGCGCTGCACGTTGGGGCTCAAGGCCTGCACCTGTTTGGTCATTTCCCGCAGGTCTCGACTCATGGCCACGGCCAGATAAAACTCATATGCCGCCAACACCAGGAATGCGGTTAAGCCCGCAAATACGATCATGCGTAACTGCCGGTCAGAAAGGCCAGCCAGGTTATGGTGTTCCGATGTGGGCGTTTGGGATTCCTGCGCCATCAATGGGTCTCCTTGTGTGGGGATTCACTTGCCAACAGTTTTGCCGCGAGCGGGGGATCGAGACGTTGGAGCGTGGGAAGCAATGCCCCGGCTTCCAACAGGCGGCCAGCGGCCATCAGGGCACGGGCAGCATGATAGTAATTTTGGGCGGCCTCGCGTGGACGGCCAACTTGTAGATAGATATTGCCCAGTTCGCCATACCAGCGCGGCTGCGGATGTTTTTTGATCAGCTTCTGATAGCCTGCAATCGCAGCGGGAATGTCACCATGCCAGTAAGCGGCGCGAGCCTGCTCCACCAGCTTGTCCACCGTGTCTTTCTGACCTTGGGGAGACGTCTTGGCCAGGGCTGTCTTTGAGGATGTCTCCGCTTTTTTCGGCACTTCGGATTTCTTTGCTGGGTGGGCTGGACGTGTCGTTGTAGAGGTCTGTGTGTCTGGTTTTTTGGCGGCGGGTTTTGCAGACTCTGCAGCCAGTGCGGTGGCTGCGGAGGCGCCAATCGTGACACTGAGCAGCAGGGTAATGCGGACCAGTAGAGTCGCCGGCATTCTGTGCCCCGGTAAACTTTGTCGAGATATCATCGAGCGAGCTCCTCCTGCAGATTTGCGGCGGCTTCCGGATCAAGGCGCATCAGGATAGGAATGAGCGCTGCTGCCTCACGGTAGTTTCCCTGGATAAGTAACAGACGTCCGGCGTGGGCATAGGCCGTCGCTGCGGCATTGCGCTGACCGGCGTGCCAGAGGACGTTGCCCAGCTCGCCGTATAGTGCAGCTTGCTCAGGATCGGCGTTGATCAGTGCACGATAGTCGCCAATGGCAACTGGGTAATCACCCAACCAGAATGCTCGTCTTGCGGCCATGAGCAGCGTTAGTTGTCGCTCGTTGAGTTGCGCTTGTCTGCGAGGAGTTGGCGATACGGTCTCGGGCGCGGCCGGTTGGGTTGGCATTACTGGCGGTGGTGTCGTGGACATTGGTGCATGCTGCCGTGCCGGCTCCACCTTTGGCGGCGGACTGTGCCGAGGTTGCTTCTGCCCCTGAAGGTCTTGCCAATGCCGCAGGAAAAAGGCTCGTACGGTCAACCAGTCCTTCTGCCAGGTGTCCGGATGCTGGATGGCAACGATCCCGAATAAGACGATGACCACCAGGATCACGAGAAAAATCAAACGCGCAATAAAAGATCGCATAAATCAGCACTCCTCGCCCTTTGCTATTTTCATGGCAGGAAAGGTCCGGGAGGGGGCGGCACGTCCCTCGGAACAGGCGGGGCTGATGCGGACGAATTCCACCGCGCCCCCTCGTCCGGATAGCCGTAGTAGGCGTTTTCTGGTGGATATCCTCCTCCTTGGTAACCTGCACCGCCGTAATAGCCCTGATAGGGACCGTTGTAGGCCTCATAGGTGCCGGTACTGAAGCGCATGGGTCCGCCATATGGCCGCTGGATTCGCATGCTGCCCATGCTCCATGGACCCATGCTTCCGGTGAATGGGCCGCCAAAACCGGAAAAAGGGCCGGCGCTGTCGCCCCACGGGCCCCAACCCCCCCAAGGTCCCCAGGCAAACGCGGAACTACTGATCATGCACAGTGCCGCGGCGATGCTGAGGCGAGCGATCGACTGATATGCTTTCTTACTGGACATTAATATCTCTCCTCCGCTTACCACCAACCCATAGGTGACATCGGGCCCCAGGGCGACATGGGACTGCTCCAGCCTGACCAGGGACTCCCGCCCCAGGGAGAACCACCCCATGGCGATCCACCCCACGGGCTACTCCAAGCAGACCAGGGCGAACTGCCTCCCCAACTGGACCAAGGTGAGCCGCCGCCTCCGCCCCAGCCGGACCATGGCATACCGCCACCCCAGGGCATTCCGCCCGATCCGGCCCAAGGCCTGTCATAGGCTCCCCAAGGAGCGTCCCGGAAATTCATGGGCCCAAAATGCGGAAAGCGCATACTGAAACCGCCCATACTCCAGGGGCCGAAGCTTCCATTGCCCGGCCCGCCATACCCGCTCCAAGGCCCGGCGTAACCATTCCAGGGAGAGCTGTAAGCGCTACTCTCCCACGGGGCCCAGCGTGACCAGGAATTGCCCCCCGACCAGGGCATGCTCCCCCCCCAAGGTCCCCACGCTAGGGCGCTCAAGGGAAGACTAAAAGTTACGGCGCCAGCGACTGCTACGATCAGTTTTGTCTTTGTCATAACGATTCACCTCTTGATATTCGGAACGGCTGTTACCCGTTCCGTTGCGGTAGGACTACCTGGACCCCCAAGGGCCAGCCATCCAGTCTGCTGGCCCATAGGACCGCGGTTCCGCCCATTGCGGCGGCATGGGGTAGGGCGCTCGCGGAGTGGGGCCATAACCAGGGGCCATAGGCGCGGGGTAGGGTGCGGGTCCGTTCATCTCGGGTAGCGGCGGGTAGGGACCCCGCGGTGGCGGTCCGTATGCCTCGGGCGGTGGACCATAGGACTGCGGGCCGGCCTCTTGCGGCGGCATGGGGTAGGGGGCTGGACGCATGGGGCCATAAGCGGGTGGCATCTGCGCCGGGTAGGGTGCGGGTCCGTTCATCTCCGGTAGCGGCGGATAGGGTCCCCGCGGTGGCGGTCCGTATGCCTCGGGTGGCGGACCATAGGACTGCGGGCCGGCCCATTGCGGTGGCAGGGGATAGGGCGATGCGGGTGTATACCCGCGACCCATGGGTGCGCCCTGCGCTCCATAACTGGGTGCCATCCTGGGAGGATAGGGTCCAGGGCCAGGAGCGCCAGCATAGGCGGGTGTCGGCTCCATACGCAGATTGCCAATCGCGCCTTCGCTCAATTCACGGGGTGAAACAGGATACGGGCCGGGCGGCGGCGGAACATACGCCACAGCTTGGGCCTGCACCGGCATTTGCATAGCCTCATAGCCATTGCCTAGCTGGCCCATCTTGGTTCCTGAACTAGATCCCTCTCTCCATGCAGACGGAGGTTGAGGCTGCATTTGTGGTGCAGAGGACCAGGGAATCACGCCAGAGTAACCACCACTGTTGCTCGGAACAGCATTTCCAGAATCGTTCCAGCCTTGACTGAAGACAGGAGCCGCCCATGCACTGGCACTTGCAAGACAACCGACGGCGGCAACCAACGAGAGTGCGCGCAAGCGGCAGGATGAATATTTATGGATCATGCGTATCCTCCTTAGGATGATTACTTGCCAGATCGGCGCGTGAAAAATTGACGCCAGGAAGTCAAAAACAGGATGAAATCGTCCCAAAAGCTGCGCAGCACCAGAGTGATGAGCGCAACCAGGTCTGCCCACGAAGTCTTTTTGCGAGGGGATCGCTGCGCGATAGACGGAACGTTCTCCCTTTGCGTTAGTGGTATCTCGTCCGCCTTGACCACGATCCACTTCCTGCGACTCATGGGAAAAGACGCTTGGCCGGCATGACTGCCATCGTTCAAATCAATACTGGCGGGGCAGAAGGCGCGGCGTCCGCTGACGCAGCCCATGGGGATAACCAGCAGGGTGAGGATGGTGGACACCATCACGCCAAAGAGCAGGGAGATTCCCATGCCGCGGAAGATGGGCGAGGTGATGATCTCCGCCGAGCCCAGCATCAGCGCCAGGGCGGTAATAACGATCGGTCGAGTGCGCGTAGCGCAGGCCTCGATCAGGGCGTCGAGCACGGGGTAGCCTTCGGCGACCTTCTGCTGTGAGTAGTCCACCAGCAGGATCGAATTGCGGACGATGATGCCGGCCAGTGCAATGAAGCCGATCATCGACGTAGCGGTAAAACTGGCGCCGAAGAGCCAGTGCCCAGGCAGGATACCGATCAGGGTCAGCGGGATGGGCACCATGATGATGGCGGGAATCACGAAATTACCGAATTCCCAGACCACCAACATATAGATCAACACCAGAGCGACCAGGAATGCAGCACCCATGTCGCGGAAAGTCACATAGGTCACGGTCCACGCCCCGCCCCACTTGATGCTGGCGGTATTGCCACTGGGCTGACTGATCCAGTCGATTCCCAGGGCCTTACCCGTCGGCGCGAGATAGTGACTGAGCGCAGTTTCCACTTCCAGCATGCCATACAGCGGCGCATCCAGGCGTCCCTGCGTGTCCCCCATCACATATTGCACGGGGCGCAGATCCTGCTGATAGATGGGGGCTTGGGCAGGGACGCGCGCAAAATTGCCCAGACTATAGAGGGGCACTGAGCCATAATAGGGCGAGGAGACGGGCAGACTCGCCAGATTCTGCACGTTGCTGCGCAGGGCGAGCGGTGCCTGCAGACGCATAGGCACCGCCAGATCCTGGCCAAACGGATGGAAGTCTCCCAGAGAATGTCCTCCCATGACCATCGCCAAGGTCTGGTTCACCGTCGCGTTGCTGATCCCGGCCATCCCGGCCCGGGTGCTATCCACATGGAAAACGAGCAAATCGTGGGGCGCCATCAGGGTGCTGTTGACGTCGGTCAGGTTCTTGCTGTGTTCAAAGACCGTGACCAGATGCCGGGCAACGGCATCCCGAATCTCGCTGGAAGGTCCATAGACCTCCGCTACCACTGGGGCGAGTACCGGTGGGCCCGGTGGAGTTTGCACCACCTGAATGTGTGCTCCCCAAGTCTTGGCAACTGCCTCGATCCGCTCCCGTGCCACAGTCGCCAAGTGAGCGCTGGAGGCAGAGCGCTGGTCGCCACTCACCAACTGCACATGGATCATCGCCTGCCAAGGCTGATTGCGCAGGTAATAATGGCGGACCATGCCGTTGAAATCATAGGGCTCTGGCGTGCCGACGTAGCTTTGCAGCGCACGTATGTCTTTCATGCCTTGCAAGCGTTCTTGAATGGCATAGGTGGCATTGGCGGTTTCCGGCAGGGCCGTGCCCGCGGGCATATTGACCACCACGTTGAAGGCATCCGAATTGCCGTGGGGGAGCATGGTGAATGGCACCCACTCCACCAAGAACAAGGCCAGACTGCCAAAGAAAGCGAGGACGATGCCACCCAGAAAGAGCCGCCCATACAGCTTGCGGCGTACCAGGGGAATCAGGGTCTGGGCAAAGAACTTACGTAGCCACGCTGCCTGCTTGGCCTCGCGGTGATGCATCTTCTCCAGTACCCGCAGACTGGGCTTGAAGCGCAGAATCAGCCACGGCCCCAGGGCAAAGGCAATGAAGAGGGAGGACAGCATGGCCACCGATCCCAATACCGGGATGGGGGCCATGTACGGACCCATCATGCCGCCCACAAAACCCATGGGCAGCAGGGCCGCAATCACCGTGAAGGTCGCCAACGTAGTCGGATTACCCACTTCGCGTACCGCGTCGATCAGGGTGTCCGTAGAGGTACTGTTCTCTAGCAACCAGCGGCGGTAGACATTTTCGACAATAACGATAGAGTCATCGACCAGAATACCGATCGAGAAGATCAGTCCGAAGAGGCTGACGCGGTTGATGGTGATGCCAACGATCCAGGCGGCGAAGACCGTAATCAGCAGGATCAGCGGGATGGTAATGACCACAACGGCAGCGGCCCGCCAGCCGAGGGTCAGAAAAATCAACAAAGTCACGGCAGCGGTAGCAACGAAGAGCTTGAAGAGCAGGGAATTGACCTTGTCGTTGGCCACCTTGCCATCGTTGCGGGTGATACTGACCCGAACATCGTCAGGAATGACACTACCTTCCAGGGAATGGACCTTGGCGATCAAGGCCTCGCCCACCGCAACCGCGTTGCTGCCAGCAGTCTTTGCGATGGCAATGGTGATCGCCGGCGCATTCTGCACGGCGGGGCCACGGCTACCGGCACCCGACGTATAGGTCACCAGGCTGTGGGCGGTGGACGGCCCATAGCGCACGGCAGCCACTTGCGACAGATAGACCGGGGCACCATGAAAGACCCCGACCACCAGATTTTCGACCTGCTGCGGGCTGCGCAGAAAACCGCCACTGAGGATTGCCAAGTGACGGTTGTTACCTTCCGCACTACCGCTTTGCAGTTCCTGGTTGGCGGATTCCACGACCTTGGCGACGGCTTGCGGGGTAAGCCCATAGGCGGCCAGACGACTGGGCTGTATGTCGATATTCAGGGCATCCGTCGCACCATGGATGATGAAGCTCTCGCCAGTATCCGGGACTTCTTTGAGGCGTTTCAGTGCACTTTCGGCAATCTCGTTCAGGGTGCCCGAACCCACACTCTGCGACCATAGAGTAAAGGTCATAAAGGGCACACTATTGATGCCCTTGGCGCGCACCAAAGGCTTGCCGGCCCCCGGAGGAATTCGGTTCATGTTGGCCGCGAGCTTGTTGTAGACCGCAACCAGCGAGGGAGCCATGTGCTTACCTACGACAAAGCGCACGGTCACCATCGCTTCGCCTTGATTGGATACCGAGTAGACGTGACGCACCCCCGGCAGCTCGCTCATCAACTGCTGCAGGGGATCGGTCACCATGCGTGCCACTTCCGCCGGCGAATGGCCGGGATAGGGCACAAAGATGTCCACCATGGGCACGGAAATCTGTGGATTGGCCGCCCGCGGGGTCGAAATCAGGCCCAGTACACCAGCGGCCAAGAGCACGATGAGCAAGAGGGGTGCGAGCGGCGAATTGACAAAAATCCGTGCAATGTTGCCTGCCAGCCCCAGATTTTTCGCCGACGGGCTCGACTCCCCGTGGGCACCATTACCGTTGCAGTTTGTGCTGCTCATGCATCGGCTCCTGGCGCTGCACTCCCTGCCGTTTGCAGGTGGTATCCCGAACCAACGCCGGCCGGCGGATCGTTGACGATCACGTCACCCGGACGCAATCCTGATAGTACCTGGACTTGGTTATTGGCAAGCGGTTCCCCCAGACGCAGTACCCGCAACTGCGTGACCCCGTTCTGATCGACCAGCACCGACGGCAGACTGTGCCCCGGAAGCAGCGCCGAACGCGGGATCGCCACCCCGAGGCTCGCGGATTGCGCAGCCGGCAGGCGGACGGTTACGTAGTCGCCAGCGCGGATTCCGGTATGGCTCGGCAGGGCGAGTTTCACGGCAAGGGTGTGGGTTTGCGCGTTCGCCTCCGGGGCAATCTGTATGATTTGCGCGCGTACCACACCAGCGCCATTGGGCGCACGTACCTGTAGGGTGTCTCCCAGTTGCAGTCCAGCACTCATGCTGGTCGGCACTTCAACAAGGATCTGTGCCGGACCCGCGCCACCCAGGACCAGCAAGGATTGCCCCGGCTGCACCACGTCTCCGGGATTGACGTCTTTTTGCAGGATCACCCCATAGAAGGGAGAGACCCCGTAGGCGTCGCGAATTTCGGCTTCGATTTCGCGAATGCGCCAGGCGGCAGACTGCAAGGTGGTTTGCGCCTGCATGGCTGCGGCGCGACGGTTGTCCAGGGTAGCAAGATAGTTGGCCCAGGGATTCTGCTGGTTGCCCATCATCGCCGCCATGCCCTGACCGAACCACGCGAAGGGATTCCAGGGATTGCTGCTACCACCGTAGTTATAGAGTTGCACCTGATACTGCGAATAGCCATTCCCCAGGGCGACCTGCGCCGCCTGATAGGCGGCTTCGGCTTGTGCTTGTTGCGCACGCAACGCTTCCGTACCCAGACCGACCACAACCTCGCCGGAACGCACCGGGGAACCCACCGGCCCTGCCACATACTCGACCCGTCCTCCGGTCTGGGCGCGCAACACCACTACCTGCCCAGGGATGGCGCGGGCGCCGAGCAAGGGGCCCAAGGAGGGGGCGGGCTGTACTCGGAGCAAACTGGGTCCGGCAAAGGCAATACCCGGAGCCATGCTCAACGCCAGACAGGGGAACAGGCACCAAAAGGAAGAAATACGGACGGACATGGCTGAAAAGTTCCTCAAGGTAAGCAGTCAACATCTTTAAAGCATGTTTCATGCCATTTCATAACGAATTGTTTTTTAAATATTTATTTTTGACGGTGGGCAAAAAGTGTTGCGATAAAAGCAGGGATACAATAGGTAAAACAGAGGGTTGGACTGTTGCATGATCACTGTTGCGTTGCGGTGAAATCTGCATCATTTGCTATAACGCCATGATTATCATGATAGCAATTGGCTTCTGGCACCCCTTTGGATGTCCAGAGGTGATCACTGCAACGCCTGCAACAAGTACGAAATACGCAAGCTATTGAAATGTTTATGTCTTGGTTTTTTCTGTTGCAGAGGCGCTTTGCGAAATATTTGTATAAATCTATTACTATCAAATGGTTATTAAGTGGCATGAAATCTGCTTTTCAAGAAGTAGGTAATCTCCTACATGGATTGCCAGGTTCCGTTAGGACTTCCGCTATATAGGTAATCCGCACGGTTTCAAATTCAGAATGTGTAAGGAGTGCGTCGATGAAAACGTTGATTCAGAAAAAGGGTTGGATTATGGGCTCAGTTGCGGTAGCCGGGGTGTCGGCGTTATTGGTGGCGGCACCTGCCTTTGCTTGGGGCCCGTGGGGAGGTTCTCCCTGGGGAGATGGCTACAGCAATCCTTTCTGGGGGAACAGCGGACCCTTCAGCAGCTACGGTGGCCCCTTCACCGGCAATAGCGGCCCGTGGGACATGGGCACGATGAGCTTCAATGCGCCCCATGGGGGACCCATGAACTTTGACAGTGGCCGCTATGGCGGGTACGGGCAAGGCTACAATGGCTATTATGGTGGGGCCTATGGAAACGGGTACGACGACGGTTACGGCTACAACAACTATCCGCCGGCTTATCCCCAATACCAACCGCGTTCGCCCTACCCAGCCTATGGCGGTGGATACCCGGTGCCGCGACCGGCTCCGCAGTATCCGCAGCGGGCCCAGAACTATGCGCCACCTGCAGGTCCCTACGGCTATGGACCAGCGTACAACCCCTATGATGGCTACGGCTACGGATATCGGTAAAGCAGGTCCCGCGCCATATCGGCAGACGGTATGGCGAATTTCGGTGCAATGAATAATTTGGAGATACCTATGACGAAGAAAGATGATGAGCTCGTTGCAGAAACGCCTGCAGAGCCTTCTTCCAACGTACTGGAAGCGGATGCTTCCCCTCCGGCGAGCGAGGAGGACTCTGCGCCCGTGATCAAGGCGGAAACCGAAAGCGCCTCTGACACGACGCCGCCGCAGATGAATGCAAATATCGGGACGACGCCGCCGAATGCCACGGGCTCGGGTACCAGTGCTCCCAGCCTCAATGCAGGCGGGGCGGGAACAACGCCACCTGGCGGTGGAAGTAGTTATCCGCCCTTACCCCCTCGGCAACCCAAGAAAAGCGTCGCCAGTCGGGTGTTTTCCTGGCCGGCGCTGGTTTTTCTGTTGGTGATCATCATTATCATCTTGTTTATCTGGGGAATCACAGCTAACCAAGCTGATATGTCAGGGAAAAAATCCGTGCAGCCGCCGCCACAGAAAACTCTTCAAGTCGCCCCCATCGCTGCCCCCGGGATGGCGACCGCAGAGCCAGCTCCGAAATTGAGTGCGGATCAGCAACGAGAGTTGATGTCGGCGCGGGCAGCTTATTGGCACCACGACATTCCCGCTGCTATCAGCCAATATGAGGAGTTGATCAAAAAGGTACCAGATGCAGCCTTTGCCTATGGCGAATTGGGCAATGTGTACTACATGAACGGCCAACGGGAGAAGGCCGCAGAAAACTTTGAACGTGCGGCTCTGCTGCTGATTCAACAGGGTCAGGAACAACGGGCTGCCAGTCTCATTCCCGCACTGGGCGCCCTTGATCCCGTAATGGCGCAGAAGGTGCAAGTGGCCCTATCACACAGTCCACAGGATGACGGTTACGGAGCGGATACCCCTACGCAGTAACGAAAATACAGATGGCTAACGCAGGGGCAGAGCATGCTCTGCCCTCTTTTCTACTCGCTAGACGCATCCCATGACGGAAAAGCTTTTTACAAAAGGACCGGCCATACGGGGGTCTTTCAACATGCTTTTGTAATCACCTACCTTGAACTTGATTTTGCCTGTGGTAAAGGCCATACCCAGTCCCGTCATGCCAGGAGGACTGGAAATCCACTTCATCCATTGATCCACACTGGCGCGAATATCCCAATTGACGGGCTGCCCTTGATACACACCCGCTCCAACTGCCTGGCCATTCACCACTTGTAAAAAGCCCCGCGGTCCTTCTTCTTCGACAAAGCCATAGGCAATGTTCGACGCAAAATCAATTTGCGACAGGGCACCCGCCAGATCCGGCTCCTTGTTCCACTCTGCTGCAAACCTTTCCATCCACTCGGGGGAAAATAATTCTGCCATACTCTGTCTCTCCTGTGCTGTTGATGCTGAGGCCGAATAGCCTCGCCAGCCTTGAAAGCACGATTGATGCCATGCTGAGATCAATAATATGAGTAACACAAACAATTGCTTATGTTATTCTTTGCGCGAGAGGATGTTGCGCCCTCGTTTTTCTGCAACAGTCCGGCAGATAGTGCAACAATTGTAGGCCTCCGATTTTCGCCCAGAACTTTGGACTTTTTCGGGCACATTCGTTATAACAGACACAGTCTACATCAATCGAAGCTGTCTCTATGCAAAACGCCGAGTCCGCATCAATGCAGTGGAGCAAAGCCAGGCGCTCGGCCGAAGGCTACACCGACAGATGGTTGCGAGCGGCGTGGTTGCTCATTGCTCTACTCATCCTCTTCGCTTGGCTGATCCTCGCCGTCATCACTTGGGATGTAGTCAATGCAGAACAGGGGAGAGTTTTACAGGAAAACGCCTTCTCGTTGGCACGAACATCCAAACTGCAATTGTCTGGCATCGATTCAAGTCTCTCCCTCGTCGCGATGCAAATCGCCAATTCAACCACCCCCAACGCTAGGTTCTTGCAGCCCCTGATTCGTCTAGCGCCGATCCGCTCTGTCGGCTTTTTTTCCGCAAAGAATGTCCTTGTTGCTGGAGAAAATTCGGCTTTCTTGCGTCAGCTATGGCAGTCGGCGACTTCGTCGCAGTCCCGCACTTGGACACCTGCGCAGATTATGGCCCTGCAACGCTGCCTTCATGATAAAGCATTTTGTATCGGTCCGTTGTTACCAGACTCTTCGGTTGCAACCGCTGCTTCTCGCTGGGGATTCCCGGTTTTTCAGCGCGTTTCCGAGCGCTCCGGGCAAACCTCGCTTTTGATCGCCTGGATTCCCCTCTACGGAGGTTTATTCCCTGCCTGGTCGGGCCTCCACCTGTTGCACCAGGGCGATTCGTTTTTGTTGCGGTCGGATGGCATGTTGTTGAGCCGATATCCGTACTCCCCGAAAGTAGACTACGCTGGAGTACAAACCGGAACCGTCGTAAAGCACTGGCTCATGGAGATCACTAGCTTTGCCAGGACCTTCTCTGGCTACAGTTCCGCGGCGCATGGATGGCGCATGTGCGCGGCACAGCCAATTGGTGAATACCATCTCATCGCTGGGCAGTGTGTCGGGAGATCCATTCTTGCGACCAGCTGGTGGAGATCAATGCGTTGGCCGACGGCAGGGGCCTTGCTGTTACTGTTTCTGAGTTTCTTTCTCTACCGATATCTGGCGCGCGTAAATCGCTCCCGGGAGCTGGAACGTAGGACAGCCGAGAAGGAAATCTGGGAGGCCAAGGAACATGCGGAAGTGACCTTGAGCTCGATTGGTGATGGCGTCATCAGTACCGATTGCAACGGACTGGTGGCCAACATGAATCCGATCGCCCAGTCGATGACCGGTTGGACCCTGGCAGAGGCTCTTGGCAAACCGATCACGCAGGTCTTCTCGATTGTTAGCGAGGCCGATGGTCGCCCCGTCGCCAACCCTGCTGAGAGAGCCTTAACCGAGGGGAGAATCGTGGGGTTGGCCAACCATACGATTTTGATCGACCGGCAGGGCCAGCGCCGAAGTATCGAAGACTCGGCAGCGCCTATTCGGGATCGTTCTGGCAAAGTTTTGGGTACGGTTCTCGTATTCCATGACGTCAGCGAGAAACATGAACTCCTAACCCGGTTATCCTATCAGGCTACGCATGATCTGCTCACCGGACTTCCCAATCGTGTGCTGTTTCAGGAGCACCTGGAGCAAGCGATGCGCAAAGCTAAACGCAGTGAATTATTGCTGATCATCGCTTTTCTCGATCTGGATGACTTCAAGCTGATAAACGATCGCTTAGGTCACGCTGCCGGTGATGATCTATTGAGGCATGTTGCCGAACGCCTGCGTGCAGAACTCCGTGATGGCGATATGCTCTGTCGCTTCGGGGGGGACGAGTTCTCATTTTTTATTAGTGACGTGAGAAGTATCGGCCAGGCCGAACAAATTGCTCGCCGAATATTGAAGATGATAACTCTTCCCGTGGAGCTGGGGGGTGAGCAACGCACCGTGCATGCCAGCCTAGGATTGACGGTGTATCCGTTGGATGATGCCGAGAGTAGTGCGGAATTGATGCGCCACGCAGACCTCGCCCTCTATGCCAGTAAGGACCGAGGTGGCAATGCCCTATCGATTTTTACCAAGGAAATGGAAGACCAGCAGGGGCGGCAGATCGAAAGCTTGCGGATCATGGAATCTGCCCTCGTTGAAGGGCATTTGCAACTGTACTTCCAGCCTATCGTGCATCAGTTTGATGGATTTTTGGGCGCAGAAGTATTGCTGCGCTTACAGCATCCTCTGCGCGGTTTGCTCGGACCACGCGATTTCAGCGAGGCTCTTGACCACCCGCAGCTAGCTGCGCGAGTCGGACGTTTTGTTCTTCATCGGACATTGGACCAACTGCAACGTTGGTTGGATAGCGGTTTCCGGCCAAAGATTTCTATCAACATCAGCGCACAATATCTGCTCGATCCCAAATTTTTGGAGGATCTGGAAGTGGCTTTGGGCGAGTACAGTGTTGAGTTACGCAATAATCTTGTGCTGGAAATTACGGAAACTGCGCCCATGCTGCATTTCGAACGTGCGCGCCAAGTACTGACCGAATGTCAGGCCTTGGGTTGCTCCCTGGCCCTGGATGATTTTGGGACGGGAAATGCTTCGTTGAGCTACCTTCAGCAGCTTCCCGTCAGTTCCTTGAAGATTGACCAAAGTTTTATTCGTGACATCTTGCGCGACCCAAAAGATTACGCGATTGTTTCAGGAATCATCTATGTCGGAGAAATGCTCAATTTGTCCGTGGTTGCCGAGGGAGTGGAAACGAAAGAGCAACTCAAGGCACTACAGCAACTTAACTGCTCTGCCTATCAGGGGTATTTATTTTCCCGACCCATGCCTGCCCAAGAGTTCGAAAATTGGGAAGTCCCCGCTGACCTTCTGAGCTCGTGAAATAACTAAGCATCTGCTCACTCTGCAAGTATCCGCCTGGTTCTGCTTGTCCCCCAGCGATCAAACCATAAATAAAACGCCGGGGTAATGTACAGAGTCAGAAACTGGGAAAAGATCAGGCCGCCGACCACGGCTACGCCCAGTGGCACGCGGCTATCTGCGCCGGCGCCAAATCCAATGGCGATGGGCAAGACCCCGAGGATGGCGGCGAAGGTAGTCATCATGATGGGACGATAGCGAATGCGGCAGGCATCGATGATGGCTTCCTGTGCGGATGCCCCGTCGCGCCGTCGGCTGACGGCAAAATCCACGAGAATGATACCATTTTTCTTCACCAGGCCCAGTAACATGATGATACCGATAAAGCTATACAGATCTAACGGCAGCCCAAAAATCCACAGTGAAAATAGTGCTCCGAAGGCAGCGAGAGGGAGGGCGGTGAGAATGGTCAGCGGATGCAGAAAATGTTCATAGAGAATCGCCAGCACCACATAAATCAGCAAAATCGTGGCCAGGAGCAGGAAGGGCAGGCTTTGGAATGCGGACTGAAACTGCCGGGCATTGCCACCAAATTCGCCGACAATTCCTGCTGGCAGCACCGCCTTTGCGGTTTTTTCAATGGTCGGCACCACACTCCCCAGGGAGGCGCCAGGCGCCAGGTTGAACGAGATCGTGGTCGAAGGTTGCCCATCGTGCTGCATGAGATTTTCTGGTGCTGCACTGTAGCGAAATCCAGCCACGGCCGACAATGGTACCAGGCTACCCCCAGCTCCCGGTACGCTCAAAGTAGACAAGGCATTGATGTCTTGCTGGTATTGCGGCTGCAACTCCAGGATCACTTCATATTGATCGCTGGCACCGTAGATGGTCCCCACTTCCTGCCCACCGAAGGCCAGCCCTAAGGTCTTCTCGATAGCTTCCGGGGTGACTCCCAGTGCTGTGGCCCGGGCGCGATGAATTTGTATGCTGATCTGAGGACTGTCATTTTGCAGGCTGCTGTTGACGTTGCGAAGCTCGGGAAGTTGGCGCAGGGCTGCCGTCATCTTGCGGGTGGCGGTATGCAGCTCCGCCCAGCTGCCGCCCACCAGCTCATAGACCACACTCCCGTTACCACTCGCCGTTCCCGAACTGCCACTCTGCGGGCCTTGATAGACGATCTGGACGTTGTGAAACGGTTTACTCGCTCGGTTGAGCGCGCTGATGATCTCGGGCGTTTGGGGGGCATAGCCATTCTTGATATGGATGAACATATGGCCTGTACTACGGTTGCCAAAGCCCCCCGGACCCTGGCCCGCCGAGGAGACCACCGACTGGATCTTGTCGTTTGCCTTCACGACTCGCGCGATTTGTCCCTGCTCCTGCACGATCTCGGCGAAGGTCATGTTGGAGGGATACTCAATGTTGGCATTGATGAAGCCGGCATTCTGGGACGGCAGAAAGGCCTTGTGCACCAACGCGGCCATGCCGAGACTCCCGAGCAGAAAAAGAAACGCCAGGAAGAGCATCCAGTTGCGGTGCCGCAACGCAGTCTCCAGACTGGCGACATAGCCGTCGCGACTACGCTTGAAGAGGCGTTGAAACCAGCCATCCTCGGGCAGGAGATCGGGGTCGTGTACCCCCGCCAGCGCATGCGCATGGTTGGGCTTGAGATACCGACTGCAGAGCATGGGAGTGACGGTCAACGCCACGGCCCCGGAAATGAGGATCACCATGGCAATGCTGATGCCGAAATCGGCAAACAGATGTCCGACAAAGCCGCCCAGAAAGATCAGCGGCAGAAAAATGATGGCCAGAGAGATCGTCATGGAGAGCACGGTAAAGCTGATTTCCTGGCTACCGTGCAAGGCCGCGGTGCTTCCCGTCTCACCGCGATCGATATGACGATTGATATTTTCCAACATCACTACGGCATCATCCACTACAAAGCCTACCGCGAGGGTAAGGGCCAGCAGGGTCAGGGTATTCAGGCTGAAGCCCAGTAGCCGCATCCCTAAAAAACTACCCAGCAGCGAGAGGGGGATGGCCACTGCGCCGATCAGGGTCGCCGAGGGACGACGCAGAAAAAGCCACATGACTCCGGCAACCAGAAACGAGGCGATCAGCAGGGTCAGCAAGACCTCCTGAATGGCGGCGCGCACGTAGTCGGCCAGATCAAACACTGGCTTTACTTGTATCCCTCCCGGCATTTCTGCCTGCAGTTTGGGCAGTAGCGTACGGATCTGGTCCGAGATCGCCACGGTATTGCTGCCCGGTTGCCGTACCACGGCGAGGACGATACCAGGCGTTTTGTTGATCCAGGTCTCCTGCTGGTTGTCCTCGGTACTGTTGCGTGCCTTGCCCACGGCATCCAGTGGAACCGCCTGACCGCCGGCATAGGCAAGGACGAGGTGGTTGAAGGCGGCGGCATCGTGCAGCTGGCCATGTACGCGGGTGGCGAAGGCCTGCGGACCCGTATCCAGCGTACCGCCGGGCAGGTTGACATTGGCGTTGCCGATGGCCGTCTGTACTGCCTGCAGGCTCAGACCGCGGGCGGAGAGGGCGTAAGGGTTGAGATAGATGCGCACGGCATAGGTTTGAGCACCGTAGATCTGCACATTGGAGACCCCTGCGATCCCCGAAAGTGCTGTCGCTACCTTGGTCTGCGCATATTTATCAAGGGTATATAAGGGCATGTTGCGCGCCGACATCCCCATGTAAAAAATCGGCTGTGCCGAAGGGTTCATTTGCCGGACCGTCGGCGGCTGCGGCATTCCCGGCGGGAGAAGATGCTGTGCCTGCGCGACGGCATTGGATACCTCCTGCGTTGCGCCCAACACCGATGTGCTCAGATTGAATTGCAGGGTGATCTGGACCACCCCATTTTCGCTTACCGCGCTCATCGAATTGATGCCAGGAATACTGGCAAATTGGCGCTCCAGTGGCGTTGCCACAGCGCTGGCCATGGTTTTGGGGCTGGCGCCTGGTAGCTGCGCCGTCACCATCACCATTGGGAAGCTGACATTCGGCAGCAGCGCCGTCGGCAATTGCAGGTAGGCTACCAGGCCAAGAAGGGCAAATGCCAGGGCCAGAACAGTGGTGGCGACGGGACGGCGAATGAAGGGGGCAGAGAGATTCATTGTGCGTTTTGCGTCTGGACTGCCATACCGGGGTGGAGACGCGCAGGCGCGCCAATCACCACCTGCTCACCAACCAGGTTCTTGGCTTTGACCGCTACTCGATTGCCATCCTGACCGAGAAAATCCACCGCCTGCATCTGCGCCTTACCCTTTACGATATGGTAAACGTAGGGCCCGGAAACGCCCTGCTGCAGGGCAGTCGCCGGAAGGACCGCGACGTCCTGCAGGGTCTTGGCGATATATTCGACCTGCACATACTCCCCCGGCCACAAGAGCTGGTTTTGGTTGGGCACCGTAGCCCGCGCGGTAACCGTTGCCGAGGCGGCGTTGACGGTGTTGTCGATGGCCGTCAGTCTGCCAGTCGCAAGAATTTTGTGGTGGTTTTCATCCCAGATCTGCACGGTTCCAGTCTTCCCCGCCAGTGCCTGGCGCAAATCGCCGAGATATTTCTCCGGCAAACTGAATTGGACAAGCATGGGGTGGGTTTGCTGGATGGTGAGGAGCTGGGTGTTGTTGGCAGTCACCAGGTTGCCCGCGCGGGTCTGCACCAGGCCGACCACGCCGCTGATGGGAGCATAGATCTGCGTGTGGCGCAGGTTGATTTGTGCGGCTTGCAACGCCGCGCGATCGGCCGCAATGCTGGCGGCTGCACTTTGCGCCTGCGACTGGGCCTGCTCAAAAGTCTGACGGGTCACGTACTCTTTTTCCAATAGGGGCTGATACGCCTCTACCTGCTGACGATCGTAACGTTCCTGCGCCTTCTCGCCTTGCAGATTGGCCTCGTCCTGCGCTACCTGCGCTGCGGCCGTCGAGGGATCGATGACAAAGAGCAGTTGCCCTTTCTGCACCTGTTCGCCCGAGTGGATGGCAACTTTCTGCAGGATTCCGCTCACTTGCGGCACAATGGTGACCGAGTGGGAGGCCTGTGCTTGCCCCAGGGTTTGCACCTTCAGCGGCAAGTCACCGCGCTGCACCACCGTGCTGCTTACGACTACTGGTGGCGGTTGGCGTTTCGCCTGGTGGCCGCAGCCAGCCAAGGCCAGGCCGACAATCACCAGAAGCAGAAATCTGATCCTTATATCCATGGTCATTCCTTGGAGCCTGCGGCCAGGGTTGGAAGTTTCGTCACGTTTCGCGGGAGGCCGATCAACCCCAGGGCGTTGGCCAGATTGGCCAGCTGCGTATAGGCGGTGGTGATATCCTGCACGCGAGTCTGCTCGGCAGTGGTCAGAGTCGCCTGCGCAGAAAGCAGATTGAGCATGGTAGCCAACCCAACCCTGTACTGCGCGCGAATGGCCGCAAGGGATGCCTTGGCACTTTCCACGGCGATCTGTGAGGCACGCGCAGCTTCGCGAGCACCCAAGACGGTCTGATAATCCTGCCCCACGGTCAAGGCGATGCTTTGCGCCTCCTGACTCAGGCTTGCCTGCGCGCTCCGCTCCTGTCGTTGCGCCTCCTGAATCGCGTAACTCTGCTGAAAGCCGGTAAAGAGTGGTACCTTGAGGGTAAAGCCGAGCGCCCAGTTTTCCGAGGGCTGCAAATTGTTTTGGAAGCGCTTACCGGCGCTCATCGAAAATGCCAGACTCGGCAGACCTTGCGCCGCATCCTCCCGCACCGTGGCACGGGCTGCCAGAATTCGGGCTGCAGCCTCTTGTACCAGTGGATTATTGTGCACCGCGCGATGCACAAGCTGCGCCATGCTGGGGGTGATGCTCGGAGGTAATTGATCGACATCGAGCGGAGCCACCGGGATGGAATTATTGGGCGGTAACCCGCAACTCGCCGCCAAAGCCGATTGATCGGAGCGCAGCGTCGCCCGCGCCGAAAGCAGTTGCGCAACCGCTTGAGCCAGCGCTGATTTCGCTTGCAGCACGTCCGCAATGGTCGCCATACCCGACTTCTGTTTGAGTTGAGCGGCATCGAGATTGGCGCGATCTTCCCGAACGGTCTGTGTATAGGATTGCACCAGCGCCTTTTGGCCGATGAACTGGTAATAGTCCTGCGTTACCGTCAATGCAACCTGACTCAATGCCTGATTGTTTTCAAAGCCGTTGAGGTAGAGCTGCGCCAGAGCATTGTCGCGTTGCGCCGCGCGCAGCCCAAATTCATACAATACCCAGGTCAGGCTGAGACTCTCCGAACTACTGTTCAGAACTGGAATAGCAAAACCGGCCGTGGTATTGCTTTGTGAACGTATGCCATTGGCAGATAGCGATAAGCTGGGCAGGAAGGCGGCGTCTGCTGCACCTACTCCTGCAGCCGAAGCCCGTAGATTTTCCCAGGCGACCCGCGTCTGTGGATTGTGTGCCAAAGCGTAAGCGGTGAGGGCTGCCAGGCTTTGCGGTTTCCTGATGGGTTTTGCAGCTGGCAGCCTTGCTTGCGGCAGACTGCTCGGTGCGCCTGTCCATGTCTTGCCCAGGGGCACGCTGTACCCCTGCGTATCGAAAGGGTCCTGCCAGAGCAGATCAAGCGGGGCGGAGAGGGCAGTCGCAGGACCACCGACGGCCACGATCGAACAGACGATCTGCAGGGCGCAAAAGCGCAGCGATAATGCCTTGCGGGGGTTGTTTTTCACCGACCGGATACCTTGCGCGATGAGTTGCGCCAAGGTAGCACTTAGGATCGGAGGCGTCTATGCAGGCGCGGTAATATACCCGCCGATGCGGTCCAGAGCCAGGCGCAGATTTTCGTCACTGGTGGCAAAGGAGAGCCGCAGATGGCCGGGGCTACCAAAGGCGCTGCCGGGAACCACGGCAACTCCAGCCTCCAAAAGCTGCTCGGCTAACTGCAGATCGGAATCGATGCCCCGGCTCTGCATCACTCCCTGCACGTTGGGAAAGCTATAAAACGTACCAGAGGATGGCAAAACAGCAACGCCGGGGAGGGTACGCAACCGGTCATACACATACTGATGGCGTCGCGCGAAGGCCTGTAGCATGGGGGTAAGAAGGGTATCGCCACTCTCCAGGGCCGACTGGGCCGCTGCCTGGGCAATGGAACACGGATTGGAGGTGCTCTGCGACTGCACGGTTTCCATGGCAGCGATCAGCGCCGAGGGTCCAGCACAATAGCCAATGCGCCAGCCGGTCATGGCGTAGGCCTTGGAAACGCCATTCATGATGATACAACGCGGAAGCAGGTCGGGGCAGGCATTCGCGATGTTCACGAATGGCGCATCACCGAAGAGGATCTTTTCGTACATGTCGTCGCTGGCGATGAGAACCTCTGGATGGGCCCGCAGAACCTCTCCAAGGGCGGCCAATTCCGCTCTGCTGTACGCCATCCCCGAGGGATTGGACGGACTGTTGAGCACCAACAGACGTGTGCGCGGGGTGATTGCTGCAGCCAGTTGCTCCGCAGAAATCTTGAACTGCACGTCGATATCCGTATCCAGTATCACCGGACGCGCTTCGGCCAGCAGGACCATATCGGGATACGATACCCAATAGGGTGCCGGGATGATCACCTCATCTCCGGGGTTGAGCAGGGCCTGACAGAGATTGAAAAAACTTTGCTTGCCGCCGACGGAAACCAGGATCTGGCTGGCACGAAATTCCAGCCCATTATCCCGAGCGAATTTGGCCGCAACTACTGCCTTCAGCTCGGGGGTGCCACCGACCGCCGTATACTTGGTGAAGCCACGATCCAGTGCCGCCTTCGCGGCGTCTTTGATGGGTCCTGGCGTATCAAAGTCCGGCTCACCAGCGCCCAGACTGACAATGTCTTTTCCCTGCCGCTTCAGTTCTGCGGCGCGGGCGGTAACCGCCAGGGTAGGGGAGGGGCGAACCGTCGAAACGCGGCTGGAAAGGCGAATATCCACTGCACAGTCCTCAAGGGAAGCGTAGAAAAGGGCCAAATTGTAAGCCGTGGCTGGGGAAAAGCAACCGCATCAGCTAGTGGCTTGCTTGTGCAAGATGCTGGCAATTCGCCGCAGGCGCTCCAGAGGATCCTGCAGCAGCAGCAGTTGTTGTTTTTCCGCTGCCCGGACTGGAAGCGCCTGAGCGAGAATCATGCCTGCACGACTGGCATCCAGATTCTGCGCCGCTGGGTCTTCGGTGATCTGCTGCAGGATGGGTCTCAGCCAGTCATGCTCGAAGGCGAGGGGAAGCGTGGGCTCCTCCGGCCACAGGTGGACGCGTCCAATCGTGATATCATTGGCCTGCTCCCACTCCTGCACGGTGAAGCGCTGCATGCCCTCGATTTCCAGAAGCAAAAGGCCATTTTCACTGTTCCAGTCGATGATCTTCGCCAGGGTACCTACCGGCACCGGCGCCGACTCTGCCTCGGCCAGGCAGATGCCAAAAGGTTTGCCGCTGCGCATGGCGCGACTCACCATGTCCAGGTAGCGCGGCTCGAAGATCCGCAGACCCATTCGGGCATTGGGAAAAAGCACCGAACTGAGTAAAAATAGGTCAATCCATTCCTGCGCATCTTGCTGCGCCGTCATCGTCTGCCCCTGTGAAGCCATCATGCCTGAACTTAGTGTAGCTCCCCTTTCCTTGTATGTGCATCTTCCCTGGTGCAAAGCCAAATGCCCATACTGTGATTTCAACTCCTACGCTGCGGCAGAGTTTCCCGCGGAGCGGTATGTCGATGCCCTGATCGTCGATCTGGAGCGCGAACTCCCGCGCGTTTGGGGACGCCAAGTGCACACTATCTTTTTTGGCGGCGGCACGCCAAGCCTCTTTCCCGCCGTATCTCTGGATCGTCTGCTCTGCGCCATTCGCGCTCGCCTGCGTTTGGCGCCGCAGGTGGAAATCAGTCTGGAAGCCAACCCCGGCGCCGTGGATGCAGCCGCATTTCAGGGATTTCGCGATGCGGGAATCAATCGCTTGTCGCTTGGCGTGCAATCCTTTGATGATCGTTTTTTGCAAGCCTTGGGCCGGATACACGACGCCCGTGCCGCGCATCTAGCCATCGAGGCGCTACAAAACGCCGGCTTCGACAATTGGAATCTGGATCTGATTTTTGCCTTGCCGGCTCAGGATCTTGTCGCCGCGCAGCGAGACCTGCGCGCTGCGCTGGCCCATCAGCCTCCCCATCTGTCCCTCTACCAACTGACCCTGGAGCCAGGTACCCCATTCGCCACGCAAATTCCCGCGCAGTTGCCCGACCCGGACTCGGCTGCCGAAATGGAGGAAGTGCTACGCAGCGAACTGGCCGCCGCCGGATTGCAGCGCTACGAGGTATCGGCGCACGCACGCTCTGGCCGACAGTGCCGGCACAATCGAAATTACTGGTTGTATGGTGATTATCTGGGCATTGGCGCGGGCGCACACGAAAAGATCACCTTGCCGGGGCAGGGCATCTGGCGTAGCCGCAAGGCGCCACGTCCAGAGAGTTATATGGCCGCAGCGCTGCGAGGGGAAGGGCAATTGGCCGAGGAACATTGGGTGCCAACGGAGGAGAGACCCTTCGAATTTTTTCTCAACGCCTTGCGTTTATTGGAGGGATTTGACGAAGAGTTGTTCGAGGAGCGAACGGGAATCAGCTTCCTGTTGGTAGAGGCACGTCTGCGCCAAGCTCAGCGGGATGGATTGATGCGGCGGGAAGGGCGCCACTGGCGCCCCACGCCTCTGGGATTGAACTGGCTCAATCAACTCTGTCGCCAGTTTCTGCCCAAGGCGCGCACAATTCAGTCGCGCCCCATTGTCTCGGCTTCATGACCCGTAATGGAGCCTTCGGTAAAGAGGTACTCGCGCAGCTCCTTGTCGAGGCGCGGCAGCTTACGCCGCAGCCATTCCAGCACCATGGCCGCATGCTCGATTTCCTCGTCGCGGTTATGGGCTAATACGGCTTTGAGTGCGGGGTCTTGGCAGGCATCGGCGCGCTGTTGGTACCAGTCGACGGCCTCGAACTCTTCCATCAGGGAGCTGATGGCGCGGTGGATATCCAGGGTATCCGGGCTCAATTTTTCCAGGGGTTCATGCAGGCTTTCGTGGGCCATGGCTTGTCTCCGTTCGGTGTCTGTGAATGCCTCCTAAGCATAGCCGCGGGCAACGCCCAAGACCAGGGCGGCGCTTTGGCTTGGCGCGGATTCTGTCCAAGCGTGGGCTCTGTTCCCGTACCACGGCGGCAGAATGGGTGCGCGCGGGACGGGTGAGCGTGGCTGGAGAAATCATTACCGATCCTGAGCAGGGTTTTCTTTTGCATCAAGCTGCGATCACAGTCGACGGAGCCTTGGTAGCGGCGCCAGAGCGCCGCGTCCTCCTCCTGCATAAACCCCACGGCTATCTCGTAACCCGAAGCGACACGCAGGGACGCCGGACGATCTACGAACTTATCCCCGGAGACGGCTGGTTAGCTCCTGTAGGGCGTCTGGATCAGGCGAGTAGCGGCGTGCTACTGCTTACCAATGACCCCGCCTGGGCACAGACCCTGCTCGATCCGGAAAGCCATCTTCCCAAGCGCTATCATGTGCAGATCCGTCCTCCTCTTGCCGCAGAGCAGATCGCGACCCTCGCAGCGGGTCCGCAGATCGAAGGTGTGCAATACCGTCCCATGGACATCCGCGAAATCCGCTGTGGGGGAAAGACTCAGTGGCTCGAATTCATGCTGATCGAAGGTCGTAACCGGCAGATTCGCCGCCTGCTAGACAACCAGGGCCGCATAGTGCTGCGATTGATTCGAATTGCCATCGGCACACTGGAGCTCGGCACCCTGCGCCCGGGTGAGTGGCGAGAGCTTTCTGCGCAAGAGATCCGTGGTCTGATGGAAAAAGCGTCCGCCAGGGTGGATTGACTCGCCGCCGCATGATCGGTATTCTTCGTCCCTCGCAGCGCTCGTAGCTCAGCCGGATAGAGCAACTGACTACGAATCAGTAGGTCGGGAGTTCGAATCTCTCCGAGCGCGCCAAATAAAACAGGCACTTAGGTCAGTCTCCTAAGTGCCATATTTTTTTCGTGTAAGCACTATGTAAGTACCAGCGAGAAAGCCGGCATCAGATCGGAAGGCGCTGGCGATTACCTCCTGCGCCCAGATCAGGCTGGCCAAGGAATGCGATCTGGCGCAGTAGCGGGGGAGGTGGCGTGGAACGGATGGAACAGGAAAAAATATCAGTGCTGGAGACTCAAACACTGATTTACCGACCTCCGAAGACCTCGGCATTCCCTGTTATGATCACCAGATGCCCAACGGCCAGGAATGGGGTAGCGACTACCTCGTGCAGGCAGTCGTCGGTCATCAGTAGTGGTACGCCAGGCCGACCATGCCGCGCACCTCGTTGATCGTAGCAGCGGCGGCGAGCTGATAGGGCGCATAGCTGTAGGTGGCGTGGTAGCGGTCATAGTTCACGCCCGCGAAGGCGCTGAAATCATCCGAGAACGCATAGACGCCCTTTGCGCCCAACTGGAAGATGCCGGATGCAGGAGGGTTTTCAGCGCCATAGGAGTTGCCTTGGTAGGTTGCGGTTGCTGTCGAGCTGAGGCCTGCCAAATATCCAGCATGTGCTGAAACGTCGAATGGGCCTCCGGTATTGGTTGCCACTTCAACGCCTCCGCCCAACCCGTTATTGCCATACTTGACGGTTCCGAGTCCATCGTAGCCAATGTAGAAATCCGCGTACTGGTAGGCGATGTAGGGACCAACCGCAATCGTGGGCGAGACTTGGAAGAGCTTGCCTGCGCGGGCGTTAAACTGGAGCGAGTGCCCGTAGGTTTTGGCGTGGTAGCTGGCCGAGGCGTTCCCCAAAACGGATACCACGGAGCCGCTGCCGCCGGACAGAGGCGCACCGAAGCCGTAATTAAAGCCTAGATGCACGAACCAGAGCTGTCCATTGATGCCGTTGGCGAAAACGCCCATGCCTCCCACCGTCTGGCTGCCAGAAGCAGAAGCGGACGCGCCTGGAATAGATGCGGACACGGATGATGGCGTGCTGACAAACTGACCGTACAGACCCAGCAGGTTCTCGGTCTGCCCAAAAGAGCCAACCATGTCATCTGCCATGGAGATTGAAGGGATCGCGGCCAAGGCTGCGACGGTTAAAACGATTTTCTTCATACGAGACTGCTCCTTGAGGGTGGCAAGGTGTTTTTAGGCGAAATCATGAGGGGTGCAAGCTAGGTCATCGCAGCTCGTTGAGGTTGGGCATATTGCCGTCCTCAATCGCTGCTTTCTTCACAGCCTCGCACGCAGTCAGGGAATTAAAGTAATTCATGTTCCCATGACTCATCCGCAGGACTACCAAGAGACGCCCGTCACCTAAATGGGTGACTCGCACCCCCTTATACCCGAGAAGGATTTGCGCTTCCGGCGTCGATCGCATGAAGTCGCGCAACGCCAAAGGGCTTCGAAATTCTGGAGCTTGCCTCCGGGCGGCTACGTTGGTGGCGCTCTCGCATCTCTGCGTGCCGAAGTCCAAGATCCACCATTGAGAAGCCCAAGCCGCAGGAGACATGAGCATCAGGCCCAAAACTGCCAGCTTCGTCCATTTCTTTGCTATTTCCCCCGATAACGTCGATGCTCAATGATGCTCAGTCATGACGCCGGAGATATATAGGCGCTCCACGTCGGATCGCAACGTGGGATAGTCTGGGTTCAATGGCACCAGCTCGAAAAAAGCCCTTGGAGTCTCAAAGAGCTTTTTGCCCAGCCGGGCGCGCACGTGAGGGAATGCGGCAGATCAGTCTTCCCGCCTGAAAGACTGATACCAGCTGCACACGTGCGCGGTTGCTATTTCCGCTCGGTCATAGCGTGTGAATGATTTCACGTGGTACAGACCTTGCACTATAAGCGCATAGATCGTGCCACGTGAATTTTATTCATAAGCGACTCAGCCACCACGATGGCAGGGACAAAAAAGCCCCAGACGAATGGCCTGGGGATGGGGACAGCGGTTGCTGTGTGTGGATGCCGTTTCCTGCCCCAGATTTGCCCTCTGAGCGATTTTCGCGGCGCAGGCGGGGTTGTTGTATAGGCAGTCGCTTTACGCGCACGAGGAACAGAAAGCCCATGATGCACGCGCATGTACAACTGCCAAAAGTCCCTCCGGTGGATGTGAGACTCCATGATGCATGAAGCAAAAGTCAGGTTTTTTAGCACGCCGCCGCGCGGCTTCTGCGATCCGCGCCTTTCCTGCCTCGATCCGTGGTCCTGTAATCATGCCGCCATGATTCTTGCACCGATGGCCTTTCCCGATGCCCTGGGCTTTGCATGGCGCTCCAGTTCTTGTCCTTGCACCGCAGCGAGCTTTTTCATTCTCATCGATGAATGGCCGATAGTCGTTCTGATCCCCAATCGGCAGGCCCTCGCAGCGTGCCGCGTCACGTTCTTCGCGGATGGCTGCGTAGAACACCGACAGAGAGATGCCAAGGACGCGAGCCATGCTCCGGGGTGAGGACTTTCGAACTCCGTCGAACTCGACAATTTCTGCACCAGCACGGGCACCGGCGGCACGCAAGATGAAGTTCTCGATGGCCTGCATGGGTCGCCGTAGCCGCTCGACGCCGTACTGAATGTACACGGCGGTAATGTCGCCCGTCCGGTGGTTAGCCAGCGCTTTTAGCGCGTAATAGGGCACGTCCACTGCATCGGCCACAGTGAGAAAAGTTCTCCGCAGATCATGGCGGCCAATGTCCAGGCCGGTCGCAGCGCATACCATTTGCGTTGCATACCGCATGTTGGTCGGTCGCCCACGCGGACCCGAGAACACAAAAGCATCATGGCGCGGTCGATAAGCTATCATGGTGGTCAACCATTCGCCCACCGGCAACGTGTGATCTGATCCGTTTTTGGTCGCTCGCACTGCCAGGATTCGGCCCTCAAGGTCTACGTCGCACCAGCGCAGGCGTAATGCTTCGTTAGCGCGAAGGCCGGTCAGCAACAGGCAGCGCAGATAGTCCCTCGCGTGGTCTTGCAGTTCACCGGTGGCGCTCCACCATGCTGCAATTTGATGGGGTTCCAGATGTCCCTTGCGCCGTTCGAATCGATACATGCGTTTCCGCAAAACGCCGACAGGGTTGTCGACGATGATGGCTTTTCCGTGTTTTTATCTCAACACCAAGTAATTCTCAAAAATTGTTGCTACCAGGTCTTGTGCACAAGAAATCTCTATCCGTTATGGTGGGTCTGTAGTATTTTGTAACATACTGTAACTTTGTTGCATATTATTACAAATAATAGGTTGATAGATATGGGTTTGGTGTCTACTATTACATCAGCTTTTACATTTATCTATGATATAACATAATATTATCATAGTCTAATTATACAGGTAAAAGCACGTTTTAAATTACTTCAGATAGGAGTTGACTATGAATGCAAAACAAATCTATGTAGCCGTAGCAATAGCAGCCTGGACGCCCGCCGGTGCGTTTGCTGGCACGATTCCCCTCGATCCGACACACAATGCAATGGATCCGCAGAGCCCGTTTGCGACGCTATATCTGCCGCAGAATGCTCCGATTCAGGTGGATCAAGTGGGACCAGATTCTTGGACCCATGCCTACGGTAATCCGGACCACAATGCGGCCTTTCCGATAGCGAAGAATGCACCAGAGTGGATCCGTCAAGGAGTTCGCTGGAATTTTCCGGAAGCCCGTGCCTGGCCCCTTAATGACGACCATCCCTATGGTGAGAAAGTGGATGGGTTGAAAGAGGCGTTGCCCGTTCAGACCCAGTTTTATGGTAATGCTCTGGGCGTATCAGTAGTACGCGGTGTTGTCTACGCTGAAAGCGATGATATGTTCGCCTATGCCATCAATGCAAAAACGGGAAAATTGATTTGGCGGACTAGCCCGGTTGCCAACACTCTCATGGGGAATCCTCTAGTGGTTGGAAATCGTGTTTTCCTATCCGCTGGCAGCGTTTCTTTCAATTTCGCAAACGTCATGGAGTACAAGAGGAATCCAGAAAAGGCCGGTCGCGGAAAGGATATCAGTTACAACGGTGTGTTCTGTCTAAATCGGAAGACGGGAAAGCTGGAATGGAGCTTCAAGACTGCCGGAGATGCAATGCCAACGCCTGCATACGCAGACCACTCCCTCTTCATCAGTACCGGCGACGGGAATATCTACAGGATATCTTCTGCGAATGGTAAGGAGGATTGGAAAACCCATGTCGGTGGCATTGCCAATATGTCCAGTCCAGTAGTCATGGATGGACGAGTATATGTCTCAATGTCTGTGATTCCCGGTCTGTATAGTCTGGATATCCATTCTGGTAAAGTAATCTGGAAAGGAGAAATCCCGGGGGCGGTGAATACTGGAATGGGGGATGTCTCTCCCGCAGCCGCAGATGGCATTGTGGTAATGGATACTGTCGCAAACGCAAAAGTCGTCGACGGAAAACCAACCATGGAAACCATTGTGCGGGCCTTTAATGGCAAGACTGGACAGGTTTTGTGGACCGATAATCTGGGCCGCGGTCCAAAAATTCCCGCATTCAAAGGTGGTGTGCCGATGATCCACGATAATATGGTATACGTCGGTAGTCCCGTAACGTCTGATTATGCCGCAATTGATCTGCACACCGGTCAGGTAAAATGGACATGGAAAGTACCGAATCCTGGTCCAGCGGGTGCCGGTCGGGGAGCGCCTACCTACTATCAGGGAACGCTGTATATCTCCACTGGGCCGGATATCTACGCGGTGAATCCTGATAACGGTCATCTCATCCATAGTTATCACGTAGGGGGACGCTTTGGTATCGTGAACCCCACGATTGTTGGCGGTACCATGTATCTAGGAAACTCCTGGGACTGGGTAAATGCGGTACCGGTGAAGGATGTGAATCCGCAGTTTAGCTAACACGAGATTGATCTCTACTTCGAGGTATATATGGCAACTACAATGCAAAGCAGTAGTCAGCAAGTCACTGAGAGCAAGCACTTGTGGCGGATAATGGCCATTGGGATGCTGGCAGTGCGGTTTGTTCAAGGGTGGATATATTGGGGTGGTGGTTCTCGCCGCTTCATCTATGGTCCACAAAAAATTAATCCGGCTGGTCATTGGATGGCATACAAATTCCAAACCGCCATGCCGGGTGCGATCCTTGGCACTAGCCATCTCATTTCCTTTCTTCTGCACCATTTTGTTTTACTGTATGCCGGAGTCATTATCTTCAGCGCCGTGGAATTAGTTTCCGGGCTGATGTTGATCTCTGGCTTTCTCACTCGTCTCGCTGCGCTTCTGACGCTTGGTTTGTCGTTCACTCTGATGCTGCTTTTTGGCTGGCAGGGGGCTACCTGTATCGATGAATGGACAATGGCGGCGTCCAACTTCGGTATGGGTATTGCTCTTTTTCTGGTCGGTGGTGGGGCGTATTCCATCGACAATTGGCTATTGAAAACCAAACCCGCGCTCGCAACCAAGGGATGGTTTCGCTGGTTGGGCGGAAGTGAGCCTTTACCCTTATCGGATCTTGCCTTCAAAAAACTGGCCCTGACGCTGTTCTGGATTGCCGTCATCTTTATCGTGGCGACCTATTCCTACTATCGTGGCTCTGTCATCACCCCCTTTCACGGCGACCCCACGGGGGTCAAGGTACATCACGTGCAAATGCGGAACCTGCAGATTGCGCCCGATGGGAGTGTTACGGTTCATATGTATGTGAACGCGGGTACGGCTTCGGTCCCGGCTCATATCATCTCGGCCCGTTTGTTAAATTATGCCGGAAAAGTTGTAGAGATATGGGATGGTAAACAGCTATCACACCTGGCTGCTAAGGAAATCGACAATGACTACGCCTATCAGCAGATCCGTCCTGACCCAATATTGGGCCTGAAAGCAGGGCTTGGAGCTGCTGCTACCGTGCATCTGCCGGTCAGTGATTCCTCCGGCTTCCTTGGCACCAGTGCCGGGCCGTACCAATTACAGATCCTGACCATCAATGGAAAAACCATGTCTGTTTCCGGTCAGATAGAAGGGTGAACGGAGTTTTCTCTATTTTGGCGTCCCGCCCTCGGGGCGCCAAGCACAGACCAGCGATAGACTGCTGCCGTCTCTTTGCTCTGAATATGGTTTCCGGCCTTCATCCAGGCCCAGCGTTCAGATATACTGATTGAAGCCGATAGGTACAGGAGCGATTATGGAAGCAGAACACCAGGATCTATTGTCGGAATTTCCAGAATTGACCGAGAAAATGCAAGCGCTCAGGGAAGAATCTCCACACTTCGAGAAGTTGCTGAACGAGTTTAGATCAGTCACTCTGGAGATCGAGCACATCGAACGGAGTGACGCTGCCTCAGGGAGCACCTCTTTGGAAGAGCTGAAGAAAAAGCGCTTGGCCATCAAGGATGAGGTCTATCAGATGGCGAGACTAGATCCCTGAACCGAGCTCAGGGATCTTTCCTGGCTACCGCATGATCTAAACCGCGGAAGAAAGCAATGGCCTTATTGCCGCAGACGCGAGCCTTCTGACATCGGTTTGCGCTTGCGTACGCGCAATACGATGTCGACTTCTTCCAGCTCTGTGTCCTCCGGCAGCTGAGGTTGCTGCGCCAGCCGAAGGTGCTGGGCAGGGATATCCATCAGATCGCCAGTGTCGACGTAATAAAAATGGTGGTGCGGTGCAACATTGGAGTCGTAGAAGACCTTTCCGGGCTCCACAATGACCTCCCGAACCAACCCGTGTTGCGCAAACAGGCCCAGGGTATTGTAGACCGTGGCTTTGGATACGACGGCATAATCCGCGTTCACACGCTGCATAATTTCTTCGGCAGAGAGGTGGGCATGCTCGGCAAACAGGATGTACCCGATCTCCACCCGTTGACTGGTCGGGTTCACTCCTGCATCCCGCAGGGTTTCCAAAACTTCTTGTTTGTTCATAGGTCCCTTGCTCATGTGCTTGTCCCAATACAAAATCTTTACTCTGTCCAATATATTACTCTTTGCGTGCCAAGGGAAGAGCATAGGGACTCAGGTCCAGACTCGGAGTTCTATCGAGGACAAGTTCGGTCAGTAACTCGGCAGTAATCGGGGCGGTTGTCAGCCCATAACGAAAATGACCGCTGGCGACGAATAGCCCATCCTGTCCTGGCACCTTGCTGATAAACGGAATGTTGTTTGGGCTGCCAGGGCGCAATCCAGACCACTGCTGGGTGACGGGGTAAGTCCGGCTTGCGGGAAACACGCGATGCGTAAATGCCAAAAGCTCCTGCGCTGCCTCCGGCGTAAATGACTTGTCAAAGCCGACGTCCTCACTGGTGCTGCCAACCAGGAGCTGCCCATCCTGACGCTGGACCAGATAATGCGCTCCCTCCAAAACGATCTGTGGCAGGGCATTTTTCTGACCCTGCAGAAGAAGCATCTGGCCCCGCACCGGGGTGACCGGGAGCGAGATACCCTGCTGCGCCAGAATTCTGCCCGTCCAGGATCCAGCACTGACGATGATTCGATCGGCGTAGTACCGCAGATTGCCAGCCAGCACCGCCCATTGCGTGCCTTCCTTTCGAATCTCGGTTACCTCAGTATGGTCCTGGGTATGAACTCCCAGCGCTGTCACATAGCGAAGCAGCCCGGAAAGCAGACGTGGATTTCGTATTTGGGCCACTTCCGGGCAGAACAGGGCGGCGTCGGCACGTAGCATAGGCGCCAAATGCTGCATCTCCGTCGCCGTGTGCCACTGCCAATTTCGTCCCCAGGCCGCACCCCACGCTAGCACATCCCTTGGCAGAGGGGCCTCCTCGCTATCGAGAACCCACATTCCCGACATCCGCCACTCGGGATCAATGCCTGAGGCATCCTGAATTTCGTTGGCGAAAGCCTCATAGCGGCGCATGCCTTCTTTTGCCAGCCGGAGTAGGGGAGGGAGATAGCGCCAGGCGTGCAAGGGACTGAGAATCCCGCCCCCCGCCCACGAGGCCTCCCGCCCCAGAGCGCCGCGATCCAGTATGGTGACTTTCTTGCCGGCCTGGGCCAAACGCAAGGCGGCGCTCAGCCCGATAACGCCGGCACCTATGATCAGGACCTCTGCAGATCGGAGGTCAGTTTTAGAAATCGATTCGGTAAAAGATATTTGCGCCATCCTGCGTGCCACTTTCCGTTTGAATTTCTATATTGCGGGAAATTCGATATCGTAGACGTGCAACCGTACCATCACCCAAGACAGACTGACCGACGCTGAAATATAAATTTGGAGTGATATAGTGTCCCAGGGTCACCATATCGGCGGCCAGTCCACTGCCGGAGCCACTGGAGCTTACGCCAAAATCGAAGCCGGCGCTGCTGAGACTGTTACCGAGTACTGCCGCGCGCCCCGCAGAAAAAAGTTGTCCTGCTGCGGCAGAAAGAACAGCATCCTGGCTTTGCAGACCAGTACTCGGTGTACCTAACACGAGGTAAGAAAGGATATCGTTTTGCGCCATGCTTGGTTTAGAATATAAGTTGACCACCGGATGACTAAGATTGCCAGTAACCCGGACACCGGCAAGAATCGTTTCATTAGCCACGGAAAAACTATCACTGTTCTTGATGCGACGCACCGCAAGTACGTCGAGGCTTGCTGCCTGTGGCGGACCATTGAAAAGAATTTTTCCTCTTTCAAATGTCAGCGAGTTGCCATAGATCTCATATTTTCCATCAACCATTTGTAGACTACCCTGCAACAGTGGCGTGGTGGAGGGCGGCACCATGCGCAAATGCAAATCACCTTGCAGATCAGCATGTAGACCGCCAATCAACACTCGGGCATTTTTCCCGAGTCCGATATGCACGTCCACGGCCAGATCAGAAGGCGTAGTACTCTTTTTCGCTTCATGGACAAAAACGACGTCACTTGACGGCTTCGGTCCACCAAAATCGGTTCCCAGAATCCGCAAACGTGTGGTTTCCACTTTTCCGGTTATCGCCAAGTTTCCTTGCTGGTGATGAATGTTGATGTCAGGATCAATGGCCGCTTGTACCTGCGGCAAATTGAGCGCGAGGAAGTTGTTTCCGGTAATATTGATCTGGTAGGGGACGCCCTTGGCGAAAGCGATATCACCGCTACCGTGCAGAGTGCCAGAGCCAGAGTGCACGACCAGACTTTTCAGGAGCAAATGATCTCCACTACCAGTGAGCTGGGCCTCAATATCCTGCAGATGCAGTCCGGCCTCGGGAATATAACAGCCCAAACCGGAAGCGGTCGCCTGACCCTGCCAAAGGGGTTTTTCCCAGGTTCCGTCTGCGTGCAGGTTGATCGTGATGTCCCCTTTGGGGTCGACCTCAATATTTCCGGTTGGCAACTGCGAGAGCAAAACGCCCGGAATATGTCCTACGACAGCAGCATTGATCGGCTGCTGCGTGGGCGTCTTCCAGGGTAGTCGCAGCACGGCCGGACTATTTGCATCCAGTTGAAATGTTCCCAACTGATCCGCCAAATGCAGACTACTCTGCAGGTGCAGCCCATCCTTCTGCCAATGCAGATCTCCGGAAAATTGTGTTATTGCAATCTGATGACTGGTATCCCCGGCCAACCAATGCAAAGCCGTGTCTTTCACCCCCCAGTCAGCCTTCAGTTGGCATATCCCATCGCAGCGACCATGCAGTTGTGCATTCCATCGACCACGAATTCCGGTACCCAGAGTTTTATCCCAAAAATCGAGCGGCAAGGCTGAAGCTTCCGCATCCAAACTCCCTTGAGACGATCCGGTGGTATAGTTGCCAGCAACGCGCACGCTGGCTCCGTTTGCGCCGTCGATGCGCAGCGTGCCAACGCTGATAGCGCCCTGATTCCATTGCAGGGTGGCCGGCTGAACCAAAGACCATTGCCCAAATCTGGGATCCTGAAACCGTAATTGCGCCAGATGGAGTTTCCAAGCGGTAGCGTGCTGCAGAGTGCCGCCAAGAAACAAGTTCCGCTGGGCATCCTGCAGCGAAAGCTGAACGTCTGCCTGTTGCAAAGAGCCAGAGACCTTGCTGCGCAGATCCAGCTTCTGTCCATCCAGGGCCAGACCTGCGGCGAGAAGCGTCGCCTGGAGTTTGCCCCCCTTGCCCAGAGAACCGTCCAGATCCAGCCGTGCCAACGCATACTTTTTGTACTGCAATTGTGTTCCTTGCAGATGCAGCTCCCCCTGCCATTCCTGCCCATGCTGAGCGACCCATCCGTGTAATTTGCTTTTACCACTGGCTGCTGGCAATACGCCAGACCAGCGGTCCACTTGAGCATTGATGCTGAGGCGCTGGGCAAGACTGCCCTCTGCCTGTAATTGTAGTCCGGGGCCGGTCAGAACCGCTTGCTTCAGGTCCCAGGTTTTGCCAGAAAAGTGTAGCTCTCCCGAGCCTTGCAGCGTTTCCTGATAGATTTGGCTCGGCAGAAGATTCCAACGGACATTCCCACTCCAACCAGAGGATGATGCAGCTGCATGAAGATCCATATCTGCAGAAAGCTTACCAGGAACCTGCTTAAAAATAGCCTGAAGAGGCACCTGCCGGAAGGCCAGATTGCCGCGCACCGACTCCGCATTTCCGAACGTAGCCTCTACCTTCGAGCGCAGAAGCTGGCCGTCCAGGAGATTACCACTCAGTAGGAGTGTCACAGATTTCTGCAAGCCTGAAAAATTGGTGTTCAGCCTGCTTTTTCCGGATTCCAGGGTAAAGGTGCCCTGATAGCGGGATTCCGTTCCCGATCCGTGCCAGTTTGCCTGGATACCACTTTTCCCTAACGCTTCTGGCATCCCGACCCAGGCAAGATCTGACAATTTGCCCGCCGTCGCATAGTTGCCATGCAGGGTTTTGGGTAAATGTACAGAAATGGCGAGTTTTATCGGCTTGGCCAGCTTCTCGCTACTGAGCTTTGCCTGCGTCAGCTCTATTGCATAGGGGGCTATTGTCGCAGTTCCCTGAAGCTTTCCACTGATGTTTGCCTGATGCAGGGTGAGCGCGATGGGACCTCCGTAGCGTCCTCCAGACAAATCATGCCAATCCACTTGTACGTTTACCGCGGTATGGTCCGATTTTGCCGATTGCCAGTCGGCAACTAGACGGATCTTCCGTTGCTTGATGCCGGCGTTACCCGTAAGCCGCAATTTTCCGAAAGACCCCTGGCCTTGCAGATTCAGTATCTCTATAAGCCCTCTGTCCCAGGCGATCTTTTTGCATTCCGCCTGCTGCAGAAAAAATGTTTCCTTGTCATTTTGGTAGATTCTGAGCCTATCAATCGTTAAAGGAGAGACTGATACACTGAAAATGTTTACCCAGCGCGGCAGTTCTGGCGGAGCCAGCGTCAGTGCAGTAGTTCTTGGTTTAGCTGGGGGTAAGCGAATATTTGCATTGCTGAGGGTGATCGTCGAAAACTTGATCTCTCCCCATAACAGTGCGGTTGGATTAAACTTCCAGGACAATTCCTGCGCATCGATGCTTGTGTTGTGATCCACATAGGATACGTCCTGCAGACGTAAACCATGTGCCAGGTTTCCGTGCAGACTCCGGTAGTGCAGACCGGGCATCAAGGATAGCGTCCAATTTGCGCCAGCGCTGGTCAGGAAGACCCAGGTAAAAAGCACAAAAATAGTAACTATAGGCAACAACAAGCCGGATAAAAATGCGCGAAATAGGATCTTCCGCCAACGCATCAGAAGTTGAATCCAACGGAGAGTGCGACGCGGACGGCGGGGGCGCGTGGCGCAATGAGTGGGTGCGCAAGATCAAGAATTATGGGCCCAACGGGAGAATACCAACGCGTCCCGATACCGATATCCTGCAAGACGTGAAAGGAAGAGAAGCTATCAAAGGCATTGCCGGCGTCATAAAACGCGCCAACTGCCCAGTCATGCGTAATGAAACGGTCGATGTGGATCCCGGCTACCGCCAGAAGGCGTCCACCGACTACGGCTCCCTGGGCGTCTGTCGGTCCTTGCGATTCGTACGCATAACCGGGAAGACTGTTTTGTCCACCGCCAAAAAAGCGCAGATCGGGCGGCAAATTGCGAATGGGTCCGTGCAGCCAGAGTGCTCCCAAGCTTGCTCGCGCACCGATCCCCCAGTCAGGGGAAAGCATCTGGTCCCAGCCCCCTCGCACCCGCAACCGCATGAAATTGCTGGTGCTCCCCCAGACCTTGCTCGCTCCTTCGGCGGTTGCCTGCACATAGAAGCCAGATACCGGTCGCAGGATGTTACGATAATTCTGCACGCGATAGGTCACCGAGGGATAAAGATAAAATGAACTATCACTGATGCCCGATACGGTATACGAAGCCTGCTCCAGATTAAACATCGCCTGTATCGTGGCGTTGACATTTTTTCTAGCATTGTCGGCAAGCGCCCAGCGGCGACCGATCGCCGCGCTGAGCTCATTGGCTGACCAGATCTGGTAAGTCTCATTTTGAAAAGAGGTGGTAGCAATATATTCCGATCCCAGGGTGGAACCAATTGGCCAGGTATAAGTTGCGCCAATGTTACGCGTCCGCTGTGCGGCCTGCACTGCTACGTGCAAATGCTGCGCACGTTGAAACATATTGTAGTTATCGTAATAGAGTATACCATTCAGGCCAATATTGGTGCTGTAGCCAACGCCCACTTTCAAATGCTGTTCCGGCAGGCTGGCAAGCTTGACCGTTACCGGCACAGCGGTATCGACAGGATGTGCAGTATCCCCAAGTACTTGCACATTCTCGAAACGATTTGCATCGTGCAGGTTGCTCTCTGTCACAGACAGCGCGTCAGGTGAATACCAGTCTCCAGTTTTGAAGGTAAGATAGCGTTCGATGAACCAGCGTGGATAGCGCTCTGCACCAACAATGGAAATACTGCCTACTCGAAAGCGTTCGCCACTATTGAGCCAAAGATAGATGTCAGCCCAATCATTTTTCTTGTCGATGAGAAGTTCGTGGCGCTGGTAATAAGCCCTGATATATCCTCTGGACCGGAGAAATGAAAGGCTCTGATCTTTCCAGGTTTCATAGCTGACCTGATCGAGAATGTTGCCGTTGCTGAGAGGAAAAGGCTTTATCCTTTGGCGCAGGCTGGGGGCCTCCGTAATCGTGCCAAGGATACGTATATCCGTATTTCTGACGCGAATAGGTTGGCCAAGCGCGATGTCATACTGGACGACGGCATCCCCGTTTTTCAGCGGTAGCGTTTTACTATGCCAGGTAGCGTGATAGTAGCCGTAAGCCTGCAGCGCATCGCGCAAACGCAAATTGGAAGAAAGGATGAGTTCATGCAGTCGGCTTTCTTTGCCATCGTAGGGAAGACTTGGCATCGCATTCTGCAACTGCACCGTAAGATCCGCGGGCGCCCCATCGATCTGGAAAGAAATCAGGTTCTTGGCAAAGGCTGCCGTCGGCAAGGCGCATAGCAAGGGGACAAGAACCCATGCGGCGCGGATGCCGCGCCGCAGTTGCGCGCGCCTGTGCGGAAGTTGTCTCACCCTCTCCCCATTTCTCTCCACCCGTGCGTTCGAGTGTAGCACAGGATCGGTCAAACCCCGTCACTCGCCCCAGCGGATAGGGGGAGTAGGGCACTGCGTACTGCTTGATTTTCCCCTTCGACTCCCCTATTCTAAGCGCCTATTGAAGAGTTGGGCGGTTAGCTCAGCGGTAGAGCACTGCCTTCACACGGCAGGGGCCACAAGTTCGAACCTTGTACCGCCCACCAATAAAAACAGCGAGTTATATTGCATGCTTCCGATTGCTTCCATACGGAAAAGACAGATTCGAGGGCATTACGTTGTGCCTCGATTTGCAGGTGCTCATAGCGTTCTTTCATTCGCGTGGTGGTATGTCCGAGGATGCCGCTGAAAAGTCGGCTGATGCGTGATTGTTATTGCGCCGGCATGTGCGCGATGTAGCCTTCTGAGGGAGCTTTTTACCGGAAGTCCATGCTGATTGCCTGAAGATTTTGGGCGTTTAGACAGTGCAGCACCTTCAGCTGCGTGCGCCGGCAGTTCAGAAACACGAAGAGCTGGCCGCTGGTTTCTTGTTCCTCGATCAATCTTTGCCAGTCGCTGCGTCGTGGGTTCATACGTGCTCCTGCTCAGAGAATGCAGGAGCAGGGTAGTCCGCACAAATCAGGCCGAGAAGTACGGTGCGCGTTGAGCGGTAACGATCTCCTATCGATATTTATGCAACAACACTCATGAATCTGCGCGATTGTTCTCAGCTTTACAACACGGATGCTCAGAGGATCGGGCTATTTTCTGCTTTGGTGGGCACGGTACGGTGCCATAGGAGCAGAACACACAACAATCACCAGATTTGGGCGAAAGTAGGGCACCGCAACCCTGGCATTCGTAGAAATACAGGCAGGAGTCTACGGGCATGGTTTCTATCTCACTGTGCCCGCAAACCGGGCAGGTGATGGTCGATTGCAAAGTGATCTCGCTCATTTGATTACCTCCTTGGGATATCTCTGGAGGCGAGCCAAATAGACCGGGTTCACCTCCTGATCGGGGAAATAGATCGTCATCACCCCGTTTTGATTTCCTGCAGCGTATCCGGAGAGCTTTGGCACCGCTGTCACGCCAGTCAACGGCTTGTCCATTCCATAGTTCTCTTTGACCAGCAGACTTCGGTTAAAATACCAGATGGCCACGGCGAGGCGAAGGGACGTGTCTGCCCGCAGATTTTCTTCGGCGATATCGCGGTGTAGTAAGATGGGTACGGTAAACATTAGCCCGCTCCTTGACGATTGGAAATGGGATGCGTTTCCTCCACCGCCAGGGCGATCCAGATTGCGGAGACAGCGGTGACACCCGCCGTCAACCAGATCGTCGGCAAGGCGGCATCGGCCCACTGCGCGGCGCCACCCAAAAGCAGTCCACCGATAGCGTATCCCGTATCCCGCCAATAGCGATAGATCCCCAACGTCTTGCCCCGCACCGCCGCGGGTGCCACATCTGCCATGGCCGCAATCAGGTTGGGATAGAGTAACGCCATACCCAGCCCCATGACGGCGGCGGCAAGCATCCAGGCGGCAAAGTGATGGACCAAGGCAATCCCCACGAGCCCCAAGGTCAAAAGAAAGAACCCAGACAATATGGGCACTTTGCGTCCCACACGATCGGCAAGATGCCCCGTCCAAAACTGGCATAGGCCCCAAACCATGGCGTAGCTACCCGTAATCCACCCAATCTGGACAATCCCCTCCCCATGAAAGCGAAAGTACACCGGCAGCATCACCCAGACCAGAGTGTCTGCCACCTTGTTGGCCACCCCACCCTGGCAGAGCGCGCGATAGGTATGATCACGAAACGAGACCCGGACAAAGCTCTGCCATCGGCTTTCCAGCTGGGTTCTGGCCGAATCCGGATGGAGGGGGAGGGAACCGTTCTGTTCCTGATGTTCGGCCTGGGCCCAAGGCAGGGTATCACGCACCCAAATCAGCGCCAGCAAAGCCAAGGCAATCACCAGCAAGGCAAAGCCGAGAATCGTCCAGCGGGGGCCATAGAGTACTGCCAGATAACCAGTGCCCAAACCGGCGAGGCCTACGGCGATATACCCCATGGCTTCGTTGATGCCCACCGCCAACCCGCGTTGGCGGCTGCCGGCCAAGTCGATCTGGCTGGTCACCGTCATCGTCCAGGTAAAGGCTTGATTAACACCTAAAAAAACATTGGCGGCAATGATCCACCACCAGTTCGGAGCAAAGAAAATCAGTAGTGGAATAGGTATACCGGCCAGCCAACCCCAAAACAATACCCGTTTCCGGCCCACCCGATCGGAGAGATCGCCGGCAACAAAATTGAGGATGCCTTTCACCAGGCCGAAGGAGACCACAAAACTGGCAAGAAAGAGAAAGGCGTGACTGCTGAGCCCAAAATCCTCCCGCATGGTCGGCAAGACAGTGCGTTCCATGCCAAGGAGGAGGCCGACGAAAAAGACCTGCGCCGTCTGCAGGGCGAATTGT
Source organism: Acidithiobacillus sp. AC3 (assembly GCF_050261095.1). Taxonomy (NCBI): domain Bacteria; kingdom Pseudomonadati; phylum Pseudomonadota; class Acidithiobacillia; order Acidithiobacillales; family Acidithiobacillaceae; genus Acidithiobacillus; species Acidithiobacillus sp. AC3. The sequence goes on from NZ_CP189838.1 coordinate 1,220,290, forward strand.
TGCGAGTTCTGCGCGATACCCTGCGGATACCGCGCCGAGGCCGCAGATGGCATGGCATTCATGCCGAATCTTTTTGCGGGAGCTGCACCAGTTCCGCGCGTTGTTGCGTGGTGAGTTCCATTTGTTCCAGAATCAAGCCGCGCACGATCTGACAAGTCTCCAGCACCTTGGGACTCGTCAAACGGTAATGACAGAAGGTGCCGCATTTTTCACAGTGGACCAGCCCCCGCGCCTTGAGGACATTGAGGTGCTGGGAGAGGTTCGCCTTGGCGAGGCCGGTTCGTTCTGCCAACTCTCCGGCACTATATTGTTTCATTCCCAAAAGATGGATGATTTCCAGGCGCTTGGGATGCGCAAGGGCGGCGAATACCTCGGCAAAGAGGGCGAAACGCACGGTTCCTGTACTCATGCCGCACGCCCGAGATTGGCCGCCACGATCTGTTCCATCTGGGCGGGTCGTGGCGGGATGCTGGCCACGAGTTCGCGCACAAAGCTTGCGCGATCCATCTGCAAATAGGGGTCCCAGCGCTTCTCGAAGGCCAGGGTAGAGCTGGCCTTGCCCGACAACCCCGCACCACAGACACTCCCTGCCGCGTGTCCGGGATAGATTTCGATGGTGTCCGCCAAGGGAAGGATCTTGTTCTGCAGGCTCTCGTAGAGCAGGGCTGCCATTTCTTCCGGTGTCCCGCCCAGGTCTGGACGTCCAACGGCACCGACGAAGAGGGTGTCTCCCGTCAACAAAAACCAGGGCTCGGGGCCGCGCCGCTGGTCAGTCACCAACAGACAGATACTGTCCTGCGTGTGCCCCGGAGTGTGCAGAATTTTGGTCTGGACATTCCCGGTTTCCAACACTTCACCATCGTGTAGAGCGCGGATCGGAAAGTTGGCCAGATCCTGATCGCTATCGTGCAGACAGTAAGGCGCCCCAACTTGCTGCGCCAACTGCCGCCCGCCGGAAAGATGGTCGGCATGGAGATGGGTGTCGATGACATAGGAGATGCGCACCCCTTTTTGCTCTGCCTGTTGCAGAAACCAATCCTCGTCGCCAGCGACGACATCGACCGCCACCGCGAATCCCTTGCCACCACAGCCATAGAAATAGGACTGCGTGCCATCGGCACCACCACGCTGTTGAAAAAACATGGAGCACCTGTTTCGTTACTTTCGAAATTATGAAACTAGTGCCGGGGCGCGTCCGTTGTCAAGGCCAACCTCTGATCTTCTCAACCCAAAGTCGAAATATCCTCTTTGTCCAATTGTAAAATTTCTTCTTTTGGTTTTAGGGGAGCGGTGACAGAGGCGACCATTACGATGACGCAGAAGGCCGGTGGACCGGCTAGAGGTGATGCAGCAGTTGGTCAGCCGGACGCTACGGCAGCAAGAGGCGGCACAGCAGCTCGGGCTGAGCGTGCGGCAGGTCAGGCGCTTATTGGTTCTATACCGCCTCTTCCGCAAAGGCCCGTTCGAAAGCCCGCTTTGCACGTCTACCTGAAGGTGTGCGTAGCCCTCGATGATCCTGATGCTCGAGTTCCCGATGTTCCGCATGATACCTCAGTCTTTCTCGGCGTTGAGATAATTGAACCATTGATGTATCAAAAGTTCATCCATGGCCGGGATCGTGGTCTTTCGCTCCAGCGACGTCAGTAGCCATGCGTCCATACCGGAACGATGCAACGGTTTCTTTTTCTGAACGACCGCAACTATCTGATTTTCAAATGGTGCCCAAGGCCGGACTCGAACCGGCACGGCATAAGCCGAGGGATTTTAAGTCCCTTGCGTCTACCGATTTCGCCACTTGGGCAGGGCAGGTTAGTATAGCAGTGCGTCGAGCGTTTGTCCTTGCTCATGCCGCTGCTTGCGGGGACTGCGTCTACGCTGCCTGATCGAGTAATAGACGTGCTTGTTCAGCAACCGCTCGATCGCCGTCCTGCGCCGCTTTTTGCCACCAGTAAATCGCTTGGTCCATGTTTTTCTGAACACCCCAACCATGGGCGTACGCAGTTCCAAGCTGCAACTGCGCGGCAGCGTCGAGATTTTCTGCCGCTTTTTGCCACCAGAAAACAGCGAGCTGCAAATTTTGCGGCACCCCGTCGCCCGCAGCGTAAGCCAGACCTAGCTCATACTGGGCTGCTCCGTATCCAAGTTTTGCTGAGCGCTGCAGCTGCTCGATTTTTGCAGCACTCAAAGAGGTACCTGCAGCAAGACTTCCAAGTGGGACAATGGTGATAAGGGCTGCGGTCAAAAGTAGGGCTTTGTATTTCATGGCTACCTGATATCTGCGGCTTGCTATGCCGTAAGAGTAGCACAGCGTAGTGGAGTTCCAGATATGCGAAGGGGGCCGGTTGGCCCCCATGCATGTTTCTTTCTGTACTGCGCGGAGATCAGCCCGCCTTGGCTTCGGCTTTCTTGGCTTCCACCTTCTTGGCGGGTGCCTTCTTCATGGCTTTCTTCGCTGGGGCCTTATGCTCGACTTTCTTCATTTCCTTCTTCACGGGAGCCTTGTGAGCTTCCATCTTGGCAGCCGGCTTCTCGGCAGCGGCGGGGGTGGTGGCAGCAAATGCGCTGGAGACGGCAAACAAAGAGGCCAAAGCAACGACGATAGCGGAAGTTTTTACAGACATGGTACTTCTCCTTAAAAGGCTAGATTGAACTGCGATGGTTTCTTAGCAATCAGCATGCCAACTTTTTATCTGTATAAAAAACATAGAGATGCGATATTATTCCGATAAGCGATGGCTAGGTTCTTGTTGGGATGTCCCGACGGATTCTTCTTGCACCGTGCTAACATTTTGAAAAGATTTTGTAATCTTGTTGTCAGATCACGACGTGGCGATTTTGGAGAGTGGGCGTTCATCCAGAGACTGCAGGCTGGCGAAATGGCGATACACGGCAGAGTTATGCAGCAGATTCGCGTGGTCGCCAATCGCCGTGATGCGTCCGGCTTCCAGCACTACGATACGGTCAGCATCACGAATGGTTGCCAGACGATGCGCGGCAACCAGGGTGGTGCGACCGCGAATCAGTTCGGCCAAAGCTTCCTGTATCAGTCGCTCATTTTCAGCATCGAGGGCGCTGGTGGCCTCGTCCAGAATCAGAATGCGCGGATTGCGGAGCAGGGCACGAGCAATGGCAATGCGTTGGCGTTGTCCGCCCGACAGCGTGATTCCCTTCTCGCCGACATGGGTGTGCATGCCCTCAGGCAAACGTTCGACAAACTCATCGACGCGTGCAGCTCGCATGGCGGCTTGCAAGGCCGAAGCCGGCGCGCCGGGTTTGGCGAGTAGGATATTGTCCGCGACGCTGAGCGAGAAAATGGCCGGATGTTGGGGAACGATCGCAATTTGCTGGCGCAGATCGTGTACGCGCATTTGGCTGATATCTTGGCCGTCGAGTAGTATCTGTCCTCGCGTTGGTGCGTAATGGTGCAGCAACAGATCGAAAAACGTGCTTTTACCGGCCCCTGAGGCTCCAACCAGCGCCAGATGTTCCCCTGCCTCGATAGTCAGGTCGATATTTTCCAGGGTAGCGATGTCACTGCGGCTGGGATAAGAAAAATATACTTGGACAAAACGCAGGCTGGCAGCCGAGGGCGATGCCGTCACCGGACTTTCTGTCGCCCTTTGCGCTGGCGACTCCTCCGGTTCCTGCTCCAGTAGTGCGAGCAGGCGCTCGACGGCGCCGAGTAGCCGTCCCAATTGTCCCCACAGGCTGCCGAGGGAAGACAGGGCGGAGGTAGCAAACATGGCGTAGATCAGGAAGGCGGTGAGCCCACCGATACTGCCGCGATGATGCAGAATTTGCCAGCCGCCCAGGTAAAGCATGCCCGCCAAAAGGAGAAAAATGAGAAAGCCGCTGAGTAAGGATGCTCCCGCCTGTACCTTGATGCGCGCGCGTACCTGTTGCAAAACGCCTTGGATACCTGCCCGATAGGTATCCTTGGTGGCATTTTCGCGCGTCAATGCCTGCACCGTGCGGATGGCATTGATGCTTTCCTCGGTGTGTGACGAGAGATCAGCAAGGTAGTCCTGCTCCAGGCGACTATATTTGCGTTGTAAGCGTCCAGAACGCAGATTGACCCAGACGAGTGGCGGCACCACGATGACCACCGGCAGGACCAGAATGGGTGCGGTAACCAACATCATGATCAAAGAGCCGATCAACGTCAGTCCGTGCTGTAAAGCTCCACCCAGTACCCCAGCCAGGCCAAAGCGCAGGATGGTGACGTCACTGCTCAGCCGCGAAATCACCTCGCCGGTGCGGAACTTCTCGTAAAACAGGGCGGGCAGATGCACCGCATGGGCAAAAACCCGTTCCCGCAGATCGGCGACCACTTTTTGCCCGATCCAGGTTGCCAGCGCCTCGCGTGCGGCACGGGCGGCAGTGGTGAAGATGCCGAGCAGCAGCAGGGCCAGGCTCGCTAGGAACAAAACCCGGGCGTTGTCGAAGCCGGGATCGAGAAGGTATCGTGCCCCTTGGGGCAGAACAAGAGTACCCGCCGCACTCAACAATAAGGCGATGGCGTAGAGAATCAATAACCAGAGTCTTGGACGCAGGAAGGGCAGCAGCGCAAAGAGTGCATGCCAGTTTTTGCTGGTTGGGCGCTGCCACGGATTGGCGGCCATTCTTGCTCCTGCAGGTAACGGATTGGGCATGATAGCCCATTTGCCAACTCCTTGCTGCTTTACGGAACCGCTGGGGTTTTGTTACGGTCCAAATAAATGGTTTTGTGAGAGTGGAGGTTTTTCATGCAGAAACATACTTCAAGAGCCATCAAGGCCACCCTCGCTGTGGGTTTGGCCGGTACTTTGCTGGCAAGTGGCCTGGCCGTTGCCGCACCCTACGTGCTGGTGGATGGTAAAACGGTTCCGGTGCATGTAGAACAAAAAACCATGCACATTCCTGGCGGTGTCATCCATATTGAAAGCATCAGCTATGGTAGCGGACCGCAGGCACAGGTGGCCTTTCACTCCCTGAATACCGCCCAAGCAGAGGCGTTGATGCAGCAGAATGCCGTGCAGATGCGGCAAATGCAGGTCGCCATGGAGCAACAGATGGCGATGATGAATCAAATGATGCAGGTTGCCTTTGCCATGCCCGGTGTGCCGATGGTGCAAGCGCCTGTACCAGTGCTGTTCCCGCTGTTCGGCATCCCCTCTGCTCCGACAGGGGTAGCGCAAGCGCCGTCTCCCAGATCCCAGCAGGCGCAGCCGTCTGGAGTCGCGCCATGGCAGCAGGGCATGTATCAGGTTCACTGGCAAAAACCCGCAGCAGAGCAGGACAAGAGCAGTAATCCCAAGATCCCGCTTTGACCTGCACTTAGCGATCCGTGCTGACGGAAAAACGGCGCCCGTAAGGCGCCGTTGTCGTGTGCGCAAATTGCGTCGACTAACGTCGAGCTACCTTGTCTACGCGGGCCTGGTCGCGCGGTTTGATGACCAGACGATCGATGTTCACATGCTCGGGCAGAGACACTACCCAACGAATGGCCTCGGCAATGTCTTCCGCCACCAGCGGGGCCATGCCTTCATATACGGCCTTGGCCGCTTTCGCGTCGCCAGCAAAGCGCACCAGGGAAAATTCCGTCTCTACCAGTCCAGGATCGATCTCGGTGACGCGAATCGGCTGTCCCAACCATTCCAGGCGCATGGTTTCGCTGATGGCCCGTACCGCATGTTTGCAAGCGGTGTACCCGGCACCTCCCGCATAGGTTTCCTCACCAGCCACCGAGCCAATGTTGATGACCGTGGCAGCGGGGGATTGCTGTAGCCGGGGCCAGAGGGCACGAGTAACCCGAGCCAGCCCAAGAACATTGCTTTGATACATCTGCAGCCAGTGTTCCTCGTCGAACTCCACCAGCGATTCCTTTCCGAGGGCGCCCCCGGCATTGTTCACCAGCACATCGACCGGGATGTCGATCTGCGCGGCAAAGGCAGCGACAGACGCGCTGGAGGTGACATCCAGCTCCAGAGGCATTCCACCATATTCGCGGGCGATTTTTTCCAGACGCTCGCGTCGCCGCGCCGCCAGAATCACGTGATAGCCAGCTGCACAGAGCACTTGGACCGTGGCAGCGCCAATGCCGGAGGAGGCGCCGGTCACTACAGCAGTCTTTTGTCGTTCGGTCATGAGTACTCCTTATGGATTTTCGGTGGGTCGGTGGCGGCCTCAGCAACAAAGCGAGGCCCTGACTCGACGCTAGTTATAGTGTAGCACAGGACAGAGAGCGGGCCTTTGCGTCGTAGTTTGGGATCTGCGGATTTTTCTGCCAGGCCCGGAATGGGCTACCATGCGCGCTTTCGTTTTGACGCGTCTGCCATGCATTTTTCCTTGTTTTTGGACATCTTCAATTTCATCGGCATTTTCGTCTTTGCCATAAGTGGCGCCATGCGCGGCGTTCGCGCCGGTCTGGATATTTTTGGGATTGTGGTATTGGCCGTGGTTACGGCGGTGTCCGGAGGAATCGTGCGGGATGTCCTGATCGGCGCGATTCCGCCGCAATCCATCCGTGACTGGCACGGCATCGCCTTGGCGGTAGTGGCAGGCTTGTTGGTGTTTTTCTTTCATCGGCTGTTTGAACGCATGCAGTATCCGGTCTTGCTGTTTGATGCCGCGGGTCTGGGGTTGTTTGCCGTTACCGGAACGCAAAAGGCGCTGGACTATGGATTGGCGCCGGAGATGGCGGCCGTACTGGGCATGATCAGCGGCATCGGCGGTGGCATAGTGCGCGACGTGCTGACGGCACAGGTTCCCGTCGTCTTGCGCGGTGATATCTATGCGTCGGCCGCGCTGCTCGGTGCCATCCTGCTGCTCGGCGGTGACTGGCTGCAGCTTCCGGCGTGGCTCAGTCTTCTGCTTGGGGCTTCCTGTACCTTTGTTCTGCGTACTCTCAGCATCTATCGCCACTGGACCTTGCCACATCCTCGCTAGATTTTTGCCAGAGCGCTTGCATTCCTCATGAATACTGTATAAAAATACAGTTACTGGTTACGGAGGATGCTTGTGGAAGCTCTGACACGTCGGCAACAGCAAATTTTGCTATGGATTCAAGAGCAAATTGCCAAGCATGGCCTGCCCCCTACACGGGCCGAGCTACAGGAGGCCTTTCATTTCCGTTCCCCCAACGCTGCTGAAAGTCATGTGCGTACCTTGGCCCGCAAGGGATATCTAGTCTTGCAGGAGGGTAGGGCGCGCGGCATTCGTCTGGTCAGCGAGCTGATCGAAGAAAGCGGTTTGCCCCTCATTGGCCGGGTACCCGCAGGTGCCCCGATTCTGGCCGAGGGCCAGCAGGAAGGGTGTTTACCCATCGATCCACAACTCTTTCCGGGTGCGGACTATCTTCTGCGCGTACAGGGAATGAGCATGCGCGATGCAGGTATCCTTGATGGCGATATTCTTGCTGTGCAGCAATGCAGTGAAGCACACAATGGGCAAGTGGTAGTGGCTCGTGTGGATGGTGAAGTTACCGTCAAACGCTGGCGTAAGGATGGGTACCAGGTATTTTTATTGCCGGAAAATCCGGATTTTTCTCCCATAGAAGTCGATTTGCGTAAGCAGGACCTCCGCCTGGAAGGATTGGTGGTGGGATTGCTTCGTTTAGGAGGTCTGTGATGAAAACTGCTGTCGAAGAACTGTTAGCCCGTCATCCACAGCGTTTGTGGCGCGCCGAAGCCGGAAATCCTGGGCGGCAGAAGCATCTGCAAGATCCCGGGCACAGCGAAGTACGCGATTTGCTGGGCGGCTGGCCGCGCGGGGCCATTACCGAAATCCATAGTCAGGTAGAAGGTATCGGTGAACTCCGCCTGCTTCTGCCGACCATCGCTGCATTGAGCCAGCAAGAGAAGCGCTGGATACTTTGGTGCCTACCGCCTTATATCCCCTATGCGCCAGCCCTGGCGGCGGCAGGCGTACGCCTGGATCGAATGCTGATAATCCATCCACGCCAGCGTCAGGATCAGCTATGGACGCTGGAGTCGGCCCTGCGATCGGGTACCTGTAGCGCTGTACTGGCTTGGCCACCGGCGTTGGAGGAAGCGGCCCAACGGCGTCTGCAACTCGCTGCGGAGACCGGCAACAGCATGGGCTTTTTCTTTTATCGGGATGTCGTCAGCCAACGTAGTCCGGCGGCCTTGCGTCTGCGCCTGCAGCCTGCTGGCGAGCACACGCGGGTACAGGTGGAAAAGCGTCGTGGTGCTACGGCGCCAGCAGCGGCCAATCTGGAATTGCCTCTGGCGATCTAAGAGGATGCCTCATGGCAGAGCAGTGGCTTGCGGTGATTTTTCCCGCCCTGGCTGCGGAGTTGTGGAATCTTGACGGCACTCTGCCTGGTGTCTGGATCGCCGATACCCGGCAGCGGGTCTGGCAGATGGATGCTGGGGCAGCAAAGCAGGGTATTCAGATCGGCATGAGTGCTGCGCAGGCGCGTGCTCTGGCCCCGCAACTGCAGGTTATGCAGCGGGATGCAGAGCGCGAGTTCAATCTTCTCGACCGTTGCGCGCAACTGCTATATGCCTGGGGACCGCAGGTAGTAGCCCTGCAGGAATGGCCGCACGCATTGGCCGTAGAGCTGCAAGGCAACTCGCGTTGGCGGGCAAGGCCTCAAGCGCTGCTCCAGGCCATTCGTGAATTTGCTGGAGAACGCTTGCGGATTCGTTTGGGCCTGGCACCCACCTCCCTGGCTGCAGCACTGTTTGCCTGGCAGGGAAAGGATGGGGAATTGTGCCACGGGCCTGCAGACCGCTCTTTTACAGAGTGCTGGCAGGAGATCCCCTTGAAACTTCTCCCCGCAAACGACACGCTGCACGCCCGCTGGGAAAGTCTGGGTCTTTACAGTTGCGGCGATTGGCTGCGCCTCGATCGGCGGGAACGGGCGCTGCGTTTTGGGCCGGAATGGGAGCGCTTTTTGGACCGTTTGCGCGGAATAAGAGCAGATCCGCGTAGCCCTTGGCCCCTGCAGGAAGAATTTGTAGTCGCCTTTCCTCTGCTGCAGGAAGTCTCTGATTGGCAAGGCTTACGCTTTCCCCTGCGGCGCGCCTTTCAGGAATTGCGGCTACGCTTGCGTCATCGGGCCAGCACGCGCTGGGAGCTCCTCTTGCAGGGGCGGGATGCACAATATCGTCAGTTGTTGCACAGTCGTGATCCTCTGACCAGTGCGGAGCTCTTTCTGCAGCTTTGGCAAGAGCGTCTGCAACGACATCCTTGGGGTTTTGCGGCTCGGCACCTGCAGCTGCGTGCCATGGATACGGAGAACTGGGCAGGAGAGCAGGGCGCGTTCTGGGAGCAGAATCTGCTGCGGGAGCAAGGACAATTGCTGGATCGTTGGCGTGCCCGCCTGGGGGTGGATAGCATTTATCGTGTACAGCCCCGTGCGGATCATCGTCCGGAATACGCGTGGCATTCCGTCGTGCCGGAAGAGTCAGAGACGAACACGGCTCTTCCCGATCTTCGCCCACGTCCTCTGTGGTTGTTACCTGAGCCCATCCCGGTTTCTGTGCTGCATGAGCCAGAAACTAGCGAACTGGAGCGGATTGAGGGTGGTTGGTGGGATGGTCACGACGTCAGTCGGGATTATTTCCGTTGGCGACGGAGCGATGGGGCGGAGTGCTGGGTTTTCCGCGATCGCCGCTCTGCCAGATATTTTCTGCATGGATACTTTGCCTGATCCTGCCTACGCTGAGCTCTATTGCCTAAGTAATCTGAGTTTTCAGCAGGCAACGGCAAATGTCGAAGATCTGCTCGATCGCGCAAAGGCACTGGGCTATGCGGCACTCGCCATTACCGAAGAATGCTCTTTGTATAGCGCGCCGCGCGCCCATGTGCATGCCCAGACAATCGCCTTTCCTTTGCTGATTGGTTGTACCCTGCAACTGGAAGAGGGATTGCGTCTCGTCTTGCTGGTAGAGGACCGGGCAGGCTATGCGGCGTTGGCGCAGTTGATCAGCCTTGCCCGCAGCCGGGCGGAGAAAGGAGGATACCGCATCTTCCTTGCTGATCTGCTACCTTTGTCTGGACTCTTGGCGATTCTCCTGCCGGAGTATCGCAACGCGCCCGCAGCAGATCACCTGGTAACGGAGCTACGTGCTGCCTGGGGTGGCGCGCGGCTGTGGCTTGGACTTTCCTTACGTTATCGCGGCGATCAACAACGGCAGCTGACGGCTCTGCGCCACTGGCAGCAGCACTTCCAGCTTCCCGCGGTCGCCTGTACTGGCGTGCGCATGGCGCGGCGTTCCGAGCGCTTTTTATTGGATGTCCTTACGGCCATCCGTTTGCGCAAGCCGGTCTCTGCGGTAGGCTGGGATCTGCCCAGTAATGGCGAGCAGCACTTGCGCACACGCCAGCAACTGGCGCAGCTCTATCCAGCAGAACTGCTGGCAGAAAGCGTCCATATTGCTCAGCGCTGTCGATTTTCTCTGCAGGAACTACGCTACCACTATCCGCAAGGGTCCTGCCCGGCTTCCCAAAGCCCACAGGAATATCTGCAACAAGAAGCCGAAAAAGGTCTGCTGCGACGCTATCCCCATGGCGCGCCAGAGGCGGTCCGGCAGCAATTGCAGGAAGAATTGCGCATCGTCGCCGAGCTGGGCTACGCCAATTACTTTCTGACGGTATACGAGATTGTCAGTTTCGCCAGGGAGCGCGACATTCTCTGCCAGGGACGCGGCTCGGCAGCCAATTCCGTACTTTGCTATGTCCTAGGCATCACCGAGGTGGATCCGGCACGTGCACATCTGCTCTTTTCCCGGTTTTTATCCCGCGAACGGGGAGAGCCACCGGATATCGATATCGACTTTGAGCACGAGCGGCGGGAAGAGGTCATCCAATATGTCTTTCGTCGCTACGGTCGCCGCCACGCCGCCTTGACTGCCAGTATCATCCATTATCGCCCGCGCAGCGCCATGCGGGATGCGGCGCGTGCCCTGGCTTTCTCCGCCAGCGAGCAGGATCAACTTTGTCAGCAATTGGCGTGGTGGGATGGTCGCCGGGTGCTTCCCGAACGTCTGCAAGAGGCCGGCTTCGACCCGCAACATTCCGCCGTGCAACGCCTCATCATTGTCGTCAATGCCTTGGTAGGGATGCCGCGCCATCTTTCGCAGCATGTGGGAGGGATGGTCCTTTCCGAGACGCCGCTCGATGCCCTGGTCCCCATCGAGCCAGCCCGGATGTCGGAACGTACGGTATTGCAGTGGGATAAAAACGATCTGGATCTGCTCGGTATCTTGAAGGTGGATCTGCTTGCTTTGGGAATGCTGACTGTGTTGCGTCGCGCCTTGGCGGATTTGCACATGCGGCTCGCCGACCTTCCCGCAGAAGATCCGCAGGTCTATGCCATGCTGCAGCGCGGCGAGAGCCTGGGGGTCTTTCAGGTAGAATCGCGGGCGCAGATGGGGATGCTGCCGCGATTGAAGCCCCACTGCTTTTACGATCTGGTGATTGAAGTGGCCATTATCCGTCCCGGTCCCATTCAAGGGGGCATGGTACATCCCTATCTGCGTCGTCGGGCGGGTCAGGAGGCAGTATCGTATCCCGGCCCCGAAGTCCAGAAGGTTCTGGAGCGCACCCTGGGGGTACCGATCTTTCAAGAGCAGGTGATGCAGATCGCCATGGAAGCGGCCGGCTTTGATGGCGATGCGGCCGATGGTCTGCGCCGCGCCATGGCTGCCTGGCGGCGCAAGGGGAATCTGGGACCATATCAGCAACGTCTCTTGGAGGGTCTGGCGGCCCGCGGCTATGCAGAAGATTTTGCCCAGCAACTCTGTGAGCAGATTCGTGGCTTTGCCGAATATGGCTTTCCCGAATCCCATGCCGCAAGCTTTGCGCTACTGGTTTATGCCTCGGCATGGATCAAATGCCACCATCCGGCGGTATTCACGGCTGCTCTGCTCAACAGCCAGCCGATGGGTTTTTATGCGCCGGCACAGATCGTCGAAGAAGCAAAGCGTCAGGGTGTGCAGGTATTGCCTGTGGATATCCGTCGCAGTCATTGGGAAACCCGGGCCCGCGGCCGGCGCGTGCGTCTGGGGTTACATCAAGTCAAGGGACTGCTGCGTAGCGATATCGAGCGCTGCCTTGCCTGGCGTGAGGCAGATGGCAATCTTGATCCTGAGACCTTATTGCAGGACGCCGGAGTTGGACGGCAAAGCTTGGAAAAGCTGGCACGTGCTGGCGCCTTCGATGCCTTGCTCGGACATCGGCGTGAGGCACTGTGGCAAATCCTGGCGCTATGCAAGAATACGGCGCTAGCGCTACCCGTAGCTTCCAAACAACCTTCTACGCTGCCGCCACCATCTGCGCAAAGTCTTTGTCGCGACGATTATCAACAGTTGGGCTTGAGCCTGGGTCCCCATCCGTTGTCTTTTTTACGGCCACAGTTGGAACGGGAAGGTTACCGTAGCATTGTGCAGTCTCTGCGCCGGCCTTCGGGTACAAAGGTGCGCGTCGCCGGCTTGGTGACCCATCGCCAGCGCCCCAGCACTGCGCACGGTACGGTGTTCCTGACCATTGTCGATGAGTCGGGCAGTGCCAATCTTATCGTCTGGCCACAGCGGGTGGAGGAGTGGCGGCGCCCGGTGTTGCACGGCAAACTCCTGGGGGTGCTGGGGCGTCTCGAAAAGAACGGCCCCTATGTTCATAACATCATTGTCGAAGAAATACAGGATTATTCTACGCGCCTTTCTGATCTGCGTGCGGTCTCACAGGATTTTCAATAAAAAACCCGTGCCCTGGAAGACACGGGTGATTCTACTATCAGACCTCTTTAGATCTTCAGGCGATGGGTGCAACAAACTTGGGCTGTTCTTCCACGCTCAGGCGGGACGCAACTGCCCAAGGTAGAAAGATAAATACCGTTACCAGAATTACAATAATGCTACCCCAAGTGAAGTTTAGGAGATGCAGTGCGCCTTCGCTGCCGATGTACGTCATGAAGGAGAGAAAAATAATATAAGAAATATACCAGATCGAATTGACGAAATGGGTGTTGGCGCGTCCCGAGAAACCGAAAATGATCGACAACAAAAGTACCAAAATGGCAGCATACGGAACGGAAGGCCATCCACTCCAGTACACAATGAGCGATGCCGAAGCCATGGCTAATGCGGCGATGATATTGACCACAGTGGGCGAACGAAAATATCCCTGAGTCCCATCTTTGCGCAGCGCAATCATGATCGGAGGATTGACGGCAAAACCCAGATAACCTGCAACAACAGCATCTCCCAATAAGGCGTAGATAGAGGGTGCCGGTGCGGCGATGAAAGCAATCAGAACGCCGACCACTGTGGTGACAACCAAGGACTGCACGGGAATCCCATGAGACTTGCTGAGCTCCGTCATTTTCTTGCTGAGGATTTTCGATCTTCCCATGGCAAACAGGATACGACTGGCTCCACCCTGATAGATATATCCTGTAACGAAGGGACCGATAATCGCGATAATGACGACTATGGCCACTAGCCAAGAAAGATTGGAGTGCCCCGCCATGAAAAGAAATGGATTTCCTGGAATGGAGGTCAAACCTGCCCAATGTCCAGCCGTAATTTTGACGTCATGCCAGTTCAGTCCCGCAACAAGCGCCGCACCAAACAGAATATACAACAGAGTCTGACCAAGTAAGGAGAGCAATATCGCTTTTGATATCACCTTTGTATCTTTGACTTCCTCCGAGTAATCCGGAATCACGCGCAGACTGCCGAAAGCAAACATACCTAGCGGGATAGCGAGAAAAATTCCGGAAATCCCAAAGGGAGCCAGTCCACCGTGTGCAGTGAAGTTGACAAAGTGACCAACGGAGAGGAAGCCCAAGGCGACGGCTAGGTAGAGTAGCAGCTTAATTCCGCCAAACCAGTTGGTGTTCTTGGAAAACGCCTTGACGCCAAAATAGTTGAAAGGAAAAAATAACAGCATGAATACAACGCCAAGGATGGCGCCGAGCATGGTTGGATTTCCCGAGGAATTGATGAAGTGTGGGTAGAAGAAATTAAGTCCTTCGACTACCCCCAGGGCCTCGATGGGAGGAATGAAAAGATACCAAAGTATATCGCAAAACGCATTGATCATGTTGGTGATCGATCCAAAGGTATATAAACTATAGCGTGACGGCCCGCCTTCCTCTGGATACAAACGATTGAGATCTATGTAGGTGAGACCAACCGTGAGGTACATGAGCCCACCAATCAGCCAGGCAAAAATAACTCCCGGCCCAGCAATTGCTGCCATACCTGCACTACCAAATAAGACGCCAGTACCCACTGCTCCACCAATACCAATGATGAGAAGGTCGATTAACGTCAATTCGCGATGCAGGGTGGCTTTTTTGTGTGTCATGAGCGGATCTCCTATCATGCGGCTTCATTTTCACCCTAACATGGTAAAATGCAGATCGCAAACATTACAGTATGCTATGTATCAAAGCGGCAAAATCTTCTGTCATACAGGCCAGGCCTTACCACTTGGATTGACTGAGCAGGCTTGCATTTCCTCCCGCTGCTGCCGTATTGATGCTGATGCTTTTTTCCTGGCACAAACGCGCCAGAAAGTGTGGTCCTCCCGCTTTCGGGCCAGTACCGGAAAGTCCCGCTCCACCAAAGGGTTGCACGCCGACCACGGCACCCGTCATGCCACGATTTACGTAGATATTTCCGATGCGGGCGAGGCGGCTGATGCCTTCTGCGCGACGGTCAATTCGCGTCTGGATGCCCAAGGTCAGACCATAGCCAAAGGTATTGATCTGTTCTACGACGTCCTCCCAGGAACCCGACCAACGCACCACCTGCAGGATTGGTCCAAAGATTTCTTCCGCCAGGATCTGGTCTGGAGTTACGATATAGAGGCTGGGTGCGATAAAATGCAGTACTCGCCCCAGACTATCCCGCATGATGGCGGCGCTACCATTGCCGGTGATGTTTGCCGAAGAGGGCCAGGGACTACGCGCCAGTAACTTTCCCCTCTGTAATTCCAATCTTTGGATTTGCGCAAGGATTCGTTTTTGGGCAGTGACGTCGATGACGGGACCCACATCGCTGGCAAAATCCTCGGGTGGGCCAATCTGTAAGAGTGCCATTGCGCCGGCAAGCATCTGTACGAGCCCATCGGCGATATCATCTTGCACAAAAAGCAGACGCAGGGCAGAACAACGCTGTCCGGCACTGCGAAAGGCGCTCAGCAGCACATGATCCACTACCTGTTCTGGGAGAGCAGTGGAGTCAACGATCATAGCGTTGAGACCGCCGGTTTCAGCAACCAAGGGTACGATCGGACTTTCGCTTGCGGCCAGACTTCTCTGAATCTGCTTTGCCACGCCGGTAGAGCCGGTAAAAAGCACGCCAGCTACTCCTGTAGCGCGTACCAATTCGGCGCCAAGGCTGCGCCCCGGGCCGTGAAACAAATCGACCACACCTGTGGGGACACCGGCGCGTTGGAGCAAGGCTACAAACGCCTCCGCAATTGCCGGCGTCTGTTCAGCGGGTTTGACCGCCACGCTGTTACCGCAAACGATGGCAGCAAGCAGCTGTCCGGCGAAGATGGCGAGAGGAAAGTTCCAGGGGCTGATGCATACCATGCTGCCACGACCTTCCATGCGCAGACCATTGGACTCGCCAGTGGGTCCCGGCAGACGACGATCAGCCAATTGCTCTTGCGCCAATAGACCGTAATAGCGGCAATAGTCGATGGTCTCGCGCACCTCGGCGATGGCATCGACCCAGCTTTTGTGCCCTTCCCAGACTACCAGAGCGGTGAAGGAATCACGCTGTGCCTCCAGCAAATCCGCGGCGCGCAGCAGGCAGGCGCAACGCTCCGCGAGGGGCAAGGAATTCCATCGTTGCTGCGCCTCTTGCAGTTTGCGCATACGCTCGGGAATGGTATCGCATGGGTCTTCCTTGCGCGTTTTTTGCGGTGGCAGCTCGTGCCGCCAGGCCTGCATCAGGGCAGAGCGCTGACTTTCTTCTGATACGTCTACCCCTATGGGATTGGGACGCTGCGCGCCGGCGATCTCACCATATATTTCCGCGGGTAAGGGTAGGGGCGAGTCGCTGTCCCCCAAAAAGGGGTTGGCGAGAAGCGCTGAAAGAGGAACGCGCTTTTGCGCCAATTGGTGCACGAAAGAACTGTTGGCACCGTTTTCCAAAAGCCGCCGGACCAGATAGGCAAGCAGATCGCGATGTATGCCCACTGGCGCATAGACCCGCACGGGAAGAGACTCTGATGCCAGTACTTCTGCATAGATGGCATCTCCCATTCCATGTAACTTCTGCAGCTCAAAAACGCCTTGTGGCAATCCTTCCGCCATGAGAAGAATCGCGGCAATTGTCGTCGCATTGTGCGTGGCAAACTGTGCGAAAATATGTCCTTCAGAAGCCGCCGCCAACATTTTTCGCGCGCAAGCGAGGTAGGATAAGTCCGTATGACGTTTGCGGGTGTATACGGGATATCCTGTCAAGCCTAGTTCTTGGGCGCGTTTGATTTCGCTATCCCAATAGGCCCCCTTTACCAAGCGCAACATCAGTGGACGCTGAAATTGTTGTGCCAGAGAAATTGCTGCGTCGACGGTATCCAAAGCACGTGTCTGATAGGCTTGGATTGCAATACCCAATCCAGTCCAATCCGCGCAGTCGGCATCATCCGCAATTGCTCCAAGGAGTGTCTCCAGGATCTGCAGGGTCAGCTCTAAGCGCTCGCATTCCTCCGCATCGATGGTTAAACCTACCCGCGCCCCCGCAGCCATTTTTGCCAACTGCACCAACTTGGGGAGTAAGCGCGGGAGAAGAATCTCCAACTGCACTGCTTCGAGGCGTGGCTCGAGGGCGGAGAGCTTGATAGAGAGACCATCCCGTTCTATCGGCCCTCCTTTGTGCTCTTGCAGCCGCAACTGGCCCAGGACATTTTGGTAGGCTTGGTAGTATCGTTCAGCGTCCTCCTGACAGCGCGCACCCTCCCCCAGCATATCAAAAGAAAATCGCCAGTTATCAGACAAGCGACGCTGATTTGCAGCTCGTTTCTGTGCCTGTTCAATGGTTTCTCCCAAAATGAACTGATGGCCGATAAAACGCACTGCCTGGGTAGCGGCATGCAGGATGCTGCGGGCGCGCAGCGTCTGCTTTGGCGAGGAGCCCTGCGTGGGGTCCGGAAGCCACTGGGCTGCCATGCGCAACATCGGTGTAATGAGGGAGCGAGTGTTGTCTTGGCGCCCATCTTGCTCGGAGAATCCGCGCCGTAGCTGATCTGCGGCAAGAACGCCTGCAGTGGCGCGGTCTGGGACGCGCAGCAAGGCCTCGGACAGTCGCATGAGAGCAGTTCCGCTCGCGCTATCCAGTGGATATTCTGCCAACAGGGCTTCCATACCCAAGAAATTGTGGCGTTGCGACTCGCGTGCGCCCTGGATCCAAGGTGCAGAGCGTTCTACGACGGCATCCCAGGAGAGATCTTCGAGATAGCGCTGCGCGGCCGTGACGCAGTCTTGTTCTGGGCGCACTGCCAAGGGCAAAGAGATCTTGCGCGCGACGCTCTGGCAATTGAGATCTTCATTTGGCGCAATTCTATCATTCGAGCGGTCAAGCATTGGCATTCCTTATGAATCACTGCAGCGGTATACAATTCGTCCAGCAAATATTGTACCTGGACGTCCGAAGGGAAAATGAGGATCCTCCAGTAGTGATAGTCCCATCACACGATAAATATCTCATGTTATTCGGATGATCACAAAATCCAAATACATTAATTAAAGTATAGTAGCTATCCTGATTTCAATTTGCAAAATAAGAAAAACTTCGTGAAAGCATTTTCGAGATTTGACACACATTTATTTTTATGGCAAGGTAAAATTAGATTATCATCAAAAAAGGGAGAATCACTTTGAAAGATCAACCACTGCGGGATGATAAGAGGGGTTTACGGCGGGAAGGAAAATTGCAGGGTCTAATCCTTGCCTGCGTTGGTGCTTCAATTGGTTCTGGCTGGCTATTCGGTCCGCTATATACGGCCAAAATGGCTGGTCCTTATGCGATAGGTTCGTGGGTGATCGGCATGGTCGCCATTCTTTTGCTTGCTGTGGTTTTCGCCGAACTTGCACCGCTAATTCCCAAAGCCGGCGCGGTAGTTCATCTGGCGAATATTGGCAACGGTCCGATCGTCGGTAACATGTGGACCTGGATTTTGTTTTTGTCATACGCGACGATTGCTCCTATCGAAGTGACGGCGTTGCTTACCTACGGAAATAATTATTTTCCTCATTTTTTGCAGCCCAATAGTAGCTTGCTGAGCAGTCAAGGATATTTCTACGCACTGCTCGCTTTGGCGTTTTTCGTGGCACTGAACTTTCTTTCAGTACGCTGGATTTTTCGGATCAACAACGGTGCCACCTGGTGGAAGATAGCGATTCCAGCGCTCACAGGAATTGCTTTTATTGTTCTCGGCTGGCATTCGGGCAATTTTCACAGCGCTGCGGGAAATTCTGCTAGCAATATTCAAGGAATGTTTGTTGCCGTGGCAACCGGTGGCGTCATTTTCTCTTTGTTGGGCTTTCGCCACGCCATCGATCTGGCGGGTGAAAGTGAAAACCCCAAACGTGATCTGCCGTTGGCGACCATTCTTTCGGTGCTGATCGCAGGTGGCATCTATATCCTTGTACAAGTGGCATTCATTGCTGCGGTGCGACCAGAAGATCTGGCCAATGGTGGCTGGGAGCATTTGCACTTTCCCGGCATCAATGGGCCATTTGCGGCGCTGGCCGCCAGCATTGGAATTTCCTGGCTCGCTGTCCTTCTGTACGTGGACGCCTTTGTCTCTCCAGCCGGGACAGCATTGATTTACACCGCCACTTCCGCCCGTGTCACCCTGGCAACGGCAGAAAGTGGAGCGTTCCCTAGGATTCTTGGCAAGATCAACGGGCATGGCGTGCCCTGGACCAGTCTGATTTTGCTCTACATTGTCGGGGCCATTTTCTTCCTACCTTTTCCGTCCTGGCAGAAAATGGTTGGTTATATCGCTTCCATGACGGTATTGTCGTATGTCATCGGTCCCATTGCGTTGATGCAGCTACGCAAGGCGATGCCAAACCTCGAGCGGCCCTTCACCCTTCCTGGAGCAAAAGTAATCGCACCGATCTCTTTTGTTGTGGGGACCTGGATCGTCTACTGGTCCGGATTGCATACCCTCAATTTTATTTTTGGAACACTATTTGTACTGCTTGCGCTCTATGCTATCTGGGGTGTTTTCCGCAAAGAACCTCTGCGCGAAATGGGTTGGCAATACATGTGGTGGATTATTCCTTATTTCCTTGGTATATGGGGAGTATCTTGGATTAGCCCTAAATCGCTGGGCGGGATTGGTATGATCGGGTTCTACGAGGGAATGGCCATCATCGCCGCATTCAGCCTTGCGATTTTTTACTGGGCAGTGCATAGTGCTGTCTCTGATCACGAGATTCGGGTCTACATGCGAAATCTGGGTAAGCGCGGGGTTGGCGCACCGTGAGCGAAAACCAGCGGGAGCGTCCTTCCGCAGGAAGAAAATGGGTGGTGAAAATCGGCAGCAGCCTGCTCATGAATGGCATGGGAAGGCTTGCAGAAGACCGGGTTTCCGACTGGCTATTGCAGATACAGGCGCTGATCCATGATGGGTATCAGATCGTATTGGTGTCTTCTGGAGCGGTCGGCGTTGGAGCTCGACGTATGGGCTGGGAAAGCCGACCGACACGCCTTGCCGATCGTCAGGCTGCTGCCAGCGTCGGTCAGTCTATTCTCATGCATGGCTACGAGAAAATCCTGCACCAGATTCAGCGGGAAAACCATCCTACCTTGCACTGTGGCCAAGTCCTACTCACGCATGAGGAGCTGCGCAATCGTGCGCGCTACCTGAATGCCCGCGAAACTTTGCGCACCTTGATCGATCACGGCGTATTACCCATCGTCAATGAAAACGACGCCATCTCGCATCGCGCCATACAGCTGGGCGACAACGATACCTTGGGAGCGTTGGTCGCTAATTTATGGGATGCAGACTTGCTCGTTTTGCTGACGGATCAGTCCGGTCTGTTTGACGCGGATCCGCGCACGCATCCCGAAGCAAAGTTAATCCATCATGCCAAGGCAGGTGAGGCGCGCCTAGAACGTTTGGCCGGTTCCGGTGGATCCTCGGTAGGTACGGGTGGGATGTTGGCAAAGGTGAAGGCAGCGGCACGGGCGGCGCGTTCAGGCACCTCCACGATCATCGCTGGCGGTCTGGAGGAGCGAGTGTTACTCCGTATCGCCGCGGGAGAGTCAGTCGGTACCCTGCTCGAAGCCAGAAAAGCCGTTCTGACGGCGCGTAAGCGCTGGCTGTCTGACCACTTGCGTGTGCATGGTAAGTTATATCTTGACGCTGGGGCATCCGATGCTGTTCGAGCGGAGGGTGCGAGCCTCCTAGTTTTCGGTATCAAAGGACAGGAAGGTGAATTTCGGCGGGGAGATCTCGTCAGTTGTCTCGATCCAAGCGGGCGCGAGATTGCTCGCGGTCTGATCAATCTGGATTTTCATCTGCTCCAACACTGTCGTCTGCAATTGGCCGAAGAGGGCGATGTTTCTGATGATTTTCGCGTTGCTATTCACCGCGATAATCTGGTACGTAGTCAGACCTGAGCCGAGCTATCGTGCTCGGCGGCCGGAGCGCGCTCCGGAAAATAAAGATCCTGCTGCTGGTGCGCAAGGCGTATGCCGCGGCGATATAACGCCTCAACCGCTCGGGCACGTAGTTCTGTCTGAATGGTAAAGCTGTTGTTGCAGTCGCCGATGTACACGCGCAGATAAAACACTAGAGAGTTTTCGGTTACATCCAGCAGTAATGCCGTCGGTGGAATACCGCGCGGATCATCCTGTAAAACGTCAGGGTGATTTTGACCAACTTCTTCCAGAATTTCGCGCACTTCGTCAATATCCGAGTCATGCCGTACTCGTAACGGAATCATGAGCCGCAGCACGTTATTACTGTACGTCCAATTGGTGACCTGACCGGATATGAGCTCGGAATTCGGTACAAAAACTTCCGTGCGATCGAAGGTCAGAATCAGCGTAGAGCGTATGCTGAGCCGCTGTACATAACCTTCCGTTGTTCCCACCCTGACCCAGTCACCAACGCGAATGGGACGTTCCAGCAGTAGAATGATTCCCGAAACGAAGTTGTTGACGATATTCTGCAAACCAAAACCAATTCCGACGGACAGCGCACCGGCAATGATGGCGAGGTTATGCAAAGCCACTCCCGCTGTCGATAGCGATAGAAGAATGGCAATGATAAAGCCGACATAGCGAAAAATAGCGAGGACGGAATGACGGGAGCCAATGTCGAAATGGCGAAAAATACCGCGCGCACTGGCTAGCCGGCTCTGTATCCATTGGTTGACATTAAACAGAACAATCAACAAGAAGATCGCGATCAACCAGCGAAACGGCTGAATATGAAAGTTCCCGACGCTGAAACCTTGAATGAAATACTGCCAAAAGTAGTGGAAGCTACTATGCGTTAGGCCCCAGGCAAGCAAACTGATAGCCAATACCAACATCCAGAGGGAGGCGTGGATGAGAATTCGTAGCCAGTACAACCACGAACTGCCTTGTGTAGTGAATCCCAGGTGTTGCCGAAGGAGACGCGGCAGAGCACCGTTGTCTTCGTCGTCGTCTTCCCCCCAGATATCGTCTATGAACCAGGCGACGACTCGGGCAACGATGACGGCTACCAAAGTAGTGACGAAACCATCGGTGAGATAATTGGCAAGCTGAGAGAAGCCAATGAAATTGAGCAGGATCAGAACCGTGGCCAGACCAAAAAGAAGGACTTGCAGCCATCGCCAATTCTTGAGAAAGGTGAAGCGTCGAGCACGCCATAGCATCCAGATGATGCTGGAGAGAATTGCTGTATGGATTACGGTCAACAGGGCCGTGTGTTCGGCGATGATGTTGCTTCCCTGCGGATCAAGGGACTGGTACATCACCACGAAGACGCCAAAGGTGATGATGAAGCGCAACGGACGCCACAATACCCGCAATAACACGGCTTCTCGCTGTGCACGATTGGGTATCTCGGCTAGATGGCGCAGCATGGAGCGGGCGAGCCAGGTGCTGAGGATGTACGCGGATAAAGTCGTCAGCACCAACTCAGTGATCGGCAGCAAAACACCGAGCAGAACACTTGCCAGTAGCCAGGCGATAATGGCAAGCAGCGGATATAACTCCCGAATTGCAGATCTGGAGTTACGGCGCAGAATCATCGCCACCAGGTAAACAGCAATGCCGATTCCCCAGGCCCCCTGAAAATTGGGGTCGTTGAATATCGCGATAGCATTCCAACGAATCCAAAAATCCCTTTCTTGTTCCCATGTTTTTTTGGGGGTGCTGACAATCTGTGAAATTTGCTGAATAAAATCGGGACCGCGCTGCAACAGTTCTCGGGTATGGATACGGGTTTGCTTGGCGTGCAGTTCGCCGAGGACGGTATTCCCACCGACATACAGTACCTTGCACGCAGCGAGTTTTCCGTTGACCTGTTTCTGCTGGGTTTCGAGCTTTTGTCGCAATTGACCGAGCTCAGCTGGCTCGCCTGCGACTGGATGGCCTAGAATATGCAGAGATTTTTCAATGGTGTTGAGTGATGCCTGCTGCCTCTGAGTACAGGCGTTGGCGGAGGCAACCACAGCCTGCGTCTGTCTTTGCCATTGACGCAGTTGCTGGAGGCTGACTGAGCCGTTCAAGGAATCATGAATGTGGTGCAGTACACTAGCATCACCGGCGAAGTCGCTCGTTGGGCTAGCTGACGCCAGGGAGGAAAGCAGTCCGCATGCCAACAGCAAGCCGAGGCAGACCCGCAACAGCGATTGCGACAGCTTCTCTGAGGTCATGCCAGACGGCTCAGGTAACTGCGCGCCGGGCTCCGCGCATGAGCAAGGGAAGGAGCAGGCGTTGTAGCATCGGTGGCAGGGCAACCGGCTTCATCAGCATCTTGATTGCCATCTCAAAGGGATAGTGACGGCGAATCCAGACGCTCAGACGTTTGCGAAAGGCGCGGAAGTCGTTTGGGGTAAAAGTCTGCCCTGGATTGCGCAGTTCAAAGGCGCAACGAATGGCCAAAAAGCTGTCCTCGAGGTCTGCCTCGGCGGCACGTTGCCACAATCCGCGCAGAATTCGCCAGCGAGAAATTCTTTCCCGCGTCTGGTATTCCCGGAAGAAGCGATAAAAGTACTTATAGTGTTGTACCTCGTCGGCGCGGATACGAGCAGCAAGCTCACGTAATACGGGTTCCGGGCTTGCCTGTTGAATCATCGTATAAAAACTGGCAGTGCCGGTCTCGACCACGCAACGGGCCGCCATCTCCAGTGCCGGGGTAGGTCCCAGACTTTCGGTCTGGCAGAGCGGGCCATATTCCGCCACGAATCGTGCGTAGGCGGCCTCCCAATTGAAATCTGGCCAAACTGCCAAAACGTAGGCGCGCAGGGCGCGGCCGTGCTGCACCTCTTCCTGTTCCCACTGCTCCCGGAGCCACGACTGCGCCTCCAAATTGCTTCCATAATATTCCGCCAGATTGCGAGCGTAGAGGTCCGACAAGGTCTCGACAAAAGAAGCGCCAGCCAAAAGATAAAACCAGTCATTTTCCTCAGCGATGGCAGCGCACTCTATGCGGTCGAAGGGGATATCTTGTAGAGACCAGCGAGGATGGCGGGGGTTCTTGGCCATTCGAGGCAGCTCTCCTGTTCTGTCAATCATTCATTGCGGGCGTACTGGACGTCTACGGACCGCAGGCCAGCGCGACGGAATGCTTCCCGTCGCTTCAGGCACTGCGGGCAAACGCCACAATGCTGCGCCCTCCCAAGCAGACAACTGTACGATAAATTCCACTCGACGCCCAAGTCCTGACCCAATGCCACGACTTCCGCCTTGGTCAATTCTGACAGTGGCAGCAACAGAGTACGTCCCAGCGCTGCCAGACTGTTCCGCAGCGGGGCCAATGTTTCCGCGCGTGATCCGCTGTCCACCGCGGCGTCATCAGCAGTGATCCCCATGCAGATGTGTGGAATTCCCAAGGCGCCCGCGGCGCTGGCCGCCACGCTGATGGCGATCAGATTGCGATAGAGCATGGGCACATGGAAGCGATGCGGTCGAAGTTCGCCAAGCGCCTCGCCCAATTCTCCCATAGGTATGCTCCGGGCAGCGATCCCCAGCTGCCCGCACTGCGCCAGCACCGATCGCCACTCCTGCGCCGCAGCGCGCTGCGCGTAATCCAGAAAAAACGGTTCCGGTGCATAGCCTGCGCGCTGCAGAAGGCGCAAGAGTGTACTGCTCTCGACTCCACCACTCATCAGCAGGAGTATGCGGCTGCCTCCCGCAAGAGCTGGCAGCAAATGTTGTACTTGGTCTATCATGCCGCAGTTTTCTCCTTGCCTATCGAGAACTCTTTGACCCTGATATTGGATGTCCATCCGCAAACCCCGCAAGCGCGTCTTCTCCGACAGGCGGCAGAGCAGGCCCGCGCCGGTGGCCTTCTGGTGTATCCCACCGACACTTGCTACGCGCTGGGATGTTGCATGAGCGCCAAGGCGGCGCAGGAGCGCCTGCGGCAGATCCGTCAGCTCGACGTCCATCACGACCTGTCCTTGCTATTTTCCAGTATTTCGCAGCTAACAGAATACGCCAAGCTCGACGATCGCAACTTTGCCATCCTGAAGCGGGTCTTACCTGGTCCCTTCACCTTTATTTTGCCCGCAACCCACGACGTCCCGCGGCGCCTGGCAGACCCGCGACGGCGCAGCATTGGGGTACGTGTGCCGGATGCCCCGGTGGTACAGGGGCTCCTTGGCGAGCTGGGAGAACCGCTGATGAGCTCCACTCTGCAGCTTCCCGGTGATTCTCTGCCGTTACACGAAGTGCATGAAATCACGGATCGGATCGGTAATCGCGTGGATGTGCTGCTCCGCGCCGAGGACGGCAAAACCCAGTGCTCTACGGTGATTGATCTGAGTGAGTGGCCGCCACGTCTTCTTCGCCGCGGCCTGGGTGATCCGGATTCTTTGGGAATCGAACTGGCCGATACCGGAAATCCGATCGCAGAAGAGGTATAGTCGGCGCATGAACGATATCGAAAATATTATTCGGCAGATCAGTATCTGGGCGATTCCGGTGCTCTTTGCGATTACCGTGCACGAGGTCGCCCATGGCTGGATGGCCTGGAAACGCGGCGATCCCACGGCCATGCTGATGGGTCGCCTGACCCTGAATCCGCTCAAGCACATCGATCCCTTTGGCACGATCCTGCTGCCCGCCATGTTGCTGCTGTTCCATTCACCTTTCCTGTTCGGCTACGCCAAACCAGTGCCGGTCAATTTCGCAGGTCTGCGCGATCCCAAGCGCGATATGGTGTTGGTTGCCATCGCCGGACCTGCCGCCAATCTGATCATGGCAATCTTCTGGACCATGGTCCTCTGGCTGGGGGTGCAGTTGGCAGCTACCGCACCGTACTTTGCCGAGCCAATGCGGTTGATGGGGCAGGCGGGCATCCTGATCAATGGGGTACTGATTCTGTTCAATCTCATTCCCATTCCGCCCCTCGATGGCGGGCGGGTGGCGGTGGGCCTCTTGCCCCGCGACGCATCCAATGCCCTAAGCCGGGTCGAGCCTTATGGATTCATCATTCTGATTGTGCTGCTCTTTACCGGGATCCTATGGACGGTGCTGGGCCCCGCCTTTACCTGGTTTCAGGGATTCTTTTTTCGGCTGGGAGGGCTGGCATGAGCGCAACGGTCGTTTCCGGCATGCGTCCTACGGGACGCCTGCATCTCGGCCATTACCATGGCGTCTTGAAAAACTGGCTGCGTTTGCAGGAGCAGCACGAGAGCTTTTTCTTTGTCGCCGATCTGCATGCCCTCACTACCCATTACGAGCATCCAGAGGGTATTCGCCAGTCGACCTGGGATCTGCTGGTCGAATGGCTGGCGGTAGGGCTCGATCCGGAAAAGGCAACGCTTTTTGTGCAGAGTTGGGTACCCCAGCATGCCGAGTTGGCCCTCCTGCTGGGCATGCTGACGCCTTTGTCCTGGCTGGAGCGGGTGCCCACCTTCAAAGATCAGCAGGAGCAGTTGCGCGACCGCGACCTGGCAACCTTCGGATTTTTGGGCTACCCGGCCTTGATGAGCGCCGATATCCTGCTCTATGACGCTGCCTGGGTGCCGGTCGGTGCCGATCAGGTGGCGCACCTGGAAATCTGTCGCGAACTGGCGCGTCGTTTCAACAGCCTCTATGGCCGCAGCCAGGAGGATAGCGAGGCACTCGCAGCAGGCCTGCGCGCCCTCGGCAAAAAAGGCAAGCAGCAATATCAGCGTCTGCTGGAGCGTTTTCAACAGGATGGTGACGGCAGCGCGGTCACGCAGGCACGCGAACTCCTTGACAGCGCTGCCAGTATCAACGAGGCAACGCGCATCCTGCTGCTTGCCAATCTCGAAGGCAAGGGACGGACGATTCTCAGCGAACCGCAACCGCTACTGACGGAAGCGGCAAAAATGCCGGGATTGGACGGGCGGAAGATGAGCAAATCTTATGGCAACGCCATCGCCCTGCGCGAAGAGCCGGAAACAGTGCGCAAAAAACTGCTCACCATGCCCACGGATCCGGCACGGGTGGGGCGCCACGATCCCGGCGACCCGGAGCGCTGCCCGGTCTGGCCGTTGCACCAGATTTATTCCCATGAGACCACCCGTGCCTGGGTGCAAGAGGGTTGTCGCAGTGCTGGCATTGGCTGCGTGGAGTGCAAGAGCGTACTGGTGGACAAGGTGTTGGAGGAGCAGGAGCCCATCCGTGCACGCGCCGAGGACTGGGCGGCACGGCCGGAGCGGCTGCGGGAAATTGCTGCGCATGGGGCCGAGAAGGCACGAGCCCGCGCCGAGCAGACCTTGATTCGCGTCCGCGAAGTCATGGGGCTGGATGCCGGCTGATCAGGGAGTTGCCTCCGGGGAGGTCATGCCCATCCCCGAGGGGCTGTATATTCCGCCCGATGCCCTGGAGGTCATTCTCGACCAGTTTTCCGGGCCGCTGGATCTGCTTTTATGGCTCATTCGCCGCAATCGGATGGATATTCGCGACATTCCTGTCGCGGAAGTCACCCGCCAGTATCTTAGCTACCTGGAGGAGGCTCGGCGGCGACAGCTGGAATTGGCGGCAGATTACCTGTTGATGGCAGCCTGGCTGGCAGAGATCAAGGCACGCATGCTCTTACCCCTGCCGCCCAGTGAGGAGGGGGAGGCTGAGGATCCGCGCGCCGAGCTCGCACTGCGCCTGGCCAAGCTCGCCCAGGTGCAGGCGGAAGCCGAGGCGTTGACGACCCTACCGCGGGCCGGCCTGGATTTTCTGCTTCCCACCGCTCTTGCCCATGATCCGGTGCCGCTCGTACCGCCCGTGCTTGCCGTATCCCGACTGCCAGAGCTGTTGCGACAGATCGCGCAGCGTCACCGACACAGGCAGGCGCGCGCACCAGCGCCGCACTTCGCCTTCGACCTGCGGCAACGCATTCTCGAGGTATTGCAATGCTGTCGTAGCGCCATCCGCCCGCTGCATTTTCATGAAATCCTGCCGCGGCAACGAGATCGCTTACAAGTAGGACTGAATCTACTGGCCATTCTTGAGCTCTTGCGGCAACAGGCACTGTGCTTGCTCTGGCAAGATGAGGTTTGGCTGCTGAGTGCCGTCGCCGGGGACGAGAATGTCTGAAGATCCCCTGCGCGATCTCCTCCTGGCGATTCTGCTCTTGCGTACAGAGGGCATAAGCGAGAAAGACTTGGATGCTTTGCTCGGCAACGACCATCCACAATGGCGGGAAGTGCTGGTCCAACTTGTAGAGACCGGTTGGGGGCCTCTGCAGCTGATCGCGCAGGGAGGGCAGGTGCAGGCGCGCCTGCATCCGCGGTATCTGTATCTTCTCCAAGAGCTGCAGCTGGAGAAGCCGCGCCCGTTGCGCAAGGTCCTTTTGGAGACTCTGGCCATTATCGCCTACCATCAGCCCATCACGCGGCCCGAAATCGAAGATTGGCGCGGCGTTGCTGTGGGCAGTGGCATTCTGCAACAACTACAGGACTTTGACTGGATTGAAATCAAGGGGCATCGAGACGGCCCGGGACGACCAGCGCTGTGGGGAACAACGACGGAATTCCTGCGTCATTTTGGTTTGTCTTCCTTGGCCGAAATGCCTGCGGTGAATCTGGAAAATGCGTTGCCAGAATCATAAGGAAATATAATGAAAAGATTAGAAAGTGCTGATTTGACTGTGGCCCCGCGCTGATTGATAGTTTCCCGGTAAGCTAACAGTAGAAAATCTTTGCCGACATTATCGGCGTTTGCATTGGGCAGAAACTTGAGGAGCAAGACCATGGCACATGTGGTGATTTTGGGCGCAGGCACGGGCGGAATGCCTGCCGCGTATGAGATGAAGCACGCTCTGGGAGCGGGCCACGAAGTTACATTGATCAGCACCAACGACTACTTTCAGTTCGTGCCGTCCAACCCGTGGCTGGGCGTGGGCTGGTCTAAGCGCGAAGACATTACCTTTCCCATTCGGCCCTATGTAGAACGCCGTGGCATCAAGTTCATCGCCAAGAATGCGGAAAAGATCGACGCCGAAGCGCAGACCATTACCTTGGCGGATGGTAGCTCGGTGCATTACGACTATCTGATGATCGCCACCGGACCACGTTTGGCCTTTGAGCTGGTCCCGGGTTCTGACCCGCATGAAGGACCCGTGCAGTCTGTCTGCACTACCGATCATGCGGAACTCGCCTATGGCAAGTACCAAGAACTGCTCGAAAATCCCGGCCCCATCGTCATCGGTGCCATGGCTGGTGCCAGCTGCTTCGGTCCTGCGTACGAGTACGCCATGATTGTCGCTTCCGACCTCAAGAAGCGCGGGATGCGCGACAAGGTGCCCTCCTTCTCGTTTGTTACGAGCGAGCCCTACATTGGTCATCTGGGTATCTCTGGGGTTGGTGATTCCACCGGCATCCTTACCAAAGGGCTGGAAGAGGAGGGCATCAAGGCCTACACCAACTGCAAGGTGAGCAAGGTCGAGAATGGCGAAATGTTCATCACCCAGGTCAACGACAAGGGCGAGACCGTCAAGGAATTCACCCTGCCGGTGAAGTTTGGCATGATGATCCCCGCTTTCCGCGGCATTCCTGCGGTTGCCAATGTCGAAGGACTCTGCAATCCGGGCGGCTTTGTCATTGTCGATGACAACCAGCGCAGCAAGAAATACTCCAACATCTACGCCGTCGGCATTGCCATCGCCATTCCGCCCGTGGAAGCGACCCCGGTACCGACTGGCGCTCCCAAGACCGGTTATATGATCGAGTCCATGGTCAGCGCCTCGGTGTACAACATCAAGGCGGACATCGAAGGCCGCGTGGGCGACAAGACCATGGGTACCTGGAATGCCGTCTGCTTTGCGGACATGGGTGATCGTGGCGCTGCCTTTGTGGCGCTGCCGCAGATCAAGCCGCGCAAGGTGGACATTTTCGCCTACGGGCGTTGGGTACATCTGGCCAAGGTCGCCTTCGAGAAGTACTTCATCCGCAAGATGAAGATGGGGGTCTCCGAGCCCTTCTACGAGCGTGTGCTCTTCAAGATGATGGGTATCACCCGCCTCAAGGAAGAGACAGAAGTCGAGCAGCGCAAGGCTTCCTGAGGCACGCTGACGTCGCCAGTATCGGCCCCACCAGCTCGGTGGGGCCGTTTTGTTACTGCCGGGAGGCAGCCAAATGGATGAGAAGTTGCAAAAGGTGCTGGCACGCTATGGCCTCGGCTCGCGCCGGGCTTTGGAAGAATGGATTGCCGCCGGTCGCGTCAGCGTTAATGGGCAGCTTGCCAAACTGGGCGATCGCGTAGACGCGAACGCGCAAATCCTGGTGGATGGCAAGCCGCTGCAGATTCCCGCCTGGACGCAGGGACGGCTGCGGATCTTGCGCTACCACAAACCGGCTGGGGAGATCTGCAGTCGGCGTGACCCCGAGGGCCGGCCCTCGGTCTTTGACCGCCTACCACGCCTGCGCGCCAGCCGCTGGGTCTCGATCGGCAGGCTGGATCTGAATTCCGAGGGTCTGCTCCTCCTCAGCAATGATGGAGATCTGGCCAATCGGCTGATGCATCCGCGCTATGGGCTGCAGCGGGAATATGCGGTGCGTGTGCTCGGCCGGCTATCGGACCAGCAGATAGACCAACTGCTCAGCGGCGTGGAGCTGGAAGACGGTCCCGCCAAATTTCTGCAGATCGAAGATGCCGGCGGGGAAGGGGCAAATCACTGGTATCATGTCACGCTGGAGGAGGGCCGCAATCGCGAGGTGCGGCGTATGTTCAGTGCCCTGAATCTGGCGGTGAGCCGTCTGATCCGCGTGCGCTATGGTCCTATCGAAATGCCCAGGCATTTGAAGAGTGGGTACTTCGAGGAGTTGCCAGAGGAGGAGCGTGCGGCGCTTTTTGCAGAGATCGATTGGCAGGAAAAAGACGACCTACCCGCAAAACACGCGCCGGGGAGCCCTTCTGGTACGGCACGCGGTCGGCGGATGCCACCCCGGCGATGACGGCTTCGGTAAACGATTGGCAATGGCTGTACCGTCAATTGCTGGATCGTTGGGGAGTGCAACACTGGTGGCCTGCCAAAACACCCTTCGAGGTAATGGTCGGTGCCATCCTGACGCAGAATACGGCGTGGTCGAATGTGGAGAAGGCGATTGCCCGCTTGCAGGCTGCCGACCTGATGGGCGTCGAGAAGATTCTCGCCAGCAATGACGCGAATCTGGAGTCCTGTCTGCATCCCTCCGGCTATTATCGGGTAAAGGCTCGCCGCCTGCGGGCCCTGTGTGCCTTTTTGCAGGAAGAGGGCTGTGCCGAACTGCCGGAATCCCTGCGGGAGAGAGGGGCTCTTGCCAATTTGCGCAGGAAATTGCTGCAGGTGCATGGGGTCGGGGAGGAAACCGCCGACTCCATTCTGCTCTACGCGCTCCAACTGCCGATCATGGTTGTCGATGCCTATACCAAGCGCATCGCCAGCCGTCTGGGCTGGTGCACAGAGCGGGTGACGTACGCAGAGTTACAGCGGGACATCGAGTCGGCTCTGGTACCTGGCGATGTCGCAATGCGCAATGAATTACACGCCTTGCTTGTGGAACTGGGCAAAAATATTTGTCGACCGCGCCGCCCATTTTGCAGCCAATGTCCGTTACGCAGACGTTGTGCCTATGGAGCCGGTCAGGAGCGGCCGGGTAACTGACGCAGGTAGTCGCGGCTGCATTCGCAGAGTTTTCCCCGTTCGAGCAGCGTGCTCCAGATCCTGCCTCCCGCCTGACGCCACAGCACGCCGGCACGGATTCCCCCGAGGAGAAGGGTGCGAATGCGGGCGGTATCTTCGTCGCGGGTGAGAAAACGGCTTTCGCCGGACACAATGATGCGCGGCGAGAGGGTACCGATACCCTCGGCATAGGTGTCGGCCAGACCGGCCAGGACACTGGGATGCAGCAGCTCGCCAAAATGATCGACTTGGCGTCGCGCCTGCTCTATGCCCCGTTGCACGCGATCCAGGGCCTTTGGCTGCGCCAGCAGGCGGCCGCTCAACTTGGCTAGCGAGAGGGTATAGCGCAAGAGTTCTGCTTCCTCCGCCTGTGCCGGACCCCGATGCAGCAATGGGCAGAGGGCCTGCAGGGCGCGCTGCAATCCTTCAAGGCCTGCCAGGGCAGCAATGCTGTCCTGCGCGTCGATCGCCAAAATGCTCTGCACGCTGAGCAGCAACAGGTGATTATCGCTACGTCCGCGCCGCGCTGCTTCCTGCACCTCGAGCGCAGCACGGAGCATTCCTGCCAGGGCGAGACAGCGATCAGGTAGACGTTGTGCTGCGGGTAAAAACTGGGAGATCAATGAACTTTCGCCCTCTCCGAAGGAAATTTGTCGTTCAGTCGCTGTTCTAGGGTTGCCAGCAAGAGTTGACGCTCCCGGCGGCGCAATTTTTCCCCTTGTTCATTACGGATGAAAAAGGTGTCCTCCACACGCTCACCAAAGGTAGAAACCTTTGCGGCAACGACGCTGAACCCGAGACCCGCAATTACCGCACCAACGGTATAGAGCAATCCCATCTGGTCACAGGCCTGCACTTCCAGCAAGGTGTCGTCCGGAAGTGCATCATTATCCAGATGCAGTTGCAGCGGAATGCCGGCAAAAAAACGATGGCGCGCATCGCGGTGGCGCAGCCCAAAGTGGGGTTGGCTGATTACCCCCAGATGCAGCATGTTGCGGAGCTCCGTCGCCAGCTCATCATGGGCCGCCGCCGAACGCTGAAAGGCGCGTGTTTCGTCGAGTACGTGAAAGGTATCCAGCACGAGACCGTTGTCGCTGGTATCGATCCGTGCTTCCAGAACTGCCAGGGAATGACGATCGAGGAGTGCGGCAATATCCTGAAACAAACCTGGCCGGTCGGGACCGAAAAGGAAAATTTGCTCTCCCTGGTGGGGATGGCGCCGGATGGCGACGTGATACTCTTCGTCTCTTTGCAGGATCTGTCGAGCCTGCCAAAGCAGCTCTTCGCTATCGTAGCGGAGAAAGTACCCTACCGGCAGGGCGCGCCACAACCGCTCCAGTCGTTCGCGTTGCATGGAGGGAAAATCTCGACCCAATATCTCGATGCGCTGGCGCGCAGTTTCCAGGCGATCATCCGGGGCGGTATCAGAGGCGAGAAAGGCGTCGGCGCGCTCATAAAGTTTATAGAGAAGGCTGGCTTTCCAGTCATTCCAGAGCTCTGGGTTGGTAGCCCGCATATCCGCTACGGTCAATAGAAACAGGTGCGCCAGGCGCTTGCGGGTACCCGCCCAGAGGGCAAACTGGCGAATGATTTCGGGATCGTCGAGATCGCGTCGCTGCGAGATGGAGGACATCTGCAGGTGCCCTTCCACGAGCCAGGCGACCAGAGCGCGCTCGCTTTCCGGGAGCTGCAGCCGTCGCGCGAAGCTGCGCCATTCCCGTGCCCCGATACGCGAATGATCCCCCCCGCGACCTTTGCCTATGTCGTGAAAAAGTCCAGCCAGGATCAGGTAGGCAGGTTGGTCGATTTCGCGCCGGGCTCTGCGAATGCTGCCAGTCTCCTCGTCGCGCCAGAGCTCCGCAAGTTGATCGATCAAGAAGAGGGTGTGCTGATCGACGGTGTAGGCATGAAACAGATCGTGCTGAATTAGCCCGCTGACCCGCTGGAAAGCGGGAAGGATGCGTCCGAGTATGCCGGCACGATGCAACCAGTTCAGCATTCGGCTTGCGCGCACAGGCTCGATAATGGCCCGTAAAAATGCCAGACGAAAGGCTGGATCGGAAAACAGTTGCGGTTTCCAATCTCTTTTTTGGCGCCGAGCGGCGCGCAGCATCTGAGCGGGCAAATCCGCCGCAACACTCGCTCGTTGTCCCCAATGGCGTAGCAGCGCACTTGGACTCTCCTCGGCATCGACGGAGCTATCGGGGGATTCTCCCGTGGCCAAGTAGTGCGCAATCGCCTCTTCAACAATGGCTGCCAAACTCTGGATTTCGGCAAAGGACTGATAGAGGCGTTGCATCAGACGCTCCGCCGCACTTCTGCCGCGTTTTGCCGAAAAGCCAAGATCCTTCGCGATGGCTTCCTGTAACTCCAGACGCAGCCGATCCTCGGCACGTCCGCTACGCAGATGCATGGCTACCCGCACTTGCGCGATAAAACGCTCGGCCGCGCGCAACTGGCGCAAGTCCGCCGCATCCAGGATGTCGACGCGCTTGAACATCGCCAGCTCTGGCCGTTGCCAAACGCGCCCGGCAAACCAAAGCAGCTGGTGCACATCGCGCAGCCCCCCTGGCCCATCTTTGATCTGCGGTTCCAGATGGTAGGCGGTGTCACGGAAACGACGATGCCGCGCCTCCTGTTCGGCCACCTTGGCGGCAAAAAAGGCATTGATGGACCAGGGGGGATTGTTCTGCAGTTGTGCTTGCAGGTCCTGCCAGAGCTCTGCGTCGCCGGCAAGAAAACGGCATTCCAGCAAGGTGGTTGCAACAGTCAAGTCGTCCCGCGCCGCCTCGAGGGATTCGTCTATTGTGCGCAAAGAGGCGCCAACCTGCCGCCCCTGATCCCAGAGAGATGTCAGAAGTTGTCTGACAAAGTCTTCCGCGGCGCAGTCGGGCGCGCGCAAGAGCAGCAGATCGAGATCCGAGAAAGGAAAGAGGACGCCGCGTCCATAACCGCCAACCGCAATCAGGCTGAGCCCGGCAGGCGGCTCGAACTGGTGCCAGAGGGTCTGCAACAGGGCATCGGTTTCCCGCGCAAAACGGCGCAGGCGCTGCGTGGTGCTGCCCATAGCGGGAAAAGGCGACGGCAAAGCTGCAGCGGCGGGGAGAGGCACCGACTCGCTGTCAGAGGCCAAGGCCGCTGCTCTCAGAGGGAATCTCCCGGTAACTGGGTGAGTACCTCATGGCCGGTCTCCGTCACCAGAACCGTGTGTTCCCACTGCGCCGAAGGGCTGTGGTCTTTGGTGACGATGGTCCAGCCGTCGGGAAGGGCCTTAATATGCCGCTTGCCAGCATTGATCATGGGCTCGATGGTGAAGGTTTGCCCGACCTGCAGGGCCAGCCCCTTGCCAGGCTCGCCGTAATGCAGGATCTGCGGTTCATCATGAAATTTGCGGCCAATACCGTGACCACAAAATTCACGCACGACCGAACAATGTTGCGCTTCGGCATAACTCTGAATGGCGTGCCCGATATCTCCTAAAGTTGCCCCGGGGCGCACGACTTCGATGCCACGCACCATACTCTCGTGCGCCACTTCGACGACGCGCCGCGCTTTCAGGGGGACGTTCCCCACCAGGAACATCTTGCTGCTGTCACCATGAAAGCCATCCTTGATAACGGTGACATCGATATTGAGAATATCGCCATCTTTGAGAATGCGGTCACCAGGAATACCGTGGCAGATCACGTGATTGACCGAGATGCACACGGACTTGGGAAAGGGCGGATACTCTGGGCTGGGCTGGTAGTGGAGGGGGGCCGGGATCCCCTGCAGATCATTGACGATATAGTCGTGACAGATCTTATCGAGTTCCCCCGTGCTGATGCCGGGACGCACATGCTCGGCAATCATTTTCAGGACCATGGCGGTCAGTTGCCCGGCAACGCGCATTTTTTCGATTTCTTCGGCGTTGTGGACCACTACCGGGGGACGGGCTTGGGCTCGGCGTAACATATAGGCTCCTTCGCACGGTTCACTCAGAACAGCAGCGGTTCCGCGTCACAAAGCTCTATACTATCAGGCCTGACTCGGCTTCGGTAGGCAAGCACCTCAACACCGCGCTCGCGCGCCTGGCGCAGCGCGGCGCCGTACTTCGGGTCGATCGCGTCAGCGGGGGCAAAACCGTGACCATCCTCGCGTCCCAGCAAAAACAGCATGACGGCACGATGCCCGCGTGATCGCTCCCCTTCCAGTGCCTGCAGATGACGCAGCGCTCGACGGCTGTGGGCATCCGGGAAGCGCAGCACGCCTTCATCGTCCAGCAGGGTGCAGGATTTCACTTCAACGAAGACCTCGCCGTGCTCGGGATCGCCCAGCCAGAAATCCACTCGTTCATGCTCGCCGTAGGCAACTTCGCGGCGTAGCTCGCGATACCCGGCGAGCTCCACGATCCGCTGCTCGCGCAGCGCTTCGGCCACCACGGCATTGGGTCTTTGGGTATTGATCGTTACCCAACTCGCACCGCTCCAGTAGAGTTCCCAGGTCCAGGGGAGCTTGCGTTTTTTATCCGCATGCCAGGACAACAGGACGGGCTGGCCGGCTTCGGCGCAACTGCGCATGCTGCCGGGGTTGGGACAATGCACCTGCACCACCTCGCCGTTTTCCAGCTCACAGTCGGCAAGAAAGCGCTTGTAGCGCCGCAATAGCTTTGCCGGGGTAAGGGGAGGTAGTTTCAAGCGTCGGCGCCTCGCAGATGCGAGCGCAAGCTTTGCAGCAGGGTATGGGTGGCCGGATTGGCATCTTCTCGGAACAGGACCGCAAGACGATGCGGGATAGGTGGGTCGAAGTGCAACAGACGCAGATCATCCGGGAGATTGCTCCGATAAAAGGAAGAAAATCCGAGACCCAAACCGCTACGAACACCTTCGCGGATGGCCGCATGGCCACTGAACTCATAGCGAATGGCCAAGTCGAT
Source organism: Acidithiobacillus sp. AC3 (assembly GCF_050261095.1). Taxonomy (NCBI): domain Bacteria; kingdom Pseudomonadati; phylum Pseudomonadota; class Acidithiobacillia; order Acidithiobacillales; family Acidithiobacillaceae; genus Acidithiobacillus; species Acidithiobacillus sp. AC3. The sequence goes on from NZ_CP189838.1 coordinate 1,256,480, forward strand.
GTCGAGGCGCCGAGCAGCCTGCTGCACTGCTTCGCGAATGCCGGACCCCGGTTCCCGCCAGATCAGATCCTTGCCCTCCAAGACTTGCAAGGGGATCGCCGAGCCTTCCTGTGCCCATGGATGTTGCCCGGGCAGCATCAGGCCGATCTCGGTCTTGACGAGGATTTCCAAGCGCCAGTTCCCTTGCTCTCCCAGTTGCACGTCGTCTTCTACAAAGACCAGATCATATTCATCCTTGTTTTGCCGCGCTTGCCGGCTATTGAGCGCGCAAACCTGCAAGTGGATCCCAGGATAGTCGCGGTGAAACTCCGCCAGCAAGCGGGGCAACAACACTTCGGCGTTACTTTGACTGGCAGCCATGTGCACGGTACCCGTCAGCAGACCTTGACTGTCTGCGCACAGGGACTCAGCTTCTGCCAACGCGGCTTCGATGTGCTCACCAATACGCCACAGCGCAATGCCCATAGGAGTAGGGCTGATACCACGATGGGTGCGACGATAGAGAGGCTCCCCCACACGCTCCTGCAACTGTTTGAGACGATGGGAAATGGCCGGTTGGGTAAGAAACAGGCGTTCGGCTGCCTGATGCAGGTTTCCGGCGCGTGCGGCTTGTGCCCAGATTAGAAGCAGGCTGGGATCGATACGTCGCTCCATGCGGCCCTCTCCATGAAATTAGATTTAATAATCACATGAATTACTTTAATGCATTGGATTTGATATTTTACCGCGCATAACATGTCACCGTCCAATCTGTAAGGAGTGCTCCGTCATGGGTTTTCTCTCAAATGTACCAAACGGTGACATCCGGCAGGTGATTCGTCACTTTACCCCCAACTGGTTCACTGCCAATATGGGAACGGGCATCCTGGCCCTGATGCTGGCCCTCTTTCCGTACGGTCACTGGGGACAAGCGGAGATTGCCAAGGCCCTGTGGTGCATCAACAGCTTTTTCTTTGCGCTATTCAGTATCCTCTTCCTCAGTCGGGCGATATTTTACTTTCGGGATTTTCAGAAACTCTTCGATCATCCCGTGCAGTCTCTTTTCATCGGTGCCATCCCCATGGGATTCGCCACCATCGTCAATGGTTTTTTCATCATCTGGCCCTTGCGTCCCGAGAGCCTGGCCGTCGCGACAGCCTTCTGGTGGATGGATGTAATCCTCGCTCTCACTTCGGTGCTGCTGGTGCCCTATTTTATGTTCACCAGCCAAGGCCACAGCATGGAGCGGATGACCGCAGCCTGGCTGCTCCCCATAGTGCCACCGGAGGTTACCGCGGCCAGTGGCGGTTTGGTGGCCCCGCATCTGGCCTCCGCCGCAGCGGAGAACGTGATCTACATGAGCTACGTACTGTGGGCCATTTCGGTCTTGCTCGCCATGGGAATCCTCGCCATCCTGCTGCTACGTCTGACCCTGCACAAGCTGCCGCATCAGGACATGGCTGTATCGGGCTGGTTGACCCTGGGTCCCCTCGGTACCGGCGCGATGGCCATGATTACCCTCGGTAATGCGGATTTCGCCAGTTTTCATGGCGTCCTGGCAGAAATGGCCCATTTTGCACAGATGGCAGGTCTCATGATCGCCTTGCTGTTGTGGGGCTTCGGCCTGTGGTGGATGTGCATGGCGATCTTCTTCACCCTGCGCTATTTGCGGGAGGGGTTGCCTTTCAATATGGGTTGGTGGGGATTCACCTTCCCTTTGGGGGTGTTCAACGCGGCCACGTACCTGCTGGCCGACAAAACCGGCTTCTGGGTTTTCCAACCCCTGGGAGCCGTCTTCACCATCCTGCTGGCGTTTTTCTGGGTGATTGTAACGCGCAAAAGCTTTCTCGGCATGTGGACGGGAAGGCTGTTTCGGGCTCCCTGCCTATCGGAGGAGACTGGCCTGCCGATGAGCTGCGAGAGCGCGCAAAAGGCATCACAGAAAGCGAGTACCCTTGTTCCGTAGCGTAAGATTTATCAGGCTAGTGCCTGATACGCTTCTGCTATGAATGCTTGACCATACTTGCGTTCCAGCTTGCGGATGAGGAAATGGCCGGTCGCCATGTCCTGAAAATGCGTAATGAAAATGCTGTTGATCGTGGCGCCGCCAATGGCGCCCAAGGCCGGCACAAGCTGCGCCAAGGCCTTGTCGGTCACCGCTACACCAAAGCGTTCAGCGACCTTGCGCAGTAAGGCCAACAGAGCGGCGCTGGCGGATGATCCGGCGCCACTGGCACCGGCCCGACCCACTTCGCTGACCAAGCCACTCAAGGCCATGCGCGCGGCGTAGTAGCCCGTTTCTGCCGCATCATCTGTGCCCTGCCTGGTGCTCCCGAGGGCGAAGACCTCCAGACAGGCGGCTTTGGTCGCAGGGCTGCTGATGGATTCTCCCTGACTGCGGGCGATATCGATGATGGAACGCAACATGATCGTGGTCGAGATGGGTAACTCCACAGCAAGGGCGGAAAGACCAAAAAATCCCCCCACTGCGCCAGAGGCCGCGACCGCTGCCTGGTGCCAACGCGGAGATGGCGCACGGAAGGGTGCGTCATCCAGGGTGAAAAGCGCCGCGTCGGCAGCCTTGCCCAGCGCCGTCTTGCTGATTCGGCCAATCTCGCGGTGCCACTTTTGCGGCAGTCGTTGCAACCCCTGTTCGATGGGGGCCCCCAGCTGATCCACAAGACGTGCTGCCAAGCCGGGGTTTTCCAGAAGCTCGCGGGCTCTGCGCAATTCGGCAGCATCTTCCTCGGTCAGCAGTCGTTGTATCTCCGCCATTGCATCTCCGTCACCTGCGCGAAAGCCTGCCGGAAGTAGCCCCGGGTAGCTGCGAATCAGTCCTGCGCCATTTGCCGCTCACGCTTTTCTTCCAGCGTCTTGCAGTCGATGCAGAGGGTGGCGGTGGGGCGGGCTTCCAGGCGCCGCAGACCGATTTCCACGCCGCAAGCCTCGCAGTACCCATACTCACCAGCATCGATCCGTGCCAGGGTCTGGTTGATCTTGCGAATCAGCTTGCGCTCGCGGTCGCGGGCGCGCAATTCGAGACCCATATCGGTCTCCAGGCTGGCACGGTCATTGGGGTCGGAGTAGTTGACATTCTCGATCTGCAGGTTCTGGACCGTCCGATCGACTTCCGCCATCAGTTCGCTTCGCCAGTCTTCCAGTATCTTGCGAAAGTGGGCGATCTGTCCCGCACTCATGTACTCTTCGTCAGCCGCCGGCTGGTACGGGGTGAAAGCCTGAAGCTCTTGCGGGTTACTAGTTTTGATGGCCGCAGCGCTATCCGTCATGGTCTGTCTTCCTGTCTTAATGTGGAGAAAATCGCGCATGGTGTAGCAGAGATTTCTGACTTTGGCAAACGCCGCCCATTTCGGTATATCCTACCGACCGATCAGTCGAGTGGCGTCAAAACCCATAAACCCGTTCCCCAGGAGGTTGTCCCCATGCCCCGTCTGCGTGCCCTCATTTTTGATGTCGATGGAACCCTGGCCGATACCGAGCGCGACGCCCATCGCGTCGCCTTCAATCGCGCATTTTCCGAGTTTGGCCTGCCTTTCGCGTGGGATGTGCCGACCTACGGCAAATATCTCAAGATCACGGGTGGCAAGGAGCGCCTGCGTGGCTTTTTGCAGGATCATCCCCAATATCCGCAACTGACTGACAGCGAGATCCGCGAAATTCACCGGCGCAAAACCGCCCTCTACGGAGAAATCATTGCCGAGGGTATCGCGCCTTTGCGCCCTGGGGTGAAACGCCTACTGGAGTCCGCACGCGCGGCAGGGATGCGCTTGGCCATTGCCACCACCACGACCCCCGATAATGTTGCGGCGTTGTTGCAAAGCAATTTGGGGGAGGGCGGCTGGAATCGTTTTGACTATATCGGTGCCGGCGATATCGTCCCGCAGAAAAAACCGGCGCCAGACATCTATCAGCATGTCTTGCAGCGCCTGGACCTGATGGCCGCCGATTGCCTGGCCCTGGAAGACTCCGAGAATGGTTTGCGCTCGGCGCTCGATGCCGGGCTGCCGGTGTTGATCACGCAAACGGAATATACCCAGGGACAAGACTTTACCGGGGCATTACGGGTTCTCGATCAGCTCGGAGAGCCGGAGCATCCAGGAAGGATCCTGCAGGGAGGGGAGACTGGGGCCTCTGTCGTCGTCGATCTGAAGACGCTGGAGGATTGGCTCGCCGCGAGCTGAACCTGGATGGTGGCGGCAGGGCAGGCATCCTCGTTCATGTGCCCATACCCAACTAATCCTGTCGTTGGCAGTGCGGGCAGACGCCGTTGACGACCACCTCGATCTCTTCCACGCGATACTCCGCGGGAAGCTTTGGCGCGGGGAGCTGACTTTCCGGGAGGCAGAGCACCTGGCCGCAGCGCAGACAGTGAAAATGGGGATGCGATGGGTGCTCCGGATTGATGGCGCTGAAGCGCCAGACGCGATCATCGGCGGTGATGCGATGCGTCAGGTGATGCTGTACCAGCCAGTCCAGTCCCCGATAAAGCGTGACACGGTCGATGCTTTCTGCCCAACGTACTTGGATGTGTTCCTGAATCTCGCTGTGGCTCACGGGTTGCCCCAGATCGAGCAGAGATTGCAGGATTTGCAGGCGGGCACGGGTCGGACGCTGGCCGGCGGCACGAACCCGCCGTTCCGCCTCTACTGTTTGCGCTGCATTATCCGTCGCTCGTTCCATCCCCGCATGGTACCCCGCGCATCCGCTGTCAGCAAAGCAACTGGACAGCTACGTCGCGAGCGCGTTAGATTCACGAGGACGTCGCAATGGGAGAAAAGCCGTGGCCGAACGCCTCGAAATTGGTCAAATTGCTCCAGAATTCACCGCTAAAAATCAGCGAGACGAGGATATCGCCCTGAGCTCCCTGCGGGGCAAGAGCGTCGTGCTCTATTTCTATCCGAAAGATGATACCCCTGGCTGCACCACCGAGGGGCAGGAATTTACCGCCCTCTACCCCAAGTTTCAGGTGGCCGGCGCCGAAATACTGGGGGTATCCCGGGATAGTGTCGCCAGCCATCTGAAGTTTGCTTGCAAATACGAATTCCCTTTCTCCCTGCTTGCCGACCCCGACGAAACCCTGTGCAAGGCGTACGACGTCATCAAGGAAAAGAAGAACTACGGCAAGGTCTATCTGGGGATCGAGCGCAGCACCTTTGTGATCGATCGCGAGGGAAAGCTTGCCTACATCGAACGAAAAGTGAAGGCAGCCGGTCACGCTGAAAAGATCCTGGCCATCGTCGAGAAGCTCGCCGGATGACGACGGGATCTGCGGCAGCACAAAGGCGGCTCTATGTGCTGGATACCAATGTTCTGATGCACGATCCGGCGTCGCTGTTCCGCTTTCAGGAACACGACATCCTCCTGCCGATGATTGTGCTGGAGGAGCTGGATCAACACAAAAAGGGCTTGAGCGAGCAAGCCCGTAACGTCCGCCAGGTGAGTCGACATCTCGATGAAATGCTCGGCAGTGACGCGGACCTCGAGATCGGCCTGCCGCTGCCCTATGCGCAGGGACGACTCTATTTTCAGACGGCCGCCTATCAGGCAACACTGCCGGAAGATCTGGCGGGTGGCAAAGCAGATCATGAGATCCTTGCCGTTACTCTGGCGCTGCAAGGGATGCATCCCGATCGCGAGGTCATCCTCGTCAGCAAGGATATCAACTTACGCATCAAAGGCCGCACCCTCGGCATTCGTGTGGAGGATTATCACAATGACCGCGCCCTCGAAGATGCCGATCTGCTCTATACCGGTGTCGACGTCCTGTCTCAGGACTTCTGGGAGCACCACAGTCGCGACCTCGATGCCTGGCAGGAGAATGGTCGCAGCTTCTACCGTCTGCGTGGCCCGGCGGTAGAGCACTGGTATCCCAACCAGTTCATTCAATTGGATCCGGGTGGTGAGCAGCGCGAAGACTTTTCCGCCATCGTCCGCAGCGTGGCTCCCGATCATGCTATTATCGAGAGGATTACCGATTACGGCTCGGAACGGAATGCAGTATGGGGTATTCGTGCGCGCAACCGCGAGCAGAATTTCGCCTTGGCCCTGCTGCTCGATCCCGAGATCGACTTCATCAGCATTCTCGGGCCGGCAGGTACGGGCAAGACCCTGCTGACTTTGGCTGCGGCACTGCAGCAGATTTTCGAGGAAAAGCGCTACGCCGAAGCCATCATCACCCGGGCGACGGTTCCCGTCGGTGATGAAATCGGCTTTCTGCCAGGTACCGAAGAGGAAAAGATGCAGCCCTGGATGGGGGCGATCGAAGACAATCTCGAAATACTCTCGCGCGGTCCCGAGGGGGCAGGCAGTTGGGGGCGCAGCGCCACCCAGGACCTGATCAGCAAGCGACTGCGTATCAAATCCATGAGCTTCATGCGCGGGCGTACCTTTCTGGAAAAGTTCGTCATCATTGACGAGGCACAGAACCTTACCCCCAAGGAAATGAAAACCCTGATCACCCGCGCTGGTCCTGGAACCAAGGTCGTTTGCCTGGGGAACATCGCCCAGATCGACACCCCCTATCTGACGGAGACCACTTCGGGCCTGACCTATGTCGTCGACCGTTTCAAGAAATGGGAGCATAGCGGTCATATCACTCTGCGGCGCGGGGAACGCTCGCGTCTCGCGGATTATGCCAATGAGGCGCTCTAACAGAGCTTGAGTCGTAGCCTGTCAACTTCTAGACTGTGCGCGTCAAATGAAGGAAGGGACGATGGGCTGGACGCCGGAAGACTCGAGCAATCTGTACAATCTAGCCCATTGGGGCGAAGGTTTTTTTCAGGTGGGGGAAGACGGTCAACTTTGGGTCACTCCCGATGGCCCGCAGGCCCGCAGCCGCGCCGGTCTGGTGGACGTCATCCAGCGGCTTTCCGGACAAAATCTGGGATTACCCTGTCTCCTGCGCTTTCCGCAAATTCTGCAGCAGCGCGTTGAAGCCCTGCAAACTGCCTTCCAGGAGGCAATGCAGCCGGAGAACTACGTCGCCCCCTACACCCCGGTCTATCCCATCAAAGTAAATCAACAACGGCGCGTGGTGGAAGAGATCCTGCGCGCCGGGCAGGGTCAGCTGGGTCTGGAAGCCGGTAGCAAGCCCGAACTCCTGACCGTGCTGGCATTGATGCCGGTAGGTGGTACCGTCATCTGCAATGGTTATAAAGACGCCGAATACATTCGTCTGGCGTTGATGGGGGAACGTCTGGGCCTGCGGGTCTATCTCGTGATCGAGAAAAGCGCAGAATTGCCGCTGATTTTGCGCATCGCCAAGGAATTGCAGGTGCGCCCCCGCATTGGGGTGCGCGCCCGTCTGGCTTCGGCAGGTGCGGGAAAATGGCAGAATACGGGGGGCGAAAAATCCAAGTTTGGGCTCTCCTCCACAGAAATCCTGCAGCTCCTCAGCGAGCTCGCCGCCGTCGATGCTCTGGACTGCCTGCAGCTCCTGCATTTTCATCTTGGCTCACAAATCCCTAATATCCAGTTCATTCACGGGGGTATGCGCGAGTGCGCGCGGCTCTACGCGGAATTACGTCATCTGGGTGCCGATGTGCAGGTAGTCGATGTCGGCGGCGGGCTGGGGGTAGATTACGAAGGCACCCACTCGCGGGCCTACTGTTCCACTAACTACCGGCTGGGGGACTACGCCCAAGCGGTGGTAGGAGGCTTGGCGGAAATTTGCCATCAGGAAGACTTGCCGCAGCCGCGAATCATTTCCGAATCGGGTCGGGCCCTCACCGCCCATCACGCGGTATTGCTCTTCAATGTGGTCGATGTCGAGCGCGCCTCGGGCGAGACCTTGGCCCCCGATGATCTTCCGGAAGATACCAATCATCCGTGGCGACGCCTCCTGGATCGCGTGCAGCAGCACCCTGATGCCAATACTGCCCTGGAGGTTTATCAGGAGGCTCTTTTCCGCATTGGTGAGGAGCAACAGGAGTTCAAGCTCGGATTGATTACCCTTGCTCAACGGGCGCAAGCGGAGCGCCTGTACGCGCACCTGATGTGGCGCTGTCGCGCGTTGTTGGACCCCGCCAAGCGCGCCCATCGTGAAGTTCTGGATGAACTTGAAGAAAAGTTGGTAGACAAATATTTTGCCAATTTTTCTCTGTTTCAGTCGCTACCGGATGTGTGGGCGATCGATCAGGTTTTCCCGATCATGCCTGTACACCGCCTGGACGAACGCCCGGAGCGGCACGCGCGCCTGGAGGATATCACCTGTGATTCCGACGGTCGCATTGATGCCTACGTCACGGCTGATGGTTTAGGGCCGACGCTGCCAGTTCATGGGTTGCGCGCTGACGAACCCTATTATCTGGCGGTGTTTCTGGTGGGCGCCTACCAGGAGATTCTTGGCGATATGCACAATCTTTTTGGCGATACCGATGCCGTCAATGTGATTTGTGAAGAAGATGGCGCCCTGCGCCTGGAAGGTGCAGTGCCAGGAGACTCGGTGGCCGAGGTGTTGCAGTATGTGCAATTTTCTGCCGAGGAACTCGTCCGCCAGTTCGAGCAGAAACTGGCAGGCGCCGGCAGTGTCCCCGCCGCAGAACGGGAGGGCTTTTTACGGGACTTCCGCGATGGTCTGCAAGGCTACACCTACCTGGAGTAGTACCGGAATTACCGAGCATGGCGAATCGGATTACGTAACGTGCCAATGCCCTCGATCTGCAATTCGCAGATCTCGCCAGCCTGCAGAAAGCGCGGCGGCTGGCGGCTGAAGCCCACCCCCGCCGGCGTGCCGGTCGCCAACACATCGCCAGGTCGCAAGGGCAGGGCAGCGGCCGTGGCGACCAGCAAGTCCGCCACATCGAACAGAAGATCGCCGGTATTGCCATCCTGCAGGGTTTCCTCACCAATGCGGGTCTGCAGGCGCAGCCCTGCGCCGCCGACGGGTAAATCGTCGGCACTTACTACCCAGGGGCCCATGGCACCACTGCGCGCCACGTTTTTGCCCAAGGTCCACTGACTACTGCGGAACTGCAGATCTCGCAGGCTGCCATCGTTGAAAATGGTATAGCCGGACACTGCCGCCAACGCCTGCTCCCGGCTGATCCGGCCAGAGAGAGGCCGTCCAAGCACCACCGCCAGCTCCACTTCATAATCGAACTCCACCGAGACGTCTGGTATCTCCAGGGCCTCCTCGTGCCCCACCAGTGAGTCGGGAAACCGAATAAAAAGATTGGGATACTGTGGTGCCACACTCCCGGTCTCGGCAATGTGGTCGCGATAGTTGAGTCCGGCACAAAGAATCTTCTGGCCGAGCAGGGGAGGAAGATAACGCATCTGGCGCTGATCGATGGGCGCGCATTGTGTTGGCATATGATCCAGTTGCTCGCGTAGGCGGGAACTCCGGCTCAGTACATCGCTTACGCTTAGATTCCCGTCCAATTCCCGCAGCTGAAAGGCATTGTCTCCGATCCAGACGGCGATCTCCGCACGACCGGCAATTTCCAACAAACTCCAACGCATAGCGCTAACTCCTCTCGATTGCGTGATTTCCGACCTACACTGCCTCCACACCTTTCGCGTCTTTCTCCTCCTGCTCCCCATGCAACACAAAGCGCTCGGAATCCGTCAGTGATTCTGGCGAACCAAAAAGTACCAGAACGTCCCCGCGGCGGAGTCTGGTTTCTGGCGAAGGTTCGCGCCCACGAATTCCAAAGCGACGCACAGCGGCGACTTGCACCCCACGTTTTTCCAGCTCTAAGTCACCCAGGCGGCGCCCGAGGGCATAGGCGGTCTCGCCCAAAGCGATGGAGTAGAGGCGTGGCGATTCCTGGTCCTCTCCCGGTGCTGAGCCGCCCCAAAAATTCCCGCGAAAGAGACTGTAGCGTTCCTGCCGGAAACGCCGCACTCGTCGCAATACCGTACTAAGCGGAAAGCCGATTTGCAGCAAGGTTTGGGAGGCGAGCATGAGTGCCCCTTCGGTAACTTCCGGAATGACCTCATCGGCACCGGCTGCCTCCAAGGCTGCCATCTGACTGTCGTCATGCGCCCGGACGACACTGGGAATCTGCGGCCGCAGCTCCTTGGCGACGGCAAGCACGCGGGCGGTTTCCTGGACATTGCCATAGGTAATGACGATGGCACGGGCGTGACCAATACCGGCTGCCTCCAGCAGATCGCGGCGACTGGCGTCACCATAGAAAATGGTTTCCCCTGCGGCCTGGGCCTGGCGTACCCGGGTAGGGTCGAGATCGAGGGCCAAGTAGGGAACCCCCTCATCCTCGAGAACGCGTGCGATGCTCTGCCCCACGCGACCATAGCCGCAGATGATGACATGTTCCCGCAGATCCTGCTGCCGGACTTCTTCCAGATCCTGCTGTCGGCGGTTACGGTAACCCGGAGCCAGGAGACGGGCAATGGCCCCATTGTACTGCACCAGCACCGGCGCGAAGAGCATGGACAGGAGCATCGCACCCAACACCGGTTGCAATACGCCGGGCGGCAGCAGATTTTTCTGGCTGGCGAGCGAAATGAGCACGAAGCCAAACTCCCCCGCCTGCGCCAAGACCACTGCGCTACGTAGCGCCACTCCGTTCTCAAAGCCAGTCACACGGCAAATGATCCACACTAGGCCGCCCTTGAGAAAGAAGATCAGTACCAGGACCAGCAAGACCCAGGGTAGATACTCGATCAAGACAGGAACATCGACCATCATGCCGATGGTCACAAAAAAAAGCCCGAGCAGGATATCCCGGAAGGAAGCGATGTCGGCCTCCACCTGGTAGCGATAGGCGGTTTCGGCAAGCAGCATGCCGGCGATGAAAGCGCCCAGGGCCAAAGACAACCCGGCTGCTTCGGTAATCCAGGCCAGCCCGAGGGTGACGAGCAAGAGATTGAGCATGAAAAGCTCATTCGATTTGCGCGCGGCTACCCACTCAAACCAGGGACTGACGAGCGGGCGACCGATGACCACCAGCAGCAGCAATGCCAAAACCGCTTTAGCACCGGCAATGGCCAAATCATGGGGCAATTCCCTGGGCGACCCTGCGAGAGCCGGGATGAGAATGAGCAGAGGGATGACCGCGAGATCCTGGAACAGCAATATACTGATGGCAATGCGGCCATGACGGCTTTGCGTTTCCAGACGATCCGCCAGGGCGCGCACCACCATGGCGGTGGACGACATCGCCAGAATCCCGCCGAGCACAACACCAGTCCGCCACGATAGGGGAATGAGTAGGGCAACACCAAGGAAGGTGATGGCCGTTAACACCACCTGCGCGCTGCCGAGGCCAAAAACCAAGCGACGCATGCGAATGAACTGCGCCAAGCTGAACTCCAGCCCGATACTGAACATCAGGAAGACGACCCCAAATTCCGCCAGGTGTCGCATGCGTTCCTCGTCTGGCACCAACGCCAGGGCATGCGGGCCGAGCAGCATCCCCATCAGCAGATAGGAAATGATGGGAGGCAGGCGCACTTTCCGGGCCGCAGCCACCGTGAGTACTGCGGCGGCGAGCAGAACAACGACCGTCAGCAGAGAATGATCAGGCATGGCTCCTTCCAGCAGGGTTTTTGCTATCATAGCGCAAAGGAGGTGGCCAATCCCATGTATATCGTTACTGGCGGTGCTGGATTCATCGGTGCCAATCTCGTACACGCCCTCAATCAGCGAGGGATCTCTGACATTCTGGTCAGTGATCATTTGCAACGTGCCGACAAGTTTCGCAACCTCGCCGATCTCGACATTCGCGATTATTTCGAGGCCGAGGCCTTTCTGCCCGAACTGCTTGCGGGCCGTCTGGGGAAGATCGACGCCATCTTTCATCAGGGCGCCTGTTCCGACACCATGGCCAGTGATGGTCGCTATGTCATGGACAACAACTACGCCCACAGCAAGGCCCTGTTCCATTGGTGTCAGGAAAACCGGGTACCGTTCCTCTATGCCTCTAGCGCCTCGGTGTATGGCATGACCGGTCGCTTTCGCGAAGAGCGCGCAGCGGAAGATCCCCTCAATATCTATGCCTTCAGCAAATTTCAGTTCGACCAGTACCTGCGGGCCCAGTGGCACGCCCTACAGGCACCGGTGCATGGCTTTCGCTTCTTCAACGTCTATGGGCCACGGGAGTTCCATAAGGGACGTATGGCGTCGGTGGCTCTGCATTTTTCCCGGCAATATCGCCAGGAGGGCAGGGTACGCCTCTTTGCTGGTAGTGCCGGTTATGCGGATGGCGAACAGCGTCGCGATTTCATCCATGTGGACGACGTAGTTGCCGTCCATTTTCACTTTTTGGAGCATCCAAATTCTGGCATCTACAATGTCGGAACGGGTCGGGCGCAGAGTTTCAATGATGTCGCCCTCGCCGTCATCCAGACGATCGACGCAGAAACCGGCAAAGCGCCCCGCTCCCTCGTCGAACTGCAACAGCAAGGAATGATTACGTACATGCCCATGCCCGAAGCCCTGCATGGCAAATATCAGAGTTATACCCAGGCCGATATCGAAACATTGCGCGCCGCGGGCTATACCGCTCCCTTCCTGGATGTGGAAGCTGGCGTGAGACGCTATCAGGCCTGGCTGCGTGAGAGGGAATGAGCATGGATGGACGGATTCTGGTAACCGGAGCGGCCGGGTTCATCGGCTTTCATCTCAGTCGTCGCCTACTCGCGGAGGGGTATTCGGTCTATGGCATCGATAACCTCAATGCCTATTATGATCCCGCTCTCAAGCGCGCCCGTCTGGCGCAGTTGGAAAGTCATCCCGCTTTCCAGTTTCAACGACTCGATCTCGCGGATCGAGCCGGTATGGAAGCGCTGTTTTCGCGCTTGCCTTTCGCGGCAGTGGTCAATCTGGCGGCCCAGGCGGGAGTTCGCTATTCCCTGAAGGCGCCCCACGAATACGTGGACAGTAACCTGCAAGGTTTTCTGAATGTTCTGGAGGGTTGTCGGCAGCAGCAGGTGCAACACCTGCTCTTTGCTTCTTCCAGTTCTGTCTATGGCGCCAACAGCCAGTTACCCTACAGCACCCATGATCCGGTCGATCATCCGGTCAGTCTCTACGCCGCGACCAAGCGGGCAGGCGAGTTGATGGCGCACAGCTATGCCCACCTCTACCGCATCCCCTGCACCGGTTTACGCTTTTTTACAGTCTACGGCCCCTGGGGTCGGCCAGATATGGCCTATTTCAGTTTCACCCAGAAAATCCTGGCCGGAGAAAAGATCCCGGTATTCAATCACGGACAGATGCAGCGCGACTTCACCTATATCGATGACATCGTCGAGGCAGTGACGCGGCTGCTCCCTCTTGCGCCCGCGCCGCAAGAAAGTTGGCCGGCAGATCCAGCAAGCAGCGCAGCGCCGTTTCGCATTCACAACATCGGCAATCATCAGCCCGTGGCGTTGCTGGAATTTATTCGGCTGCTGGAGGAGGCGCTGGGACGCAGCGCCGAACTGGAGCTTCTGCCGATGCAGGATGGCGACGTGCACGCCACCTATGCCGAGGTCAGCGAATTGCAGCGGACGGTGGATTTCGCCCCGCGCACAGACCTGGCGACGGGGCTTGGACGCTTCGTTGCCTGGTACCGCGACTATTTCGGCGGCCAGTAGAGCCTCTTCAACCCTGCGCAGTCCCTTGCCTGCGGACCACCGGGGCGACATCGATCACCCGCGTCAGCAGGCCATTCTGCTCCTGTGTTGCAAGCCACGAGCGCGCCTGGCGGAAACGCAGCCAGCAATGCTGTTCGTAATCGTAAAGCTGGCACTGCGCAAAAATTCGCCATACTGCGCGAAAACTGAAGCGCATTTCGTGGATATATTGTCCATACTGCTCGCGCAGATCGGCATAGGCCCCCTTCAGGTGATAGAAAGGGATCCGCGCATCGACATGGTGCGGAGTATGGATAAGGATGTTGTGGATCAGCATCTCGCTGATGCGCGAGCAACGCACGATGGTGCTGCAATAGAGCTGACCCAGCGCCGGTGTCCAATCCTCTTTTTCAGCGAAAAAGGGTAGATCGGGGTGCGTGTGATGCAAAAAGACAAAGAGCGCGATGAAGTAGTTAAAAACGATGAAGGGCAGAAGTACCGCCGAGATCCATGACCAGATTCCCCCAATCCACCAAGCGAGTACCGAGAAGCCCAGGAAAAAGGCTAGGGTAATGAGTTTGTCATTGCGAAATGCAGTGCGATTTTTTCCGTCCCCACGAAAACGCAGCATGCCTGGCCACCAGACGCGTAAAATGTAGTGTAAGGCACAAGCATAGGGGCTGCGCTCCAGACGGTAGAGCAGGCGCCTTGGCCAGGAGCTTTTGCGGTATTCGGCAGGGGTCCAAGGGCGCCAGATCCAGTCAACCGAACTCAGACTGGTAAAGCCATGATGCACGCGGTTATGGCCGAAGGCCCACAGGCGGTACATATTGAAAGAGGGCAGCATAAAAACCGTCCCCAACCAGCGCGACAAATGCTGACTGCGGAAGAGGGCACCGTGCGCCGCATCGTGGGCCCAAACAAACATGAAGGCGACGGCTGCACCGGCCAGCAATCCGAATACCAGCTTTAGCCATCCATGGGGAGCGAGCAGGGCACCGGCAATCGCGCCCAGGTAGAGCAGGGCGTCAAAGAAGTAAGCCAGCAGCGCTCGGGTGATGGATTGTTGATAACGTTCCGGCCGGATGGCCGCGCGCAGCTCCTGTAGCCGGATCGGACGTACCTGCGCCAGATCCTGTTGCAGAGATTTTTGAAGCATCACAAACCCCCTAACATCATAGTGTATTAGTATATTTATATCGTTATTGTATGAGGAGAGCAAGTAACGATGCCCCAAGCCCCGGTTCTCTCCAGGCCGATTCTCGCTCTCTTGCAGGCTTAGAGATGATGATGCTAGATTGCTGAGCGGGGATTACTTCCTCATTCATTCAGGGAGAATGTGAGCATGTTGGATATGAGCAAAATTAAGCCTGTTACCCGATTGGTCCTGCTGGCTGGCGTCATTGCCCTGGCCAGTGCCTGCGCGAAGAAAGAGGAGAGCACTGCCGCCGCTTCTTCCAGCGCCACCACCGAATCCTCTGCCGCCGCCAGCTCCGATACGAGTTCTGCCACGGCAGCCAGCACCGCGCCGGAAAGTTCCGCGGCGACGGCCTCTGACATGAGTGGCATGAGTGGTGCCGCCAGCACCGAGTCTTCGGATTCGGCGGATGCGGCGACCTCCAGTGATGACGGCAGTGGGGGCTCCAGTACCTCTACCGACTGATCCTCTCTACAGAGGCTGTCTGGGAATGGGCCGGTGGGTTCTTCTCCACTGGCCCATTTTGTTTTATCCTCTTTTTTAAATTACAGAACGTTGGGCGAGAAAGATCTCACGGAAACAAAGGGAGGTTTTGCAATGGTTATGGAAGGGAAGCGTATTCATCCGCTGGCGCGGACCGTAGTAATGCTGGGGATCATTGGGCTTGCAGCAGCCTGTGGTAAAGGTAACGAAAGCAGCAGTGCAGCAGCATCGTCCGCAAGTGGCAGTGACAGCACGGCAATGTCTTCCAGCGACAGTGGTGCTGGAGCAACAGAATCTGGTTCCAGCGCAGAGACCAACTCACCGGCGGCCTATCAGACATCTCCCGCAGCTCATCTGGTTCCAGCAGCGATGAGCACAGACCAGATGGCCAAGGCCAAATCCCTGGCGGAAGCGAAGGGCTGTTTTGCTTGTCATCAGGTCGATGCCAAGGTCGTAGGACCGGCGTTTGCCTGGGTAGCCTACAAGTACAAAGGCAATCCGAAGGCAGAAGGAAAACTGGCGGATGCCATCCAGCATGGTATCAGCGGTGTATGGGGTGGCATGCCTATGCCGGCCCAGGATGTTACCCCTGCGCAAGCCAAGGAACTTGCCTCCTGGGTACTGGCGCAAAAGCCCATCGCGCCGCCCAAGGCTTCATAAACCTACTGGTTTCATGATACAAACCCCGCTTCATGCGGGGTTTTTTATGCGAAAAGTATTCTGGATCGCCAGTAGCTATTATGCCGAGGGGCTACCGTTTTCCCTGGTACAGCAAGTGTCTGTACAATTTTTTACCGCTGCTGGAGCTGGAACTCCTCTGATCGGCTTACTTTCTCTGCTGGGGCTGCCCTGGAACTTCAAGTTGTTCTGGAGCCCACTGATTGATCTCTTCGGCAATAAAAAGCGCTGGATCTTTGTCATGGAACTGATCCTGGCGGGAGTAGCCATGCTGCTCATCTGGCCCGCGCAGACGATGAATCTGTCACTAGCCTTCAAGATTTTCGCGCTCATGGCGGTGATGTCCGCCACCCACGATATGTCCGTCGATGGTTTTTATATCCAGACCTTACCGGAAAGTGAACAGGCCGGATACTCCGGTTTGCGGGTCGCGGCCTACCGGGTAGCCATGTTGGTTGGTAATGGGGCTCTGGTGATCATTGCTGGGTGGATCTCCTGGTTTGCCTGTTTTGCTCTTGCAGCGTTGATGTTGCTCGGTTTGGCATTCTGGCATCGGGCCGTGATGCCGGTTCCGGAAAAAGGCACGACGCCCAAAGGGCAGCGCTGGGAGCAAGTGATCAACTCCGTACGTAGCTATCTTACGCAACCACACATCGTCTGGGCATTACTGTTCATCTTGCTGTTTCGCGCCGGCGACGCCTTTCTTTTCGCCATGGTTACCCCATTTTTGCATAGCTTGGGCTATGGTTTGATCGCACGCGGTGTACTTACTGGCGCCGTGGGAACCATCACTGGAATCGCGGGTTCTATTCTGGGTGGCTTGATTATCGCACGCTGGAGTCTGCAACGAAGTATTTTTATCCTGACCTTCATTCAATCCTTTGCAATTCTTGCCTACGCGTGGCTTGCCTGGGCCAAGCCGGATGTGTTTTCGGTTGCGGCCGTTGCCGCGTTCGAGCAATTCGCCGGGGGTCTGGGTACGGCAGTGCTCATGGTCTTTCTGATGCAACGTTGCCGCAGGGGGTTTGAAGCCACCCATTTCGCGATTGGCTCGGCCTTGATGTCTCTCGCCGCTACCGTAGCGGGCAGTTTCAGCGGCTTCCTGGTGCGAGACCTGGGTTATTTTCACTTTTTCCTGCTGAGTTTTGCTGCCGCGATTCCCAGCCTGTTCTTGGCATTCTTCATGCCGGCAGAGCTGTTTCAGCAGGAACGCAAGCGCTACGAGAAGTTGCAGGTTCCGGTGTAGCGCATTGATCTACCGAAAGTTCAACCTGCGACCTCGCGCTTCTGCCAAGGCATGTAACACACAAGAGACTGAACATCGCGGTCGTCAGCGCCGAACCTTTTCCACTGTTCTAGCTTCACCGGAGCTGCAAGAAGCCTATACAAGATCCCGTTACAAAACGGAAAACGCAAAAGTCGAATTCGTGATTGGTGCTCCCACGCGTCTGCGCGGTGCCGTACTGGGCGCCTGGAATCCGGGTTCACGCTGGCAGTCAGAATATCGCAACCGCAAACGCGATCAACGCTTGTTACGCAAGCTCGGAGGCCAATATTATCAGTCTATGTGGGGTGGTACCGATGCCTGGTGGGAACGACATTTCTGGGTGCCAGGGTTGACCTTTCAGCGCGCCAATCGTCTGGCTTCTGCCATGGAACAGAAAGCATTTCTCTTTCTTAACGGCAAGCACGTTCTGCTGATTTGGTGCTACACTTGAAAAATGCGAGATAAGATGAGAGCGGGGTAGGATCATGGGAAAGTTATTATTGTCTTACGAACTGCGAGAGGCAACCTTGGACGCAGTCGCGGAAACAGAGCAGTCCCATGTATTTCTGGAATATCGGGGGGAGTCTGGGGGTCCGGCTCTGTCCATCTCTGTGGGCACTGGATTATTTCAGCGTCTGGTAGAGCTGCACGCCGGCAAGGATAAGGCTCGTCAGTGGCTGCAAGCGCGGGTGCGGGAGGTGGCGGACCTGTCACCGAGCACTATCGAGCATTACCTGAACTTTGTCATCAAGCAACAACTTTGCGCTTTCCCTGAACAGTATCTCAGCAGCGAGCGGCTGGAGGTCCTACCGTTGTGTGTGTTGCCACAGGGAATGCGCACGGGTTTCTGTGCGCATTGCGCGATGAGTCGAGATAGCCTGATCAATCGGCCTTCGGACCTGGAGCGTATCAGCGCGTAGAGGGGCAACGGGCTGGCGGGAAGCAAGGGATTTCCCGATTCAATGCCCAGTCTCTAATGTCGCATAATCTATATTATGTTAAATCACGCATTCGGCCCTGCGAACCTATCCGAGGCACTTGAAGTGCTGATCCCGCCTGCCCCCTCCATCTCTTCATGCTCACAATGATCCTCAACAACGACTAGCTGCATATTGCGGGTAGCCGAGAAGTTCAAGCATCAGGAGAAGATGAAGTTTTTATATCGTATTTCTTTGAGAGCGGAATTCAATGCTATTTTCCGTGACAAGTTCCTCTTGCCAAAAAAAAGGTTTTGTTCTATAAACCGTTACAGATCGGAAAGAATAACGGGATGAATGCATGCGTAAATTAAAAAACGTCAGTCCATATGCCCGATTCGTGGGCGTACTTTTCGCCGTTTCCTCTCTGGTACTCTCTGGTTGCGCGGAATATGGGGGGGGTGACGGCTGGCAGCCACCGGTTGCGACTCAAGCCCCGGCAACGACTCCGCAAAACAGCTATTCCTATTACGACTCCCATCGCGAAGCGACAGTTTTGGATGCAGTGCTGGTCAATGCCATTGCGCAAATTGGCAAGCCCTATGTATGGGGCGGCGAAAGCCGGCATCATGGATTTGACTGCAGCGGCCTGATTCAATACGTACTGCAAGAGGCGGGAGTAACCGTGCCGCGTACCGCTCGAGCACAGGCCCTCGCCCTTCCGGCGGTTTCTTTCTCCCGCATTCGCAAAGGCGACCTGGTCTTTTTCAACACCATGGGCGCCCCGTATACTCATGTCGGTATTTATATTGGTGGTGACCAATTCGTCAGCGCCCTCAATCGTCATGCCGGGATTACCGTGCAGAGCCTGCATAATCCCTATTGGGCTCAACGTCTGGATGGCGTCAGGCGTCCCATGCCCCCGGAACTTCTTGCCATGCAGTCCCTGAATGACCACGTACTCAATCAATGAAGTTCTGGAAGGCTCTACCGCGGGCCCAAATTCTGAGCGGCGTGTATGGCAATTGATCAACGATAGATCATTTAGGTTTTCAGGAGCGTCATGAGTAGCGTGAACCAAAGATTTATTACCGGCCCCATTCTGCTCGGCTGCACTCTACTCCTCAGCGCTTGTGCCAATCAGGTGACTCCTGTCGCGCACCAGGTCTACCCGCAACAAACGACTCCCGCCATTGCGCCCCAGTCAGTGTCGCCAGCACCGGCCAGTGCACCAGCACAACCTGCTCGAACTCGGCAAATAGATTGCTCGCAGAATCTGTTCTTTCCCGGGTTTCCACAAGAATACCAAGTACAGCTGCGGAATTTCGCCTGCGCCTTACAGATCAAGTATCAGTTGCCCGAGCAGTGGGTCCTGCCTGCTCTCTACAATGCACGCTTCAACCAGCGGGCCCTCGCGCTGATGACCCCACCTCCTCCCTCTGCCACTCCCCCCCAGCCATACCCCTGGTGGCGCTATCGCGATCGCTTCGTGCGCGCCGATCGCCTACAGCGAGGGGTAAATTTTTGGCAGGCGCATCAGAATGTTATTGCGCAGGTTTCCGGAAGATATGGAGTCTCGCCGGAAATCCTCATGGGGATTCTGAATATTGAGACTGGCTTCGGTACGTTCCAGGGAAATTTTCCGGTGCTGGATGCAAACTTGTCTCTAGCCTTAGGACTACCAGCGCGAAGCTCCTTCTTTTTGTACCAAGCGGCCGAGACTATTCGTTTGGCACATCAATTGGGACAGCCTGTGTCTTCCTTGCGGGGATCGGAGGCCGGCGCGATGGGAATGTCGCAGTTCCTTGCGAGTAGCTATCTGAAATATGGAACCGTCTGGGATGATCCTCCCGGCGATGGTTTGCCAGATCTATGGCGCTCGGTACCGGATGTCTTGGCGTCGACTTCCAAATTCTTTCTTGGCCATGGCTGGCAGCCCGGACAGCCGGTTTTGCGCGAAGCCACCGTTCTCAATCCGGCACAGGCGACTGCCTTTCTGCATGGCCGCTATCCCCTGAGGGAAATCGAGCGCGCTGGCATTCGCCCCAATATAGCAACACCGATGCCCGCCAGTACCCAAGTGGGACTGCTGCAGCTGGCCACCGAGCGAGGACCGCGCTTCTTTATTGCCTATCCCAATTTTTACGCCATCATGGGCTACAATCCGAGCATCAACTATTCCGCTACGGTCTGGGCCTATGCACAAGCCCTGCAGGCACGCCTGGGCTGAGACTTCCCTGCTGCCGTGCTACACTCCCGGGAATTCCAACTCCCGGGGTGTTGTTGCGTGACGAAGAAATCGCTTTCTGACGTAGAACTACTCCTGCCGGAGTGGCTGGTCCCGATCGTTCCGGATGGCTTCCTTCCCGCCCATGGGGTAGCGGTTCGGGATGGCAAAATTGTCGCAACGGGTCACCATACTGATTTACGGGAGCGGTTCCCCGAGGCACAGCTTACTCCCCTCCCCGGCCAGGTTTTGTTGCCGGGTTTTGTGAATGTCCATACCCATGCAGCCATGACGCTCTTGCGCGGCCTGGCCGATGACCTACCGTTGATGGTCTGGCTGCGGGAGCACATCTGGCCCGCTGAGGGGCGCTTCGTCGCTCCCGACTTTGTGCGCGTAGGCACACGCTTGGCCATCGCAGAAATGCTGCGCGGGGGCACTACCTGCTTCAACGATATGTATTTTTTCCCGCAGGAGGCAGCAGAAGTCGCGCAGGAGATGGGCATGCGCATGGTACTTGGCCATGTCATCATCGACTTTCCCACGACCTACACGCGCAATGCCGAAGACGCCCTGCGTCTAGCTGCGGAGCACATCGCTATCCTGGGAAATCCTGCGCTGCTGCGCCACAGTATCGCGCCCCATGCACCCTACACGGTGAGTGACGGGCCGCTGCAGGAGGCTGCTGCACTGGCACGGCAACACGGAAGCTTCCTGCACATGCATGTGCATGAAACGGCAGGGGAAGTGCGCGATGCTTTAGCTAGAGACGACCGGCGCCCATTACGTCGCCTGCACGAACTGGGATTGCTGAATGAGCGGTTTCTTGCCGTGCACATGACGCAATTGAATGAAGATGACCTGGCCATCTGTAAGGAGACTGGCTTGCAGATTGCGCACTGCCCGGAGTCCAATCTCAAGCTGGGTTCGGGGATTGCCCCGGTAGCTACTCTCCTGGTGCAGGGTCAGGGAGTTGGCCTGGGTACCGATGGCGCAGCCAGCAACAATGATCTCGACATGCTCGGCGAATTGCGCACGGCAGCCCTGCTGGCCAAAGGACGAGAAGGCGACCCTACCGCTTTACCCGCCAAGCAGGCGCTGTACCTGGCGACCCTGGGCGGGGCGCGGGCCCTGGGTTGGGAAAAGGAGACTGGTAGCCTGGAGGTCGGCAAGGCCGCCGACTGTATCGCAATCAGTCTCGATCATCCTGCCACCAGTCCGGTCTACGACCCTATCTCGCAGCTCGTCTACTGCGCTGGACGCGATCAGGTGCGCAATGTTTGGGTGGCGGGCGTACAGAAAATACAGGATGGCCGGGCGCTGCATTGGGATGATGCCGAACTCGGCCGGGAAGCGCAGGACTGGGCCTTGCGCATTGCACGGGAGAACAGCTGATGAGCAATCTGGATCCAGCGGAGATCGACAAGTTTCAGTCTTTCGCAAATACCTGGTGGGACCCCCAGGGCCCGCTCCACACTTTGCATGAAATCAATCCGCTACGTCTCCAATATATCAACGAAAAAGTATCGGGTGGGCTGCGCGGCAAGCGCGTGCTGGATGTCGGCTGCGGTGCCGGTATCCTGAGCGAATCCATGGCCTGGCAGGGTGCGGAGGTGCTGGGGATCGATCTGGCGGAAGACGCGATTCAGGCGGGAAAGCAACATGCCGTAGAGCGGGGAATCGAGATGCAATATCGCGCAGTCGCCGTGGAAGATCTCGCGGCGGCAGAGCCCGACAGCTACGATGTCGTGACCTGCATGGAGATGCTCGAACACGTCCCTGACCCCGCTTCCATCATTGCCTCCTGCGCGAAATTGGTAAAACCCGGGGGAAGCGTGTTTCTCTCCACTCTCAACCGCAACCCGAAGAGTTATCTCTATGCCATTGTTGGTGCAGAATATCTCTTGGGTCTGTTACCCCGCGGTACCCATGACTATGAAAAATTCTTGCGGCCGAGTGAATTGCTGGACATGATTCGCGCCAGCGGCCTGCGTCTGCGCGATCTCCAGGGCATGCACTATGACCCTTGGCGGCGCGTGGCACGGCTGACGGGCGACGTAAGCGTCAACTATCTCTGTCATTGCCAGAAGCCTGCATGATGCATTGGCAGGCCCTGCTCTTTGATTTGGATGGCACCTTGGTGGACAGTGCGCCGGATCTGGTCGGTGCAGTGCAGGATCTGGCCAGAGAGCGAAATCTGCCAGTACCGGCGTTCGACGCACTCCGTCGGATGGCCTCTCATGGTGCGCCGGGACTGCTCGGGAAGGCATTTGGTATAACTCCCGCCGATCCCGACTATGCCCAGATGCGGCTGGATTTTTTGCGCCTGTATCGCGCCCGCGCGCACCGCGCCAGTGTCCTCTTTCCCGGAATCCTGCAGACTCTGCGGTACCTCTCGGAAAGGCAAATTCCTTGGGCCATCGTCACCAACAAAAGCGAGGAGTTGACCCACGATTTATTGGGCACCCTCGCCCTGCCCTATCCTCCCGCCATCGTGGTTGGTGGCGACACCACCGAGAAACCTAAGCCCTCGCCCCTGCCGGTGCAGTATGCCCTGCGGCATCTTGGAATCGAGCCCGAGGCGACCGTGTTTCTGGGAGATGATCGCCGTGACATCGAAGCCGCCCACGCGGCAGGTTGTCACGCCTGGGCTGCGTCCTGGGGCTATTGGCAGGAGTCCGATCCACCCAGTGCCTGGGGAGCCAATGTGGTGCTGGAAGACGCCGACGCCTTACGCGCCCGCCTTTTGGCGAATTAACTGCACGAGAGAAGCAGACAGAATCAGCGCTGCCCCCGCGATTTCGATAAAGCTCATTGATTGATTTGCCCAAATCCAGGCAGAGACAGCACCCACAATGACCTCGATTGGCATAATCACTGCAGAAATACGGATGGGTAAACGGCTGACCCCATAGATGGTGCTGGCGGTAGCGAAACCGACCCAGAACCAAGCGAAGAGGGGAAGGAAGAGTACTGGCCAGTGGGGCGCGGCTGGCCAAGCCTCATTGACGGCGAAGGCCAAGGCAATAATGGCGCAACCCCACCAGATGGCGACCGCCCGGATGAGGTCAGAGCTGAGACTGGCCCCGCGCAGCACGACGTTACTCAAGGCAAAGGCAAAGCCGCTGCTCACGGCAAAAAACAGCGTGACCAGCCCGGCTGTGCGCAGATCCAGATTTCCCTGCACAACCACCAGTACGGTGCCGGACACCGCGAGCAGCACGGCCAAGGCGCCGCGCCAGCCGATGGCCTCTTTCAGGAAGACGCGGGCGAGCAATACCGCCCAGACCGGCGACAGGTAAAAAAGCAGCAGGACGATGACGACCTGCCCGTGAAATAGGGCCATCATGAACGCCACATTGGTCCAGCCACCAAACAGTGCGAGCCAGAAAAGGCTGCGCCAATCGCCACGACGGACTTTGTGCACGCCACGCCGCCAGGCCAAAAGGCTCCCAGCCGCGGCCAGCAAAAGATAGGTGATGGCGATCAACCACGGCCCACCAAAGCCTTGCGCGGTAAAAAAGTGCAAGGGCCACCAATAGGTGCCCCATAGGCCAGCGCCCAGAATCAGGCTCAAAACCGGCAATAGCTGCGTAGAATGTGCTGAGGAACTCCCGGACACTTGTCAGCGCTGCCTGCTTGGCCCAAACTTTTGCGGATGAATCATGTTCACTCAGATCCCGTGACGCGCTGATGGGGAGGCGATTGTAAAATGAACCCACGACTGTCGTCACTGCAGGCATACCCCTTTGAGCGTCTGCGCGATTTGCTGGCCGGTGTACACCCCCCGGCCCTACCCCTGATCGATTTTTCCATCGGGGAACCGCGGCATCCTGCTCCCGCCCTGGTGGTGGAAAGTATCATCGAACATCTGCATGGCCTTGCGGAGTACCCCAAAGTACTCGGCGCGGACACCTTGCGTGAGGCGATCGCCGCCTGGGCGTCCCGGCGCTTCACCCTGCCCGAGGGCTTCCTCGATCCCGAAAAGCACATTTTGCCTGCCAACGGCAGTCGTGAGGCGTTGTTCAGCGTTGCCCAGGCACTGACGGATAGTGGCTCCGGCAAGGATCTGATTCTGTTACCCAACCCTTTCTATCAGATCTACGAGGGCGCAGCGATCCTCGCGGGGGCGCAACCGTACTATCTCAATTGCGAGGCAAGCGGCCAACCGGACTACCGGGCGGTAGCGCCGGAGATCTGGCAGCGTTGTGCCCTGCTCTATGTGAACAGCCCACACAATCCCACCGGGGCTGCCTTGCAGGCGGAGGATTGGGATTTTCTGGTCGCCACGGCGCGGCAATATGATTTCATTTTGGCGGCGGATGAATGCTACAGCGAGATCTACTTCGATACCCCTCCGGCTGGGGTACTGAGCGCCGCAGCCCGCAGCGGCTCTTTGAGCAAGGTTTTGGCATTTCACAGCCTCTCCAAGCGTTCCAGTATCCCCGGTGCGCGCAGCGGCTTCGTTGCCGGTGACGCAGAGCTGTTGGCGGCTTTCCGGCTCTATCGCACCTACCTGGGTAATGCCATGCCGCCCTTCATCCAGGCCGCGTCGGCGGCGGCCTGGGGCGACGAAAAACATGTCATTGCCATGCGCGAGGACTACGCAGAGAAATTTGCGGCGGCGGCAGAAATCCTGGGTGATCTCCTCCCCGTCGAACGTCCCGATGGTGGCTTTTATCTCTGGTTGCAGGTGGGCGATGGCGAGGCCTTTACCCGCGATCTCTACGCGGTCCAACACGTACGCTGCCTGCCCGGCACCTATCTGGCACGTGCGGCGCATGGGGCCCATCCTGGCGTCGAGCGCGTGCGCATCGCCCTGGTTGGTCCTCTGGACATTTGTCGTGAAGGGCTGATCAGAATCCGTAAGTTTCTCCAAACATTCTCTTGATCCTAAAAGGAAATTATCTAGTGACTGCATTGCAAGAAATCATTGATACGGCCTGGGAACAGCGGGCCGAAATTTCCCCCAAACAGGCCCCTGCAGAGCTGCGCGAGGCGGTGCATCAGGTACTGGAGGGGCTCGACAAGGGCGTGCTGCGCGTGGCCGAAAAGATCGATAGGCAGTGGCACACCCATCAGTGGATCAAGAAAGCGGTGCTGCTCTCCTTTCGCCTGCAAGACAATTTCCGCATGAATGGTGGCGAGACACAGTATTACGACAAAGTGCCAGGCAAGTTCAGCGATTACAACAGCAACGACTTCCGCACTGGCGGATTTCGCGTGGTGCCACCCGCGACCGTGCGCAAAGGGGCATTCATTGGTCGCAATTGCGTGCTCATGCCCTCCTTCGTCAACATCGGCGCCTATGTCGATGAGGGTACGATGGTCGACACCTGGGCGACGGTGGGTTCCTGCGCGCAGATCGGTAAGAATGTGCATCTCTCCGGTGGCGTCGGCATCGGCGGCGTGCTCGAGCCACTCCAGGCCAACCCTACCATCATCGAAGACAACTGCTTCATCGGCGCCCGCTCCGAAGTGGTGGAAGGAGTGATCGTCGAGGAAGGCTCGGTGATTTCCATGGGGGTATTTTTGGGGGCCAGCACGCGGATCTTCGACCGCAGCACCGGCGAGATCAGCTATGGCCGGGTGCCCGCCGGTTCGGTGGTGGTGTCCGGCAATCTGCCCGCCAAGGACGGCAGTTACAGTCTCTATTGCGCCGTAATTGTGAAAAAGGTCGATGCCAAAACCTTGAGTAAGGTCGGCATCAACGAAATTCTGCGCGATCTCTGATGCGCGTTCTCGACTACAGCAAGGAACTGATTGCCCGTCAGTCGGTAACACCTGCGGATGCGGGCTGTCAGGAGTGGATGATCGAAAAGCTTGCGGCGCTCGGATTTACCATCGAGCGCATGCCTGCCGGCGGCGTGGAGAACTTCTGGGCCGTACACGGTTCAGAGGGCCCCGTGTTCTGCTTTGCCGGACACACCGATGTCGTCCCGACCGGGCCGCTCGATGCCTGGCATAGCGATCCCTTCGTGCCGATCATTCGCGATGGGAATCTGTATGGCCGGGGGGCTGCCGACATGAAAGGAAGTCTCGCGGCAATGCTGGTGGCTACCGAGGATTTTCTGCGCGAGTCTCCCGATCATTCAGGCCGCATTGCTTTTCTGATCACCTCCGATGAGGAGGGCGTCGCTACCCATGGTACCCGCCACGTGGTCGAGCAACTCCACTGCCGTGGTGAACGGATCGACTACTGCCTGGTCGGCGAGCCTTCTTCGGAAGAAAGCCTGGCCGATGTGGTCAAGAATGGCCGCCGTGGTTCCCTCAATGGCACCCTCCGCATCCTCGGTGTGCAGGGCCATGTGGCCTACCCGGAGAAGGCGGACAACCCTATTCATCGGGTCTTGCCAGCCCTCCAGGAACTTGTCGGACGTGAATGGGATGCCGGCAGCCCTGACTTCCCCCCCACGCGCCTGCAGATCTCGAATATCCACGCTGGCACCGGCGCTACCAATGTCATTCCCGGTGTGCTCGAGCTGCAATTCAATTTTCGCTTTTCGCCAGCATCCAGCGTGGAGGACCTGCAGGCAGCCGTACAGGAAATTCTGGATCGTAAGCAGCTGCGCTACGAGCTGGACTGGCAGTTCTCCGGGCCACCGTTTTATACCGCGCCCGGCAAGTTATTGGATGCGGTGCAAACGGGCATCACCGAGATCATGGGACGGCCGGCAAAGCTGTCCACTGGGGGTGGCACCTCCGATGGCCGCTTCATTGCCCTGCTGGGCGGTGAGGTGGTGGAGCTTGGTCCCTGCAATGCGAGTATCCATAAGATTGACGAGCATGTGGCCCTGGCCGACCTGGAGCGCCTGCCGCAGGTTTACCTTGCTTCCCTCCGCGCCCTGTTCGCTTCGGGAGGGGTATAGTGATCGTGTTGCGCCTGGCGACAGCGCTTCTGCTGGTTTATGTGCCCATTGCCATGGCCGCTACTCCAGTCCTGCAAAGCGCTTGTCAATTGGCCGACTCCCGTGCCACTCCCCACCCCCCACTTCGTGGTATGGCGACCTGGCTTGCTTGGCAGGACAACGGATCGGGAATGCAAAGCAGCCCGGAGAAAGAGCTGACAGCTGCCAGCAGCGTGCTTCCTTCGCCATCCTGCGCGCTGGTCGAAAATCTTACCAATCATCGTCGCGTAGCGGTTCTGATCGACCAAAAGAGCCCCCCTGGCAGTTTTGGCTTGCTACAACTGGGATCTGGCGCAGCTCGGGCATTGGATATTTTCGCTACGACTCCGATTGCGGTGGCGGGCTTGGCTGCTGCCGCCGCGGATGCCGCGGCACCAACGATGGCGGCGACCTCCGACCAGCATTATCTTTGGTCTGCGGCATATTCCAGCATCTATTTGGCGCAAGTGGCGTGGGAAAAGACGCAGCGTGCCGGTATCGCGAAAGTACAGATCGCGCCCGGTATTGATCATGGATCTTGGGCCTATCGTTTGCGCTTGGGTCCCCTACCCAACGGCCTTTCCCCAAGCATTCTGGCGCAGACCCTGCGCCATGCAGGATTTCCATTTCATACACCAGAAAATGAGTAAGATGCAAAATTGGCCTAATTTATTTATCGTCGGTGCGGTAAAAAGTGGGACCACTTCTCTTTGGGCGTATCTCAAGCAACATCCTGAGATCTATTTTCCGGAAATGAAAGAGCCGCATTATTTCACGCACCCGCATCCGGCCCCGGAACAACGTCATTGTATCCGTTATATTGACTCCGAAGAGCAGTATCTTCGACTGTATCAGGACTCGGGCCAAGTGACGTATCGGGGCGATGCCAGCCCCTCCTACCTGTGGTCGGAAGTCGCTGCGCAGGAAATCGCGCAATGTTGTCCAGACAGCAAGATCATCATCATCCTGCGCGATCCGGTACAGCGGGCCTATGCGCAATATCTGATGGACTTCAATGAGGGCGTTACCGATCTCGATTTTTACAGCGCCTTGCAACGGGACTGGACGCGTCCGGACAAAGGTTGGGGCGTATCCCAGTTATACGTCGAGCTGGGTTTGTATCATGATCAGATTCAGCGCTACTTTTCGCTGTTTGGTCGAAATCAGGTGAGAGTGCTTCTATTGGAGGATCTGCAACGCAAACCGCTACAGGTTCTCCATGATCTGGCAGAATTTCTGCAAGTTTCTCCCCTGCCGTTTCAACGCATCGATTTCCGTAGGGCGCACAACCACTACGCACGCCCCCGCGGCAACTGGGCGCGGCGACTGGCTGGAAATCCCATTAGCCGGACCATTGGCGAATATTTTTTTCCGCAACGCTGGGGGGAGTATATCTGGCGCAATCTTTTCCTGCGGAAGGAAAAAAAGCCCGCCATCGATCCGCAAGCTCGGGACTGGTTGATTGAGCGCTTCCAGCCGGAAATGGCGCGGCTCGAAGGATTGCTGCAACGGCCTCTTCCAGAGCTGCGACGCAGTTGGCCAGAGGCTGAACTTCACCATGCGGCGGGCCATCCACTGTCGACGGAATCGTCCTTGCGGTAGCCAGGGATGGGGTCTATCTTCAAAGGAGCATATCCGTTTTGGAGGGGCCTGCCGTGGAATACATCCGCTTCTTTGCCGAAATCGGGATCGATGACATTGCTTTGGTGGGCGGCAAAAACGCCTCGCTCGGGGAAATGTATCGGGCGCTGCGCCCGCTGGGGGTGCGGGTACCCAACGGCTTTGCCGTTACCGCTCACGCCTATCGGGATCTGCTCGATCGCCACCAGGCCTGGCCCAAACTCCATGCAATTCTCGACGGCTTGCAGCCGCATCAGGTCGAGGATCTTGCGCGGCGTGGCAAGGCAGCGCGGGAGCTGATTTACAGTCTGGAATTGCCGAAGCAACTGCAAGAAGAGATTCTCGCCGCCTACGCCCGCCTGCGGGAGGAATATGGCGAAAATCTCTCGCTCGCCATCCGCTCTTCGGCCACCGCCGAAGATCTGCCCACCGCGAGTTTTGCAGGGCAGCAGGATACCTATCTCAATATCAGTGGGGAAGCGGATTTGCTCGATGCCTGTCGGCGTTGTTTTGCCAGCCTCTTCACCGATCGCGCCATTCACTACCGCATGGACGAGGGCTTCGATCATTTCCATGTCGCCCTTTCCATTGGCATCATGAAGATGGTGCGTTCTGATCTTGCCAGCAGCGGTGTGATGTTCTCACTGGATACAGAAACCGGTTTTCGCGACGTCATTTTCATCACATCTTCCTATGGACTGGGGGAGAACGTCGTGCAGGGTGCGGTCAATCCCGACGAATTTTATGTGTTCAAGTCCGGCTTTCGACGGGGAAAGCGTGCGGTCTTGCGACGCGTTCTCGGCAGTAAAAAGCTGAAGATGGTCTACGCCGCCGGCAGTACCCATCATGGCGTGCGCAACCTTGCCACCACGGCTGCCGAACAACAGCGCTTTTCCCTTGCGGACGAAGACGTGCTCACCCTCTCCGGCTATGCCATCCAGATTGAAGAACACTACAGCAAGGCGATTGGCGAAGAACGGCCGATGGATATGGAGTGGGCCAAGGATGGCGAAGACGGCCAACTATACATCGTGCAGGCCCGGCCGGAGACCGTCGCCTCGCAGCGCAAGGGTACTGTGTTGCAGGAGTATTATCTGCGCGAGAGGGGTGCCATACTCGTCAGCGGCCGTGCAGTAGGGAGCAAAATCGCTACGGGTCGGGCGCGACACATCGCTACGTTGGAGGAACTGCATTTCTTCCAGCCAGGAGAGATCCTGATCGCCGACAATACCACTCCCGATTGGGAGCCGGTGATGAAGCTAGCTGCGGGTATCGTTACCGAGCGTGGTGGCCGCACCTGTCATGCCGCCATTATTGCCCGGGAATTGGGCATTCCGGCGGTGGTAGGGGCAGAGGGAGCCATGAGCCGGATCCCGGATGGGCAAGCAGCGACCCTCTCCTGCGCCGAGGGGGAGGTAGGCAACGTGTACGCCGGCACTCTGCGTTTTGAGGTGGTAGAGACTGATCTTTCTGGGTTGGCACGGCCGAAAACGGAAATCATGATGAATCTGGGCGATCCGGAGCTGGCCTTCCAGTTGCAAGCCTTGCCCAATGATGGCGTCGGACTGGCGCGCATGGAATTCATCATTGCCAATGCCATCAAGATCCATCCATTGGCCCTGTTACATCCCGAACGGATCAGCGACGCGAAGGTGCGCCACGAGATCAAGCGACGGACCGCAGGGTACTCGAGCCCGGAAGAATATTTCGTGCAACGTCTGTCCGAGGGGGTCGGGACCATTGCCGCTGCCTTTTATCCGAAACCCGTGGTGCTGCGTAGCTCGGACTTCAAGAGCAACGAGTATGCCGCGTTGATCGGGGGTACGGATTTTGAGCCCGAAGAAGCCAATCCCATGTTGGGTTTTCGCGGTGCCTCGCGTTACGCCCATCCCAATTATGAAGAGGGATTTCGCCTGGAATGTCGCGCGATTCGGCGCGTACGGGAGGAAATGGGGCTGGACAATGTCATTGTCATGCTGCCTTTCGTCCGCCGGATAGAGGAAGCCGACGCAGTGTTGGCGAAGATGGCCGAATTTGGCCTGCGTAGGGGCGAAAACGATTTGCAAGTCTACGCCATGTGTGAAGTGCCCAGCAACGTCTTGCTGATCGATGAGTTTGCCAAGCGCTTCGATGGCTTTTCCATCGGCAGCAACGACCTAACCCAGCTTGCGCTAGGGGTTGATCGCGACTCCGCCATCGTTGCCTTCGACTATGACGAGCGCGATCCCGCGGTAAAGGTGCTCATCCAACAGGCCGTAGAGGGCTGCCGGCGTAACCACATCCACTCCGGTCTCTGTGGCCAGGCGCCCTCGGATTATCCGGAAATGGCGGAATTTCTGGTACGACTGGGTATTGATTCCATCAGCCTCAATCCTGATACCATTCTCTCCACTACCCGCCAGGTGCTGGAGCTGGAGAAATCCCTGCATAGCTAACGTCGATTTTTTTCCTGGATGAGGAGTGTGGCATGCCCGATAAGAAAGTTCTGCTGGTGATTTTTGATGGCTTTGGGCTTAACCCCAGTCGAGCCTTCAATGGTTGGGCGCAGGCGCGGACTCCACATCTCGATCATTACTTTGCCAGCAACCCGCATAGTGCCCTGCAAGCCTCCGGGCGGGCGGTGGGCTTACCGGATGGGCAGTTCGGCAATTCTGAGGTCGGTCATCTGACTCTGGGATCAGGGCGCATTCTCAAACAGGACTTGCTGCGCATTGCCGATGCCATTGCCGATGGGAGCCTGGAACGCTTACCCAACTGGCAGAAAATGCTGCAGAAAGACAAACGCATCCATCTGATTGGTATGGTCTCCGATGGCGGCGTGCATTCGCATATCGAGCATCTCCTGGGATTGCTGCCCCTTCTGGTACAGGCCGGCATGGAACCGGTCGTGCATTTCATCAGCGATGGTCGGGATACGCCGCCGCGCAGCGCCGATCGCTATGTGCAGCGTCTGCAGGAGGCCTTGCAGCAGCTCGGCACCGGCCATATCGCTACGCTCTCGGGCCGTTACTACGCCATGGACCGTGCCCAGCATTGGAAGCGTACAGAAAAGGCTTGGCGAGCCATGCTGCTTGGCGAGGGGCAATCGACAGAGGATGCCCTGAGCGCCGTACAGGCGGGCTGGCAACGGGATGACGGGGATGAGTTTATTCAGCCTACGGTGATTGGTGATCCGCGAAGGGCGCGCATCGCCGCCGACGAGCCGGTACTTTTCTTCAATTTCCGCTCCGATCGCATGCGCCAGCTCTGCGCCGCCATCGCCCTTCCCAATTTTGCCGAGTTCGATCGCGGCAGTGAAAGCGCGCGTGTCAGTACCTGCATGACCGCCTATGACGAGAACTTTGCCCTACCAGTGCTTTTTCCGACGGAAATCCCCGCGCAGGTATTGGCAGAGGTCCTTGCCAATGCCGGCTTGGCACAGTTCCACTGTGCGGAAACCGAAAAGTACGCGCACGTGACCTATTTCTTCAATGGTGGTCGCGAACAAGCTTTTGCTGGGGAAGAGCGCACGATTATCCCCTCCCCTGCCGTTGCCACCTACGATCTGCAACCCGAGATGAGTGCGCCGGCAGTGGCGGATCGCGTCATTGGCGCACTGCGCGCGGACAAGTATGCGTTTGTGCTGGTCAATTTTGCCAATGGCGACATGGTTGGCCACACCGCCAAGATCCCTGCCATCCTGCGCGCCGTCGAGACCCTCGATCTGCAATTTCATCGTATTGTACAGGTGGCTCTGGCGCACGGGTATCGGGTCATTCTCAGCGCCGATCATGGTAATTGCGACGAAATGGTCGACCCCGTCAGTGGCGAACCGCACACCCAGCATACCGTCTACCCGGTGCCCTTTTTGTTGCTGGGAGAGCCCGGAGCGCGCCTCGGAATTGGTGCCGGTTTGGCCGACGTCGCGCCCACCGTACTGGATCTTTTGGGAGTGGAGAAACCGCAAGAAATGACGGGGCGCAGCCTGCTCCTGCACTCCGAGCTGTAATAAGTGACTTGCTCATTTCCAGCAGACTGTCTACGCTAAATTCCGAGATCCAGATCGGAATTACCAACCTTCAGGGAGGTCGTCATGCCGGAAATGCAGGATCGCATCACGCAGATTGAAGAGCTCACCCACCGTCTCAAGGAACAATATCCTTCAGAAATCAATAGCTTTCTTTCTTTCATGGGAAAAGCAGACGGGAGTCCCGCGCTGAGCAAAGCGCAAAAGGAACTTATCAATGTGGGCTTGGCCGTTGCGGCACAATGCGAGTGGTGTATCGCCTTGCATGTGCATGGCGCCGTCAAAGCGGGCGCAAGCCGCGATGAGATCATGAGTGCCGCTTTCCAGGCAGTGCTCATGCATGGTGGTCCGGCCCTGATGTATCTGGTGCCGCTTAGCAAAGCCCTCGACGAGTTTCTGCCGGAGGTGGACCATGCATAGCGTCGATCCCGTTTTTTTACTGCGCCAGATGCTGCGCGCTCGCGCCCTGGAAGAGACCGCGGCTCAGGAGTACGCCGCCGGCAGAATCGCCGGTTTTTTACACCTATACCCCGGGGAAGAGGCTGTGGCAGCTGGGGTGCTTAGTTGCGCCGAACCCGGCGACTACATCGTCAGCACCTACCGCGAACACGTACACGCCCTCCTGCGTGGCATTCCGGCGGTGGCCATTTTTGCGGAACTTCTCGGCAAAAAGACCGGGGTAAGCGGGGGAATGGGCGGTTCCATGCATCTTTTCGATGCGCAAAGGCGCTTTCTGGGGGGTTACGCCATCGTCGGGGAGACCTTTCCCATTGCCCTGGGGGCTGGCTATGCCGTCGCCTATCGCCAGCTACCCGAAGCCATCATTTGCTTCTTTGGCGACGGCGCGGTGAATCAGGGAACCTTCCATGAATCCCTGAACATGGCCGCCCTATGGCGTCTGCCCATCCTTTTTGTCTGCGAAAACAATCACTATCAGATCGGTACGGAAATCCATCGCCACTCCGCCGTGGTCGAGGTCTATCGCCGCGCCTGCGCCTACAATATTCCCGCCGAGCGGATCAATGGCATGGACGTCCTGGCGGTGCAGCAGGCGAGCGAGCAGGCCCTGGCACGCATTCGTGCCGGTGATGGCCCCCAGTTTCTCGAGTTCGAGACCTACCGCTACCGCGGCCATTCCATGGCCGATCCAGGCGCCTATCGTCCGGCCAGCGAGGTACAGGCCTACCAACGCCAGGATCCCATCAAAGAATTGGAAGGAGAGTTGAGTACACAGGCCAATTGCCCCGCCGGCGATTGCGTACTGCAATTTCAGGAGCAATGCTGCGCCGCCGGTCACCTCAATAGTGAGAGGCTGCAAGGTCTGCAAGAGGAAATCGCCGAGGAAATGCGCATAGCCCTCGCCGAAGCGCAGGCAGCAGCCGCGCCGAGCCTTACCGATGTGCAGGCAGTATTTCAGAAAAATCATCGCTTCGAGGACTTCTTTGGGAGGGGCGCGGCATGACGGAGATGCTCTATTGGCAGGCCCTGAATCGCGCCTTGGACGAAGAGATGGCACAGGATGGAAACGTGTTTCTTTTGGGTGAGGATGTTGGCCTGTATAGCGGCACCTACCGTGTCAGCGAAGGGCTCCTGGCCAAATATGGCGAGTGGCGGGTACGCGATACCCCGATCTCGGAAAACAGCTTTACCGGACTCGGTGTTGGTGCGGCGATGTTGGGACTGCGGCCGGTGGTGGAGATCATGACCATCAATTTCGCCCTCCTCGCCCTCGATGCCCTGATCAATATGGCCGCCAAGATTCCTTTCATGTCTGGCGGGCAGTTTGCCATGGGTTTGACGGTGCGAATGCCGGGCGGGGTCGCCAAACAGCTCGGGGCACAGCACTCGCAGCGCCTCGAACATACCCTGATGAATGTTCCCGGCCTGCGCATTCTCGTTCCCGCAACCCCTCAGGATGCCTACTGGCAACTTCGGCAGGCCATCCGCTCCGATGACCCGATCATCGTCCTTGAACACGAACTCCTGTATTTCCACAAAGGAGAAGTA
This sequence comes from Acidithiobacillus sp. AC3, assembly GCF_050261095.1. Lineage (NCBI taxonomy): Bacteria > Pseudomonadati > Pseudomonadota > Acidithiobacillia > Acidithiobacillales > Acidithiobacillaceae > Acidithiobacillus > Acidithiobacillus sp. AC3. The sequence goes on from NZ_CP189838.1 coordinate 1,291,288, forward strand.
GCGACGAATGCTACTCCGTTGCCCATACACGCCGCAGTGGTCCGGCGTCCGGGACGCGATCTAACTTGTATCGCCTATTCGCGCATGGTGGAAGTGGCCCTGGCGGCGGCGGAGGAGCTGGCAAGGGAGGGCATCGAAATGGAGGTCATCGACCTGCGCAGTCTCTCCCCCATCGACTGGGAGCCCTGTATACAGTCAGTTGGTAGGACCCATCGTGCCCTGGTTCTGGAAGAAGATTGCCGCTTTGCCGGTGCTGGCGCGGAAATCGCTGCGACCTTGCAAGAGCGCTGCTTCTATTTTCTGGACCACCCCATCCAGCGCACAGCCGGGCTCGATCTTCCCACACCCTTTGCAGCGGAGCTGGAGGCCGCCACAATCCCCAATGTCGAGCGGACCTGTCGATCCGCCAGAGACCTTGTCCAAATGTCAGGAGCACCCGTATGAAACAGGAAGTCATCATGCCCGTCCTGTCGGATACCATGCAGACAGGACGCCTGGTTCGCTGGAACAAGGCCGTCGGTGATGCGGTAAAAAAGGGAGATGCCCTCGCCGAAGTGGAAACCGACAAGGCGATACTGGATGTCGAGGCCTTCCAGGATGGGTTCCTGGCGGGCCCCCTGGCGCCAGTGGATACGGACATCCCGGTGCGTTCGGTGATCGCCTGGCTGGTGGATAGTAAAGAGGATCTGGACGCAACCACTTCTGCAAGCAATACTGCAGCTTCTGGCTCTGTCGCCCCATCAGCCACCCCTGCTGCAACACCTGTCCCGAAAATATCTCAGGCAACGCCGCCACAAGCAGCCGCGCAAGAGTCGGTCCCTGTCGCACCTACCGAGCCATCCACCCCGCGCGCAGCGGCAGATGGCGTTCTTGCCAGCCCCTATGCCCGTGCCCTGGCTCAGGAACTGGGTGTAGATCTGAATCTGTTGGGCACAGGTCCCATCGACAGTCGTCGCGTACTTGCGACGGCACTGCGCGGCCCACTGCCAGATCTCAGTACCGGCCCTGATTACCAGATCGAGCGCCTCTCTGGTGTGCGGGCTGCGGCAGCTCGGAATATGCAGGATGCCGTGCAGACGCCAACCTTTCAGATTGGCGCACGCCTACCCCTCAGTGCACTGCAAACACAAGCCAAAGCTGCGAAGCTCAGCCTCACCCTCGTGCTGGCAAGGGCCTGCGCGCTGACGGTCGCGGAAGATCCCTGGTTCAACCATCTCTGGACCCCCCAGGGGCTGGCCAAACGGGAACGGGTGGACGTGGCGATTGCCGTGGATACCGGTGACGCCCTGTTGACCCCGGTTCTGCGCGATGCGGCCCGACGTCCGCTCAAGGAGCTGGCAGAAGACTGGCGCATTCTGCTCGGCAAGATCAAAAAAGGTCGCTTGGCTCCGGAGGATTATCGCGGCGGTACCTTCTATCTTTCCAATCTTGGCGTCTTTGACGTGGTGCACAACTTCGATGCCATCGTGCCCCTGGGTGCTGCAGCCATCCTGGCAGTAGCGGCAACCCAAGCCGATGGCAGCAGTGAATGTACCCTGAGTTGTGATCATCGGGTGATCTTTGGCGCCGATGCCGCCCGCTTCCTGCAACGTCTGCGCGAGCGCATCAGCACTACAGCCTGGCTGGATACATGAAGACTCCACATGGCTGAGCTGATTCTGGCCCTCAATGGCGGCTCATCTTCCCTCAAGTTCGCTCTGTACGAATATGCCGACGAGAGCGGGCAAAGGCTGGGAGAAGGCGCGATCGAGCGCATTGGTCAGAGTGTCGGTCGCCTGTGGTGGCGAGCGAAAAGCGCCAACATCGATCGCAATGCCGTTTTCCCTGATCATTCCAGCGCCCTACGCGCTCTGCTCGACTGTTTCCAGGAGCTGGGGGTGCAGCAACTCGCAGCGATTGGGCACCGCGTCGTTTCCGGCGGCCCAGACTTGCGCGAGCACTGCCGCATCGATGCCCTGGTATTGCAAACCCTCCGGGCCTCTTTGCGTTTTGCCCCTCTGCATCTTCCTGCCGAGATTGCCGTCATGGATGCCGCCAAGCAGCGCTGGCCGCAAACCCCGCAGTTCGCCTGCTTCGATACCACCTTTCACCGCAGTATTCCAGAACTGGCGGCGCGCTATCCCCTGCCCCGCAATCTGTGGCAGGAAGGGGTACGGAAATATGGTTTCCATGGACTCTCTTATGAATACATCTGCACCCAAATTCCGAACAGCGGACGGAGCATCATCGCGCATCTGGGGAATGGTGCCAGTCTGGCGGCAGTGCGGGACGGCGTCTGCGTGGATACCAGCATGGGGCTCAGCCCCACGGGCGGCGTGGTCATGGGCACCCGTTGCGGTGATCTCGACCCCGGGGTGCTTCTTTTTCTGCTCGAGGAAAAGGGCTATACCGCCAACCAGCTCGAACGGGTCCTGAACCATCTCTCCGGTTTGCTTGGTCTGTCCGGCATCAGTGGCGACATGCAGGTGCTGCTGGCGGCCCGGAACAACGAGCCACAAGCCGCCTTTGCCATCGATGCCTTGGCCTACAGTGTGCGCAAGATGATCGGCAGTTTTCTGGCGGTTTTGGGAGGTGTGGATCGCTTGGTCTTTACGGGCGGAATCGGCGAACATGCCGATCTGGTACGCGAGCTGATCTGCGCCCCCCTCTCCAGCCTGGGATTCGTCCTGGATAGCGCCGCCAATCAGGCCGGGCAGAGACGAATCTCCCAGAGCGACAGCCCGATAGAGATACTTTGCATTCCCACCGACGAAGACCGCATGATTGCCGCGCATAGCTATCGCCTTCTGCACCAGGCGCCTGATTCCTGAGAACTACAAGGCGAAGTATAGACAAATCCAGGCTTTCACTGCGTACTGGACGGGAGCCAGCCTTGCTTTGTCTGGGAATTTTGCTATTATCCTGCAGATCGGGTTGTTAGCTCAGTTGGTAGAGCAGCTGACTCTTAATCAGCGGGTCGTGGGTTCGATCCCCTCACAACCCACCAATCAAAACAGGCACTTAGGCAGATCGTCCAAGTGCCTTAATTTTTCTGGGCTAATCTAGGCTAACCAGTGTATCGCAGAACCCAGAATCGCTCCCGTCCGTCACTGTGAAATAGAGCAGGCTAGATCGCCAATTTTGCTTGTCGCCCGGGAAACTACCTCACTGGCTCCACTCGCAGCGATTTCTGCCTCCTTGCTTGGCTCGATAGAGGGCGGTATCCGCCCGCGGAATAGTATCTTCTGTAACTCCTTCCCCAGTACGGTAAAAAGTGGCCCCCAGGCTTATCGTGACAGAGATGGTTTGCTCTGCTGCGACTCGTATAGGTCGATGGGCGATACTCGCTCGCAATCGCTCTGCGACAAGCGACCCTTCCTCCGGCGTTCTTACCGGCACCAAAAGCACAAACTCTTCTCCGCCCCAGCGGATGAATACCCCTGCGTCCCTCTGCCGCAGCTGACCTTGCAAACGCTGGGAGACAGCGCGCAGCACGTCGTCTCCGACGGCGTGGCCGAGCTGATCATTGATCGCTTTGAAATGATCGATATCGATCATCATCACGGCGGTTGAATTCTCAGACGTGCTGGTTTTCTGCTCGAAATCGTTACGATATCGTTCCAAGAAGTGTCGATTGTAGGCGCCGGTCAGGGCATCCCTCTCTGCCGTCTTTTGCAACGACTGTTCTCTTATCCGCTGCGCGGTGACATCCTGCAGAATCCAGACACGCCCTTGCCGCGCATTGCCCAGAATGGGATGGGTATCCACATAAAGGACTTGCTCGTCGGTCGACCAATCGCACTGAATGGCAAACTGCAGATCCTGTTGCAGGGGAGCATACAAACGCTGCAGCTCTGCTGCATTGATGCAGCGATCCCGCAGTTTCTGAAATGCACGTGCAATGGTTGCCACGGAAGATTGTCCAGCAGGAATCCCCAATAGTGCTTCCGCCGTGGAGTTGACATGGCCTACCGTGCCGTTACCCTCAATCAGGAGAATACCGATCGGAAGGCTATCAAAAAGATCGTGGAATTTTGCTTGAAAATATCGGCGTTCTCGAAGTAGCCAGTAATCCCCGAGCATCTGCCGCAAAACGCTGCGAAGATAGTCCAGGATCAATGCATCCTGGAACGTCTCCAAGGGTCCAGATTTCAGAAGGAGCAAGCCACTGTATCGTTCTTCCTCGGCCTCCACAGCGAGAAAATAGAGGTTTCTCTCCTCCGCCGGATAGAGCATCAGCAACGCCGATGACAGGTGCGATACGGACGCACTGAGATCCACGATGGCTGCCGAGGTATCGAGTCTTTCGACGAGGTTTTCTGGCCGTATCTTCTGAATCGGAAGATCCGCATTGCTCGCGAGAATAGCGATGTCCTCACCTACTCGCCAATGGACCGTGAGCACCAGAAACGCGCCGCTCAGATGGGAAACGAATCGACAAAACGCCGTGAGCCCCTCGGGAATCCAGGTATCAGCAGCGGTTGCTGGGAACGCATCCATTTCAATAGATCTCGATTGGCAAGTAGGAACAAATTGCCAGACAAACGTCAGGCGCACTCGTGACGTGTGGGAGATGACCGGGGGCCTCGATCCAGTCGAGGGTGCTTCCGGAGATGTGTTCATGGAGCCAAAGAGCCACACCCTCTGGAACTGCAAAATCTTGACGGCTATTGATCAAGTGAACGGGCTGCCGAATGTTTTCGACCAAACGCCGTAGATCCGAGTGAAAAATCATTTGCAAGGTACGCAAAGCGATATCCGGCTGCAGGCGAAAGAGGGTCTTGGCATAATCTGTCAACAACGCAGCATCTTCCAGCCCAAAGATCTGCGGTGCAAAGCCTGCTGCCCAGGCCTGATAATTTGTGGCCATTGCGGTGTACAAGGTATCCAGATCGGTTGGCTGCAGTTCTCCCGGATAATCGGGCTTCTTCAGGTAGTGTGGCGAGGCACCAATCAGGATCAGCCGCGCGAACAAGTCTGGGCGGGCAACGGCGGCGATGGCACCGATCATACAACTCATAGAGTGGCCAATATAGGTGACCGACTGCAGCCCCAAAGTATCCAGCAGCTGAATCAAGTCATCTGCGTAGGCGAAAAGAGTGGAATGATAATCTGCTCGATATCGATGCGCCGTGTCAGTATCCGAACCTGCTCCCGCCAAGTCGTAGCGAATATAGGCCAGATCCTCTGGAAGGCAGCGCAGGAGCGCGTCCCAGGCGCTCCTATCAGTGCCAAAGCCATGGCCCAAAACGACGGGGAGGGTTCCCGTGCCGTCCAGTTGCACGTATGAACGCAAGGATTCCGGTAGATTCAATTTGATGCCTCTCGACGTTTCAGGTGGGCAGACCAAAATGCAAGTTCCCGAGGGACAGGTGGTCATGACGTCATTCTCTCAAGGATCGAGCTCTCGTCAAAGTCCAAAATTTTGTGATGAATGCTATTACATTACCCATGAGCCGATCTCGCAAGACTCTGCCGGAAAGTCATCTTTCGCAAGTTCCGGGGAATTTTTGCACGGCTCCAGAATGGGGAAAAGGGAAACGAGCCACCTGTGCGGGAGCCCTCAATCGCTACCGTAGATTCGGCGATCTGGTCCTCATCCACGCCGATCTGAGCGCAGAGGAATAGGTAGCTTTCCGCGTCCACATGGGTGCTGCATTTGATCTTTGAAGCGACGCTTGGCGGTGCGTATGGCCGACTCGGGGAGACCAAATCGCATAGCTGCCCAGCCAGTAGCTGATTTTGAGCCTGTAATAAATCGGAGGTTCTGGCGACTAACTAGGTGAAAGCACTGAGTTACGGTGTTACCCAAGGAGAAGTCAAATGTCCAATAGTAGAACTGTATCCAAGAATTCCCTGTCAGAAAAAGTGGCGGTTGGCGCCTTAGTAGCGGTGATGGGCATGGCTGGGTTGGTCATGGCGCCCCAGGCCTATGCCTCCAACTGGGTCAAGTGTTATGGCATTGCCCGGGCGCACATGAACGATTGTGCGACCACCACCCACTCCTGTGCGGGTCAATCCATTCATAATGGTGGCAAGTATTCTTTCTTGCTCTTACCCTCCGGGATCTGCCAGAAAATTGTGGGTGGCAGTCTGGTGCCCGGCAAGTAGGAGGCAAAGATGGCCAGTTGCTCCATGCTCATGCATCGGATGGACCAGATCTACGACCGTCTGGTGCAGTCCGCCCAGCATCTTTCCTCCCTTGCAGCATTGGGCGCAAGGCTCTGGGTAGCGCAGATCTTCTGGAATGCGGGTGTCGTCAAGTGGCAAAGCATGTCGTCCACTATCACCTTGTTCCGGTACATGTATCACGTCCCTCTTCTACCACCGGTGTGGGCAGCCTATCTTGGAACGGGTATCGAGTTGGCGTTTCCCGTGCTGCTTGCGCTGGGAATGGCCGGACGTTTTGCCGCAGCTTTTCTCTTTATCTACAACATCCTGACAATTATTTCCTACCCTCAGATGGGTTGGACGGGTGTTCTTTTTCAAGTGCCGTGGGGGATATTCCTCCTGTATTTGACTATCTATGGCCCTGGAGTTCTATCCGTTGACGCAGTTATCAACAAGGTTTGGAAGACATCCAGATAGCCAAGCTCTTTCTCCAGCCTGGGCTTCGGCGCAGGAATCGTGAGAAACCACGTGGTATTGACTGAAAAAGGAGTATCGTAAATGGAACAACACGGAAGCAACCGGAACAAAATGGTTCGGCATGTCGCCATGGCTGGGGTTTTGGCGCTTGCGGGGGCAGGTTTTGCCAGTACCGCTTGGGCGGGCATGATGCCCGAAGGGTACGTAAAGTGCTATGGCATCGCCAAGGCGCATCAAAACCAGTGCATGTCCATCGGTGGTATTACCCGAGGGTCGGCCGCAACCAACGGTAACCCCGATGCCTGGCTTGCTGTACCGAAAGGGGTTTGTCAGAAGATTGTGGGTGGTAGCCTGACTCCAGGCAAGTAAGCGGCGCTTTGGTCCAGGCGTGAAAGCCTGGACCATTTTTCAGCAAACAGGATGTTTCCTCATGAATCTTACCGGGAAACATGAGAAAGCCTCTTTTTCAGGAGAATATCGCATGCTCGACACCCTCCAAGCCCATTCGGTCGCTGGCCGACGGACAAACGATGTTGTTCCCGCCGCTGCGGGGATTGGCCTCCGTGCCCCCCATTATGCCGAGGTGCTGGCAAGTCGCCCGGACGTTTCCTGGATGGAAGTGCACAGCGAAAATCTGTTTGCTCCGGGAGGTCGGGTTCATCAAGTGATGGAGCGGGTTCGCCAGGAGTATCCCTTGAGTCTGCATGGTGTGGCCCTCTCCCTGGGCAGCGCAGATCCGCTGAATGCCCGCCATCTCCGTCAACTCCAGCAGGTAGTTCGACGCTATGAGCCAGGCCTGGTTTCCGAACATCTGTGCTGGGTTTCCGTGGGCGGGCAGTATCTCCATGATTTACTGCCGCTACCGGGAACCGAGCTCATGTTAGATCACCTGGTACCGCGCATTCTGCAGGTCCAGGAAGTGTTGGGGCGTCAGATACTGATAGAGAACGTTTCCGCCTATCTGCACTATTCCGGAGAAAGTCTGCCCGAATGGGCCATGCTCAATGCCCTGGTAGAGAGAACCGGATGCGGGCTGCTGCTGGATGTCAACAACTTGTATGTCAGCAGCCGGAACCAGCGCTTTGACCCCCTGTTTTATCTGGCGAATCTTCGGTTGGACGCAGTGCAGGAAATCCACTTGGCAGGATTCAGTATCGAAGAAGTTGCTGATACCCGTGTCCTGATCGACACCCACAGCCGCGCGGTGTGGCCTGAAGTATGGGATTTATACGAGAAAACCCTACAGCTCCTGAATCGCCGAGTGCCAACGCTGATCGAATGGGATGTCGATCTGCCCAGCCTTGATGAGCTGTTGCGAGAGGCTTCGGTCGCCCAAAAGCACCTGGAGAGAACCCATGGATGAGATTCGCCAATGGCAGGAACGGTTTCGCGATGTGCTCTTCTCCTCCGATGACGGAAAGACATTGCGCGGGCTTTCCGGCTGCATTCCTCCCGAAGTCTCCACCGTGATCTATCGCAACAATATCCTCGAAGGCTTTCGTCTGGCGTTGGCCGACATCTATCGGACAACAGAACAGCTACTGGGAGAGGAGTGTTTTCGGGCCCTTTGTCGCGAGTATGTGCAGAACCATCCCTCTGCCAGTGGCGATCGCAATGCTTACGGCCAAGAGCTGAGCTCCTGGCTTGTGGGACACCCACTCGCCCATACAATCCCGTATCTTCCTGATCTAGCCCGTTTGGAATGGCGTCAGCATGAGGCATACCTCGCGGAGGATGGTTTCTCGGCACTGGGGCTGCACAACTCCGCGCGCCTGGTGGAGTCGGACTATCCTATTTTTTCCATTTGGGCATTCTGCCAGGACCCGGAAAACGCCGGGACTCTAGACCTGGACCACTTGAGCGCAGAATCAATCTTGGTCGCAAGACCCACCGAAGAAGTCCTGATGCGCCCTGTTGGGCCGGCTGAGGCACGCTGGTATGGGTTCTTGTTGTCCGGGTACGGCATCCAGGAAGCCGGACAAATGACGATTGCAACAGAACCGGACTTCGATCTTGCAACCTTTGTGAAGAACGCAGTGGCAGAGGGGCTGATCAGGGAAGATGGATAAACGATGGTACTGGCCCACGCGACAATCGCACGAGAACGGGAAGACTTGATGGCAAGCACTGTGGAGACGAAGACAGTGAACACACCAACAGCGGAATCGGCGGAGAGATCCTCCCCTGAGTCTTGGGTGGAACGATATGGAGACGCCCTGTTTCGTCACGCATTGTTTCGTTTGAATGGTGCATATTCTGGACCATCGTGGGCACCGATTCTGATGCATCGTGGGCGGTCATTCTGATCGATCGTGGGCACTGATTCTGGTGTGATCGTGGGCACTTTTGCGGGTTTTTCAGAATCAGTGCCCACGATTCCAGAATCTGTTCGGATTTACCCTCTGGCGAATTGAAATCTTTCTGGTCATTCATTGGCTTAGCAAGCATTCTTGGCTCTTTTACAGGAGATCGAGGATGCCTACACCGAGGATGACGATGAAAGCGATTTACGAAGTGCTCCGTTTACACGCCGCAGGGTTCAGCCAGCGGCAAATTGCCCGATCTTGTGGGCTCTCCAAGGGAGTCGTCGGGAAGTATTTACAGAAAGCCGAACAGGCAGGTATCTCTTGGCCTCTGCCAGAGGGGCAAGAAGTAGCCCTGGAAGCGGCATGGTTCTCCAGTCCCTCACGGCACACCGTCTCTGGCAAGGTGCAGCCGGATTTTGCCCGGATCCATGCCGAGCTGCGGCGCAAAGGCGTGACCCTGCAGTTGCTCTGGGAGGAATATTCCGCCGCGTACCCGCAAGAAGCGGTGTATCAGTATGCCCAGTTCTGCGTCCTGTACCGACGCTGGCGGGCGGGGCTCAAACGCAGCATGTGGCAAAACCACAAGGCTGGTGAGAAGCTGTTCATCGACTACGCTGGTCCCATCGTGCCGGTGGTTGATCCCCAGACCGGGGAGATCCGCCCGGCGCAGATCTTCGTCGCGGTGTTGGGTGCCTCCAACTACACCTATTGCGAGGCTACCTGGACCCAGAGTCTGCCGGATTTCCTCGGCGCGCATGTACGCGCCCTGGAGTTCTTTGGCGGGGCACCGCGTCTGTTCGTGCCAGATAATTTGAAGGCGGCGGTAACCAAGGCCTCGCGCTACGAGCCCGAAATCCATCGAAGTTATCAGGATCTCGCCCGGCATTATGCTGCGGTGGTACTGCCCACCCGCCCTTATAAACCGAAAGACAAGGCCAAGGTCGAGGTCGGGGTGCAAGTGGTGGAGCGCTGGATTCTGGCGCGCCTGCGCCACTTCCAGTTCTTCTCGCTAGCGGAACTGAATCAGACTCTCCACAGCCTACTGGAAGACCTGAACGGACGCCCCTTCAAACAGCTACCAGGCTGCCGCCGCAGCGCTTTTGCGGAGTTGGACGCTCCTGCCCTGCAGCCACTACCAGAACAGCCCTACGAGTATGCTGACTGGAAGTCCGCCAAAGTCAGTATCGATTACCATGTTGCCTACCAAGGACGCTTCTACTCCGTACCGCATCGCCTCGTCGGACAGCGGGTGGAGCTACGCATCAGCGCGCAAACCGTGGAGATCTTCCAGGGGCAACAGCGCGTCGCTTGCCATCTGCGTGAGGGCGTCCAGGCGCGCTACAGCACCTTGACCGAACACATGCCCAAGGCTCACCAGCGGCACCTGGAATGGAGTCCGGGGCGCCTGTTGCATTGGGGGCTCTCCATCGGTCCATCGACTCGGGACGTGGTGCGCTGGCAACTGGAGAACAAGCCCCATCCGGAGCAGGGATATCGCTCCTGTCTCGGCCTACTCCATCTCTGTCGCCGCTACGGGAAGGAGCGTCTGGAACACGCCTGTCACCGTGCTCTACGCCACGGCTCCCCCACGACCCGCAGTGTCCGCTCCATCCTGGAGCGGGGACTGGACCACAGCCCACACGATCCCGTTCCTGCCAAACCGTTACCGCAGCACGGCAATATCCGCGGCCCTCGCTACTATCACTAAACCGGAGTCTTCCCATGTCTTTGCAACCGACCATTCAGACCTTACAGCAACTCAACCTACACGCCATGGCAGAGGCCCTGGCCGAGCAGTCCACCTCGCCGCAACTGCAAGAACTTCCCTTCGTAGATCGCCTGGCACTGCTTCTCGACCGAGAACTCTGTGCGCGCGACAACCGCCGGCGAAAGCGCCTGTTGCAGCTGGCCAAACTCAAGGTACATGCCGCCGTCGAAGACCTCGATCATCGCGCCTCCCGTGGTCTGGACCGTACCAAAATGGCGGCCTTGATACAGTGTGACTGGATACGGCGAGGACAAAACCTGCTGATCACCGGTGCCACCGGTACCGGCAAGACCTGGATTGCCTGCGCCCTGGGGCACCAGGCCTGCCGTCAGGGCCTGAGTGTGCGCTACTTCCGTTTGCCGCGCTTACTGGAAGAGCTTCATATCCGTCACGGTGACGGCAGTTTCGGCCGCTTTCTCACGACTCTTGCCAAGGTGCACCTGTTGCTCCTGGACGATTGGGGCCTCGCCCCGATGAACAGCGAGGATGCCCGGGATCTGCTGGAAATCCTTGATGATCGCGTCGCCCAGCAGGCCACCCTAATCACCAGCCAATTGCCGGTCTCGCATTGGCATGAAATCCTCGGAGAACCCACCGTCGCCGATGCCGTCCTCGACCGTCTGCTGCACAGTGCCCACCGCCTGGAGCTCAAAGGCGAATCGATGCGCCGCCAACGGGTACAGACCGGCGATGGAGAGGCAGGATCATGAGTAAATTTACCGTTTACATGGTAAAGGTAAATGAAGAAATTTACACCGATGATCGGCCACCACGGCCGGGTGCTCATGACGCCACTGATTTGACCGATCGTGGGCACCTATGCCTAGAATTTACGTGACCAGAAAGTTCGCTGATTGGGGGTGCCCACGATCAGCAGAATCACCGCCCATGATCAACAGAATACGCAGAATGGCAACAAAGCATTGGCCGAGGATCTTGTCCAGGAAACCTTACTAGCGGCTTGGGTTGGTCGCAAGGAGTACGCAGGTGCTGCACGAGAGCAGACTTGGATGTTCGGAATTCTGGAACACAAGATCCTGGATCATTTCCGTCAGCAGAAACGGCATCCTCAAGTCTATCTGGAAGACCGGGATGGCGGAGAAGACGAAATGGAGCAGCTGCTGTTCCAGGCCGATGGGCGATGGGCCTTGCGACCTGGGAATTGGGGAAGGAATCCAGAAAACCTGGCAGAAGATCAAGATCTTTTGCAGGCAATACAACGATGCTTCGAGGGCTTGCCAAAAGCACAGCAAATGGCCTTTATGCATCGAGAGTGGTATGGGGAGGATACCGCCTGCTGTGCAAGGCTTCTCGAGGTGAGCATCGGTCATCTGGCCGTTCTTCTGCATCGAGCGCGGCTACGCATTGCCCGATGTCTGGAGGCATATTTTCCCCAAGGAGAGGTTCATTCGTGAAAAAAGAGCATTTCATGATGACCTGCAAGGAGGCTGCTCAGAGCATATCGCGAAACCAGGACTTGCGATTGCCATTGGGTGAGCGCATTAAATTACGTATGCACTTATTGTTCTGTGCTTCCTGCCGCCAGTACGATCGACAGGTTCGCTGGCTGCATCAAACTTTTTCGACCGTGGCAGCACCCTGGCGCGAGGCACATCTGGGGGATGAGTTCAAATCACGCCTTTGCCAACAGATGCGACGGTCTGAAGCAAAGGCAGGTCCCGGCGAAGGCAATCTGGAAGGAAAGCGCGATGCGACGGATTCAACGTCGATTGATCAGTGAGCGAAAAAGGAGTGACTAATGAGCAAATTGGCAGTAGTTCTGTTATCAGACATGAAGGAATCGGTAAAAGTAGAAATGGCTATGCGCTTTGCTTTGGTAGCCCAACAAGAAAAGCTACTCGATGATCTGCGTTTTTATTTTTTTGGACCAGGGGTTCGGGTCCCAGGGCAGATTTTGGAGAGTGGTAGTGAACTCGAAAAGGTATTGCAACAGCTTTTGAATAGCGGCATGACGACCGTAGCCTGCGTCTACAATGCACGACAAATGGGGGAGGCGGAACACCTGCAGAAGGCGGAAATCGAGGCACGGGCTATCGGACCGGAACTGACGCGGCTGGTCGCGGATGGCTATCAAGTAATGACGTTTTAGAGGAACAAAAATGGCAAAAACATCCACTCGAGGCGTGTTGACAGTTCTGTTTATCACATCTGCTTTCTTTTTTTCTGCCATTCACGACCTGGCCAACGCAGCAGATCGCTCCCTGACGGCAGCACAGGCTGAGCAAACTCTGTGGGATCAAGTACTGCCTGAGCGCCTGACCTACATTCAAGATGGCCATGGCGGCCCAATCATCTATGACTTTCAGGACCCTAATTGCCCCTATTGTCACCTGTTATACGAAAACGAGGTGCCACTGATTCGGGCAGGGAAACTCACGGTTCGATATGTTCCAGTAGCTATCCTGACCCCGCAAAGTCCTGGAGAAGCCGCTGCATGGTTGTTGTCTTCTCATCCTCTGGCGACACTGCAGCATTTCGAGACCATGGTCGGTCCCGTCTTGCGTACGGGCGACTATGATCAGCTCCCGCATCGAGCGTTAACCCCCAAAATAAGTAAAGAATTGCAGGTCAATAAAGCGATGTTCTTGCGCTTGGGCTTTGATGGCACTCCGGCCCTTTTGTTCCGGGACAAAGATGGTGAGCTCGGTCGTGTTCCTGGCCTCATCTCCACCAAACAGTTACGCAGGTTGCTCCCGGAACTTTGATAAGATACAAGCTCCGGCTACGGAGAAGGCTGACTGCGATGTATCCTGCGTTTCGACAATACATTGGCATCGATTATTCTGGTGCAGGAGATCCGCAGCGCAGCCAGAGCGGAATTCGGGTTTTTCTTGCTGAGCGCGATACCGCGCCAGTAGCGGTGTCTTCACCAAAAGTACACGGAAAACATTGGTCCCGACAGGCCTTGGCCGAATGGCTACGCGAGGAATTGCGCATGGGCGTACCCAAGTTGGTGGGCATTGATCACGCATTTTCCTTCCCAATGCAGTATTTTGACCAGTATCACCTGAAAGCCGACTGGAATGAATTTCTGGTCGATTTTCGCCAGCACTGGCCTACGGATATTCAGGCGGTGGAAGCTCTACGCCGTCAGGCCGAACAAATGCGAACCGGCAAAGCCACCTGGCGCCGACTGACGGAGATACGGGCAGGCGGTGCAAAGTCGGTATTTCATTTCGACGTTCCCGGGCAAGTAGCCAAATCCACTCACGCGGGACTGCCCTGGCTTCTCTTTCTACGCAATGCGCTCGGTGACCGCATTCACTTCTGGCCGTTTGATGGCTGGGAAATTCCCGCAGGAAAGTCCGCGCTCGCTGAGATTTACCCATCCCTTTGGAATCATACTTTTCCGATAGAAAACCGCACACCCGATGAGCATGATGCCTACGTTTCTGCGGCATGGCTCTGTACGTCTGACCAGGACGGTAGTTTAGCGAATTATCTACGACCCGATCTCACGCCAGAGGAATATCGCTATGCTCAGATTGAGGGCTGGATACTCGGCGTACGATGAGATCAGTGCCCCGCGACGCACAGAGAGATTGCGGAGTCTGGCTATCGCTGCAATTCCTCTGCATACTGAGGCTGATGGATTTATCAGTCGTTGGATGAGACACAGACCTGATCCCGGAGTTGCCCATGTCTGCCCCGAATATCGTCTGGTTCAAGCGCGATTTGCGTGTGCGGGATCACGAACCGCTGCAACGCGCTGCAGCCATGGGCTCGGTGCTGCCTTTGTACGTGATCGAAGTAGAGTTGTGGCGGCAAAAGGACATGTCTGCACGACACTGGCAATGGCTGCGAGCGCGACTGCAGACACTGGATCAGGAGCTACGCGAACGCGGAGCAGCACTCACCATACTGCGTGGCGATATAATCGAAATATTCCACAAACTCCACGCAGAGTTGGGCATCAAGGCTGTCTATGGTCACGAGGAGATCGGGAACAGCTGGACCTATGCCCGTGATCGACGCGTTGCTGCCTGGTTGCGTCAGCGGGGAATTCCATGGGAACAGTCTAGCCAGGATGGCGTGCAGCGCGGTCTGAAAGATCGAGATCGATGGCAGGCCCAGCGCGATCGCTTTATGCGTTTGCAGATAGCAGAAGCCCCCGCCACCCTGTGCGGTATCCAGCCTCCCCTGGGCAGTATCCCCACTACGCAGCTCCCAAGCGCAGAAGATCTCGACCTGGACGAGCCACTTCTCGAGCAGCATATCCCCGTCGCGACACCTGCCGCCGCGCACGCACAATTGCAGCAATTCATTCGGGAAAAACAGCAGCACTATCTGGCCGGTATGTCGAGCCCACGCACGGCTTTCAGAACCTGTTCGCGCCTCTCCCCCTACCTCGCTCTTGGAATTTACAGCACGCGTCAGTCCGTTCAAGAGCTTGCCGCCGCGCAACGTTTGAGGTCCAGTCGCGGTCTGAGTGCTTTGCAGGCGCGCCTGGCGTGGCGGGGACACTTCATGCAAAAGTTCGAAGACGAGCCGCGTATCGAACACGAGAACCTGCAGCGTGCGCTCGACGGACTACGAGAGTCAGAGTTTGACCGGACGCGCTTTGACGCCTGGTCTTGCGGGGAAACCGGCTTTCCCTTGGTCGATGCCTGCATGCGGTCTTTGCAAGCGACTGGCTGGCTAAACTTTCGCATGCGCGCCATGCTCGTTTCCTTCAGCAGCTACGCACTGTGGTTGCATTGGCGGGAGCCGGCCTTGCATCTTGCTCGCCTTTTTCTGGACTATGAGCCCGGGATTCATTACCCACAGGTGCAGATGCAAGCCGGAACCACGGGGATCAATGCCTTACGGATCTACAATGTTACCAAGCAAGCGCAAGAGTTGGACCCCGAGGGTACCTTTTTGCGGCAGTGGCTTCCCGAACTCGCCGCCTTGCCAGCCCCATGGATTCAGCAACCGTGGCTTTTGCCCAGAGAAACTGCAAGAAGATACAACGTCGAGCTGGATCGGGATTATCCCTCGCCAATCGTGTCTCTTGCGGTCGCCACGCGCCAGGCTCGCACCCGAATCTACGCTGCGCGCCGGGCCTCGGCAGCTCGAGAGGAAGCAGAACAAATTCTGCAACGTCACGGTAGCCGTAAACGTAATCGACTTCCACGATCCAAGCCGGAAGAAACAAAACAGCTTTCGTTATTCTGAATCCGTGATATCAAGCAATCCGGATTCTCTCTCCTCTCTAATCATCGAGGTGCTTAATGAGAAAGATACTGCGTATACTGCTATTGGTGGCAGGAATATTTTTCATACTTTTTGGTTTGCTATTTTTCCTGCAAGGAACAGGGATTTTTCCGTATCCGAGAACTAGCTTCATGATCAATGAAAGGATATGGGTATTACGAGGCGCGATACTTTTTATTCTTGGATTAATTCTCCTGATCATTCGTTGGGTATTAAAAAGAAAATAATATCAGATACCCCTCCTGCTAGTTCTGGTAATTTTTTAAATGTAGACCTGGGCGCGCATTGCTCTCGGAACACTTGGCGATCTCCTGATGCATCTGCGCAATGCTTGGCAGATATTTATTGTCAGCCAGATCGCCCTGGATCAGAGAAAACTCCTGCAGTGATGATGAAGAATGCAACCAGTGGGATGCTTGGCACTCGGAAGCGAGGACCGCTTTTTTGGACACACCTTTACCCATTCCTATCCAGCCAGCCACATGGCGCAGAAACGGATGTTCTGCCGCCATAACCGCTTCGTGGTATGCCTTCTTTTCGCGAGTCCCTGCGATCGCCACCAACCAAAGCCAAGTTCTTCCCAATTAGGAGACACTGGTATTCAAGATGGTGGGCGAAAGGGCAACGCAGTGTCCTGGTTCAGGAATGCTGGAGAAATATGGGACATAGGGAATATGCCCCACCTTGGCAATGATCTTGGAAGAATCGACGTACAATGGGATATGCAAACCCGAGAGTTTCTCCGCAGCGGCCTTGCTAGCGTCGTAACCAGTCAGCGCATGCGCCGACAGATATTCGCAGGCTTTGCTGGAATCACCAATGATCTTCGCAGAGGCCGTGACTGCCGTTTCTAGTAGCGCAACTGCAACTACAAATAAGATGAAGGTTTTCATTTTTTTCCATTGCGAATGGTTGTCAATACACCGGAACGAGTGCATAGCCCTTTTCTTGGTAAGCGATCACCGAGATGAATCCACTTTCGACGGGCTGCACGTCTGGAATGAGGCTTTTGGGATGGACATCCATCCCATGCATGGCGACGCCACAAGCTTGAAATGACACGCCGAGTTTGCTGAGTTTGGCGATTTCCTGTTGCAGTTCAGCCACGCTCCGCTCGTCCATGTAGGAAATTCCACGACGATCCTTGGTCAAAAAGGCAACATCTGGACCTATAAAAACCACAATAAACTGAGGCTTGACGTGCTGCTGAAGCAACTGTTTCCTGGTAAGAGCAATGACCTGGATCAGATGATCTACGGCCTCTGGCTTTTTAATGTTGACCAAAAATATTGCCTTGGCCGAGTGCAGCCCGGAAAGTGCCGCAGAGTCATTGAGGCTATCACCAAAAGCAGAGGATGCCACGGCGAATAACGGTAATAAAAGAACCAACAATATTCTTAGCGTCTTCATGAGCTTGACCTATGGTCTATCGCTCGCGCGCACTACTTCATTTAACAACCGCCTCAGGGTGCTCTTTGAGGAGAGATACGTAAGCTGGATTCATCTCCTGCTTCGGGAAAAAGGCTTTCCAGGTACGAATGGATAGCAATTGCTGCGGCGGCGGGGCAAATACGAAATCCTGCTTCTGTACCATCGTGTGGCATGCAATACAGGAACCTATCTTCCCGAAGGAAACCATGGTCCCATCAGGCTTGTAGGCTGCCATGACCCAATTTCGATCCGCTGCATCATACCCGGCAAGCTTGAGCATAGCTGTCACACCCGTTGGTTTTCTATTTTTGTTGAAGTTTTCCTTTACGAGCAGACTGTCATTTTTATATCGGGAAACATGGATGATGCCCCCTGCCTGAGAAATGGACTGAACGGCAGCCGCATTGGCGAGATCGATCGTAAAGGCATCCACTGTGCGGGAGCCAGCCTGAAATGGAGAACTTTCAGGCATGATGGCCTGATTCTTCTGCAGAACCTGGATTTCCTGCCAGAGCGCCTGCGGCGTAGGCACACTCTCCACCCCAGCCATCGCAATTCCGATTCCCGCTCCAAACATTCCAAGCGCTGAAACCGAATATAAGAGATTTCTCAATGGATTCGCCTCCTATGCGGGTGCCTCTGCAAATAAACTACGCCCAACCCAAACAAAACACCAGTTTCGCTTCTTTCCGTACCGATCGTTTGCTGATGCAATGACAAAAGAGAAGAAAATCCGTTACAATAACGCAAAGGATCCGTCCGCTATGCGATATCGGCCCCAAGGTTGAAGGACCGCTCATGAAGCCCGAAGACAACGCCCGCAAACAGATTGACGAGCTGCTCCGGCAAGCGGGCTGGGCCGTATGCGACCCGCAGGATGCCCATATCAGCGCCCATCGCGGCGTCGCCATCCGTGAATTCCCCCTCAAGTCCGGCCACGGCTTTGCCGACTACCTGCTCTACGTGGATGGCAAAGCCGCCGGGGTCATTGAGGCCAAAAAGGCCGGCGTCACACTCTCCGGCGTAGAAATTCAGTCTGATCGCTACAGTCAGGGACTGCCCGACGGCCTGCCACGCTGGGCCGACCCCCTACCCTTCGCCTACCAGTCCACCGGCATCGAGACGCGCTTCACCAACGGCTTCGACCCTCAGCCCAAGGCCCGGTCGGTCTTCGCCTTCCATCGTCCCGAGTTGTTCACCGACTGGCTAAGCAGTAGCAAGCTGGGCATAGCTGAAACCGCCCCAAGCTATCTGGACCCAGGCAAGACCTTTCTCGCCCGCCTGCAGCACCTGCCACCGCTGGTGGAAGAAGGCCTTTGGCCCGCGCAGATCAAGGCCATTACCAACCTCGAGCAGTCCCTGCGCGATGACCGCCCGCGCGCCCTGATCCAGATGGCGACCGGTTCCGGCAAAACCTTCACCGCCATCTCTTTCCTCTACCGGCTGATCAAATTTGCAGGTGCGCGGCGCGTTCTGTTTCTGGTCGATCGCGGCAACCTCGCCGACCAGACGCTGAAGGAATTCCAGCAATACAACTCGCCCTACAACAACTTCAAGTTCATCGAGGAATACATCGTCCAGCGCCTGAGCGGCAACACCTTGGATACCACCGCACGGGTCTGCATCTGTACCATCCAGCGCCTATACGCCATGCTCAAGGGAAGCGATCTGCCGGAAGACCTCGAAGAAATGCCTGCTGAGGATCTCGGTGGCCTGTTCAAGCGTCCCGACCCAATTGAGTACAACCCGAAGCTTCCCATCGAAACCTTCGACATCATTGTCACCGACGAGGCCCACCGCTCTATTTACAAGCTCTGGGCGCAGGTATTGGAGTATTTCGACGCCTACCTCATTGGGCTGACGGCCACGCCCGGCAAGCAGACCTTTGGCTTCTTCCACCAAAATCTGGTGATGGAATACAACCACGAGATGGCCGTAGCCGACGGCGTCAACGTCAACTACGACGTCTACCGTATCCGCACCGCTATCACCGAGCAGGGCAGCAAGGTCGAGGCCGGCTACAGCGTGCAGATCCAGGAGCGCGAAACCCGCAAGAAGCGCTGGGAACAGCTCGACGACGACTTTGCCTACGACCCCAATCAGCTCGATCGCGACGTGGTCGCACCCGATCAGATCAGAAAAATCATCCAGACCTACCGCGATAAGCTCTTCACCGAAATCTTCCCCGATCGTACCTGGGTGCCCAAGACCCTCATCTTCGCCAAGGACGATGCCCACGCCGAGAACATCGTTGAAATCGTGCGCGAGGAATTTGGCAAGGGCAACGACTTCGCCCAAAAAATTACCTACCGCACGACGGGGGCCAAGCCCAAAGATCTCATCAACGAATTTCGCACCAGCCCCATGCCGCGCGTCGCTGTCACCGTGGACATGATCGCCACCGGCACCGACATCAAAGCGGTGGAAGTCGTTTTCTTCCTGCGCGCCGTCAAATCCCGCGCCTTCTTCGAACAGATGAAAGGCCGTGGCGTGCGGATCATTTCTGCCGACGACCTGCAAAGTGTCACGCCTGACGCCCGCGCCAAGGACCATTTCGTCATTGTCGATGCCGTGGGCGTCTGCGAGCAGGACAAGACCGACTCCCGCCCCATGGAGCAGAAGCCCACCGTCAGCTTCGAAAAACTCCTGCAGGCCGTCGCTTTCGGCAATACCGAAGACGAAGTGCTCACCTCGCTGGCCGGGCGCCTGGCACGCATGGAGCACCGCATCACCGCGGAGAACGACCAGCGTATCCGCGAAGCCACTGGCGGCATCGGCCTGAAAGACCTAGCCCACGGCATCATCGCCGCGCTCGACCCGGATGAACACCCTACCCCGGAAGCCCACCGGCAGGCCATCGAAACCGCCGTGCGCCCGCTGCATGACCCGAAAGTGCGCGAGCTGCTGGCCGAGATCAAACGGCAGGATGACATCATCATCGACACCGTTAGCGCCGACGAAGTGCTGGAGGCGGGCTTCAGCGCCGACGCCCTCGACCGCGCGCGCGGCATGGTGCAGAGCTTCGAGCAGTTCATCGCCGAGCACAAGGACGAGATCACCGCCCTGCAAATCCTCTTCAACCGTCCCTATCGCCAGCGGCTGGACTTCAAGGCCGTGCGCGAACTCGCCGACGCCATCGAAAAGCCGCCCTATCTGTGGAACGAATCCCAGCTCTGGAGCGCCTATGCCGCACTGGAAAAATCCAAGGTCAAAGGCGCCTCTGGACGCCGCATCCTCACCGATCTCGTCTCGCTGGTGCGCTTCGCCATCCATCAGGATAACGAACTCATCCCCTTCCCCGAGCGCGTCAACGCCAATTTCAAGGCTTGGCTGGCGCTACAAGGTCAAACCTTCACCCCCGAACAACTGCTCTGGCTGGAAATGATCCGCGACCACATCGCCGGCAACCTCGGCATTGAGCCGGACGACTTCGAGTACGCCCCCTTCGCTCAACAGGGCGGGCTGGGCAAGGTACATCAACTGTTTGGCGAGAAGCTGAATGCGATCATCGAAGAATTGAACGAGACGTTGGCGGCATGACAATTAACAACTAAAATTGAGACCAAATTATCGCTCTCGAGGAGCCGGAAATGGAAATTCTGTATACCAACGCATCAATCAGCATCAGTGAGCTGAAAAAGAACCCTTCTGCGGTTATCGAGGAAGCGGACGGCTTTCCTGTTGCCGTGCTCAACCACAACAGACCCGCCGCTTATCTGGTGCCCGCTGCTGCGTTCGAGGCCATGATCGAAAAGCTCGACGACATCGAACTGGTCCGCATGGTGAAGGAGCGCGAACACGAGCCCACCATCAAGGTCTCGCCCGATGACCTATAGCCTCGAATTCCGGGATAGCGCCTGGAAGGAGTGGCAAAAGCTCGACCGCCTGTTGCGCGAACAATTCAAGGCCAAGCTGCTGGAGCGGCTGGAAAACCCCCGCGTCGAATCCGCCCGGCTCTCGGGCATGCCCGACTGCTACAAGATCAAGCTGCGCGCCGCCGGATACCGGCTGGTCTATCGGATATTCGACGAACGCGTCGTGGTGGTCGTAGTGGCCGTGGGCAAGCGGGAGGACAGCGCCGTGTATCGCAAGGCGAAGGGGCGGATGAAGTGAACGGGGGAGAGAAACTGGAGCAAGCCGAGGGCTCGCTGGAGGCCAGGGTTTCTGCTTCATTGGCGGATGGCGAAGCAGGGCGCATCACGCGGCACAAAAGTGTAGAAATCTTATTGGACCATTTGCGTCCCTATCCGTCCATGGCAATTGAAGATGTCGCCGAGGTGAATCCCAGAGCCAGCAAGGCTTTGATACCAGAAGACTTGCCCGTTTCGTTCGTTCCAATGACCGCCGTTGGCGCAGCCGACGGATCAATCCTCGTCAAAGAAACTCGGCCTGCTGGTGAAGTAAAGAAAGGATTTACCGCTTTCCTTGAGGGGGACGTACTCTTTGCCAAGATCACCCCCTGTATGGAAAACGGCAAGATGGCGGTAGTGCCTGCGCTGGAAAACGGCTATGGATTTGGGTCCACCGAGTTTCACGTGCTCCGCCCCAAGTCAGGCATGGACGCCAAGTATCTCTATTACTATGTTTCGAGCCAGGCATTCCGAAGTGAGGCGGAGCGGTATATGACTGGTGCGGTGGGTCAGCGGCGCGTGCCGACGACTTACATCAAAGAGTGTAAGATCCCAGTCGCACCCCCCGACCAACAAAAACGCATCGTCGCGGAAATTGAAAAACAATTCTCCTGCCTCGACGAAGCCGTCGCCAACCTCAAGCGCGTCAAGGCTAACCTGAAGCGCTACAAAGCCGCCGTCCTCAAAGCCGCCGTCGAAGGCCGCCTCGTCGAAACCGAAGCCGAACTCGCCCGCCGCGAAGGCCGCAGCTACGAGACCGGCGAACAGCTCCTGCAACGCATCCTCGAAACCCGCCGCAGCCAGTGGCGCGGCAAGGGCAAATACAAAGAACCCGCTGCGCCCGACACCACCGACCTGCCCGAATTGCCGGAGGGGTGGACTTGGTGTGGCTTCGAACAGGTTTCCTTATCGAATAAACACGCTTTAAAGGCTGGACCCTTCGGCAGTGCCTTGAAGAAGGAAATGTATGTCGAGGCCGGCTACAAGATTTATGGACAAGAGCAAGTAATTAGTGGTGATCCGACGTTTGGCGATTACTTCATCGACGAGGAAAAGTACCGCGAGCTGGAGAGTTGTGCTGTCAAGCCGGGGGACCTGCTAATTAGCCTCGTAGGTACGGCAGGGAAAGTGTTAGTGCTCCCGCCAAATGCGGTACCCGGCATCATCAATCCACGCCTTCTGAAACTATCTCTAAATCAAGCTTTCATCGCGCCAGCGTATGCGGCATACATGCTTCAATCCGCTTGGGCGAAGCATTATTTCAAGTTGCAGGCACACGGTGGAACGATGGAGATTTTAAATCTTGGAATTATCAAAGCGCTTCCAGTCCCACTGCCGCCGATTGATGAACAACACCGCATCGTCGCCGAAGTTGACCGCCGCCTTTCTCTCCTACGGGAAACAGAGGCCCAGGTGGAAGCCAATCTCCAGCGCGCCGAGCGCCTGCGCCAGTCCATACTGAGTCGGGCATTTTCCGGTGATCTGGTGCCGGTCCAGCCCATGAAAGAGGGCGCCGCTTGACCGTCGAGATTGTCGAAATCATCGACCGTTCTACTCAGGGGATGACTCGACCGTTCATCTGCCGGGGCGACGATGGCGCGGTGTATTTCGTCAAAGGGCGCGGAGCCGGCAGGCGTAGTCTGATTTGCGAATGGATTGCCGGTCAGCTCGGGCAACGCCTTGGCCTGCCGATTGCACCGTTCGAGATTGCCGAGATTTCTACCGCACTACTCGCCATTGCCCCACGCAACGATCTCGCTGATCTGGGCGCAGGTAAGGCCTTTGCCTCCCGCAAACTGGAGGCAACGGAACTGAACGTCTCCCAGATACCCATGGTACCTGCTCAGGAGCAGCGCGATGTCCTTGCCTTTGACTGGTGGATCTGCAATAGCGACCGGACCCTGGGAGACCGGGGAGGAAACCCAAACCTGCTCTGGGATGTGGTAAATGACAAGTTGGCGGTCATTGACCATAATCAGGCCTTCGATCTTCAATGCTCAGCGCGCGACTTTGAGGGGATTCATGCTTTTTGGGGGCAAGCTCCGATGCTCTTCCAGGACTGGGTAACCGAACAGATCTATGCCGAACGCTTTGAGCAGGCAATGCTGGACTGGGAGTCGATCTGTGATAGTGTCCCTTCCGAATGGCGGTTTCTGGACGACGAGCAAACGGTGCCCACCAATTTTGATTTCCAAGCTATTGGCCAGTGGTTGATGCGATACCGTACAGACGATTTCTGGGTACCAAGATGACCAAAATCCCTTGCCTCTATGCCATTGCTCGCTTCTTGCCCTTCGTGGAGACGGGGGAATTTGCCAACGTAGGCATCATTCTGCTCGCCCCGGGGGAAAAGTATTTTGGCTTTCGTTTGCTGGACCGACGTTATGCCCGCATAACTAGCTTCTTCCCAGAAATGAAATCTGGAACCTACAACAAGACGATCCATAATGTACGCGAGGAACTGCAGCGTATTGCCGCTATGCTGCAAAAGTGGGACGGCGAACAGGTGCAGCATGGCAACGCGGATTTCGGCAGGATGCTCTTTGCTGAACTCGTTCGACCGCGGGAAACCATCATCAGGTTCAGTGAGCCCAGATCCGTGCTTGCCGCAGACCCAAAGGAACAGCTAAACGCACTCTACGACTTGTATGTGGGACGGAACTTTGCCACCAAGGAATATCAGGAAAATTTAATGGTGAAGGGCTTGCGCGACTGGCTGGCTGCTGCCCGGCTGGCAGATCGTTTTCATGAAGAGCGCTTGGGGGATGACATCTATGGGGCGAAATTTCCCTTCGTAGAAGGTGGACCCGAACATCCGCTGAAAGCGATCAAGCCGCTTTACCTGGCTCATGACGATCCCAGCAGAATCATTGATCACGGCGGCCAATGGGCTCTGCGTACAGCCAGACTTCGTAAGCGTCAGCTACTGCCGCAGGAATTGCTATTCGCCGTAAAAGGACCAGACGAACAGGGTAACAGATCTGCCGCCTATGAGGAGGCTGTCGAAGAACTCCGGCAGACCGGTGTCAACGTTCTCCCTTTCGCAGACAAGGAACATATCCTTCGTTTTGCCGCCTCCGCATGAGCGAATCGCAGATGCTCCACGCACAACCGTTTTCTCTCCGCATCTTTGTTGCCGACGGTGACCCGGATGGTCTGCGCTTTGCGGAGCGATCCAATTGGATTGGTAAGGCGATCATTTTTCCCCGCGCCTTGTTGCCAAAGATCAAACAGCGTCCAGAGCTGGATCAGACCGGGGTCTATATTCTCCTGGGACCACGCGAAGACGGTGAGGGAGAAATGCTCTATATCGGTGAGGGGGATCCCGTGCGTGCCCGTCTGGAGAGCCATTACGCACAGAAAGACTTCTGGAATCGGGCAATCTGCTTCATCGCAGCATCTGGTCAAATCAACAAGGCGCATGTGCAGTTTTTGGAAGCGCAGCTCCTTCGCTTGGCAAGATCAGCCAAACGATTGCCCCTGGACAACGTCAACCAACCGACTGACCCCAGCCTCTCGGAGGCAGATCGCGCCGATATGCAGGTTTTTTTGGACAATCTACTCGGCATGCTGCCGGTGTTGGGTGTCCACGCCTTTGAACCGACGGCGACAATGGCAGGTTCATCAGGGCAAAGAATGCTTTTCTGCAAGGGGAAAGGGGCGACTGCGCGTGGTTACGAGGCTACCCAAGGATTCATAGTCAAGACAGAATCCGAAGCGGTAGCCGAGACAGCACCTTCGATGCAACAGCATGTGCGCGGCATGTACGACCTGCGCGAGGAGCTGATTAAGAACGGTGTATTGCAACGCTCTGACAACGGATTCCGTTTTGCCCAGGATTACGTGTTTAGCTCACCCTCCACGGCTGCTGCGGTCATACTTGGACGCAGTGCTAACGGTCGTATGGAATGGAAGGACCAAGAGGGCCGGACTCTGAAGAGCTTGCAGAACATAGAGGCGTCATCCTAGTGGGTATGCGGACCCAAAATCTGTGGGGAATTTCATGAACACCGCCACCATCGTCCAAAAACTCTGGAATTACTGCAACGTTCTGCGCGACGACGGGATGTCGTATGGCGACTATGTCGAGCAGCTCACTTATCTGCTGTTCCTCAAGATGGCCGACGAGCGCACCAGGGCGCCCTACCACCAGCCGAGCCCGGTGCCGGAGCAATATGGCTGGACTAGCCTCATCAAGAAGGACGGCGACGAGTTGTTCGATCACTACCGCCATACCCTGGAGGCGCTGGGCAACCAGAAGGGCCTGCTCGGGTTGATCTTCAACAAGTCGCAGAACAAGTTCCAGGACCCGGCCAAGCTGCGGCGGCTGGTGGTCGATCTCATCGATAAGGAACAGTGGGTGTCGATGAGCAGCGATGTGAAAGGCGATGCCTACGAAGGCCTGCTGGAGAAGAACGCCCAAGACACCAAGTCGGGTGCAGGCCAGTATTTCACCCCGCGTCCGTTGATTCAGGCCATTGTGGAGGTCATGGCCCCGAAGCCCGGCGAGACCATCTGCGATCCGGCCTGCGGCACCGGCGGTTTTCTGCTTGCGGCGCACGACTACGTGGTGCAGCACAACCCGCACATGACGAAGGATCAGCGCAGGAAACTCAAGGAGGAAACCTTCAAGGGCTGGGAGCTGGTGCAGGCCACGGCGCGGCTCTGCGCCATGAACCTGCTGCTGCACGGTATCGGTAGCCAGGACTTCGAGCCCATCGTGGTGAGCGATTCACTGGCCGCCGACCCCGGTGACCGCTTCGACCTGATCCTGACCAATCCGCCCTTCGGCAAGAAGAGCAGCACCACCATCGTCGGTGAGGAGGGCAAGGTCAGCAAGGAGCGCGACATCGTCGAGCGTGGCGACTTCTGGACCACCACCTCGAACAAGCAGCTCAACTTCGTCCAGCACGTCAAGACCCTGCTCAGGCAAAACGGCCGCGCCGCCGTGGTCGTGCCCGACAATGTGCTCTTCGAGGGTGGCGCCGGCGAAACCATTCGCCGCAAGCTGCTGCACGATTGCGACGTGCACACCCTACTGCGCCTGCCCACTGGCCTGTTTTACGCCCAGGGCGTGAAGGCGAACGTGCTGTTTTTTGTCAAAAAGCCTGCCGGTGAGGCCCCATGGACCAAGAAGCTGTGGATCTACGACCTGCGCACCAATCTGCACTTCACCCTCAAGACCAACCCCTTGCGGCGCGAAGACCTGGAGGAATTTGTCCAGTGCTACGGCGGTGTAGGCCATCTACGCTCGCCCACCTGGTCAGAAGAAAACCCGCAAGGCCGCTGGCGCGCCTACGACTACGAGGAACTCGTCAACCGCGACAAGGCCAGTCTGGACATCTTCTGGTTGAAGGATGATTCGCTATCCGATTCCGACAACCTGCCCTCGCCAGAAGTAATTGCGCGTGCGATCATCGAAGATCTGGAGGCGGCGCTGGAGCAGTTTCAGCTACTCGCCAACCACGAGCTATAGACTGCCGCGCCCGCAAGGCGCCGGGCAACCAGTGGCTGCGGGATAGACCTAGCGAGGAATGACGGATGAACGCAAGAAGATTCTCTCTCGAGCCAACGACATCATTGTCTGTCAGAAAACTGGTGTCGTGGCTCGCCATTCCGGCAATTCTGGGCATACTGGGGGGCTGCGCCTATTACCCCTACGGCTACTATCAGAGCGGCTACACGAGCTCGGTCTACGCAGCGCCGGGGGAGTATACCTACTTCGATTTGCAGCCCGGATATGCGCAATATTACTCGCCACCGCTCTATGCTCAATACATGCTCTGGTATTATTACCCGCGGCAATATTATCAGTACTATCCTGCTCCACCGCCGCCGTTACCACGCGGTGCTCCCCTGCCAAGGCGACCGCCCTACGGTTCTCCGCCGCCGCCTCCCGGTACTTTTTTCCAGCGCTTTGGGCAGCGACCAACGCAACCGGATTTTCGTCCCGGCAGGCCGGATTTTGAGAATCGGAGACCTGATCGCCCCCTAATGCAGGGGTTTCCGAATGCCCAGCGACCAGTAGCACCGCCCGACCGCTACCAAGGCCAGCTCGTACCCAGGGAGCGTCCGCAGAATTTCGCGCAGCGCCCAGGAAGTGCCGCGGAGCAGCGACGACCGGACGCGGGCAGAGAGCAGGACCAACGCCATCCGCAACGGAGGCGCGGCCCACAGGACCGGCAGGACGGACATCCCTAGTGCTCTTACCCCGAGGCTTAGGCCGCTGCGGATTACCAAAACGGCTTGGTTTCTGCTGCATCAGCGGCTTATAATGGTAGCCCTTTCGCCATAGGGCGGGAGGGAATGGTCCGGCCGATGGTGAAAGCATGACAAATAATCTCTACTCTTCAGATTTTGAACGCGATTCTTGTGGTTTTGGCCTCATTGCCCAGATGGACAACCAGGCCAGTCACAGCATCGTGGCCACGGCCATCGGCTCGTTGGCCCGCCTGACCCACCGTGGAGCGGTCGCCGCCGACGGCAAGAGTGGGGATGGTTGCGGGCTGCTCATCCAGATGCCCCAGGACTTTTTCCGCGCCGTGGCGACCGAGTCGGGCATTACGCTGCCAGCGCGCTTTGCCGTTGGGCAGTTTTTTCTGCCTCGCGACGTGCAGCGGGCAAAGGGAATACACCAGATCATTGCGGAAGAAGCGCAAGCCCTGGACCTTACCCTGCTTGGCTGGCGTGCCGTGCCCACCGTGGCCGAGGCCTGCGGTGCGGAGGCGCTGAAGACTCTCCCTGGCGTCGAGCAGGCATTCCTCAGCGGAGAGGAAGCAGACGACGATGCCTTCGAACGCCTCTGTTACCGTCTGCGCCGCCGGGTGGAAAAGCGCTGCGCGTCCGACAGCGATTTCTTTGCGGTCACCTGCTCCAGCCGGGTGATCGGCTACAAAGGGCTGGTCATGCCCGAGCATCTGCCGGATTTCTATCCTGATCTGCGCGACCCACGTTTTGCCTCGGCGCTGGTCAGCTACCATCAACGCTTCTCCACCAATACCTGGCCGGAATGGCGTTTATGCCAACCCTTCCGCATTCTCGCCCACAACGGCGAGCTGAACACCATTCAGGGCAACCGCAACTGGGCACGGGCACGGGCCCCCCTGCTGCAATCCGATCTCCTGCCCATGGAGGAGGTGCTGCCAGCAGTGGGTGGCGGCAGTGATTCCTTCAGTTTGGACAACATGCTCGAACTGCTGGTGCAAGGTGGGATGGACTTCTTCAAGGCCCTGCGCCTGCTGGTTCCCCCGGCTTGGCACAATGTCCCCAACATGGCCCCGGAACTGCGCGCCTTCTATGAATATCACTCCATGCGCATGGAGGCCTGGGATGGCCCTGCCGGTTTGGTGCTCAATAACGGCCAGATGGCGGTCTGCGCTCTGGATCGCAACGGCCTGCGACCCGCGCGCTACGTCATCACCCGCGACCGCATCATCAATATTGCCTCGGAAGTGGGCGTTTTCGACTACGCACACCAGGATATCACCGCCCAGGGACGGGTGGGGCCGGGGCAAATACTTGCGGTAGACCTGCGCAACGGCCAGCTACTGGACAACGCCAGTATCGACCTGCGCATCCAGAACAGCGCCCCCTACGGCGACTGGCTGGCGGAATATGCCGAACATCTCGATGCAGATGACGATGCGCCGGAAATCGCCCGCCCGGTGACGGATCTGGTTGCCTGGGAAAAGGCCTTTGGCGTCAGCATGGAAGAGGAAGACCAGGTCATCCGGGTGCTCGCCGAAGGAGGCCAAGAGGCGGTTGGCTCCATGGGCGATGATACCCCGGTGGCGGTGCTTTCCACCCAGCCGCGGCACCTGGCCGACTACTTCCGCCAGCAGTTTGCCCAGGTTACCAACCCGCCGATCGACCCGTTGCGGGAATCCCTGGTCATGTCCCTGAATGCCATTTTGGGGACGGAAAGCAATCTCTTTGCCGAGCGCCCGGAGTATGCGCGGCGTATCGAGGTGCACTCCCCGGTACTATCCGATGCGGCCTTTCAGGCGCTGATTTCGCGTGCGGAACCCGCCTTCCGCGCGCAGATTTTCAACATCTGCTACCCGAGCAGTGCTGATCTCGAATCTGCGGTCAGCAGTCTCTGCGCCGAAGTCGTGGCCGGGGTGCAGGCCGGAGCCGTCATTGTGGTACTGGACGACAGCGGATTGCAGAAGGATCAGGTCTATATCCCCGCGCTCATGGCGGTGGGTGCGGTGCATCACGCCCTCATAGACGCCGGCTTGCGTACTCGCTGCAACATTCTCGTTGCTACCGCCCACGCCCGCGACCCCCATCACTTCGCCACCCTCATCGGCTACGGCGCTACCGCAGTGTATCCCTACCTCGCCTACAGCATAGTGCGTAGCCTGGCCGAGCGCCGCGCCTTCAGCCAGCCGGTGGGGGTAAGCAAGGCCCTGGCCAATTATCGCAAGGGCATCGACAAAGGCTTGTACAAGATTCTCTCTAAAATGGGGATCTCCACCCTCGCCTCCTATCGCAGTAGCCAGCTCTTTGAGGCGTTGGGCCTATCGTCGCGGGTGGTGGAACGCTGTTTTCGCGGTACGGTCAGCCGCATTGAGGGCGCGGATTTCCGGCACCTGGAAACCGACGTACGGCGCCTGCTGGCAGATGCCTGGCGTCCGCATCGACGCATGAGTGCCGGCGGTCAGTTGAAATATATCCATGGCGGCGAATACCACGCCTACAACCCGGATGTGGTTGCCAGTCTACAGGCTGCCACCCGTTCCGGCCGCCAGGAGGACTATCGCAGCTTCGCCGAACTGGTGAATGGACGGCCGGTCACCAATCTCCGCGACCTACTGGATCTGCGCGGCGGCAAGGCGATCCCCTTGCATGAAGTGGAACCGGTCGAGGCCATCACTCCGCGCTTCGATACCGCGGCGATGTCCCTGGGTGCGCTCTCTCCCGAGGCCCATGAGGCCCT
Source organism: Acidithiobacillus sp. AC3 (assembly GCF_050261095.1). NCBI lineage: Bacteria > Pseudomonadati > Pseudomonadota > Acidithiobacillia > Acidithiobacillales > Acidithiobacillaceae > Acidithiobacillus > Acidithiobacillus sp. AC3. Next base: position 1,321,648 of record NZ_CP189838.1, read on the forward strand.
GGCCATTGCCATGAACACTATCGGTGGGCGTTCCAACTCCGGCGAGGGCGGCGAAGACCCTGCCCGCTATCACAACAACAAGGTCAGCAAAATCAAGCAGATTGCTTCTGGCCGTTTTGGGGTGACGCCGGAATACGCGGTCAATGCCGAAGAGCTGCAGATCAAGATCGCCCAGGGCGCCAAGCCCGGCGAAGGCGGTCAGCTGCCTGGTCACAAGGTCAGCGGCATCATCGCGCGCCTGCGCTACGCCAAGGAAGGTGTGGCGCTGATCAGCCCGCCACCGCACCATGACATCTACTCCATCGAAGACCTGGCACAGCTCATTTTTGACCTCAAGCAGGTCAATCCCGGCGCCTTTGTCTCGGTCAAACTGGTCTCCGAGGCCGGCGTGGGCACCGTTGCTGCCGGTGTGGCCAAGGCCTATGCCGACCGCATCACCATCGCTGGCTACGATGGCGGGACTGGCGCCAGTCCGCTCACTTCGGTCAAGTATGCGGGTTCCCCCTGGGAGCTGGGGCTGGCGGAAACCCAGGTCACCCTGCGCAAGAACTTCCTGCGCCATCGCGTGCGTCTGCAGGCCGACGGTGGTTTCAAGACCGGGCTCGATGTGGTGAAAGGTGCCCTGCTCGGCGCCGAGAGCTTCGGCTTTGGTACCGCGCCGATGATCGTGCTCGGCTGCAAGTATCTACGGATCTGCCATCTCAACAACTGCGCCACGGGCGTGGCTACTCAGGATGAGACCCTGCGCAAGCATTTCAAGGGACTGCCGGAACTGGTGATCAACTACTTCCGCTTTGTTGCCGAAGAGGTGCGGGAGATCATGGCCGAACTCGGCATTCGTCGCTTTGACGATCTGGTCGGACGTAGTGACCTGCTGGAGATCGGTAAGGCCAGTACGGAAAAGCAGGCCGCCCTGGATCTGCGTCCGCTGCTCGGCAATGCCACGCTGGAAAATGCTGATCACAACATCCATCAGCAGGATCGCAATCCGCCCTTCGACCGCGGCGAACTCGCCGAGCAGATCGTGGCCGATGCCCGCCCGGCCCTGGAGGAGAAGATCCCCACGCGGTTGCACTACCGCATTCAGAACACCCACCGCTCCATTGCCGCAAGGCTGGGAGGCGAGATTGCCAAACGCTATGGCAATGCCGGTCTGCCCGATGACTGCATTCATGTCGAGCTGCACGGCACCGCTGGTCAGTCCTTTGGCGCCTTCTCGGTACAGGGCATGACCCTGCGTCTGCACGGCGATGCCAATGATTATGTCGGCAAGGCCATGAATGGTGGCCGCATCATCATCGCCCCGCCCGAAAATGCCCCCTATGTTGCCGCAGAATCGGCCATCATCGGCAACACCTGCCTCTATGGTGCCACCGGCGGCATGCTGCACGCCGCCGGCCGCGCCGGCGAGCGCTTTGCGGTGCGCAACTCCGGTGCGGTTGCGGTCATCGAGGGCGCCGGAGACCACGCCTGCGAATACATGACGGGCGGTCAGGTCATCATTCTCGGCCGGGTTGGCGTCAATTTCGGTGCCGGCATGACCGGTGGTCTCGCCTTCGTGCGCGATGCCGAGGGCCAGTTTCCCAATCGCGTCAATGGCGAGCTGGTCAATGTCCATCGTATCGATACCGAATCCATGCGCGGCTACGAAGTCTTACTGAAGCGCCATATCAAGCGTCACGCAGAATGGACTGGCAGCCTGCTGGCCCAGGATTTACTGCACAATTGGTCGCGTTTTGTTGCACAGGTCTGGCTGGTGGTGCCCAAGGCGGCCAAGCTCGATGTGTTGCTCGAAGAAGCCAGCTGACCTTGTCCATCGCGAGGAATTGACATGAATAATTTTGCCTTTTTGGAAGATGGTCGGCAGGATCCCAAGAAATTGCCGGTAGAGGAGCGTCGCGAAGCCTTCCGCGAGATCTATGAAGTCTTCGATCTCGACAGCGCCCGTTTGCAGGCCGACCGTTGTCTGCATTGCGGTAATCCCTACTGTGAGTGGAAGTGCCCGGTGCACAACTACATTCCCAACTGGTTGCAGTTGATCGTCGAAAACCGCATCGAGGAGGCCGCAACCCTTTCCCACAGTACCAACACCCTGCCGGAAATCTGTGGTCGTATCTGTCCCCAGGATCGCCTTTGCGAAGGCGCTTGTACTCTCAACGAAGACTACGGCGCGGTCACCATCGGCAACCTGGAGAAGTTCATCACCGAAGAAGCCCTGGCGCGCGGCTGGAAGCCGGTACAGGAGCCGGTTGCGCGTTTGGGCAAGCGCGTGGCAGTGGTCGGCGCCGGGCCGGCGGGCCTCGGCTGTGCCGATATCCTCAATCGCAATGGCGTCGATGTAGTGGTCTTCGACCGCTACCCCGCCGTGGGTGGCCTGCTGACCTTCGGCATTCCCCCCTTCAAACTGGAAAAGGAAGTGGTCGCGCGGCGTGCCGATCTGCTGCGGGAAATGGGCATCGAGTTCCGTCTTGGGCAGGAAGTCGGCAAGGACATTCCCTTTGCCGATCTACTGCGCGACTTCGACGCCGTGTTCCTGGGCATGGGCACCTACAAGGCCAAGCAGGGGCATTTCCCCGGCGAGGAGCTGCCGGGCGTCTACAAGGCCCTGGACTTCCTCAATGGCAATATCTCCCATCTGATGGCCCTGCCCGATCCTCTGCATCCCTATATCAACCTGACCGGCAAACGCGTGGTCGTGCTGGGTGGTGGTGACACCGCCATGGATTGTGTGCGCACGGCCATCCGCCAGGGTGCGACGGCGGTCAGTTGCGTCTATCGCCGTGACGAAGAAAACATGCCCGGCTCCCGCCGGGAAGTCAGTAACGCCCGCGAGGAAGGAGTGAAATTCCTCTTCAATCGCCAGCCCGTGGAGATTGTTGGCAGTCCTGAGTCTGGTCCACAAGGGGTCAAGGTCTTGCGCACGCAACTCGGTGCGGCCGATGACAAAGGTCGCCGCTACCCCGAAGTCGTGCCCGGCTCAGAAGAGCTTTTGCTCGCCGATGCCGTGATCATTGCCTTCGGCTTCGATCCCTCCCCCGCAGCCTGGTTTGACGACTTTGGCATCGCCACCGACAAGGCCGGCCGGGTGACGGCCAACAGCCAGTTCCAGACCAGTAACCCCAAGGTCTTTGTAGGCGGTGACATGCACCGTGGTTCTGACCTCGTGGTGACGGCGGTGGATGAAGGACGTCGGGCGGCCGACGGCATCCTCGATTTTTTGAGCGCCGCAGAATGAGCAAGACAGACCGCTTCCTGCGGGCCTGCTGGGGCCAGGAGGTCGATCGCACGCCGGTCTGGCTGATGCGTCAAGCCGGGCGCTACCTGCCAGAGTATCGCGCCACCCGTGCCAAGGTGTCGGGTTTTCTGGAGCTCTGCCAGACGCCGGAATTGGCCTGCGAGGTAACACTGCAACCTCTGCGACGCTTTGATCTCGACGCCGCCATCCTCTTTTCCGACATCCTCACCGTGCCCCACGCTATGGGCATGGAACTGGATTTCCTCGAAGGCGAGGGTCCGGTATTTCGCGATCCATTACGCGAGGCCAGTGATCTGCGGCGCCTGGGGCAGCCCGATCCCGAGCAAGATCTACGCTACGTCATGGACGCAGTACGTCTCATCCGTCGGGAGCTGGACGGTCGGGTCCCGCTCATTGGCTTTGCCGGCAGCCCCTGGACCCTCGCCTGCTACATGATCGAGGGCCGAGGGAGCCGCGACTTCCTGCATGCAAAGACTTGGATGTATTCCGATCCGGAAAGCCTGGAGGCATTGCTCGAACGCTTGGTGCTGGCGCTGACAGACTACCTGCACGCGCAAGCCGCGGCGGGCGCTCAGGCACTAATGCTGTTTGATACCTGGGGCGGTACGTTGACGACTTCGGCCTACGAGCGTTTTTCTCTGGCCCCCTTGCAGCGGGTCATCGCCGGACTGCGCGCCACAGCAGAGGCCAAAGAGCTGCCCATCATCCTCTTCAGCAAAGGCGGGGGTAACTGGTTGGAGCGCATGGCGGCGAGCGGTGCCAACGTCATCGGCCTGGATTGGACCATCGACATTAACGTGGCGCGCACACGTCTGGGTAAGAAAATCGCCGTACAGGGCAATCTCGACCCGATTGCACTTTATGGTCAAGCCGCCCTGTTGCGCGCTGAAATCGAAAATATCCTTTGTGCGAATGCGGGAAGGCCAGGACATATCTTCAACTTGGGCCACGGCATCACGCCGCAAACACCAATAGACAATGTAGAACTGCTGGTAGAGACCGTACACGCCTGGAACGGCTGCAGCAATGACAGCGTCTACGAAGAATACTGATGTGGCCTGAAAAACCCTAGCGGGACTGACTACCGTGACGCCAGGCCTCCCAGGCATCGCGCAGGCGGTGGCGATACGGATCCAGATAGGTCACTGCCGCGCCCTCCTCCATCCGCTGTAACGACTCGCGAATCAGACGCTGGGTCTCCTTGGCGAGCTCTCTTCGACCGAGCTGGGGCGATAAGGGCGAACCGAAGTGGATGCGCAGGGTGAGCGGTGCCGATGCCGTGAGCCGCCACAGATGTCCCGCAAGGGTATCGTCGCCAATGAACGGGCAGACCTGATCCGCATGCCCGGGACGCAGGACATCCTCATACCGCAGGGTAACCGGTACCACCATGCTGCCGGCACTGACGGCGGTCTCGAAAGGAGCGGCAAAAAAGTCGCCGACGTCCGTACCATCGCTTGTCGTTCCCTCGGGAAAGATGGACAGGATACGGCCATCACGGAGGACCTCGGCCGCCTCTTTCAACACCCGCTGGCTGGCCCGGGCATCACCACGGTCAATGAAAAAGGTTCCCAGGCGGTGCGCCAGGCGGCCAAAGAGAGGCCAGGACTCCATCTCCTTTTTGGCGACAAACTGACCCGGCCGGATCGCGGCAAGCGCAAGAATATCGAGATAAGAGACGTGGTTGGCCGCCAACATCGTCGGTGCCATGGGTAAGGTTCCCGCTACCCGCAGCCGGATCCCCAGGATGCGCAGCGCAACCCCACACCACCAGCGAAATACCGCCAACGCAGATCCATCGATTTCCACCCTGCGCCCGTAGTACCACCAGCTCAGGGGAAATGCCAAAGCCAAGTGCAGGGCAAGGGCGGGGATACGCCACAAGCGGCGATAAAAACGCGGCTCGCTGCGCCGCAGGATACGGTCGCTGGGATAGGGGATCAGTTGCGCTTGTGCAGAAGCGGAAATACGCCGCCGACGAAAGATCATTTGCCTTGGACCACAGGATCCAGAAAACGCTGCTGGTAGCGCGAGGTAATAAGTCGCGAATCGCACCACACAAAAAAGTCAGCGCAATGAAACTGGGGGTCCCAATACGGCTCGCCCCCCAGCCGCACCCCTGCCCGTAAGTAGCCTTTCAGCAATGCCGGCAACTCGACGGGCTCCACCTGGGCGTCGGAATCGAAACCGGGTACCGGGCGCAGGGGAAAGACGCGCTGCTCTGCTGGCACCATCTGCTGCTCCAGCGAGCGATACAGGGCGCCAAGCGCCGGGCCATCGGTGCTATGCACGCTGGCGCAACCCATGAGATGGTCGATGTCCCACATGCCCATAGCCTCTGCCAAGCCAGACCACAACAGCACGATCACGGCTCCCTGGCGATAGTCTGGATGCACGCAGGAGCGACCGAGTTCCATGACCCGAGAGCCCAGGGCCAAGGGACGCGAGAGATCAAACTCCGTCTGCGCATAATAGCGGCCTACATTGGGTACTTGCTCGGGCAGGAAAAGACGATAGGTACCAACCACCTCCTGACGGACCTCATCTTCGACGATCAGGTGCTCGCAGAAGGGATCATATTCATCCTGATCGATTCCCGGCGGGCCACTCAGCTGGGCACCGTACTCCGCGCTGAACACGCGATAGCGCAGCCGTTGTGCCGCCTCGATCTCATCCTGATGGCGGGCGAGATACAGTCGCAGCGAGCGCTCCCCTTTTTTGGTATTACGACCCATGTCCTTCTGAACTTGCGTTTCGAGCATCCCTCAATCCCCCTGTTCGGGTTGCAGCAAACAATAGTATGACCCAAAACCATGACAATAGTGCGACAGTTTTATGACACTTTGATGACAGCCACTGGGAATGATACGCGACATACTACGCAATGCAGACAAGAAAAGACAAGAAACTCAAGCTCATAAAAACGCCTCACGGAGAATCGTGTGGGCTCGGTCCGGCCCGGTAGAAACAATTGCCAGGGGCCGCTCCACCAGCTCCGCCAGAGCTTCAAGATAGCTTCGCGCGTTTTGTGGCAGGTCTTGCCAACGTTGAACACCGGCAGTGGATTCCGACCAGCCCGGAAAACTTTCGTAGACAGGTTCACAATCCGCCAGCGATTCGGCGCCGCCAGGCAGGTCACGACACTCCGCACCCCGTACCCGATAGCCGGTAGCGACACGAATTTCCGCCAGGCCATCGAGCACGTCGAGTTTGGTCATGCACAGGCCGGTCACCCCGTTGACCCGACAGGAAGCGCGCAGGGCCACGGCATCGAACCAGCCACAACGCCGCGCCCGCCCGGTCGTGGCGCCCACCTCGCCGCCCTTCTCCGCCAGCCAGCGTCCAGTGTCATCGAAGAGCTCGGTGGGAAATGGGCCGGAGCCGACGCGGGTGGTGTAGGCCTTGGTGATGCCGAGAACGTAACCCAGTTCGCCGGGCCCTACCCCGGTACCGGCAGCGGCGGCCCCGGCCACCGTGTTGGAAGAGGTGACAAACGGGTAGGTGCCGTGGTCGACGTCGAGCATGGTCCCTTGCGCCCCCTCAAACAGAATCCGTCCACCGGCCGCCTGAATCTGGCTGAGGCGCAGGGAGACATCGGCAACCATGGGTACCAGACGTTCCGCATAGGCGAGACTCTGCTCCAGCGTCTGATGAAAATCCTCTGGTTTTTCCTTGAAGTAGTGCTGCAGAACAAAGTTGTGATAGTCGAGTGCCTCGCCCAGTTTTGCTGCGAAACGCTCGCGGTGAAACAGGTCCGCCACCCGTAAGGCCCGTCGCGCTACCTTGTCTTCATATGCAGGCCCAATCCCTCGCCCGGTAGTCCCTATGCGCGCTTCCCCTTTGGCCCGTTCCCGGGCAAGGTCCAGCCGCTTGTGATAGGGCAAGATCAGCGGACACGCCTCGGAAATGACCAGGCGCTGGGCCGCATCTGGAACGGTTTCCAGCAATGGATCCAACTCTTCGAACAGGGCCACAGGATCGAGCACCACGCCGTTACCGATAAGACACTGTACCTCCGGTCGCAGGATACCGGACGGAATGAGATGCAGCACCGTCTTTTTGCCCGCGATGACCAGGGTGTGACCGGCATTATTGCCACCCTGGAAGCGCGCAACTGCCTGACATTGCTCGGTAAGCCAGTCGACAATCTTGCCCTTGCCCTCATCACCCCACTGGGTGCCTATTACCACTACGTTTCTGGACATCGATAGCGACTCCGCAAAAGATCAGGATGCAGAAAAGGGAAATTCAGGCTCGCGGCCGGCCAGTGTCCATCGCCCCCCCTCCACTACCAGGCAGGCGTCGAAGCCTGCCGGCAACGGTTGCGCGGGGGCGCCACCAGCCAGGTCCTGGACAACGGTATACCCCTGTGCACGCAGGTCCTGAATGGCCTGCCACAGGCTGGGGTCGGAACCACCCGGGGCAAGGACCCGTGGAGAATTTCTTTCCTCGGTCAGATCGCGCAACAAGGGACGCAAATCGAGACTGAATCCGGTCGCCGGACGATAGCGGCCAAAGGCCTTGCCGACACCGTCATACCGCCCGCCGCGGGCAATCGCCGCGCCCTGCTGCGGCGAGAATAGCGCAAAGAGCATGCCGGTGTGGTAGCGATGCCCCTGCATTTCCGCTAGATCCGCACGAATGCTGAGCTGCGGATAGCGCTGGGCAAGTACTTGCCAGACAAAATCGAGCTCTTCCAGAGCGCGCAGAATGACGGGATAAGAGGCAAAGCGTTGCCGGGCGCGATCCAGGATTTCATGATCGCCATGCAGTTCGGACAACGCCCGAAATGCTTCGGCCTGCTGCGCAGGCACCGCATTCGCCTGCAGAAGCTGTCGCAGATCCGGCCAGGCTTTGCGTTCCAGGAAACGCAATAGCTCCTCTCGATCCTGCTGACCAAGCCCGCACGCTTCTGCCAGACATTGCGAAATTGCGACATGCCCCAGGTCCAATACCAGTTCGGTACCGGGACAGCAGCGCTGTACGCTCTCCACCATCAGGCTCAGAATTTCGAGATCGGCATCGGCACTAGCGACGCCAAACATCTCGGCTCCCACCTGAAAGGGCGCGCGACTCCCACCGAGGGCATCGGGACGTGCGCGCAACACGGTGCCGGCGTAACTCAGGCGTCGCGCCTCATCACCGCGTGCCATCTGCACATCGATCCGCGCCATTTGTGGCGTCATATCCGAGCGGAAGCCCAGCACCCGTCCACTGGCCTGATCGAGTACCTTCCAGGTTTCCAGATCGAGATCGATGGCGCTGCCGGTCAGCAAGCCCTCCAGATGCTCCAGCATGGGCGGGATCACCTGTCGGTATCCCCAGGATGCGAAGAGATCCAGCAGCTCCCGACGCTTTCCTTCGAGTGCTGCCGCCTGCTGCGGTCCCATATCCTCAAAACCGGCAGGCAACATCCAACTCGCCAAGATATCTTTCCGTTTGCTCACGGCTTGCCGCCTCCTTGCAGTCCCTCATGCAGATAGCGGAGCAACGGAGAGTTGGCCGGCAGGACCCAGACGTCCCCCGCCTTGGTGCTATCGCGCAATACCTCGAGACTACGATAAAAGGCATAAAAACGTGGATTTTTTCCGTAGGCATCGGCATAGAGCTTGGCTGCCTGCGCTTGTGCCTTGCCCAAGGTTTGCTGCGACGAGGCATAGGCCTGGCTGAGAACTTGCTGGCGTTCCTTCTCCGCGGCATTTTTGATCTGCTCCACCTGTTCCTTGCCGGCCAGCTCTTCCGCCGCAAGCTTGCTCTGCAGTTCCGTTCGCATTTGCTGATAGACGTCCTGTTGCGCCTCTGCAGTCAAACCAAGCTCCAGAAAATGCAGCTCATCCAGAGAAATGCCATCGCGCGCGAGAGAATCACTCACTTGGCTACGCAAGGTTTGCTGCCAAGCGTCCAGAACGGCATTGCTTGGTGTCACGCCAGAATTTTTATCGACGATACGCGAGAGAGCGGCTTGCACGACGTCACTGATCTGGCTCTCGGCCAAGGCAGTGTTCAGACCCCGCTGGTAAAACTTTTTTGCGTCGCTCACGTGCCACTGCACAAAACAGTCGAGCTGCAGACTTGGTCCCGTAGTTGGCGTAACGGTGACTGCCTTGGTACTCTGGCTGCGTCTGCGCGTATCAATGACCTGCACCGACTGTAAAAAAGGCCAGTGGACGTAGAGGCCTGCCTGCGAACGCTCCGCCGCTACGTGCCCGGCGTTGAGAATAACCGCACTCTGCCCTGGACGCAGCTGGTAGAAACTGGCGGATAGCAGGTATAGCAAAACAGCAACTGCCAGGGCTATCCAGCCCCAGGTCATCGGTTTCATGAGGCCTTATCTCCACTGCTGGTGGGAGCACTAGCTTTAGCTGCCGGAGCCGACTGGGTTGGTGCAGCAACCTGTACTGCCACCTGCGCACCATTTCCATCCGCCACGACGATCTTGCCTGCCTTGGCCAGTATGTCCTGCATGGTCTGCAGGTACATCTGCTTGGTGCTGATTTGCGGATCCTGCTGATAGGCCTGATAGACGGCATTGAAACGGGCGACGTCTCCTTGTGCCTTACCGAGTAACTGTTCTGCCTGGACGCTGGCGCGATCGGTCATCTTGGCAGCCTCAGCCTTGGCGGCAAGCAGTGTCTTGGCGGTATCTGCCTTCGCCTGCTCGGCTTGCTCGGCAGCATCCTTGCGCGCCTTGGTAATCTTCTCGTACTCGGCATCCAGCGCCTTGGGATGGGTGAGCTCGATGATCTGCACGGATTGCAGGCTGATGCCACTATCGCTGCCGGCCAGGAGATTTTGTGCCTTCTGCAGAAGCTGCTGCTCAAGCGGCGCGTGTGCCGTGGCAAGCAGCTGTTGAGAACTCATACCGCTGGTCACCTGGCGCAATGCAGCGCTCAGTACAAAGGCCAGATATTGCTGCGGATTACTGCTGGCAAAAAGAAAGTCGCGGGGGTGCGCAATGCGGTAATCCGCGGCATAGCGCACATCGACTACCTCATTATTGCTGGTGAGGATGCGACCTGGGCTGAGTGCCTCTCCCGAATCCCCGTAGCCCAGGACCAAGCGCCGGCTGCGCCCAACCTCGACGGTCCCGACCGTCTCGATGGGACTGGGCCAATGATAGTGGCTTCCCGGCGGCACGGTGGCGACCACACGACCGAAGCGCAGCACGATGCCCTCCTGACCGCTGCCGACTTGATAGAAGCCGGAGAGCAGCCAGACACCAACCAGCACAAGCACCACGATCAGGGGAAACCAACGAACAAAAGGAATTTTTCGTCGCGGTCCAGATCCGGGAGACGACGACAATTTGCCGCCGAGCTTGCGCAGTTCTTTGGTGATCTTGTCGATATTCCAGCTTGCGCCGGAATTTCCGGGACGCCGTCCCAAGGGACCTTTATTGCTGCCGTTACCGTCTTGTTTACCGTTTCCGCCTGGATCACTCCACGGCATCCCGCTCTCCTTACCCCGGACTATGGGCGCATTGTAGAAGGCAGATCCTCCCGCTGACAACTCTCTGCCCCGATTTCTGCCTGCAAACCGGTCCAGGTTTGTTGGTCGATTTCGATGAGCAGATGATTACTCCCCTCGCTATCGAAACGTTCCTCCAGGACCGCGGCCTCCCGAAAGAGGCGTGCGCGCAGCGCCCCCGCCTCTGGTCGCAACGTACAACGCAGACGCAGGCGGGCACCGTGCAGGCGCTGCGTGATTATTTCCGCCAGGCGGGCCACGCCGGCACCACTATGGGCACTGAGCCAGAGATCGCTCACCTGGCCAGTTTCATCTACCCGTTCCCGCACCTCCTCACCCAACAGATCGATCTTGTTGAATACGCGTAGACGCGGCACGCCGGCCGCGCCAATCTCGGCAAGAACGTTTTCCACCGCAAGAATCTGCGCGTCGCGATCGGGCGCCGCTGCGTCAATGACGTGCAGCAGCAACTGAGCCTGCCCCACCTCTTCCAGGGTGGCGCGGAAAGCGGCGATCAATTCCGTCGGCAGATCGCGCAAAAACCCAACGGTGTCCGCTATCAGGGTTGTCGGTCCATTGCCGGAGAGACGGCGAATGGCGGGATCGAGCGTTGCAAAAAGCTGATCGGCGGCATACTGATCATTTGCCGTCAGCACATTGAAAAGAGAAGATTTTCCAGCGTTGGTATAGCCTACCAAAGCAACCGTGGGCGCTGGTGCACGCAGCCGAGCGCGTCGCTGCGTAGCTCGCTGGGCAGCGACCCGTGCCAGCCGCTCGCGCAAGATGCGAATCCGCACACCGATCAAGCGGCGATCTGTTTCCAGCTGCGTTTCGCCAGGTCCGCGCAGGCCGATGCCACCCCGCTGCCGCTCGAGGTGGGTCCAGCCACGCACCAGTCGGGTGCGCAAATGATCCAGTTGTGCCAATTCGACCTGCAGTTGTCCCTCGTGCGTACGTGCACGCCGGGCGAAAATGTCGAGGATGAGTCCCACCCGGTCGATGACCCGCGCAGCACAGGAGCGCTCCAGGTTCCGTTCCTGAATCGGACTCAGCGGACGGTCAAAAAGAATCAGATCGACCGCGTTGGCGCGCACAAAATCGGCAATTTCCTGAACTTTGCCACTTCCAACACAGGTGGCAGGATCCAGGCGCGCGCGCGACACCGTCCACAGGCCCAGTATTTCGGCACCAGTGTCTGCCGCCAACTGCTGAAACTCCTCTCCACCATCGTCCGCCGTGCTTCCTGGGGTATGAATGTGGATCAGTAAGCAGCGATCTCGATGCGACCGCTGAATCCCTGGGCTCTGACTCAGTCTGCGGCCTCGTCTCCGGCAGTCGCTTCGCCTTCCCCTTCCGGCAGTGGCAAACGCACGTCGCGACTGGGGACCACCGTGGAAATCGCGTGCTTATAGATCATCTGACTGACATTGTTGCGCAACAGCACAACGAACTGGTCGAAGGATTCGACAAAGCCCTGCAACTTGATGCCGTTGACCAGATAGATGGCTACCGGAACGTGCTCCTTACGCAACAGATTGAGGAAAGGGTCTTGCAAAATTTGCCCTTTTTGTTGACTGGCCACTATTGTCTCCTTTTTTACGCAAATCGTGCCATCGGCTAGTACCCTTAGACTAACTCAAAAGATGTCGGTGCGCTATGGGGAAGACACCGTGCTGACAGCATGCCAATCCTCCGTCGCATAGACTTCGTCAGGACGGGTCTTTGACCTTTTGCCGGATTGCCGATAAGTTCTCTGCATTATCACCCATGCCAACATTCCGTACCGGGGAGAGTTTGTGGACGCCAAAAAACTGACCAGCGACCGTGCGTTGCGTGCTCGCGTAAAACGCTTGGGAAACATTCTGGGAGAGGTGTTGCGCGAGCAAGCCGGCGAGCGGGTATTCAGCGCCGTAGAGCAGCTTCGCCAGGGCTACATCCGCCTGCATCGCCGGGAAGATGCCAAGCTCCGTCAACGCCTTGCCCGTTTCATCGATGCCCTGCCCCAGGATGACCTCGTACTTGTCATCCGTGCATTCAACACCTACTTCAGTCTGGTTAACATCGCCGAGGAGGAGTTCCAGCATGTGCAGCGGCGTCGCTTGTTGCAGCGCGGCAGCGGGCTTTGGGTTGGCTCCTTTGAAGATACCTTCCGGCGCTTGCAGGAGGCCGGCATAAATGCCGGACAATTGCAGTTTCTGCTGGGCCAACTGCGCTACCTGCCGGTCTTTACGGCGCATCCTACCGAGTCCAAGCGCCGCACCGTACTGCATGCTCTGCGACGGATCTTTCTCACCAGCAAGGCCCTGGATGACCCGACCTTGACCGAAGAGGAAGAAGGTGACGTGCTGCGTCAACTGCAAGCGCAGATCCAGATCCTCTGGGAGACGGAGGAGGTGCGGACCAATCAACCGCAGGTGCAGGACGAAGTCGAAAATGGCCTCTTCTATTTTCGCGACAGTCTCTTTCAGGCAGTACCGATGACCTATCACGCCGCGCGGCGCGCAGCGCGCCGGGTGTACGGCGATCGGCAGGTCGATATTCCCGCTTTCATTCGCTTCGGCTCCTGGATCGGCGGGGATCGCGATGGCAACCCCAACGTGACCGCGGCCATTACCGGCTGGACCCTGCGCACGCAGAGTATCGAGGTCCTCCGCGAGTACCAGCGGCGTCTCTCCGAACTCTATCCGCTATTGGGGCACTCGGCGCGCTTTTGCAGCATTTCGCCGATCCTCCTCGCCTCCCTGGAGAAGGACGCCGACGACTTTCCAGAACTTGCGGAATGGGTGAATCAACGCTTTCCCAGCGAGCCGTACCGGCGGAAGTTGCGCTACATGATGACCCGTCTCGATCTGCGTCTGCACCAGCTCGAAAATGGTCAAAGTGGCAGCGGCTTTGCGGCGGATACTCCGGCGTACATCAGTGATCAGGACTTTCTCGCCGATCTGATATTGGTTCGTGACTCGCTGCGGGGCCACGGTGATGAATACATCGCCAATCATACGGTACAAGATCTTGTCTGGCTGGTAGAAACCTTCGGATTCCACCTGGCTTCGCTGGATATTCGGCAAGAGTCCACCGTACATACCCGCACCCTCACGGAACTCTTTGCAGGAATAGCGGAGTTTCAGGGTTATGCCGAGATGGAGGAAGAACAAAAACTCGCGGTGTTGAGTGATGCCCTACGCAAGCCCGGTAGACTGGTTGAAGGCATGCCCGAACAACTGTCGCCCCTAGCGATGGAGACCTGCGCGATGTTCAAGTGCATTGGTCAGTTGCGCCGAGAAGTCGGAGAACGCGCGTTTGGAAATTACGTGGTATCGATGACCCACGAGGCCAGCAATATTCTAGAAGTCCTAGTCTTGGCAAAAGAGTTTGGTCTTGCCGGCTGGTCACGCCAAGGCTTGTATAGCGAGATCGCAGTCACGCCGCTGTTTGAGACCATCCACGATCTCGAGCGCATGGAAACCGTGATGGGGAGATTACTCGACAATCCGGAGTATGCCGAGATCCTGCGCAGCCAGGAAAATGTGCAGGAAGTCATGCTGGGATACTCGGACTCCTGCAAGGATGGCGGCATTCTCTCCTCGAGCTGGTCGTTATACCAAGCACAGCTCGAACTGAGCGCCCTGGCAGACCGCCGGCGTATTCATATCCGGGTCTTCCACGGTCGCGGCGGGAGCGTCGGCCGCGGCGGTGGACCTACCCACGAAGCCATTCTGGCGCAGCCGGCCAATACCGTCCGCGGGCAGATCAAGATCACCGAGCAGGGAGAGGTGCTTTCGTTCAAATATGCCAACCTGGAAACTGCCGTATATGAGCTAACCGTCGGTGTCACCGGATTGATGCGCGCCAGCTTTGGATTGATACAGGCGGTGCCCACCGATGATCCCAGTTTCCTCAAAGTGATGGATGAACTCACCAAGACCGGCGAAGCGGTCTATCGCGAACTGATTCAACAAACTCCGGGCTTTATGGATTACTTCTACGAGGCCACTCCGCTGAACGAGATCGCGCATATGAACATCGGTTCCCGTCCCTCGCATCGTCAGCGTGGCGACCGCTCGATGAATTCGATTCGTGCAATTCCCTGGGTCTTTGCCTGGGCACAGTCGCGGCATGTTTTGCCGGCCTGGTTTGGGCTGGGCTCGGCCATTCGCAGCTGGCGTGGCGAAGACCCCGAGCGACTGGAGCTTTTGCGAAAAATGTACCAGCGCTGGCCGTTTTTTTATTCCTTGCTGGGCAATATCACCATGGCGATGGCAAAAGCGGACATGACACTTGCCGCAGAGTATGCGACGCTACCTCGCGATCAGAAGTGTGCGCAGCAGATCTTTGCAAAAATCCATGCAGAATTTATGGTCAGTATGCAGGAGACCCTACTCATCCAGGAGAAGCAAGAGTTGCTCGAAGAAAACCCGGTACTGGCCTTCTCCCTGCAGCGCCGCAACGTCTACATGGAGCCACTGAACCATATCCAGCTTGCCCTGTTACGGCGGTACCGCAACGAGGATACCCCTCCCGAGTTTCGGGAAACCTGGCTCGATCCTTTGCTGCGCAGCATCAACGCGATTGCCGCCGGGCAGCGTAATACGGGCTGATATGCAGCTCATCCTTGCCTCTTCCAGTCCCTACCGACGGGAATTGCTCGCCCGATTGGGCATCCCCTTCACCTGGCAGTCGCCAGCGATTGATGAGAGCCGCAAGACTCAGGAAGCACCGGAGGCACTCGTACAACGCCTGGCCTATGAAAAGGCCCGCGCGATCTGGCAGCAACACCCGAAAGCCTGGGTCATTGGCGCCGACCAGCTGGTACGTTGCGACGGCGCCCTGTTGGGCAAGTCGGGTTCTGCCGAACAGGCCTTTGCTCAGTTACAGATGATGCAGGGACAAAAAGTAGAGCTGTTGAATGGTCTCTGTCTGCTGGGTCCGTCCGGTGACGCGCAGACCGAATTGATTCCCTACCACGTGTTGATGCGCAAATTTGGCGAAGACGAAATTGTTCGCTACATCGAAAAAGAACAACCATTCGATTGTGCTGGGAGCCTGCGCTCCGAAGGACTGGGTATTTGTCTGATCGAGCGCATGGAGGGAGAAGATCCCAATGCCATCATTGGCCTTCCCCTCATTCGCTTGTCAGCCATGTTGCGCGCGGCGGGGTTTCCCCTTCCTTGAACTGACGAACTAGCTTTTATTGGTAAGCGCCACGCTTACGCAACTGCTGCACCATCAGCCAACGCCCGAGCAATATCAGTCCCAGTACTACCATGGTAATCAAAAACGCTGCCGCAAAGGCAAGGATGTGGGCCTCTTCAAAAGGCTCGTTGATAAAGGTCCAGATGACGTAGGTCAAGTACCCGATCGGCTGGTTGGTGAACTGTCCATTCCACATATAGTTAGACCATCCAGCGGTATAGATCAGCGGCGCCGTCTCCCCCATCGAGAGGGCCAACGCGTAAAACAGCCCCGTCATGACCGCGGGCATGGCTCCGGGCAGAAGAATCCGTAAAATCACCGAGCCCTCGCCCGCGCCAATACCAAAGCCCGCCTCTCGCACGGCTTGCGGGATATTGCCCAGCGCCATCTCGGTGGTACGGGCGATATACGGCAACAGCATGATACTCAGGGTAATGATGCCGGCCGCCACGGAAAACTGCCAACCGAGATAGATCACCATCGTGATATACCCCACGTAACCCAACACGATAGATGGAACGCCCACCAGAACATCGGACAGAAAACGCAGGGATTTGCCGGCGATACCGCTACCAAACTCGCTCAGGTAGATCCCCGCCGCAATGCCGACGGGCGCCGAGATCAGCAGGGAACCAAGAGAAAGAACGAGGGTACCCTCGATGGCATTTTTCAGGCCACCGCTCATCCCGTTGCTCACCTCGGTCAGAAGACTGAGCTTCAATCCGGGCAATGCCTTGAGGAATACATCCAATATGATGGACAGGAAAGCAACGGCAACAATGACGAAACTGAACCAGACAAAGGCGGTACCGAGGGTACGAAAGAGATGACGTTTCCAGGAAACGCGAATTTGCCGGCGTTTAGAACCGACACTGGCGGTCATGGACGTCGTGAGATTGGATGTACTCATGAGCGCACCTTCGCTCCCCAGAGGATCATACGGGCAATGATATTGACAATCACAGTAAGCACGAGAAGCACCAGAGCGATCTCCGCTAAGGCTTCCACCGCCATGTTGGTGGGATCCTGCAGGGCACTCTCCAACTGCGAGACGATAAACGCTGCCATGGTGGAAATCGGGGTATAGATGTTGTTTGGCAGATAGTTAAGGGCGTTACCACTGACCATAACGACGGCCATGGTTTCGCCGAGGGCACGTCCCAGGGCCAGAATAGAGACGCCGACCAGAGTCGTCTTGAGTTTGGGCAGGATGATATTCCACAGCACCTCCAGACGGTTCAGACCGAGACCCAGGCCTGCTTCCTTGAGAGAAGGTTCGATGGCGCTGATACCTTCGCGCATCGTCGCTGAGATCAGCGGCACGATCATGAACGCCAGGACGATGGCAGTCGTCAGCAAGCCATAACCGCTGCCCGGGCTGCCTCCCAGATAAGGAATGAATCCAATGTGCTGGGTCATCCATGGAAAGACTGTCTGCCCCAAAAGGGGAATCAGCAACACATATCCCCACAGTCCGAAAACCACACTGGGGATGGCCGCCAACAAATCGACCAGCAGTGCGAGCGGCCCGGAGAGCCACTTGGGCATCATCTCGACGAGAAAATACGCTGCTCCCACCGCAATCGGAAGCGCAAACAGAAGAGCAAGGAAGGAACTGGCCAAGGTGCCAACGACAAGAAACCAGATCCCGTAGCGTGCCCCCGGCATGACTTGTTGGCCGTGGATGGACACTGGATTGCCATAGAGACTGCCAAGATTCCAATCGTTAGTCCACAAAAATTGCAGGCCGTTGTATTGGATGGCAGGCCAGGAATAGGCCGTCAGAAAAGCTACGAGAAGGATAAGTGATAACGGCAGAAAGCTGGCCGTGCCTACCAATCCAAAGCGAAAGACGGAAACCTTCATGTTCACCCTCCGGTGGAGCAGGCCTCATAATAAACGCGCGGCACTTCCGACAAAAGGGCCGCGTCGTTCATTCTGTGGAGAGCCTGGGTCGCAGACCCAGGCTCCAGGGCCGAAAATTTACTGAATCTCGGCAACCTGCTTGCGGGACAACTCCACAGCACTCTCCGGTAGCGGTACGAAGTGTACCTTTTCCATGAAGTGCGGGGCGTTGCCACCCTTGGGATCGAGCGCCCAGTTGAGGAAGTCCTTCAATGCCGCAGCGGTTTCCGCGTTCGGCTGCTGCTTCTTCACGATGGCATATTCATAGTTGATGATCGGGTAGGAGTTCTTGCCCGGAGCGAAGACCAGGCTGATCCGCTCATCGGCCGGTGTCTTGCTGACCATTTCGCCGGCGGCCGCCTTCGCGTTCGCCACGGTGGGCAACACAAAGTTACCGTCACGATTCTTCAGCATGGCGATGCCCAGACCCGCCTTCTCGACCGGCTCCTTCCAGCTGATGCCGATGTAGGCCACACCATAGGGGGTGGACTTCAGGGCTTCGACCATTCCGGGGTTGCCAACGGCGCCGATTCCGCCCTGTACGGTCGGCCAGCTGACCGTGGTACTGTAACCAACGCTCTTGGACCAGGTGGCATCGGTGTCGGAGAGATAGGTGGTGAAGATGAAGGTGTCACCAGAACCATCGGTACGATGGATCGGGATGATCTTGTGATTGGGCAGCTTGATGCCGGGATTCATCTTGGCGATCTCAGGATCGTCCCAGTTGGTGATCTTGCCGGAATAGATGCCCGCCAGCACCGGTCCGGAGAGCTTGATATGCTTGTTGTTCAGACCCGGCAGGTTATAGTTGATCATCTGGATGGAGATGGCCAGGGGGATGTTCAACATCGGATGCATCTTCACCTGGGCATCTGACATGTAGGCGTCGGAAGCACCGATCTGGGCCACACCAGAGATGGATTGAGCAATACCCGTGCCGCTACCGGTACCCTGGGTGGTGATTTTCACGTTGGGGTGCATCTTGGTGTATTCCGGCACCCACAGGTTGAACAGGGGGTACAACAGGGTGGAACCGGTCTCCAGCAGACTGACCTGCGGAGCCGCAACAGCGGGCGTAGCGGCGGTGGCAGCAAGGCCGAGGAGGGACGCAACAACGGCGCCCTTCATGGCGTGGGCGACGGTCTTCTTAAAACCTGGCAACATAAAACCTCCGAAGATGGCGTTATCAAAATCACTGCAGCATGTAGGGGACTTCACTATCGGAAATCCCTATGCGCTGCTAATCATACCGAAAGTTCATGACACTATCATGAACTTTTTATGACACTTTTGTGACACTCGACTTCACGTGATGCTAGAGGAGATCGCGCCAACTGAAGCCTTTCTTGATATAGGCGTTACTCGAATACCCATCCCGCTCCCAGGTGCCCTCGGGTCTCTCGGCAGTCAAATCAATACGATTCACCCACTTGACGCTCTTGTAGCCATACATCTGGGGTACCAGCAAACGCAACGGATAGCCCCCTTTGCGCAGCAGCGACTGTCCCGCGATATGCGTCGCGAGGAGGACCCCAGGTGCCCGCGCCTGATCCAGGCTCAGACTATCGACGTACACACCATCGGCACTATGGAAGACAACGAAGCGTGCAGAGTCCAGCGGCTGCAATTCGGTGAGAAAGTCGGCCAGCTGGATGCCTCGCCAATGCACGTTTGCCACGGTCCAGCCGGTGACGCAATGAAAGGTATACACTTCGGGCTGAACGCTTTGCTGATACAACTCGGCAAGGGTAAAACTGCGCGGCTTCCCAATGAGTCCTCCACATCGCAGTTGATACTGTTGCGGATCGATTTTGGGATAGAACCCAGCATAGGTGTAATACTCGGGAAAGACGGGGATCGCGTTGGCACGTGCCCAGGCAGGTAGGAGGAGTCCACCAGCCATTCCGCCTACAAACCCGGCACCGCGCAGAAGAAAATCTCGACGTTGCATTTCTTTTCTCCCTTACCAAAGTGCGAATATGGACCATAATGGCTGCCGCCGCGCGGCATGATACAGAGCCATGCCCACGTGACCCAGCCAGAAGTACAACAAGATGGGGGTACCGAGCCGCATTGAACTGAGCCCGATATGGGTCAAATCGGGAATGCCAAGATAACCCTGCATGGTCAGCCAGGCAGCCAGTCCGGCATAATTGACCCAGCTGACGAGCAAGAAAAACATTCCCTGCCACCAGGAGGAGAGCCCCGGTTGGGGGCCATGTCCAGGAAGCTGACCACGCAACAGTCTGCCGACATCAGAAAAGATGGCGGGAATATTTCCCGGCCAGTACCACACATACAACAACTGTCGACCCCAAGACGTCGAACCATAGACAATCCAGGAGAGCGTCAGCCAGAAAGACAGGACAATACCCACCAGGATATGCCACTGAAACAGGGAAAAATGTTGGAACCAGAGGGCAAGAATTGAGTTGAGCAACTCGAAGCTGAAAAGTAGAACGAGCCCCAAGTGCAAGACGCGCGCTCCGCGCGGATACGATATCGTTTGCGATTTTTCTACGATTCGGGAAGCCGTCATGCTTGCTCCGTCTTGATCCTGTCCGTAACTACGCAGACAGTTCCCGAATGGATGCAGCTGTGCCCGCAATTCGCGGGCACTGCAAGTTACCAGGTCAGAACGCGGCCGGCAGCGCCCAGGGTAGGCAGAGCAGCGCTGGGATTCAACAGTGGGATCTCTTTTGCCAGGTCACCCTTGGTCATACCATTCAACTCCAGAGACTGCAGACAGCCAATGATCTGCACATCATTGTCTTCCGCAAGCTTCATGAAGTCGGCGACACTCTTGCCGCCGGGCATGGGGAAAATCGACTCGGCTTTCCCCTTGGCGAGAAGCTCGGTCGCCGGGCCGGTGAAGTACATCACCACCTTTTGTTCCCCCGCAGCGGCAGTCGCTGCCAGAAAAAAGGCCGAAGGCAAGCGCTTTGGATTCTCTGGCCCGGTAATGAGGATAATCACGAGATCTGGGGCTTCACTTTCCGACATAAGTCATCTCCTTTCGAGCGTACGATAGATGATGGAACACGGGCGCGAATCAGTCGCTCCCATCTAGACACCTTAGCACGCTTACGGATTTTTTTCAGAAGAGTTTGCGGCGGCGAAAAGCTCTGGGCGAAAATGTCCGAGAAACTGAAACTGTGCGCTGCAGGGATTTTCCCGCAAAAATGTCACACTGGCCTTGGCTATCGGCAAGTGGATGCCCGCCAGTTGCGCTATCCAGTCGCCAAGCAACGGCTGGTGTCCAACGAGAATCACCTGCTTGCTCTGATCTTCCTGCCAGGCAAACTGCAGTTGGGCTAGGTTGCCCGTGACGAGCGCCTCCTCAGCGCGATACACCGATGCCTGCAGCTCTGCCTGCAGCGCCGCTGCGGTCTGCCGTGTACGCACTTTGGGGCTGTACCAGATTTCCGCGTCTTGCAGGTGGAAATGGCGCAGAGCCCCAGCGACAACGGCAGCCTGCGCTTCGCCGCGGGCGGTCAAGCGGCGCCCGGCATCGCTGTCATCGGCACTATGCTCTTCGGCTTCAGCGTGACGAATAAGGACGAGATCCAGGTTGCACCTCCTGCCCAAACCAGAGCTTGCTCCACTTTCGCGGCGTGAAGCGCGCCAGAATCGAAACAATGGCGATCCCGATCAGCGCTGTCATCCACGTGTCTATACGTTGCGCCGAGGCCGGCCCTGGCCCGGCGAATATGTCGATCGCCGAGAGAATCGCGCCCAGAAAAATCACCAGCGGTCGCCAGCCGTAGGGCGTGAGTTTCGGCCAGCTGCGGGCAATAGCGCCCAGAGCCAGGGCGGCCCACAAGGCATAGGCGATTGCCAGCCCCCAATGCCACGCCGGCAGTTGCAGGATGCTGAAAAAGTGTTGCAACAAGAAGGCGGCGTAGAGAATCCCGGCGGGTAGCCACCAACGATAGGATGAGGAGAGGTTCATGCGCGTGCTCCACGGCTGGCATAGGGATTCTCCCCCTGACGAAAGAGCAGACGGAGGGGGACCCCATCCAGTTTCAGCGCCGTGCGAAATGCCGTCTCCAGATAGCGCTTGTAGGCCCCAGGCAGGCGGTCGAGCTGATTGCCGTGAAAGACCAGTGTGATTGGCTGGGTACCACCCTGGTGGCAATAGCGCAGTTTGATCCGTCGACCCGCGACCAGCGGTGGCTGATGGCCGCTGACGATATCCTCCAGCAGGCGGTTGAGTTCGCCAGTGGAAAAATGTCGCTGACTGTTTTGCCATAGTTTGTCGATGCTGCGGTACAACTCTCCGACGCCGCTGCCATGCAGGGCCGAAATGCTGTGAAACGGCGCGTAGCGGAGAAAGGCCAGCCGTCGTTCCAGCTCGTCCTTGATGCGCTCGCGCGCGCGCACCTCCAAACCATCCCACTTATTCAGTACCAGAACGATCGGGCGGCCAAGTTCTACCGCGACACCCACCAGATGCGCATCCTGATCACTGACACCAGCATGCGCGTCCATGACCATCAGCACTACGTCCGCCTCACGCAGGGCTGCGAGCGTCTTCAGCACGGTCAGCTTCTCCAACCCCTCTCCTACCCGCGCGCGCCGTCGCACGCCAGCAGTGTCGATCATTACGTAGCGCCGTCCCGCACGTTCATAGGGAATGCGGATGCTGTCGCGGGTGGTTCCCGGCTGATCGAAAACGATAACCCTTTTTTCCCCCAACATGGCGTTGACCAGGGTGGATTTTCCGACATTCGGACGTCCCAGCACCGCAATGGCTGGGCCGTCCTCCAGTTCACTCGACGTTTCGGCTCCCGTCGGTGCCTCGGCTAGCAGGGCAGAAATGGCGGTCCATAGCTGTTCCATCCCGTGACCGTGGGCTGCGGAGAGGGTGATGGGTGTTCCCAGTCCGAGGCGGTGGAATTCCGGCAACTCTGCCACGGCATGCCGCACATCCATTTTGTTGACCAGCAGTAGTACCGGCTTACCGCTGCGCCGCAATTCCCGGGCGATTTCCTCGTCCTGGCCAGCCAGCCCCTCTTTGGCATCGACCAGGAACAGGAGGACATCGGCCTCGGCAATGGCCTGCCGCGTCTGAAGGGCCATGGCAGCGACCAGTCCCTCGCGCTCTTCCGGCTCGAAACCACCGGTATCGATAACCAGGTAATCCCGCTCTTGGTGCCGTGCCGTCCCATAATGGCGATCGCGGGTAAAACCGGGCATGTCTGCGACCAGCGCCTCCCGGGTACGGGTCAGCCGGTTGAATAGCGTGGATTTACCGACATTGGGGCGACCAACGAGTGCGAGTATTGCCGCCATGGCAACTAGGGCTTCGCAAACTGCAGCTGATAGAGGGTTCCGACACCACTCAATACGAGAAAACGATTTTTGCCAACACAGACCGGCGCGGTTTGGATCCCGCTGCTGGAGACGGTTTCCTGCCCCGTACGATGGCCGGTTTGGGGGTCGATAGTGATGACCTGACCGGCATAATTGCTGAGCAACAGTTTGCCATCACAGAGGGTCATACCGCTTAGCGACTGGCCCTTGAAACGCGTATTGCGCCACTCCACGGTACCGCTGGCGGGATCCATGGCGTAGATCTGGCCATCGCTGCCGGCGGCAAAGAGCTTGCCATCGTGCAAAATTGGGGTGAGGAGCGTGGACATTGGGCGAGCCCAGTCTTGCTCCCCACTATCCTTGCTAAAGGCTGCTACATTCCCCTGATAGGCGGCGGCAATGACGCGATTGCCGTCCAATACCGGAGTTGCGGCGACGTCCACCATGCGCGCGAGTTCGTTGTTGCCGTGGGGGATGGCGATGGTAGCGCGCCAGAGTTCGGCGCCATCGTCGGCGTTAAGGGCAAGCAGTTTACCGTCGGCAAAACCGGTATACAGGGTCTGGCCGGAAACCACGATGCCGCTGCTTCGCCGCAGCAGCAAGGAAGGTTGCGGAAGGGAGAAAGTCCAGTCCACCGAGCCATTTTGGGCATCCAGGGCCAACAAGTGCCCATTCGACAACTGCAGGAAGAGACGCTGATTGGCCACGGTGATGGGGCTGCTTGGCTCTGCGCCCAGCTGCACATCCCAAAGTTTCTTGCCCTGTGCAGCGGAGACCGCATAGAGAGTGCCGCGATCTGTACCCACATAGACCACACCATCAGCAACTGTGGGGCCACAAGGACTCTTACCGTTCAAACGATACACCCAACGCAAACGCCCGCTACGCGAGAGAGCGAGCAGATCACCAGCGTCGTCGCTGAGATAAATTGCGTGGTCCGTCACGCGAATCTGCGTGGCGTTATAGGGGTCCAGGCGCCAGTTGCCATAGAGACGCGCCTGCCAGTCGGTGGCAAAACCGACAGTGACCTGTTCCTGGTGCATGGCCGTCATTGGCTTGGGCGCCGGCGCGGAGGGGCCAAAGGCCCAATTCCAGACACCACAACCACCCAGCGTGAAGATCATCCCAAGCATGGCGATGGCACGCAGTCCAGTACGCATGCCGCCTGCCGTAGCATAGCTCATCAAGAAACTCCCAAATTTGCCATTTTCATTTGAAGGTATACCACATAGGGGTCACTTGCGGGCAGGTGGGCGATGGCCTTTTCGTAGTCGTCGCGAGCACGGTCATCGTGTCGCAGCTTCGCTTCCGCATCGCCGCGCAACTCCCAATCCACCGCTGCAAAGGCGCCATCGGGCTTCTGCAACAACTCCAACGCCTGCTGATTTTTTCCGTTATCCACATACAATCGCGCCAGCGCGCTACGCGCCAGCCCCTGCATCCCCTCGGGCAGGTCAGCTTGTCGGGTCAGCTGCAGTAGCTGCCCTTCTGCCTTGTCATCCTGCTTGGCATCGATGTCGAGCCGAGCCAGATAGAACCTCGCCATACTGGCGTAGGGGGTAGCCGAATAATCATGGATCAGGGTTTCGGCGCTGGCGCGGGCCGTGGCGTCGTTGCCACTTGCCAGGCTATCACTCAGCTCGCTGTACAGAACCGCTGCGCGTTCGACTTGATGCCGCTGGTATTTGTCGTAGGCAAAAAACGCCAGCACCCCGGCGATGATCAGCACGAAGACTATGATCAACAGCTTACGATGACGTTGGAGGAGTTCAGTAAAGTCGGGGCCAGTCATGAGGTTTTTGCCTGTGGCGTTTGCCGCGTAGTATGGAGGGGGAGCTAGGGGAAATCAACGCCGAGGGTTGCCAAAGCACGCGGCAGTTCTGCCCAGGGGCCGCGCCACTCGCCCTGTCCCTCTTGTTCCTTGAGGAGAATATCGCCGCCCGTCAGGTCGCTGCCGCCCAGTAATACCTGGTAACGTGCTGCGCTGCGCTGCGCCTGTTTTAGCAAGGATTTCACCGAGCCCGGCCCGGCTACCACGACACTGAGACCCTGGCTGCGCAACTCCTCAGCGCGCTGGAAGACGGCTGACAATGCGGGCTCATCCAGGGCACCGAGAAAAAGTGCGGGACCCGTCGAGGATTCGCTCGCCTGCGTCAGCGACCGCAGCGCGAGAATCCGCTCCATACCCAGGGCAAAACCGATAGCCGGTGTTTCCGGACCGCCCAGTTGCGCCACCAGGCCATCGTAGCGACCACCGGCAAGGACCGTACCCTGCGAACCCAGGCCGTCTGCTACCCATTCGAAAACAGTCCGATGGTAATAGTCGAGACCACGCACCAGGCGCGGGTTGATCGTATAGGCAATATCCATGGCCTGCAGTAGTTCCTGCAAAGCCACGAAGTGTGCGGCCGACTCCGGATCGAGATGTTGCAGCAACTGCGGAGCACCA
The DNA here is from genome assembly GCF_050261095.1 of Acidithiobacillus sp. AC3. Taxonomy (NCBI): domain Bacteria; kingdom Pseudomonadati; phylum Pseudomonadota; class Acidithiobacillia; order Acidithiobacillales; family Acidithiobacillaceae; genus Acidithiobacillus; species Acidithiobacillus sp. AC3. Next base: position 1,347,234 of record NZ_CP189838.1, read on the forward strand.
CGGGCGATCTCCTGACAGGACGCAATCTTGCAGTCGAGCACGCGCAGGGGGTTACGCTCCAGCCGCTCTTGACAATCGTTGCAGAGTTGTTGCGCATGAGGACGCAGGTACGCGAGAAGAATTTCGCGGTAGCCGGCGCGCGACTCGGGCGTGCCCAGGGAATTGAGCTGTAGCTGGGCAGGAATCCCGGCGCTGGCCAATAGTCGCGCCGACAGCGCAATGATCTCGGCATCTGCGCTGGCACCCGCAATGCCAAAGAACTCGACGCCGAGCTGGTGAAACTGGCGATAGCGACCACGTTGTGGGCGTTCATGGCGAAACATCGGCCCCATATAGTAGAGCCTGGGGGTCTGCCCGCGCAGGGCACCATGCTCGATCAACGCGCGCACCACACCAGCGGTGCCCTCGGGACGCAGGGTCAGGGAGTCCCCATTGCGGTCAGCAAAGGTGTACATTTCCTTCTGCACGATATCCGTGACATCACCGATGGCACGGGCAAAGAGTGCGCTTTGCTCGACGATGGGCACGCGGATCTCGGCACAGCCATATTGCGCCAGCACGCTGCGGAAAGATTGCTCGAGTTGTTGCCAAGCGCCACTTTCCGGCGGAAGGATGTCGTTCATCCCCCGCACGGCGCTGAGGGTCGTTTTTGCCAAGAAGAATCGTCCTCAGGCTTCGTTACGGGCGGCGCGACGCTCTGCCACTTCGGCGCGAATCCGTTTCTCGAGGACGTCGACGATATCCTGGTTCTCGATCCGATCCACCTGCTTGCCGCGGTAATAGAGGATGCTGCGTTTGTCTCCGCCGGTCAGTCCGATATCCGCTTCTTTGGCCTCGCCGATGCCATTGACCACACAGCCGATCACCGATACGTCCATGGGTTCAAGGATGTCTTCCAGGCGCCCTTCCAAGGCATTGATGGTTTTGATGACGTCGAACTCCTGTCGCGAACAGGACGGACAGGCGATCAGATTGATCCCCTTTTGGCGCAGATGCAGGCTCTTGAGGATATCGAAGCCGACGCGAATCTCCTCGACCGGGTCCGCCGCCAGCGATACGCGGATGGTATCACCAATGCCTTCGTTGAGAAGCAGACCCAGACCGATGGCAGATTTCACGGTCCCGGAACGCAGACCGCCCGCCTCGGTGATGCCAAGGTGCAATGGATAATCGACTTTCTGCGCGAGCAGACGATAGGCATCCACGGCGAGGAAAACGTCCGATGCCTTGACGCTGATTTTCACGTCATGAAAGTTCAGCTCATCGAGGATGGCAACATGCCGCAAAGCCGACTCTACGAGCGCCTCTGGTGTCGGTTCACCATACTTTTCCTGCAGATCTTTTTCGAGGCTGCCGGCATTCACCCCAATGCGGATGGGAATGCCTTTGTCTTTCGCCATCTCCACGACCAGCCGTGCTTTATCGATCGCACCGATATTGCCGGGATTGATGCGCAGGCCATCCACGCCATCCGTCATCACCTGCAAGGCAATGCGGTGATCAAAATGGATATCGGCAACCAGCGGGACTTCAACCTGCGCGCGAATGGCCTTGAACGCTTCGGCTGCCTCCATACTGGGAACGGACACGCGAACAATGTCGGCACCGACTGCCTCGAGCCGCTGAATCTGCGCGACCGTGGCAGCCACATCGCGGGTTTCGGTGTTGGTCATGCTTTGCACGGAAATCGGCGCGTCGCCCCCAATGGCGACCTTGCCTACATGGATCTGCCGGCTTTTACGACGCTGAATGGGTGACTGATGTTGCATGCGCTACCTCGCTGAAAGTAGATATGTCGCTTGCCACCGCTACGCCAGCAGAAGAGGCAGTGGCGGCGGAGGGACGAGAAGATTGCTGCGATTGTGCCGCGGCCAGAGGGGTTGGAGCAAGTTTTGCCGAGTTTGACGAGGCCGTGACCGGCGCCATACCCACCTGCATCCGCGCCACATTCAGGGCATTGGCCGGAAGGGTGACGGGTTTCCCCGCATAGGTAATTTGCACCGCACTGGCCTTCCCTACCAGTATACGATACGGTGGCTGCCCTTGCGTTACCGAAACGTCCTGTCCTGCCCTGCCGAGGGTGGAAAGTACAATGTTGCCACTGGCGTCGCGCACCTGCACCCAACAATCTCCGGTAAAATGAAAGGCCAAAGCGCCCACCTGGGAAGACAGTGTGCTTGCCGTTACCGAAGTTGTCGCAGCGGTTGCTGCCGGTGAGAAGGCCGAGCCGGTAAGCGCTGCCGGTTCCGCTGGGGTAGACATGACGACTTGTGCAGCACTGTGCTGGGCAGCCGATACACTGGTCGCAGTCGCAACCGGCGCCGGTGAGGAGGTCGATCCACCTCTGCCCCAGAGCCACCAACCAAGAAGAATCAGGGCAACGGCAAGCAGAAGGGAAAAAAACAGCATCTTGCCGCTGTAGTCCAGAAGCGGGAGTTCGCTGCGCGGCAGTACCACCTTGCTTGCTTCCAGGCCAGAACCGCCTTGGTAACGATCATAGGCGGCCAGCAAGGGCTCCACGTCGAGATCGAGAAGACGTGCGTAGTTGCGCAGATATCCCCGTGCAAATGCGGCGCCCGGCAATTCGTCGAAGCGTCCCTCCTCCAATGCCGTGATCTGGGTGCTGGTGATGTGCAGTTTCTGTGCGGCCTGCGCCAGATCCCAGCCGCGCGCGACTCGGGCCGATCGCAGTTGCGCCAAGAGTTCAACAAATCCTTCATCCATTGCTGTCGGCACCATGCTCCAGCAGCAACGATTGCGCCTCTTTTCCTGCTGCGGAATAGGGATCGGCATTGACACAACGCTCCCACAGGGAACGTGCCTGAACCGGCTGCCCTTGTTGCCAGGCGATCCGGCCTGCGAGGAGCAGTGCCTGCGCATTGTTCGGTTCCTGCGCCAGCACCCCCTGCAGATGCCCATAAGCGGCCGGGAAATTTTTGTCCTGGTATTCCATTTCTGCCCATAGCAACAAGGCGGGGGGATAACCAGGCTTGAAGTAGAGCGCCTTCTGCAAGGCAACAATGGCCAGGTTGTTTTGCTTCAACCCGCGGTAGGCAGCCGCGAGATTGGTCCAGGCATACTCCGGCGTATTGTATAAAGGATCTTTAGTGGCCTTGCTGAGCTGTTGTATCGCAGCAGAGAATTTACCCTGTTCCAGAAGGAACGCACCATAATTATTCAAAAATTCTGGGTTGCCGGGCTCGTCACTCAGGGCGCTCTGGAACGCGCTTTCAGCCAGCGCTGCCTCGCCCAGCGCCTGATAGGCCAGACCCAGAACATTATAGGCATCGCCGTGCTTGCCGGGCAGACTGATGGCCTGTTTCAGCTCCCGCACCGCCGCGCGGGGATGCCCACCCTGGAGATACGCAGTCCCAAGAGAAGTGTAAATGGCTACCTGATCTGGTGGCGCCGAATGGAGCGAGGCGGCTGGATTCGGTGGTGCATTACGTGCCGCCGCCGCTGCCTCCTCTGCGGGAGTGGGTTTTTCGTGACCGGAAAACAGGGCACAGGCACTGCTCGAAAGAACCATACCGACGAACAGGAGCGTGCGGATACGGATAGAATCACGTCTTTGCATGGGTCAATTGAGCACCTGAAGAGGAATGCTACGCCGCCCCCGTTGGACTTGCCCGGCAAGCTGGCCGCAGGCGGCAGCGATGTCGTCACCGCGTGTCTTGCGCGTGACGGTCATCAGCCCGGCACGCAGAATGATCTCGCGAAAGGCGTCGATGCGGGCGGGAGAGCTGCGCCGATAGCGCGATTCCGGAAAGGGATTGAAGGGGATCAGGTTCACTAGCGCCGGGATTCCGGCCAACAGGCGTACCAGCTCCCGGGCATGCTGATCCTGATCATTGACGCCCTCCAGCATCACGTACTCGAAGGTGATCCGTCGCCGTGGCGGGAGAGGATACGCGCGACAGGCCAGTAGAAGCTCAGCGAGGGGATAATGGCGATTGATGGGGACAAGCTCATCGCGAATGTCATCGCGGGTGGCGTGCAGACTGATTGCGAGGTTGACTGGGCTTTCCCGCCCCAACTGCGCCAAGCCCGGCAGCACCCCCGCGGTGCTGACGGTCACCCGGCGCGAGCTGAGACCGTAACCGTAGTCATCCAAGAGCAGGCGGATAGCGGGCAGCACCTGCTTCAGATTGAGGAGCGGTTCGCCCATACCCATGAAGACGACGTTACTGATCGCATCAAGGCCAAGAACACGCCGCGCAACGCGAATCTGCGCAATGATCTCGTGGGTTTCCAGATTACGACTGAGACCCTGCGCGCCCGTGGCGCAGAAACTGCAGGCGAGGGAGCAGCCGACCTGGGAGGAGATGCACAGGGTGCCGCGCTCCTCTTCGGGAATGAAAACCGTTTCAATGGCATTCCCGTCGCTCAATCCCAGCAACCATTTGCGCGTACCATCGGCGGCGAGCTGCTCGCGCAGCACCTCGAGTTCCCCGGTTTCGCAGCTCTCCTCCAGTCGCGCACGCAAGGTCTTGCTGACGTTGCTCATTTGCGCAAAGTCGCTGACCTGGCGGGCGTGCAGCCATTGCAAAACCTGGGCAGCGCGAAAGCGCGGTTCGCCCCACGAGACGAACAGCGCTTCCAGCCCGGCCCGGTCAAGCCCCAGGAGTTTGGGGCGATCAGAGGCGCTCACCGGCGCAGGAACGCTCATGAGCGTGGGCACAACTCCCGTTGTGAGAAGAAGTAGGAAATTTCCCAAGCGGCCGTCTCGGCACTGTCGGAGCCATGCACGGCGTTGGCGTCGATACTTTCGGCAAAGTCCGCGCGAATGGTGCCGGGGGCGGCATCCTTGGGGTTGGTGGCACCCATCAGATCACGGTTTTTGGCAATGGCATTCTCCCCTTCCAGAACCGACACCAGGACCGGACCGCTGCTCATGAAGGCGCACAATTCGCCGTAAAAGGGACGTTGCTTGTGCACCGCATAAAACCCACCAGCGTCTTCGGCGCTGAGCTGCAGCATGCGGGCCGCAACGACCTGCAAACCCGTATTTTCGAAACGACTCAGAATGGCTCCAATGGCATTTTTCTGGACGGCATCGGGTTTGATGATGGAAAGGGTGCGTTCAAGAGCCATAAACATCCTCTTTAGTTAGGCTATAAAATGGCGCAATCCTATCATTAGGCGCTTCCCGGAGCAATTTTCCTAGGCAATGGCCGCTGTCTTCCTGGCGACTAGGCGGCGGCGTTCCTGGGCAGTACACCGGCCTTCTGCAGATAGACTGGCAAGACAGCCACCACGCGCATGCCCCGCTGTACATCGGGGTCTTTCAGCATGTGGTAGAGTCCGGAAATCCCGCCAGCTTTTCCCTGGGCTTCGTGTTCTGCGGCATCTTCCAGGGCCTTGGCCATCGCCTTACCGGAATGCAGCAAGGTGCCAAGGCTGGTCATCAAGGGGCCTTTCTCCTGTTCCTGCATGAGCTGTCCGAGCAATGACTCCAACGGGATGGTCTCCGCCAGCAAGCCAATCTGGCGACTCAGGTCTGCCACCCGCTGCAGATTGCCGTCCTCCTGCAGCTGTCGCAGCACGCGCAGAGCGGCGACGATGCTCTCATCGGCACGCGTCTCTTCCCAGAGATCCCCCAGCTTCTTGAGTTGTGCTACCAGATCATTGCCGGCACCCGTCTGCAGGAACTCCTGGAACGCCTGCACCTTGGGCATCACATCGCCAAGCGTTTGCATAGCCTGCACCAAAGTTGCCCAGGGAATGTCCCGTACTACGTCCAGAATCTGCGGGACAAAACCGCGGATCAACTCGACGTTGTCGCGCAGAAACTCGGCATTATCCGTTACCCACTGCAGCACCCCCGCGCGACGCAGCGCATACACAGAGGACAATAGTTCTTCGATGGAAGTCTCGAGTTCATAGCGCTCGTTCCATTCTCCAAGCCGCAAGGCCATACCCAGCACAGCACTGCTTGCCGGGCTCCCGAGAAAAGACTCAGCGCCATTGATCATGCCTCCCAAGCGCGCTAGTCCTGCCCATTGCTCTGGGCTGAGACTGGGTGCCATATTCTGTTCCGTGGTCATTCTGCTCTCCTTTTTTGTGTGAACAGGACAGGGGGCTAAAGAGCCCCCTGCATCTTGCTTCAGGCGGCGAACATCTTTTCCGCCAGGAGCTTGGAGGCATCGAGACCCCAATCCGGCATTTTACCGCGTGTCTTGAAGAAGAGATTTTTGTACTGCATCTTTAGCAAGAATGGGACATGACCCATTTTCAACACCTGATCGGGACCGCCAAACCAGCTGTTCGAGCGAATATAGAACGCCTGATTCGCGCCCATGTCACCAATGCAGTACACCACTGGCTCGAGCTCTTTATCGGCTTCCGCAGCACTCATGCGGCCAAGGTCCTTGGCGATTTGCTTGGCGACAATTTCCCCCTCCGCATGACCGATTCCGCCCAGTTTGGGGACGGTGATCGCTGCCGCATCACCGGCGGCGAAGACATTCGGATATTTGGGATTGCGCATGGTGGTGTCGGTAACCACAAAACCCTCACTGTCAGAGATCGGCAACCCTTTGAGGAAGTCGTGGGGAACCCAATCGGGAAAGATGATTTTCAGTTCCGCCTCGATGTTCTGGCCGCCCGCCAATTCCACACCATCTTTGGTGATCCGGGTGATGTCCTTACCGTTGTTGACATAGTTAAAACCCATGCCAGAGGCAATTTTCAGCAAGTTGCCAACCACCTGCTCGCCGGCGTCCTCGGCAATTAGGCCTGCAGGAGTGAACACGGTGACCTTCTCGGGACCACCCATGCCATGTTCCTTGAGCCAAGTAGCCGTTGCCAACATGGTTTCCACTGGTGGGCCTTCGCAAGCGGCTTCGGCACTGGGGAAGGCATGACCACCATAGAGTTTGATGTCCTTTGTACCATCCCCCTGATGGAAGCGCGCCGAGCCGATGGCCACCGGTCCGCCCTTATAATCGTTATGCAGATAGCGGCGCAATTTGTTGCCATAATAAAAATCGGTGCAGGTATGACCATGCTCGGCAAAACCTTCGATCTTGTCGAAGGCCAGACGATTGCCCACGGCGACGACAACATAATCGTAGTGGAGAGACTCGCTGGCCGCTCCAGGCCGTTCATTGGGCACAAAGTCCACCCGCTTGGCATCCACATCCAGCGCTTTCACTTCACCCTGGATGAAATCGATGTCATCTTCCGCCAGCGTGCTGCGTAAATCCATGGACAAGGTCTTGCTCGGGTCCCGATCCTCATAGACTTCCGCTGGAATATTCGGAACGAAGAGCAGATAATCTTTGCGGTCCAGTACGGTGATGCGCACCGTGTCGCCACAGTATTGCCGGATCTTTTGCGCAGAACCAAGACCAGCAAAGTTACCTCCCAACACAACGATATGCGGTTTCATTCGTTACACTCCTCCGTTTTCATCGGAAAAAACGATCTACCTTTTGAGTATAGTTCAGAAATTTCGTTGGTGTCGGAGAAACAAAGTACAAATAATAATGAGTTATCGTTATATGCTTATCTTTTCTTCCACAAGAGCAGTTTTTCTGCGGGAAGCTGCAGATACAGCGTCCGCGGCGGGTCGCTGCGATCCTGGGCAAGGAAACGACCACGCAGAGAAAAGGGCGCCGCCGTTACAAAACGCTGCCAGAGTGGCTGTCGGTGCCACTCCACTGCTTCGCTGACGATCAGGTTTTCGGCGTCCGTATCTTTGGCATGCCGCAGCAGGACGTGCTCGGCACGGATGCCAAGGATCACCTCCTCCCCCGGAGAATGATCCGCCATACCCGTTGCCCGTAAGCGCCGCGAATGTATGCGGACCAGATATTCCTGCTGGGAGAGCTTTTCTTCGATCCTGCCGGTGAAGAAGTTTTCCATCCCGAGCATTTGTGCAGCCTGCGGATTCGGTGGACGGGCGAAAATTTCGGCGGGCTCCCCGACGGCCTGGATTCCTCCCTCCTGCAAAATGGCCATGCGTTGCGCTGCTGCACAAATGCTTACATCGTGAGTAACTACGAGTAGTGGGATGGAAAAAATGGCGGATTCCTCGCTAAGGGCAGCGATGATTTCGTCGCGAGTCTGTGGATCCAATGCCGATGTCGGCTCATCCAGCAATAATAGCTTCGGTTTGCGGGCAATAGCCCGCAACAGGGCGACGCGTTGCTGCTGGCCACCGGAGAGAGCCGCGGGATATTGCTCGGCGAAGCGCGCCATGCCAATCCGCTCGAGCAACTCCAGTGCCGCCTGACGCCGATCACCGCCGCGCATGGGGAAGGCGATGTTCTGCCAGACCCGGAGGTGGGGAAACAGGCGGTATCCTTGCGGCAAGTATCCCAGCGGACGCTGTTCCGTGGGCAGATGGCCCCAGGGCTCCACCCGTGCCGGCAGGAGCCCGAGCAGGGCACGCAAAAAGGTCGTTTTGCCTTCGCCGGAGCGCCCGAGGAGCACGGAAAGGCCCTCCACCTCCAGGGAGATGTCGAGGGCAACGGGGGTATCCATTTGACAGCGCAGGGCCAGCATTTAGAGCGGGACCTGCCGGCGGCTGCGTAAACGAATCCATAGGGGCAGGGGAATTGCCACGAGAAAGAACACCCAAAGCAAGGGATAGACGGCGCTCAGACCAATGTCTTCCAGATTTTGGTAGATCTTCACCGGAATCCCCATGGGGTAGTAGGCAACGATCAGCACCACGCCAAATTCACCCATCGCTCGTACCCAGGCCAGGGCTATTGCTGCAGTCAAGCCGTTACGAGCCATCGGTAGCGTAACCAGCCAGAAAGTCTCCAAGGAAGATTTCCCCAAGGTATGGCTGATTTCTTCGAGATCCGTGGGAACGCCTTCGAAGGCAGCACGTGCCGAGAGGACATAATACGGCATAGCGGCATAGACCTGGGCCATGATGAAGGCTGGTGCGGTATTGACCAGTCGCAGTCCCCAATGCGAGAGAAATTCTCCTGCGCTGGCATAGGGGCCGAAAAAAGAGGCCAGGAGAATGCCGAGCGCCAGGGGTGGGGTGAGCAGCGGCAGGAGGATCAAGGCGTCGACGATGGGGCTCCAGCGATATCGGCGGCGCGCCATCCACCAGGCGAGGGGCGTGCCAAGCAGTACGCAGAGGAGCAAAGCGGTGCCGCTATACACCAAAGAAGTGCGGATGGCGTGCAGATCGTTGGGAGCAAACTCCAGGTGCTGCCAGTCCAAGCCGAAGAACATCTCGGAGAAAGGAGCGATCAGGATGGCCAGGATCGCCAGGGAAAACAGCAGTAGGGGCGCCTCAAGGGAAAGGCTACGCGACGATCCGATTCGCTTCATTGACAGAGTAACGCTATATTTTCATACATATAGCCATTATTTCCGAAAAAGCGGACAGGTGTCCAGTCCGGAAAGCGCTCTACGATAACGCCCGGATCTCTTGCGCAGCATGTCCCCTGGATCGCTACCCCGTCATGAATTCGCCGTTGTGCGGATAAGGTCCACCCAAAGGACTTCTTTTTCCGGCAGCGCCGGTTTGCGCAGGTAAAAGTCGGGAATCCAAAGGATTTCCTCTGTGTCTGTCCACAGAATGGGCACGTCGTCGCGCAGGAATGGGGGAATGCCAAGTTCCAGAAGGAATTTCTTCAGAGGACGTTGATGGCCGCTGACATTCCGATAGCGTGCGCCAGCTCGCCGCTTGCTCCAGCGTAGCGTGCGTCCCTGCAATTCTGTCCCACCGACAATGACGGCGCCTTCACTGAGTCCTGGCGCTGGTCCTGTTGCCTGTCCCCAGCACCAGCGAAATCCAGCGCCCCGTCCGCACGGGGCGTGCGGTCTCCACTCCTGGGCAGGAATTGTATGGCGGGGACCATTTTGCCATAGCTGGACCCGCTGTCCCTGACGCCAAGCGCGCAGATCCGCCAGTTCCACCCGCCTGCCGCCCTGGGACGGGCCAAACAGCTGCCGGAGTCGCTCCAGGGACTGCCGGTCCGGGACATTCGCCCCCAGGTCGCGGAGCCAGCGCCGCAAAAAGACTCGCTGCAAGGCTGGTGCCCACTCTTTTACAAAGTCTACGGACAAGACTCGACCAACCGCGCCGCCGAGCCAACAGCGCATGGCCTGCTGGGCGTACCAGGCGTCTTCCACGGCCAGCTGGTCGGCGATGTTTGCAGCGCTACGGGCGATACTCGCCGACGCCTGCGGCCAGCCGAGCTCGTGGAACAGTGGCCATATCCTCTGGCGCAGACGCGCCCGGGCGTAGCGCAAGTCGCTGTTGGCGGGGTCTTCCAGCCAGCGGATACCCTGCTGACGCAGATACTGGCGAAGCGCCGCCCGTGTCAGCTCCAAAAAGGGTCTCCCGAGAGTACCTGCCCCCAGACGACGCCGCTCCGGCATGGCCGCCAGGCCGTCGCTTCCGGCACCGCGCAAGAGCTGCAGCACCAGAGTCTCCGCCTGATCATCCCGATGCTGAGCGCTCAATATCCAGTCTCCTTCCTGCAACTGGCCGGCAAAGAGGGCGTAGCGACCGCGGCGGGCGCGATCCTCGGGTCCCTCCCCCTTCTGCTCGGCCGGCAGATCGAGGAGCCGGCAGGGATAACCATAACCAGCCGCGAGTGTCGCCACGTGCTCCGCCCAGCGCGCGCTGTCTGGGTGCCAATGGTGGTTGACGTGGAGAACTTCAACGCGCAACGCAAGCGCGTGGGCGGCATGCAGTAGGGCGGTGGAATCGACGCCACCACTACAGGCCAGAAAAAAGGGTTGCTCCGGGGACAGCTGCCAGTCGGAAAAAAGTTTCTGCCGTAGTTTTTCCTCGGGCTCAGGCAGCGCCAACGACACCATAGTGCATCAGACGTTCGTAGCGATGGCTGAGGAGCCGCGCCGTTTCCATCCCCTGCAATTCCTGGAGGTGGCGCGCCAGGCTCGCAGCGATGTTCTCATACACGAGTTGGACATTGCGGTGGGCGCCACCGAGGGGTTCGTCGATCACCTCATCGACCAGTCCGAGGGACTGCAGGCGACGGGCAGTGATGCCCAGGGTTTCCGCCGCTTCTGCAGCCTTGGCAGCGTCTTTCCATAAAATCGAGGCGCAGCCCTCCGGCGAAATGACCGAGTAGACGCTATATTCGAGCATCAGTAGGCGGTCACCAACGCCGATGGCAAGGGCCCCGCCCGACCCTCCTTCGCCGATGACCAGAGAGATGATGGGCACCGCGAGGTCGGACATGACTGCCAGATTGCGGGCGATGGCTTCACTCTGGCCGCGTTCTTCGGCACCGATACCGGGATAGGCGCCAGGGGTGTCGATAAAGGTGAGTACAGGCAGGCGAAAGCGCTCCGCCAAGCGCATCAGACGCAGGGCCTTGCGATAGCCCTCGGGACGCGGCATACCGAAATTGCGCTGGATCTTTTCCTTGGTATCCCGCCCCTTCTGTTGCCCAATCCAGAGGATGGCCTGCCCCTGAAAGCGGGCAAGCCCGCCAACGATGGCAGCATCATCGGCATAGGCGCGATCGCCAGCGAGCACTTCTACGTCGGTAAACAGCGCATGCACATAGTCCAGGGTATAGGGGCGCTGCGGATGACGCGCTACCTGTACGGTCTGCCAGGCCGTCAATTTGCTGTAGAGCCGTTGCAACTCCTTGCGCGCCTTGTTTTCCAGACGCTTGATATCCTCCTGAATACCCGGCTGATTGAGCTCCTTGAGCTCCTCTACCTTGCCTTCGAGTTCGGCGATGGGTTGTTCAAAGTCGAGATATTGCAGTTTCACCCGTTCTCCTTGTCAGGCTGAGCGCTGGCGCCGCTGTCGCTCGTCGCGCAGAGAGACAACATTGGCTAGCAGATTCATTGGCGGGCCATATTGCCACTCTTGCCGATCGCGGTCGAGCAGGGCATCGAGTGCGGCGCGAAATTCGCTGCTGGCAGAGATTCCTTGCGGGCAATCGAGAATGGCCCGCGCCTGCCCATCGGCAACGGTCAGTGCGATGCGCACCAGGCAGTCGCCGGGATGCGCTAGCAGCAATTCTTGCAGTTGCGCAATGTTGAGTGGCGACGCGTCGATGTGCAATACCAGGAGGCGTGCCAAGGCAAGCTGAGCTTCTTCCCAGCGCAGCAGGCGCTGGGCGGTCAGTCGCAGGCCTCCTGAGTAGCTGTCTTCGCTGGCCTCCGCCAAAAGCAGCAACGGCTCATCGTCGGCAATCTGGCCATTGAACTGCCGCCAGGTTTCCGCAAATACCACCGCCTCGGCGCGCCCGCTTTCGTCTTCCAGGGTGAGAAAGAGCATGCGATCACCGCGCTTGGTGCGCATGTTGCGCCGGGACACCGGCATACCCGCAACGAAGACCGGCTCGCCAATGACAATCCGACCGATCTCCTGCACGCCAAGCGCCTGCAAGTCGGTGCGGACGACCCGCAGCGGATGATCACTCAGATAGAAGCCGAGGACCTCCCGTTCGCCGGCCAGATGATCGCGATCATCGATCTCTACGGATACCAATGCCGGACTCGCTCGCTGCCCCTGACTTTCACTATCGAAAAGGCTGCATTGCGCGCTGGCTTCCTGACGCTGCTGCTGTTGCGCCGCCTCGAGAAAGCGGTCCAGAGAGGCCAGCAATTGCGCCCGTGGCACGCCAAAGGCATCCAAAGCTCCGGCCTTGATCAAGGCCTCGAGACTACGGCGATTGACCCGCTGCCCATCGAGACGGCACAAAAAATCATAGAAATCCTGAAACTCCCCTGCCTCGCGGCGCGCCTCGACAATGGCCTCCACGGCGCCCCGACCCAAGCCCTTGATGGCCCCCAGACCATAGCGCAACCCGTCGCCCTCGGGTCGAAATGCGAGCTCACTGCGTTGTATGCAGGGTGGCAAGATGCTCATCCCCATCCGCCCGCATTCGCTGATCATTGCCACCACCTTGTCGGTATGATCCATGTCGGCGGTCAATACGGCGGCCATGAAGTGACGCGGATAATGGGCCTTCAGATAAGCGGTCTGGTAGGAAACCAGGGCATAGGCGGCCGAGTGCGACTTGTTGAAGCCATACTCAGCGAACTTTTCCATCAGATCGAAGATTGCGGTCGCCTGATGCACATCGATGCCATTTTTCGCCGCTCCCGCCAGAAAGATTTCGCGCTGCTTGGCCATTTCTTCCGGCTTCTTTTTGCCCATGGCGCGGCGCAGCAGATCCGCACCACCGAGGGAATAGTTCGCCAGTACCTGGGCGCACTGCATCACCTGTTCCTGATACACGATTACCCCATAGGTTTCCTTGAGGATCGGCTCGAGCAGTGGATGCGGATAGACAACCTTGGCCTTGCCGTGTTTACGCGCGATGAAGTCATCGACCATGCCGGATTGCAAGGGTCCGGGCCGGAACAGGGCCACCAGCGCGACGATATCCTCGAAATTGTCGGGTTGCAGGCGGCGGATCAGATCACGCATGCCCGAGGATTCGAGCTGAAACACCGCCACCGTATCAGTGGATTTGAGTTGGGTGAAGGTGGCGGCATCATCGAGGGGCAGCTTGGCAATATCCAGGGGTTCCTGCCCTGCCGCCCTGCGCTCGGCGTTGATACCGCGCAGGGCAATGTCGATGATGGTCAGGGTCCGCAGCCCCAGAAAGTCGAACTTCACCAGCCCCATTTTCTCGACATCGTCCTTGTCCAGCTGAGTGACGTTGCCACCGCCCTCCGAGCCGTCGGTAAACAGTGGCAGTCGGTCAGCCAGGGGTTCGGGGGAGATCACCACGCCACCGGCATGGGTGGAGGCATGGCGCGGCAGTCCCTCCAGGCGCAGGGCGATGTCCAGCAGCTCGCGCACATCGTCTTCTTCCTGCTGCCGACGTCGCAATTCTTCGGACTCTTCCAGCGCCTTGGCCAGGGTCATACCGAGATCGCCGGGCACCAGCTTGGCGAGCTGGTCGACAAAACCATAGGGCAGATTGAGCACCCGGCCCACGTCGCGTACCACCGCCCGCGCCTTCATGGTACCGAAGGTGATGATCTGCCCTACCCGGTCACGGCCATATTTTTCGGCAACGTACTGGATGACACGGTCGCGCTGGTCCATGCAGAAATCGACGTCAAAATCGGGCATGGAGACCCGTTCCGGGTTGAGAAAGCGCTCGAACAGGAGGGCATTGGCAATGGGATCAAGATCGGTGATCCGCAAGGCATAGGCGACCAGGGAGCCGGCTCCGGAGCCACGTCCGGGACCCACGGGAACGCCGTGATCCTTGGCCCACTGGATGAAGTCGGCAACAATGAGAAAATAGCCGGGGAAGCCCATCTGCAGGATGACATCGACCTCGCGCAACAGCCGCTCGCGATAGGGCAAGGCCTCCGCATCAGGGATACCCAGGCCCTGCAAGCGCTCTGCCAGCCCCTGCTCTGCCGCCTTGCGGAAGTAGACCTCGATGGGACTGCCATCGGGAGTGGGAAAATCCGGCAGGGTATATTGGCCTAGGGTCAGGGTCAGATTGCAACGCTGGGCAATTTCTACCGTATTGGCGCAGGCCTCAGGGAGGTCGGCAAAGCGTGCCAGCATCTCCGCGGCGCTGGGCAGGCGATGCTCCGGCGTAAAGCGGCGGGGGCGACGCTCATCGGCGAGGGTGTATCCAGCGGCGATACACTGCCGAGCGTCGAAGGCGGGGAAGTCTTCGGCGTCGAGAAAATGGGCGTTATTGCTGGCAACCAGCGGCAAGTCCAGTTCCAGGGCCAGGGCCACCGTGGCCTCGTTCAAGGCCTCCTGCTCCGCCTCCTCATTACGCTGGATTTCGAGATAAAAGGCATCGGGGAAGAGTTCCTGATACTGCCGGGCAAGCGCTCGCGCGCGCAGCGGATCGCGCAGCAGAACTTGCCCGATCTCCCCCTGCCCGGCCGCCGATAGGGCAATCAGGCCAGTGCGATCCTCGTGCTCCAGCCAGGAGCGCTGGATCCGCGCCTTGCCATCCTGCAAGCCCTCGAGAAATGCCCGGCTGAGCAGATGACTCAGAGCACGAAAGCCATCGCCATTGCGACACAGCAGCAGCAGACTGCTGCCGCTCTCCGCGCCCTCGCCTTGCAACCAGAGTTCTGCACCGATGATTGGCTTGATGCCCTGGGCGCGGGCGGCATTGTAAAACTTCACCAGGGCAAAGAGATTACCGTGATCGGTGATGGCGACCGCTGGCATGCCTTGTTCGGCGCAGCGTTGCACCAGTTTTTTGACGGGGATGATCCCGTCTTCAAGGGAATATTCCGAGTGCACGTGCAGATGGACAAAATCCGTGCTCATTGTCTCTCTTCCAGTATCCGCGCCACCGGCGCAAAGCTGCGGCGATGGATGGGGGTAACACCAAAACGTCGCAGCGCCTCCAGATGCGCCGCAGTACCATAGGCCTGATGGCGGCTGAATCCATAGAGAGGATACTGGCGGTCCAACAAGGCCATCTCCCGGTCCCGTGCTACCTTGGCGAGGATACTGGCGGCAGCGATGGCATCCACGCGATCATCACCTCCTACCATAGCCTCCGCCTGCCACTGCGGCAAGACACGGTTGCCGTCCACGACGATGTGTCGTGGTCGAATCGGGAGCGCGCGCAGGGCGCGATCCATGGCCTGCAAAGTGGCCACGAGAACATTGTGCCGCTCGATCTCCCAAGTGCCAGCGGAAGCGATCGCCCAGGCACGCGCCTCGGCACGGATCTGCTGCGCCAGACGTTCTCTTTGGGGAGGACGCAGCTTTTTCGAGTCTCGCAGACCCGCTATCGGTCGGGCCAGGATCACCGCCGCGACCATCACTGGTCCCGCCAATGGTCCCCTGCCCGCCTCATCAACGCCGGCGACGTCGCCACCCCTATGCTCCATCATTCCTGACCCAAAAGAGTGCGCCGCAAGGCCGCGGCGATGCTGTCGCTATCGTCTCCCTGCAGCAACCCGCGCAGGGGCTTCAGGGCTTGCTCCTGCTCCGCAACCGGCAGCTTTTCCAGTTCCTGCACCACCCGCTCGGGGGTGATCTCGGACTGCAGGAGCTCGGGGTATACCCGACGCTGCAGGAGGATGTTGGGCAGGGCGATATGCGGTACGCGAACCAGGCGTTTGGCAATGGCGAAGGTCAGCGGCTGCATGGCGTAGAGAACGATGGCGGGACGACCGAGCAGTGCGGTTTCCAGGGTTGCCGTGCCTGATGCCACCAAGACGCGATCGGCCGCCGCGAGCAGCTCCGTACTCTGTCCACAGACCTCCTGAATCTGACCTGCTGCTAGCGGCCCAGCCTGCTCCCGCCACGGCAGGCGTAGCTCCTCGCGCGCCAGGGCGACGACGATCTGCCAGTCGGGATGCGCCTGTTGCCACAGTAGCGCCGCCTGTGCCATCGGCGCGGCAAGTCGCTGCAGCTCGCTACGCCGGCTGCCGGGTAACAGGGCCAGAATCGGACCATCCGCCAGAGCCAACTGTTGTCGTGCCACTTCTTTGCCTGGCGCTGTCGCCGTCTGCGCCAGCAGGGGATGGGGCAGCAGCTGCGCAGGGATTCCTGCCTCTGCGTAGAGAGGGCGCTCGAAGGGAAAGAGCAGAAAGATTTCGTCGATGCGCTCACGAATCTGCCGGATGCGTCCCTGCCGCCAGGCCCAGATTTGTGGACCGACCACATAGAGCACACGGATGCCCAGGCGCTTGGCCTCCCGGGCGACGCGCAGATTGAAGGCGGGGTGATCGATCAGCAGTACCGCATCCGGACGTTCGCGTTGCAGGTAGTCGCGAACCTGCCGGAACAGCCGCCGCAGCTTGCCGTAATGGCGCAGTACCTCCACCAGGCCCATCACCCCCAGCACTTCGCCATCCGCGATATTGCGCACGCCGGCAGCCTGCAGACGGCTGCCAACCACGCCCTCCCACTGCATTTCGATCCCCGCCGCCCGACAACGCGTCAGAAGATCGAGGCCCAGGCTTTCTCCGGAACGCTCGACCGCAATGACGAAGGTTTTGTTCATTCGCCGTGCAGATGTGCGCGTATCACCCCGGCAATGCGCTCCACTTGCGCAGCGCTCAGTTCAGGAAACATCGGCAGGGACAGAACCCTGTCTTTCAGGCTCTCGGCTACCGGGCAATGGCTCGGCGGCAGATCGGCAAAGGCCTGCTGCTGGTGGCAAGGGATGGGATAGTACACGCCGCAGGCAATGCCCTCGGCATGCAGACGGGTACGCAGGGCGTCACGATCTGCGATCTGAAGGGTATATTGGTGAAATACATGCTCAGCGCCGGCCCGGCGCGCGGGGATCTGCAGGGGCAAGTCCTGCAAAGCGGCATCGTAGAGGCTGGCAGCCTGTTGTCGCCCGGCATTGTAGGCATCGATGCGCTGGAAGAGTTTACGCAAGATCAGGGCCTGAATCTCATCGAGGCGGCTGTTGTAGCCCAGGACCTCGTGTTCATAGGTCCGCCAGGAGCCATGGTTACGCAGGCCGCGCAGACGGGTTGCCAGGGCTTCGTCGTTGGTGAAGACCATCCCCCCGTCCCCTGCCCCACCCAGGTTTTTGCTGGGGAAAAAAGACACACAGGCGAGCTGCGCAAAACTACCGACACGTTGGCCATGCAGGCGTGCGCCGATGGCTTGGGCCATATCCTCGATCACCAGAATGCCGTGTTGTTCCGCGAGTTGCAGAAGCTCGGGCATGGGCGCGGCTTGACCATAGAGGTGCACCGGGATGATGGCGCGGGTGCGGGGTGTGATCAGCGGCGCGATACCTGCCGCCGTCACGCAGAAATAGTCGGGATCGACATCGGCAAATACCGGGGTCGCGCCAACGTAGCGTACCGCCTCGGCCGTGGCGATGAAGGTAAAGGTGGGGACAATGACCTCATCGCCGGGACCGATGTCCAGGGCACGCAGGGCCAGCAGCAGGGCATCGGTACCCGAAGCACAACCGACGCCATGCGCAACACCGAGATATTGCGCCAGCTCCGCCTCGAGGCCACGCCCGTGCGCGCCCAGGATAAATCCTGCCTGATCGAGTATCTCCCCGATCCCGGCAAGGATCTCCTCCCGCAAGGGTGCGAAATGGGCGCGTAGATCGACCATAGGGATTTGTTGTTCCATTACCTGTTCTTCCTCTACGAATACGAGTCGGCGGAGGCCGACAAAAAGTCACTGACCGACTGCCGGACGGCAAGGGCTGCGGCGAGTGCGGCGCGTCCTTCGTGGCCCGTGCACAGCGGCATTCCCTGGCCGGAGACGGCAGCGAGAAAGGCCGAGATTTCACTTTCCAGGGCATCGCGCGGCTGCAGATCAACCACGTCCTCGACCACCCCCGGAATGCCCGGTACCTGCCCGGCACCGCGGCGGTAAAAGGTCAGGCGGTTTTGCAGAAAATCCACCGAGGCATAGCGATCTGGCCAGAAAAGGCGCATGCGCCGCACCGCTTCCCGCACCACCCGCGAGGCGGCAAGATTGGCCACACTGCCATTGCTCAGGGTCACCCAAGCATTGGCCATGTCGGCCTGTTCGGTGACGGCGGCGACACCCACCGCGCGCATTTCCTGCGGCTCGGCAGCCGTAAGCATCAGGACCAGATCGAGATCATGGATCATCAAGTCCATGATCACATCGACATCGAGAGAGCGCGGCTTGAATGGCGCCAGACGCTCGGCCTCGATATAGCGGGGCGCGGGGAGCTTTTGTTCCCGCAGGTACTGCATGACCACCTGAGCGCGCTCGATTTGCCCCACCGCCAGGATCACTCCCTGCGCATCCGCCAGGCGAAGCAAGTCGTCTGCTTCGGCGAGGGTGAAGGTAAAGGGCTTTTCCACCAGGCAATGGACCCCGCAAGCGATTGCCTCCCGCGCAACGGCGTGGTGCTGCAGTGTTGGCGTGACAATGGAGATGGCATCGACCGCGGCCAACAACTCCCCCAGATCAGAAAATGCGCGACAACCGAGCTCTTGCGCGACGCTTTGTGCCCGCTCGCCATCGGTGTCATAGACCCCTTGCAACTGCGAAACTCGGGCATATTTTTGCGCATGGAAGCGTCCCAGGTGCCCTACCCCGACGACGGCTGTTCGTAGCTCTTTCACGGCCGCGTAATCCCCCGCTTGCTACTGCGAATAAAATCGAGCAACCGTGTAATCTCAGGGATGTCGGGGCCTTCGCGCAGCAGTTCCTCCATGGCCTCCTCCAGTAGCTTGCCGGAACGAAAAAGCAGACGGTACGCGCGTTTCAGGGTGTGCACCTGTTCTTTGCTGAAGCCCCGCCGGCTCAGACCGCGCACGTTGATCCCGTGTAATTGCGCATGGTTACCCGCGGCCATCATGTACGGCGGGATGTCCAGCGGCGCCATGGTGCCACCGCCGAGGATGGCGTGCGCACCGACGCGCGCAAACTGGTGCACCGCGGACAGACCACCGAGGATGGCGTCGTCCTCCACGATGACATGGCCCGCCAGAGTCGCAGCATTGGCCATCACCACCCGATCTCCGATCTGGCAGTCATGTGCCACATGGCAATACGCCATAAACAGGTTCTGAGAACCGATCCGCGTCACCCCACCGCCCTTCACGGTACCGCGATTGATGGTGACGAACTCTCGAAACGTATTGTCGGAACCGATCTCCAGCCGGGTATCTTCTCCGCGATAGCCAAGATCCTGGGGTGCCGTACCGATGGAAGCGAAGGGAAAGATCTGGTTACGCGGGCCGATCCGCGTGGACCCTTGCACGAGCGCGTGGGCGTCCACCCGACAGCCTTCGCCGATTTCCACTTCTGGGCCGATGACCGCAAACGCTCCAATGATACAGCCGTCACCGATCTTTGCAGCAGGGTCGACCGCCGCCCGTGCGTCGATCTGCGCTTTCATGCCTCACGCTCGCGTAGGGTTGCCATCAGTAATGCCGACGCGACTTCCGTACCGTCTACTGTTGCCACCGTCTCCATCTGCCACAACCCCGATTTGCGTCGAGCGACCTCGGCAGAAAGAATCAGTTGATCACCAGGAGTCACTGGCTTGCGAAAGCGCGCTTTGTCGATGCCAGCGAAGTATACTGCGGCGTTCTCCCCATATTTGTCCTCGGAAACGAAGGCCAGAATGGCCGCGGCCTGGGCCAGAGACTCGATGATCAAAACCCCAGGCATCACCGGAAAATCGGGGAAATGGCCCTGAAAATGCGGTTCGTTCATGGTCACGTTCTTGGCCGCGCGCAGACTCTTGCCAATCTCGATCTGCAAAATTCGATCAACGAGGAGAAAGGGATAGCGATGCGGCAATCGACGCAGGATCTGATGAATATCAAAACCTTCCATGAAGACTCCTAAGTAGAAGAAGAATCGTGCGCTGCCTTGGCCGCACCGCGCAAGCGTCGCAGAATGCCATCGAGACGGTTGAGCTGCGCAATGGTACGTCGCCAAGTCCGCGCATCCTGGGCGGGGATCACCCCAGAATAGACGCCAGCTTGCCGAATGTCATGCGTGATGGCGCTTTGTCCGGCAATCACGGTACCATCGGCAATGTTGAGGTGACCGGCAAAGCCGACCTGGCCGCCGATGCGGCAGCGGCATCCAATCCGAGTGCTGCCAGCAATCCCGGTCTGTCCGGCAATCACCGTGTCCGCGCCGATGACGACGTTGTGGCCGATCTGCACCAGATTGTCGATTTTCACTCCGTCCCCGAGGATCGTGTCAGCCAGGGCACCACGGTCGATACAGGTGTTGGCACCAATCTCTACCCGTGCGCCAAGAATCACCCGTCCGACCTGGGGGATTTTTTCGTAGCCCGCCTCGGTTTGTGCAAAACCGAAGCCATCAGCCCCGATCACAGCATTACTGTGGATGATGCAATGCTCGGCGATGCGCGACTCGGCAAGGACCTTGACACCGGGATACAAGTGGCAAGCAGCGCCAATTTCCACCCCAGGCCCGATGACTACCCCACTTTCCAGCCACACCCCAGGACCAATTTTCGCTCCGGAGCCGATCTGGACAAAATCCTCGACGCGGGCACTGGGGTCCACATCGGCATCTGCGGCGATCCGCGCATCCGGGGAGCGCCAAGGCGTCAACGCTTTCTCTGGATACAGGAACTGCATTGCCTGCGCAAAACTCGCATAGGGATTTTCACTCCAGATGGCTGCGCCATCGTATTGTTCTGCATGTTCTGGAGAAAGAATCAGTGCCCCGGCGCGGGTCTGTGCCAGTAGTGGTAGATATTTGCTGTCCTGCAAAAAGCTGAGTTCATCTTCCTGCGCAGAGGACAAGGGCGCCATGGCGCGAAATTGCAGGGCTGCATCCCCACGATAGGGCAAGCCAAGGGCCACAGCCAGCTCTTGCAGGGTGTAGACTACCCGCGCCGGGGCACTCATTTTTGCCCCCCGGCTTTTGGCTTCTCCATGGCGGCCACCACCTGATGCGTCAGATCGATTGCGCCGCTGACGTAGAGAACCGACTTGTCATTCAAAATCAGTGTGTAATGGCCTTTTTTGCCAATCTCTGAGACCACCCGAACCAAGCGTGCCTGGATATTTTCGAGGATTTGGTTGCGTTGCAGATTTACCTGATCTTGGGCTGATTGTCGTAGTTTTTGCAAATCGAGGACCATTCCCTGCAATTGTGCCTCGCGCTTCTGCCGCTCTGTATTATTGAGCTTTGGAAAGTCTTCCTCCAAACTCTTCTGCGCGGCAACGATCTGTTGTTGTTTTTGTTCGATCGCCTTTTCCTTCTCGGCAATGAGCGAATTGAGGGCCTTGGCGCCGACCTGCGCCTCCGGCAACTCGCGCAAAGCCTTGTCCAGATCGACAAAACCGATCTTTGGTGCATCCGCCAGCGCCCAGGGCGCGGCGAGAATACCGCAGCCCAAGACGATACAGCCGCTCAGCCACCAACGACGGAACATCAGAAGGCGTTACCCACAGTAAACTGTAGCGGCTGGGTAAGATCACCCGGCTTCTTATCCAAAGGAATCGCCACGGACAGACGCAACGGTCCGAGCGGGCTGATCCAGAGTAGCCCGATGCCCGCCGTGGTGCGCATCTCGCCAAGACTTGGAAAATAGCTGTTTGAATAAGCGTAATTCGTGGTACTTCCATCGTTCACTGCGTTTACACCATATACCCAACCACTGGCGACGAAGGCGTTCAGACGAAAATTCTTGTTGTCTTCCAGACCCGGCAGCGGAAAATACAGATTGGCGTCGAGGAGAAGTTCGCGGGTACCGCCCACTGGGTAGCCATCGATCTGCGGGCCCACGGCGTAGGTCTGATACCCTGGAAGCGTCAAAGGACCGCCAAGATAGAAATTATTGAAGAACGGTACTGGCTTGCCGGAAAAACTGTTGATGAAGCCGTAGCGCATCCCCAGGCCACCGCTCAGCCAAGAGGTAAAGGGATGGTAATAGTTGGCCTTCACTTCGGCCTTGTACCAGCGGAGGTTCCCCGGCGGTACCGCTGCCTTCAGATCGAGGCTAGTGTACAAACCCTTGGTGGGGAAAATTGGCGAGTTGGTGGTGTTGTACTCCAATTGATTGCCCAAGGTAAAAGAATTCGTCGAATTTCCATAATTGTCTATATAATTCTGATACAGAGGGATCGGATTGCTGGTATCCAGCGTGATATTGGTATGCGTAAAACCCAAAGACATATAGTCATAGACGTACTCCAGCACCGGGATTCCCAGGGTGACGGCACCGCCCAGATCCACTTCTTGGTAGGGCGCCACTGCCAGCGTGGAGAGATTGGTATCGTTGCGGAATACGTTAAAGCCTAAACTGATGCCATCCGGAGTAAAATACGGATTGGTATAG
The DNA here is from genome assembly GCF_050261095.1 of Acidithiobacillus sp. AC3. Classification (NCBI taxonomy): domain Bacteria; kingdom Pseudomonadati; phylum Pseudomonadota; class Acidithiobacillia; order Acidithiobacillales; family Acidithiobacillaceae; genus Acidithiobacillus; species Acidithiobacillus sp. AC3. Next base: position 1,369,949 of record NZ_CP189838.1, read on the forward strand.
GACAGATTGAACGCGCTGCCGAGGCCGCCGACGTTAGCCGAAAAAGACAGGGCATTACCGGTACCCATAAAGTTTTTCTGGGTGATGGACCCGTTGAAGAGGAATCCTTGGGCATTGGAGTAGCCTACCCCCACACTGAAAGAACCCGTTGGCCGCTCATCCACGGCAACATCCAGATCCAGCTGGTCCGGATGTCCAGGCACCGGCACAGTCTTGGTGGTAACATTTTGGTAGAATCCGGTCTGTTCCAGACGCAATTTGGAACGATCGATCAGACTGCGATTGTAGAGCGAACCTTCCATCTGTCGGAACTGCCGCCGCACCACATAATCCATGCTACGATTGTTGTTACTGATGTCGATGCGCCGGATATAGACCCGGTGCCCGGGATCCACCTGGAAATTCAGGGCCACTTCGTGGGTCTTTGGATCGACGGTAGGCACTGGTGTGGTGTTGGCAAAGGCGTAACCATAATTACCCAGTTCATCGGCAATGGCTTTGTTGGTTGCCAAAATATTTGCCTTGGAAAAACGTTCACCGGGATGAATTTCTATCAGTTTTTCCAGCTTGCTACGCGGCAGAATGAGATCACCCGTCAGATCTACCTTGCTAATATGGTAAACGTCACCTTCGTGAACATTGACCGTAAGATAGACGAAGCGACGGTTCGGCGTAATCTGCACCTGCGACGATTCGATGGCAAAATTCAGATATCCATGGTCGAGATAAAAATTGTTCAGTTTTTCCAGACTCTTGGAAAATTTCTCCTGCGAGTATCGGTCGTTCTTGCTGAAAAAGGAGAAGGCATCCGGCGCACCGATGGAGAAGAGGCCGCGCAAACGATTTTCGCTGAAGGCATGGTTGCCAATGATGTTGACCTGCTTGATGGTCGCCTGCTGCCCCTGCTCGACATCGATCTGGATCGCCACGCGATTGCGCGGCAGGGTCTCTACGTGCGGCGTGATTTTCGCATCGTAATATCCCATCCCCTCGTACTGTTGTTGCAGTCCCTGGACCACCTGATCGAGGGTTGCCTGGTTGAAGATATGCCGCACTTCGAGCCCGATTCCTTTCAGTGTGGACTCCACTTCATCCTTGGAAAAGGCCTTGATCCCTTTGGTCTCGATGCTGGCGATGATGGGACGTTCCTTGACCACGACGACCAAATCATCGCCGGAACGCGCAATACTGACATCCCGAAAGAAACCGGTAGAGTAGAGGTCCTGCACCGCCTTTTGTGCCAGGGCATCGTCAACCGATTCGCCGATGTGGATTGGCAGGTAGTTATACACCGTCCCCGGCGTAATATGTTGTAATCCTTGGATCTCGATATTGTGCACGGTAAATGGGGTAAACGCCCAGGCGGGGACGAAGGCGGAGGCACAGAACACCGCTGCGGACAGGGTCAAGGCCCGGGTAGTTCGGGGTGAAAGGCGCATTTTCTTCACGGTTTCAACATTCTCACTATGTCGTTGTACAGGGCGAGGAATAGAAGCATCAGGATCAGCACTATACCGATCATCTGTGCTTTTTGCATCCATTCGGGAGGCAGGGGGCGACCCCGCAGGAGTTCGGCAACGGCAAAGACGACATGGCCACCGTCAAAGATGGGCAACGGAAAAAGATTGATGACCCCGAGACTGACACTTAGCAAGGCAAGGAAACTCAGATATGGGGTGAAGCCCGCGGCGAAGGTCTGCCCGGCAACCTCGGCAATTCCGATCGGTCCACTGATGTTGTTCGTTGACACGGCACCCTGAATCATTCGCCAGATCATCTCCATAGACAGGCTGGTGACCGTCCAGGTCTGCCGTGCCCCATACGCCATGGCGGCAAGCGGATCACGACGGTGCTGTACGATGAGTGATTTTGGCAAAGCTGCCAAAGTGATGCCCAGATAACCCTCCGTCTTGCCCCGAGCAAGCACAGTCTGCAGGGAGACCTCGCCGCCATGCACTTGTCCCTCTGGATCCTGCCATTCGATCCGCACTGCTTTGGCGGGTTCCGCCTCGATTCTTTGCGCCACTTCCTGCCAGCTGAATGTCTTGTGCCCAGCCACCGCAGTGATTTTGTCGCCCGCGCGCAGACCGAGACGAGCAGCCGGGCTATGGGGCATGACCGACCCCACCACTGGAGGTAAATAGGGACCCAGCCCTAGCACCTCCGTGAGAAATCCGCTACCCACACTGTCTGCCGGCAGTTTTTGCAGGGGTAGCTCGACCTGCCCAGCGCGCCCAGAAGCATCCCGCAGCATGATTTGCGCTGGCTGCTGGTTGACCGCAGCGGTCAGCAGATGCTGACGAAAATCTTGCCAATCATGGATCTGCGCGCCATTGATCTGGACAATACGATCACCGATCTGCAGGCGGCTGTGTTGCGCGACAAAGCCATGGGGATCAATACTCCCGATAATTGGCGCAATACCCGGAATGCCGATCGTGCCGACCAGCGCATACAGCAGAATGGCAAGTAAAAAATTGGCCCCTGGTCCCGCTACGGCAATCAGTATCCGCTTTCCGGGTGCGAGGGTATTGAAGGCTCGCCCCCGGTCTGCCGGCGGCAGCGTTTCCTCGGGATTTTCTTCGAGCATCTTCACATAACCGCCGAAGGGAATGGCCGCCAAGCGAAATTCTGTCGCGTCCTTGCCGAAGCTACGTTGCCAGATTGCCGGTCCAAAGCCGACGCTGAAGCGTAAGATGCGTACACCGAGGGAGCGGGCAACGAAAAAGTGCCCGGCCTCGTGAAAGGTCACCAGGATACTGATGGCAATGATGAAGGCCAGCAGGGTTGTCAAAATACCCAAGAACGATTCCGCCTCAGGCCGCACCCGCCAAAGAAATGGCTTGCCGTGCCTGCACCCGCGCCTCCGCATCAATGGCCATGACGGCATCTAGATCCGCAGGTGTGGCTGGTTGATAGGCTTCCAGTGTTGCCGCGACAACCCGCGCAATCCCGGGGAAGGAGAGCTCCCCATCGAGGAAGGCCTGCACGGCGATCTCGTTTGCGGCATTGAGTACTGCGGTGCTGGCCGATCCCCCGGCAATGGCCTGAAATGCAAGAGCCAGGCAGGGAAAGCGCTGCAGGTCTGGTTCCTCAAACTGCAGAGCCGGTCCACGCGCCAGATCCAGGGAGGAGACACCGCTCGCGATACGCTCGGGATAGGCCAAGGCATGGGCAATCGGCGTACGCATATCCGGGTTCCCCAATTGCGCCAGCACCGAGCCATCGAGATATTCGACCATGGAGTGAATGATGCTCTGCGGATGAATGAGCACGCTGATCCGATCCACTTGCAGATCAAAAAGCCAGCGCGCCTCGATGACTTCCAGGCCCTTGTTCATCATGGTCGCCGAGTCTACGGAGATTTTGCGTCCCATGACCCAGTTGGGATGGGCGCAGGCCTGATCTGGCGTGACGCGTTGCAGTTCAGCCAAAGGTGTTTGTCGAAACGGACCACCGGAGGCGGTAAGAATGATGCGACGCACTCCGCGCTCGTCCCCAAAGCATTGGAAAATGGCGTTGTGCTCACTGTCGATGGGGAGCAGCGTAACCTGATGGCGGCGGACTTCCGCCATGAACAGTTCGCCCGCCATAACCAGACATTCCTTGTTGGCGAGGTAGACCTTCTTGCCCGCGCGCACCGCCGCAAGGGTTGGGAGCAAACCGGCAGCACCCACGATGGCTGCCATGACCTCGTCGACGCCGGGATAGGTGACGGCTTCCTGCAGGGCCTCTTCTCCGCCTGTTACCTCGATGCCAGGTTGGTCGGCCAGCGCTTCCCGAAGACGGCGGGCGGCGGCGGCATCGCGCATGACGGCCAGTTTTGGCTGATATTGGCGGCACAGCGCGGCCATTTCCTCGACTCGCCGGTTTGCGGTCAGCACCAATACATGGAAGCGCTCCGGGTGCCGGGCCAGTACATCGAGGGTGCTCTTGCCAATGGAACCGGTCGCGCCGAGGATACAAATTCCGCGAGTCATACTTTCCCCCAGTAAATCAGTATGCTGACAAATACTGGCAGCCCGGCCGTCATCGCATCGATGCGATCGAGGATGCCCCCATGGCCAGGCAAGAGCTGACCGCTATCCTTTTTTCCGGCGGCGCGCTTGAGCAGGCTCTCAAAAAGATCTCCCAACACCGCAAATATGGCTACCACGAGGCCCAGTCCGGCCCCCGACACCAGGTCCAGTGGCCGCCAAGACCAAAGCCACCCTGCCCCCAGTGTGCCCACAAGCGCAGCGCCGAGCAAGCCACCCCAGAGTCCGGCCCAGGTCTTGCCCGGACTGAGCCGGGGGACGAGACGCGTTTTACCGAAGCGCTTTCCGGCAAGCATCGCCAGCACATCGGTCATGACGACGATGGCAAGGCCCCAGAGTAACAGGATGGGGTGCCGAGCCTGCAAATACACAGCCAGCCAGAACGCCGGCAAAAGCACTGGCAGTGCCGCCCAACGCAACCAGCGGGACGCAAAGATCTCGCGCCGCACCACCCTTGCCAGCAACGCCGCCGCCAAGAACCAGAAGGCAACTCCCAGTAGTGCCACTACGGCCGGCCAATTGCCGTGCATCGGCCAGAACACTCCGGCTGCCAGCAGGAAAAGAGCGGCACACGCCGCCCAGAAGCCGGGCCAGCGCAGGGCGGTCAGCTGCGCCCATTCCCGAGCCGCGAGTCCCAGAAAGAGGCTCAATATGGAGAGAAAAAGCCAGCGATTTCCGTACAGGAGCAGCGGAACGAAGAATGTCAGCAGGACGAACGCGGTGATCAGTCGCTGGCGCAAGCATCTTCCTGAACTTGATCGCCGGTGCGGCCAAAGCGTCGCTGGCGTTGGGCAAAAGATTTGAGCGCAAGATCCAGGGCATTGCCGTCAAAGTCCGGCCACAGTGTCTCGGTAAAATAGAATTCGGTGTAAGCCAACTGCCAGACGAGGAAATTGCTGATGCGTTCTTCGCCTCCAGTACGAATGAGCAGATCCGGCTCCGGACTGTCTGCCAGACACAGCTCAGCGGCGATGTCTTCTTCACTGAGGGCGTCCAGGCTACGCCCGGCCTGCAGACATTTGGCGGCTGCTCGTTTGCTGGCCCGAGCGATGTCCCAGCGACCGCCATAATTTACCGCAAGGTTTAGGGTCAAACGGCGATTTCCGGCGGTAAGACTCTCCGCATCCCGAATCAGGGTTTGCAGGTCTGCAGCCAGATGGCTCTGATCACCAATGATGCGCAGACGCACGCCATTGTCATGCAACTTCTTTGCCTCTCGCCGCAACATCAAGCGAAAGAGATTCATCAGCAGGCGCACCTCAAGGGGCGGCCGTCGCCAGTTTTCCGTGCTGAAGGCAAAGAGGGTGAGATGCGCGATCTGCGCATCGACGCAGCGTTGCACCATCTCGCGCACGATTTCCGCGCCACGCCGGTGTCCGGCAACACGCGGGAGGTGCCGGCGGTAGGCCCAGCGGCCATTGCCATCCATGATGATGGCAATATGCTGTGGCCGTTGCTTGGCCAGTTTCTCGACGTGGCTCAAGGACAAGACTCAGACCTCCATCAGATCTGATTCTTTTGCCTCGATCACGCCCTCGACCTCATCAATGAAGCGGTCAGTGAGCTTTTGAAACTCTTCCTCTGCCCGCCGCTCTTCATCTTCAGAAATCAGTTTGTCTTTGAGAAGATTCTTGATCTGGGTAATGGCATCCCGACGAATGTTGCGAATAGCGACGCGCGCGCCCTCGCCCTCCGCCCGCACGATCTTGGCCATTTCCTTGCGCCGTTCCTCGGACAGTGGTGGCAGCGGCACCCGCACATTGTCCGACCCGGCAACGGGGTTGAGCCCCAGGCCGGCATCACGAATCGCCTTATCGATCTTGGGAATCAAATTCTTCTCCCAAGGGGTCACCACCAAGGAGCGAGCGTCGGCCACGCTTACCGAAGACACCTGCGACAAGGGCGTCGGACTGCCGTAGTAATCCACCTCTACAGCATCCAGAAGTGCTGCATTGGCGCGCCCGGTGCGCAGCCGCGAGAGCTCGGTCTTGAGCGACTCGATGCTCTTTTTCATCCGCGTTTCCGCGTCCTTCTTCGTTTCTGCAATACTCATGATACCGCACTCCGTACCGTAGTGCCCTCTTCCTCGCCCTGCAAAACGCGCAACAAGGCGCCGGCCTTGTTCATGGAGAAGACCACTATGGGCATATCATTATCACGACACAAGGTAATTGCCGTTGCGTCCATCACCTGTAAGCCCTGTTCCAACACCTGATCAAAGCTCAGTTCGCGGTAACGCATGGCATCGGGGTTGCTGACCGGATCATCGGTGTAGATACCATCCACCTTGGTGCCCTTGAGCACCAGCTCCGCATTGATTTCCACGGCACGCAAGCTGGCAGCGGTATCTGTGGTGAAGAAAGGATTGCCGGTGCCGGCAGCAAAAATGACTACTCGCCCTTTTTCCAGATGGCGAATGGCGCGTCGGCGGATATAGGGCTCGGCAACCTGTTCGATATGCAGGGCCGATTGCACCCGCGTTGGCAGACCCAGATGTTCGAGGGCATCCTGCACGGCCAGACCATTCATGACCGTGGCGAGCATGCCCATGTAATCCGCCGTCGCCCGATCCATGCCTTCTGCGGCTTTCGCCATGCCGCGAAAGATATTACCCCCGCCGATGACTACCGCCACTTGCACGCCGGCGTCGGCCACCTCTTTGATTTCGGCAGCCATCCGCTGCACTACCGCACGATCGACGCCATACTGGCCGTCGCCCATCAGGGCCTCGCCACTCAGTTTGAGCAGAACCCTTTGGTATCGCAGCGGGGCCTCCATCAGCTACCCCGGACCTGAGCCATGACCTCGCTGGCAAAGTCCGCTGTGGGCGCCTTCTCGATGCCTTCGCCGACCTCGAAGCGGGCGAACTCCAGTACCGTGGCATTGCCGGCTGCGTTGAGCAGATCGCCAACCGTCTGGTCAGGATTCTTGACAAAGGGTTGACCGGTCAGCGCAATCTCGTTGAGGAACTTGCTCATCCGCCCGGAAATCATCTTCTCGATGATCTCCCGTGGTTTGCCAGAGTCTGCCGCCTGGGCAATGAGAATTTCCTTTTCCTTGGCAACCCGCTCGGCTGACACGTCCTCCGGCTTCACCACTTCGGGACGGGAGGCTGCCACATGCATGGCCAGGTCGCGCCCGAGCTCTTCCGAGGCATCTCCTGCGATGGCGACCAGCACGCCAATGCGGCTGCCATGCTGATACGTTCCAACCCGACCGGAATCGACGCTCATGTGTTGTACCCGGCGCAGGGCAATGTTTTCGCCCAGCTTGCTGACTAGGCTCTTGCGGGTCTCTTCGATCTCGCCAGCCTCCAGATCTTCCAGGGCTGCAGCCTGCGCCAGAGCGGTTTCTGCACAGCGCCGGGCAAAGGCAACAAAGTCGTCGTTCTTGGCGACGAAATCGGTCTCGCAGTTCAGCTCGACAATGACCGCCTTGGTTTGATCGGCGCTACTCGCCACGGTAACCACGCCTTCTGCCGCAACCCGACCCGCCTTTTTGTCGGCCTTGGCCAAACCGCGCTTGCGCAACAGATCGATGGCGGCATCCATGTTCCCGTCGGCTTCGCTCAGCACGGTCTTGCATTCCATCATGCCCGCACCGGTGCGCTCCCGTAGCTCCTTGACTTGCTGTGCCGTAATGGCCATCTCTTACCCCTTAATTCTGCAAAGAAAAAGATCAGTCGGCAGTAATCTCGATGATATCTTCATCGACTTCGACAAATTCGTCGAGCAGATCACTCTCCACCCCTTGGCGTCCGGCCAAAATGGCATCGGCAGCCAGACTGGCATACAGGCGGATGGCGCGACCGGCGTCGTCATTGCCAGGGATGGGATAATCGATCAGATCCGGATTACAGTTGCTGTCCACCACGCCGATCACTGGCACCCCCAGCTTCTTAGCTTCGGCAACGGCAATATTCTCGTGGCCGACATCGATGACAAAGATTGCATCCGGCACGCCGGTCATGTCCTTGATACCACCCAGACTACGCTCCAGCTTTTCCAATTCACGCTGCAGGTCGAGGGCTTCTTTTTTGGTGAGCTTTTCAATGGTGCCATCACTGCGCATCTGCTCAAGTTCTTCCATGCGCCGCAGGGACTGACGAATGGTCTTGAAATTGGTAAGGGTGCCCCCGAGCCAACGTTGATTGACATAGAAGGCGCCACAGCGTTTCGCCTCTTCGGCGATCACGTCGCGGGCCTGGCGCTTGGTACCCACGAACAGTACCCGACCGTGCTTACGCGACAACTGCTCGAGAAAGTTCAGAGCGGTGCGCAGCATCGGCAGGGTGTGTTCGAGGTTGATGATATGGATTCGGTTGCGCTCGCCAAAGATGAACGGCGCCATCTTGGGATGCCAATAACGGGACTGATGCCCAAAATGAACACCCGCTTCGAGAAGAGCGCGCATGCTTACGGAAGGACTGGTCATGAAAAACTCCTGAGACTTGGGTTGATAGCCGCCACCGACCCCCTGTCTGCCATCCCTGAGGACACCCGGCAGCAGGTGCGGATCGATGTGTGAATTGGCCCCTGCGGGCCTGCGGCGGTTTATATCAAAAAAGCCGCGGCGCGGCAATGTGCTCTCTTCTTCTTCAGTCGTCCGAGCGTTTTCCCCTCTGCCGCCAGACAAAATACGCCACGACCATCGCAAGCAGGATCAGAAATCCAATCTGCACATAGCGTAACTCGCGGAGGATGAGGGGGAGCGAGGCGGCCAGGAGATAACCGGCGGCGCTGATGAGAATGGCCCAAAGCAGGGCAGCGATCGGATTCATCCACAGATACCGGCGCGGATGATAGCGATGTACACCGAGGAGGATAGGAGTGATGGTACGGGTACCATAGATAAAGCGAAACAACAGGGTGATACCATCACCAAAGCGGCGAATCAGACCTTCGGCACGGCCAACGTGGCTTCGCAAAAACCTCGGCAGCCAGGAAATGAGACGCTCCCCATAGCGATAGCCCAGGAGGTATAGAATCTGATCATTGAGAGTACTGCCAGCCCAGGCGGCCAGCACCACGCCTGGCCAGGACAAAATACCGGCGTGGGCCAGGGCACCGGCAATCACCACCACGGCCTCGCCTTCGAACAGCGTCCCCAAAAAAAGGATTCCGTAGCCATAGCGCCGCAAGAATTCGCTGACGTCCGCTAGCGTTACGGGGGTGTAGCCAAGATGGGCGAGCAGCCAGTTGAGGAGTTCCAAGCCGTAGGTGAAATATCAAAAAAGGAGTTGGAATTCAGGCGCCAACTGATCCCTTTCCTGCTCTAGCTCGGCACGCAGGAGCGGTGCCTGCCGTTGCCAGTCGTCGGCAAATTGCAGCTGCAGGGTCTTACCCATGACCATCACTTCCGGCTTGGTCACAAGCTCCCCCGCTCCGCGCTGGAGCAGAATGGCAAGGCGCAGGATGATCGCGAGCTTTTGCAGGGCAGGAAGATCCTCTGCCGCGATACCGAAACTCTGCAATTGGACGCCACTGGGTAGCTTTTTTCGCTGCAGGCGAACCAGGGTGGCAATCAGGTTTTGTTCGCGCTGGGAAAACCCCGCGATGTCGCCGTTACGCCAGATATATTCCCCATGCTTGTGAAAGCCCGAATGGGCGATGTCCAGGCCAATATCGTGGGTCAGAATTGCCCAGCGTAGCCAGCGTTGATGAAGGTCGGCGAGCTCCCAGTCCCTCGCGGTGGCAGCAAGTATCCGTGCGGCCCATTCGAGGACCTCGGCATTCCGTTCGCGTTGGCTATGAAAGCGCTCTTGCAGCCCCCGTACGCTGAGTTCCCGGCTATCCTCGTGATGGATCCGGCCCAGTAGATCGTAGATCGCGCCTTCCCGCAAAGCGCCCTCGGAGAAGCGCATCTCCTGCAACTGCAAAGAGTCGAAAACTGCCGACAGAATGGCGAGGCCGCCAGGAAAAACGGGTACTCGATCGCCCTTCAAACCCGCCAAGCGGGAAAGGGCGCGGAAGCTGCCCAAGGAGAGCAGCTCCTCTTGCAGCCAACGCAACCCCACCGCCGTGATCCGCGGACCCCGGCCATTTTCCTGGAGAATGCGGGCAATCGCTTTGATAGTACCGGAAGAACCGACAGCCTGATCCCAGCCAAAGCGACGATACTCTCCAAGCACAGGCTCAAGGGCCAGGCGCACGCGCCGCTGCAGGGCGGCAAAGGCATCGCGGCTGATTTTTTCGTCAGGGAAATACTCCTGCGTCGAACGCACGCAACCAAAATGCAGGCTTTCCCGGATGCCAGGGCTAAAGCCTCGCCCCGCAATAATCTCTGTGCTGCCACCGCCAATATCGACGACCAGCCGCCGCTCCTCCGGGGCAACCGCCAGACTGTGGGCTACCCCCAGATAAATGAGGCGCGCCTCTTCCCGTCCGGCAACGATTTCTGCGGGAACGCCGAGGGCCGTTTCGATTCTGGCAAGGAAGTCATCGGCGTCGCGCAACATCCGAAGGGTATTGGTGCCAATGACGCGAATGCGCTCCCGGGGCACGGAACGTAGCCGCTGCCCAAAGCGTTGCAGACAGTCGATGGCACGATCCGCAACCTCGGACCGCAGTCCACCGTCTGGACGCAACCCTTCTGCCAGACGCACGCCTTCTCGCAGGCGATCGAGTAGACGGAGATCACCACCCACCTCTTCGGCAATGACCATGTGGAAAGAGTTGGAGCCCAGATCAACGGCGGCCAGAAGATTTTGCTGCGGCAGACTGTCGTCACTGGGCATGAGATTCAATCCTGAAACTGTTGGCGAACTTCCTCCAAGGGAATATGACGGACGTTGACGCCTTTGACAAGGTAGATGACATACTCGCAGAGGTTACGCGCATGATCACCCACGCGTTCCAAAGCCTTGGCTACGAAGAGGGCGTCGATAGCCGGGGTAATGGTGCGCGGATCTTCCATCATGTAGGTGATCAGGCGGCGCAACGCAGCGCGGTATTCCTGATTGAGCTCCTCGTCACCCTTGGCGATCTCCAGGGCAGCATCCGCATCACCATTGGCCAGGGCGTCCATGGCGCGACGAAGCATTCCCAGGGCATAGTCCCCCATGGTTTTGATATCCCGCAGAAAACGGCCATTGATACTGGCGCTGCTGCGTTGCATCGACAGCGCCATGCTGGCGATCTTTACCGCCTTGTCTCCGATCCGTTCGAGGTCGGCAATGGACTTGATCAGGGTCATTACCAAACGTAGGTCTCCAGCCGCTGGCTGACGCCGGACCAGGATGTTGATGCACTCCTCTTCGATGCGTAGCTCATAGCCGTTGACGACGTTGTCACCACCGACGACTTCATTGGCCAGTGACTCGTCCTGCTGCAAAAGCGCCGTCAAGGCGTTGCGCATCTGCTCTTCGACGACGCCCGCCATGCGGTGTACGAGCTCATGCACTGCATGAAGTTCATCATCAAAGCGTTGCGAAACATGGGGATCTGAATTCATAGCAAGGAACCTCCTCAGCCATATCGACCGGTAATGTAATCTTCCGTCTGCTTTTTTTGCGGGTTGGTGAACAATTGCTGCGTGGGGCCATACTCAACCATCTCGCCGAGATACATAAACGCAGTATAATCAGAGACTCGCGCTGCCTGCTGCATGTTGTGCGTCACGATCAGCAGAGTGAAATGCTCGCGCAATTCTGCCACCAGTTCCTCGATCTTCAGCGTCGCAATGGGATCCAGTGCCGAGGTGGGTTCGTCGAGAAGGATGACCTCGGGACGCACAGCCACGGCGCGGGCGATGCACAGGCGTTGCTGTTGGCCACCCGAAAGGCTGAGGCCACTCTTCTTGAGGTTGTCCTTGACTTCATCCCAAAGCGCCGCTTGCCGCAAGGCCTGCTCTACCCGCTCGTCGAGTTCCACCTTGCGCAGCTTCTCATAGAGTTTGATGCCAAAAGAAATATTGTCGTAAATAGACATCGGGAATGGGGTGGGTTTCTGGAACACCATACCCACTCGAGCACGCAGCAGATTCACATTGTAGCTGGGGGAGAGGATGTCCTCACCATCGAGCAGTACCTGCCCGGTCGCCCGCTGCCCTGGGTAGAGCGAGTACATGCGATTGAAAACCCGCAACAGGGTCGACTTACCACAGCCTGATGGACCGATGAAGGCGGTTACCTGGTTCCCCGGCAGATCCAGATTGATGCCTTTCAAGGATTTGTTGTCGCCGTAGTAAAAATCGAGATTGCGCACCGCAATTTTCGCGTTTTCCGTCACAAATAGCTCCCCGAGACCGATCCTGCCCGGCAGTATACCGGACAATTATGACACTTTGATGACATGCGCTTCCTCATCGTCTTGCCAGTAGTTCCCACGCCGCGCCAGATCCATAGGGAACAAGACGGTAAATTCTGAGCCCTTTCCCACCTCGCTACGCACGCGCAGGCTACCAGCGTAACGCTCCGCGGTGTGGCGAACGATCGAGAGTCCCAGACCGGTGCCCCCTACCCGCCGGGAGCGCCCTTTGTCCACCCGGTAAAAACGCTCGGTGACGCGCTGCAGATGTTCGCGCGATATGCCATCACCAGTATCACGCACGCTCAGCATCAGCCGACCGTCCCCCGCCGTCCAGCGCACATGGATATCGCGACCTGACGGCGTGTACTTTACGGCGTTCTCCAGGAGATTCTGGACGATGCTGTGAATATCCAGCGGTTCGGCCCAGAGCGCCAGACCAAACTCCAGGTCCAGGTGCAAGGAGAGTCGTTTTTCCACGATCGATGTCATCAGGCTTTCCCTTGCGCGCTCCACCATCTGCGCGACAAAAACCGTTTCACAGCGCTGTGGATCGGGCTCGGCACTTTCGATTCGGGCCAGAGACAGCAGGTTTTCGACCAGCGACTGCATCCGTTTACCCTGCTCTTCCATGAGACGCAGCTGTGGACCTACCTCTTCGTCCTGCCCCAGGGGGCCATCGAGAAGGTTTTCGAGAAAACCCTGAATCACCGTCAACGGACTTCGCAACTCGTGGGATACGTTAGCGACAAAATCTTGCCGCACCTGTTCCAGCTGCCGCAGGCGGGAGACATCGCGAAACAGGACCAGGGTCCCCGCGTCTCCCAGGGGATAGCGTAACGCCTCAAAAACCGCCTCCGGCCGGTCCGGAAACTGCAGGGAGAGATTGCCAGGGCCAGCGCCAACAAGAAATTCCTGGATGTGCGGCAGGCGGAGCCAGAAAGACAGCGGCTTGCCCAAATCCTCCGGCCAGTGCAGGTGGAACAGCTCGACCGCGGCCGGATTCATCCACAACAGGCGTCCTTCTTCATCCATCAATACCAGCGCGTCGGGTAAGGTCTGCAAGGCGTCGCGAAGTTGCATGATCTGCTGATTGAGCTGCTGCTGGCGGATTTCCTGATGCCGCCGCCAGTGATAGCCCTCGGCAAAGGTTTCTTCCCAGATGCCGCTGCTCATCGGCGGGATTCGCGTCGTTTTCTCCCGAAACCAGACGCGAAAGCGCAGGGCCTCTTGTCGGTGCCAGCCCACCCAGAGGGCATAAAAGATGACGGAAGCCCAAAAAAAAGAGATAAGAGAAGTGCTAGGTGCCCCGAGAAAGTTCCACGCCAGTAGCATCGCCAGAGGCAGCAGGGCGGGAACCCAGGCGCGCAGATGGTTCATGGCGCTTCGCTGGCGAGTTCTGGGCTTTGTGGCAGGGGATTGCAGCGATAGCCTTCTCCCCGCACCGTCTCGATGATGTGAGCGTAGTGGACCTTTTCAAGGCAGCGGCGCAGGCGGCGGATATGCACGTCTACGGTACGCTCTTCGATATAGGTCTGACGCCCCCAGATGAGATCGAGCAGGGCATCACGGCTATACACCCGGTCGGGATTGGTGACAAAGAGGCGCAGTATACGGAACTCCGTGGGCCCCATTGGCACATGACGGCCGTTCAGGGTAACGCGATGTGCCGTGACGTCGATACTGAGTTCGCCAATCTGTACCCGATTGGGGCTAAGGCCACCGTAACTGCGGCGCAACAGAGCCTGCACTCGCGCTACCAGCTCTCGCGGCGAGAAGGGCTTGGCGAGATAGTCATCGGCGCCGGACTCCAGACCATGCACACGATCGCCCTCTTCCCCACGGGCGGTAAGCAAAATGATGGGGAGACCCTGTAGCTTGTGCCGCCGCCGGAGATTGCGACACCAGGCAATACCGCTTTCCCCGGGGAGCATCCAGTCGAGAATGATCAGATGCGGCACTGGATCATGGAGAAGGTCCTCGGCTGCCTCGACGCTTCCTGCACAGGACACTGCAAAGCCATGCTTCTGCAGGGTCAGGCGAAGGAGCTGCTGGATGCCTTCTTCATCCTCCACTACGAGGACCCGAAAGATTTGCTGCTCGTTGCTTTCCTCAGCCATATCAACGCTCCCGTGGAAGCAATCATTCTGACGCAGAATCGGCAGAAATGCCAAACTCCGCAATGATGCCCCCACCCAGCAGGCGCTCGTCCTGGTAACAGACTGCCGCTTGCCCGGGGGTAACCGCGCGCTGCGCGGCGTCGAGAAGCAAAGAGGCTTCTCCGCCCTGCCCCAGGCGCAGGGTTGCGGCGACGGGCGGCGCGGCGTAACGCAGTTTGACGGTTACGCGCTCTTCTCGATCAGGTGAAAGCTCAGCAAGCCAATTGCACTCGTGGATACGCAACTGGTCCTGATACAAGTATTCTGCGGGTCCCACGCGCACCTGATCGCGCTTGGCATTTACTGCGAGGACATACAAAGGCACCGCACTGCCACCACCGATTCCCCGCCGTTGACCGACGGTAAAGTTGATGACGCCATCGTGGGTACCAAGTACCTCGCCCTGCAGATTGACGATATTCCCTGGGCGCCCGGATACCCCCTGTTCCCGCAAGAAGCTGCGATAGTCACCGGCAACAAAGCAGACATCCTGGGACTCCTGCTTGCCGGCCACCGGCAGCGCACGCGCCTTGGCGATGGCGCGCACTTCCTCTTTGCGTAAGGCACCAAGGGGAAAGAGCAAGCGCGGCAACAAGTCCCGCTCGATCGCATAGAGAAAATAGGACTGATCTTTGCGTTCATCGACGCCGCGCCAGATTTCCGCCGCCGCAGAGCGAACTTGACGCACATAATGACCCGTTGCCAGGTAGTCTGCGTCGAGCGCGTCTGCCTCCTGCCAGAGAGCGGAAAATTTCAGGACCTGATTACAGCGGGTACAGGGATTGGGTGTGCGGCCCTCCTGATAGGCAGCGATGAAGGGATCGACGATTTCGCTACGAAAGCGCTCCCGGTAATCGAGCACCTGATAGGGAATGCCGAGCTGAGCACAGAGCTCGGCGGCGTCTTCGATGTCTTTCTCGTCGCAGCAGCGACTTTTCGGCCACAGCCGCATGGTCACGCCCAACAGATCGTGGCCGGCCTCCTGCAATAAAGCAGCGGCCACGGCGGAATCGACTCCGCCCGACAGGGCGACCACCACCCGCGCCACGAGGCGTCCTCAGTCGCGCTCGGACAGCCAGGCCATCTGGATAGCCTCCAGGATGCGCTCGTTGGAAGCCTCTGGATCGTCTTCAAAATCAGTAAGTTCCACGATCCAGCGGTGCAGATCGGTAAAGCGCAGGTGTTGCACATCGGCGTCTGGGTGCGCTTCGTCCAGCGAGATAGCGATTTCTTGCGTGTCGGTCCAACGCATCAGTGACGCTCCTTTTCCAGGTTGATGGTGTACTTGGGGATCTCGATCAGCAGATCGGTCTCCGCCACCTTGGCCTGACAACTCAGGCGCGAGCAGGGTTCCAGCCCCCAGGCGCGATCGAGCAGATCCTCTTCTTTTTCCTCGGCGGGCTCGAGGCTGTCAAAGCCCTCACGCACAATCACGTGGCAGGTTGTACAAGCACAGGACATCTCGCAGGCATGCTCGATATGCAGGTCATTGCGCAGCGCTGCATCGATGATGCTTTCGCCAGGCGTAGCATCGATCTCTCGCCCTTCCGGGCAGATTTCGGCATGGGGTAAAAATCGGATTTTCGTCATTTCTCGCTCCACTCGTCGATGGAATGGCCCGCCATCGCTTTGCGCACGGCTTGATTCATGCGTCGCTCGACAAGCACCTCGGCTGCCTTCTCGACCGCCTCAGCGGCATGATCGATCGCGGTGGCAGAATCACCGCCCAGAGCATGCAGCAATTCGGCCCGCGCCGCGTCGATCCCGGCGCGTTCGTCAGACTGCAACAGACTGCCGTCTTGGGCCAGGGCCGCATCCAGCGCCTCCCGGACGCGCTCGCCCTCGACCCGGGCTTCGGCAAGGCGCCGTTGCTCGATGTCCTCTTTGCCATGGGCGATGGCCTCCCGCAACATGCGGGTAATCGCCGCATCGTCCAGACCATAGGACGGTTTGACCTGCACCTCGGCGCGTACGCCGGTGCTCGCCTCTTCTGCACTCACCGCCAACAGACCATCTGCATCCACCTGAAAGGTGACTCGTATCCGCGCCGCCCCGGCGGTCATCGGCGGGATACCGCGCAGACTGAAACGGGCAAGAGAGCGATTGTCTTCCACCTTCTCCCGCTCTCCCTGCAGAACGTGGATGCTCATCGCCGTCTGCCCGTCTTTGAAAGTGGTGAACTCCTGTGCCTTGGCAACCGGGATAGGGGTGTTGCGTGGAATGATCTTCTCCACCAGGCCCCCCATGGTTTCCAGCCCCAGGGACAGGGGCAGCACATCCATGAGGAGCAGATCGTCGCTCTGATTGCCAACCAGGGCGTCGGCCTGGATGGCGGCACCCAGGGCGACGACCTGGTCGGGATCGATATCACAGAGCGGCTCCCGTCCGAACAGTTCAGCGACCAGGCGGCGCAACAGGGGTACCCGGGTGGCACCTCCAACCAGCACAACTCCGTCGATTTCTTCCGGACGAATATGGGCATCGCGCAGGGCCCGGCGGCAGGGCGCAAAGCTGCGACGAATAACCGGTTCGATCCAGCTCTCAAGTTGCTCGCGCCGCAGATGCCACTGCACGGCTTTGCCACTTGGCAGTACCAGCTCGACACTGGCTTCCTCCAGGCTACTCAGGCGCTCCTTGATGGCGCGCGCGGCGAGCAGCACCTGTCGCTGCCAAGCAGGACTACTGTCTCCCTGTTCGGCGAAATGCGCCAGGATCTGTTCGGCAATCAGGCGATCCATGTCATCACCGCCCAGGGCGGCGTCACCAGCCGTCGCCAGCACCTCAAAGACACCCTTCTGCAAACGCAGCAATGACAGGTCAAAGGTGCCCCCGCCCAGGTCATAAATGGCGAAGAGTCCCTCCGCTCCCTTGTCGAGGCCATAAGCCACTGCTGCTGCGGTAGGCTCTGCCAACAGGCGCAAGACGTTGATCCCCGCCAGCCGGGCGGCATCCTTGGTGGCCTGGCGCTGGGCATCGTCAAAATAGGCGGGGACGGTAATCACCGCTCCGGTCAGTTCACCCCCCAGACTCTCCTCCGCCCGCTGGCGCAATATGCGCAGAATCTCAGCGGAAACTTCCACCGGGGTCTTTTCTCCCTGCACAGTTTGCAGGCGGACCATGCCCTCGCCAGCAAGCACCTGATAGGGCAAGGCCCCCGCCAGGGTCTGCAATTCCTCCGCTCCGCGGCCCATCAGACGCTTCACCGAGGCAATGGTATTGTGGGGGTCGGCGGCGGCCTCCGCGCGGGCCTCCTCACCAACGCGAACCGTACCATCGGCACGATATTGCACCACCGACGGCAGGAGATAGCGCCCCTGAGAATCACGTAACACCGCGGGTTGGGCAGAGCGAATCGTCGCGACCAAAGAATGGGTGGTCCCGAGATCGATCCCCACCGCCAAGCGATGTTCGTGGGGGGCGGTAGACTGCCCAGGTTCGGCTATTTGTAACAACGCCATGCAAGCTCCTCAGCGCGAGTGGGCTTCAGGCGAAATCCCACCGCTCTTCGTATTGATCGATTTCTACGAGAAATTTGCGCAGATACTGCCACTCCTGCAGGAGCGGGGCAATGCGCCCGGCCTCGGGCGCAGTGAAGGACGCAGCAAGCTGCTCCTCGATTTGTTTTTCCTCGGCATGTGCCTCGGCACGCAGACGCTCCAGAGCTGCCTGATCCCGCACGGCTGCGGCTTCTTCCAAGGCCTCACGCCGCTCCATCTGGCGCATCAGGACTTCTGGGTCGCGCAGGCTGCCCATCTCCTCGCCTAACGCGGACTGGCCAAAGTGACGGGAAAAGAGGTAATCGCCGCGACGTAGCGGATCACCCAACACCGCCTGTGCCTCATTGAGGCGTGTAGTCCACTCCAGCGATTGCCGTTGCGTGCGTCCATCGGCTTGGGCAAAACGATCGGGATGGACAGCGCGCAGACGCTCGAGTGCAGCCGAGCGCAACGCTGCCGGATCGATGACGAAGCCCTCGGCCAAGCCCAGGATGGCAAAGAGGGAGAGAGAGGGATCAAACGGCTGCAACGCCCCACACTGCGGGCAAAGGGCCGCGCCCGCCTCCATCTCCGCCTGACAGACAGCACACCGGGTCATGTCAGACGGTAAAGCTCTCGCCACAGCCGCAGGTGTCCTTCACGTTGGGATTGTTGAAGCGGAACCCCTCGTTCAGACCTTCGCGGGTGAAATCCAGCTCGGTACCGTCCAGATACAGCATGCTCTTAGGATCGACGAAGACCTTGACGTCATCCTGCTGGCAAACAATATCTTCCGGCTGCGGCTGATCGACAAATTCCATGACATAAGACAGGCCGGAACAGCCACTGGTCTTCACGCCGATGCGAATCCCCTGTCCCTTCCCGCGCTTTTCGATGCTCTTGCGCACCTGCCGCGCTGCGGCAGACGTCATCGTCAGTGCCATCGCTCTACCTTAGTGAGTTTCGCTGGAGCTAGCGCCGGACTTCTTGCGATAGTCCTCGATCGCCGCCTTGATTGCATCTTCGGCCAGCACAGAACAGTGGATTTTGACCGGAGGCAATTCCAGTTCTTCCGCAATCTGGCTGTTCTTGATGGTCATCGCTTCATCCAGGGTCTTGCCCTTCACCCACTCGGTGACCAGAGAACTGGAGGCGATGGCGGAGCCGCAGCCGTAGGTCTTGAACTTGGCGTCTTCAATGATGCCCTGTTCGTTCACCTTGATCTGCAGGCGCATGACGTCGCCGCAGGCCGGCGCGCCAACCATGCCGGTGCCCACACCCGCATCTTCCTTACCAAACCCACCCACATTCCGGGGGTTCTCGTAATGATCAATTACCTTTTCACTGTATGCCATGATTTGTCTCCCGTTATCTCAGAATCAATGTGCCGCCCACTGCACGGAATTCAGGTCGATGCCTTCCAGATGCATCTCCCACAAAGGCGAAAGCTCCCGCAATTTGCCGACCTTCGCAGCCACCAGGGCGATGGTCTCGTCAATCTCTTCTTCGGTGGTATAGCGGCCGATACCGAAGCGGATGGAACTGTGCGCCAGCTCGTCGGACTTGCCCAATGCACGCAGCACGTAGGAGGGTTCCAGACTGGCCGAGGTACAGGCCGACCCGCTGGACACTGCGATGCCCTTGAGTGCCATGATCAACGATTCCCCCTCGACGAAGGCGAAACTCAAGTTCAGGTTATGCGGCACGCGATGTTCCATATCACCATTGATGTAGACTTCGTCCACCCGACTCATGATGCCCTCCAGCAAGCGATCGCGGAGCTGGCGAATGCGTCGGCTATCACTTTCCATGCTGCGTACGGCGAGTTCCGCGGCAGCACCCATGCCAACAATCTGATGCGTCGGCAAGGTACCGGAACGCATGCCACGCTCATGTCCACCGCCGTGAATCTGCGCCTCGATCCGCACCCGCGGCTTGCGCCGCACGTAGAGGGCACCGATGCCCTTGGGCCCGTAGATCTTATGGGCAGACAGACTCATCAGATCTGCCTGGATGGCGTCGACATCGACCGGGACCTTACCAAGGGCCTGCACCGCGTCGACATGAAAGACGATCTTGTGCTCGCGCAGGATCTTGCCAATCTCTTCCATTGGCTGGATCACACCGATTTCATTGTTCACGAAGAGGATCGAAGCGAGCACCGTATCCGGCCGCAGAGCCGCGCGGAAGGCTTCGAGATCGACCAGACCATTTTCCTGCACGTCGAGATAGGTGACCTCGAACCCTTCCCGCTCCAGTTGCCGACAGGTGTCGAGGGTTGCCTTGTGCTCCGTGCGCAACGTCAGGATGTGCTTCCCTTTGCCAGAGTAGAAATGCGCGGCGCCCTTGATGGCGAGGTTGCTGGCCTCGGTCGCCCCGGAGGTCCAGACGATCTCCTTGGGATCGGCATGAATCGCATTTGCCACTTGCGCACGCGCCTTCTCAACCGCCTCTTCGGCAGACCAGCCATAACTGTGCGAACGGCTTGCGGGGTTACCGAAGTTCTGCGTCAGGTACGGCAACATCGCCTCGACGACCAGAGGGTCGACCGGCGTCGTTGCCTGGTAGTCCAGATAAATCGGCCGTTCCCGTACTGCCGGGCTTTGTACCAAGTCTGCCTGCACTGCACTCATATTCACCTCGCTTACCCATGGGCCGGACGTTGCGGACGTCCGCGCTCCGTCATTCGTATCGGCAAAGAACCTTGCTGCTGCAACTTTTGTCGTTGTTCGCGAACCAGTTGCGCAAGGGTGATGCCACTCAGGAAACGGCTGATTTCTTCTCCCAGCGCTTCCCAGAGATCGTGCGTCAAACACTGCTGACCCTCACCCTTGCAGCACTGCACCGGATCACCGCCGCACTGGGTAGTGTTGATGGACTCATTTACCGCGCGGATGATCTCATCCACCGGTACATTCGTACCTGCTGCGCCAAGGCGATAGCCACCGCCCGGACCACGCACACTCTCCACCAACCCCTGCTTGCGCAAGCGCCCAAAAAGCTGCTCCAGATAGGCCACAGAGATCTGCTGACGCCGGGAAATGTCGGCCACCGTCACCACCTCGTCCTCGGCATGCAATGCAAGGTCGAGCATGGCAGTTACCGCGTAGCGACCTTTGGTCGTCAGTTTCATCTCTGTAAACCTCCTGGTTGGGTACGTATCCTACTATCCCTACTGAATTAGTCAACTATTCTGCGCAGGGGTTCCCTCACCCTGCGTTTCCAAGGAACACTCCGGACTTTTCTCGATCTGGATGTCGTCTGCCTGGGGCCGCAGCTCGGCCAGCTGGGCGCGCAGCTCGGCCAGTTCTTTGTCCTGATGGTGCATGTGTTCGAGCATGCACTCTACCGCCCGCGCAACGGGATCGGGCATCTGCCCGGTCAGACCGTAGGCCTCGAAGTGGCGGTCACCGGCATCACTCTTGTTCACCACACGACCCGGGATGCCGACTACCGTCGCGCCCTCGGGCACGTCTTTCACCACCACGGCATTGGAACCGATGCGGGCATTGTCACCGACCCGAATGGGCCCGAGCACCTTGGCACCGGCACCGACAATGACACCGCTACCCAAGGTGGGATGGCGCTTGCCCGGCTGCCAGGAGGTACCGCCCAGGGTAACGCCGTGGTAGAGCGTACAGTCGTCACCGATCTCTGCGGTCTCACCAATGACCACCCCCATGCCATGGTCGATGAAGAAGCGGGCACCGATCTGCGCGCCCGGGTGAATCTCGATGCCGGTCGCCCAGCGGGCGATACCCGAAAGAATCCGCGCAAGGAGGCGCCAGTGATGCCCCCAGGCCCAGTGCGACACGCGATAGAGCAGCAGCGCATGCACCCCTGGGTAGGTGAGGAGCAATTCAAAGCGATTACGCGCCGCTGGGTCGCGCGCAAAAATGGAATCGAGATCATCACGTAGAGACATCAATCTTCCTCAGGTGCGGTGCGCGTCGCCCAGCGCGAGATTTCCGTGAGGATACCGCGCAGGATGTCGACTTCATTACGGCTTGGATGAGCACGATCAAAGAGACGGCGCAGGCGGCGCATCATGTGTTCTTCCCGGGGCGCTTGCAAAAACCCAGAGGCCAGCAACACCGTTTGCAGCTGGCCATAAAATCCTTCGCGATCGGCGACACTGGCCTCCAGCTCGGGCAACCCGTCCACCACTGGGGTGGGAGATCTGCTCGCCATCTGCAGTTCATAGGCGATGATCTGCACGGCCTGCGCCAGATTGAGCGAATGGTAGAGATCGCCCGTAGGAATTTGGATCAGGGTCTGACAGAGGTCCAGCTCGGCATTGCTCAGACCACTGCTCTCCCGGCCAAAGAGCAGCGCCACCGGCGCCTGCGCCGCTTGCGTCACCATCGCCAACGCCGCTTGCCGGGCGTCCAGCTGTGGCCACTGAATGTGACGATCGCGCGCCGTGGTGCCATATACGCGCTGGCAGTCGCCAATGGCATCCTGCAGATCTGCATGCACCTGCGCGTCCACGAGAAGATCCTCGGCGCCCGAGGCCAGAGCCGTGGCGTCGGGGTGAGGAAACTGGCGCGGCCGTACCAGCGCCAGTTGGGTAAGACCCATGACCTTCATTGCCCGCGCCGTCGCGCCAATGTTCCCCGGATGGCTGGGCTCTACCAACACCACGCGGATCTGCGGCAGCACCGCCGCACCGTGCAGGGTGCCCCGCTTTTCTCTATACTCGTTCATGTTTTGAATTCCGAGCCAAGGTTGTCATGCAACATCCCATTCTTGTAACCGCGATCCGCGCCGCCCGCAAGGCCGGCGACATCATCAGCCGCAGTATCGACCGCGTCAACGAAGTGCGGGTCGCCAGCAAAGGTCCGCACGATTTTGTGACGGAAATCGACCAACGGGCCGAGGCGGCCATTGTCGAGATCATTCAACGGGCCTACCCCGAGCATGGCATCCTTGCCGAAGAGGGCACGCGCGTCGAGGCCGCGGAGTACGAGTGGGTCATCGATCCCCTCGACGGCACCACCAATTTCATACATGCCGTGCCGAGTCTCGCCGTCTCGATTGGCGTGCGCCGTCATGGCCGGATGGAGCATGCCGTCGTCTATGACCCGCTGCGCAATGAGCTCTTTACCGCCAGCCGTGGCGGTGGTGCGCACCTCAACGATCGACGCCTGCGCGTCAGCCAGCGCAAGGACCTCGATGACAGTCTGATTGCCACGGGCTTCCCGTTCCGGGATTTCAGTTATCTCGACCAATATCTTTCCATCTTCAAAAACCTGATGCAGAGGACTGCCGGACTGCGCCGCGCCGGTTCGGCCGCCCTCGACCTCGCCTATGTGGCTGCAGGTCGTTACGATGGCTTCTGGGAGTTCCACCTGAAACCCTGGGACATTGCCGCTGGTATCCTGTTGATTCAGGAAGCTGGTGGACTGGCCACTGATTTTCACGGCGAGCAGAACTTTTTCGAATCGGGAAATATCGTCGGCGGCAATCTACGCATTCACGCGTTGCTGCTGCAACAGATCCAGAAAGAACTGCCCGCTGCGTAGATCTCAGGCCGGGTCTTGCAGACCCCGGCTGCCTACCCAATGGCGGGCGAAATGCTGCGCCACCCGGCCGCTGCGCGAGCCCCGTTGCAAGGCCCAGCGCAGGGCCTCTTCCCGCCACTCGTTTTCGCTGTCGTCATTGTTCAGCAACTGCAAATGCTGGCGCACAATGGCGAGGTATTGTTTTTGATCAAAGGGATAGAAGCCGAGCCAGAGGCCAAAGCGTTCCGACAGGCTGATCTTCTCTTCCGCCGTCTCGCCAGCGATGATCTCTTCGCCGTGGCGATGATATTCCTCGTTGTCGGAAAAATGGCGCGGTAGAAGATGACGACGGTTGCTCGTGGCATAGAGCAAGACATTACTCGGGCGTGCCTCCACTCCGCCATCCAGCAGCGATTTCAGGGAGCGATAGGCGGGATCGTCGGAGCCGAAGGAAAGATCATCACAAAAGAGCAGAAAGCGATATTTTTCTTCCGCATCCGCCTCGGCAATGGCGGCCAGGATCTCCGGCAGATCCAGAATGGCCTGACTGTCGATCTCCACCAGACGCAGCCCCTCGTCCGCGTAGGCATGTAGCAGCGCCTTGACCAACGAGGATTTGCCAGTGCCGCGCCCACCCCAAAGCAGAGCGTCATTGGCTGGCAAGCCGGCAACAAACTGGCGGGTGTTGGTCTCTAAGGTCTTTTTGATGTCCTCGATCCCCAAGAGGCTATCGAGGCGCGGCAGGTCCAGCCGCGCCAGCCCCTCCAGATGGCCGCCAAGGCGTTGACGACGCCAGCGCGCGGCCAGGTGCCGCCCAAAGTCGGGCAATTCCATCTTCTGCTGCTGCCCGAGGGCCCGCAGCAACGGCAGCAACCATTCTTCTTGTTCCACTAGGCAAACTCTCCCACAGATCGTTACACTGGCACCCTTCACCCTACCCGTTTTGGTCTGTTCATGAAACTGTTGATCGATTTTCTGCCGGTGATCCTGTTCTTCGTCGCCTACAAGATCCACGGCATCTACTTTGCCACGAAGGTTCTCATCGTTGCCTCGGTATTGCTCATGCTTTGGCAATGGCGACGCCAGGGTCGGGTGGAGAGCATGACCTGGATCTCGACCCTGCTGATTCTGATCTTTGGTGGCCTGACGATCTATTTTCATAATGACACTTTCATCAAGTGGAAGCCCAGCATTCTGTATTTTCTCTTCGCCGTCGCCCTGCTCTGGACGCACTGGCGCGAGACACCCCTGCTGCAGCGTCTCATGGGGGCACAGCTGCCGGTCGCCCTGCCCAATCACTTCTGGCGTCGACTGAACCGCTACTGGATCATTTTTTTCATCGTCCTGGCTGCCCTCAACCTGCTCATTGCCTACACCTTTCCGACGGCCATCTGGGTGGATTTCAAGCTCTTTGGCCTACTGATACTTACCGTGCTCTTCGTGATCTATCAGGCGATCCTCATCAGCCGCGCCCTCCCCCCCGACGCCCTGCACGGCAAGGATTCGCAGTAAGCCGGCCTGTGCTAGACTGGGACATTATTTTCGGGAGAACAGGTATGTATTACTGCATCATCGGCATCGACAACCCCAATTCTCTGGAATTGCGCAAACAAGTGCGCGCCGAACATCTTGCCCGCCTGCACCAGCTGCAATCCGAGGAACGCCTGCTGAGTGCGGGTCCTTTCCCGGCCATCGACAGCGAGGAGCCCGGCGAGGCTGGTTTCACCGGCAGTCTGATCATCGCCCGTTTCGATTCCCTGAGCGACGCCCAACATTGGGCTGCTGCCGAGCCCTATCTCAGTCATGGCGTCTATGCCGATGTCAGTGTGCGTCCCTACAAGGCGGTGTTTTAATGAACAAGGAAGCGATCGAAAATGCCGTGCGCAGCGCCCTGCAGCCGCAGGAGCTGGAAATCCGTGACCGCAGCGAGGCCCATGCCGGACATGCCGGAGCCACCAGTGACGGTGGTCATTACGAGCTGCGCATCGTGAGTGACAAGTTCACCGGCCTGAGTCCCCTCGCCCGGCATCGCTTGGTCTATGCCGCCGTTGATGGCATTGGTGAGAGCATCCATGCCTTTGCCCTGCAAACTCTGACGCCCGAAGAAGCCCAGGCACGCGCCCAGAAGCGACCGCAACGACGTACGATTTCGCTGCACTCCTAACGCTGCGGCGATGATCAAAAGCAGTTTCGTTCGCCATTTTCGCGAATCGTCGCCGTATATCCATCGCTTTCGCGGGCAGACCTTCGTCCTCAATTTTGGTGGCGATGTCATCGCTGACGGCCACTTCTGGAATATTGCTCAAGACATTGCCCTGCTCAACAGCTTGGGAATCAACATCGTGCTGGTCCATGGCGCCGGGCCGCAGATTGACGCCGCCCTGGAGCGCGACGATCTCCGTTCGCAGCGGGTGAATGGCCGTCGCATCACCACCGAGGAGGTCATGGAGCGCCTGATTCCGGCGGTCGGCGGTGCCCGTCTGCAGGTGGAAGCCATGCTCTCGGAAGGGCGTCTGGATTCGCCCATGGCCCACGCCGGATTGCAGGTGAGTAGCGGCAATTTCATCATTGCCCAGCCCATCGGTATCTTGGAAGGGGTCGACTACCAGTATACGGGAGAGGTGCGGCGCGTTGCCGTCGAGGCCATCCATCGTCATCTCGCCGCCGATGAAGTGGTGCTGCTCTCCCCCATTGGGGTTTCACCGACCGGAACCCTCTTCAATATCCGCGCAGAAGATATCGCCGTGGCGACAGCAATCGCCCTGAAGGCGGCCAAACTGATCTTCTACGCCGACTTTCCGGGCGTGCCCGATAACCGGGGCGAACTGCTACGGCAGATCGTCCTGTCGGAGATCCCTGCCCTGCTGCAGAGTGAACTGCCCGAGGCCATCCGCGAGCACCTGTTGAGTGCGGAGAAGGTCTGCCGCGCCAGCGTGGAACGGGTACACGTCATCCCGCGCAAAGAGGATGGAGCCCTGCTGCGCGAGCTGTTCACCCGAGATGGCTTGGGGACGATGATTTCCGGCGATCCCTTCGAACACCTGCGTCCGGCAACACGCAATGATATCCCCGGCATCATGTCCCTGATTCGCCCGCTGGAGGAAAGCGGCGTGCTGGTGCGCCGTGGACGCGAGCGCCTGGAGCGCGAGGTGGAACAGTTTACGGTGATGGAACGCGACGGCAAGGTGATCGGCTGCGTAGCACTCTACCCCTACCCGGAATACGGCATGGCCGAGATCGCCTGTCTGGCCGTGGATGAGCAGTACCGCGAGGAGGGCCGCGGCGAGCAGCTCTTGGACTATGGCATCGCGACTGCCCGCAGGCTCGGTCTGAACGAGGTCTTCGTACTCAGCACCCAAAGCAGTCACTGGTTTCTGGAGCGTGCCTTTCGCCGCGGCAATCTCAAGGAATTACCCATGCCGAAACAGGCACTTTACAACCTGCAGCGGCGCAGCGGGATCTTTTTGCGCCGTCTACGCGAGGAATAAGTGCGGCAACTGGGCTAGTCTGCGGTCGATGGCTCCACGATACTGGCCGCGTCCTCGCTTTTCTCTGCTGACACGTGGTTTCTCGCAACCGGCAACAACTCCAGTTCCCGATGATCGACGCGCGGCGTAGCGGCATATTTTCCGTCATAACGGTAGACGACGGTACAGCGCTTGGCGACAAACCCCCCGCGTTCCATTTCGCTGGGCTCCAGATCAAATTCGAGGACGATGTCGCGACTGGGGAGATCGCCTACATCCAGCTCGCGCGGTAGATCGGAGATGTGCACAAACGCCGAGCCGTAGGGAGAGTCTCCCTGGCGGGTATCGGTCACCCAAAGTTGGCTGCTCAGTTCGCGCTGGAAACGGATGAAACCAAAGCCACGGTCCACCTCCCAGCGGCTGCAAATACCGCGTACCCGCGAACCAAACTCCCCCCAGGATACTTTGCCATCCCCCCGCACGGGCAGCAGTCCGGGAATGAGATAACCGGAATAAAAGGCATCGGCCTCGTGTTGCAAGTGCAGGGAAACATTGCGAAAGCCCAGCACTTCTACCCGACAACCGCGATTCTGCAGTGCCCGTACGACCTGCAAAAAATCGCCATCACCGGTCACCAGTAGCACCTGGTCCAAACGTTCCGACTGCAGCATGACATCAACGGCGAGATCGAGATCGGCATTTGCCTTGGCTATCGCATTGCCCTCGTCATCGGTAAACCAGCGCACCGGCTTCTCGATGATCTTCCAGCCCAGATCGCGCACGGCCTGCTGATAGGCGCGAATGCGGTCACGGTATTCGCTGTCTACGCGAGTACGCTGCCCATCGACGGCCATGTAGGTGTTGAGGCGAATGAGCTGTCCCGCCATGCGGCCATCCCCACGCGCGGCAAAGCGGCGCAGGACGTCGTAGCGCATGGCATAGCCACCGTTATACCGTACGTTCTCGGCATCGACATAGACGCCGATCCGCAGGGAAGAATCCGTCAACTCAGGATTCCAGAATCGCGCCCATGGCGGCGTTGGTCACCAGCTTGCGGTAGCGGCGCAACCACGGCGACTTGAGCGGCTTTTCGACGGGCACCCAGCTTTCGCGCCGCTTTGCCAGTTCGGCATCACTGAGCTGCACCTGCAAGCTACCGGCATCCAGATCGAGCTCGATGATGTCACCATCGCGCAGCAAAGCAATGGGGCCGCCCTCGGCCGCCTCCGGCGAGATGTGACCAATGCAGGCCCCCCGCGTAGCGCCGCTGAAACGGCCATCGGTAATGAGCGCAACGCTCTCGCCCAGGCCCATGCCCATGATATTGGCGGTAGGCGTGAGCATTTCCGGCATACCGGGGCCACCTTTTGGCCCTTCGTAGCGAATCACCACCACTTGCCCCGGCTGCACCTCGCCCGCCAGGATGCCCTCTGCCGCGGTTTCCATGCTCTCGAAGATCTTTGCCGGCCCGGAAAACTTGCGCATGGCGGGTATTACCGCGCCAATCTTGACGATGCCCCCTTGCGGCGCCAGGTTGCCAAAGACCGCCCGCAGACCACCGGTGGGCGAGATTGGCTCCGTTGCCAGATGAATGATCTTGCTGTCGCGCACCTGCGCGCTTTCGACAATCTCGCGCAGGCTCTTGCCGCTGACCGTGGGCTTATCGAGGTGCAGAACATCGCCGTTACGCTTATGCACTTCATGCAGAATGGCCGGAATGCCACCAGCGCGGCCAATGTCTTCGATATGCACGGTAGAGAGCGCCGGCGATACCTTGGCCAGATAGGCCACCTTCTGCGCCAGCTCGTTGACGCGCGCCAAAGGATAATCAATTCCCGACTCCCGAGCGATAGCCAGGGTATGCAGCACCGTGTTGGTGGAGCCACCCATCGCCATGTCCAGAATGAAGGCGTTGTCGATGGCCTCGAAGTCGACCAGCTGGCGCATGGTCGGCCCCCCGGCGCTTACCAGGGCCATGACCCGCGCCGCCGCCTCCCGCACCAGATCGCGCCGCTCACTGGCCGTCGCCAGAACGGTGCCGTTACCGGGCAAGGCGATGCCCAAAACCTCCATCAGACAGTTCATGCTGTTGGCGGTAAACATTCCCGAGCAGGAACCACAGGTGGGGCAGGCCTTGTCTTCGATCTCTTTCAAACGCAGTTCGGTAATCTGTCCACGCTTAAATTGCCCGACCGCCTCAAACGCCGTCACCAGATCGATGGGCGTGCCGTCATCCAGTTTGCCGGCCTCCATGGGACCGCCGGAGACGAAGACCGTGGGAATATCGCAGCGCAGCGCACCCATGATCATGCCCGGAACGATCTTATCGCAGTTGGGGATGCAGACCAGGCCATCGAGGTGATGCGCCTGCACCACCGTTTCGATAGAGTCGGCAATCAGTTCCCGGCTCGGCAACGAATACCGCATGCCATCGTGCCCCATGATGATCCCGTCATCCACGCCAATCGTATTGAATTCAAAAGGGATTCCGCCAGCAGCGCGAATTGCCTCCTTGACGATCTTGCCAAATTCCTGCAGATGCACATGCCCCGGAATGATGTCGATATAGGAATTGGCAACACCGATGAAGGGTTTGTTCATGTCGGCATCGGTAACGCCACAGGCCTTGAGCAAAGCGCGGTGAGGGGCTCGTTCAAAGCCCTTTTTGATTGTATCGGAACGCATCGGTCACCTCGAAAATAGGGCCCCGGAGGGCCTTGCTGTGTTGATGGGGTCAGTATAGAACCCTGGGCACAAAAGACCAAGGCAGGCAGATCCGGTAAAGGAAGTCCAAGCTCAGGAGTCGGAAGCGACAGTCTGCAAGCTCCGCACATAGCGCTGCCAGAGATTCAGCGCCACGGCGAGCAAGACCGGTCCGAGAAAAATCCCCAAGAAGCCAAAGGCAATGATCCCACCCAGTACCCCGAACATCACCAGCAGAAAGGGCAGATGCACAGCGGCAGAGATCACCCAGGGGCGGATCAGATTGTCTACCCAGCTGACCACCAGGGCACCCCACAGAAAGAGCCCGACACCAGCGTAGTAGTGGCCCTGCCAGAGCAGCCAAATGCTCGCCGCCCCCCAAACCAAGGGAGTGCCAAAGGGGATCAGCGAAAAAATCATGGTAAGAAAGGTCAACAACACCGGCGCCGGCATGCCACTCACCCAGTACCCCAGCCCCGCCAACAGACCCTGGGCGATGGCCGTGGCGAAGATGCCGTATACCACCGCACGCAGGGTATTGCCGACGGTCGCCAGATATTGTGGGAACTGTGGCCCGAGGAGGCTCGCGAATACCTCCTGTCCCTGTCGCAGAAAGGTTTCGCCATGCCGGTAGAAGACCAGACCACTGATCCAGATCATCCCCAGGCTGCCCAACGCCTTCCCCAGCCCTCCCGCAAAGATTCCTACCCGCGCTGCCCAGGCATTCAGGTCCGGGCTAAGCGCGCCGGCGTGGAGGTTGGCCCGCCACGCGAGAGGAACGCTATTCCAGATCTTGGCAAGCCATGGGTTTTTTTGGATTTCTGCCAGCGGATGCCAGTCAGCGTCGGCCGTGCTCCAGCTCTGCAGCAAGGCTTGCAGTTCATGGAAGAGATGAAAACTCAGAAAGAGAAAAGGCAGCAGAAATACCAAGGAGAAAAAGAGCGTCATCAGGACAGCCGTCGGCCAGGGCGGCAGACGTCGGCAAAGCCAGCGCCGTAGCGGCCAGGTGACATAGACGATGATTGAGGTCCAGGCGAGAACACCAAAGAAAGGTGCCATAACCCGCCACACCAGGAAGGCAAAGACCGCCAGTAAAAAACCAACAGATGCGATACGCAGCAGATCGCGAACCGCAAGATCCGCGAGGCGCATGGGGTTACCTGCGGGCGACGCCGCTATCCCGCGCTGCCTGCGCCACCGCAGTGGCGACAACACTGCGCAAGCGCGGATCCAGCGGTTTGGGAATGATGTACTCTGGCCCGAACTGCAAGCTACCGGGCGCAAGATCATAGGCCGCATACAGCTCTTCCGGCACCTCGCTGCGCGCCAGGGAGGCCAGGGCCTCTACCGCAGCGGCGAGCATCTCGGCATTGATGGCCCGGGCACGCACGTCCAAGGCCCCCCGGAAGAGGAAAGGGAAACCCAGAGCGTTATTGACCTGGTTGGGCAGGTCGGAGCGCCCCGTAGCGATGATGGCATCCGGACGCAGCTCCCGCGCCCGCCAAGGATCGACCTCGGGATCGGGATTCGCCAGGGCGAAGAGCACCGGGCGCGGGGCGAGGCTGGCAAGCAACTCCAAAGGGATGGCACCCTTTACGGAAACGCCGATGAGCACATCGGCATCGGCGATCATATCGGCCAGCGTCCAGCCGTCAGGTGCCATAGCGTGGGGTCGGTGCCACTCACTCAAATCCTGCCGCCCCTGGTGCAAAACCCCGTGGACGTCACTGAGATAGCAGTGCTGGGCACCCAGTTTTTTCAGGATGCCGGCAATGGCCAGGCCCGCCGCGCCGGCGCCGACGATGGCAATCTTCGCCTTGCCGAGATCTTTCTCCTGCAACTCCAGGGCATTGCGCAGGGCCGCCGCAACAATGACCGCCGTACCATGCTGATCGTCGTGAAAGACGGGAATATCGAGGCGCTCCTGCAGGGCGCGCTCGACCCGGAAACAATCGGGCGCGGCGATGTCCTCCAGATTGATGCCACCGAAGCCGGGAGCGATAGCGGCGATCACATCGATCAGATGCTCGGCATCGCGCGCCTCTACCTCGATATCAAAGGCATCGATGTCGGCAAAGCGTTTGAAGAGGACCGCCTTGCCCTCCATTACTGGCTTGCCGGCGAGCGCTCCGACCTTCCCCAGGCCAAGTACCGCGGTACCATTGCTGATGACCGCGACGAGGTTCCCCTTGGCGGTGTAGTCGTAGGCCTTTTCCGGGTCGCCAGCAATCTCGCGCACCGGTTCGGCAACCCCAGGGGTGTAGGCCAGCGTCAGATCTGCCTGAGTCGCGCAGGGCTTGGACGGAACGACCGTCACCTTCCCCGCCGGCGCAGCAGCGTGGTACGCCAGGGCGCGATCGCGCAGGCTCTCGCTGGCCATGGAGAGAGCTTACTTACCGTAACGCTTGCGGAACTTCTCCACCTGCCCAGCGGCAGAAACCGCACGCTGTTTGCCGGTGTAAAACGGGTGGCATTCGGAGCACAGATCAACATGCAGATCACGCCCTGCCGTGGAACGGGTCTTGAAGCTGTTTCCGCAACTGCAGGTTACAGTCACTTCTTCATATTTCGGCTGAATTTCGAGATTCATGGCTAACACTCTGGGTTTTCAGAAAGTGGCGGATTATAAAGAGAGACGCGCCGCAGGTCCAGGGCGGCTCAGCGATTCATGGAATCGAAGAATTCCGCATTGGTCTTGGTCGCTCGCACCTTGTCCAACAGAAATTCCATCGACTCCATGGGATCCATGGGCGCCAGCAGCTTGCGCAGTACCCAGATCTTGTTGAGAAGCTCCTGCGGAATGAGCAGTTCTTCGCGACGGGTACCGGACTTGTTCAGATTGATGGCCGGGTAGACGCGCTTCTCGGCAAGGCGGCGATCCAAGTGCACTTCCATATTGCCGGTGCCCTTGAACTCCTCGAAGATCACTTCGTCCATCTTGGAACCGGTTTCCACCAACGAGGTAGCGATGATGGTCAGGCTGCCGCCCTCCTCGATATTGCGCGCCGCACCAAAAAAGCGCTTCGGCTTTTGCAGGGCGTTGGCATCGACGCCACCAGTGAGCACCTTACCCGAAGAGGGCACGACGGTATTGTAGGCGCGCGCCAAACGGGTAATGGAATCGAGCAGAATCACCACGTCATGCTTGTGTTCCACCAGACGCTTGGCCTTTTCCAGGACGATTTCGGCGACCTGCACATGGCGGGTAGCGGGCTCATCGAAGGTCGAGGACACCACCTCACCCTTCACCGAACGCTGCATCTCCGTCACTTCCTCCGGGCGCTCGTCAATCAACAGAACGATCAGATAGCATTCCGGATGATTACCGGTGATGGCATGGGCGATCTGCTGCAACAATACCGTTTTGCCGGTTTTGGGCGGGGCCACGATGAGGCCACGCTGTCCCTTGCCGATCGGGGAGATCAGATCGATGATGCGCGCCGAAGGCTCACCATAGACCATATGATCCGACTCCAGGCGCAGGGCCTCTTCCGGAAACAATGGCGTCAGATCATCAAAATTGACCTTGTTGCGGGTTGCCTCCGGCCCCTCGAAGTTGATGCTCTCCACCTTGAGCAAGGCAAAGTAGCGTTCTCCCTCCTTGGGCGGGCGAATCTGCCCGGAAACGGTATCCCCCGTCTGCAGGTTGAAGCGACGGATCTGCGAGGGCGAGACATAGATGTCGTCCGGCCCCGCCATATACGAGCCCGATGCCGCCCGCAAAAAGCCGAAACCATCCTGCAGGATTTCCAGCACCCCATCGCCATAAATGGCATCGCCATTGCGTGCATGGGCCTTGAGGATATTGAAGATCAGTTCTTGTTTCTTCTGCCTGGCCGCCCCATCGATTCCCAGGTCCTGGCACAGGAGCGCCAGCTCCGTGGCCGATTTTCTTTTCAGTTCGCTGAGGTTGACCGAAGGAGCCCCGGGAACTGGAGTGAAGGACTCCTCCTCTTCCAGGAGAAGGTCTTCGTTAGGGAAAGATTTGGGGGAACGTTGCGGCTTGCGGCGGGGTCTTGGAGCATTCAAAGCTGGCTATCCAGAAAAGCGGTGAGCTGCGCTTTGCTAAGTGCCCCTACCTTGCTGGCCTCGAGTTTTCCGGCCTTGAACAGGAGCAGGGTGGGAATACCGCGGATGCCATATTTCGGTGGCGTAGCGGGATTTTCATCGATGTTGAATTTGACGACCTTCATGCGATCGGAGTACTCACCGGCAACGTCCTCAAGAACCGGAGCGATCATCTTGCACGGGCCACACCATTCCGCCCAAAAATCGACCAGCACAGGTTTGTCAGACTGCAGGACTTCGGCGTCGAAGGTTTCATCAGATACATGGGAAATAACGTCACTCATTGGGAGAGAGCTCCTCTGCACGGAATACAGATCAGGAATTATGCCTTGAGATCAGGGATACGAGACTTGCACATTGTTGATGTTCACTGAGCCTATACCGCTTGTGCGGCTTGATCAAGACTGCAACATCCTCCAAACATCCGACAGGGCTATTGTGGGGAGCCCGTCGTACAGAAAAATAGGTGGTAAACGAACGCAGGGATATCATAGCGGTTGCAGCGCCCGAGTCAAATTTCCCAAGACACGGCCGGCAAAGCAAAGAATTTGGCGGTACCCGCTATACCAAGACAGGCTTCAGATTTGCCGGATCGGACCAGCTTTCCTCGCCCGTCTCGACATGTCCCGCCAATCGCCAGCGATGCCGGGTTGCACGAATTTCCAGGTCATACCAATGATGGCTTTGCGCCAGCGGCCAGGAAATCTCGTGGGTTTCTCCGGGCGCCAGACGGATCTCGCGCGTGCCCAGACCATAGGCCTGGTCGGCAACCATCACCCTCTGCCCTTCTCCACCCCTGTTGTGCAGACGCAGATAGAGGTCACCGCTTTTCTCCGGCCAGGCATCCACTTCGAGGGTGGAAGATCCCTCTCCGGCAATTCGCCGCAGATAGCCGTCGGGGCCAACCACCGTCAGCGAGAGCTCCTGGCCCTTGGGTAGAGACATATCGTCTTCCAGGCGATCCCCGGCGCCGATACTGTAGTGGTGTGGCAGATGGCTGCTACCATCCCAGTACGCGGTGCAGGCAACACCCAAGGGGGCGGGATTATGAAAGTGAAGCCGTACCCCAGTCGCCGTGGCCTCCAGGCGCAGACGAGTGTCGTAGGCCAGAGGCCGGCGACGGCGCAGTCCTGCCTCCTGCGGCGCGATGGCGATCGGCTGTTCCTCCGGCACCACCGGCGCCGGCAGTGTCGATTCGTGGTGTACCGTTGCCACATAGTTCCGGGTGCTGGGCAAAGACACAAAGCGGTCATCGGGGCGGGAGAAATCAAAGGCAGAAGTTAGATCCCCGCAGACCGCCAGCCGCCAGGGGGCAATGTTGGGCTCGCTCACGCCAAAGCGCTTCTCGATGAAGCGAAGCACCGAAGTGTGATCGAAGACCTCAGAGCAGACATAACCGCCCTTGCTCCACGGGGAAATCGCCATCATTGGTGTCCGCGGCCCGAGACCGTAGGGAAGCTGATCGGGGGTATACAAGACCGGCCAGTCGGGGTTGATGCGATCGTGCACCATGCCCTCGGTACTGATCGTGGATTTGCCCGGGCGCACGGGAGTAGGTGGCTGGGGCGGCGGCACATGGTCAAAGAAGCCGTCGTTTTCATCGTAGTCCAGCAGCAGTACCGTCTTGCCCCAAACCTTGGGGTTGCTGGTCAGCGCATCGAGCACCCGGGCAATGTAGATGGCCCCATAGGCCGGCGGATAGGACGGATGTTCCGAATACCCGGCGGGAACGGTGATCCAGGAGACCTGGGGCAGACGGTCCTGCAGCACATCCTCGCGCAGGGCCGCCACGCCACCGGGTAATGCCGCCCGCTGGTACAATGGTGAACTACTGGAGGCATCGGCGAAGGGCTGGAAGTAGAGCAGCGCGTTTTCACCAAAGTTGCCCGTCATGGGGTTGTGATCAACCTCGTGCAGTCCCTCCTGATACACCCGCCAGGTAATGCCCGCCTCCTCCAGACGCTCGGCATAGGTCGGCCAGGTAAAGGGCTTGACCCCCTTGGTCCAGAGATGCGTGTCGTCATCGATATAGGGACCGCCGTTTTTCCCCTCTGGGTCGATGGAGCCGGTGAAGAGCATGCAGCGATTGGGGCAGGTGGGACCATTGATGGACGCAAAATAGTGGTCACAAAGCGTAAAAGCGTCGGCCAGGGCATAATGGAAGGGAACGTCCTGACGCAGAAAATAGCCCATGGTCATGTCGGTCTTGTTCAGGGGCCAGGCATTCATCAGCCCGCCGGCCACCGCGCCATGCTGCGATGCCCAGCTATGATCGAGGTCCTGAATGAACTGCGCCGAGGTCTTCTGGGTGTTCAAATGGAAGGGCAGGACGGGACGACTAGGATCCGTCATCCGCCCCTGAAACCAGACCGGCTGACCACCGGGCAGGGTCAGAGGAAAACGATCGTTGTAGCCGCGCACGCCACTCAGATGACCAAAATAGTGGTCAAAGGAGCGATTTTCCTGCATGAACACGACGATATGTTCGACATCCTCGATGCTGCCGCTGCGATGGTTGGCCGGCAACAAGGCCGCCCGGGCGACGGTACTGCCCAAGAACGCGGTAAGGCTCGCCCCTACCCCCAGACTCTGCAAAAACTCACGTCGTTTCATGAGTGCTTCTCCTCCAGATGCGTGAGCGCGTACGCCGCTGCTGGATAATGCCAGGCCAGGGCCTGACGAAAATACGCTTCTGCCCGCGTGCGACCCTTATCCACACCGTCGCCGTGGAGATAGGCAATGCCCAGATCATAGGCCGCCGCCCCCACCCGTTCCGCGTATAGCGTCTGTAGCAACTCCAGACTGCGCCCCTGATACCAGGCAGCCTTGTCCATGTTCTTCGGCATCAGCTTGCCGGCTGCGTAGGTCTTGCCCAACCAGAAGTCGGCATTGACTACCTGCGGCACCATCAGGCCCTGACGGAACCAGAAGGCGGCCCGCTGCGGATTGGCGGCCACCCCCCAGCCATTCAGGTAGGCATTGGCCACCTGTCGCTGGGCGGAGCGGTCGCCCGCCTCCGCGGCCTGCAGATACCACTGAAAGGCTTGCTGCGGACTGCGTTCCACCCCAAGCCCCGCCTGATAAAGATGCCCAAGGGTATCGGCCGCCCAGAAGTCGTCCTTATCCGCTGCCGCCTTGCGCAGCAGCGGGATGGCCGCACCGTAATCATCGCGATTGAGCAGTACGACGATCGGCCGGTCACTCTCGCGAATGGCCCGAGCGTGGGCCAGATAGGCATCAGCAACCGCGCCAGGATTGGCAGTGTTGCTCATGGCAATCAGAGGGGCGCCCAGTGCGGAACCCGACATCCAGATTCCCAGAAATACTGCGCCGATGAATTTTTTCATGAGTCTCTCGCCCCCTTGCCCACCATCCGGGGGCCACTTCACCCCATGACTGTAGCGGTTTTGCCAAACTGTGGACAAATACTAACAGAGCAATGTGACACTATGATGAAGCTTTTATGACAAACTTATGACATTCTCAACACCCTAATGGTTCGGATTTTTTACCAGATACCCCTTATAGGGAAAGATATCGGTAAGCCAGCAAAACGTTACCATAGCTTAGAATTTTTGGCGCGGGCCCACCAGGACCTTCCCTTCATTCTTTTCCCTCCGGCTTGGCGTCCAGGCCTACGCGGCGTTCGGGTCGCAAATCCAGACGCGAGTCCTGATGGAACACCCAGTAGTGGCTGCGTTCGTTGCGGATTGCTTTGGCTCGATACAAGGCCTGGTCGGCGTAGCGCAGCAGATTTCCCGGATCCTGTACGCCGTCTTCCGGCACCCGGCAGATCCCCATGCTCAGGCGCACCGCCACCTCTCGACCGTTGGCGAGCAGGATGGGGGCATTGACTCCCGCCTCGATCTTGACCAGCACCAGTTCCAATTCGTCGAGATTACGGTAGCCCTCGATCAGCACGACAAACTCATCGCCCCCCAGCCGAGCCACATAATCGGTACGTCGCAGGCTGTCGCGCAGACGGCGACTGATCACTTGCAGCACCCGGTCGCCGGACTCATGGCCGTAGAGGTCATTGATCGGTTTGAAATGATCAAGATCGATCATGCAGACCGCCAAGGTGGACGCATTGCGCTGCGCCCGCGCCACGGCCAGTTCCAGTTCGTCATCCAGGGCGCGACGATTGGCCAGCCCGGTCAGACGGTCGTGCCGCGACTCGTAATCCATCTGCTCGAAAAGCTGCTGCTCGCGGCTCACGTCGCGTAAAATCCCGACAAAATGCGTCAGCACCCCTGCCCCATCGCGCACCGGGATGATGCTGATGTGGTTCCAGAATTCGGTGCCATCGTGCCGATAATTGAGGAGCTTGCCCTCCCAGGGCGACTCCTCCGCCACGGCATGATCGAGCGCCGCCAGCTCCTGTATGCTGGTATGTGTCCCCTGCAACACGCGCAAGCCTCGCTCCTTGACTTCCTCCAGGCGATAGCCGGTCATCAGGGTGAAACTCTGGTTGACATAGAGGATGCGTTTTTGGGTATCGGTCAGCACCACGGCGTCGAAGGCCGAACGCAGCCCAGCACCCAGGGTGGCCTGCAGATCATAGGTTGCGACGTCTTCCAGGGTTTCAGACAGCACCCGCACGGTGGACTCCAGCAACATCTGTTCGTCGCCCGGCCAGGCAGCGCCACTGTGCCGCAAGAGCAGCAACAGCCCCCACGCCTGCTGCTGGCGCGCGAGCGGAAGCACTGCCGTAGAGGAAACCCCCAGACGTTGCAAGCGATCGGTCCAGGCGCGCAGGCTGGGACCATTATGCAGGCGAGAAGAGTAAAACGAACGCTCCTCGCGCCAGGCCAGGCCTAACGGGCTCTGGCCTTCGGGCCGATCCGCATGGATCGAACAGCGCACCCCCTCCAGAATAGTGCGCGAGCCCGCCAGGGCCATCGGCTGCAGGATACCATCGGCGTTTGGTAGGAGAATGGCGGCAAAGGAGGCGACCTGATTGTGCAGCACACTGTCACAGAAGCGCTGCATCAGATCCCCTTCGCTGCGGCGCGCCACGAGGATGGCGGCAATCGCCTCGCGCCAGGTCAATAGCTGCTGCTGACGACGGATATTACTGTCCGCCTGCCCGCTGCGCCCCAACAAACGCCAGAAACGGGCGCCGGGAGAGTCGCTATGCGAATCGTCGAAGGCATCAGACATACAGCGGGAATCCTTGCAGAGAAGTATGGGCACTTATTCTAGCGAAAAATAGCGCGCAGGTGGGACTGTACATTTTTGCCGACGTCACCCGCCCGCGCTTTGCCGTGCCAGTATCCGCTCGTGATGAAACACCCAGTACTGAATGCGTTGCTGCCGGTTGGCCTTGGCCTGGTAGAGCGCCAGATCCGCGTAGCGCAACAGACGCCCAACATCGACCTCACCGTCCTCGGGATAGCGGCAGACACCCATGCTCAGTTGCACCGCAACCTCTTGCCCGTTGGGGAGCAGGATGGGCGCATTGACCAGGGATTCCAGCTTGAGTAGCACCTGCACCAAGTCTTTGGGAGTGCGATAGCCCTCCAGCAGGATGACAAATTCATCGCCACCCAGACGCGCCACATAATCCGTACGTCGCAGCCCTTCGCGCAGGCGGCGCGCCACGACCTGCAGCACATGATCGCCAGCGTCGTGGCCGTAGCGGTCATTGATTGGCTTGAAAGAATCGAGATCGATCAGGCAGACCGTCAGGCTGGAACGATTGCGCTGCACCCGGGCCAGGGCCAGCTCCAGTTCGTCGTCGAGGGCGCGGCGGTTGGCCAACCCCGTCAGACGGTCGTGGCGAGCTTCGTACTCCAGCTGCCCCAGCAACGAATGCTCACGGCTCACATCGCGCAAAATGCCCAGAAAATGGGTCAGTTCCTCGGCCGCGTTGCGAATCGGGACGATACTCACCTGATTCCAGAACGTCTGCCCGTTGCGCTGATAATTCAGCAGCTTGCCTGACCACGCGGCGCCTTCGCGTAAGGCCATGTCGAGGCTTGCCAGATCCGCCAGACTGGTTTCCGGGCCCTGCAGAATCTTGAGGCCCTTGTGACAGATTTCGTCTTCTTTATACCCCGTCATCAGGGTAAAGCTCTGGTTGACATAGAGCACCCGCCGCCGCGCGTCGGTGAGCACCACGCTGTCGAGGGCGGCCCGCAGGCCGGATCCCAGAATGAGCTGTAACTGCTGTTTGGTCAGGTCTTCGAGGACGTCGCCCAGCAGTTGCGCCGTGGATTCGAGGAGCATCTGGCTGTCGCTGGCCCAGTCGCTTTGCCGCTCGCGCGCCAGCAGCAACAGGGCCCAGATCCGTCCGCGCCGCAACACCGGCAGGATGGCCGAGGCGCGCAGCCCACGCCGCGCCACTTGTGCATTCCACTCGACAAAGGCCGCAGCAGAGGGCCGCTCCTCGGAGTACCAGGCGCGCCCTTCGCGCCAGGTCCTTCCCAGCGGACCTTGGGTATCGGAGATGGCGGCACTCGGCGAACAGCAAATATCGCTGACGAAGGCGCGGGGACCACTCAAGGCCACCGGCTGGAGTATCGACTGCGGACCGGGGCGCAGCAACGCCGCCAGGTCCGCCACTCCCTGTTGCACGGTAATTTCGCAAAAACGCTGCAGGACCTGCCGTTCCTCTGCCGCCGGCACCAACACCGCCGACAAGGCCCCGCGCCAAGCGAGCAACTGCTGCTGCTCGCGGACCGTCTGGTCCGCTTGCGGCGGGCGCCCCAGGCGCTGCCAGAAGCTGCGGCCCGGGGAACTCCGGGAGGTGTCGTCGCTACTCACGGCAGGGCGGCAGCCGGACTAGCTCGCCAGGCGCAGGGCGATGCGCCGCTCACGCTGGATTTCGTACAGGGCAATCAATTCGCTGCGCACCACATTCAGCTCCAGGTCGAGGCTGGCGACCGGCGCGCCGCGCTCGGCACGACGGTCGAGCAGGCGATGGCGGCGAGACTGCAATTGCTGGATGCGTTCCTGAACGTTCATCTTTCACTCTCCTGGTTGTGTGGTTGGCTAGGGGGTGACCCCGCCATTTTGGGTGATAACGACCCCGGAGCCGGTGGCGGCGGAGGGAAAACCTTCGGCACTGCAGGCGCGGGCGATGTAGTTACCAAGGTTGCCGGGGCAGCCGCTGGTGATGACTTTGACGGTAGTGGGTGCTGGACCACTGGCGCTGATGGTGCTGGAACTGACCTCCACCTGGCCGCAGGCCGAGGCCGTACCACCGGTAACAAAAGCGGGCGTGCCCTGACCATAGACCGGATCGGCAACATCATGCGCCACGTTGCCGTTGAGGGTGTTGTAGATATTGGTCGAGACCTGATTGTTGCTGGCGGCATAGGCATTGGTGACCGCATCCACCGCCAGCTTGCAGTTACCCGCCACCGTCTGCGCCTTGGCGGTTTCAATGTATTGGAAATACTGCGGGAGGGCGATGGCGGCGAGGATGCCAATGATCGCAATCACGATCATGACCTCGATCAGGGTAAAGCCTTCCTCAGGGGGCCGTCCGAAAGCCCTTTCGGAATCGGCGCCCAACATTGTGCTGTCCATGTTTTTGACCCTTCCGAGAGGGCTCTGGGAAATCCAGAGTGCTGTCCGAAAGATGCACCCCCGACGAAGGGGGGTGCAATCCAACTTAGCTGTAACTCACACCGCCATTCACGTCGATGGTGGCGGTAGTCGAAGTTCCACTGGCGCTAATACCCGCCGCGGTCAAAGCGCTACTAATTTTTGTGGGCAGATTTCCAGAACAGCCACTGTAGTCTACCGTAAACGCAACAGAAGAATTGGGAGCTACTGCTACATATGCGCTCGTACCCACTGCCGTAGCTGCCGGCGTGGAAGAAAATGTTGCACACCCTTCGACGCCGGTGCTGTAATTATTTGGCAACCAAATTGACGTCGTTTGTCCCGCAGCACCCGCAGCAACGGCAGCAGTTCCCCCAGTCACTAACTGATGAAAATCTTGGCTGATGGTTGTCGCCTTGGACGTCTCAATGTACTGCTCATACTGCGGAATGGCGATGGCCGCCAGGATGCCGATGATGGCGATAACGATCATCAGCTCGATGAGGGTGAAACCGGCTTCAGAGGCCCGCTTCACTTGCTGTACTTTCATGCTCATGGGGTACTTCCTCCTGCAGAGAAGTGAATCTACACTCGCCCCGTGCGAGTTGCAGGATAGCTATGCAAGGCTCGTGCCACTTTTTGCTTATCGTCTCAACACCCCATTTTATCGGGTGTATGCTCAGTTCAGCAGATACTGTCTTGGTGATATTCGGTGCCTCCCGCCGTCAATGTCCCGGGTTTACGCCTGACATTCTGGGCTGGCGGTAAAATCCGGCCAAAATGTCACGGGTTTTCTTGTGACATCCGGGTATCGGCAGGAAATCCCGCGAAAATGTCCTAGCTTTTCTTGTGACATTGCCCTCCCCGCCCATGGACAGGCCGGCAAGGGTGGCGCATTCTTCTACTGGCGCACGCGCGACTGTTGTGAGGAGTCCGTCGATGTCTACAGAGATTTCGGTGATGTTGGCAAGCCTGCTGACGGGAAAGACGACCAAGACCATTTATCGCTGGGTGGACGATGGCATACTGTCCCCCCGGCAGTCCGGAGCCGACAGCAAAGGCAGCTTTTTGCTGGCCCTACCCGATCTTGCCGCGCACCTCAGCCTGCCAGTCTCCGCCGAACTGGAGGCCGCCCTGCAGGATGCCATGGAGGGCAAGGCCGCTGGCTTCCACAACGTCGCGTTGATCTTTCTGGAAGCCGGACAGCCGGACATTGCCATCCGCTGGTTGGAAATGGCGGCCAAGAAGGGACATGCCGACGCCATGGAGTGGTTGGCCACCGGGTATCTGGAAGGACTGGGCACCGAAGTGAACCTCGCCCACGGCATCGAGTGGCTGGGCAAGGCCGCCGTGGCCGGCCATCCGGTCGCCCTCGCCAAGCTCCGCGCCCTGGATTCCTGACAGATAGAACTGGCCGTAGCCGTTGGAGCAACACGGATTATCACACACAACCTGCAGGACTTACGGAGCAAAGAGTTACGGTTTGCTGGTCTGCAGGTGGTAACTCCAGAGCAACTTTGGCAGGAGATGCAATCATGAGCGCATTAACCGTTCGCTTACCCGATGACAAACATCGGCGACTGCGAGAACTTTCCAAGCAGCGGAAGGTGAGCATTAGTCGTCTAATCGACGAAATGACCACCCTCATGCTGGCTGATTTTGACGCAGAGACGCGATTCCAGTTGCGCGCAGCCCGCGGCAAGGGAAAGACTTCTCGCGGCCTGGACCTGCTCAACAAGGCTGTCGAGGGCGCATCCAAAGACATGGAGGGTAGCCACTGAAATGACGCCAGTCACCGTCCAGTTCATCGACACTGGCGAAGCGCTTGCCTTTTCCTGTCTCAAGTTCGGCAACTGGAGTATAGGCAACCTGGATTTCCGATGTCTTCCAGGATCATCACGCAACTTCTTGTTTTAATTGGCGGAGAGGGTGGGATTCGAACCCACGTGACATTGCTGTCCATCCGATTTCGAGTCGGATTTTACGCCTTTTTTGATCAATCGCTTGCATAGTGTTCTTTTTATTTTTCAATACGTTATATCGTTTTCCGTTCCCGCCAATTCCCATATATTCCCGCCCTGGGTGTGCTGCAATTACGCTGCAAGAAAGCCCTGAGAATCCTCATAACCAATCCGATCGCACCCAGCAACCGCGCCCATACTAGCACACGAGTTGAGAACCGCGCTCACCCATCCCATGCGCTCAGACCCGCGCGAGCGCTCACCGGCCCTCAATCTTTTTATGGTTACATCAATAATCGCAATACCGACGGGCAATCATCGTGAAAAAGTAACGCTACATTGCCTTAATTGTTCCCTCTCGCCCCCGTTCGTTCCCACTGAATAACGTGGCGTTAGTTTCATAAGCCATTGATCGTATTGCATTTATGCTTGACATGGGCAGACTAGGTGCCTATAATGAGTGATATGGAGTGCACCATGCACTTGCACGGAAAGGGCCTCGTCTCCCCCTGCACTCCTGCCGCACAAGCCAACGGCGGATGAAGTGAGACGGCGGCGATGTTTATAGGAGACGAAAATGACGTCTGAAGCACAAAATTTGGCAAAACAGATTGAACGGGAATCTCGCAAAATCACAGACATTGCAACGGAACTCGCGCCGGATATGCTCAACCCACCAAGCTATTACGATCCCGAAAACGATGATAAACCGTTATTTACACAAGAACAGCAATATAGAATAAATAAAGTACAGGTGCGCGTTGCACTTTTAAAGAAGAGGCTTTCTCTTGTTACTCGTCCGCAAGTTCGGCTGCTGCAGCGAGTGCCCGCGACTCGCACTACCACCCGTGCACGTCGGTCTCACGGGGCATCAAGCCGCTCAAGCGCAGCATCTGCAGAGTCGGGATCCGACGGCGATGGGGATGGCGGCGATGGGGAACCGCCTCAATCACTCATC
Source organism: Acidithiobacillus sp. AC3 (assembly GCF_050261095.1). Taxonomy (NCBI): domain Bacteria; kingdom Pseudomonadati; phylum Pseudomonadota; class Acidithiobacillia; order Acidithiobacillales; family Acidithiobacillaceae; genus Acidithiobacillus; species Acidithiobacillus sp. AC3. The sequence goes on from NZ_CP189838.1 coordinate 1,414,082, forward strand.
AGCAGTCTTCTAGACCAGAACGCGCTCGCGCAACTTCTGTGCGTTAGCAAAAAAACCCTTCAAAATCAGTACAGCAAAAACCCTTTCGCATTCCCGCCTGCCATTGCAGTGCCTGGAGCTCGCGGTCCCAGGTGGACGCTGGCCAGTATCCAAGCATGGATTGCTAATCGTCCTACCTATCTCCCCCCTGCACCGCCACTACCTACTCAGCAAAAGCGCCGTGGTCGTCCTCGGCTTGCCCTCGTTGCCCGTGGGGCAAAGGGAGGTGCGGCATGAGTACTCGCACCTTCAAAAAATCCGCCAAGACATTTTCTGTAGATGATGTTTTGACGTTGCTACAAAACGCTAAAATTTATTGCAAGCGTAACGGGCGGGAAGTTAATGCCGATTGCGACAATACTGGTCATTGCAACTACAAAATTGCCCCGCAAAAAGGAGTGTATCTCAATACAGCCGCCAACGAGGGCGGCACTATAGCCGATCTTCTCCGCCGCCTGCGCATTGATGCTGCCACGGCTTCTGCACCGATCCTCGCGTCTCCTCGCCCCGCCGAAGGCAGGCAACAAGTGGAGCGTGCGACACAAGATAACAGCAGCATTGCTGCGCGCCTCTGGACGCAAAGCTGGAGCTGCATACACAGCGCTGATATGCCGGTGGATTGGGATAAGGGTCTGTCCACTGGTCAAAAAATTGGGGTGCGTGCGCGAATCGAGCGCGAACGCGATGCTGCGCGAGCTTATATCCGGTCGCGGCTAGGTGAGCTATGCTCGAAAGTAATGGGATGAACGTCTCCTTCCCCCAGCCGTGGTCAGATGCCACGATGGAGGCCTATTGAACAAGGAGGTTCATCCCATGAAAGAGATTACGACCATCGGTATTGATCTAGCAAAGAACATATTTCAGATCCACGGTGTGGATAGGCAGGGCAAGGCTGTGCTCAGGAAGACTGTTACCCGGGGAAAGCTCTTGGAGACGCTCGTCAACTTGTCACCCTGCCTCGTGGGGATGGAAGCGTGCGGAGGCGCACACCATTGGGCTCGCAAGATTGCGGAGATGGGACACACCGTGCGCCTGATGGCCCCCCAATTTGTGGCACCCTACCGCAAGAGCGGAAAAAACGATGCCAACGATGCTGAAGCCATCTGTGAGGCCGTGACTCGCCCCAATATGCGTTTCGTAGCAATCAAAACACCCGAACAACAGGCAGTGCTGACCCTGCACCGAGTGCGGGAGTCCATCAAGGGAGACCGCACTGCGCTGATCAACCGAATCCGAGGCCTCTTACAAGAGTTCGGTATTGTTCTCCCCCAAGGGGCGGCCAGATTCCCGCAAAGATTGCTGGAAGCGATTACTGATGCTGACATGCCTTTGGATGCCATTGGCATCTTCGCCGCCTTGCGTGGGGACTTGATGCGGTTGGACGAGCGCCTGGCGGAGTGCGACCAAAGGATCGCGCACTTGGCTACAGAAGAGACAGCCCAGCGCCTGGTCACTATTCCTGGGGTAGGACCTGTTACTGCCACCGCGATAGTGGCGACTGTTGGGGATGCCAGGCTCTTTCGCAATGGTCGAGAACTCGCTGCTTGGGTGGGGTTGGTACCCCGACAATCGAGTTCTGGGGGGAAGACCCGGTTGGGAAGGATCACCAAAAATGGAGATAGCTATCTGCGTACCCTGTTTGTACAGGGAGCGATGGCTGTCATCCACCATATGGGTGACAAAGAGGGTCCACGCTTTGAGTGGATTCGAGCGTTGGTGGCACGACGCGGCATCCAGAAGGCGGCTGTCGCCCTCGCTGCAAAAATGGTACGCACGGCATGGGTGCTGATGGCTCGTGGAGAGAGCTATCGAATGGCCGTAGCCGCGTAATGGAGAACAAGTGGTTATAGGTAAAAGGAGGTCAACAGTTTCTCGATTTGCTTGATGACGAATGATGGCGGATAGGTCGGACCGGCACTAACTGAACCTGAATACACCAGAGGCTGTTTGAAGCCGTGAAAGTGATGAGGAGTCGGTGCGCGGATAGTCCATCGGGGCCAGGGCGGCACGCCCATAAACAGGCCGAATACATGTTTGCAGTCGATCCCATCCAATATCTACGACATCTTGTAAAGCCGGAGACGTTCATACATGGTGTGCGGGAGATTACAGCTGACCTGAGGAGGGTGGCGCACTGTTGCTAGAAAGGGTTTCGAAATCTGATCAGCAACGAAGAGGTGCGCCATGAGAGAAGATAGCAAAGTGGTAGAGGGATTGGCAGGGCTGGAGGTGGGGATCGAAGAGATCCTGCGGCAGGGGGCAAGACGTTTGGTCCAACAGGCGGTGGAGGCTGAACTGGTGGCGGTACTCGAAGAGCTGAGCACGGTACGGACCGTGGATGGGCGTCGCGCCGTGGTGCGCAATGGCTACCAGCCGGAGCGGGAGATACTGACCCGCCTGGGTCCTGTTCCGGTGCGAGTACCCAAGACTCGGGACCGCTCGGGATCGGGGTTGGGATTCCGCTCTTCTTTGGTCCCGCCCTATGTTCGCCGTTCGCAGACCATCGCTGCGGCCCTGCCATGGCTTTATCTGCACGGTATTTCCTCTGGCAAGCTGCGCGAGGCGCTGGTCGTGCTGTTGGGCGAGCAGGCTCGGGGACTCTCTCCGGCGGCCCTGGGGCGCCTCAAGGCGGAGTGGGCGCAGGAGCATACCGAATGGCAGCGCCGTTCCCTCTGTGGCAAGCGCTATGCCTACTGGTGGGCCGATGGCATCTACACCAACCTGCGTGCGGAAGATGACCCACGCATCTGTCTCTTGGTCATCATCGGCGTGACCGCTGAAGGGAAGAAGGAGATCGTGACGGTCACCGACGGCCTGCGCGAATCCAAGGCGTCCTGGCTCGAAGTCCTGCGCGACCTGCGGGATCGAGGCGTGCAGGAAGCCCCCTTGCTGGCCATCGGCGACGGGGCCTTGGGCTTCTGGTCGGCGCTGAGCGAGATCTATCCGCAGACACGCCATCAACGCTGCTGGGTGCACAAGACCGCCAACGTCCTCAACGAGTTTCCCAAGCGGCTGCAGAGCCAGGCCAAGGCCGCCCTGCAGAACATCTGGATGGCCGAGACCAAAGAGGCGGCAGAGCAGGCCTGGCGGGTCTTTGTGCGCAACTACCAGGCCAAGTACCCAAAGGCGGTAGAGAAGCTCCAGAAGGACCGCGACGTACTGCTGGCCTTCTACGACTTTCCCGCAGAGCATTGGCTCCACATTCGCAGCAGCAATGCCATCGAGTCCACCTTTGCGACCGTTCGCCAGCGCAGCAGCCGCAGCAAGAACTGCGTCTCGCGCAGCAGTTTCCTGGGACTGAGCTTCAAGCTCATCCAGCAAGCGGAAAAACACTGGAAAGGGATTCGCTACCCGCAGAGGCTCCGAGACCTCTTTGCCGGGGTGATCTTTGTCGATGGGATGCCGGCCAATGAAACCCAGCCCGACCCCCAACAGGACGCCGCCTGAATCATGTCAGCAAATCCTGATACACCACTCTTGACCATAGCTCCTGGGCGTGCCACCGTTATTCTGGCTGTAATAGTCCTCGATGGCGCCCGATCCAGGCCGGGAATCGCTTGTGCGCTTGGGTTGGTCGCTGGGGGTTTCGTCTGGATAGTCAGCCACCTTGGCGACGTGCTCCAGGTTGGAGCCTTTCTTGGCGTGGATGGAAAGCATACAATCTCCTGAGCAACTACCTTCGGTTATAGCCGGAAGTTGGAAAATGTTCTTGTGCAGATTCTGCATGGCGGCTCTTCGCTTGGCCGTGCGCGCCTCAAGTGTTCGGTTCTTGAAGAAGATGGCATGGCCTGTTGATCGCGGCACAGGCCTTGGCGTCTGGCTGGTCACGACGAACGAGAGGAAATAAAGTGCGGATAGGCAGCGCAAATCATGCCCATAAGTAGTAGCATCGCTCATGCCGCGAAAAATGCTGACGGATTTTGGCGTGATCCGCACGACCTACTAGAGCATCTGAATAGTGTTGGTACGCTGGCCGCGACATTCGCGGAACAATATGGCGGCGACTGGGCCCGATTGGCCGGGCGCTGGCACGATCTCGGTAAATACCGCCCGCGCTTCCAGCGCTACATCCGCTTGGCCAGTGGCTTTGAGGTCGATGCACACATCAAGGGCGAAGCGGGCAAGGCGCCACATTCTACGGCGGGGGCCATGCTTGCAACGGATCGCTTCGGTGCGGCGGGTCGAGTGCTGGCCTATCTAATCGCTGGACATCATGCGGGACTCGCAGACTGGTTTGGAGGGCTGGATGTGCGACTGAGCAACGCAGATAGTCGTGATGAACTCAATGAAGCACTGGCCGAAAATCCGCCCGCAGAATTACTGGATACTGGTGGCTTCAAGCCAGATTTGCGCATCATCCCAGGTGGCAAGAATGGCTTTGCCCTGTGGGTGCGCATGCTATTCTCGGCGCTGGTGGATGCAGACTTCCTCGACACCGAGCGCTACATGGACCCGGACAAGTTCGCGCAACGTAACTGCTGGCCTGCGCTTGCCGAGCTAGAGCCCCGCTTCGACGCTCACATGGCGCAGCTGGCTACACTGGCCCTGCCCACGGCGGTCAACGCCATCCGCGCAGATATTCTGCGCCAGTGTCGGGAAAAAGCCGCGCTCACTCCGGGCCTTTTCTCGCTCACCGTGCCCACTGGTGGCGGTAAGACACTCTCGGCTATGGCATTCGCCCTGGCCCATGCGCAAGTACACGGCAAGCGCCGGGTCATTCACGTCATCCCCTACACCAGTATCATCGAGCAGACGGCAGACGTCTTCCGCAGCATCTTCGGCGAAGTGGTCATCGAGCATCACAGCAATGCCGAATCCGAACCCAGCCAGGAAAACCACGCTTCACGCTTGGCTTGCGAAAATTGGGACGCGCCCGTTATCGTTACCACCAACGTGCAGTTTTTCGAGTCACTGTTCGCCGCCCGGACATCGCGCTGCCGCAAGCTACATAATCTGGTGGATAGCGTCGTCATCCTCGATGAAGCGCAGCTGTTGCCTCCGGAATTTCTACAGCCGATGCTCGACGTACTCAATCTGTTGACGCAGCACTACGGCGTGACCGTGGTGCTGTCCACCGCCACGCAGCCCGCCTTGAGCACTCGCGCCTATTTTGACGCGCGCCAGAACCTGCGCGGCCTGGACAATGTGCGTGAAATCATCAGCGATCCTGATGCGCTCTACCATTCACTGGAACGCGTGCGGGTACTTCTACCTGCAGATTGGCATACACCCATAGAATGGCCGCAGCTGGCGTCGGAATTGGCCGCACACGACTCGGTGCTCGCTATCGTCAATACCCGCAACGATGCTCGCGCGTTGTGGGAGCAGATGCAGAAGATCGATGCGGGGACGCTGCATCTGTCCGCGCTGATGTGCGGCGCCCACCGTTCGCTGGTCATCGCCGACATCAAGGCGCGACTAAAAGCCGGCATACCTACGCGTGTGGTCAGCACCCAACTGATCGAAGCGGGCGTGGACGTGGATTTCCCTGTGGTATTTCGTGCGCTCGCAGGGCTCGATTCCATCGCCCAAGCGGCAGGGCGCTGCAACCGCGAGGGCCACTTGGCCGCCAAAGGCAAGGTCGTCATTTTCGTGCCGCCTAAGCCCGCTCCACCCGGGCTTCTGCGTCGTGGCGAGGACGCTTGTCGCAGCGTTCTGTACGGCGACACCGAGCAGCCGCTTGCGCTCGAGTGCTTCGCCCGCTATTTCGAGCGTTTGTACCATGCCTGTGAACTCGACAAAAAAGGCATCTGCGATGACTTGTTCATGGCCGACAACGCGCTTGACGGACGCGAACTGGCCGTCAATTTCCGCACCGCAGCAGAGAAATTCAAATTGATTTCAGATGAAGACAGCATGCCCATCGTTGTGCGTTACCAGGGCGTTAATGGCCAGGACGACAGCATCAACAAGTGGCTAGCGACCTTGCGTAAAGATGGTCCCGAACGCTGGCTGATGCGCAAGCTGCAGCGCTACACTGTTAACCTGCATCGCATCCAAGCCATGCAACTGCTCCGACAAGGCGACATTGAGGAAATCATGCCTGGGCTGTTCGCGCAAGTGAGCGATTGGCTGTACGACACCACCCTTGGCCTCAATCCCGAGGGCACTCCGGTTCACCCTGTTTGCATCGCATGAGAGGTCTTATGAAGCCTTACTGCCTTGAACTTTCTGGCCCCTACGCCTGTTTCACCCGGCCGGAAATGAAGGTCGAACGGGTGAGCTACGACGTGATGACTCCTTCGGCCGCACGCGCCTGCTTCGAGGCGATTCTTTGGAAGCCAGCAATCCGCTGGCATGTGCGCCGCATCGAGGTGCTCAAACCCATCCGCTGGATCAATCTGCGGCGTAACGAGGTGGCTGGTGTGGTCTCCAGCCACAATGTCCAGACCGCTATGAAGAATGGTCAAGGCGACCTAGCTCTCTATATTGAGGATGACCGCCAGCAGCGCGCCGGGCTGTTCTTACGCGATGTGGCATACCGGGTGCATGCCGATCTGGAGTTCCTGCCCGCGCACGACCCTGAGGCCCGCGCACCGAAGTATCACGAGATGTTCGAGCGCCGCGCGGCCAAGGGCCAATGCGTCAATCAGCCCTACCTCGGCACCCGTGAGTTCGCGGCGCATTTCCGGCTCGTTGACGATAAAGCCACCGAGCCACAACCTATCGATGAATCCCGCGACTTAGGTTTCATGCTGCACGATTTGGACTTCTCCAACCCAGCCGACCCACAGCCGCGCTTTTTCCGCGCGCGCATGGAGCAAGGCGTGGTGCATGTTCCAGCCTGGGACAGCGCGGAGGTGCGGAGATGATTCTGCAAGCTCTGAATCGTTACTACGACCGGGTTGACAGCTTGCCGCGCGAGGGATGGGTGCGCCGTGGCGTCGATTATGTCGTTGTTCTCGACGAGCAGGGTGAATGCGTCAACCTCGAAGCTGTCGGAGAACGGAGTAAAGGTAAGACCATTCCGCGCGACATGCTGGTTACCGCCATCGGCAAGCAGGCGATGAAGCACACCAACAGCGGCAAGGATGCCAATCTGCTCTGGGACAACGCCAGTTTCGTGTTTGGCAAAGGCAATAAGGGCGACGTCAAGCTGTGTGGCTTCATAGACACTCTTCAAGAATGGCTTGGTGACCTAAACGATAAAGGCGTCGAAGCCGTGCGTCGGTTCTGCATCAACCTTCGTGACAACCCCGAAGCCTCCACAGCATTAGTACATCGTTTCCAAGCCAAAGACGATTTCGAGAAGCGCGACCCAGTTCTGATCTTTCGCCTTATCTCCGATATGGAGGGCATTCACCTACGTCCCGCCGTCCGCGATGCATACGAAACAGCGCTGGCCGCTTCGCAAGCCGGCAGCGAACTGCACGGCAATTGCTTAGTAACCGGTGAGGTTGATGTGCCACTTGCACCGAACGAATCCGTCATAAAGGGCGTTTGGGGCGGGCAGTCTGCCGGGTGCAATATCATTTCCTTCAACGCCCGCGCATTTGAGTCCTACGGCAAACGCGAACGCAATGGTGAAAACGCGCCGGTCAGCTTGCATGCTTCATTCGCCTACACCACCGCATTGAATCACCTGTTGGCATCGAAGCAGCGCATTCAGGTCGGTGATACCTCCACTGTGTTCTGGGCCGAGGAGCCCCACGAGTTGGAAGATACATTGACCGATCTCTTCGGCGAACCACTCAAGGACAACCCGGACAAAAACACTGAAGCGATCAAGGCCCTGTATACGTCCGTAGCGTCGGGGCAGTTCAGTGTCGGCAGGCCGGATACCCGCTTCCATGTGCTCGGCCTTGCACCCAACGCAGCGCGCATCAGCATCCGCTTTTGGGAAACTGCCACAGCCAGCGAGTTGGCGCGGCGCATCAGGCAGCACTTCGAGGATGTGGCCATCGTCCACACCATCTACGAACCTGAACATCTGTCATTATTTCGCCTGCTCACCGGCGTGGCGCTACTGAACAAGTCTGACAACATCCCGCCCAACCTCGGCGGCGAAGTCATGCGCGCCATCCTCGAAGGCCTGCCTTATCCGGCCACCCTGCTCAATCTGGCTGTGGCGCGCTGCCGCGCCGAGCAAAAACCCACCTATGCCCGCGCCGCTGCCATCAAGGGCAGTATTAACCGCTGGATTCGTTCACGTCATACCCAAGAGAAGGAGTTCGCGCCCATGCTCGATCCATCCAATGCCAACCCGGCCTATCGGCTGGGTCGACTGTTCGCCACGCTGGAAAAAATCCAGGAAGACGCCAGCCCCGGACTCAACGCCACCATCCGCGACCGCTACTATGGCGCGGCGTCGAGCACCCCAGCTGCGGTGTTCCCGACGCTGCTGCGGTTAAATAAGCACCACCTCGGCAAGCTGGCCGCCGGTCTCGCGATCACCCGTGAGAGGCTGATTGGCGAAATCATGGACGGTTTCGATGCCACCGCCTTCCCGCCGCGTATCCTGCCCCTGCCAGACCAGGCGCGTTTCGCCCTCGGCTACTACCAGCAACGCCAAGCCTTTTTCAGTAAACCCTCCCCCGTCACCGTCAAGGAGCAAACCCTATGAGTATCGCCAATCGCTATGACTTTGTGCTGCTATTTGATGTGAAAGACGGTAATCCCAATGGCGACCCTGATGCCGGCAACTTGCCGCGCCTGGATGCCGAAACCGGACATGGGCTGGTGACTGACGTAGCATTGAAGCGCAAGGTACGTAACTTCGTGGCCATGACTCGCGATCAGGATGAACGCGACCCGCAGCCGGGAGAAAAGCGTTTTGAGATTTACGTGCGCGAGAAAGCCATCCTCAATCTACAAAACCAGCGTGCTTACTCCGCGCTGCAGCTAGATGTGGAACCGGCTGAGGCCGATTCCGACGGAGCCCCAGAGAAAAAACCTGTCAAAAAGCGTAAGGGTGGCGGCGACGAAGTGAACAAGGCCAGAGACTGGATGTGCCAGAATTTTTTCGACGTACGCACCTTCGGAGCGGTTATGTCCACCGGCATCAACTGCGGCCAAGTGCGCGGACCAGTGCAGCTCACCTTTGCGCGTTCGGTCGATCCTATCATCGCGCAAGAGCATTCGATTACCCGCATGGCCGTAGCTACCGAAGCTGAAGCCGAAAAGCAGGGAGGCGATAATCGTACCATGGGCCGCAAGCACACCGTTCCATACGGCCTCTATGTCGCGCATGGCTTCATCTCCAGCTTCCTCGCCAGGCAGACCGGTTTTTCAGACGCCGACCTAGAACTGCTATGGCAGGCGCTTGGCCAGATGTTTGACCATGACCGCTCGGCTGCGCGCGGGGAAATGGCAACACGCAGGCTGTACGTGTTCAAGCACGAGTCGGAGTTGGGCAATGCGCCGGCGCACTCGCTATTCGAGCGCATCCAGGTGGTGCGAAAGGTAGACGTGCCGCGCAGCTTCGCGGACTATGAAGTCGTCGTGAACGAGGCGGAGTTGCCCTCAGGCGTGACGCTTCTAAGCATGGTTTAAGATGCTACCGCCGCCCGGACCAATACCCCGGACGACGACGGTCACTGGCGATGGCGAGTACCCGCAGGTGGCCGCTATCGATACGATAAATGATCGAGTAGGGATAACGACGAATGATTATTCTGCGCGTATCGCCAGAGGAAGGCGCGCCGATAGCTGGGTGCGCGCTGATCAATTGCAAGCTGCGCTGCACTTCGTTTCTGAAGTGCATTGCATGCGCTTCCCCAGCTTCATCGGCGTACCAGATTGCTGCGTCAGCAAATTCTTGCCGGGCTGCTGGGTTGAACGAGATTTTCACCGCGTCCGTTTGGCGATAAGGGCATCGACTTCCTCGAACACCTTTTCGGCAGGAATCCACTGCGTGTGTCCCGCTTCCAAGTCGGCTACACGCCGGGCAATTTCTTCATCCCAGGCCTTAGCAATGGTCTCTGGAGAATCCTCTGGCTCCTCTTCCAAGCTCACGATGAGACGATGGGCTAGCTCGCTGCGCTCGTGCGGCGAAAGCTGCAAGGCTTGGTTTTCAATCTCTTGGAGTATCGCGACCATGATTTGCCTCGTATCATTGCTGCCTTATGTAACAGGATAGCACCTGCATGGTGACCGATACAGACCCCATTCCCCTCTCCGCTCTTCAGCACTGGACCTACTGCCCGCGACAGTGCGGCCTGATCCACCTGGAGCAGCAGTTTGCGGAGAATATCCACACGGCACGCGGGCAGGCAGTGCATCATTTGGTGGACACGCCCGGCTACGAGGTCCGGCACGGAGTGCGGGTGGAACGGGCGTTGCCGCTGTGGTCGGACCGGCTGGGGCTAATCGGCAAGGCAGATCTGGTGGAATTCCACCCCGACGGTACAGTGTTTCCTGTGGAATTCAAGCATGGGCGAAAACAACAAAAGATCCATGACGACATTCAACTTGCCGCCCAAGCCATCTGTCTGGAAGACATGCTGTGTCGACCGGTTCCGCAAGGGGCAATTTTCCATGCCAGCAGCCACCGCCGACGTGTGGTGAGCATCACCCCCGAACTTCGAGCACTGGTGGTGGAAGCTGCGGAGGCTATTCGCGCCATGCTCACTTCCGGCAAGCTGCCGTCTCCGGTGAATGACGCACGCTGCAAGGAATGCTCACTCAGGGACATTTGCCAGCCTGAGGCCCTGACCTCCCTTGAAAAGCAGCGTGAGCAACACACGCGCTTATTTGATGCGGAATGGCCATGATCACCCTGCAAAACACTCTCTACGTAATGACCCCACAGGCTTATGTCCACTTGGACAACACAACATTGCGAGTAGACGTGGAGCATGAAAAACGCCTACAAGTGCCCCTGCACCATGTGGGCGCGCTGGTTTGTTTTGGCAACGTGATGGTCTCGCCTGCCTTGGTGCATCGTTTGGCCGACGAAGGGAAGTCCCTGGTGCTGCTGGATGGCTTCGGTCGCTTCAAAGCACGCATGGAAGGACCGATCTCAGGAAACATCCTGCTTCGCCAAGCCCAATATCGGAGCGCCAACGACGCTGCAATAACACTGGAACTAGCCCGTTCCTGTGTAGCGGGCAAAATCCGTAATAGCCGCACGCTGTTACAACGTGGAGCTAGGGAAGCCAAAGATCTGGAGGACGCGAACCAATTGAATATAGCTACTAAACACTTGGCTGCATCCCTGCGCTCCACAGCAGAGGCATCAGGAGTAGACGAGCTACGGGGGATCGAAGGCGACGCAGCACGCTTTTACTTCTCGGCGTTCAATTACATCATTAAGCCCAACATGCGTACGCAATTTCAGTGGAACGGCCGCACAAGGCGCCCGCCCCTGGACAAGCTCAATGCCCTGTTATCCTTTCTCTATTCCATGCTGATGAATGACTGCCGTTCCGCCCTAGAGACGGTTGGCCTTGATCCCCAGCTCGGATTCTTGCACGTAATGCGCCCTGGCCGGGCAGCATTGGCTCTTGATCTACAGGAAGAATTCCGTGCCGCCATTTGCGACCGGTTCGCGCTCACTCTAGTCAACCGTGGTCAACTCAGCAACGGCGATTTTGAAGAACGAGAAGGTGGGGCAGTACTGCTTGCGGACAAAGGTCGACGTAAAGTCGTGGCTGCGTGGCAGGAGCGGAAGCAGGAGGAAATCACCCATCCCTTGCTGGATCAAAAAATGCCCATTGGCCTGCTGCCCTTCGTGCAAGCACGCTTGATGGCACGTAGCATTCGGGGAGAGATGGTCAGTTACTTACCCTATCTGGCGCGTTGAGGACCGAATCATGCTTATTATCGTCACGTATGATGTCTCCACTGAAACCGCGGCTGGTCGCAAGCGGCTTCGCCGTGTGGCCAAAGCCTGTGAGCGTGTCGGCCAAAGAGTGCAAAAGTCCGTATTCGAATGCCAGGTCAATGCAATACAATATGAAGCTTTCGAGCGCGAGTTACTGGCAGAAATCGATGAAAAGGAGGACAATCTGCGCTTCTATCGCATCTCTGAACCAACCGATCTCCGCATCAAGCAATATGGCACCTTCCGGTCCATCGATTTCACGGCTCCCATCGTCATTTGAGGCGCGAACCCGGTTCGTCGCTCTTGAACCCGCCGTTTCGCGCACCGCTCAACGTATTGTTTATATTCCATTCTATGATATGTTCCTTGCGGTGAACCGATGTCTCAAACGCCTCTTGCTCAGGTTCGCGCAAAGAATAGAAAAAGTTCTTTTACAACAGACGGTTGTATGTTTGTGGGTATCGCCCGGCTCATAAACCGGGCGCGGATTGAAACAGGAACCCGGCCTGGCCAACGGCGGAACAGCTCAGTATCGCCCGGCTCATAAACCGGGCGCGGATTGAAACAGGGGATACTGAGGCATGTTGCTCTCCTTGGGTTAGTATCGCCCGGCTCATAAACCGGGCGCGGATTGAAACGTCCAGCGTAACGGTAACGGCTCCGTGCAATGGGGGTATCGCCCGGCTCATAAACCGGGCGCGGATTGAAACAAGCGCATCGAGGTGCTTGAGGGCGTCTGCCAGGGTATCGCCCGGCTCATAAACCGGGCGCGGATTGAAACTGGATATGGACACGCTGCGCGTCGTACCGAAGCCGTATCGCCCGGCTCATAAACCGGGCGCGGATTGAAACCTTCACGTCATCCGGCAAATTCCAGACGCGGATCGTATCGCCCGGCTCATAAACCGGGCGCGGATTGAAACAACAATACCGGCACCCAATATCGCCCATCCCCAGGGTATCGCCCGGCTCATAAACCGGGCGCGGATTGAAACTGTGCGTTTTGGGTCAGAGGAACCGAATGGCCAGGTATCGCCCGGCTCATAAACCGGGCGCGGATTGAAACGACACATGGCCGGAGGACCACCCGCGCACATTGGGTATCGCCCGGCTCATAAACCGGGCGCGGATTGAAACACCCAGTTGAAGAGGTTGTAAATGCTGCTCCGGCTGTATCGCCCGGCTCATAAACCGGGCGCGGATTGAAACTTTTGAGGCCTTGGACGTCTACCTTGATACGGTCGTATCGCCCGGCTCATAAACCGGGCGCGGATTGAAACTGGTTACTTGTGAGGTGTTGATATGAAAGCTCTTGTATCGCCCGGCTCATAAACCGGGCGCGGATTGAAACCTCTATTTCTGTTTCGTCGTCTCTCCCTGCGGTTTGTATCGCCCGGCTCATAAACCGGGCGCGGATTGAAACTGAAAACTGTAGTGATCGCGATTGTGGCCGTATGGGTATCGCCCGGCTCATAAACCGGGCGCGGATTGAAACAATCATGCCAAGAGTTGGCTACGTGGCCTTGAGCGTATCGCCCGGCTCATAAACCGGGCGCGGATTGAAACACAAAGTGGATAGCAGAATACCCGACGCCACCCGGTATCGCCCGGCTCATAAACCGGGCGCGGATTGAAACCGTAAACCACGGATTATCGCGCCAGTTGGCCTCAAGTATCGCCCGGCTCATAAACCGGGCGCGGATTGAAACAGGTCTAGGGATTCAACAGATTCCGTCTCGCCAAGGTATCGCCCGGCTCATAAACCGGGCGCGGATTGAAACCGGCCATGATCGCGGACCCGCGCCGGTCGAGCAGGTATCGCCCGGCTCATAAACCGGGCGCGGATTGAAACCTGGATTATTTGCTGAGGTCTTGGACGGCGTTGTGCGTATCGCCCGGCTCATAAACCGGGCGCGGATTGAAACCCATTTCCGGTGCCTCAGTTTCCGGTGCCGCTTCGTATCGCCCGGCTCATAAACCGGGCGCGGATTGAAACTGGATTCCGCCGTTGGTGGGCAGGCGAATGCCTTGGTATCGCCCGGCTCATAAACCGGGCGCGGATTGAAACCCGCTCGATCAAGTCAGCCAGCACAGGATTTACATGTATCGCCCGGCTCATAAACCGGGCGCGGATTGAAACAAATTCAGGGTGGTGAATAACGATCAAAGCAGTACGGTATCGCCCGGCTCATAAACCGGGCGCGGATTGAAACTCCCGGAATCCAGGTCAATCGCCACCCGCACGCGGGGTATCGCCCGGCTCATAAACCGGGCGCGGATTGAAACCTGTTCTTCGCCACGGCGCTACCGTGGACGTTTGTATCGCCCGGCTCATAAACCGGGCGCGGATTGAAACCGCCTCGACGGGCACGATCTCCGAATCGTGGTGCGTATCGCCCGGCTCATAAACCGGGCGCGGATTGAAACGCTGGAGGATACTTCGGCCACGGCTACGGCGTGCAGGTATCGCCCGGCTCATAAACCGGGCGCGGATTGAAACGTCTTGAGTCCGACGATCTCGGCGGGTGCGTCCAGGTATCGCCCGGCTCATAAACCGGGCGCGGATTGAAACAATCTGTACTATTGGGACGTCCCGCAATCTGACTGTATCGCCCGGCTCATAAACCGGGCGCGGATTGAAACAGGAAAGCGGTGCGTGGCAGGCGCACGGCCCCCAGGTATCGCCCGGCTCATAAACCGGGCGCGGATTGAAACAGGAAAGCGGTGCGTGGCAGGCGCACGGCCCCCAGGTATCGCCCGGCTCATAAACCGGGCGCGGATTGAAACAGGAACTGGCAGAACTCGGGCTGCCCGAAGAAGCGTATCGCCCGGCTCATAAACCGGGCGCGGATTGAAACCTGAGACCTGCGCATCGTCCGAAATAATTGCCGGTTCCTCGACGTTTCATGTGGGTAACCTGAGATCTAGCTTGCCCAAGATGAGGTAGGCCATGTTGATGAAGTTCTTATGGGTACGGTAACCCCGAGCCTTGGCCTTGGCGGACTGCAGAAGGCTGTTGAATCCCTCCAGAATCCCGTTGGTGATCTGGCTCTCGAACCAGCGCAATGCCCCGTCCCAATGGTTCATGAGGGTGTAGGTGACTTTGACCAGAGGGGGTAGTCCGCTGGCCTTGGCGTTTTCCATCCAGGCCTTGAGGAGCACAGCGCCTTGGTGGCGATTCTGGATCGTGAAGATTTCTTGGAAGGAGAGGCGGAACTGGTAGGCCTGAGCCGTCTTGAGGTTCTGGTTCTTGAGGATCTCCTAGAGCTTGGCGCTCTGCTTGGCCGAGAGCTTTCCCGGGTTCTTGAGCCACAGCCAGCGGCTCTTTTTCAGATCGGGCTGGGAGAGGGCTTCGCTCTTACGCACGGCATCCACGGCCTCATTGATGAGCTTCATCAGGTGAAAGCGATCGAAGGTGATCTGGGCACGGGGCAGATGCTCTGCAGCGCCTTTTTGGAAGGCCGGCGAGAGGTCCATGCTCACCTCCGTAATGGCTTCGGCGCTACCACCATGGGCCTGCAGATCGTCGGAGAACTTCGCAAAAGTCCTGGCGTCCTTGCCAGGGGTAGCAAAGAGCAAACGCCTGGCCTCCAGGTCCACGAACAGGGTGATGTAGTCATGGCCGCGCCGGCTGCTGGTTTCATCGACACCGATGGCATGGACCTCTGACATGTCTACGGCCTCACGAGCTTTGGCGACGTAATGCTCGATCACTCGCCAGAGCCGCTGGTCCGTCTCCCGGACCAAGCGGGCGACCGTCAACACGGGCATCTCCCGAACCATGGCCATGACCATAGCCTCGAAGAGCAGCGTGAACCCTGAGCCTTCCCGCGCCCAGGGGACGGGCACCAAATGCACAGCGTGTTCCGGGCACTGGACCCGCGGCACCCGCGCATGGAGGTAGGCCCCATGCTGGAAGAAATCGAGGTGGCGCCAGACCTTCTCCTGCGTGTCATAGACGGGGCAGTCCTGGCCGCAGACCGGACAAGGGAAGTGGCTCCCCTTGGGGAAATTGACGTGCAGGTCCAGCCGCTTCTCCTCCACGGTAAACCGTACATCGTCCACCGCCCACGGTGGAACCAAGCCCAATGCCAGTGTGAACAGTTGATTCCCTTGGTCCATCGTTTCCCTCAGCTCGCTGCCCGCTCTATCAGGCAATCATACCGCCTTACCCACTCGAAATGTCGAGGAGCCCCAAATGATAAATGGCGATAAAATGGCCACATAATGGTGACAAAATAGCACCAAAGTACGAATGGCGCCATGATGACACCAAAATAGCGACATAATGGCGATAAGATGATGTCAAAATGGCGATATGATGGTGTCATTTCGTCACCATTCGGATAACATTTTGGCCATTTGGTGGGACCGTCGGGACGCCATCTTGCGTGTATTCCTGTTCCGCTGTCTGCGCAGGTGTAGGCGCGCCCACAAACTGGATCAACGGCAGCCCTGCATTCGGATAATCAGGCGATTGAATGACCGGCGCCCAATCCTTCGGCATCCGAAACGAACCCGAATCCGTCAAACGGAAAATCCGCTCGCCCACACTCAAGGTCCGCCCCTCTACCCGAATCCCTACCTCACCCGTAGACAAAATCGGCGCCTGCACCACACCACGCTGACTCAGCCACCAAAAACGCAGCATCCATGCATAGTCGCGCGTCAACCGATGCAGCCCCAGGAAAATCCTTGTCAGGATGTATCGGACACCCGGTCAGGAATAAGGGGAGCAACACCCAAGGAAGACGGAAAAGGGAAATGCGCCGAAAGGAAATGGACATGCCAACTCCTAATGAATGCAGAGAACAATCTGATTCCATGACGCTCTGTTATCAAATTTTTTGGCACGTTTTTTCTTTGATACTTTTCTATCATAAAGTTAAGCCAACATAGAGGGTCGACGAAAAAAAGAGGCTCACCAACCAGAATCCAGCGGATCTTTTCCGCCTGTTTCCGAAAAGAAGCGAAAATTTTTTGCGGGGCAGAAACCGCATCAGAGACCGGTTGACGATTCTGTTCTGGCGGTCTGGAAGCCTGGGATTGCTGATCTACAGTAACCGGTCTCCCTGCGGCGTTCTTTCCCTGAGTGGATTGTGTTGCCAGCATGAGGCTCCTTACCGAGCTGGGTGCCGAGTACCTAGGCATCATCCAGAGCCTGCTCAGTACCTGCCGGCTGCAGGGTGTGTACCCTTAGGACTACATCGTCGATGTCCTGCACGGGTGGCACCCTGTCAAGGATGCGACGCAGCTCACCCCAAGACTCTGGAAAGAGCACTTCGCCGCCAATCCTCTACGCTCTCTACTTTCTTACATCCGCAAACCCGCCTGAAAGAACGCCGGTCCCTTACCGAATCGCTGCTACACCTGTTATCTGAAAGCGGCGTTCCCGGAGAGGGCAGAAATCATGCAATGGTGCGCTCGCGCCAGGACTGGGCGACAATTCTGGTATCCAGTCGAGGAAGTTGCGATATTCCGCCACGAGGCCAAAAGCCGGCTCTGTTCCGGGCGATACGGGAGAAAATGGAGCGGCAGGGTCCGGAGGGCTTTTTGCGTGCGGCGCTGGAGTAGGCGCAGCATTTTTCTGCACAGAGGCCGGAGGACATCTGGCTTGCATAGCGGGTGCGGATCCTCGATGATGCGCTGCATTCTCCAGAATCGCTCGCCCGCATGTACGCGCTCATGATCAGCACGGATGAGCACGCCAACGACATGCGCCAGAGCTCGCCTTTTGCTATGGTAGCCACGACTGCGGAGCGGACCCAAGTGCTCCTGGATTTCCGGGACGCCAGGGCGCGGGGGAAACGATGACCATCTTTTTCACTTCTGACTGGCACTTGGGCCACAAAAATATCATCCGGTACACCCAGCGACCGTTTTCCTCCATCGAGGAAATGGAATCCTGCCTGATTGGCGAATGGCACAGCCGCGTGACCCGCAGGGATACCGTCTATTTTTTGGGCGATTTCTCCGTTACCAATGCCCAAAACAGGCCGCGCATGGAAGCCATTCTGGCCTCCCTACCCGGACACAAGATTCTGGTCGTCGGCAACCACGATGACGGCAAGATCCAGGGTTGGGACGAGGAACACCGGCTCCTGGATGTTCGTGTCGATGGCAAACATCTCCTGCTCTGCCACTATCCCCTAGCCTCCTGGGGCGACATGCGCAACATCCTGCACCTGCACGGCCATACCCACGGTAATGGTGGCCGGCACCCGGGCATGATCGATGTCGGTGTGGACGTGTGGGGTGGGAGGATCGTGACCCTCGAGGATATCCTGCCGCACACCGAGCCCTTCACCGGCCATCGGCATGAGGGAACGCCGTATCAGATCTAGCGGTGGTAAAGGCCATTTCGTGCACCCCGTTACGGACGCGAGGATACTCGGCATGAGCTTCGCGATGGGAATACTGTCGTGGGCACGATATTCCGCTCGGCAATGACCCTGCGTAATAATCTCACCCGTCGGAAAACAGGAAGGGAGCCCCACGTCGGGCTCTGCTGCGCGGATAAGGAAAAGCTCCCCCATGGTCAATGTCGCCTCCCATAAGATTCACGGTCTCTTCCCCTTCTCCTTCGGGCAGGAGGAACCTTCCGGTGGCTTGATGGGTGCGGACGCACTCCAAAACGTCGCGCGAAGAGTGACGTCCGCGACGGCGACGGACCTGGAACTCACTGCGCCCACCATTACGGAGGGTGGCGTATCGCTGGCGGCAGGGAACTTCGAAGCCAACGGCCCGGTATGGAAAGAAAGCTCCGGAAAAGGGCTGGCGACGGAGGACTTCTACCCCATCATTCGCCAGATCATCGGCAGCAGAGCGGAACACTTTCCGTTGCTCTGTATCCCGCTGGACTTGGCACAGCCCACGATGTTTTCCCAACGCAAAGGTGGAAAGCCGCGGCTCTGGCAGCTGCCCATCGGGGCCAAAGCGAAAGAACGCTGTCGGCTCGGCGAGCACGAAACCTTGGCGCTGCAGTTGCTCGATGCCCGGCTCTATCTGTTTCGTACCGGTATCGGCATTCTCGACCTTGCCTGGCGCTATCCCAACGTCAAGAGAGCCGATCGAATCCTGGAAGGAAATTACGTGCTCGGCCATGCCCGAGCGCCGCAGATCAAGAATCTCGACGCGACAGAACACGACGTGTTCGGTCCCCAACAGCTCGTCCTGCTGGCAGGCCGCATGATCCGTCCACTGGTCCCGGAATATGACTCCTCCCGGAGTAGCCGCAACATCCTCTACTCCATCCTGGAGATTGACGCGGATAGTCCAGAGCCCCTAGACCTGCTGACTACCCGCTTGTCCCATCGGCAGACGATCGATTACCAACCTGCCCAGGAGATGATCCAGGCAACGATTTGGCAGCCCTTTCCCTACGTCTGCCATGGGGCCAGCTTGGAAGGGGGCGCATCGGTGGTCCGCGGAGAACCGATTGCCTCGGACTTTTTGAAGGGGTTTGTCGAGGGCACTGGCCCCAAGACCTATCTTCCCCTGGCGCTGGCTTCCTTCCATGCCCATTTCTGGCTCCTCAATCGCACGGAATGGATCCCCATGGAGCGGACCCGCTCCGGAAGCCGCCAAGAACGCGAGGGAATCGAAGAAATCTTCGAGACCACCGTCGAGTATCGCCGCTATTTTCAATATCCCGTGGTCAGCCAGATCAGTTTGCACAACCGCTTTCACCGTCTCTGGGAAGAGGCCCTGTCGATCCCCGAACGGATCCGTTTTCAGGAACAAACCGCCAAAGATGTGGCGGAACTGATCGGGGCACGCCGCTCCCGCTGGATTGGCCGCCTCTCTGGGGCCGTCGGCGGCTTTTTGGTGACCCACGAAGTCCTTGAGGCCTTTGCGTCCAGCGGACTCCCCTTCGCCATGCCGGACATGCGCACCTGGTTCGTCATTACGGCCAACAAGACCCCAGAAGTGCTGCGCCCAATGTTGGCCTTGGTAGAGCATTGGGAAATCGGGATCTTTCTCGGGAGCCTCCTAGGGGCCGCGCTGGGTTTGTGGTCCATGTGGAATTTTGACAAAACCATCGGGAAGGAATGAGGCAAAGCAGCATCCAGCGCCTTTTCGGCTTTGTCGCGGAATTTGCTTGCCATCCTTGGACTCCCTTCGCGGTGCCGCCAGGCAGCATAACGGTTAAAGATACTAAGATTTTGGCAGCTTGTCCGTTCGTCAAAGGGAGGAAGAAAAGATGGCCGCTGTTTGCCCACACTGTAACAGCCACGATACTGCCTGGAAGCCCAAAGCCCGGCAGTGGGAGTGCCAGGACTGTGAGCAACGTTTCGATGCCCCTGCGCCTGCCCCAGAGGACATACCAGATCCACTAGCGCTGCGGGAAGACGAGTTTCGCGCTCGCGCCAAAGGCCTTGCCGATTCTGACGCCTGGTGCAGCGACGTTCTCGATCATTGGCCGGCACCGATCGCCTATACCTATGCCTTGTTGCGCAGTACGCTGAAAAGGGGGCAGATTGATGCAGCGGCCTTGGTGCTCAAGGATTTCGCCGAATTGCTCGCTCGTTTCTCGACCCTGGCCATGACCTGCGAGATCCGGGAGAAAGGGCCAGAAGACAAGCGCCGCGAGGTGTTGTCCCAGCTCTTCGCCAAACCTCTGACCATGGGAGACTGGGTGCGTCTGGCCGATGGCCTGGCAAAGTGGCTGGAAGCCGAGCCCCAGCGGCAGCCGGACTGGCTCACGCGGCCCATTGCCCGCTTGTGGCGCAGCGGAAAAAGACAGACCGTATTGGGCCGAGTGCTGGAGCAAATGGTCCGTTGGCGCAACGAGACCATCGGGCACGGGGTTCGGGGAAGCGATCTGGAACCCACCATGCAAGGCCTGGAGCGTTTTTTAGGGGCTGATGGAGAAAACAATCTGCATCGAGGGTTGCAGGCCGCTGGCAACATCGGAGAAGGGCTGCTATTGATCGACGACAGGGAGCGTGCCCTTATGGGGAGCCAGGCGCTGCATGCCCCGCAGCAGCAGCAATCTGTCGAGCATCCACTGGAGCCTTGGCAGGGGCTCTGGCTCCAACGTCGCAGCGATGGGGAAAAAATCTCCCTGAGCCCCTACCTGGCCGTGCGCCGCTGCGAAGTCTGCGGTCGTGCCGAGACTTTCCATTACGACTGCCTGCGCCCCAAGAAATACCTGCCGGACTTCCGAGTGCTCAACTACGAACAGGGTCACGCATTTCCGGTTCCCCTCCAGGTGGACAGCGGCCTGCTGGAAGAATGGCGACGGCTGAACATCCCGCAAGAACATCGTGCGGAGATCGATTTCGACAACGATGCAAGCATCCCCGGTGATGTTGTCGAGCTGCTCGGTCAGCAGGCAATCGAACGAGGCTATCTCTCTCCTGCATATCTGCGCGATCCTTTATGGAAATTCATCGATGACGGGCTGGATTCCGGGCAAGGTGGACTTTATTGGCTCCGGGCGCCGGCGCATGTCGGAAAGTCTACCTTCGTGCAGGGTTTGGACCCACAGACCGCCGAGATCTTGGGGGAAAAGCCGTTGCGGGACGACCTGGCCGTGGTCAGCTTCGCGATACGACGGGAGTACCACTACCACTTGGCCCAGTTTGCCGATGGGTTGCGGGATCTGCTCAAAGTCGCGCTCAACCTGAGCGCTGGCACGCAGGTACTGCCCAGCCTCGACATCGCCAACCCAAGCCCACAGGCATTCTTGACGTTCCTGAAGGACTTCCAAACCCTGGGGAGAAAACCCATTCTCGTCATTCTGGATGGTCTGGACGAGCTCGCCGAGGAACATCCCGGCATCCTCGACCTCTTGCCGAGTCCCGATGAGATGCCGGAAAAAGTCTTCCTCCTGCTCACCTCGCGTCCTCTCGCCGACTGCGATCTCTGGATACAGAACCGGCTGCAGTCACTTCTATCCGCGCCCGGGCGGGAGCTGGGGCTCGAGGACCCCGAGTATCGGGACTTGCTCCGGGAGTACGCAGAAAAAACTCTGCAAGGAAAAATCCAGGGCCAGCCTCTTGAGGAAATTTTTCCGCAGCTGCTCGAGCAGAGCGATGCCCGTTTCTTGTACTTCCGCTTCCTGGTCGATCGCCTGAAAGATGGCGATTTGAAAGCGCAGGATCTCCATCACCTGGCCAGAGCCGAGCACTTGTTGCCGCGATTCGTAAGGGCCTTGCGGGACCGCTATGCCAATACCCCGATGGGAGAGCGCATCGACCGTGCCCTCTATACCCTTGCGCTGGCGGAGCGCGCTTTTGAGCAGTCGATGCAATCCCTCCCGATTTTGGCGCGCAGTCCCTGGCAAGGTTTGCCCATGCCGGTACTCTGCGAGATGGTGGAGGGCACGCCGCGAATGACGCCAAACCTCGTCAATCTCCTCTACCTATTGAAACCCTTGCTGTCCACTTGGCGTGGCGAGAGCGATGGTCCCCGGTACCGCCTGGGTATCAAGGGGCTGGAGGATCTGCTCAGAGAGGAGAATCCCCAAGCCCTTGCCGATCTGGCACGCCGCTGGGTCGAGAATCTCTTCCTTCGCCAACGGCAGTGGCTGGATACCCCAGAGGCGGAGCGCGGGGAGGGAAAAGACTTCCGCGGGCCGGCACTGGACTGGGTGCTCCTGCACCTCGATGGCTTGTCCTTGGAGCTGGATGCCCAGCCGAAACTAAGCATCGCGCCCGATCAATCGCTCAGACAGAGCTTGACCAAAGAGCTGCTGGATCGTGCTAACGCGCACAGAAACCGATCGCACCATCGGGATGCGTTGCAGCGGATTTCTGCTGCGGATGCTCTACTTCGTTGGGATTGGGAGACAGAGGAAAAAACGCCCTCTCTGCAATATACCTTGGATTCCGATACCTCTCTGTTTTTGTTAACAAATATTAACGAACTTCAAACGTGGTTAAGCATCTGTGAAAGAAGAGGAGCTTCTCTTTTTGCTATCGGAAATAATGGAGATGCGATAGCTGATTTTGATCGGCCCATAGGCATGTTGAAATTGATCCGCAAACAAAGCGGAGGGCAGCTTTCGCCATACATGGCTGCCAGCCTAGCCGGATTTTTATCAAATCTAGGCTACACTCTCAGAACCATTGGAAAGAATCGTGAAGCCATTGATGCCGGTAACGAAGCAATCAAGATTTGGGAAGAAATACGAGAAAAACACGGCAATCACTTCACGGTCGAAATGACTACCGGGCTGGCCGCCGCAGAAATAAACCTGGGCAAATCCCTCAGCGCTGTAGGTCAGAACCAGGCGGCCCTAGACAACCACGAACATGCGATTGACAAGATGGAAACGCTACGGAATCAACTCGGCGAGCAGTTCCCTCCCAAGATGGCTGAAACTCTGGCCCGCGCGTATGGGAACCGAGGCGTCGTCCGGAGCGACCTCGACCAGAATCAGGATGCCCTAGACGACTACGAGCGCGCAATCCGCATCTTGGAGGACCTACATAGCCAATTGAGAAAGGACTTCACGCCCCAGATGGCCAATGGTCTAGCTGTCGTATACTTGAACCGAGGCAACGTCTGTATGGCTCTCGGTCAGCATGAAGAGGCCGTCTCCGACTACGAGCAGGCGATTGACAGGATGGAATTGCTACGAGAGCAACTCGGCGAGCGGTTCACGCCCGCGATGGCTGAAGATCTGGCCGGCGCATACATGAACAGAGGCAACGTCTGGCTGGCTCTCGATTCGCATGAAAAGGCCCTCTCCGACTACAAGAAGGCGATCTCTATTTGGGTGGATCTGCGCAGCCAATTGGGAGACCAATTCACGCCCGAGATGGCCAATGGTCTAGCTGTCGTATACTTGAACCGAGGCAACGTCTGTATGGCTCTCGGTCAGCATGAAGAGGCCCTTTCCGACTACGAGCAGGCGATTTATATGAAAAATGCGCTACGGACGCGACTCGGCGAGCAGTTCCCTCCCAAGATGGCCAACAATCTGGCTAGCTCATTTGTGAACAGAGGTAATGTCCGGAGCGATCTTGGTCAGAATTCGGAGGCCCTCTCCGACTACGATCAAGCGATTTCTATGTGGGAGGACCTTCGCAGTCGGCCGGGAGAGCGATTCACGCCCGAGATGGCCAACGATCTGGCCAGCGCGTATGGGAACCGGGGCGTCGCCCGAAGCGCTCTCGGCCAACATCAAGAGGCCCTGGCCGACTACGAGCAGGCGATCCAGATTTGGGAGGAACTGCGTGACCGGTTGGGAGAACAGTTCACGCCGGATATGGCGGAAGATCTTCTTACGGCCCAGTCGATGCGGGACAAGTTGCGTGACCATTGATGTTGGACGGCCAAATCATGTATCCAAGATAGTGGGCTGTCAGGATTGGTCGGTAAAGCCATCCGCCCATCCGTCCAGTTGATGGTATGAAAAAGGCGAAATCGTGCTTTCATTTTCTTGGGAGGGAATCCGTATGAAAAATATCGTGTTATTTTTTCTGTTGTTAGTTTCCCCGCTGGCCCTGGCGGGAACCCCTTTTGCACAAATGACGATACCGAAACCGATCGGAACGGTATATCTCGATAAGACGCCGCTTCCCGCTTTTGCTGCTTATGCCTATGGTCCAGGGGCTGCTTTTCAAGGCGAGGCGGATGTGCAGCTGCAAAACAGAAACTTCGCCTTTCACATTCCTGCCGAGATGCAAAAGAACTACGCCGTTTATGTGACCGCATTTGGTCCGTACCTCCTGCCAAAAGGCATGCGCTATCTTTTCTACCAAGGAGCCTCTGGCGGAGAGAGTCTGCACATGCGCAATCAGAGTGGCTCTGTCGAGGTGCGCGGATCGGTCGTGCCTGGAGCGTCATGGAATAACAACAAAACGACATACGAGAATAAAATCCTGCTCAAGAACATGCCGGAATCGGAAAAGTCTATCATCCGGAGCTTCGCCAAAAGCGATGCTGTGCGACGCAACGTGATGTCGATGGATTGAGGAACAAGGCGCCACCCGAAGCCTTTTGCTGAGGGAAAAAAACATTCGGCCCCATTGCGGGGCCTTTTCTTTCTGCTGGTAATTGGCGTTTTTCCCGGCTCCCCCTCGTCACTGGATCCAGCTTGGCCCGGCAGCAGAAGCCTGTTGCATCCTCGCCTCCCAGTCGAGGAGATCCTGGGTGAGAGATTTCAAGCGCCGCAGAGACCGCGGATTCTTCCGGAACGCATCCCGCAGCCGCTTCACCAACGCGGGATCCAGACGCGGCAAGTCC
This sequence comes from Acidithiobacillus sp. AC3, assembly GCF_050261095.1. Lineage (NCBI taxonomy): Bacteria > Pseudomonadati > Pseudomonadota > Acidithiobacillia > Acidithiobacillales > Acidithiobacillaceae > Acidithiobacillus > Acidithiobacillus sp. AC3. The sequence goes on from NZ_CP189838.1 coordinate 1,439,085, forward strand.
TCCACGTCCGTCCCCCAGTCCCGGGCGATGTCTTCCAGGATGTTGCCAAAGAAGCGGGAAAAGTCCTCCCCCCGCGGCTCCTGTACATAGATGACACGGAAGCGTGACTTCAGTGGGTCCGGCAGCATGCGGATATCATTGGCGGTAGCGATCCAGTTGATGCGCGAGTAATCCACCGGGGTGAGCATGAACTCATCCAGCACCTGCGAAGCCGTCGCGGGCTCCAGCATACCGAGCAAGGTATCCCAGACCCGCCCGTTCTGTCTGCCTTCCCCGATCTTGTCGATTTCATCCAGGCACACCAGCGGGTTGGCGATCTTCGCCTTGAGAAAGTATTCGAGCAGGGCACCAGGGCGGGCGCCTGCCCAGCCGCGGGCGTTGCCCTTGAGCAGCATGTTGTCGTTCATTCCGTTCAAGGAATAGAGCCGGCTTGGTACTCCTAGCTCCCCGGCGAGGCGGCGGCAGAAACGGCTCTTGCCGATCCCGGCACCCCCCACGAGCAGGATGGGAGAAAATTGCAATTCGCGCTGGTTCAGATACCGCGCCCGCGCACTCGAGCCCAGCAAGCGGTCGATCACCTCTTGTAGATTGGGGAACTCGGCACGCAAGGTCTCTGCCCAATCGTCACTCTTTGGCCACGACGCCAGTGGCAGGGGTTCCAACAAGGGTTTCATACGGCGGATCTGTTCCTTCTCCCGCTGTTCCGTGCTGGGGACGAGATCCTGGAGAATCCGCACGCCATCAATGGAATCTTCCACGCCCAACAGGTTCTGTGCCTCCCATCGCAAGCCGAGGAGTGCTGGTTCGTCCACCCCGAGTTCCGCCATAAGCTTCAGGGTCTCTTCGGCAATTTCTGGATCACGGTTGGCGATGGCCGCACACAGTCCCACCTCTGCCGCAAGTGTCCTGATGCTGGCAAATCGCGATGTTTGCTGACGCAGGGATTGCTCGTCGGCAGCGACGGCTTGCCAACGCAGAAAAACCCTTTTGGCAAATGCGGCATCGACGCGCCCCTGAGAGATCCTCTCATTTTGCACGAGGACCAATTGGGCCATCAGCGAGCCCATCTCGGCGGCGAGCGAACACCATCGCAGACCCGTCTCGGCATCGTCTGGCAGGAAGTCAGAATTCGGCAAATAGGCGCGGCCAATATCCGCTAGGGCATCACGAAAGGCATCTGCGCTCAATGTGTCTTCCTGTGCCAGCTCCCAGCAATCTTCCTTTGCCAGGAAATCGCTCTGACTTTTCCAGAGCTGCAAGGCTCTCTTTGCCGAGTCGGTCCCGGCTTTTTTTACATCCGCATCGAGTCGTTCTCCCAACTCCCGAAGTTCTGCTACGCGATTCAGAATCATGACCTAAGCTCCTCGTGATGATCTGTCACGAGGGACATTATAGCCATAGTAACACTGTTGTCAACTGTTGTGTTATCTATCTGTTAACCAGCTTTTCTGAAAAAAAACTCCTCACCAGTCGAGATCGGCCGGGTCCGGGCTGACGATGTCCTGGAGACAGGCCAGGGCCAGGCCCAGACAGGTGCCACCAGGGGCGCTCGATATTTCCAACCTGTCGCCCCGCAGATAGAGAGCAGGATGGCCGCTCGGGACCGGTTCTCCCCAGGGTGTCAGACGGCCACAGGGCAAGGCGCTTGCGGTTTGTATGAGCCAGCGTTTGTCGGAGCGGGAATCGACGTAGAGGCGAATCTTTCCCTCCCGGGCGAGCTGGAAAGCCTGTGCACCGAGCAGCAGGCGATCCAGGCGGACCAGACCTTCAGGAAAGAGCCGCTGCTCGGGGAGCGGGAAGATGGGAACGTCGACAATTTCTGGATGGACGCCATCGGGCACTTCCAGGCGGTGGCGCAGGGTACGCCAGGCATGGCGACAGGCGGTCTCGTCGGTTTTCTGCTCGCCAGATAGAGAATGCGGCTCACTGCCTGGAAGCTTGATGCCCATTTGGTAACTGGCCCATTCCGCCCAGGCATTCCAGTCGGCCAGCTTCTGTAGATAGTCCGGTTGGGCCTTTTGGAAGTGCTGATTCTGCTCGGACTCAGGAATATGGATTCTCCCCTGGCCACCCAGAAACGCAATAATCTGCTGGTGATTCCATCCGCTGGGGTGCTGGTACACCGCATGCGGCCGGTTCCAGTGGGGATGCTGGTCGCGCAACAGAAAGAAGACCTGCGGACGCAGAGAGAGCAGAATCTGGCCTTCCGTGGAACGGATCAGCAGATGCAGCCAGTCGCGCTGGGTCACACCGATCTCGAAAAAGATATCCACGCCTTGCTCGGGGTCCAACAGGCTCTTAGGGATGCGTAACAACGACTCGAGCTCACGTTCCGAAGCGACCTTCCAGAGGTGTACACCCTTCTGTAAACGCAGAGCCCCGGAGGGATCGAGATACAGACCGGCCCAATCGAGGAGTTCCAGCGCCTTTTGGCTGCCGATGGCTGGGCGCCCATGCAGAAAGCTGACCAGATTGGTGCGGCTAACGCCAAAGCTCTGGGCAATGTGCCCCATGCTCCAAGGCGACAGGGAGAGGAACGTATGCAGGACGTCGAGGGGAAGGATCGTTTTCTTCATCGTAATACACTTGATAAAAATGTTACGTTATGCTATGCTACGCTGGTCTGTTTTGCAAGGGAGATTCCTCATGCAAAAAGCACTCTTTCTCGAGTCCAACCCCTTGCTCGCCCACTTTGAGGAAAATCGCCGCGGCAGGGATTTCGTCGTCGGCGACCTCCACGGCTGTCTCGACCAATTCCGCAAACTGCTGCAGCACGTCGCCTTCGATCCCGAGCGGGACCGGGTGTTCTCCGTCGGCGACCTTGTGGATCGTGGTCCCTACAGTTTTGCGACCTTGCAGCTCCTAGAACAGCCCTGGTTTTATGCGGTGCTGGGCAATCACGATGCCATGTTTCTGGCCTATGCGGTCCAGCAGGGTTTTGGCCCGGAGCTGGAACGGGATTTTCGCTTGGAGATCTACGGTAGTGCGTTCCGGAAGAATGACGGCAGCGACTGGGCCATCGCCTTGGGGAGAAATCCAGCGGATGCCGTGCGCCGCCTCGTGCAGCGCCTGGGCACCCTGCCCTTGCTGATCCGGGTCGGTTCTGGGGAGCAAGCCTTTTGGATTGCCCACGCCGAGCGCATTGCCTTTTCCACCGACGACGAGCCGCGGGCACTGACGGACGAATATCTGCTGCAAGGGGCGTTTTTGGACGAACTGCGCGCACCCTGGTCCGTCATTGGCTACGACCTGGAAGGGAACTGGTGGGATGCGCTGCTTTGGGGGCGCTCCGTCCGCCGGGCGATGCAATGGCAAAGCGATCTCCCGCAGCAGTGGCCGGGTGTGGGCATTACCTTCGTTGGGCACACGATCACGGCATCCAGAAATCATCAGGTGCGGGAGGCTGCCAGTCATGTGTTCCTGGACTTTGGTGCCTACCAGGCAAGGAAAAAGGGCTGCGGCCTCGTCCTGTGGGACGTGCAGCAGGATCAGGGATACCAATATCGAGCCTATGCACCGATTGTGACCATTACTCGTCAAGCCGACCGGGAGTGAAAATGACCACAGACGAACTCAATGCCCGCATCCTGCGGGATGGAGCCATCTTGCGCGGCATACTGCAGCGGGTTCGCGACAGAATCGACCCGATGCTTTGGGAGGACCCATACGGGCAGGTCTTTGCACAAGCGGTACTCCCCAAAGATCAGCCTCGCCTGTCGGCGTTGGAACAGGAAAAAGGGCTACTTTTGCTATCCAAGGTCTACGGTTGTCCACCCGCCCTGGAGCAGGTCCCAGACTGGATCCGCAAGCGGATTGCGCCAAGTGCATATTCTGGACCATCGTGGGCACCGATTCTGATGCATCGTGGGCGGTCATTCTGATCGATCGTGGGCACTGATTCTGGTGTGATCGTGGGCACTTTTGCGGGTTTTTCAGAATCAGTGCCCACGATTCCAGAATCTGTTCGGATTTACCCTCTGGCGAATTGAAATCTTTCTGGTCATTCATTGGCTTAGCAAGCATTCTTGGCTCTTTTACAGGAGATCGAGGATGCCTACACCGAGGATGACGATGAAAGCGATTTACGAAGTGCTCCGTTTACACGCCGCAGGGTTCAGCCAGCGGCAAATTGCCCGATCTTGTGGGCTCTCCAAGGGAGTCGTCGGGAAGTATTTACAGAAAGCCGAACAGGCAGGTATCTCTTGGCCTCTGCCAGAGGGGCAAGAAGTAGCCCTGGAAGCGGCATGGTTCTCCAGTCCCTCACGGCACACCGTCTCTGGCAAGGTGCAGCCGGATTTTGCCCGGATCCATGCCGAGCTGCGGCGCAAAGGCGTGACCCTGCAGTTGCTCTGGGAGGAATATTCCGCCGCGTACCCGCAAGAAGCGGTGTATCAGTATGCCCAGTTCTGCGTCCTGTACCGACGCTGGCGGGCGGGGCTCAAACGCAGCATGTGGCAAAACCACAAGGCTGGTGAGAAGCTGTTCATCGACTACGCTGGTCCCATCGTGCCGGTGGTTGATCCCCAGACCGGGGAGATCCGCCCGGCGCAGATCTTCGTCGCGGTGTTGGGTGCCTCCAACTACACCTATTGCGAGGCTACCTGGACCCAGAGTCTGCCGGATTTCCTCGGCGCGCATGTACGCGCCCTGGAGTTCTTTGGCGGGGCACCGCGTCTGTTCGTGCCAGATAATTTGAAGGCGGCGGTAACCAAGGCCTCGCGCTACGAGCCCGAAATCCATCGAAGTTATCAGGATCTCGCCCGGCATTATGCTGCGGTGGTACTGCCCACCCGCCCTTATAAACCGAAAGACAAGGCCAAGGTCGAGGTCGGGGTGCAAGTGGTGGAGCGCTGGATTCTGGCGCGCCTGCGCCACTTCCAGTTCTTCTCGCTAGCGGAACTGAATCAGACTCTCCACAGCCTACTGGAAGACCTGAACGGACGCCCCTTCAAACAGCTACCAGGCTGCCGCCGCAGCGCTTTTGCGGAGTTGGACGCTCCTGCCCTGCAGCCACTACCAGAACAGCCCTACGAGTATGCTGACTGGAAGTCCGCCAAAGTCAGTATCGATTACCATGTTGCCTACCAAGGACGCTTCTACTCCGTACCGCATCGCCTCGTCGGACAGCGGGTGGAGCTACGCATCAGCGCGCAAACCGTGGAGATCTTCCAGGGGCAACAGCGCGTCGCTTGCCATCTGCGTGAGGGCGTCCAGGCGCGCTACAGCACCTTGACCGAACACATGCCCAAGGCTCACCAGCGGCACCTGGAATGGAGTCCGGGGCGCCTGTTGCATTGGGGGCTCTCCATCGGTCCATCGACTCGGGACGTGGTGCGCTGGCAACTGGAGAACAAGCCCCATCCGGAGCAGGGATATCGCTCCTGTCTCGGCCTACTCCATCTCTGTCGCCGCTACGGGAAGGAGCGTCTGGAACACGCCTGTCACCGTGCTCTACGCCACGGCTCCCCCACGACCCGCAGTGTCCGCTCCATCCTGGAGCGGGGACTGGACCACAGCCCACACGATCCCGTTCCTGCCAAACCGTTACCGCAGCACGGCAATATCCGCGGCCCTCGCTACTATCACTAAACCGGAGTCTTCCCATGTCTTTGCAACCGACCATTCAGACCTTACAGCAACTCAACCTACACGCCATGGCAGAGGCCCTGGCCGAGCAGTCCACCTCGCCGCAACTGCAAGAACTTCCCTTCGTAGATCGCCTGGCACTGCTTCTCGACCGAGAACTCTGTGCGCGCGACAACCGCCGGCGAAAGCGCCTGTTGCAGCTGGCCAAACTCAAGGTACATGCCGCCGTCGAAGACCTCGATCATCGCGCCTCCCGTGGTCTGGACCGTACCAAAATGGCGGCCTTGATACAGTGTGACTGGATACGGCGAGGACAAAACCTGCTGATCACCGGTGCCACCGGTACCGGCAAGACCTGGATTGCCTGCGCCCTGGGGCACCAGGCCTGCCGTCAGGGCCTGAGTGTGCGCTACTTCCGTTTGCCGCGCTTACTGGAAGAGCTTCATATCCGTCACGGTGACGGCAGTTTCGGCCGCTTTCTCACGACTCTTGCCAAGGTGCACCTGTTGCTCCTGGACGATTGGGGCCTCGCCCCGATGAACAGCGAGGATGCCCGGGATCTGCTGGAAATCCTTGATGATCGCGTCGCCCAGCAGGCCACCCTAATCACCAGCCAATTGCCGGTCTCGCATTGGCATGAAATCCTCGGAGAACCCACCGTCGCCGATGCCGTCCTCGACCGTCTGCTGCACAGTGCCCACCGCCTGGAGCTCAAAGGCGAATCGATGCGCCGCCAACGGGTACAGACCGGCGATGGAGAGGCAGGATCATGAGTAAATTTACCGTTTACATGGTAAAGGTAAATGAAGAAATTTACACCGATGATCGGCCACCACGGCCGGGTGCTCATGACGCCACTGATTTGACCGATCGTGGGCACCTATGCCTAGAATTTACGTGACCAGAAAGTTCGCTGATTGGGGGTGCCCACGATCAGCAGAATCACCGCCCATGATCAACAGAATACGCACCAAGGGACATGGGCCTCGAGACCGCAGCCGAACGCGTCCGCCACGACCACCGGCGCTTCGATGGGTTGTCGCTGAAGAGGGATTGAGCAGGTCGTAGCCAGCCAGATCGGTCGCGCAACCACCTGGCCCGGAAATATACCGAAGCTCACTAGCAAGGCTCCAAAACGCAGCCGAGGCCAAAACGCTCTCGGCTGCTTCCTTTACAATCTGGGATTCCAGCCGTAATCGCCTTGCCGCGCCATCGAGCATCGAGGGCATACCGGATGCACAAGAAAGCGGAGAAGGATACCCGGCGACGAGATCGGCGGGGGCTATGTGCAAAGCCAGATCAGCGATCTGTCAGCGTGGAGGGTGAGGCGGTGAGATGGCGTAACCGCTAGTTACAGCATAACCACCAAGGCAAGGGGGGTATCAGGTATGCTGATCAATGGTGCTTGGTGTTATGTTCTTTATCGTCCACCTTGTGCTGTTTTCCGAAGCGATCTACGGCAACCACGGCGGTTCCAATGATTGCGAGCAAAGTAACACCAAGCGAGCCCATAACATTACCGCTCATCGTCCACCCCTGTAGCGACCAGAAAGCAGCAAACTCTAACCAAAGAAACATGACCAGTGACCAAACGAAAATACCCCAGCTCGGCCAATCCTACAGCTTGGAGTGTTGCGGCAAGATGCTTGGCTTGCTCTGTGTTCATTCTGCCACCCCAACCGATGCCCTAACATAGCGTTAGGCCTTATCCTACCCTAACCGCTTCGCCAGATCCTCCGCCTTCAGATGAGTATAGCGTTTCAGCATTTGCAATGTCTTATGGCCGGTGATCGCCGAGACTTCCATGGGGTTGAAGCCCTTCTCGAAGAGGCGGCTGGTTGCCTCGTGCCGTAGGTCGTGGAAGCGGAGATCCTCGATGCCAGCACGTCGGCAGGCGCGGGAGAAGGCATCCTTCACTCCCTCTTGCTTATACTTCCAGACCTTCCCATTGATCTGGCGCGGAAGTCCATCAAGTACCTTGCAAGCGGCAGAGGAAAGAGGAACAACCCGACGAGTGCCGTTCTTTGTCATATCTAGAGTGATCGTGCGCTTGGCAAGATCCACGTGCTTCCACGTTAGCCCCATGATCTCCCCTTGGCGCATCGCAGTTTCCAGTGCGATCTTCACAATTGCGGCCAATTCGGGATTGATAGCCTCGCACGTATCCAGCAGGATTTCCTCTTCGCCATCCCGCAACCTTCTCTCTCTGCCCTGGGGCACCTTTGGCTTACGGATCACCTCGACCGGGTTTGCGAGCGATTCTAGACCCCATTCCGTGCGAGCTACCTTGAACAGATGCGACAGCAACGCCAGGTGCAAGCGAATCGTATTGGCGCCCTTCCCTTCTTCTTCCATCTCCTTGACCGACTCCGCGACATCTCGGCCACGGACGGATGCCATATATAGGTATGCAATCCGGCGACGCTTCCACTGGTTCACATAATCAACCTCTCGGCGACCACCCTTCTTGGTTGGGACGACTTCGGTCAGGTAGCGATCCAGACACTCCATGAGCGTTGTGCCCTCTGCCTCTGACCGATCTTGCCAAACACCCCGGGTCATCTCTGACTCGATCACGACTGCCCACGCTTCGGCCTCACGTCTCGTCCTGAAAGTCTTGTATTGGGGAGGGAACCCTCTTTTTCTGACCGACACCTTCCAGCCGATGTGCTCCCCTTCTCGGTCGTAGCTGGGCGCGATCGAAGCCATATCAACCCCCTTTTCAGCGCAGCAAAACCAAGCTCAGTGTGCTGCATTTACGCTGCAAAATCAAAACCTGGAAGATTGACGGAAGGGATATTTTTCTAACTGTTTGTTTTTATTGGCGGAGAGGGTGGGATTCGAACCCACGTGACATTGCTGTCCATCCGATTTCGAGTCGGCGCCGTTATGGCCACTTCGGTACCTCTCCAGTGGCGCATACAGTACTGCATCACCGGCTGGGGCTCAAGCATCTTGTTACAAAGTGGCGCCGTCCTTGCGGTCTTTGGAGCTGATGAATTGCCGCTTGAGGACGTGCTCGCGCTTCAAGCCCAGCCATAGAGCAATCGGGCTCGCGACGAAGATCGAAGAATAGGTGCCAACCACCACGCCAATCACCAGCGCCGTAGCGAAGCCATGAATGACCGGCCCACCAAAAATAAACAGCGCCAGCGCGACCATGAAGGTGATGAAACTGGTGATGATGGTGCGCGACAGGGTTTCATTGATGGCGATGTTGAAGATTTCGGCAACACTGCCATTGCGCGCTGTCCGCAGGTCCTCTCTCATACGATCGAAGACGACCACCGTATCGTTCAGGGAGTAACCCATGATCACCAGCAAGGCAGCAATCACCGTCATGGAAAACTCTTGATGGGATATGGCGAAATACCCCACCACCAGGATGGGATCATGCAACATGGCGAGCACGCCGCCCGTGGCGAAGCGCCACTCGAAGCGAAAACCAACATAGATGAGAATGCCGATGGTGACGACGATAAGCGCCAGAATGCCCTTGTTGCGCAGTTCCTTACCCACTTCCGGGCCGACATATTCCGTGCGTCGCAACTGCACGCCGGGGTACGCTGCGGGATCATTCTTGAAGACGCCCAGTATCTTGCTCGCCACCGCGCTGCTTTCGCCCGGCCGGGTACGCAGACGAATCAGCAGATCCTTGTCACCGCCGAAGGTCTGCACCACGGCATCGCCATAACCGGCCGTCTCCAGGGTGTGGCGCACGGTGCCCAGATCGGGGGTCTTGCTGAAGGCTAATTCCACCAGGGTGCCACCGGTAAAGTCGATGCTGTAGTTGAGACCGCGCACCAGAAAAAGGACGACCGATGCGACGATGAGAAAAATCGAGATACCGAGAAAGATCCAGCGTCGCGACATGAAGTCGATATGGGTGGCAGATTTGATGACTTGCATGCTGACCTCAGATCCAGAGCTTGGCGATGCGGCGCTTGCCCAGCGCCAGTTCGACGATACCACGACTCATCATGGTGGCGGTAAACATGGATACCAGTACACCAATGGTAAGCACCAAGGCGAAACCCTTGATGGCACCGGTGCCGAACTGAAACAGGGTCAGGGCCGCAATGAGCACGGTAATATTGGAGTCGACGATGGTTGCAAAGGCGCGTTTGAAACCGGTGTCGATACTGGCACGCGGGCTCATGCCGCGGCGCAGTTCCTCACGAATCCGCTCAAACACCAGCACGTTGGCGTCCACCGCCAGACCAATCTTCAGCACGATACCGGCAATACCCGGCAGGGTCAGGGTGCCGCCCATGATCGACAGTACAGCGAGGATAGCGAGGATGTTGACCAGAATCGCCAGATCGGCAATCAGCCCGAAGAGCCGGTAATAAAAGGTCATGAAGCCAACGACGAAGATCATGCCAAAGATCACCGCCATGATGCCGTCGTGAATGGAGTCCTGCCCCAGGGTCGGGCCCACGGTACGCTCTTCCGAGATATGTACCGGCGCCGGCAAGGCACCCGCCCGCAGCTCGATGGCCACATTGCTGGCGTCTTTCAGGCCGGAGAAGCCATTGATCTGCGCGCGGCCACCGGTAATCGCCTCCTGAATCACTGGCGCAGTCACCACCTTGTTGTCGAGCAGAATCGCCATGCGCTTGCCGACATTCTTGCTGGTGAGATTACCAAAGATGGTCGAGCCGACGCTGTCGAAACTGATGTTGACGATAGACTGCCCGGTATTGTTGTCGACGCCAGCGGTTGCACCGTTGAGATAGCGCCCCGTCAACACCGTTTCTTTTTCCAGCAGATAGGGCTGCCCATCGGTACCGTAATACAGCGCATCGCCCGGGGGCACCTGCCCCTTCAGGGCCGCGGCCAAGTCACTCTCATTGGCCACCATCTTGAATTCGAGCTGCGCCGTAGAACCGATGATGGCCTTGGCGCGCTGGGTGTCCTGCACCCCGGGCAACTGCACGGCGATATGTTCCTTGCCTTGGCGTTGAATCTGCGGCTCGGCCACGCCCAATTCGTCGATGCGGTTGCGAATAACGACAATGGCCTGCTGCAGGGCATCGTCGCTCTGCTTCTGTACCGTCGCCGCCGGCATATTGACGAGAATCTGCCCCTGCCCCTTGTCGGTGGCGACCAGATCGGGATATTGGCTGCTGATCGCCTGCACCGCCTTGCCGACCAGATCGTCCTGGGCCATTTCCACCCCGAGTTGGTCCGGGCCGGTGATTTCCACTTTGAGGTATTGCAGGTCGTGGTGCCGCAGGAGGTTGCGGATGCCGTTCTGATATTCTTCCAGATGGTGATGAATGAGTGCCTGGGTATCGACCCGCAGCAAGAGGTACACACCACCGCGCAGATCCAGCCCCAGATTTACAGGACGACCACCAAGATCGGCCATCCAAGCCGGCTGTGCCGATTGTTGCGAGAGGACCACCTGCGCATTGGTGGGCAAACGGTTCTGCAGCAGGGTTTCCGCCAATCCTTGGGCGTCGTCGTTGGGAAAGTAGAAGGTCGTCCCTTGGCTGTCCGTTTCCTGCCGGGTCACCGGAATCTTGGCCTGATTCAGCCAATCCCGCATCGTTGCCGCCGGAGGTAGCTGCGTGCCGATCGGGGCACGCACCTCGATGGCCGCACGCCAACCATAAAAGTTGGGCACCGCATAAAAGATAGCGGGGAGCACCACCGCCAGTATAATCAGATACTTCCACCACGGATAACGGGTCATACCAACGCCTTTAGAGTTTTTTCAGGGTCCCCTTGGGCAGGACCATGCTGACGGCGCTGCGCTGAATTTTTACGACGGTATTTTCGGCAATTTCCAGATGCAGATATTCGTCCCCAGCCTGCATCACCCGCCCCGCCAAGCCACCGGAGGTTACCAACTCGTCTCCCTTGCTGATGGCTGCCACCATGTCGCGCTGCGCCTTGGCCTTTTTGCTCTGCGGACGAATCAGGAGAAAGTAGAAGATGGCAAAGATGAAGATGAGCGGCAGAAACTGAAAAATCATGCTGTCAGTGCCCCCCCCAGCGCCAGTGGTAGCGGCGTGGGCGGTGGCGATGGGCGAAAAATCCATGAACCCCTCCGGTTCGGAACCAAGGGCGCCATTGTAGCCGCTACGCGCCAGTCAGGAAAGGAGCCGAAAAACCTGTGAGGAGCGCCGACAAAACGGACCGTCGGCGCCAGACCATCCCGGTTCTGATCAAACCTTTTTGATGAGTTTAATTATGAATAGCAACACCACGGCGCCAATCACCGCCACGATAATGGAGCCGATGATTCCGGCACCAAACAGCGCAGCAAGACCGACCGCAGTCAAAAGAAAACCACCGATGAACGCGCCAACCACGCCAACGACGATATCGCCAATAATCCCAAAACCACGACCACGAATAAGAAGTCCAGCAAGCCAACCAGCGATTCCACCGATAATCAAGAACACAATCAGATGCATCAACATGACTTTTATCCTCTGGTAACCAGTCTGGGCATCTCGTTGCGAAGGGGCAACGGACACGATTTGATGGTACGGAACATCGCTGGGCGGGTCAATTCTTTTATTTACAAATGATTAGCATAGCAGTGAATTATTTCACGGCAGATTTGCAGCTCTTTTCGCGTAAAATTGGCGGCGAAACGAGGCCATCTTGCCGGCCGCAATCGCATCGCGCATTCCCGCCATGAGTTCTTGGTAATAATGCAAATTGTGCCAGGTATTGAGACGCGCCCCGAGGATTTCGCGATTCTGTTGCAGATGACGCAAATAGGCCCGGCTGTAATTCCGGCAAGTGTAACACTGACATTCAGGATCCGGCGGCAAAGGATCCCGGGCATATTCGGCATTGCGCAGCTTGAGCGTACCCCAGCGGGTAAAAAGCCAGCCATTACGGGCATTGCGGGTCGGCATCACACAGTCGAACATATCCACGCCGCGCCACACTCCCTCAACCAGGTCTTCCGGCGTCCCCACTCCCATCAGATAGCGTGGCTTCTGCTGCGGCATCTGCGGCAGGAGATGATCGAGGACGTGGAACATCTCCGTCTTGCTCTCCCCCACCGAAAGACCGCCGATAGCGAGCCCGGGAAAGTCGAGCTGTTCCAGCGCCGCCAGGGAGCGCAGACGCAGATCGGGAAACATACCCCCCTGCACGATGCCGAACAGCCTCCCCGGCCCGCCATAGCTGGCACGCGAACGCGCCGCCCAGCGCATGGAGAGCTCCATGCTGGCGCGCGCCGTAGGATGATCCGCCGGATGCGGGGTACATTCATCGAAAGCCATGGCAATATCCGAGCCCAGGCGCGCCTGAATCTCCATCGACTCTTCTGGGCCGAGGAAGACCTTGCGCCCATCATTAGGGGCACGAAAGCTCACCCCTGCTTCCCGCAACTTCCGCAAAGCCCCCAGACTGAAGACCTGAAATCCCCCGGAGTCCGTGAGGATGGGGCCATCCCAGTGCATCATGCGGTGCAGCCCACCCACAGCTTCGATGATCTCCAGCCCTGGGCGCAGGAAAAGGTGAAAGGTGTTCCCGAGAATGATCTCGGCACCCAGTTCGCGCAGCTCCTCTGGCGTCATCCCTTTGACCGTGCCATAGGTGCCTACCGGCATGAAGGCCGGGGTCTCGACGGTTCCACGCGCAAAGTGCAGGCGTCCCCGGCGCGCGGCGGAGTCCGTAGCGAGCAGGGTAAAAAAGCTCACGCGATGCCACCGGGAAGGATCAACATCGCGTCGCCATAACTGAAAAAGCGATAGCGTTGCAGCACGGCATGACGGTAGGCGGCAAGGATGAGCTCCCGGCCTGCCAAGGCGGAAACCAGCATCATTAAAGTCGATTCCGGCAGATGAAAGTTGGTGAACAGGGCATCGATGACATGAAATTCCTTGCCGGGGTAGAGAAACAGCCGGGTCTCATCGGCAAAGGGGCGCAAACAGCCGTCGCTTGCGGCGCTCTCCAGCGCGCGACAGGCGGTGGTCCCCACCGCAATCACCCGTCCTCCACGCGCCTTGGTTTCTTGCACGGCGCGCACGGTTTCGCTCGTCACCCGGCTGATTTCGGCGTGCATCTGGTGCTTTTCGATGTCGTCTTCGCGCACCGGCAAAAAGGTGCCCGCCCCCACATGCAGGGTGACAAAGCAGTGCTCGATGCCACGCTCGGCAAACGCCGTCAGCAATGGGTCATCAAAGTGGAGACCGGCGGTAGGGGCAGCCACCGCGCCCGGCTCCCGTCCAAAAATGGTCTGATAGCGCTCGCGATCGGTGGCATCGGCGGAGCGGTGAATATAGGGTGGCAAGGGGACCTCACCATGCGCTTCCAGCAGCGCCAACCAGTCGCCGCCATCACGCTGCAGCCAGACCTGCATTTCCCGCCGTTCCCGCACCGTGGCCAGGGAGCCATCGGCCAGCAGCAATTGCATTCCCGGGCGGAGTGCTTTCGAAGCACGCGCCAGAAACACGGCCTCGCGATCGTCGAGGATACGTTCCAGCAGCAGCTCCACCGCGCCGCCGGTCAGTTTGCGGGCCTGCAGGCGGGCTGGCAATACACGGGTGTCATTGAACACCAGTAAATCGCCCGGCTGCAGGATCCCGGGCAGTTCGCGTACCTGACGATCCTGCCACGCCCGGGTCTTGGGGTCGAGAAGCAGCATACGGGAGGCGGCGCGCTCGGCCAGCGGTTCCTGGGCGATCAGCTCTTCCGGGAGCTCGTAATGAAAATCAGACGTTCGCAGAGTCACTCAGGCAAACCATTCCTCAGAATCCGCGGCAGGATGCGGGAAAATCTGCAGCGAAGCAATACGCGGCCCCTCCCGCCGCAGGACCAGGACATCGAAGTCGCGAAATTCGACCCGCTCGCCCTCTTCCGGCAGACGATCCAGGCGCTGCATCAGGAGACCGCCGATGCTGTCGGCATCGCCCGCCTCATCAATGTCATGATCAAGGAGCTGTTCCAGCGAATAAATCGACAGGCTGCCGGTACCAATCCAGGATCCGTCGGTTTGCGGCTGCCAATCCTGATGACGGTGGCGAAATTCATCCGGAATCCTTCCCAACAAGGCCTCCAGCACATGATCGAGGGTGACGAAGCCGGTGATCGTGCCTAATTCATCGGTGACCAAGGCGAAATGTGGCTGGCCGGAGCGAAAATGCGCCAGTAGTTCCATGGCTGGTAAATCTCGGGAAACTGCTGGCAGCGGGCGGGCGACCCGCCGTAGATCGAGTCTGTCGCGCCCGCGCAAAAGCAGCGGCAGTAGATCCTTAACATGCACCAGACCACGCACATGCTGGCGATCTCCGGCGCAAAGCGGGAAACGTGTATAGCGGTAGCGCAACAGGGTGCGCTGGGTCTCCTCTGCAGGGGCATCATCCATGAGACAGACCATGTCTGCCGCTGGCCGTGCCAGATCCCCCGCAGTCAATTCATGAAAGTCCAGGGCGCGCTCGAGAATATCCCCGGTGCGAATCCCCAGGACGCCCTGCGCCTGGCTGATGGCGAGGATCATGGCGATTTCATCTCGGCTATGGGGGGTATCGCCATGCTCTTTTGTCAAGGATAGGCCACAAGCGTGCAGCACCAGACGGGTAGCACCATTGAGCAGGGCAATCGCCGGATACAGGGTCCAGTAAAAGACATAGAGCGGTACGGCCGTCCACAAGGAAATGGCTTCTGCCTTTCGGATCGCGAGAGATTTGGGCGCGAGCTCACCAAAGATGATGGTAGTAAAAGCAACCAGGACAAAAGCCAGGGTGAAAGAACTGGATTCCACGAGCGCCGCCGACTGCATACCAACGGCGTGAAAAAGGGGATGCAGAAGCCGGGCGACCGCTGGCTCGGCAATCCAGCCCAGGGCCAGGGAAGCCAGAGTGATACCGAGTTGGGTGGTGGAAAGATAGATATCCAGGTGACGGTGAATACGCAGCAACACTTTGCCACGCCAAGCATGTTCACGCGCAAGGGTGTGGACCTGGGTGCCGCGCAGACGAACCAGAGCAAACTCTGCCGCCACAAAAAAGCCGTTGATCAGAATCAGGATAAGCGCTACCAGCAGCGCCAGGGACTCAGGCATGAAGAACGGCCTCCTCCTGCCCGAGCCCGCTACTTCGGTCAACTATCATGATGGACGAGCAATTTCTCCAGTTCACTGAAACTCTGCACCGCACCACTGGTATCGATCTGCACGCCAAGCTGACGAGCGATCTGGCTCACCGAAAAAACGCCGCGCACCTGCGGCTGCGGATTCTTTTCTTCGACCAGCGCGTGCTGCCGCCCCATCTGCTTCATGGTCAGTACCAGATCACCCACGGTAGAGCGACTCACTTCGTCAAAATCGAGCACCTCGATCTGGCCGCGGCGAGTCATGACGTCGGCTACCCGCACCTCGTCTCGCGGCATCTGCTCCTGCGTCGCAACACGCACCGGTTTTTCGCCCATAAGGTCGCGGGCGGTGACCATACCTACCAGCTCGCCCATGGCATCGAGCACAAAGAGCATGCGCACACCGCCATGCACCATGCGTTGCAAGGCTGCATCGATCGTAAGTTCGGGGTGCAAGCTCACCGCCGGCACGCGCTGCAGGTCGGTCATCACCTTCAGGGCGCTATCCTCCAGCGCAACATGCAACGGCAACCCATTGTTGAAATAGGTCAACTGGGTGTCGGGATGGAGCCTGGAGATCTGTAAGGGGCGATATTTGGTCATCTTGTTCTTCTCCTCTGGCGAGCTCCCCATGAGCTGCCCATGTTTTGAGCATAGCGCAAAAATTCAGCGCGACAAGTCCGCCAGGGCGCGCTGCAAATCCTCGCGCAGATCATCGACGTGCTCCAGGCCGACACTCAAGCGCAGCAGTCCATCCTGGATGCCAGCCGCCTGGCGTTCTTCGGCACTCACCCGGCTGTGGGTGGTGCTGGCAGGATGGGTCACCGTGCTTTTCGCATCTCCGAGATTAGCCGTGCGCGAAAAAATCCGCAGACGATCCATCAAGGCCCAGGCCGCTGGCTGTCCATCCCGCAGCACGAATGACAGGATGCCTCCCGGCAGGCGCTGCTGCTTGTGCACCAAGTCTGCCTGCGGGTGCTCCGGCAGACCGGGGTAATATACCTTTTCCACTTCCGGCAGACTCTGCAGCCATGCCGCCAGATCCGCGGCATTGGCGCAGTGGCGTTCCATGCGCAGAGACAAGGTTTCCACCCCCTTCAGTTGCACCCAGGCATTGAAAGGGCTGAGACTGGGTCCGGCAGTGCGCAGAAAATTCCGCGGCCCATCCAGCAGTTCACGCCGGCCACAGACGGCACCGCCCAG
The DNA here is from genome assembly GCF_050261095.1 of Acidithiobacillus sp. AC3. NCBI lineage: Bacteria > Pseudomonadati > Pseudomonadota > Acidithiobacillia > Acidithiobacillales > Acidithiobacillaceae > Acidithiobacillus > Acidithiobacillus sp. AC3. The sequence continues at coordinate 1,455,939 of NZ_CP189838.1, forward strand.
AGTGCGCCCCTGCCCATCGATATACTTGGTATTGGAATGCAAAACGAGATCCGCGCCCCAGCGCATGGGCTGTTGTAACACCGGTGTGCAAAAGCAGTTGTCGACCACCAGCAGGGCATCGTGCGCATGCGCCAGTCGCGCCAGCGCCTCCAGATCACCGACCTCGGTCAGGGGATTCGAGGGGGTTTCGAGGAACAACATCCGCGTATTGGGGCGGATGGCCGCCTCCCAGGCAGAAAGATCGGTGAGCGGCACAAAGGTGGTCTCGACGGCAAAGCGCGCCAGGATCTTTTGCAGCAGCTGCACCGTGGTACCAAAAAGCGAGCGCGAGGCCACGATATGATCACCGGCCTGCAGCGAACCCATGAATGCCGTGAGACAAGCGGCCATCCCGGAGGCGGTGGTGATACAGTCGTCTGCCCCCTCCAGGGCGGCCAGGCGTTCTTCGAGTATGCGGGTTGTGGGGTTGGTGAAGCGAGCGTAGATGTTCCCCGCCTCACGACCGGCGAAGCGCTCGGCGGCCTCCTCGGCAGAGGCAAAAACAAAACTGGAGGTTGGGAAAATGGCCTCCGAGTGTTCTCCTTCCGCCGTGCGCTGGGTACCGGCCCGGATCGCGAGGGTTTCCGGGTGCAGACCTGCCAACCAGTCTTCGTCCTTCATCGTAGCTCCTTCAATAAATGCAATTGGTGACCTTTGCCCGGCGTTGGCACGGGAATCGGATAATCGCCACTGAAGCACGCATCGCAAAAACCCAGCTCACGCTTGCCAACAGCCTCGTAAAGTGCGTCTACGGTCAAATACCCCAAGCTATCGGCGCCGATCATCTTGCAGATTTCGTCGATGCTATGCTGCGCCGCGATGAGCTGCGCGCGGTCCGGCGTATCGATGCCATAGTAACAAGGGCCGGTGGTTGGCGGAGAGCTCGACAGGAAATGGATCTCCCTGGCGCCAGCCGCACGTACCAGATGGACGATTTTTGCGCTCGTCGTACCACGAACGATGGAATCATCCACCAGCACCACGCGCTTGCCCTTGAGAATTTCCGGCTGCGCGTTGAGCTTGACGCGAACACCAAAGTCACGCCCGCGCTGGGCCGGTTGAATGAAGGTACGGCCTACATAATGGTTACGGATCAAACCGAGTTCAAAGGGAATGCCCGAGGCCTCGGCGTAACCCATGGCCGCCGCGACACCCGAGTCCGGCACCGGCACCACGATATCCGCGTCGCGGGGATGCAAACGCGCGAGGACGTGCCCGATACGCTTACGTGCCGAGTAGACATGGATACCGTCAAGGACGCTGTCAGGGCGGGCAAAATACAGGTACTCGAAGATACACATGCGGCGCGCCGTCTCGGGCAAAGCCTGGCGGCTCTCGATGCCGGAAGCGGAGATGATGATCATCTCTCCCGGCGCCACATCACGCACGAATTCCGCGCCCATGAGATCGAGGGCACAGGTCTCGGAAGCGAGGACGAAACCGCCGGAGTCGATGAGGCGACCCAACACCAGCGGGCGGAAACCCATCGGATCGCGCACTCCAATCAGTCGGGTTTCGGTCAGACAGACCAGGGAATAGGCGCCCGATACCTGCTGCAGAGCGGCGCCCAGGCGTTCTCCGGCGTCCTTGCCGGGTACTCGAGCCAGGAGATGGACAATCACTTCCGTGTCCATATCGGTATGGAAGATCGCGCCGTCCTGCTCCAGACGATGGCGCAGCTCCAGGGCGTTGACGAGGTTACCATTGTGGCCCACGGCAAAGGAGCCGTAGCGATAATTGATGAATACCGGCTGGGTGTTCTGCAGCACCGAGCCACCCGCCGTCGAATAGCGAACATGACCGATGGCTTGCGTTCCAGGCAGTTCGCTCAGCTCCTTGCTACCGAAGATATCGGCGACCCGTCCCATGCCTCGGTGACTGCGCAATTTGCCGTCATCGGCGGCGATAATCCCTGCGGACTCCTGGCCACGGTGTTGCAAGGCATAGAGGCCGAGATAGGCCAGATTGGCCGCTTCGGGATGACCAAAGACTCCGATGACACCACATTCGTCATGGAAGTGATCATCATCGAGCACTGACAACTGGGGCAACGCTTTTTCCACGTGTGTGTAACTCCCAAAAAGATACCGCTGGTGCCGTCACCGAATGCGCCAGATCTTCCACTTGCGCCTGCCCGAGCCAGGACTGGCGCCACCAGGCCGCGTCATTCAAGTGAAAACTCTGGGCCAAAAGTATCATAAGCGCAATAATGGCGGCAGCACGCAGCAAGCCAAAAGCGCCACCGACCAAGCGATCCGGGATACTGAAACCAACGCTGTAGAGCATTCCCCGGAGCAGGAAGGAAAGCACGGTGGTCGCCGCAAGAACCAAAAAAAACAGGGCAAAATCCGCGACTGGATGCACCCACTCGACGGGCAGGTGCCCCACCAGAAGCGGGGCCACCAAACTTTCGCCCCAGCGCCAGGCGACATACACGCCGCCCACCCAACCCACTACCGCAAAGAATTCGCGGATCATCCCGCGTGCCACGCCCCACAGAGCGCTGAGAAGAAATATGGCAACAACCGCAACGTCGAGCCAGGTCATGGGGCGTAGCCGAACCACTCCGACGGCAGTGCCGACAGCACATGGAAAGAGCCGAAACAGAGTAGGATGTCATCGCTGCCGAGCTCTGCGGCCCAGCGCCGCAAGTGTTCGGGAAGATCAATCAGCGATAGTTCGCAACAGATATTCTCGTCCGCCAATTGCCCGCGCAACTGGGCAGGGGATGCTGCGCGCGGATTATCCGGCATCGCCAGCAACGCCCAGGCGTCGACCTTGGCGCGCAAAGGCGCAACGCTGGCGGCCAGATCCTTGTCCGCCATCATGCCCCAACAGGCGAAAATCCGCCCGGATTGCCCCGCCAGGGTGGCGGCCAGAGCGCGGACCGCCTGGGGATTGTGGGCGACATCCACCAACAGGCGCGGCCTGTCTTCACCCCACGGCCGTAGCCACTGGCTACGCCCCAGGAGACGCGGCGTAAAGCGCCACCGTTCTTGCGGCGGCCAGGCCTGCGGCAATCTTGCGCGCAATTGGTAAACAGCCGCCAGGGCGAGTGCCAGATTCGCCCGTTGCGCGGCGCTATCGAGCATTGGCGGCGGCACCGGAACACTTGTGGCGCCCGCCTGCCAGCAGCCCGAGGCATCGAGATCAAAGTCCCGTCCGAGCAGCCACAGTGGCGCAGCACGCTGCTCCGCGGCGGTCAAAACACTTGCACAGGGAGATTCCCGGTCTCCGTAGAGTACGGGCCGCCCGGAACGCAGAATACCGGCCTTTTCGCGGCCGATGCTCTCGCGATCCGGGCCGAGTAGTGCCTGATGATCGAGATCGATAGAACTGATAATGGCAATGTCCGCGTCTACCGCATTCACCGCATCGAGCCGCCCGCCCAGGCCCACTTCGAGGATGGCCAGATCCGGCGCCTCATCCAGACAGAGGAGCAGCGCGGCCAGGGTACTCAGCTCGAAATAGGTGAGGGGAATTTCCCCTGCCAGAGAGGCAAGGGCCGCAAATTTTTCTCGCCAAAGCCGATCGGGCAACGGCGCGCCGGCCACCCGCAGACGCTCGGCAAAGCGCCAGATGTGCGGGCTGGAGTACGCAGCGCAGCGGTAACCGGATTGTTGATACAGGGCTTCGAGGTAAGCGAGTACCGAGCCTTTACCGTTGGTCCCGGCAACCGTGATCACCGGGAATGGCAGATTTGCAGGAATGCCAAGGCGCTGCATGGCGGCGTGCATCCTCTCCAGCCCGAGCTCGATGCGTTGGGGGGACCCGGCCAGCCGCTGCAGCAACGATTCAGCGTCTTCGGCGTCGGCCATGCCGCTCATGTCGGCATCAGGCGGAGTGCTCTGCCTGCATCAGTATACCGATCTGACGGGCAATGCTGGAGCGCAATTGGCGCCGGTCGACAATCTGATCGATGGCCCCGTGCTCGAGCAGATATTCTGCGCGCTGAAAACCCTCGGGCAATTTTTCCCGAATGGTCTGTTCGATGACCCGCGGCCCGGCAAAACCGATCAAGGCATTGGGTTCGGCAATGAGGATATCGCCCAGGGTCGCAAGACTCGCCGAGACGCCACCCATGGTTGGGTCGGTAAGCACCGAGATGAAGGGAATGCGTGCCTTGCCCAGGCGCTCGATGACCGCCGCCGTCTTGGCCATCTGCAACAAAGACAGCAGCCCCTCCTGCATCCGTGCGCCGCCACTAGCACTGAAGCAGATGAGCGGACAGCGCTCCACCAGGGCACTCTCGGCCGCCTTGACGAAGCGTGTCCCAACCACTGAACCCATACTGCCGCCCATGAACTCAAAGGCAAAGGCGGCGGCGACCACTGGCTGCCCTTCCAGCAAGCCGCGCATGACGACCAGGGCATCCTTCTCGCCCGATTTCTGCTGGGCTTCCTGCAAGCGCTCCTTGTAGCGCTTCTGATCTTTGAAGCGCAGCGGATCGACGGGAAGCAGATCGGCACCGATCTCCAGACGCGGCTCCGGATCGAGAAAATAGTGCAGACGCTGGCGGGCCGTGAGTCGATGGTGGTGACCACAATGGGGACAAACCTGCTGGTTTTCTTCAAGCTCACTGCGGTAGAGAACCGCCTGGCAAGTAGAGCACTTGGACCATAGTCCCTCGGGCACCGAGCGCTTGCTTTCCGTGGCTTCCTGCTCTGGCACTTTTTTATTGATTTTGGGCGGCAAAACGCGGCTGAACCAATTCATGCGCTCAGCTCCTCATTCAGGACCGCGCGAATAGGCGCCAGAAACTCGCTGGCCAGGCGCTGGGCATCCTCATCGTCTTTGGCCTGCTGCAGGAGCTGCACCAGCGCCGAGCCGATCACGACTGCATCCGCTTTGCCGGCGAGGCGCTTGGCCGTAGCTGCATCGCGGATACCAAAGCCAATGGCCATGGGCATTGCTAGTTCGCGCCGCAATTCCGCCACGCGAGAGACCACTTCGTCCCAATCCTGCTGTTGCGCGCCAGTGATACCGCGCAGGGAGACATAGTAGACAAAGCCGCTGCCCAGACGTTTGACCGCGGCAACCCGCTGCGGACCACTGGTGGGCGCCAGCAGAAAAATCGGATCGATACCCGCTTGGCGCAGCAGCGCGGTATCCGTCTCTGCCTCTTCGGGGGTCAGATCCACCACAATCACGGCATCCACCCCGGCGTCGGCCGCTTCCTCGGCAAAGTGCCGCATACCAAGGATCTCAATGGGATTGAGGTAGCCCATGAGGATGATCGGGGTATCATGATCTTGCCGACGAAAATCGCGCACCCAAGCCAAGACCTGCCGCAAACTCACGCCGCGTGCCAGGGCTCGCTCACTCGATCCCTGGATGACCGGACCATCCGCCATCGGGTCGGAAAAGGGCACGCCCAGTTCAATGGCGTCCGCGCCTGCCTGCACGAGGCTATGCAACAGCGCCACGACGCCGGTGGTGCTCGGATCGCCGGCGGTCAGGAAGGGAATCAGGGCAGTGCGACGAGCTTCCTGCAAGCGTGAAAACATGGCTGCCAAGCGGCTCATAGCTGAATACCCTCCAGGGCCGCTACGGTGTGGATGTCTTTGTCGCCACGCCCAGAGAGGCTGACCACGATACTTTGTTCTACCCGCATCTGCGTCGCCAGCTGAAAGGCATAGGCAAGCGCATGGGAGGTTTCCAGTGCGGGGATGATGCCTTCGACGCGGCTCAGGCGATGGAAAGCGGCCAGCGCCTCCGCGTCGGTAACGGCAACGTATGCAGCACGCCCCGTATCCTTAAGGTAGGCATGCTCGGGACCCACTCCGGGATAATCCAGCCCTGCAGAAATGGAATGGGTCGCTTCAATCTGCCCGTTCTCATCCGTCATCAAGTAGGTTCGGTTACCATGCAGCACGCCGGGACGGCCCACCGTGAGCGGCGCGGCGTGCTTGCCCGTGCTGAGCCCCAGCCCCGCCGCCTCGACGCCGATCAGACGCACCGCTTGATCGTCGATGAAGGGATAAAACAGACCCATGGCATTGCTGCCTCCACCGACACAGGCAACACAAGCATCCGGCAGGCGACCGGTGAGCTCCAGGCACTGGGCCCGCGCTTCGTCACCAATGACCCGATGGAAGTTGCGCACCATCTCCGGATACGGGTGCGGGCCCGCCACAGTGCCGATGACATAAAAGGTGTCCTCGACATTGCTTACCCAGTCGCGGAGGGCTTCGTTGAGGGCATCTTTGAGGGTGCGGGAGCCGCTGCGCACGGCTTCGACCTGCGCGCCGAGCAGACGCATCCGGTAGACATTGCTCGACTGACGCTGAATGTCGTCTTCGCCCATGAACACTACGCAGTCCATGCCGTAGCGGGTAGCCACCGTCGCCGTGGCGACGCCATGCTGCCCTGCCCCGGTTTCGGCAATCAGGCGGCGTTTGCCCATGCGCCGCGCGAGCAGCGCCTGCCCCACGGCGTTATTGATCTTGTGCGCGCCCGTATGGTTGAGATCCTCGCGCTTGAGGTAGATCTGCGCGCCACCAATCTCGCTGGACAGTCGCTGGGCATGATAGAGGGGATTGGGCCGGCCAACAAACTGCCGCAATTCGCTATGCAGCTCGGCCTGAAACGCGGGGTCTGCCTGCGCCGCCTTATAGGCCTGCTGCAGTTCGTCGAGCGCAGGGATCAGGGTCTCGGCGACGAAACGCCCGCCATAGTCGCCAAAATGTCCCCGCTCATCGGGTTGCTGATATGCCGCCATCCTCTATGCCTCTCTTGCCGCGCGAGCCTGCGCGATGAATCCCTCCATTTTGCCACGATCCTTGCGTCCTGGCGAAGTTTCCACCCCGCTGCTGACATCCACGGCATAGGGACGGGCGACATCGATCGCCGTCGCGACAGTATCCGGTTGCAAGCCACCAGCCAAAATCAGAGGCATACCCAGATCCTGCGGCAGGCGCCACCAGGTAAAGCTCTGTCCCGAGCCGCCAAAGACCTGCACGTCGCGTTTATCCAGGAGAAGGCCCTGCGCCGTAGGGTAGCGATCGCGCCAAGGACGCAGATCACACTCCCCGCTCACGCGCAGCACCTTGAGATAGGGCCGCTGAAAGTCTACGCAAAATTCCGGCTCTTCGTCGCCATGGAACTGCAGCATATCGAGGGCACACGCCGCCAGGACTTCCTCTACCCAGGCTCGTTGCGGATTGACGAAAAGACCCACGCGGGTCACGAAAGGCGGTACTGCGGCGAGGATCTGCTGCGCGGTCACGATTGTCACATTGCGGGGACTCGGAGGATAAAAAACCAGGCCGATGGCATCGGCACCCGCTGCCGCAGCAAGCCGTGCATCGTCGGGAGTGGTAATACCACAGATTTTGACGCGCACGAGATTCCTGTAAATTTCTTGCATACCTATGCTCCGAAAAAGGCATCGCCACAGTCCGGCAACCCATATTGGTCAGGATACGCCGCGCGGAGGAAATACAAACCATCTGCCGGAGCTGTCGTTCCCGCCAGACGACGATCGCGACTCGCCAGAACCTCCGCCACCCAGTCGGCTGGGCGCTCTCCCCGTCCAACAAACAGCAGAGTACCCATCAGATTGCGCACCATATGGTGCAGGAAGGCATTTGCCTCGACGGTCGCAATCAGCAAGTCGCCGCGACGTTCAATCTCCAGACAGCGTAAGCTGCGTACAGGATTTTTCGCCTGGCAGCCAGCGGCGCGGAAAGCGGTAAAATCATGGGTGCCCAGCAAGAGATTGGCCGCTTCCTGCATCGCCAAGTGATCGAGCGTCCGTGGCACCCAAGTCACTCTTTTGGCCCCTAAGGCAGGACGCTCTTGACGATTGAGAATCAGATAACGATAGCTGCGACCAGTAGCGGAAAAGCGCGCGTGGAAATCCTGTGGAACGGCCCGTGCCCAGCGAACACTGACATCGCGCGGCAAAAAACGATTGCTACCGCGCACCCAGGCAATTTCTGGGCGAACAACCGGGCTATCGAAGTGTGCCACCTGACAGACGGCATGCACCCCCGCATCGGTACGACCGGCCACACTGACCCGGACTGGCTGGCCGGCAACACTGGCCAAAGCCCGCTCCAGTTCTTCCTGGACAGTACGCGGACCATCCTGCAACTGCCAGCCGGAGAACCCATCACCATCGTACTCGATACCAAGGGCCCAACGCTGTGCTGAGAAATCCATTCTCGTCGCGGTTCACCCGTTGGCGAGCAGTTTCGTCGCCTCGTCTTGCTGGGCCGGGTTGCCGTCACGTTGTACTTCCATGAGCAATTCACGCGCTGCCTCGCCATCTCCCATCTCGACGTAGGCCTTCGCCAGATCCAGCTTGGTGCCAGCGGCATCCCAATCTGCGGCATTGGCAATCTGCTCCTGCCGTGGCGCTATCTCCTCCCCGCCGGCTAGCAACGGGGTCTCCGGGGCCGGGACCGCGCCCATGCCATTTTCCGCATCGTCGGCGAGGCGCAAGGCGGGTCGACTGTCCTCGTCCAAGGCGCGGAATTGCTCATTCATCTCATCCAGCATCTTCTGGTGCGCATCGGTCCAGGCTGGCTCTTCTTCCGTATTCTGCGTTTCCGTCTGATCTCCCCACGAAGCGAAATCGAAATCCAGTTTTTCGATTTCAGCATCGGCGGGCTGCGACGGCTCCAAGCTTGCCTCAGGCTCTCTCAATTCCGGCATCGATGCAGCGGGAACAGGATGCTCTGCCGTCTCATTTTTTTCCTCTACGAAGAGGGCATTACCGGGAAACAACGTCTGTCCTTTCGCAGCAATCTCCTGCCAGTCGGGATTGTTCGGCCCGAACCGGCTGCGCATGCGCTCGGCAAGATCGAGGAAATCATTGCGACGATCTGCATCGGCATACAGCGTAAGCAGACGCGCATAGAGTTCGCGGCGGCGAGGATTACTTTCCAGCGCCTCCTGCAATACGTTGATGGCCTGCTCCGTTTTCCCGTAGGTTTGATACAGGTCGGCCTGTTCGAGGGGATCGACATCAAAACCGTCGCGCTCCTCCTCCATTTCCAAAACCTCCGCCGCCTTCGGCGAAGCCGGTATGGGTTCCTCTGGAGCCGAAACATGGCTTTCAGCCTGTGCCGCGCCCATGGCGGGCAAGACTTCTGACACCGGTGTCGATACCGGCGTTACTACGGGACTATTCGTGGGAGTGATAGCTGGCGCAGAGGCCGCATACTCTGCCTCCGGGGAATCCACCGGTACAGGAGCGGGTACAGGTGCAGGTGCAGGAGTGGGCGCCGCAGCGGCTGGCGGCATGCTGCGCGCCGCGCTTCCCAAAGCGGTGAGTTTGGAGGAGATTTCCCGTTGCCGACTGGCGGCCTGCTCCTGCCGTCGGTACATCCAGATAAACAGCAGCAGCAACAGCAGATTACCGCCCAGGGATACCCACAACAACGGTGGGAAGCTCGATCCCTGGTTGCGAGACATCTTGCTGATTTCCAGTGACTGTGTTGCCAGTTGCTGCTGCGCGACTGCCAGACGTGCTTCAACACCCTGGAGAGACTTTTGCAAGCCTGCGATTACCGCCTGGTCCGGATTCGCAACTGCCGGTGCCGCAGAGGCAGTGGCGGTGACTGCCGGGGTAATTTCAGCACTCTTAGCCGCCGAGAGCGCAGGAGCACTGGTCAGACTCAGGGCTGTCGCAACCTTGCCAGAGCTACCGACCGGCGTTGCCGATGCGCTGGGTGCCGCTACTGCGGTCGTCGACGCCACCGGCTGTGCTTTGGCCGTAGCCGGTGCCGCTACCTGAGCCGGTGCCGCCACCTGTTCCTTTCGATGCAGCAGCGTTGCGGCTTGCAGCGGGCTCAGGGCGCGCGCCTCGTGGATACTTGGCACCTTCAAGATCACGCCAGCGATGAGTCGGGAGGGGTCACCCTGCACGAAGGCTCCGGGATTCGCCTTGAACAGGGCAGCCATGGCCTGCTGCTGCGAGACCTGGGCACTGCCGTTCAATTGCTGTGCGATCTGGTAGAGGGAGGATCCATTGGGGACCGGACCATAGTGCCCGACCTTGGACCAACCCGTACTGCTGCTGGGACTGGGCATGGCTGCTGCCGGAGTTTTGCTCACCAGCGGCGCAGGCATGGGCAATGCGGTCCGTTGCGGCACATTGTAGGTTCCCGGATAGGCCTGATACTCCCGGACCATCTGCCCACCTGCCCAGTCGAGTTGGACAAGGAAAGGTGTTGCCCCGGGAGCGAGCGGCGTCGAGCTGCTGATGACAATTGCCGGCGCATCGCCAGACCGTACAGAAAACTGCCAATCCCGCGTCGCCGGCGCAAAGGGTAAATGGATCATGGCGTAGGCGGCGGAGCCCGCAAGTTGCGCGTTCAGGTCCTCCAGCTGATTCGGATGCGCACCATGGATGGGAATTTCCGCACGGAATGGCTCCCCCGGCCCGGACAGCACCATCAGGTTTCCCAGGCCAATCGCCTGCGCAACCCCCGGTAACACAAGACCCAAAGAAAGCAGAGTCTGCATCCAATCTTTCTTGTTCATCCTTCTCCCCTTCGTGGCGAATCGCAAGGTTGCGCCAGAATCATCTATGCCGCCAGACAGTTTGCTCGCAGTTATAAATAGTCGCGAATCAGAATCTCTGCAATCTGCACGCTGTTCAGTGCTGCACCTTTGCGAATATTATCCGCCACCACCCAGAAATTGAGCCCTCTCTCGTGGCTGCAATCCTCCCGAATTCGCCCTACCCAGGTGGCATCCTTGCCTGCCGAATCCAATGCTGTTGGCCATCCCCCTGTCTCGCGCTCGTCCCAGATCTGCACGCCTGGGGCGTTACACAATAAGGCACGCATTTCTTCCGCACTCAGCTTTTTGCGCGTGACCACGTTGACCGCTTCGGAATGACCGTAAAAAACCGGCACGCGCACACAGGTAGCACTCAGAGGCAGATCGGGAATTTCAAGAATCTTGCGACTTTCCCAGAGCATTTTCATTTCTTCTTTGGTATAGCCGTTATCCTGAAATACATCGATCTGCGGCAGACAGTTGAACGCGATCTGCTTGGGGAATACCGCCGGGGCGACCTCTTCCTGTTTGAAAATTCCCAAGGTCTGCCGTCCCAATTCCTGAATGGCGCGGCTGCCCGCACCACTGACCGCCTGATAGGTCGATACCACGACCCGCTCCAAGCCGACGCTATCGGCTATGGGCTTGAGCGCCAACAGCATCTGAATGGTCGAACAATTGGGATTGGCGATGATATTGCGCGTCTGGTAATCGGCAATGCGCTGGGGATTGACCTCGGGTACCACCAGCGGGATATCTTCCTCGTAGCGGTAACGAGAGGTGTTGTCGATGACCACCGCGCCAGCGGCAGCTGCCTTGGGCGCGTAGATTTCACTGGCCGCAGCACCCGCCGAGAAAAGGCCGATGTCCACTCCCGTCCAATCGAAGGTCGCGGCATCGCGCACGCGCACGGCCTTGCCGGCGAAATCCAGGGTATCCCCCGCCGAGCGCTCACTCGCCAACAGAAACAACTCACTGACCGGGAAATTTCGTTCGGCGAGGATCTCGCGCATGACCTCCCCCACGGCACCGGTCGCACCGAGGATGGCCACTTTGTAGGCATTTTTCTTCATGCGGCAGCCCCTGCCCGCAACGCCGCCACCACCGCTTCGCCCATGGAGCGCGTGCCGATCACCGCTTCGCCAGGACTGGCGATATCCGCGGTGCGGTATCCCTGATCGAGAACTTGGTTGACAGCCGTCTCGATCCGATCTGCCCATTCCTCCTGCTGCAAGGAATGGCGCAGCATCATCGCTACCGAGAGGATCGTCGCCAGGGGATTGGCCTTGTCCTGCCCGGCGATGTCGGGGGCCGAGCCGTGGATGGGTTCATACATACCGCGTCCCTCTCCCAGAGATGCAGACGCCAGCATGCCGATGGAACCGGTGAGCTGACTCGCTTCGTCCGAAAGGATGTCACCAAACATGTTACCGGTCAGCAACACGTCGAACTGCGCGGGATAGCGAATGAGCTGCATCGCGGCGTTGTCGACGTACATATGCTCGAGGGCCACGTCGGGATATTCCCGCGCCACTTCCGTAACCACCTCCCGCCACAGGCGGGTAGTCTCGAGGACATTCGCTTTGTCGACAGAACAGACCTTGCGCCGCCTTCCCTGCGCCGCCCGGAAGGCGATGTGGGCGATACGGCGAATTTCGCCTTCATCATAGACCATGGTGTTGAAGCCACGCCGTTTGCCATCGACCACATCGATACCCCGCGGCTGACCGAAGTAGATGTCGCCCGTCAATTCACGTACCACGAGGATATCCACGTCCTGTACCAGCTCCGGGCGCAAGGGCGAGGCCGCCAGCAGCTGCGGGAAGATCTGTGCCGGACGCAGATTAGCGTAAAGATCGAGCCCCTTGCGCAGACGCAGCAAGCCCTGTTCTGGTCGCTGTGCCGGCGGACGGGCATCCCATTGTGGGCCGCCTACGGCCCCGAGCAGCACCGCATCTGCCGTTTTGGCAAGTTGCAGGGAGGCCTCGGGAAGCGGATCGTCATGCGCATCCAGGGCGGCCCCTCCGACCAATCCTTCTTCAATTTGCATGGGCATGGCGGCCAGCTCGGCAACGGTCTCCAGTACTGCGCGCGCTGCGGCACTGATCTCAGGGCCAATGCCGTCGCCTGGAAAAAAGGCAATTTTCTTCATTTTTCTAGGTCCTTACGGTAGAGAATACGAATAACGAAAGGGTTTTCCGTGCCCAGATCGGGATTTTCCGGGACATGGGTAAAAGGATACACCCCCGCCCCCAGGCCATGGGCGTCCGTGCTTACAATCGTCTGCGCCACAGGCGAAGCGTTCTCTGCCTTGGCCAAGGTAAAGCGTAGACCAACGGCCTCCGGTCGCTGGCGAGCGGCATCGACATACATACGACGGGTGATTTCGCTGAACAAGACCTGGAAAAATGCAGTCAAGGTGTTTTCATCGATTTGCGGCTGCGGATGCTCGGCCAGAAAGCTGCGGGCGCTCTGGCGCGGCAGCAGGCGCAGGAACTCCGCCTGGGTGGCAAACTGCAGCAGGGCTTGGTGCAATGCGGGATCATCGGGCAGCCTACCAAAGCCCTGGAGATGGAGATAAAACAACGGCTCCGGCAGGGGCAATTCGTCCACCCGCGCCTGCGGCGGCACGCCGGCATCCACTACCGCTCCACGCGGTTCCGAACCCTGCCCCTTCCCCGTAAACCAATCCCAGATCGCCACTGCCTGCCAACCGCTCCAAAAAACGTGCGCGAAAATTGCGCAAGGATAGCACAATAGCGGAGAATCACGGTATGGCAACAACGAGCGAAGGCGGGACGCTTCCTATCACTGGACTGCTGTTGGCGGGGGGAGCGGGACGGCGCATGCAGCAACAGGACAAAGGCTGGGTGGAGTACCATGGTCGCCCCTTGCTGCACCATTCCCTGCGTCCCTTGAAGAGGCATGCGCGCGAAATCCTGATCAGCGCCAATCGCAATCAGGAACGCTATGGCGCGCTGGGCTATCCGGTACTGGCGGATGCAGAAAGCGGTTTTCCCGGACCGTTGCACGGCCTGCTGGCGGGATTGGCGGCTGCCCAGCAGGATTGGCTTGCCTTCCTGCCCGTCGACGCGCCAGCATTACCGGATGACCTGATCTGGCAACTTTGGGTGCAGCGCAAGGGTGTGCCCCTGGTGCTCGCCGAAGACGAACATGGCCCCATTCCCGTCATTGGGCTGATGCATCGCCGTCTTATACGGTTGTTACAACACTACCTCGACAGCGGCGAGCGTCGCGCTGGCGCATTCTTTGACAAGATTCCCCAGCATCGTTTACCCCTCTCCCTGGCAGAGTCTCTGAACTGCAATCATCCCGAAGATCTCCAGGGGACGATTGCTTGAAGACGTTAGCAATTATAGGATATAGCGGTTCGGGAAAGACCACCCTGCTCTGCGCCCTCCTCCCGCTACTGCGCGAGGCCGGCCTGCGCGTGGCGGCGATCAAAGCGACGCACCACGACGTCCGTTGGGATGAGCCCGGCAAGGACAGTTGGCGCCTGCAGCAGGCGGGGGGCGAACCCACGCTGCTGGTCGGGCCCAATCGCTGGTATCTCAGCCGCGCTGCAGCTCCCGGGGATTGGCAGGCCATGCTGGAGACCCTGCAACCGGTGCCGGATCTCGTGTTGAGCGAGGGTAATCAGGACTGGCCGATTCCCCGCTTGCTGGTCCACCGCGCCGCAGTGGGTCGAGAGCTGCGCTGGCGGACAGGAGAAGACGTGCTAGCGGTGGCCAGTGATATACCCCTGGAGATTGGCGTCCCCTGCCTGGATTTGAATGACCCGCGGGCGATCGCCAGATTTTTGTTGCATTGGTATGGAGAGTAGGAATATGGCTGTCTGCTGTGAGGACAATGAGCATGACCCCAGGGCAAAGAGCGTCGAAGAGGCGCTGGAAATCATCCTGGGGGCTTCCGTACCCCTTTCAGAAAGCGAGTGGCTGGCCCTGGACACCGCTCTGGACCGGGTTCTCGCCCGCGATCAGGTAGCCGCCAGCCCTATTCCTGCCTGGCCCAATTCCGCCATGGACGGCTATGCATTGCGTTCCAGCGATGGCGACACACCGCGGCAGGTCGTTGGCAGTTCCTTTGCCGGCCACCCCTATGTCGGCAGCGTCGCCCCAGGACAAGCCATTCGCATCATGACCGGCGCCATTGTGCCGGAGGACTGCGACACCGTGGTTCCGCAAGAACAAACGCAACGGGATGGCGAAACCGTCCACTTCACCAGCTCCATTCGAGCGGGCGCCAACATTCGGGGAATTGGCGATGATCTGGCGCAAAGGGAAGTCGCCCTACCCGCCGGCACCCAGCTTCGTCCCAGTCAGATCGGCGTTCTAGCCAGTCTCGGTGTTGCAGAAGTGGAAGTTCTGCGGCGTTTGCGAGTGGCCTTCTTTTCTACCGGCGATGAATTACGGGCGGTCGGCGGCACCTTACGGGCTGGGGAAATCTACGACAGCAATCGTCACAGCCTGCTCGCCCTGCTCCGCCGCCTGGGTTGTGAAGCCATCGATCTGGGCCGTTTGCCAGACGATCCCGAACGTATAGGCAATACCCTGCGCCACGCTGGCGCTACGGCAGATGTGCTGATTACCAGTGGTGGGGTCTCGGTCGGCGAAGCCGATTACATTGCCGAGCTGCTGCAGAGTCTGGGCAGTGTGCAGTTCTGGAAGATGAACATGAAGCCCGGTCGGCCGCTGGCCTTTGGCCGCATCGGCCAAGCGGACTTTTTCGGCCTGCCCGGCAACCCGGTGTCGACCATCGTTACCTTCTATCAGTTCGTGGCGCCGGCTTTGCGCAAACGCATGGGCTGCCGTGCTCCCTGGACGGCGCCGCGACTGCGTTTACCTTGTGCCACGCCCATCAAAAAGAAGCCGGGACGTACCGATTATCAGCGGGGTCGACTGCTGCCGGGGCCCGACGGATTGCAGGTGGCGCCGGTCAAGACGCAATCCTCGCACATTCTCACCGGCATGGCGCAGGCGGAGTGCTTTCTGGTCATCCCGGCAGAGAGCGGCGATCTGCCTGCCGGTACCATGGTCGATGTGCAGCTACTCGAGGGCATGGTCTAAGCTAGTCTGCTCCATGCCGCGGCGCGTACGGCGTCGAGTGCGACCAGTGGTGCAGAAAGTTTTGCGCATACAGGGCATTGAGCGCTGCGTTTCCGCGCAGCACCAGGAGATTCTCGGCATTGGCCTGCTCCGCCGCCTTCGTAAAGTTGAAGCTGCCAGTGATCACCGTGGCGTCATCGATGACCATGACCTTGTTGTGTGCGATGGCATGCTGATCGTCGATGCGGGTATTGATCCCCTGATTGGCAAAGAAATCGGCCTCGGAATATTTCTGCGTACGTTGACTCTTGTCCAGTAGCACCCGCACTTCGACGCCCCGCTTTTGCGCCGCCAGCGCTGCCTTGGCAATCGCTGCGCTGGTAAAGCTATACGCCTGGATCCACAGACGCTGCCGCGCCTGGTTCATGGCGCCGACGACCACATCCGTCGTTCCCGGTGGCGGAGAAAAAGACACTTCGATCGTGCCTTGGGCAGCGATCGTTGTCGCGGATGGCGGCAGGGTCGCGCCGGCCTCCCGCAGTTGTTCGCCAGCAGAATGCAGCAGCGATTGCGAGTCTGCAGGAGCCAGTACCGCATACGCGCCAGAGGCCATTCCCAACAAGATCACAAAAAACGCGACCCTGCGCAGAGTGTTCATGATTTCGCTCCCCACCGAATTTGCAGCATTGTCCCGGCCTGGCGCAGAATTGACAAGACCTTGTTTGCACCGATTTTTAGGATAGCGGCCTGCCATCGCCACTGAGGGATCCCCGTGACCAGTATCGTGCTGTTTCGCAATGACCTGCGCCTCGATGACCATCCGGCCTTTGCCCATGCGGTAGCGCGCGGCCCGGTGCTGCCGGTATTTTTGAGCGATCCTCGCGAAGAGCGCGGAGCAGCCTACCAGTGGTGGCAGCGGCAGAGCCTGCGCACGTTGGAAACCCGCCTCGCTGCCCTGTCGTTACCTCTGGTCTGCCGGCGTGGCAACAGCCTGGAAACCGTGCAGGAAATTGTCGAGCACAGTGGCGCCGACGCGGTGCTCTGGAATCGACGTTACGCCAAAGAGCAACGCGACGATGACGCTCGCCTCAAGGACGTTCTCCGGGAACGCGGCGTACAGGCGGAATCTTTTGCCGGTGACACCCTGTGCGAACCCTGGAAACTCCTGCGGGATGGCGCTCCCTACAAGGTCTTCAGCCCTTTCTGGAAGCGTTTTTTGCGCGACATCAGCGTCGACGCGCCCTTTACGCAGCCGCAGCAGGCACGGGCGGCTTCGCGCCTTCCCGCGTCAGAAGAGCCCGATAGCTGGGGCTGGGAACCTAAGGCCCCGGATTGGGCCAGTCGCTTTCTCGAGCACTGGCAACCCGGCGAGGACGGTGCCAGCGCGCGTCTCGAGGGATTTATCCGGGATAACTTGGCCGAGTATGCCAAGGGCCGCGATTATCCCGCCGCAGAAAAGGTATCCCGTCTGTCGCCGCACCTCGCGCATGGAGAGATCAGCCCGCGGCGCATCTGGCAGCGCCTGCAGGAAGTTGCTGCAGCCCAGCCCGAACTGCGTAAGGCGACGGACAAATTTCTCGCGGAACTGGGCTGGCGCGAGTTTTCCTGGCACCTGCTCTATCACTTTCCCGAATTACCCCATACCCCCCTGCGCGCGGAATTTGCGCAGTTCTCCTGGGCGCAAGACGATGATTTGCTGCGCGCCTGGCAACACGGTCGAACCGGTTATCCGATTGTCGACGCGGGTATGCGCGAGCTTTGGCAAACCGGCTACCTGCACAATCGCGTGCGCATGATCGTGGGCAGTTTTCTGGTGAAGGATCTTCTCTTGCCTTGGCAGCAGGGCGCAGCCTGGTTTTGGGATACCCTGGTCGACGCCTGTCCAGCCAGCAACAACGCCTCCTGGCAATGGGTTGCGGGTTGCGGCACCGATGCCGCCCCGTATTTTCGCGTCTTCAACCCGGTACTGCAGGCGCAAAAATTCGATGACGACGGGCACTATCAGCGGCGCTGGCTGCCCGAACTCGCCGCATTGCCAAACAAGCTGTTGCCGGAACCTTGGAGCGATCCGGGCCAAGTGCAGGCCAAGGGCATCAAGCTAGGGCAAGACTATCCGTTACCTCTAGTGGACCATCACCAGGCCCGGGAGCGCGCCCTCGCGGCCTTCGCCACCATCAAGACGGAGCCCGTAAACAACACGTAACAATTTCCGTTGGGGACTCAGGAACTTTTCCAGGACCCCTGGTTCTAAATCGTTGCAAGCAGCTGTGATGGTTGCGAGCGCATGTTTCTTCCTCCTTTGGTGGTTTTGGGCGGCCCCTTCCGGTGCCGCCCTCTTTTTTTTCCGACCGGTCGGGATGTTTCTTGCAAGAAGATCGAGCAAATGCTAATATTGACTCTCGTGGTCAACTTTGACCGCGAGCGCATGTTTCTTTCCTCCTTTGTGGTTTTGGGGCTTTCTGTAGCCCCTTTTTTTGTGCCATGCTTGCCACATGCAGCTTGCCACGGAAAACCCCTTCGAGACTCCAGTTCGCAATGGCGAGGTCCTGCGCGGTTACTTTCAGGATTCCGGGCGGGGAGTCACCGGCGTCTTTCTCCCGGGCTTTGCCTCCGACTTGAACGGCAGCAAATCGCAGCTTCTCGCCCGCCATGCGCAGCAAAATCAAAGGTCATGGCTGCGCTTCGACTATCGCGGCATGGGTATCTCCGACGGCAGTTTTGCCGAACTGAGCATCTCCCGCTATCTGGAAGACGTGGAAGCCATACTAAACGCCTTGCCGTCCCGGCCGATTTTCCTCGTTGCTTCGAGCATGGGCGGCTGGGTAGCGACCCGTGCCGCCCAACTCTGGCCTGAGCGCATCCGCGCCCTGCTGCTCATCGCCCCCGCCTACAACTTCATCCGGGACTACTTTGCTGCCCTCCCTCCAGAGGCGCAACAGGCATGGCAACATTCTGGGCTGCACGATTGGTCGCTCGGCAGCAACGGCCCGGTGTATCAGCTCGGCTTCGACGCCGTGCGTGATGCGGCGCGTCACGATGTGCTGCAGGATCCTCCGCGCCTGGAGATTCCGGTCACCATTCTGCATGGCTCCGCGGATGAAGCCGTTCCCCTACAACGGAGCTTTCAGTTTGCCGACCGGGCACGAGCCCAGCCGCTGGCCATCCAAACCCTGCCCGGCGTAAACCATCGCCTGCAAGGTGCAGATCAACAGCTCCTTGCTGCAGTAGAGAGCAGTTTTGCCCACATCAAAAACGACAGAACTCTTGTAAACTCAGTTGCTTAGCACAGAACGCAATGCCGCCCTCTCGCCGCAGGCTCGACGAGTCCGGCGACGCAACGCTCTATTCCGCCTGTTGCCGCAAGGCGTTAGCGAACTCCTCCTCCCCCAGGATCGGAATGCCATACTTTTCGGCCTGCGCCAGCTTGCTGCCCGGACTTTTGCCAACAACCAGGTAGTCGGTCTTTTGGGAAACCGCTGATACGATCTTTCCTCCGCGTTTCTCGATCTCCGCCTTGGCCTCGTCGCGCGTCCAGCGCTCCAGCGTTCCCGTCAGAACGAATTGCTTGCCACTCCAGATACCGCCCTGTGGGGCTGCCGGTGCTGGCCAGTGGATGCCGGCGGCTAGCAGAGCACGAATGACTTCCTGATTGTGACTCTGCGCGAAAAAGTGGGCGACGGCCTGAGCGACCACCGGGCCAACATCTGGTACAGTCTGTAACGTCTCTTCACCTGCGGCCATCAGCTCGGACAAATCACCAAACTGCTCGGCCAGGGCTCGTGCTGTGGTCTCGCCCACCTGGGGAATACCCAGAGCATAGAGAAAACGCGGCAGGGTCGTGTCTTTGCTGTTGGTCAGCTCCGCCAGGAGCTTTTCCGCCGAGCGCCGACCCATGCGCTCCATTTTCATCAGCGTATCGATATCGAGACGGTAGAGGTCAGCGACAGTGCGCACGACTCCGGAATCCACCAAATGCTGCGTCAGTTTTTCCCCCAGCCCGCGAATGTCCATCGCCTTGCGCGAGGCAAAATGCAGCAGCGCACCGACTCGCTGCGCCGGACAAAACAGCCCCCCTGTACAGCGATAGGCGACCTCGTCACCGAGCCGCAGGACTTCTGAGCCGCAGACGGGGCAGTGTCTGGGCATCTGCCATTCGGCTGCAGCCTCGGGACGACGATCGAGCAGGACCTGCACCAGTTCGGGGATCACGTCACCGGCGCGGCGGATCAGCACCGTATCACCAATATGCACGTCTTTGCGACGCACTTCATCCAGATTGTGCAGTGAGGCGCGACTGACGATCACTCCCGCAACCTCTACCGGCGCTAAAACCGCCACGGGGGTGATTACGCCGGTGCGCCCAACCGAAGCGACAATATCCTGCACCACCGTGGTCTCTTCGTGGGCGGGAAACTTGTAGGCAATCGCCCAGCGTGGCGCCCGGGCAGTAAAGCCGAGGCGCTCGCGCGCGTTGAGATCGTCCAGCTTGAAGACGAGACCGTCGATTTCAAAAGCCAGATGATCCCGTCGCCCGGCCATCTCTCGCTGGTAGTCTTCGGCAGCCTGCAGGCTGTCTATCGGTCGGAGCAGATCATGCAGCAGCGCAAAGCCCCAATCCTGTAGACGCTGCAAAATGGCGAGATGGCTGTTCCCAAGCGAGGCAGAGCTTTCGCCCCAGCCCCAAGGAAAAAAGGCCAGAGGACGGCGCGCAGTAATGCGCGGATCGAGCTGTCGGAGACTGCCGGCCGCCGCATTGCGTGGGTTGGCGAAGGGAGCGTCACCATTTTCCTCGCGTTCCTGATTCAGGCGCACAAAGGCGGCGCTGGGAATGACGACCTCGCCGCGTACCTCCAGCAGATCCGGCCAGCCCTCCCCCGCCAGACGCAAGGGGAGATTGCGAATGGTGCGGGCGTTGTGGGTTACGTCTTCACCATGCACGCCATCGCCACGGGTACCCGCAGCCACCAACTCCCCTCCCTCGTAGCGCAGGTTAAGGGAGAGGCCATCGAATTTGGGCTCGGCACTGAGGCGGATCGCTTGGCCATCCCCCAGCCCGCGCTCCAGCCTGTTCCACCAGGCGGCAAAGCCCTCGGCATCGAAGACATTGTCCAATGACAGCATCGGTATGCGATATGCGACGCTGGCAAAGGCGCTGACCGGGGCCGCACCCACCCGTTGCGTGGGCGAATCTGGGCGGCGCCACTGCGGATAGCGTTCCTCTAGCTGCCCCAGCTCGCGCAAGAGACGATCGTACTCTGCATCACTCAGTATGGGGGCATCGTTCTGGTAATAGGCCTGATTGGCCTGCTGCAGCAAGGAGCGCAGTTCTTCGATCCGCAAACGGGAAGCTTCGTCATCCACAAGAGAGTCTCTTTCGGCGAGTTACTGTCCGTAGTATAGGGATTGTGTCCCTGGCCGAAAATTGGGATATCTGCATGCCATGGCTGCGACTGTACGGAACCTTCCGCCGGACGTTATAATCCAAGCAATTGAAAAGCTGGGCCCTTGTGTTTTCTACCAGATGCCCACAACATGGAGAGAGCGGTATTTTTCAGGAGTCACGCGATGAACTATGATCAAAAGCCCTATCAGTTTCCTGACGGCATGAATCCCTACGGGAATCAAGCGCCGGCCCTGAGCCGTGGTAGCCTCATGGCCAAGACCTACGGCTTGCTCGCCGCCACCCTTGGGGTTTCGGCCATTGCCTCGATCTATGGGATGAGCTCGCCGTTTGCGTATCAGCATCCCATTCTGCTGATGATCGGCTCCTTCATCCTGCTCTTTGCGGTCCAGTATACCGGCGCGCATCGCAGCCCCTTTGCCGTGCCTCTGGTATTCGCCTTTGCCGCGGGTATGGGCATGATGATGGGTCCGGGCATTGCCATGTATTTGCGTATGCCCGACGGACCGCAGATCATCGCAACGGCGTTGGGGACCACCGCGGTCATGTTTATCGGCCTCTCCGCCTACGCCATGACCACGCGCAGGAACTTCAGCAATATGGCCGGATTCCTGATGACAGGCCTGATCCTTGCCATCCTGATTTCCCTGCTGGATATGTTCCTGCTGCACATGCCCGCGCTGCAGCTTGCGATTGCCGGGGTGCTGGTCATTGTCTTCAGCGGTCTGATCATCTTTGATACCCAGCGCATGGTGCAGGGTGGCATCCAGGAGCCGGTGTTGCTGGTCGTCGGTCTGTATCTCGACATCATCAACCTCTTTATGGCGCTGCTGGAGATCTTTGGCGGCACGAGCCGAAATTGACGGCATAGCGTTGCAACTCGCCCCGATGCTTTGCCATCGGGGTTTTTGTTTTCTATTAATGTACTACGACAAGGTAGCGTGCCGTTCCCGATGACCGCGAAGCACGAGCATACCCCGGTCATGCGCCAGTATCTGGCGCTCAAGGCCGAGAATCCCGACGCCCTGCTCTTCTTTCGTATGGGCGACTTTTACGAACTGTTTTACGAGGACGCCGGCCGCGTTGCGGAGCTGCTGGGCATTGCCCTGACCACCCGCGGGCAAAGCGCCGGTGCGCCCATTCCCATGGCGGGAGTACCGATCCACAGCGCCGAGGCCTACCTCGCGCGCCTGGTACGCGCCGGGCTCAAAGTGGCGATTGCCGAACAGATCGGCGATCCGGCGCTGGCCAAGGGGCCGGTGGAGCGTTCCATCAGCCGCGTGCTGACTCCTGGTACGCTGGTCGACGCCAGCCTGCTGGAACCCGAGCAAGAATCGCTACTGGCCGCCCTCTGTCCAGGATCGGAGAATACTTGGGGCTTGGCGCTGCTCTCCGTCGCCAGCGGCGAGTTGCGGGTGCAGGATTTTGCTTCTCGGGCGGCTCTGGCCGATCGTCTACGGCAATTGCAGCCGGCGGAGATTCTGCTACCGGAAGGTCAAGAGATATTCTCCGGCTTGGCGCCAGAGCGCTGCCAGCAGATCAGCCAGAAATCTTTTCAGCACAATATCAGTGAGCGGATTCTGCAGCGCTACTTCGGCAACCGTCTGGGCAGTTTTGGGGTTGCCGATCATCCTCTCGCGTTGCGCGCCGCTGCCGCCGTCCTCGACTATGCCGAATCGCGGCTCAAAATCTCCCTTGCCCAGGTGCAGCGCATCACTCCGGAGCGCCCCTCGGAAATCCTGGGAATCGACGCCAACGCGCTGCGTTCCCTGGAAATTCTGGCCGGGCGGGACAATGACGGTCCCAGCCTCTGGCGCTTGCTGCAACATTGCCAAACCCCCATGGCCGCGCGCCTTTTGCGTCGCTGGCTCTTGCGACCCCTACGCCAAGGCGAGGAGCTTCTAATACGTCAACAGCGGGTTGCGCAGCTGGTAGAAGGATCTCGGTATCGAAATCTTCAGCAATCCCTGCATGGGCTTGCCGATATCGAGCGCGTACTGACTCGCGTTGCCCTGGAGCGTGCCAGCCCGCGCGATCTGGGCCAGTTGCGGCATTTTCTGCAGCGCCTGCCGGAGATCCTTGCTGCCATCGCAGCCGCCCAGGAATCTGCCAGCCCCACGGTCGCCAGTGCAGATCTGGAAAGATTCGCGCAGTTGCAAGGTCTTTTGGAACGTGCCCTCGTCGACGAGTTACCCCTGAGCCAGCGCGATGGCGGCTATCTGCGCGATGACTACGATCCCGAGTTGGGGGCCCTGCGTCACGCCGAGCAAAATGTGGGGCAGGAGCTGGCAGACCTCGAAGCGGCCGAACGGGAGCGCAGCGGCATCGCCCAGCTGCGCGTCCAGTTCAATCGCGTGCACGGCTATTTCATCGAGATTCCACGCAGCTACGAGGGGCCGGTACCCGCCGACTATCGACGCCGACAAAGCACCAAAAATGCCGAGCGCTTCAGTAACGTCACCCTGAAGGAAATCGAAGATAGGGTCTTGTCTGCCGAAAGCCGCGCCCTCTCGCGCGAAAAGGCGCTCTACACGGAGCTTCTGCATACGGTAGCAAAACAGCTTCCGGCCCTGCAGGAAGTGCTCGCAGAAATCGCGCAGTGGGACCTGCTCGCCAATTTTGCCGAACGGGCCCATAGCTTGCGCTGGATAGCGCCAGAATTTTGCGACGAGGCGGTGCTGGAGATTGCAGCGGGGAGACACCCGTTGGTGGAGGTCGAGCTGGGCGCGCACTTTGTCCCCAACGATCTGCACTTGCATGACGAGCGGCGTACGCTGCTGATCACCGGCCCCAACATGGGCGGCAAATCCACCTACATGCGCCAGGTGGCGCTGATCGTCTTTCTGGCCCACATTGGCTGCTGGGTTCCGGCGCAAGCGGCGCGGCTGGGTCCGGTGGATCAGATTTTTACCCGCATTGGTGCCGCCGACGACCTCGCCGGCGGACGCTCGACCTTTATGGTAGAGATGCAGGAAAGCGCGCAGATCCTCCATCTGGCAACGGCACAGAGCTTGATCATTCTGGATGAGATTGGACGCGGTACCGCTACCTACGATGGCCTCGCGATTGCCTGGGCCACCGCCGAGGAGCTGCTACGCAAAGGGAGTTATACCCTCTTCGCCACGCACTACTTCGAGCTGACGGAGATGCAGCATCCATTGCTGGCAAACGTCCATGTCGATGCCTTGGCAGCCAACGACCGCGTCACCTTCCTCCATCAGATCGAGGATGGACCGGCAACGCAAAGCTTTGGACTGGCAGTTGCCCGCCTGGCCGGCTTGCCGGATACCGTTCTGCAGAGCGCACGAGCGCGTCTGGCGAGCCTGGAAGATCCAGCGCGCGCCCCCATCGCAGAGCCCCAAAGCACCACACAGCAATTATCCCTCTTTATCGATGCACCACACCCGGCGATTCAAGCCTTACGGGAAATTGATCCCGAGGACTTCAGTCCCCGTGCTGCCCTGGAGGCGTTGTTCCGACTGCGTCGCCTCGTCGAAGAGAGCGACTGAGACGCCAAGCTTGGCGTCTCTTTCGGAACTTGCCCAGCAGGGGTATAGTCTAACGCGTAACAAGGGGGCGACCGGCTTCGACGCAGGTCGCGAAGCCTTCGGTGCATGCAGAGCTGCGGTTCGCTCTTAAAACTGATCGCAGATTCATAATTGCCAACGACAGCAATTACGCCCTCGCTGCGTAAGCAGTGAGCCCTCCGCCCGGGTTTGTCCATGGGTCCGGTGGCCGCAAGGCCTGCGGGGGGTCGACGAAACATGGAATCGTGCCGGATCTGGTCGGTGGGTCCCGCATTAAAGTAAAGCCGAATCGCTGGGTGCGCATCCTGTTTGTCGGAGTCGCGCCGGGTTAAAACCCAATAGACAAACTACGCATGTAGATCCGGTGGTCTAGGTCTTGCGGACGCGGGTTCAATTCCCGCCGCCTCCACCAAATTGAAGGGCTGGGATAATCTCCGGGCCCTTTTTCTTGCCTGAAATCCCCGCGCCACGCGGGGTTCCGGCCATCCGTGCTACGGGTGGGCATCTGTCAAAACGCCCCGAATCGACCACTTTCTCGGCCAGAGCCGTCTCTATTCTCTGTTTGGCCTGCGGTCGAGGGCGGTGGACTGGGTGGTCATGGCAGGCTCCGGGTTGATTGATCGCGTCACTATTCACGCGCGGAACGATCAAAAAGCCAAGCGCTGCCGAATAGGATAATCATTTATTTATCGGGGCAATGGAATGGTTATTTACCCCAATTCAGGGTACGATTACCCCATTTACGGCTCCCGAAACCCTTCATGCACTCACTCTTGCCCGACTACCTCGCCAAGCTGCGCTTTGATGCCCAGCAACTGGCGACGCTGCGCGCTCTGGGCGAGTACCGGGGCAAGCAGCAGCTATACGTGGCGCAGTCGCCCGAGGTGTTGAGCGACTTGCGGCAGGTGGCCGTGGTGGAGTCAACCGAGTCATCCAACCGCCTGGAGGGCGTAGTGGTCGCGGCGCACCGCCTAAAGTCACTGGTGCTCAAAAACGCCACGCCGCAAAGCCGCTCCGAGCAAGAGGTGGCAGGCTACCGTGACGCGCTGGGTCTGATCCACGAAAGCGGCGAGCAAATGCCCTTCTCAGAGGGCACCGTCCTGCAACTTCACGGCATTCTGTATCGCTACATGCCACAGCCGGGCGGGTACTGGAAAGCCACGAATAACGACATCGTCGAGCGTCACCCCGATGGCAGCTCACGCATCCGTTTCCGGCCAGTGGCGGCGCATCTCACGCCCATGGCAATGACAAACATGATCGCGCGCTATCGCACGGCACTGGATCAGCACCTTGCCGACCCCCTCGTGCTGGTGCCGCTGGCCATCCTCGATTTCCTCTGCATCCACCCCTTCCCAGATGGCAACGGCCGCATGGCGCGGCTGCTCACCCTGCAATTGCTCTACCACTTTGACTATGCCGTGGGCCGCTTCATCAGCCTGGAGCGCATCTTCGAAGAGTCGAAAGAGAGCTACTACGAAACACTGGAGGCCAGCTCGCAGGGCTGGCATGACGGTGCCCACGATATCGCGCCGTGGCTGGACTATTTCTGGGGGGCTCTGCTGCGGGCCTACAAGGAATTCGAGGAACGCGTCGGCACCATCGAACGCGGGCGCGGCGCCAAGGGCGACCGTGTGCGCGCCGAAATTCTCAAGCGCAACCTGCCGTTCTCAATCTCCGAAATCGAAGAAGCCTGCCCCGGCATCAGCCGCGACATGGTCCGCGTCGTCTTGCGCGCCATGAAAGCCGAAGGGCTGATCACGCCAACGGGCAAAGGCCGTGCGGCCAAATGGGAACAAACGGGGCCGAGGCCATGAAGATGCTATCGGACAACTTTTGTCATATCTGCGGTAATTGGGCGATATCAGCCCAACCAAACCTCTCGCATTTCAGGACGCATCCATGAGCGCCAATTTCCAACAACTCGCCAACTTCATTTGGTCTGTCGCCGATCTGCTGCGCGGACCGTATCGCCCGCCGCATGAGCGCTAACCAGCCGCCCTATACCATCACCCCAGAGATCCTGAACCGGGTCGCCGCGATTAGCGAAGCTATCGGGCGGTTAACCGTGCTCACTGACCAGGCGAGAGCATTGCGGCTGCGGCGCATCAATCGCATCCGCACCATCCATGGCTCGCTGACCATCGAGGGCAACGCCCTGAGCGAGGCGCAGATCACCGCGATTCTGGAGGGCAAGCGGGTCATCGCCCCGCCACGCCCCGCGAGGTGCAGGAAGTGAAAAACGCCTTGGCCGCTTACGACCGTTTCGACACCTGGAAGCCTAGTGTGGAAAAAGACTTGCTGGAGGCGCACCGGATTTTGATGTCCGGCCTGATCGATGAGGCAGGGCTGTATCGGCATGGCGGCGTGGGGGTAATGGCAGGCCAGCAGGTGATTCACATGGCCCCGCCAGCAGATCGGGTACCGCATCTGATGGCGGACCTCTTCGGCTGGCTGGCAGCCACAGACGTCCATCCGCTCATTGCCAGCTCGGTTTTTCACTACGAATTTGAGTTCATCCACCCCTTTGCCGACGGCAATGGCCGCATGGGACGGCTGTGGCAGAGCCTGATTCTGGCACACTGGAATCCTTTGTTCGCCAACATTCCAGTGGAAAGCCTGATCTTCGAGCACCAGGCCGAGTATTACCAAGCCTTGCAGGAAAGCACCCAAAAGACCGACTCCGCACCCTTCATCGCCTTCATGCTGCGGATGATTTTGGATACCGTGACCACCTCCGCCCCCCAAGTTAGCCCTCAAGTCACCCCCCAAGTCGGCGAACTGCTGGCGGCGATCCGGGGCGAGATGGGCCGCGAGGCACTGCAATCCGCCCTGGGGCTTTCGGACCGCAAATCCTTCCGCGAGCGCTACCTCAAACCGGCTCTGGACGACGGCCTGATTGAGATGACCATTCCCGACAAACCCAACAGCCGCTTGCAGAAATACCGCTTGACCGACAAAGGCCGCCAGTGGCTGGCGCAGCATGGCGATGGATAAGACTGGGGAAAGATATGGCACTGGACTACGCCACATTAGAGCTGCTCCGCCAGAACCACCCAGCGTGGCGTTTGCTGTGCGCACATCACGCGCCGCTGGTGGCCGGTTTTCTGCACTGGGTGTTCATCGTGCCCAGTGTCCGCAATCTGTCTCAGGCCGTCCTGGACGAGGTCCACCACGGCGCCGTCGCTCTCGCATCGCGTATCTCCAAGCGCCTGCGTTGCATCTGGTTATTATCAAAACATCTCCGGTGAAGGTTGCGGCCTTTCGGGATCTATCCTAAAGGCATGGCGATAGAACCCAATCCGCCTGCATCTCCCGGATCACTTCAGGATGCTTTGCGGCGATCCGCAGCAATGTGCAGGCCGCGCCGGAAGGGTTACGCCGTCCCTGCTCCCAATCCTGAAGGGTACGGACAGACACCCCCATGAGTGCTGCAAATTGGGATTGGGATAGCCCGGCATGGATACGCGCCTGTACTACCTGGGGCACGTCAACCGCATGAACAGCGCCGCGCTTGCCTGCCTTCATCTGGCGAACGGACTCCAGCAGTTCCGCCCCAATGTCTCGCCCGGCGCCGCGCTCCAGCAACTCCTTTTCAGTCAGCATCGTAAGGGTCTCAACCAGCGTCATCATGAGAAGGAATTATACGGAGGATTCGATCATGGCTCACTCCACGATGCTGCACGTCCGGGTGAACGACGAAATCAACCAGATCCCATTAGCGCAGACAGTTGTTCGGGTCGGGTATGGAGGCCTTCTTTCGGTAGGGTGGAATACGGGTGGAATACGGGTCTTGCCAAATTTTGCCAAAGAACCCACACTTGCGCCATGAGTACGATGAACATCTCTCTCCCCGACACTCTGAAGTCCTTCGTGGATGAACAGGTCAGCCAGCGCGGCTATGGCACGAGCAGCGAGTACTTGCGCGAACTGATCCGCAAGGACCAGGACCGTCTGCAACTGCGGGGCTTGCTGTTGGCCGGAGTAGCATCTGCCCCGGCGGGGCCCGCCGATGCCAGTTACTTCGACGGGATGCGAGATCAGATACGCAAGGCTGCCAAACCCGCTGCCAAGGCGTGAAGGCCAAGCCAGTCATCCCGCGTGAGCAGGCCAACAGGGATGTGGACGAGGCGGTCGCCTACCATTTGAATGCGGCGGGTGAAGCCGTGGCGCTCGGTTTCATCGATGCACTGGAGAAGGCCTACGGCCACATCGCTCGTTACCCCGCCACTGAATCACCCCGCTACGCCCACGAACTGAACCTGCCGGGCCTGCGCACTTGGCCGCTGACACGCTACCCGCACCTCGTGTTTTATGTTGAGCACCCGAACCACATCGATGTCTGGCGTGTGCTGCATGGCCATCGGGATATTCCGGCGTGGATGCAGGAGCCTGATGACGTGTGACAGGGATGGGCAATGAGCGCCTTCGTACCAAAAATCGACCAACAGCAGGTGCTCGATAGCGTGGAAGCCTATTTCCAGGCCTGCCACGCTCTGCGATGAGTCAGTGCCCGCCATCAGTCTGCACTTGAAGCGCAGTTACTCCGACAAGGAGTTGACGCACGAGGCAACTGTTAAGCAGTACTTAATAGTTCAAACCGATGCGAAGAAGTATTCGACTTTCTGGCCGGTTGCGGCATGGACGAGGAATGCTTTTACGATGCACTGCTGCGGATGTTCGAGCAGGCGCTGAAATATGTACTCGCCTTACACTGCAGTCGGCATTCCTCGCCCGGCCGGACCTTGTTACGTGCTTGGGTAGTAGCCAAGATAAGAAACGACTGCTCGCATTGCCTCAAACTATGCAGTATTTTGGTGGGTATGCCCTCCTTTGACTGTAACAGTTGCCCTAACCCGCCTGCGAGTGCAGATCACGGAATCTTTCGCGAAGCCTCGAGCGAGGCCAAATGATGCTGACTGCGCGTATCGCCATCGTCGGTGGCGGGCTGGCGGGACTCTATGCAGCCTATCTACTGGAGCAAAAGGGCATACACGATTATGTGCTCCTGGAAGCGCGCGAGGGTTGGGGCGGACGGATCGCCACGACGCCCAGCATTACCGAAAGTTCAGCACTGGATCGCTTCGACCTCGGCCCAACATGGTTCTGGCCCGACTACCAGGCACAACTCGACCGCCTGATCCAGAGTCTGGGTCTGGAACGTTTCGCGCAATATGAAAAGGGAAGCATGCTTGTCGAGCGCACGCCCCACGGCGCAGCGGAGTGGATGCCTGGCTACACCTACACGCCGCCGTCGATGCGGCTGGTCGGAGGCATGGGCGCATTGATCGACGCTGTGCGGCGGACATTGCCAGCGCACAAGCTTTTGCTGAATCATCGCGTACAGCGCATACGCAGCGAGGGTCAGCATGTCGAACTGGACGTCGAGGCGGCGCAACAGGCCCTCACTTTCCGCGTGGAATCACTACTTCTGGCCGTACCACCGCGCCTGGCGGCGACCACCATCGACTTCCTCCCCGAGTTGCCGGGGCCGCTGCTGCAGGCCTGGAGAGCCACCCCCACCTGGATGGCGCCCCATGCCAAGTATCTTGCCGTCTACGACGAGCCATTCTGGCGCGCGCAGGGTTTGTCCGGAGAGGCGCGTAGCGCTTGTGGACCCCTCGGTGAAATGCACGATGCGTCCATGCCGGGTGGCAGTGCGGCCTTGTTCGGGTTTTTCGCCTTGCCCGCCGCGCTTCGCAAGGGAATCCCCGAGGAAACTCTCCGGTTGCACTGCCGCGCGCAGTTTGCGCGACTGTTCGGAGAGCGGGCGGCAACGCCGCGGGCGGACTTTCTCAAGGACTGGGCCGCCGATTCCTGGACGGCGACTGAGGCGGACCAGAGTGAGGTCGCTCAGCATGGTTCGGCCCCACCTTCCTCGGCGGCAGAAGGTCCTTGGCGGGGACGACTCACTGGCATTGCCAGCGAATGGTCACCCCAGTTTCCGGGCTATGTTGCCGGCGCTGTCGAAGCGGCCGCGCTCGGCGTTGGCCAGCTATTACGACAAAAGACCTGAACTGGCTTACGAGCCCTATGCGCCAGCCAGGGAATCCAGCAGCGTCGCAAGTTCTGCCGGTAATGGCGCCTCGACGCGAATCATGCGTTCATCCCGTGGATGAGGGAACGCCAACAGGCTTGCATGTAGAAAAAGCCGCCGCAGCCCGCGCTCGCGAAAGCGGGCGTTGGCGTTCGCATCGCCATATTTTTCGTCCCCCAGCAGGGGGTGACCCAGGGCTTGCAAATGCACGCGGATCTGGTGCGTGCGGCCGGTCTCGAGCTCGGCCTCCACCAGAGTACAGTCGGACAACCTTTGCAGAGGGGTGAAGCGCGTGGCGGCGGCCTTACCTTCCTGCTGATCTACCCGCACCATCCGTTCGCCCGAGCGCAGGGTATTTTTGCGCAGAGGCAGATCGACGCGACGCTCTCCCCCCACCCATTTCCCCCATGCCAGACCCAGATAGCGTTTCTGAAAGGCAGACTCGCGCAGATCAGCATGCAGTTGGCGCAGCGCCGAGCGGCGCTTGGCCAGCAGCAGGCAACCGGAGGTCTCCCGATCCAGACGATGCACCAGTTCCAACTCGCGCAGTTCCGGACGCAGACTGCGCAGTGCCTCGATGACTCCCCAGGCGATCCCCGAACCGCCATGTACGGCCAGGCCACTGGGTTTGTCCAGGACGAGCAGCCGGTCATCCTCATAGAGAATGCGCTGGCGTAGATCATCGGCGAGCCAGGACGAAACCTGGGGCGCAGGACTGGGGTCGGCCTGGCGCAGCGGTGGGACGCGCACCTGGTCACCCGGCGCCAGATGATATTGCGCCTTGGCCCGCCCCTTGTTCACCCGCACCTCGCCACTGCGCAGGATTTTGTAGACATGGGAGCGCGGCACCCCTTTCATCACGCGCAACAAAAAATTGTCCAGCCGCTGCCCCGCCTCTGCTTCTCCGATCTCCAGGTAGCGGACCCCGCTTTCTGCCATCTGCCAACTCCATCGCCAAGGTTTGCGATTCTATTCTCATCTGTCATATATTGCGACGTAGGCCGCGCTGCAGTGAGAGTGCACCGGTCGAAGATACAGGTACAATCATCGGCTGCGACCGTATGTGCCGCCCAGTTCATGCAATACGTTGCGCTCCCCATTGTGGGTTTGAGCGCCGGAGAAGACAGTAATGAAAAGAATGTTGATCAATGCCACCCATGCAGAAGAGCTGCGGGTGGCGCTCGTAGATGGACAGAAACTGCTCGATCTGCATCTGGAACACGCCTTCCGTGAGCAGAAAAAAAGCAATGTATACAAAGGGAAAATCACCCGCATCGAGCCCAGCCTCGAGGCCGCTTTTGTCGATTATGGCGCCGAACGGCACGGCTTTCTGCCCCTCAAAGAAATCTCCCGCGAATATTTTCAAAAACAGGAATCCGGCCGCAAGCGCATCCAGGAACTGGTGCGCGAAGGTCAGGAAGTCATCGTCCAGGTCGACAAAGAGGAGCGCTCAAACAAGGGCGCGGCATTGACCACCTTCGTCAGCCTGGCGGGCCGTTACCTGGTATTGATGCCCAACAATCCCCGAGCGGGTGGTGTGTCGCGGCGCATCGAGGGGGACGACCGGGCCCAGATCCGTCAGCACCTGCAAATGCTGGACATTCCGGAAGACATGGGGGTGATTGCCCGCACGGCCGGGATTGGCCAGGATTTCGAGGCGCTGCAACGCGATCTGGAATATCTCAAGCAGATCTGGCAGGCGATTCTGGCGGCGGCTGCCGAGCAGCCTGCCCCCTTCCTCATCTACCAAGAAGGCAATGTGGTGGTGCGCGCTCTGCGCGATCACTTTTCCGAGGACATCGGCGAAGTCCTGATCGACGAGGCGTCGGCCTTTGAGGCGGCACAGCAATTCATGCGCGGAATGATGCCGCGCATGCTTTCCCGCCTCAAATTCTACGAAAACGATATACCACTTTTCAGCCGTTACCAGATCGAACAGCAGATCGAGTCGGCCTTCAGCCGCGAGGTACGCCTGGAATCGGGCGGCGCCATTGTCATCGACCACACCGAAGCGCTGGTCGCCATCGACATCAACTCCGGCAAGTCCACCAAGGGGCAGGATATCGCCGAAACCGCCTTCCAGACCAATCTGGAGGCAGCGGATGAAATCGCCCGGCAGATTCGCCTGCGCGACCTGGGAGGGCTGATCGTCGTTGATTTCATCGACATGGAATCGCCCAAACATCAGCGCGAGGTCGAAACCCGCATCCGCGAGGCCCTGAAAATCGATCGGGCGCGGGTGCAGGTGGGCCGTATCTCCCGCTTTGGACTGCTGGAGATGTCACGCCAACGGCTGGGTGCGAGTCTGGACGAAGCCACCTACGAACCTTGCCCACGTTGCCGCGGCACCGGCCAGATCCGCGGCTGCGAGGGCACCGCCATGCATGTGCTGCGCCTGCTGCACGAAGAAGCCCTCAAGCGCAATTGCAGCGAAGTGGAGTGCCAGGTACCGATCGATGTCGCTGTCTATCTGCTCAATGAAAAGCGGCAGGCGATCCTCGAACTCGAGGCACGCAGTGGGGTGCGCCTCAACATTATCCCCAATCCGGCTCTGGTGACACCGCACTACGAGATCCAGCGCATCAAGGGCGAAGCCAGCCCCGAGCGCCCCGTCGAGAGTCGCGTCAGTGCGGTGCCACAGCGTCCGAGCAAGGCGACGGCAAACAGCAGTGCGGCAATCACCCCCCTCACCGCGCCACCGCCACCGGACGAGCTGCCACCGCCACGCCTACCGACAGCCAAGGCCAAGCCGGCCGCCCCTGCACCGCGCGAAGAAGGAATTCTTGCGCGTCTCGTCCGCGCCCTGGTCTCCCGCTACGTACCGATGGATGCCGAAACTTTCGCCGCCTATACCGGCGCGGCCGAAAGTACCGACAATGGCGAAAAGGTCGCCAACGATAGCGAGAGCCCGGACGACGGCAGTCGCGCCGGGGGGCGCCGCCGGCGCCGGGGCGGTCGGCGGGCGCGAGCGCGACGCCAGCACGGCGGCGAGGCCAATGCGGTAGACGACGAACTCGAAGAAGAACCAGAGTCCAGCCCAGTGATCCTGCCCCCCGCGGAGGGTGGCATGGTCGACGAGGAGCTTCGCTACCCCGGTCTGGTACCCGCAGCCGACGACTGGCACCAGTTACTGGTCCCCGCCAGTGCCGTCGCGAGCCAAGTACATGGAGAAGCGCCCGCCGAGCGATTGGAAGTAGCCCACGAGGTCGGAGCATTCGATCCTGTACCCAGCAACAATTCGCCATCGGCAGAATCCGTTGACGCGGATTCCGAAAATGCGAGTGCCGAATGGGATGTCAATGCCAACGCCGATGATGTTGTCCCGACAGACACGCCTGCGCTAGGCAGTGGAGATAGCGCCAATAGGGATCTGCCAGAACCACTCTCGGAAGAAGAGACGTCCGCTACGCCGCAGGCAAGCAGTGAGGATGCAGCTCCGGTAACGACTGGGGATACGAACCAAATTTCCGATCTGGAGGTTGCGGAACCCGCAGCGCTGGAGGTGGTTGGCGAGGCGGCAGGCGCTACGGAGGATCGGCCAGCGGGCGACGAAAATGACCTGCTCAAGGGTCAGGGTGATCTTCTCGGAGGCGACTGACCCCCCAATGCTATTCACCGGGCAAATGCATTTCACGAAAGCGCTGCCCGGCCGAGACGGTGACAAACGGCATGGGGGTGTAGGGTCGGCAGCAGAACCTTCGCTGTTCAGCTAGGATTTTTCTGCAATCGGCCCGTCCGCGCAAAAAATTTTTCCGCGGCTTGCTCAATCTGCGCTCGGCAAGCGCGAAAATCTTCCATCTCCCCCCAGTAGGGATCAGCAACCTCTTCCGGCTCCCGGCCCTCGAGAAAGGGATCGAGGAGTAGTCCAAGCCTGGCAGAATGCCCGGCTGGGGCAAGGGACTGGAGCGCGCGCAGGTTCGCGCGGTCCAGGGCCAGTATCCAGTCGAAGCGGGTAAAGTCGGACTTCTCTACCTGGCGGCCCCGGAGATTTTCGATGGCGATACCGACCTCGGCGCTGGCCCGTTGCGCGCGTCGGTCCGGTGCCTCACCGACGTGGTAATCCGCTGTCCCCGCCGAGTCGATCTGCCAATCCAGGCCGCGCTGCTCTGCGAGCTGACGAAAGACTCCCTCCGCCATCGGCGAGCGGCAGATATTTCCCAAACATACCAACAGGATCTTCATGTCCTCAACGCCGCCGCCAGGTACTGCCACTCGCGCTGTCCTCGATGACGATCCCCGCCGCTTCCAGATCTGCACGGATGGCATCGGCATGGGCGAAATTGCGCTGTACCCGCGCAGTCTGCCGCTCCGCGAGTTTGGCCTCGATCCAGTCGGCGTCTTCGTCCTCGCCCTGAAAGAAGCGCTCGGGATCCTGCTGCAGGAGGCCGAGAATTCCGCCGAGATGACGCAGGAGCGTACCCAGGGGCGATGCCAGTTCGCTGCCCTGCTCGCGCAGCCGGTTGATTTCCCGCGCCAACTCGAAAAGTACGGCCAGGGCCCCAGGCGTATTGGCATCATCGGCCAACGCAGCGACGAATCGCGCCTCCCAATCTGCACCGAGCTCCGGCACCAGCTCGTGGGGGGGCAATCCCCGCAGCGTCGTATACAGTCGTACAAGGGAATTTTGTGCCGCGGCCAAGGCATCGTCACTATACTGCAGTGGACTACGGTAATGGCTGCTGAGAATAAAAAAGCGCAGGGCTTCGCCGCCATAGATGGGGATCAGATCGCGTACCGTCACGAAATTTCCCAATGATTTCGACATCTTTTCGTCGCGCACGCGAATATGCCCGTTGTGCAGCCAGTAGTGCGCGAAGGCACAGCCGGCACCCTGCGACTGCGCGATCTCGTTTTCGTGATGCGGAAACTGCAGATCGAGGCCACCCCCATGAATGTCGAAGGCACAGCCCAAGGCCTCGGTTGACATCGCGGAACATTCGATATGCCAGCCTGGGCGCCCTTCCCCCCACGGCGATGCCCAGGCCGGCTCGCCGGGTTTGGCTGCCTTCCACAACGCAAAGTCCAAAGGATCCCGCTTCCGTTCATCCGGCTCGATGCGGGCACCTACCTGCAGTTCGTCGAGGCTGCGCCCGGAGAGTTTGCCATACCCGGGAAAGCTGCGTACCGCGTAATAGACGTCGCCATTCTCGGCAACATAAGCGTGGCCCTTGTCGATGAGGGTGGCAATCAGGGCCTGCATGCCCGGGATATGCTGCGTGGCACGTGGTTCAAGATCCGGTGGCAGGCACCCCAGTGCCGCCTCATCTTCGTGCATCGCCACGATGAACCGCTCGGTGAGCGCCGTGATTGGCTCCTGCCGCTCTGCTGCCCGGTGGATGATCTTGTCGTCGACATCCGTAATGTTGCGCACATAGCGAGTTTCCAGGCCCCAGTAGCGGAGAATGCGTGACCAGGTATCGAAGGTGACCATGGCGCGGGCATGACCCAAGTGACAATAATCGTAGACGGTCATCCCACAGACGTAGAGGCTCGCCGTGCCAGACTGCAAGGGCGTGAAAACAACCTTTTCTCGCTGCAGACTGTCGTGGAGGTGTAGAACAGGGAGTGCTTTGGGCATGACGTTCTCGAATCCGTTTGCGTTCAGGAGAAAATAGGTGCCAGGCGACGCAGCACTTCCTCGGGGGGGATGAAGGACAATAGCTGTGCCAGCTCTGGGCCTTGCTCCCGGCCGGTGAGGGCCAGACGCAGGGGATGGAACAGGGCACGTCCCTTGCGTCCACTCTGTTGAGCGAGCTGACGGGTCCAGGCACGGAAGTCATCGGGCTGCTCCTTATAGCACGTCTGCGCCTGTTGCCAGAATTCTGCACCGTTTTCCGCCAGTTCTGCCCGCACCTTCTCGCTGCGCCCAAGCGGGTGAAAACAGGCTTCTGCCCAGGCGACGGCATCCGCAGGCAAAAGCATATTACCACGGATGGCAGCGACAAAGCCGCTGATCTGCGCATCCGGGACCAGAGTCAGGTGTGGGCGCAGCCAGGCGACGAGCTCGTCGAGCCCTAGGTGCTGCAACGCCTGTTCCTGCCAATACTGCAGTTGCTCCCGATCGAAATGGGCCGGTGCGCGGCCGATGCGCGCCAGAGAAAACTCCGCAATCAGCTCCGCATCGCTGCGCCAGTGGGTGGCGGGGTAGTGGTGACCAAGCTGACCGAGATAATTGCGCAGGGCCGCAGGCAGATAACCCGCGCTGCGCAGCTCGCGCAGGCTGGCCGCGCCATTGCGCTTCGACAGGGGTTGGCCATCACTACCCTGCAGCAGCGGCAGATGTCCATATTGTGGTACCGGCAGCCCGAGTGCCTGCAGGATCAGAATCTGCCGCGGCGTGTTACTGAGATGATCCTCGCCGCGCAACACCAGATTCACTCCCATCAGGGCATCATCGACGGCGTTGGCAAAGAAAAAGGACGGACTGCCATCACTGCGCCGTAGAACAAAATCGCCCAGGTCCGCCAAGTCATAGCTTCGCTCTCCCCAGACGAGGTCATCCACGGACAGAGTGCCCGAGCACGGCACGGCGAAACGCAGCGTAGCTTCCTCCCCCCCTTCCAGACGCCGCGCTACCTCCGCAGCGGAAAGCGCCCGACAGCGACCTGAGTAGCGCGGCGCCTTTCCTGCCGCACGCTGCGCATCCCGCTCGGCACTCAGCTCGTCCGCCGTGCAGAAACAGGGATAGGCGTGCCCAGTATCGACAAGTCTCTGCAGCAGATCGTCGTACACTGGTAAGCGCTCCATCTGCGCATACGGTCCATGCGGGCCGCCGCAGTCTGGACCCTCGTCCCAGCCCAGCCCCAACCAACGGAGATCCTCGAGCAGGACTCTGGCCAGTTCGGCCGGAGAGCGGGCCTGATCGGTATCTTCCATGCGGACAATGAAGCGGCCGCCACTCTGACGTGCCGCCCAGAAGGCAAACAACGCGGTGCGGGCATTGCCCAGGTGAATGTGACCCGTGGGACTCGGTGCGAAGCGACTCGTAAAAATCATCGTGATATCATAGAAGGCCAAAGGCCCTGTCGCAATCGACAGGGCCTGTCAGCAAGGAAAATAGGGAAGGTACATGGGCAAAGGAAATTCTTCTGGGGCGAGCAAGACTGCGCCACGCAGAAAACGTCACGTGGGTCGCTGGGTATTTCTGATCGTGCTGTTGATTTTCGCCAACCTCTTCATCGGTGCGGCTATTTTTACCTACCGGATCTGGGCAACTTTACCGCCCGTGCACGAGCTGAAGGAATGGCATCCAGATGAGCCACTGCGTATCTATGCCGCCAATGGCAGCCTGTTGCAGGTGGTCGGCCCACAGATGCGCTATGCCCTGCCCCTGAGCCAGATCCCCACAAAACTGCAGGACGCCTTCATTGCCGCCGAAAACTCCCACTTCTACAGCAGCAATCCACTCTACTACCCAGTCAGCCTACCCGGGATCCTGCGCGCCGCCTTTGTCGATCTGACACATATGGCGCCGGTGCAAGGGGCCAGCACCATTCCCGAGCAGGTCGCCCGCAATTTTTATCTGACCCCGCAAAAGACCATCACCCGCAAGGTTGCGGAGATTCTGCTTGCCTACAAGCTGGCGCAGCACTTCACCCATGCCCAGATCCTCGAACTATACCTGAATAAAATCTACCTCGGTCAGGGCGCCTATGGGGTGGAGGCAGCAGCCGAGACCTATTTTGGCAAGCGCATCGATCAGCTCACCCTGGGCGAGATGGCAACCATTGCCGGACTGCCGCCCGCACCTTC
The DNA here is from genome assembly GCF_050261095.1 of Acidithiobacillus sp. AC3. Classification (NCBI taxonomy): domain Bacteria; kingdom Pseudomonadati; phylum Pseudomonadota; class Acidithiobacillia; order Acidithiobacillales; family Acidithiobacillaceae; genus Acidithiobacillus; species Acidithiobacillus sp. AC3. The sequence continues at coordinate 1,494,276 of NZ_CP189838.1, forward strand.
CTACCTGAACCCGGTGGTCAATCCCAAACTGGCCAGCAAGCGTCGCGATTATGTGTTGCGTCGCATGCATGCGCGCGGCTATATCACTCGCGCGGAGATGGATGCCGCCGAGCAGGAACCCATTTTATCTCGCTACCATGAGTCGGCCTCCAATACTGCGCCGTATGTGACGGACTGGATCGCCAACTGGCTCAGCCAGGAGTTCGGCACAGATTTCACCTATCGTTCGGGGCTCAAGGTCTACACCAGTATCGATCCGCAAGATCAGCAGGCAGCCAACCGGGCGTTGGAAATCGGCCTGGAAAATTACGACATGGGCCTCACCAGTCTGGATCCGAAAACCTTTCGCGGTCCCATCACTCGCCTGCACGGCGCAGACTACCAGGCGGCCTTGGCCGGCAAGCGCCCAGAGGCGCTTCCCCCGCACGATCCCGCCAATCTGAAATGGGCTGTGGTCATCGCCAGCTCGGCCAAAAGCGCGGAGCTGTCTCTAGAGGGCAAAAAAACCATTACTCTCACCCTGCGTGACGTCGCCTGGGCACGCTCCCGCCCGGGCGGGCCAAAGCCGCGAGCGGTGGATGCGGTCCTGCAGCATGGGGACCTGGTCTGGGTGAGACCCTACGTAACGGCGGTAACCGCCGGTGCCGGACAGGAATGGGGTGCGAACGTTTGGTCCTCCGCTGGCCCAGATGCGGGATGGCAATTGACCCAGATTCCCAAGGTACAGGGCGCCATCGTCAGCCTCGATAGCCATACCGGGGCGATCCTCGCCATGAGTGGCGGCTTCAGTTACGAGCTGAGTCATTTCAACCGCGCGGTGTTTGCCTATCGGCAACCGGGTTCTGGCTTCAAGCCCTTCGTCTATGCCGCTGCCATGGACGCACCGGCGCTGCTCGCCTCCGGCAACAGTAGCTACATGACGCCGCAGACCTTGATCCCGGATACCCCACTATCCATTACCCTGCCCTCCGGCCAGGTCTATAGCCCAACCAACTACAGCAATCAATTCTCCAATACCCCGATTCCGGTATGGTCAAACCTCGCATACTCGCACAATGTTCCGAGCGTGCGGATTCTGATGGACGTTGGCATCCCTTACGCGGTGCAGTACGTGCAGCGTTTTGGCTTTCCCGCAAAACAGATTCCGTCGGTACCCTCGATGGTGCTGGGATCCGGGGATTTCGCTCCGATTCAGATGGCGCGCGGCTACGCGGTGTTCTCCAATGGCGGGTACCTGGTCAAGCCCTATCTGATCCGCAAAATCGTCAAGAGTAACGGTACTCAGGTATCGTTACTCGGTTGCCCAATGGGCTACGAAGCGCCACCGAGCGAGCCAGCGATCCCGACCGGCGTTGCCTACCTGATGACCGAAATGATGCAACAGGTGATCAAGATCGGTACTGGCGTTGCCGCCCAAAGCCTGGGACGCCACGATATCGCCGGCAAAACGGGTACGACCAACAACGAAAACAATGCCTGGTTCAACGGCTTCAGCCCGCAGATTACCACCAGTGTCTGGGTGGGCTATGACGATAACCACAGCATGGGACGCTGGGCCGCCGGGGCGCGGGAGGCATTGCCGATCTGGATTCACTACATGAAGACGGCGCTCAGCAAAACTCCGGATCTGCCTTTTCCCCGGCCAAGCACGGTTTCCGGTGCAACAGAAAGCTTCGCCAGCCCCATTGGCGTATCTGACTACCTGACGGGATACCCACCGGTGGCCAGCGTCACTTCCGCGACGGCGAGCACCAACAGTAGTGAGAGCAGCAAGCTGATTGAAACGATTAAAAACCTGTTCTAAGAGACGGCCTGCCGCAGCGATTCATCAGGATACGCTGCGGTAGGCGTTGCGGAAAATCTCCAGCCAGGGGGTGTCGGCCTGCCAATCGGCGGGGTGCCAGCTCATTTGCACCGTTCGCACCACCCGTTCCGGGTGCGGCATGAGGATGCTTGCCCGTCCGGTGCTGGAACACAAGCCAGTAATTCCCTGCGGCGATCCATTGGGATTGACCGGATAGCGGGTAGCCACCTGCCCGTTGGCATCGATGTAGCGCATCGTCACCGGCGCCTGAGAGACCTGCTCTGGGTCGTGGAATATCGCTCGCCCCTCCCCGTGCGCCACGACGATTGGCGCTTGCAGACCCGCCAGTCCCGCAAAGAGGGGTGAGGGAGAAGCCAACACTTCCACCATGGCCAGACGCGCCTCGAACTGCTCCGAACGATTGCGCCGAAAGCTTGGCCAATATTCCGTTCCGGGAATCAACTCGCGCAACTCTGCCAGCATCTGGCAGCCATTGCAGACCCCTAGCGCCAAGCGGGTCGAGTCGGCAAAGTAGCCGGCAAACTGCAAGCGCAGAGCTTCGTGGTAGAGGATCGACTTGGCCCAGCCGGCACCGGCCCCCAATACGTCACCATAGGAAAAGCCGCCGCAGGCGGCAAATACCGGATAATTGCGGATATCGTCACGACCGGCCAGCAAATCGCTCATGTGGACGTCGACGGCGGTGAAGCCGCTGCGCGCAAAGGCCGCGGCCATCTCCACCTGGCCGTTGACCCCCTCCTCGCGCAGAATCGCCACGCGCGGCTTTGCCGCGCCGATCTCTGGCGTGGGAAAGCTGGGACGCTGATCCTCCCGCCAATTACTGAACAGACTGGGACGCAGGGCCGTGCCATGCGCATAGGCCTCGCCTGCGCAATCGGGATCATCACGCAAGGACTGCAGGCGATTACTGGTTTCCGCCCAGGCTGCCAGCAATTCGCTACCCGCCTCATCCAGCAAGGCTGCGCCATCCTGCAGGATACGCAACCGCCAATCCACCGTCACTGGCCCAAGGCAATGCAAGCGGGATTCCAGCCCTGCCGCAGCAACCAGACTCTGCAGCACCTTCGCGTCCGCACGACGGATCTGGAGCAAAAAGCCGGGCTCTTCGGCAAAGAGAAAGCCCATGCACTCCACATCTACAGGGATGACGATATCTACGCCACGCCGGCCAGCGAAGGACATTTCACAGACACTGGCCCAGAGGCCACCATCGGAACGGTCGTGATACGCCAGAACGACACCTTCCTGTCGCAACTTGCGCAGCAACGCAAAGGCCGCCCGCAACAGCAAGGGCGCATCGAGATCGGCAGATTCCGCACCCAGTTGTCCCAAAATCTGCGCCAGAATGGACGCCCCCAGTCGACCACGTCCGAGGTCCAGCAGCCAGAGCTCTGTGTCTGCGAGATCCTGCAACTGTGGGGTCCAGGTGGCGGCAACATTCGCCACCGGCGCAACCGCTGTAATGATCAGACTCAGTGGCCCGGTCACCGATTTCTGGACATCGCCCTCCTGCCAGACCGTCTGCATCGATAGGGAATCTTTGCCAACGGGAATGCTCAACTCCAGTGCCGAGCAGAGTTCTTCCGCCACACTGCGCACGGTTTCGAACAAACGCGCGTCTTCACCGGCGACATTGACCGCCGCCATCCAGTTGGCGGAGAGCTTGATCTGCCCCAATTCCTGCACATCAGCGGCAAAGAGATTCGTCAACGCTTCCGCCAGGGCCAGACGACCGCTTGCCGGCGCATCGAGCACCGCCACCGGCCCGCGTTCACCCAAGGCCATCGCCTCACCGTGAAATTGCCAAAAGTCGGCGGCAGAGACGGCGCAATCGGCTACCGGTACCTGCCAGGGACCGACCATCTGATCGCGGGCGATCAGGCCACCGACACTGCGATCGCCAATGGTGACGAGAAATTCCTTACTGGCAACCGAGGGGTGGCGAAGCACGGCGTAGGCAAGATCACGCAGATCCTTGTCCGGGATCTGGAGAGCTTGCGTGCGCATGGGCACGCTATGTGCGTCCCGCAGCATGCGCGGCGGGCAACCCAGCAGGGCGTCGAGGGACATCTCCACAGGCAAATCCCGGAATAGCTCATCTTCCACCCGCAGATAGTCACCCTCTTCCGCTGTACCGAGCACGGCGACCGGGCAGCGCTCCCGCTGGCAGAGGGCGAGGAACTCCGCCAAGCGATCGGCGGCCACCGCCAAAACGTAGCGCTCCTGCGCCTCGTTGCACCAGATCTCCATGGGCGACATCGCCGCGTCGTCATTGGGCACGGCGCGCAGTTGCAAGGTGCCTCCCCGCCCACCATCGTGCAGAAGTTCGGGCAAGGCATTGGACAGGCCGCCAGCGCCAACATCATGAATGGAAAGAATGGGCGATTCCTCTCCCAGGGCAATACAACGCTCGATCACCTCCTGGGCGCGCCGTTGCATCTCCGGGTTGCCACGCTGTACCGAGGCAAAATCCAGGTTCTCTTCCCCCTTGCCACTCGCCACACTGGAAGCCGCGCCGCCCCCCAGGCCAATGAGCATGGCAGGGCCGCCAAGCACCAGAACCTTGGCCCCGACGGGCAAGGGCAGTTTCTGAATCAAAGTCGGCCGAATTTGACCGATGCCACCCGCGAGCATGATGGGCTTGTGATAGCCCCAGTGGCGTCCGCCTTGCTCGCCTTCAAAAACGCGAAAATAGCCAGCCACACTGGCACGCCCGAACTCATTATTGAAGGCCGCCGCGCCGATCGGCCCTTCGAGCATGATTTCCAGGGCAGAACGGATGCGCTGGGGACGCCCGTAAAACTCTTGTTCCCAAGCCTGCTCGTAGCCGGGGATACGCAGTTGCGATACGGAAAAGCCACAGAGCCCCATCTTTGCCTTACCACCGCGGCCCGTCGCGCCCTCGTCCCGGATTTCTCCACCACTACCCGTCGCCGCACCGGGAAAGGGAGAGATGGCGGTTGGATGATTATGGGTCTCGACCTTGATCAGAATACCCAAATTTTCGTTGTGACTTTGGTAGTTCCCATCACTGCCGGCGCAAAAATAGTGGCTTGGCGCATAGGCTTCGATCACAGCGGCGTTGTCATGATACGCCGAGAGTGTGCCTTGCGGATGGGCTCGATGCGTAGAACGGATCATACCGAACAAGGTCTGACTTTGTTCCCGATCATCCAGACGGAATTGCGCATTGAAGACCTTGTGCCGGCAGTGCTCCGAATTCGCCTGGGCAAACATCATCAGTTCGGCATCACTCGGATCGCGTTGCAAGTCGCGAAAAAGCTGCGCCAAGTAATCGATTTCCGCAGCCGAGAGGGCAAGCCCCAGTTCCTCGTTGACGGCGAGAAGGGCCGGCAGGCCCTCCCGCAGGAAAGGAACGCGGCGCAGGGGACGCGGCTGCGGATGCACAAAAACGACATCGGCGGCCTGCCAGTCTTCCAGCACCGACTCGGTCAAGGGGTCGTGCAGAAGCGCCAGCAGCCTCTCCCGTTCTGGCGGCAGCAGGCTTTGATCATGGTCTACATAGTAAGCAATACCGCGTTCGATGCGTCGCAGATTGCCCAGACCACAAACCTGGGCGATTTCCGTAGCCTTGCTCGACCAGGGAGAAACCGTGCCCAGGCGGGGCACCACAGCAATCTCCATCGCGCCACCCTTGCCTATCCAGGGCTCGCCATAACCCAACAAAGCCTCGGCACGTTCTTGCTCTTCGTTACTGGGGGCTTGCTCCCAATCGAGCAGATGCACATAGCGCGCGGCGAGACCACAAACGGCAAGTCCCTCGGCATGAAGCCGCTGCAGGATGCGTTGGGCACGAAAAACAGACAGGGCCCGAGCCCCGCGATGGATGGCGAAGGTCACGGCAATCTCCCGGCAGACCTGAGGAATTGGATGATTCTGTAGCGCCTAGGCGAGAGGGACACCAATGCGACGTGCCACTTCGATATAGGCCTCGACCACCCCACCAAGATCGCGACGGAAGCGGTCCTTGTCCATTTTTTCGAGGCTCTGGGCATCCCAAAGGCGGCAACCATCGGGGCTGAACTCATCGCCCAGACGCAGCGCACCGTGATAACGCCCGAATTCGAGCTTGAAATCCACCAGAATCAGGCCGGCACGAGCGAAAAGCGCAAGCAGCAGGACGTTCACCCGTTCCGTCCAGCGGGTCATCGCCGCGATCTCGTCCTCGCTTGCCCAGCCAAAACTGCGAATATGCGAGTGATTGATCATGGGGTCGTGCAGGGCATCGCTCTTGAGGAAAAATTCCAGCACCGGCGGCTCCAGAATGCGTCCTTCCTCGATCCCGAGACGACGACAAAGGGAACCTGCGGCGCGATTGCGGATGACACACTCCACTGGGATCATTTCCAGGCGTTGTACCACCGACTCACGCGCGCCAGACCGACGCAGAAAATGGGTGGGTACCCCCGCCTGCTGCAGATATTCCATGATGAAGGCGTTGAAGGCGTTGTTCACCTCGCCCTTCTGCGCCAACTGCGCGAGCTTTTCCCCATCGAAGGCGGAGGTATCGTCCTTGAAATGGAGGATCAACTCGTCGGGATTTTCGCCCATGTAGACGATCTTGGCCTTGCCCTCGTACAGTTTTTCACGATCGCTCATGCGGGTCGGCCTTCCGGAAACACCCGCGCGAAGACCCTGTCGATCTCTTTGGTGTGGTAGGCAAGATCAAAAAGCTCGCCAAGTCCGGCAGCGCTGAGATAGCGCTGAATCTCCGGGTCGGCCGCCAGAAGGGCCTGAAAATCTTGGCCCTCCTGCCAGACCCGCATGGCATTGCGTTGCACCACGCGGTAGGCATCCTCCCGCAGCATCCCCTTCTCCGTCAGCGCCAGCAACACGCGCTGGGAGAAAATCAGGCCATGCATTTTTTCAAGGTTTTCGCGCATCCGCTCGGGGTAGACGACCAAGCCCTCGAGCAGTCCGCTAGCACGATGCAGCACGAAATCGAGAACGATGCAGGCATCCGGACCAATGACGCGCTCCACACTGGAGTGCGAAATGTCCCGCTCATGCCAGAGAGCAATGTCTTCCAGCGCCATCCCGGCGTAACCACGCAGCAGTCGCGCCAGTCCAGTGAGGTTTTCGGAGAGGATCGGGTTGCGCTTGTGCGGCATTGCCGAACTGCCCTTCTGCCCCGCGGTAAAGGGCTCCTCCGCCTCCAGGACCTCGGTGCGCTGGAGATGCCGAATCTCGACGGCGATCTTCTCGACAGAGCCGCCAATCAGGGCTAAGGTGTTGAAAAATTCAGCATGACGATCGCGAGAAATCACCTGCGTACTGGCCGCCTCGGGTTGCAGATCGAGCTCTTTGCAGACGGCTTCTTCGATGTCTGGGGAGATATTGGCAAAGGTACCCACCGCCCCTGACAACATCCCCACCGACACTGCGGCAATGGCGCGCTCCAGGCGCTGCAGATTGCGTTGTGCCTCCGCCCGCCACACTGCCACTTTGAGCCCAAAGGTAACCGGTTCGGCGTGAATCCCATGGGAGCGGCCAATCATCACCGTGTTTTTATACTTCCACGCCAGCCGTACCAGTGCCTGATCAAGACGCTGCAGGCCAGCCAGCAAGAGCTTGCCGGCAGCGCGCAACTGCAGGGCGAAGCCGGTATCCACCACGTCAGAAGAGGTGAGTCCCTTGTGGATGAAGCGGCTGGAGGGACCAACAAACTCGGCGACCGAGGTCAGGAACGCGATCACATCGTGCTTGACCTCTTTTTCGATGACGTCGATACGCTCGACATCAAACTGTGCCTTACCCTCGATTTCAGCCAGGGCCTCTGCGGGGATCTCGCCCTTTGCCGCCAAAGCGCGACAGGCGGCCAGTTCAACCTGCAGCCAAGCATCGTACTTGGCCTTCTGCGTCCAGAGAGCGCCCATTTCCAGGCGGGTGTAGCGCTCGATCATGCGGTATTTCCTTTCTCTGGACTCAGTGCCGACTGCAGCTTGTCCAGGACGCTGACGGCTGCCTTGCTCTCTTCTTCGCCCTGCGCTGTGGAAGAGGTCTCCAATACGCTACCGCTGTCGTCCTTCATGGCCAGCAACTTGACCTGCACAGACAGCGGCTTGGAGGGCTTGCCACCGCCCCAGATACCCTGGATGCTGTGCCAGGCGTTGCTGAACATTCCGCCAAAAATACCCCCCGATTTCTTCTGTTCAGAACCGCCGCGAACTTGCACCGACCAGACGCCGAGAGCCTCGGCATGGACGGGATAACCCAGGCTGTTCAGTGCGGTCTGGACGGCAGGCTGCGCCTTGGCCGGCGGCTGATTCAAAACCAGATAGGGACCAAGGTCGTCGCGATAGCGGGTCACCTTGATCGGGGGCAGCTCCGCCAATACGACCGATTGCGCGAGACGCTTTTGCACCGCCTCCAGCAGATGCCGGTTGGCATCCAGATTCGGATCGTGCGCCTGCCAGTCCAGGGACTCGGAAGTGGGGCTGATCCATTGGCGTTGCTGCGTAAGGGTCAAAAGCTGCGCACCATCTCCCTGCGCTTGCAGCCGGAAGGTATATTGCATCCGCCGGTTGGCACCGAGGCTGTTGCCAAAGATCGAGGTGAGGCCGCCACGTTGATACTCCCAGTCGGTCATCAGTTCGTTCTTCTCCGATGAGAAACTCTTGATGCCGATCTTGCGCTTTCCCAACTCGGCACGGACAGCTGACCAGATCTGCGCGGGCTGGGCCTGGGTGCGCAGAGCCAGATCCTTGCCCTGCCCGACCAGCGTCGCCTGCTCGCCTGGAACCGTGGGCTCGGCAACCGCGCTTTCGCCGGGCGCCAGGCGCGGTTGAAAGACTTCGTAGCCATTACTGGTGGTCGCGCTTTGCATACCGGACTGTTGCACGGCCTCCGCCGCTGTCAACGCACCGCCAGGCACGGTAACTCCCGGTTCTGGCGCCGAGGCCAGCAGATCTGGAGGCACCGCCAGCGGCTTCAATAATTTGGCATCGGTATACTGGGGACCATTATTGGTCTTCAAAAAGGGAATGTAGGAACAGCCACTCAGACCCAGGCTGAGCAAAGTGGCGGCAACGAGGCTTCGAGCAATCGGTTTACGCATGGGTGCAAGCGTACTCATGAGGCGGGAGAAAGAGGGGCGTTACTGGCATACTCCAGCGCGGCACGCAAACGGGCGTGCAAGGATTCGCTGAGCGGAGTGAGCGGCAGGCGGATGCTGGGGCCTACGCGCTGCTGGTCCGCGAGCAACCATTTTGCCGGAATCGGATTGGATTCGGCAAAGAGATCGCGATGCAGTGGTACCAGTGCGTCATTGATTCGCCGCGCCCGGGCAAAATCTCCGTCCAGGGCGGCACTCATCATTTGCGCCATAGCCCGCGGCACGATATTGGCAGTGACAGAGATCACGCCACGCGCGCCAATCGCCATCGCTGCGAGGGCTGCGCCGTCGTCACCACTGTAGACCTCGATACTGGCATTTCGGGTAGCACAGAGATGCAGAATTTCCGCGACGCGATCGACTTTGCCACTGGCCTCTTTCACTCCGACGATGCAGGGACGTTCGGCAAGCTGCGCCACTGTCTCCGGGAGGAGATCACCAGAGGTACGGCCGGGCACGTTGTACAGAATGATGGGAAAATGACAGGCATCGGCGATAGCGCTGTAATGCTGGAAGAGGCCCTCTTGCGTCGGCTTGTTGTAGTAGGGACTGACCAGGAGTGCGGCGTCAGCTTGCGCTTCCATGGCAGCACGAGTGAGCTCGATGGCCTCAGCGGTGGCATTGGCCCCAGTACCGGCAATCACGGGAATTCGACCCCGCACCTGCTCGACCACAGCGCGAATGACGGCCACATGCTCCTTCACCGTCAGCGTTGCCGACTCGCCGGTCGTGCCGACGGCAACGATCGCGTGCGTGCCTTCGGCAATGTGCCATTCGACCAGATCCCGCAAGGCGCGGTCATCCACGGCCCCACCAGGATTCATTGGCGTGATCAACGCCACCATACTTCCGTGAAACATCACTGCTCTCCAGCCATATCAGCGCAGACCGGCAAAGGCTGAATGGTACTGGTCGGGGATGATGCTTGGCAAGACGAGGCCTGCCAAGCGGCAATCATCACACCCAGCTGTCGTCGTCTCCACCCATCCCGAAATCCCCCGCAGACGAATCGTCTCCACCCCAGGAGGTGTCAGTCATGCCAAACTGATCGTTCTGACCAGCATCGTTGCTGCCATTTTGGTCATCGTGATGGCCGAAGAGACTACCGGCGATGGCATTACCCGCAGCCATACCTGCGCCAATACCCACGCCGGTAGCAATACCCGAGGCCAAACCGGAGCCGATGCCGCCACCCTGCGGTGACCCCGCAGGACCGTAGGGCCCCTGCGGACCGTAAGCCCCCCCCTGCCCTGGAAATCCGCCCATATTGCCAAAGCCAGGCTGCATCTGGCGATAGGCCATGGCCTGCTGTTGCCGACGACGGCGCAGGAACCAGGAGATGCCGGCGATAACGGCAATCAAGCCCAGAAACCAGGCGATGGCAGCGCCCAGGCGGGAATGCGACTTCTCGCTAGCCGCCGCAGCAGGGGCTGCTTTTCCGACCTTTTGCTGCAACTGCTTTTCAAAACCGGCCAACACCTTGGGTTGCACAAAAGACAGGCTGGGATCGAGGCTCTTGGCGCGCTGTAAGGCGGTAGACGCTTCCTGCCACTTGCCCTCCTTGGCCAGTAGACGCGATTCCAGATACTGGGCCTGCGCAGATTTGGGATGCGCGGCCAGGACCTCGGAAAGCTGCTGCTGCGCCTGGGCGTACTGACCACTCTGGATGGACTGGATAACCTGCGGCGCTGTCGGCTCCGCCATCGCTACAGGGGAAAGCACCACAAAACTGGAGGCCGCAAGGCCGATGAGAAGGGTACGACGAATCATGGTAAACGCTCCGAAAAAACCATCAAGTTTGGTGTACGTGAATATGCGTTGCGCGTGCTGTAAAATCAAGGTTCTTTACATTTTGTGTAGCAGCAAATTAGTAATGTCCGCTTTCGGCACGTTAGAAATGTCCGCCTGGAAGAGTAGAGAGGCAAGGACGAATGACGCAGGAGCGGATAGAGATGAGCGAGCGGGAGCTCAAGCGGTTTGCGGTGCTGCAGCAGGTGATCGATGGGAGCCGAAGTCAGGGGCAGGCAGCGCTGGCATTAGGCTTGTCGGAGCGGCAGATTCGGCGCTTGCAGCGCGGGGTTGAGCGGGAAGGGGCACGGGCATTGATCAGTCGACGCCGTGGCAGACCCTCCAACCGAAGGGTAGAGACGACGGTCCGGGAGGGCATCCTGGCGCAGGTGCGGGCACGCTATGCGGACTTTGGCCCCACCTTGGCAGCGGAATATCTGCGCGCAGATGGCTATACCGTATCGAAGGAGACGCTGCGTCGCTGGATGATCGCTGCGGGCCTGTGGCAAGCCCAGCGCAAGCGGCGCACGCGCCTGCACCCACCCAGGCCGCGCCGAGCGCGACTGGGGGAATTGATCCAGATCGATGGCAGTCCCCACGATTGGTTCGAAGGCCGTGGGCCGCGCTGCACCCTGATCGCCTTCATTGACGATGCCACCAGTCGGGTCTTGTATGCCCGTTTTGCGCCGGTAGAAAGCAGTCAGGCCTACCTGTCCGCCCTACAGACCTACGTCACGACTCATGGCTGCCCCGTGGCGCTCTACAGCGATCGGCACAGCATCTTCACCAAACACAACCCAGAAGACAACGAACCCACGCAGTTTCAGCGTGCCACCGAAGCCTTGGGAATTGCCACCATCCAGGCCTTGAGCCCACAGGCCAAAGGTCGGGTAGAACGCCTGTTCCAAACGCTTCAGGATCGCCTGGTCAAGGCCTTGCGCCTGAAGGGTATCAGCGATCAGGATACCGCCAACGCTTGGCTCCCCCAGTACCTGCAGCAACACAATGCGCGCTTTGCCGTGGCGGCATGCGACGACGAGGACGCCCACCAACCCTATGATGGAAGTCCAGAAACTCTCGCCCGGATCTGCGCCATCCACCACCGCCGTACCCTATCCAAAGACTTGGTGCTGTCTTTCCAGAGACAACGCTACATCATCCAGACCGGTGGTGCCCCACGTTATGCACTGCGCGGACGGAAAGTCGATGTCGTGGTCCATGCCAACGGGCAAGTAGAACTAGTAGCCGCCCAGGCAGTCTTGCCCTACAAGGTCTTCGATCCCGCCCAGGAAATCCCTCGTCCTGTCGATGACAAAGGCCTCAACGCACGTGTCGACACGATCCTGGCGTCCCGCCGCTGGTCCGAAAAATCCCGACCTGCTGCCGACCACCCTTGGCGTCGTTACCCCACCTCAGATTGTCCTTGAAAGAAACCAACACCCAGGAAACCGGACATCTCTATCTTGCCCAACACCGGACATTTCTAATGTGCCTTGACAGGTTCTTTACATTTTGAAATCATTTGTCTTCGATTGACAAGATCATAGGTAATGCGCATTATACCGAACGGTCGGTCAAACCCCTGGAGTCCCCGCCCATGTCCTCTTCCCTGCCCTCTTACCGGTTCCTGGCACTGCTGGTGCCTTTAGCTCTGGGGCTTTCCGCCTGTAGCTTTGAGCCGAAGCTGCGCGTGCCGCATACCCCCGGCGATCACATTCCCTATGCCGCTAAGGGCAATCCCAAAAATACGGTGTCTGCCACGGGTCCGGCGGGGTCCGCGCAGGAATTCGTCTATGGTAAGGCGCTCGACGAAGAGTGGTGGAAGCTTTTTCACTCCCAGAAAATCAACGAACTGGTGCAGACGGGCCTGAAGAACAGCCCGACGGTAGCGCAGGCTCAGGCGCAGTTGCGGCAGGCGCAAGCAGTAGAACGAGTGAACGCCAGTATCTTCTATCCCCAGGTCACCGGCAGCCTGCAAGCCACACGTGCCAAAGCATCGTCGGCGGCCTTTGGTGGCGGCAAGGGCGGGTTCCGCTATTCTCTCGTCACCGGCAGTCTTGGGGTTTCGTATTATCCCGATATCTTTGGTGTAAATCGTCTGGTCTACAGAAACAGTAAGGCTTTGGTCGACTATCAGCGCTGGGAACTAGAGGCTGCGCGTTTGACCTTGAGCGGCAACATTGTCACCACCGCCATCGATGCCGCAGCCACCCGGGCACAAATTGCCGCGACTCAGGAAATCATCGCGCGCGAGAAAAAACTACTGCAGTTGACCCAGCTGCAATATCAGGCTGGCGCGATCGACGACAACACCGTCGTAACCCAGGCCAGTCAACTCGCCAGCCAGGAGGCGAAACTGCCGCCCCTGCAGCAGCAGCTCACCGTCTATGATCATCAGTTGGCGACCTTGCTCGGCGAATTTCCCGGCGAGGCGAGGATTCCTGAACTGCAACTGGATCAGCTGACCCTGCCGGAAAAGATCCCGGTAAGCCTGCCCTCCACCTTACTCAAGCAACGCCCGGACATTCAGGCGGCACTGGCACAGATGAAGGCCGCCAATGCCACCGTCGGTGAAGCGAAGGCGCAGTTCTTTCCGACCGTGCAACTTAGCGCCGCCATTGGCTCCACCGCTGCCCACCCGGGGCTCTTTTTCGATCCAGTGAGCAGTATCTGGAGCCTGGTGGGCAGTCTCTCGCAACCGATTTTTGAGGGTGGCAAATTGCGCGCACAGGAGTCCGAGGCCAAGGCCGCCTACGAAGTCACCTTTCAGGAATATCGAACGACAGTTCTCGATGCCTTTGGTCAGGTGGCCAATGCCTTGCGCGCTCTGCAGCGCGATGCCGAAACCCTGCGCGCGCAGCAGACAGCACTCGATGCTGCGCGAAAATCCTTGCACCTGAGCGAGGTGAGCTATCGCAGCGGCGCCAGTGACTACCTCACCCTGTTGACCAGCGAGATCCAGTACAACAGCGCCCGAATTGCGGTGGTGCAGGCAGAGTCGCAACGGTATCAGGACACCGCCGCTTTGCTCGTCGCCATCGGTGGCGGCTGGTGGCACGAGCCCGGCAAAGGGGCACCCGAGCTGCAGAAAGTTTCCATTCCCCCGGTAAAACCCTCCGGAGATCCACAATGAAAAAAGCATACGCTATCGTCATCATCGGACTGGTCCTTCTTTTTGGTGGCATCTTCGGCTTCAAGGCCTTTGTCAATCAGATGATTGCCAAGGCCATCGCCAACGCACCGAAGCCGGTATCTTCCGTTTCTGCGACCAAGGTGCAGGAACGGGAGTGGCATCCCGAACTGCAGGCCGTTGCCTCCCTCAATGCCATACAAGGCACAGAGTTGAGCACACAGATTGCTGGCAACGTCACTGCCATCCATTTTCATTCCGGCTCCATGGTACAGGCGGGGCAGCTTCTGGTGCAGATCGACAACAGCAACCAGCTGGCGCAACTGCGGGTGGACCGCGCCAATCTGCATCTGGCGGAGGTCAACCTCAAGCGCACGCAAACTTTGATTGCCGACAAGGCGGCAAGCCAGGCACAACTCGATCAGGCGCAGGCGACCTACGCCGTCGACCAGGCTACCCTGCAGAATGACGAAGCGACCTTACACAAGCTCGCCATCACCGCACCCTTCAGCGGTCATATCGGAATTCGCAAGGTGAATGTGGGTCAGTATGTGACGCCAGGTACCGCCATTGCCGATTTGCAGAGCTGGGATCCGCTCTACGTCGACTTTACGCTGCCGCAGAGCGATCTCCCGGAACTGCAGGTCGGGACGCCGGTACAATTTCGCTCGGACGCCACCGGCGACCAGACATTTACCGGCAAGATCACCGCGCTGGGTTCCGCTATCAACGCGCAGACGCGGCAAGTAGAGGTTCAGGCAACCCTGAACAATCCCAAGGCTGTCCTGCGTCCGGGAATGTTCGGCAACGTCACGGTGGTCCGCAATGTGACCCAGAAGGTATTGACGGTACCGGTGGCGGCCATTACGTACAATACCTACGGCAACTTTGTCTATCTCATCGAAAATAAAACGGTAGATGGAAAGAAAACGCAGGTCGCCGTGCAGCACGTGGTACAAACGGGCGAAGAGCGCGATGGTCAGGTCGCGATCAGCAAGGGCCTGAAGGCCGGCGAGCTGGTTGTCACCGCCGGACAGGTCAAATTGACGAACGGTGCGCTGGTTAGCGTCGCCGCGGCACACTGAGGCCCTCTTATGCGATTTACGGAAATTTTCGTACGCCGGCCGGTAATGGCCACGGCACTGAATCTGGTGATTTTTCTGCTGGGCCTGCACGCCTTTCTGATGATGACGGTGCGGCAATATCCGGCTTTGACCAACACCGTGGTCACTATCACCACGGCCTACCCCGGCGCCAGCCCATCCACGGTGCAGGGTTTTGTGACCACGCGTCTGGAAAAGGTGATCGCCAGCGCGCCACATATCGATTATCTCACCTCGAATAGTTCCGAGGGCACATCGACCATTACCGTCTATATGCAGCTCGGCACCGAGCCAAGCTCTGCCTTGGCCAATATTCAGGCCAAGGTACAGCAGGTGACGGACCAGTTACCGACGGGCAGCCAGTTGCCGGTCATCAATGTTACCGTCGGCAGCACCACCGATCTGATGTACGTGGCCTTTTACAGCAAGACCCTGAACCAGCAGCAGATCACCGACTATCTGCTGCGCGTGGTACAGCCCCAGCTGGCTACCGTGTCGGGAGTCGGCCAGGCGCAGATCTTGCCGCCCGGCGCCGGTAACGGCAATACCTACGCCATGCGTATCTGGCTCAACCCGCAGAAGATGGCGGCCCTGGGGATCAGCGCCGCACAGGTATCGACGGCCCTGCAGGCGAATGACTTTATCTCTGCCGTCGGGCAGACGCGGGGCAAGACGGTCCAAAATACCATCGTTGCTACCACCAATCTGCATAATGTGCAGGAATTTGAAAACCTGGTCATTACCAAGTCTGGTGACACCCTGATTCGTCTCAAGGATGTTGCCAAGGTCGAATTGGGCGCGCAGGACTACACCTCCTATGCCTTCTTCGACGGCCGCCCTGCCGCCTTCATCGGCATTCAGGAATCGCCATCGGCGAATTCTCTGGATGTAGCGAGTGGTGTCAAGGCGGCACTGAAGAATATCGACAAAGGACTACCACCGGGTCTGCATGAGGCCATCCCCTATGATGCCAGCGTCTTCATCAAGGCCTCGCTGGATGAGGTGATGCTGACCATCGGCATTACCCTGGCGGTGGTGCTGCTGGTGATCTTCTTTACCCTGGGTTCCTGGCGCGCAGCGATCATCCCTGCCGTCGCCATTCCGCTGGCGATCATCGGCGCAGGTTTGATCATGTGGGGTCTCGGCTACTCCATCAACCTCATCACCCTGCTCGCCTTCGTGCTGGCCATTGGACTGGTGGTAGATGATGCCATCATCGTGGTCGAAAATGTCCACCGGCACATCGACGAGGGGAAGTCTCCTTTCGATGCGGCAATGCTCACGGGTCGCGAGCTCGGCTCTCCCATCGTCGTCATGTCCACGACGCTGATCGCGGTTTTCGCACCCATTGCCTTCATGGGCGGCCTCACCGGGAGTCTCTTTGGCGAGTTCGCCTTTACCCTGGTCGCAGCGGTGTTCATTTCGATGATTGTCGCTCTCACCCTGTCGCCGATGCTAGCGAGTAAAGTGCTGCGGCCTACCAAGGAACACGGCTTTGAGCATTTCATCGACCAGCGCTTCAGTGGCCTTTCCCGGTTCTACGATCGCCTCCTCCGAGGCAGCCTGAATTATGTTCCGGTGACGCTGCTCTTTGCTGCGGTGGTTTTCGCCAGTATCTATTTCCTGTTCACCACATCCAAATCGGAATTGGCACCGCAGGAAGATCAGGGGATCATCTTCAGCGCCGATACCGGCGGTCCCACAATCACGCCCAAAGAACTGGTGAAATACGGGAAACAGATACTCCACGTGTTCGACCAGTATCCGGAGAAGGCGGCAACCTTCATGGTTACCGGCATATCGACGGGCAGCGGTGCCGGCAGCAACAGCATGTTCGCTGGTATGCGCTTGACGCCCTGGAGTCAACGCAGCACTACGGCGATGCAGCTACAACCCAAGGTGCAGCAGGCGTTGCAGTCCGTTACCGGTCTGCAAACGGCCTCCTTCTTGCCACCGCCGTTGCCAGGCTCTGCCGGTGGTCTGCCGGTGCAGTTTGTCCTGCAGAGTCCCGGCAGTTACACCAAGCTCGACAAGGTGGCGGATCAAGTCGTCGGCGCGGCCTACCAAAGCGGATTGTTCTTTTATGTCATGAAGGATCTGCGCATCGACAACCCGGAAGTGGTGCTGAAGATCAACCGCAACCTTGCCGGTAACCTCGGCATCAGCATGGCGGCCATCGCCCAGGACCTGCAGCCGCTGCTCGGTGGCAACTACGTCAACCGCTTCGATATGGACGGGCGCAGTTACAAGGTCATCCCCCAGGTTCCGGACCGCTTTCGCGCCGATCCGGGCATGCTGAAGCATTACTACATCAGCACCGCCAGCGGTGCCCTGGTGCCACTGTCGACGGTGGTCAGCATTGAGACACGTACCGAACCACAGTTTCTGCCACAATTCGATCAGCTCAACGCGGCGACCATCCAGGCGATTCCCAAACCCGGCGTGAGCATGGGGCAGGCGCTTGGCTTCCTGCGCCAGGCAGCGGAAAAAGTGATGCCGAGCGACTATCAGGTGAACTACGCGAGCCAGTCCCGGCAGTACGAGCAGGAGAAAAGTGGGCTACTGGTCACCTTCCTGCTAGCCATTCTGTTGATCTATCTGTTGCTTTCGGCACAGTTCGAGAGCTTCCGCGATCCACTGATCGTGCTGATCACTGTGCCGATGTCGATCAGCGGTGCACTCATTTTCATCAGCTTGGGCTTCGGCTCTATCAACATCTACACCGAGGTGGGTCTGATCACCCTGATCGGTTTGATCGCCAAACAGGGCATCCTCATCGTGCAATTTGCCAACAGCATTCAGTTGCACGAAGGTCTCGACAAACGCGCGGCGGTTGAGAAGGCCTCCAGTATCCGTCTGCGCCCCATCCTGATGACGACGGCGGCGATGGTCCTCGGCGTGCTGCCGCTGGTGTTTGCGACTGGGCCCGGCGCGGTCTCGCGTTACCAGATGGGTCTGGTGATTTGTACCGGGCTAGCCATTGGTGCGCTTTTCTCGCTCTTTGTGGTGCCTGCCATGTATATGGCCTTGGCCAAGGACATCCGCAACAAGCGCGAGCAGCTTCTGGGAGAAAGCGCCAGCGAGTCCGTCTGAAAGAATGGCCAGCGGTGCCCATGATAGCGTCGCCTCGTGCGGCGCTTTTTTTGCGCGTTTCAAAAGATAATCCACCGGGTCCACGGGAAGGCCGTCGAGATCCCGTGAATATTTCATACCAGACAGCCCCCCCAAAACTCGAGATAGCGCGTTCGGTTGGTCGCCTGCGTTGGGCTAGACGAATCCTAGCCATGGGAACCTTCAAGGAGAGGGGGACGTTACTGGTTTCCAGCCGGTTACTACTGGTTCAGTCGGGGAGTGCCACAAATGGTAACTGGCGGAGAGAGAGGGATTCGAACCCTCGATGGAGTGTTTAGCCCCATACTCCCTTAGCAGGGGAGCGCCTTCAGCCTCTCGGCCATCTCTCCGACGCGCGGAGTGTACCGCGGAGTCATACTCTACGTCAAAAAATGGGGCCTGCGGCGCGCCGCCCGCCACAACCTGCCAGGCCTGGAAAAGGTCATGCGCAGAACTGATATCGCAATCTTTTGCTATTGCCCCCCAACGTCGGGACTCTGGGCCTGATCGGTGGGGAAATGCCGGCGCTGTTTGCCAGCGTCCTCTTCCCCAACCTGCTGCCGAGAGGCATTATTTTCTGTGTGACCGGGATTCTGCAGTGCCCCAGCGCCGCTCTCCTGGCTACCCTGCCATTGCTGATTTTCTTCCAACTGGTTCTGTCCGCTGTTCGTTTTACCAATGGATTCGCCCATCTGTACCGCACTCTGTTTTCGCAATGCTCGGGCAACCGGGCCTGTAGCCGACAATCCAGCAGCACCCGGCGTAGCGTTGGCAGAGGCACTCTCCGTCACAGCAGGAATGGACGCAGCGGCACCCGGGGTCGGCGCAGTCGCAGCAGAAGGTTTCGCGCTGAGCGCTGGCTTGGCGGCTGGCACAGCGTTGGCAAAGATCGCTTTGGGCGGCGGCGGATTGCGATACCCCATTTGATAGAGGGTGCGGAGCACCGCCTGCATCAAGGCCTGCGCACCGTCCCAATCGAGATGGACCTGATCGGCCACGAAATAGCCTGGATGACCGTCACTGATGTGGTCCCAATGCAGCAAGGTGATGTTCGGATACTTGGCAACAGCGCGATCGTACATACTGCGCACTTCGTTTTCCCACGGGCGCGGTACGGACGGGACAATCAACAGGATCTTGCGATTCCCCACTGTCTGCACAAAACTTTCCAGATCAGACCACTGAACATAGCCATTGCTGCCCAGCTCTACCACAACATAGGCAACCTTGGCGTAGGCTGGGTCCTGAAACATTTTCTGTAGCACCGGCTGTGCCCGGAAAAACGAGCGGCCCACCTGACCATCCAGAATCCCGTTTGGAACCATGTGAATCACGTACCCAGACCAACCCAACAGAATAGAATCGGTAATGAACAATACCTGCTTTTCGGGATAGGCCGGATTACTGCGCAGTTCTTGCCCATTATACAGAAAGCCCAGACCGGGATGAGGCTGCCACTGCATCAGATCGGCATTGCTTTCCAGGGCCTTGTTGGCCCGAGAATCTGCGTGTGCTTTAGCCTCGGCAGCCGAGAGGGTCTTGGCGCCCGTCAGTGCTTGCAGATCCCGTCCCATACTGGCTACCCGTTTTTCCAGATATTGCCGATAGAGAGCATCGTGCTGCGCTTGCGCTTGTAGACGCACCCCCTCCTGTCCCAGTCGACTGGCCTGCCACCAGCCTACACTCGCCAGCGCCAGCAAGACGAGCACCGACACGAAAGCTCCCCGGCCCACCCCATGCCGCACCTGCTTTTGAAAGGCCGCCTGCAATGGCAGTTCCAACAGCAGGTAGGACAGCACCGACAACAACAGCAGCAGAGAAAGCGAAAACAACGCCTGACTGGCAATAGA
Source organism: Acidithiobacillus sp. AC3 (assembly GCF_050261095.1). Classification (NCBI taxonomy): domain Bacteria; kingdom Pseudomonadati; phylum Pseudomonadota; class Acidithiobacillia; order Acidithiobacillales; family Acidithiobacillaceae; genus Acidithiobacillus; species Acidithiobacillus sp. AC3. The sequence continues at coordinate 1,514,218 of NZ_CP189838.1, forward strand.
AGTCTGTGGGAAGTAGTAGTGGACCAAGGCAACGACTGGAACATTCCACAGATAGAGAGAATAGGACATCTCCCCGAGTTTACCCAAGACCAGCAGTTGCAGTCGTGGCAACCAGGCCGCGCGCGCGGCCGCCAGCAGGAAGGCCACACCAAGGGCGGTTGTGGCAAGGGAGAAATACACAAAATTCTCGTAGGGCGCCAAAACAAAGAGCGCCACCAGCAGCAGGATGGCGAGGATGCTCAAGGTATCGAAGCTGCTCCTTCCTGTCTCCCGCGGCCGGGCCCAGCCCAGTTCGGTCAATAACGCGCCGGCAAGATAGGGAAAAGCGTGGCTGGGAAGCACATAGGCGGCATTCAGACTACCCTGGCGCATCAGCCACCAGGCAGAGCCCAAACTTATACAAAAGAGCAACGTCAGAACTGTCCGGTACCACCACTTCCCTGGCAATAAGGAACGCAATAAAAAGTGCAGCAGATATAACTGACCCAATAGAGAAATGAACCACATTCCCAAAAACGGATGAGGATAACTGTACACCTGAAAATAGGGGATATGATGGAGGACCAAATAAAAGTTGTAGCCGAGAATGGCCGAGTACCAGACAGGCGCCCATCCGGTGAGCAGATGGGTCGACCAAAGCAGTACCGCCAGGATGGCGGTCACCACCAGCATAGGAACGAGAATACGGGAAAACCGCCGCGCAAAGAAATCCTTGCTACGCTGCGCCAAGGAATCCTGGCGCCCGCGGGCAAGAGATTTTTCGATCAGAAATCCTGACAATAGAAGGAAAACATCAACGCCCAGATAACCACCAGAGAACCAGGGGTAGTCAAAACTGATGGTGTCATGAATATGGAACGCGATGACCGCAAAAATGGCCAGAAATTTGAGATAATCAATATATGGCAGCACGCTTTTTTACCAGAAGAAAAAATTCAGTTATGCTTGTTGGCGATCACTTGTTGCAGGTCGGTGGCGATGGCGTGCACCATCACCTGGATCCCTATCCAGGTTGGGTGTACCCGATCCGTCCAGAAGTAGCTGGGATGGTTGCGGCTGAGCAAGTCCCAGCGCACCAGATGGACATTGGGGTGGGTAGCCGCGGTCTGGAGGTAAAGGTCCTGCACCTCGTGCTCCCATGATCGGGGCATTTCCGGCATTACGAGCAACACCTGACGGTCGCCGACCAGCTGCAAAAAGGTCTGCATATCCTGCGGCGAAACCTCGCCGTTGGTCCCCAATTCAACCACCACATAACCCACCTTGTGAGTCATCCCATTTTCCTGCAGCGTTCGCCAGATGGGTATGGCCGAGGAAAATTGTCGGCCGACCCGGCCATCGAGAAAAGCATTGGGAAATACATGCGCAAAATAGCCGGACCACCCAGTCAGGATGCTATCCCCAATGATGATCACACCAGTGGGGCCTAGGCTGGGAAAACGGATGACCGAGTGGGCGTCGAGCACATAACCAGGATTCGGGCTTTGGCGAAAATCCTTGCGGGCATCTATGATGGCCATGCGATCCAGATAGCGATCACTGGGCGAGGCCGTCGCCTTGGGCGCTGAGGTAGCGGGAAGCGTTGGCACCACGGGCTGGGGCGCAGGTGTCTGGGGAAGCGACTGCGCGCACGAGGTCACGGAAAGAATCGCAGCGCCAAGCAGCAGGCGCGCCCAGATGTAAGGTTTCATAAGATGCAATGCTCACCCCTCTCCCGCAATTCCCGGCGCGGCTCCAGAAATAGGGCGCCTCCCTTCCGGGCGGATGGTAGCAAAGGAAGGGCGAAAGTGCCTAGCGAGATGCGCCTTGCCTAGCTTACAATGAAAGCAGGCGCCCATAGCTCAATCGGATAGAGCAACGGCCTTCTAAGCCGTAGGTTGGGGGTTCGATTCCCTCTGGGCGCGCCATAAAAATCAACAAGTTAAGCAACATTCCAGACCATCAAAACCCCGTCATGGGGCACTCTTGGGACACTAAGCCGCAAACCGTGGGCACTCACCGGCACCCAATCCGCACCCTTTAGCCTTCCCTTTGGCGTCACCGAGACAACCGCCCGGCCTGTGGATAAGTGCCCCATTTTTTCCCGCGCTGCCCCATGAGTGTCCCATGCCTCATTATGGCGGAATATATTCCCTGATAATTCATTGCCTTGTGTTGCGTATGCTTTGGCTTATTAAGCCCTTGTTGCGCTTTTTTGCCGTGAATGTATAATAAAAAACAGGCCGGGGGGTGTAATCAGCACCCGCCCGACCCTACCACCGCAAAGCCTAAGCAGGAGGCCGCAATGGATACCCTCAGTTTACCGCATACAGCGCCAGCCCTCACCCCTTGGAGGGCGTAACCATGGCCGCCATCGAGAAACGCACCGCCAGCGACGGCACCACGTCCTACCGGGTGAAGGTCAGACTACGGGGGCAGCCTGTCCAGTCCGCCACGTTCGCCAGTCTGACCAAGGCCAAGCAATGGGCCACCCAGACCGAAAGCGCCATAAGGGAAGGTCGGCACTTCAAAACGTCCGAGGCCAAACGTCACACGCTGGCGGATGCCATTGAGCGTTACGAACGGGAGAAGTTGCAAGGTATGCGGGCCAAGGATGCCCGGAAACAGCACCTTGATTACTGGAAGGCCGAACTAGGCACCCTGTCGCTTGCGGACGTGACGCCAGCCGTCATCAAAGAGCGCATGACGCGCCTTGCCGATGAGCCAAGCGAGCGCACCGGGCGCAATCGGTCAGCGTCCACCCTGAACCACTACCGGCAGGCCTTGGCGTCCGTCATGACTGAGGCCGTAAAAGATTGGGAATGGCTGGAAGCATCGCCTATGGTCAAGGTCGGCAAGAAAGCAGAGCCACGGGGCCGCGTGCGCTACCTGTCAGATGATGAGCGCGAACGCCTTCTATCCGCCTGCAAAGCGTCCGCCAACGATGACTTATATCTTGCCGTGCTGCTGGCCCTGACCACTGGCGGCAGACAGGCTGAAACAATGGGCGCGACATGGGCGCAAATTGATTTGAACCGCGCCACCTTGCAGCTTGAAGAAACCAAGAACGGCAGCCGCCGCGCCTTGCACCTTACCGCACCAGTGCTGGCGCTGTTACAGGAACGGGCCAAGGTGCGCCGGATTGATTCAGTCCTGCTGTTCCCTTCCCGCGTGAATCCTAAGCAGCCCGTGGACTTGCGCCAGCCGTGGGAAAAGGCACTAAAGACGGCAGGCATTGAGGGCTTCCACTGGCACGATTTGCGGCATACTTTCGCCAGCTATGCCGCCATGAATGGGGCCAGCCTTCCAGAACTGGCGGCACTGTTGGGACATAAAACGCTGGCAATGGTGCAGAGATACGCGCATTTAAGCCCAGCCCATACCGCGTCACTGGCGGAACGGGTGGCCGCCCGTATGGTGGGCGGGGGTGCAGCATGACGCGTAAACTCACCCAAGAGCAGGCCGAAGCCTTAGCCATTGCCGAAAAATGGGATAAGGTTCTATCCGAAGAAATCGCCGCCGCCACCATCGAGCCATATTACCCCACAGAAGCCGAACGGGAACGGTTCGCCCTTGAGTTCGAGAAGGCGCATGATGATGGAGAAATACCTGACAAGGATTTTGCCCGCGCACGCATTGAAGCGGCACTTAACCGCTGGGGTGTTGAAGCATGGGAAGCGGCAGGCAGGCCCGAACCCGTGCCCGGTAACATCATGGACGGCAGGCCGCCAATAAAAAGCGTGGGCGTGGAAGTCATAGACAAGGCGTTAGCCTTAACCTGCAAGCCCGCGCATGTATTCCTGAGTACCGTTTCCTATCTGCTGAACGAGCGCGACGACGCCCTAGAGATTGCCGAGCGCCGGGCCAAGGATTGCGATAAGGCCGCCCGGCTACTCAGGGAAGCCGCCGCGTTGCTCAGGGGAGCCGATAACGAACCGCTGGCCCGTAACGTGGAAGCCTTGGCACCGTGGGCAGAGCGTGGCAAGTATGGGCGTGTGTATCCCGCCGGGCTGTCCGGGCGGTACATGCACGCAAGCCAGCACGGGGATGCGTTATCTGCTGCGTTTGCAGGGAAGCGTGGCACGCGCAGCCGTAAAGCGGCCATTGTTCGCGCCTTGGCGGGGTGTTTCACCATAGACGGGCCTTTTGTTGAAGCAGGGGGATTTACCATCATCGCCAGAATAGCCAATCTCTGCGAGCTGGGCACTACGCCTGCATTTGTCCGCTCAGTGATGGAACAGGCAAAGCGCACGGCAGAACCAAAGCCGGAGCCGCGACGGGATAGCGGCATAATCGGGCTATTGTCCAAGCCTAAAATATAATCGCCCTTTTTACCCACTAAATATTTTAGCCCCTTAAATGGGGCTTTTCCGTTTATAGGTTGCTGTTTTTTATGCTCCACACATCGCCGCAACAACGCGGCATTGTGGAGATGCAAGAAATGACGAACGCAAACGAAACCCCGCAATATGTAACCGTAAAGCAGTTCACCGAAAAGCACCCCGCTTTTACCACTGGTGGCCTACGCTCTGCCATTTTCTGGAAAGGTGACGAGCTGGAAGCAGCCGGAGCCATTGCCCGGCTGGGCCGCCGCGTCCTGATAAATGAGCCTGTATTCTTGCGATTCGTTCAGGATGGCGGATTGAAGAGCGTCCGGGGTGCAGCATGAACCGCCGCAAGCCAGCGCCGGAGCAGCCGGACCTATTGGCAGATGTTACCCGCCTCTCCCGATTCCCTCAGCACAAACAGCGCCAGCCCGTGCAATTTCAAGGAACCGACAACCCGCGTGCATTGCGTCTGCTGCGGGCACTACTGAAACAGCCTTTAACCCGTGAGTCTGCGGACACCATAACAGGCGCGAGCAATGGCCCAGAAGAAGTCCGCAAGCTGCGGGAGCAAGGGCTAGAGCTTCCCTGTTACCGATTGGGGGTTCACGACATGGACGGACTCTGGACTTACCGTGGGCTTTACGCTCTGAGCTACCGGGATAAACGGCAAGTATCTCGCGCCCTGTATTCTGGGAAGGGTGGCCCGGCAGCCACCCAAGGCGCTACAAGCAAGCAGGCAACCACCCAAGAGCAGGGGGGAAACCATGCAGAAGCATAGCACATACAAGCAGATACGCCACAACCTAGCCCGCATGTTCTGGAGCCTGCGGAAGCTGCGCCGGGCTATGGGGGTGCAACATGGCAAATAACCCCATTGCAGCCTTTCGTGAAGCCTTGGCGTCTGCTGGTGTAATCCTTCACCCGTCCGAAACAATCCGCGCTGATGGTGTCTTGCATCGCGCCAGAAGTGCCGACGATAGGCCCGGTAAAGTGTCCTGCTGGTATCGTTTGCACCTTGACGCGCCCATTGCTGGCGCTGGTGGAGACTGGCGGACGGGCATATCAACCCGCTGGTGCAGCAAGAGAGAATCGGCACTCACCGCCAAAGAACGCGCCGAACTCGCCGCCCGTATCCTGCGGGAGCGTGCCGAGGCTCAGGCCGAACAAGAAGCCCGTCACCGTGACGCGGCAGCCCGTGCCCTTCGCGTATGGAATGACTCAGCACCAGCGAAACCGAACCACCCCTATCTGCTGAAAAAAGGTATTGCGCCAGGTATTGCCCGCCAGTCCGGGCCTGCATTGGTTCTGCCTGTTCAGGACTACGCCGGGAAACTTTGGGGCTTGCAATTCATCGCACCGGACGGCAGCAAACGCTTTCTATCCGGTATGAAAAAATCAGGCTGTTTTATCCGAACCGCTGACATGCCCTCACCTGATACCCGGCTAATAATTGCCGAAGGCTGGGCAACTAGCCAAACCTTGGCGGCACTCAGTCCGGGGGCTTGCGTTATCGCTGGGCTGGATGCAGGCAATTTGCAGGCCGTGGCAACCGAAGCCCGCCGCCTGTTCCCTGCGCTGGATATGGTAATTGCTGCGGACTTGGGCGAAGTCGGTTTATCCAAAGCCAAGGCCGCTGCTATTGCAGCCCGTGCCCGTTGGATATGGCCCAGACTACCCGCTGATGCCCCTGCATGGGTAAACGATTTTAACGATTGGCACACTTGGCGGAAATCTCAGCGGCAGGGGGTGGCGTCATGAGCTGGGCTGACGAATTGCCACCGCTGGACGCATACGCTGACGACTTCGAGCAGCCAGCGCCGCACCTGTCCGTTGTGCCCGCGTCCGAGCTTGGCGCTGGCGCTGACGACTTGCCAGAGCCAGTCCCGACCTTGGACTTTCCAAGAGTCAGTATCAGCGACATTTACAGCGCACCCAGCCCGGAGCCTGCCTTTATCTGGGCCGGGCGCATACCGCGCGGGCACGTCACCCTGTTGGGTGCTCATGGTGGCGTGGGTAAAAGTATGCTTGCGCTGCAACTCGCCGTTGCCGCCTGCCTTGGCGCTGACTTTCTGGGAGCGTCCACCGAGCAGGGCCGCGTGCTTTTCTACTCTGCTGAAGATGGGGCGGCAGTGCTCCGCCATAGGCTGGGCTTCATTGCCGCGCACTTCAACGCCAGCCCCCGCATGTTGGCAGAACGCCTTGTAATTCTGGACGCCACAGACGAACCCGCCCTATATCGGGAAGCCTCCGCCTTCGGTATCAAAACAGGAGAGGGCACGCCGGGATTTTCCAGACTGGCGGAAATCATCGCGGAGGTTCAGCCCGACTTGATTATCGTGGATAACGCATCCGATGTTTTCGAGGCCAGCGAAAACGACCGGGCAGCCGTCCGGGGCTTTATGCGCTCTCTGCGCTCTCTGTTCCCAGATGAAGGCGCACCACCTGCAATGCTGTTGCTGGCGCATATCCAGAAGGCGGCAGTAGGGGCCGGACGCGGGGCCGAGTCTTACAGCGGCAGCACCGCATGGCATAACAGCGCCAGAAGTCGCCTTGCCCTCACCGCCGATAGGGACGACCCGGCACGCCTCACCCTCTCGCATGACAAGCTGAACCTTGGCCCAAGGACTGCGGAGCCGTTGCGCCTCGTGCGAACCATGACAGGCCTGCTAACCATCGACGAAAGCACCCACGACGCGGCAGGTGAACCAAACGAGCCGCCAGTGGATAGCTTGCTCAAGGTGCTGGCGGATTTTGTGGAGCGTGGGGAGCGGGTATCCACCGAAGCGAACTCACCCCGTACTAACGCATGGGCCATGCTCCGACCTGAGCCGCAATTCCCTAAGCGTGCCTTTCCGGTCGCCGGGGCCTTGTTCGCTACTATCCGCCAACTGGAACGAGACGGGCTTATCGAGCGGGAGCAATACCGGAATCAGTCACGAAAGGACCGCACCGCGTGGACTCTCTCCGCCAAGGGATGGGAGCGAATCGGCAAGACTGCGCCAAGTGCGCCAAGTGCGCCAACTCAGGAAGTAGGAACAGTAGACGCAGAAGTTAGCACGGCGCTTGCGCCAAGTGCGCCAACTTCCGGCGCTAAGGAGTGTGAGGGGGGCGGAGCGCACACACTTGGCGCAAATGAAGGCGCACCCGGCACCTGTCCACGTTGCGATGGTGAAGGCTGTTCATTCTGTCAGCCCAAGGAGGCCATCAAGTGAAAACCGAGCGCACCATGATTTTGTGGGACCACTCAGAAGCCAGGGGCGTGCATAACGTCCTCATGGTGGAACGTACAGGCGACGGGCTGAGATACCCACAGCGATATTCAGACGGGGCAGTTTTTGCCGACTGGAAGGAGCGCGGCAGCCTAGCCGTGGTTTTCGGTCAGATGTTGGCCCATGGGTTCAAGTCACCCGCCGCTATGGTGGAAGCCCTTGAGCAGTTCGCCGCCGTCGAGGACTGCGGGCCGTGGGCAACTGACCTGATAGACGGGCTTCGGGCATGGGGGCAGCCATGACAGCGCCAGACGGTCGGAGCCGTACCAATGCCACCCCAGCGGAGAAAATGCAGCACGGGGCAGATATGGCCCCTTCCCGCGTGTCCTGCGGTACATGCCTGCACTTCGTTCCCGGTCAGCCGTTGCCCGGACAATCTCTGGGCACCTGTTCACTCACCGCAACCGGATTGCCACCTTCTGGCGGGAACGGATACCGCGCTTGTTTTCCAGCGGCACCGCGCACCTGCCCAAACCACGAACCAAGGAGCAGCAACCAATGAAAACCGAACGATGGAACCCCAAGACGGCACTACGCCGCGCCGTGCCTTTCTTTCAGGCGTTGCCCCACTTGGAGCAGGCCACCCTTACCACCTGCGGGGGTGAGTTTTTACATATCGCCTTTGACCCTGACACGTCCGAACTGGTGGCGGAGGATACAGAAGGGCGGGAAGTTGGCCGCGTGCCGTTCGAGGTGACGGAATGAGCGCATCACAGAGAAACAAGGGCAGCCGGGGCGAGCGTGAATTATTCGCCCTACTGACCGAGCAGCTAGGCGTCACCGTGACGCGCAACCTATCCCAGACGCGGGGCGGGGGTGCGGATTCCCTAAACGTCGAGGGCTGGGCTATCGAAGTGAAGCGGCAGGAAGCCCTCAGTATTGCGTCATGGTGGACCCAGACCCAGCGGCAGGCCGAGCAGACGGGCCGCAAGCCTGCGCTGTTCTATCGCCAGAGCCGGAAGCCTTGGCGTGCTGTTCTGGACTTGCACCATATCGCGCCGGGGGTATTCACGGCACCGGGCAGCTTGTGCGAGTTGGCCTTGTCCGATGCCTGCACCGTCATACGGGAGTCATTGCCATGAAGCGTCGGAAGGAAGCACCAGCGATGCCACAGGGCTACATGACTGCACTCGGCAAGCTCTACGGTAAACAGCCCATTGCCGGGCCAGAAACAGCCCCAGAATCGACGCAAGCAACAGGGGTGCCACCAGTGCCCCACTTACCCAAAAGGAAACAGCATGAATAAAATAACCAGAAATAACCAACTAGGCCCCGGACCCGGTAGGCCCAAGGGTTCGCCTAACAAGCTGAACGGCAGCATGAAGGGAATGATAATGGAGGCCTTCGAGAAAGCCGGGGGTGCAGACTGGCTTGCAAGGCAGGCAGATGAAAACCCCGTGGCGTTTATGGGGTTACTCGGCAAGCTGTTGCCTGCTGACATCGCACTGTCTGCCCAAGTCGAAACTATCCCGCCACCAGAAGGGCCGTATGCGACTATCGAGGAAATCCGGGAGGAGTTGCGGCGCAAGGACTGGTGAGAGAAAGCCTGCCCTGCCATGTGCGGGGTTTTTCTTTGTCTGGCATCGGAAAGTTGCAGGCAAGTGGCAGGGTGCCACCACAAAAAAAGAAAGTCGCGGGCATAGTCGCGGGTAGCGACCACAAAAAAAGGAGTGGCCATGATGACCGCATGGTGAACGCTGATAGTCAGCACTGGCAGGCGTTACAGCCCCATGATGAGCGCATCGTGAGCGCCTGTATGAATTTTACTCACGTCCTGATGGCGCAATGTGCCGTCTATAAAAAAGGGGGGTGGCGGGTGTGGTGGCAGGGTGCAACCACAAAAAAAAGAAGTGGCCGGGCAAGTAGCCAGTGGCCGCCACAAAAAAAAGAGGTCGCGCCCTAGTCGCACCCTGCAACCATAAAAAAGGCTGGCGCTGTTACTGCGTAACGACACACTGACTAACTGCCCCGTGGGACACTGGCGGGACACTCAGGGGCGAAAAGCGGGAGTTATCCACAACACAAGGGAAAAGCAGCTAGATGGTAAGGCTCTGTTTTTATAGTCGCATTTATTGCCCGTTTATTGCAGAGTGTGCAACGTCCCTGCCCTTCTAAGCCGTAGGTTGGGGGTTCGATTCCCTCTGGGCGCGCCAATATAGACAAGGCTCTAGCGTGATCTCCGGAGCTGCTGCCTGGCGGTGGAGTGGCGCAGGCGACCATCTATCAGTGTGGAAGCACCTTTCAAAATTGGAATCGATCCCACCTCCCAGCGCGACAGCCTCTTCCACGTCCACCATTGGCGCACGCAGGCAGAGCCGACAGGGTCAGGCAGGCAGCACCGTGAACTGCCCCATCATTCCATTGTCTTCATGCTCCAGCATGTGACAGTGGTACATATAGGGGTAGGCGTCCGTTGCCGGATGATGGAAGCTCATGGCAATCTGAATCTGCTCGCCAGGTCGAATCAATAGCGTATCCTTCCAGCCGTGCTCAGAGGAGGTAGCGGGGTGACCATTACGGCCTTGAATCCAGAACGACGTCCCATGGACATGGAAGGTATGGGCCATTTCTGCCTCATTGTGCACCATCCAAACTTGGGTGCTGCCCAGAGGTATCCGCAGATTGATGCGCTGCATGTCCATGAATTGGTGGTTGATCGAGAAGACAGGCACCTTGCCGATGCCAAGCGACATGCCACCTGGGCCATCATGCGCAACATGGTGAAAAGCGGCACGGACACGACGCATATCGGCCATCATTTGTTGACCCTCGCCCATGCCCTGCAAGCTGAACTGATGTTCTGGACCATGCGTTGGCAGGTCCGGCGCCGCAAGCAGCCGGTCGGGTAATCGACCACCCTGCCCCTGCCCTCGCTCCACCCGGATTTCGACAAGGTCGAAGACACTGCGGTCGTAATGGTCGCTATCCATGGGACGGCGACTAAGACCAGGCACTACCGCAGCGGAATCGCTGCGTAACCACAATCGCTGACCTTCGTTACTGCGCAAGTCTACCAATATCTCTGCACGCTGCGCCGGTCCCAATAACAGCCGCCGCATGGTCACCGGAGATTCCAGATAACTCGCATCGGTAGCAATCTGGTAAAAATGCCGGTCATCGGAAAAGGCAAAGTTATAGATTCGACTATTGGAAGCATTGAGCAAGCGCAGACGAAGCCACTGCGCGGGGGCACGCAACACCGGCGATTCGCAGCCGTTGACGAGAAACCGGTTACCCTTCATACCCATCACGTCCATCGCCTGAGGCATATAGACCAATCGTCCTGCCGAATCAAAGAGTCGATCCTGGACGATGATCGGGATGTCGTCGACGCCCCAATGATGCGGCAGCCCCAGATTCCGATCCGTGCCGTCCTGGATCAGATACAGACCGGCAAGACCTCCGTAGACATGCGGACCGGTGCGGCCATCCGGGTGCGGATGATACCAGAGGGTGGCCTCGTCTTGCTCGATACGGTACTGATAGAATCGGGTTGCGCCCGGAGCAATCAGACTTTGCGGTCCACCATCCATGTCACCGGGCACATGGGCGCCATGCCAGTGGGTCGTCGTGCTCTGGTTGAGGGCATTGTTCACCCAGAGGCGCAAGTGCTCCCCCCTGGGGATGACGAGAGCCGGACCGAGATAGTTGCCGTTATACCCCCAAGTGGGCGTCTGGACGCCGGGCTGTAACTCGGCGCTGCCAAATCCCATCTGCAGACGATATTCGCGCACCCCATCCTTGGCCAAGGTGCCAGCATATAGCGGAGGAATCGGCAGGGGGCGAACAAACGGGGCTGCCTTCGCGGGCATGGCACCCATGTTTCCCATCCCACTCATGCCCGCCATGCCACGCATCATCGCGGATGCGGCCAACGCCCGCCCCGTCGGCACGGCAGCAAGCAAGGTCAGACCAGACCGCAAAAAATGGCGACGACTCCAGAACTCCATGATCTGTCTCCTGCAAGATAGAGCACCTTTTGTACCCCTGTAGTCCGTATAGGGTCAACGACTGTAATCTTTCTGATCAGCAAGCATCAGATCCGGAAAGCCAGGCCGCAGCCAGGTATTTTGGGCGTCCTTTCTTAGAAACCAGTGGCAGACTCCACAATCGTGCCAACGGGCACTCTGGCGTCCCTACTCTGAGAATATAAGCCGTTGATTCTCTCGCTACCCTGGTGCCATACTGAAGTCGGAAATGAGCAGGAATGTTGGGGGTCAGCCATATAGCAAATATGGCATATATCATTGTAATTTATTCACTTATTTCTGTGGGCCATTGATGCAACAAATGGAACAACTACCTGTTTTTGACTTTCTAACTCGTAGGGTGGGGGTTCGGTTCCCTCTGGGCTCGCACGGTAAAGAAACGGAGTCAATCCAAGGAGCAGATCGTGAACAGTTATACTGCGCATCCTCGACAGGGCGACAAAGCCAACTCCCCTTTCTTTGAAGAATGGCTGCCACGCCTTCTGGAAGAGCGGGACAGGCTCGGATTGACCGAGAACATCCGTCGCATCGATGCGTTGATGATGACCCTCGAGCCGGGACATTCCGCTGCATACATCCGCGAACTCTGTCTGATGACGCCCTACAACTATCTGGTCACGCTCGACACCGACCAGCATCTGACCCACATCCTGCGCATCAACATGAATTATCCCGATGTATTGGTGCGAGAGGTCAAAGACCCCGATTTGCGCGGTATCTTTCGCAGCCTGAACGAGGTGTATCCCATTGGTGCGAAGAAACCAAATTCGCGCTATATGGGAGAGATTTTTCAGGTAGAAAATCTGCATGAGGTAGTCGACATTCAGAAGAGTCGTGAAATCCGTTTTTTCAACCAGGAACAAATTCGGCAGATGGAGCTCCCGGGAAACATGGCGATTGTCAAGCCCTCGCCCTACACCCACAATATCATCGGGTATTGGGAGCGCCCGGACAACGATATTCGCGTCTACGCCCTGGGAAATTCGCGCATCGATCCGGAAATGCAGGCGGCATTTGAGCAAGCGCAAGAGCTGCGGGAACGGGTAAAAATCAGCGAACTCCTCTTGCCAATCGATCATTTGGCTACCCGCATCTATAGCCAGAATCGAGAAGTTGCCATTCTCGAGTACCTGGGATTATCCAGTTACTACTATTGGGGATCCTACGATATTCCAGATCAAAACTCATCCACCAACGTCACCAAAAGCCTGCATTATGATGACGTTCTGCATACACCAGCGAAGGTCTTCACGGCTGCCAATCATCCCTACTTTTGCAATCACCTATTGCAAACTCCCTCTCCTACGGAGTCTTTTGTGCGCAATTTTGGCCCGCGTTTGCATCATATTGCCGTGGCCGTGCGGGATGGCAAAACCCAGGGCAAGACCAACATCGATTACGTGGTATCCAGCCTGGCGGAGTGCGGGCAGGAATTCCTGCTGCAGGTGATCGGCTCCGAGCAGGAGGGTCTCAAGCAGATTTTTTCTCGTGCCTCCACGCACACCTCTCTCATCATCGAGTTTGTGCAGCGCTTTCACGGCTTCGAGGGATTTTTTACCAAGGAAAATGTCGCCGACCTCACCGCCGCAGCGGGAACGGAAGAAAGCTTGCGCAGCCTGGAATCCGAGGCCAGAAAGTAACGAGAGCTACGGCGGGGCCAATGGGCACCGCTGCGCTTATCTGCGTGCCTTCAGTCGTCAAGCCCCAAGCGGCGAGGCGCCAAAAGCCAACTGCATATCCCGCTGTCCGTCGGCAAGCACCTAAATGGTGGCTTCTGCACCATGGCACGGTAGACCACTCGGTAGACCTGGAAAACGGTCTGCCGATAATCCCGAATACCAAGAGTCACCAGTTCCTGAATAAAAACGCCCAACTGAAACCAGTCGGGCGCTGAATTTTGGTGGAGCGGAGGAGGATCGAACTCCCGACCTTCGCATTGCGAACGCGACGCTCTCCCAGCTGAGCTACCGCCCCAACGTTGAGGGCGAATGATAGCCGCTGCGCTGCGCAAATGCAACGCGATCAGTCATGTTTTCCTGCGCAACGAAGGGGACAGCGTAGGCTACCGGCTTGGCGTCACCCGGCAGACGACAGACCGTGGGATCGGGGTTCGCGGAATAAGCATGAGTCGTATACCCGTGCAGTCTCATCGGCAATGCAGCACAGGCCCGTTGCGGAGTGCGATAGACCCCTACCTGGGGCAAAGCCACATGGCCTTCTGGGGCCATTATCGTCCAACCCGGGTGAGCAGGATAACCCGGAATACGCACCTTCTCCTGCAACGCAGCCCCCAGGATGGCGCCCTCGATATCTTTATACCCATGGACCACGACATAGTCAGCCGGCGGCGCCAAAGCAATTACCCCCGCCGGTACTCCACCCCCCAGCGGTTTCCATTTCCACAGGGCCTGATAGTTGTTGGCCGCAGCCTGAACTGCGGGTTCTTGTCCCGCCCCAATGGTCGGGACAGCGATACTGCCGGTCATTGCGCGGTCAAGTGCCTCCGCGCCGTTGTAAGCGATAAGTAGATAGGCACTACTTTCTAAGGTAGAAGCGGTGTGGTAGCTCTTGACCAGCCCATTCGGGAGAATCATGAGAGCTTTTCCCCCAGGGCTGCCAATGGGTATCCAGTGCAGCCGAATGTACGGCAACACCGGTCTTAGATCGGCGTAGAGATCTCGACAAAACGGGCAGGAGACATCAATGAACACCGACGCCACCGGTTTTTCGCCGCGAGGTCCGGTGTTAACCCCGGGCAAGCGCTCCACGGCGTGCAAGAAATCCTTCGGTTGCTGTTTTACGTTGACGGATGGAAACCACCAGGTTGCACAGCCAGTCAACGACGCCAGCCAAATCGGCAAAAGCCAGCGGAAGACCCGACCTGCGGAAATGCCACGTAGCAAAAGAACCTGGCGCACAGAAACCATAGCTCTTTCCTCACGGCCCATTGGGATGGGGAAATTCCCTTTGCAGTTGTCGGGAAAGCGCCTGCAAACGCTGCAGCGCAGGTACCTCGGCCGGGCGGGTAATCTGCAACTTGGAAGGCTCAGGTACCAGCTGGGAACAATCCGCCGAAATCCATCGTCCACGCTGCGTAAAGTGCTCGTCCAACATGGGAGTCGCGGAAAAGATCAGGCTGCCAGAGCCGGTCATGGTAGCCCGATGGAGTGCACTGCGATCATCGCTGAACACCATTTCGATGTCTTGCGTTACAGCACCCTGGGGAATCCGTTGAAAACTATGGATGTGTACCGTAGTGTGGTTGCCACTATTGACGACGGAGTTATTCGTTTCCGTAATGCGTTGTTTTAGAGGAATAAAATCTGAATACTTGCCGTCATGGGCCTTCCAGCACTCTTCCTGAGTGAGCGTACTGCGCTCATTCATGGGACCATCCACCTGAGAAACAATTTCCCATAGGCCCGGAGCAATCATGCCGGAGGACAGCGTTGGCAAAGATCGCTTTGGGCGGCGGCGGATTGCGATACCCCATTTGATAGAGGGTGCGGAGCACCGCCTGCATCAAGGCCTGCGCACCGTCCCAATCGAGATGGACCTGATCGGCCACGAAATAGCCTGGATGACCGTCACTGATGTGGTCCCAATGCAGCAAGGTGATGTTCGGATACTTGGCAACAGCGCGATCGTACATACTGCGCACTTCGTTTTCCCACGGGCGCGGTACGGACGGGACAATCAACAGGATCTTGCGATTCCCCACTGTCTGCACAAAACTTTCCAGATCAGACCACTGAACATAGCCATTGCTGCCCAGCTCTACCACAACATAGGCAACCTTGGCGTAGGCTGGGTCCTGAAACATTTTCTGTAGCACCGGCTGTGCCCGGAAAAACGAGCGGCCCACCTGACCATCCAGAATCCCGTTTGGAACCATGTGAATCACGTACCCAGACCAACCCAACAGAATAGAATCGGTAATGAACAATACCTGCTTTTCGGGATAGGCCGGATTACTGCGCAGTTCTTGCCCATTATACAGAAAGCCCAGACCGGGATGAGGCTGCCACTGCATCAGATCGGCATTGCTTTCCAGGGCCTTGTTGGCCCGAGAATCTGCGTGTGCTTTAGCCTCGGCAGCCGAGAGGGTCTTGGCGCCCGTCAGTGCTTGCAGATCCCGTCCCATACTGGCTACCCGTTTTTCCAGATATTGCCGATAGAGAGCATCGTGCTGCGCTTGCGCTTGTAGACGCACCCCCTCCTGTCCCAGTCGACTGGCCTGCCACCAGCCTACACTCGCCAGCGCCAGCAAGACGAGCACCGACACGAAAGCTCCCCGGCCCACCCCATGCCGCACCTGCTTTTGAAAGGCCGCCTGCAATGGCAGTTCCAACAGCAGGTAGGACAGCACCGACAACAACAGCAGCAGAGAAAGCGAAAACAACGCCTGACTGGCAATAGAAGTCTGTGGGAAGTAGTAGTGGACCAAGGCAACGACTGGAACATTCCACAGATAGAGAGAATAGGACATCTCCCCGAGTTTACCCAAGACCAGCAGTTGCAGTCGTGGCAACCAGGCCGCGCGCGCGGCCGCCAGCAGGAAGGCCACACCAAGGGCGGTTGTGGCAAGGGAGAAATACACAAAATTCTCGTAGGGCGCCAAAACAAAGAGCGCCACCAGCAGCAGGATGGCGAGGATGCTCAAGGTATCGAAGCTGCTCCTTCCTGTCTCCCGCGGCCGGGCCCAGCCCAGTTCGGTCAATAACGCGCCGGCAAGATAGGGAAAAGCGTGGCTGGGAAGCACATAGGCGGCATTCAGACTACCCTGGCGCATCAGCCACCAGGCAGAGCCCAAACTTATACAAAAGAGCAACGTCAGAACTGTCCGGTACCACCACTTCCCTGGCAATAAGGAACGCAATAAAAAGTGCAGCAGATATAACTGACCCAATAGAGAAATGAACCACATTCCCAAAAACGGATGAGGATAACTGTACACCTGAAAATAGGGGATATGATGGAGGACCAAATAAAAGTTGTAGCCGAGAATGGCCGAGTACCAGACAGGCGCCCATCCGGTGAGCAGATGGGTCGACCAAAGCAGTACCGCCAGGATGGCGGTCACCACCAGCATAGGAACGAGAATACGGGAAAACCGCCGCGCAAAGAAATCCTTGCTACGCTGCGCCAAGGAATCCTGGCGCCCGCGGGCAAGAGATTTTTCGATCAGAAATCCTGACAATAGAAGGAAAACATCAACGCCCAGATAACCACCAGAGAACCAGGGGTAGTCAAAACTGATGGTGTCATGAATATGGAACGCGATGACCGCAAAAATGGCCAGAAATTTGAGATAATCAATATATGGCAGCACGCTTTTTTACCAGAAGAAAAAATTCAGTTATGCTTGTTGGCGATCACTTGTTGCAGGTCGGTGGCGATGGCGTGCACCATCACCTGGATCCCTATCCAGGTTGGGTGTACCCGATCCGTCCAGAAGTAGCTGGGATGGTTGCGGCTGAGCAAGTCCCAGCGCACCAGATGGACATTGGGGTGGGTAGCCGCGGTCTGGAGGTAAAGGTCCTGCACCTCGTGCTCCCATGATCGGGGCATTTCCGGCATTACGAGCAACACCTGACGGTCGCCGACCAGCTGCAAAAAGGTCTGCATATCCTGCGGCGAAACCTCGCCGTTGGTCCCCAATTCAACCACCACATAACCCACCTTGTGAGTCATCCCATTTTCCTGCAGCGTTCGCCAGATGGGTATGGCCGAGGAAAATTGTCGGCCGACCCGGCCATCGAGAAAAGCATTGGGAAATACATGCGCAAAATAGCCGGACCACCCAGTCAGGATGCTATCCCCAATGATGATCACACCAGTGGGGCCTAGGCTGGGAAAACGGATGACCGAGTGGGCGTCGAGCACATAACCAGGATTCGGGCTTTGGCGAAAATCCTTGCGGGCATCTATGATGGCCATGCGATCCAGATAGCGATCACTGGGCGAGGCCGTCGCCTTGGGCGCTGAGGTAGCGGGAAGCGTTGGCACCACGGGCTGGGGCGCAGGTGTCTGGGGAAGCGACTGCGCGCACGAGGTCACGGAAAGAATCGCAGCGCCAAGCAGCAGGCGCGCCCAGATGTAAGGTTTCATAAGATGCAATGCTCACCCCTCTCCCGCAATTCCCGGCGCGGCTCCAGAAATAGGGCGCCTCCCTTCCGGGCGGATGGTAGCAAAGGAAGGGCGAAAGTGCCTAGCGAGATGCGCCTTGCCTAGCTTACAATGAAAGCAGGCGCCCATAGCTCAATCGGATAGAGCAACGGCCTTCTAAGCCGTAGGTTGGGGGTTCGATTCCCTCTGGGCGCGCCATAAAAATCAACAAGTTAAGCAACATTCCAGACCATCAAAACCCCGTCATGGGGCACTCTTGGGACACTAAGCCGCAAACCGTGGGCACTCACCGGCACCCAATCCGCACCCTTTAGCCTTCCCTTTGGCGTCACCGAGACAACCGCCCGGCCTGTGGATAAGTGCCCCATTTTTTCCCGCGCTGCCCCATGAGTGTCCCATGCCTCATTATGGCGGAATATATTCCCTGATAATTCATTGCCTTGTGTTGCGTATGCTTTGGCTTATTAAGCCCTTGTTGCGCTTTTTTGCCGTGAATGTATAATAAAAAACAGGCCGGGGGGTGTAATCAGCACCCGCCCGACCCTACCACCGCAAAGCCTAAGCAGGAGGCCGCAATGGATACCCTCAGTTTACCGCATACAGCGCCAGCCCTCACCCCTTGGAGGGCGTAACCATGGCCGCCATCGAGAAACGCACCGCCAGCGACGGCACCACGTCCTACCGGGTGAAGGTCAGACTACGGGGGCAGCCTGTCCAGTCCGCCACGTTCGCCAGTCTGACCAAGGCCAAGCAATGGGCCACCCAGACCGAAAGCGCCATAAGGGAAGGTCGGCACTTCAAAACGTCCGAGGCCAAACGTCACACGCTGGCGGATGCCATTGAGCGTTACGAACGGGAGAAGTTGCAAGGTATGCGGGCCAAGGATGCCCGGAAACAGCACCTTGATTACTGGAAGGCCGAACTAGGCACCCTGTCGCTTGCGGACGTGACGCCAGCCGTCATCAAAGAGCGCATGACGCGCCTTGCCGATGAGCCAAGCGAGCGCACCGGGCGCAATCGGTCAGCGTCCACCCTGAACCACTACCGGCAGGCCTTGGCGTCCGTCATGACTGAGGCCGTAAAAGATTGGGAATGGCTGGAAGCATCGCCTATGGTCAAGGTCGGCAAGAAAGCAGAGCCACGGGGCCGCGTGCGCTACCTGTCAGATGATGAGCGCGAACGCCTTCTATCCGCCTGCAAAGCGTCCGCCAACGATGACTTATATCTTGCCGTGCTGCTGGCCCTGACCACTGGCGGCAGACAGGCTGAAACAATGGGCGCGACATGGGCGCAAATTGATTTGAACCGCGCCACCTTGCAGCTTGAAGAAACCAAGAACGGCAGCCGCCGCGCCTTGCACCTTACCGCACCAGTGCTGGCGCTGTTACAGGAACGGGCCAAGGTGCGCCGGATTGATTCAGTCCTGCTGTTCCCTTCCCGCGTGAATCCTAAGCAGCCCGTGGACTTGCGCCAGCCGTGGGAAAAGGCACTAAAGACGGCAGGCATTGAGGGCTTCCACTGGCACGATTTGCGGCATACTTTCGCCAGCTATGCCGCCATGAATGGGGCCAGCCTTCCAGAACTGGCGGCACTGTTGGGACATAAAACGCTGGCAATGGTGCAGAGATACGCGCATTTAAGCCCAGCCCATACCGCGTCACTGGCGGAACGGGTGGCCGCCCGTATGGTGGGCGGGGGTGCAGCATGACGCGTAAACTCACCCAAGAGCAGGCCGAAGCCTTAGCCATTGCCGAAAAATGGGATAAGGTTCTATCCGAAGAAATCGCCGCCGCCACCATCGAGCCATATTACCCCACAGAAGCCGAACGGGAACGGTTCGCCCTTGAGTTCGAGAAGGCGCATGATGATGGAGAAATACCTGACAAGGATTTTGCCCGCGCACGCATTGAAGCGGCACTTAACCGCTGGGGTGTTGAAGCATGGGAAGCGGCAGGCAGGCCCGAACCCGTGCCCGGTAACATCATGGACGGCAGGCCGCCAATAAAAAGCGTGGGCGTGGAAGTCATAGACAAGGCGTTAGCCTTAACCTGCAAGCCCGCGCATGTATTCCTGAGTACCGTTTCCTATCTGCTGAACGAGCGCGACGACGCCCTAGAGATTGCCGAGCGCCGGGCCAAGGATTGCGATAAGGCCGCCCGGCTACTCAGGGAAGCCGCCGCGTTGCTCAGGGGAGCCGATAACGAACCGCTGGCCCGTAACGTGGAAGCCTTGGCACCGTGGGCAGAGCGTGGCAAGTATGGGCGTGTGTATCCCGCCGGGCTGTCCGGGCGGTACATGCACGCAAGCCAGCACGGGGATGCGTTATCTGCTGCGTTTGCAGGGAAGCGTGGCACGCGCAGCCGTAAAGCGGCCATTGTTCGCGCCTTGGCGGGGTGTTTCACCATAGACGGGCCTTTTGTTGAAGCAGGGGGATTTACCATCATCGCCAGAATAGCCAATCTCTGCGAGCTGGGCACTACGCCTGCATTTGTCCGCTCAGTGATGGAACAGGCAAAGCGCACGGCAGAACCAAAGCCGGAGCCGCGACGGGATAGCGGCATAATCGGGCTATTGTCCAAGCCTAAAATATAATCGCCCTTTTTACCCACTAAATATTTTAGCCCCTTAAATGGGGCTTTTCCGTTTATAGGTTGCTGTTTTTTATGCTCCACACATCGCCGCAACAACGCGGCATTGTGGAGATGCAAGAAATGACGAACGCAAACGAAACCCCGCAATATGTAACCGTAAAGCAGTTCACCGAAAAGCACCCCGCTTTTACCACTGGTGGCCTACGCTCTGCCATTTTCTGGAAAGGTGACGAGCTGGAAGCAGCCGGAGCCATTGCCCGGCTGGGCCGCCGCGTCCTGATAAATGAGCCTGTATTCTTGCGATTCGTTCAGGATGGCGGATTGAAGAGCGTCCGGGGTGCAGCATGAACCGCCGCAAGCCAGCGCCGGAGCAGCCGGACCTATTGGCAGATGTTACCCGCCTCTCCCGATTCCCTCAGCACAAACAGCGCCAGCCCGTGCAATTTCAAGGAACCGACAACCCGCGTGCATTGCGTCTGCTGCGGGCACTACTGAAACAGCCTTTAACCCGTGAGTCTGCGGACACCATAACAGGCGCGAGCAATGGCCCAGAAGAAGTCCGCAAGCTGCGGGAGCAAGGGCTAGAGCTTCCCTGTTACCGATTGGGGGTTCACGACATGGACGGACTCTGGACTTACCGTGGGCTTTACGCTCTGAGCTACCGGGATAAACGGCAAGTATCTCGCGCCCTGTATTCTGGGAAGGGTGGCCCGGCAGCCACCCAAGGCGCTACAAGCAAGCAGGCAACCACCCAAGAGCAGGGGGGAAACCATGCAGAAGCATAGCACATACAAGCAGATACGCCACAACCTAGCCCGCATGTTCTGGAGCCTGCGGAAGCTGCGCCGGGCTATGGGGGTGCAACATGGCAAATAACCCCATTGCAGCCTTTCGTGAAGCCTTGGCGTCTGCTGGTGTAATCCTTCACCCGTCCGAAACAATCCGCGCTGATGGTGTCTTGCATCGCGCCAGAAGTGCCGACGATAGGCCCGGTAAAGTGTCCTGCTGGTATCGTTTGCACCTTGACGCGCCCATTGCTGGCGCTGGTGGAGACTGGCGGACGGGCATATCAACCCGCTGGTGCAGCAAGAGAGAATCGGCACTCACCGCCAAAGAACGCGCCGAACTCGCCGCCCGTATCCTGCGGGAGCGTGCCGAGGCTCAGGCCGAACAAGAAGCCCGTCACCGTGACGCGGCAGCCCGTGCCCTTCGCGTATGGAATGACTCAGCACCAGCGAAACCGAACCACCCCTATCTGCTGAAAAAAGGTATTGCGCCAGGTATTGCCCGCCAGTCCGGGCCTGCATTGGTTCTGCCTGTTCAGGACTACGCCGGGAAACTTTGGGGCTTGCAATTCATCGCACCGGACGGCAGCAAACGCTTTCTATCCGGTATGAAAAAATCAGGCTGTTTTATCCGAACCGCTGACATGCCCTCACCTGATACCCGGCTAATAATTGCCGAAGGCTGGGCAACTAGCCAAACCTTGGCGGCACTCAGTCCGGGGGCTTGCGTTATCGCTGGGCTGGATGCAGGCAATTTGCAGGCCGTGGCAACCGAAGCCCGCCGCCTGTTCCCTGCGCTGGATATGGTAATTGCTGCGGACTTGGGCGAAGTCGGTTTATCCAAAGCCAAGGCCGCTGCTATTGCAGCCCGTGCCCGTTGGATATGGCCCAGACTACCCGCTGATGCCCCTGCATGGGTAAACGATTTTAACGATTGGCACACTTGGCGGAAATCTCAGCGGCAGGGGGTGGCGTCATGAGCTGGGCTGACGAATTGCCACCGCTGGACGCATACGCTGACGACTTCGAGCAGCCAGCGCCGCACCTGTCCGTTGTGCCCGCGTCCGAGCTTGGCGCTGGCGCTGACGACTTGCCAGAGCCAGTCCCGACCTTGGACTTTCCAAGAGTCAGTATCAGCGACATTTACAGCGCACCCAGCCCGGAGCCTGCCTTTATCTGGGCCGGGCGCATACCGCGCGGGCACGTCACCCTGTTGGGTGCTCATGGTGGCGTGGGTAAAAGTATGCTTGCGCTGCAACTCGCCGTTGCCGCCTGCCTTGGCGCTGACTTTCTGGGAGCGTCCACCGAGCAGGGCCGCGTGCTTTTCTACTCTGCTGAAGATGGGGCGGCAGTGCTCCGCCATAGGCTGGGCTTCATTGCCGCGCACTTCAACGCCAGCCCCCGCATGTTGGCAGAACGCCTTGTAATTCTGGACGCCACAGACGAACCCGCCCTATATCGGGAAGCCTCCGCCTTCGGTATCAAAACAGGAGAGGGCACGCCGGGATTTTCCAGACTGGCGGAAATCATCGCGGAGGTTCAGCCCGACTTGATTATCGTGGATAACGCATCCGATGTTTTCGAGGCCAGCGAAAACGACCGGGCAGCCGTCCGGGGCTTTATGCGCTCTCTGCGCTCTCTGTTCCCAGATGAAGGCGCACCACCTGCAATGCTGTTGCTGGCGCATATCCAGAAGGCGGCAGTAGGGGCCGGACGCGGGGCCGAGTCTTACAGCGGCAGCACCGCATGGCATAACAGCGCCAGAAGTCGCCTTGCCCTCACCGCCGATAGGGACGACCCGGCACGCCTCACCCTCTCGCATGACAAGCTGAACCTTGGCCCAAGGACTGCGGAGCCGTTGCGCCTCGTGCGAACCATGACAGGCCTGCTAACCATCGACGAAAGCACCCACGACGCGGCAGGTGAACCAAACGAGCCGCCAGTGGATAGCTTGCTCAAGGTGCTGGCGGATTTTGTGGAGCGTGGGGAGCGGGTATCCACCGAAGCGAACTCACCCCGTACTAACGCATGGGCCATGCTCCGACCTGAGCCGCAATTCCCTAAGCGTGCCTTTCCGGTCGCCGGGGCCTTGTTCGCTACTATCCGCCAACTGGAACGAGACGGGCTTATCGAGCGGGAGCAATACCGGAATCAGTCACGAAAGGACCGCACCGCGTGGACTCTCTCCGCCAAGGGATGGGAGCGAATCGGCAAGACTGCGCCAAGTGCGCCAAGTGCGCCAACTCAGGAAGTAGGAACAGTAGACGCAGAAGTTAGCACGGCGCTTGCGCCAAGTGCGCCAACTTCCGGCGCTAAGGAGTGTGAGGGGGGCGGAGCGCACACACTTGGCGCAAATGAAGGCGCACCCGGCACCTGTCCACGTTGCGATGGTGAAGGCTGTTCATTCTGTCAGCCCAAGGAGGCCATCAAGTGAAAACCGAGCGCACCATGATTTTGTGGGACCACTCAGAAGCCAGGGGCGTGCATAACGTCCTCATGGTGGAACGTACAGGCGACGGGCTGAGATACCCACAGCGATATTCAGACGGGGCAGTTTTTGCCGACTGGAAGGAGCGCGGCAGCCTAGCCGTGGTTTTCGGTCAGATGTTGGCCCATGGGTTCAAGTCACCCGCCGCTATGGTGGAAGCCCTTGAGCAGTTCGCCGCCGTCGAGGACTGCGGGCCGTGGGCAACTGACCTGATAGACGGGCTTCGGGCATGGGGGCAGCCATGACAGCGCCAGACGGTCGGAGCCGTACCAATGCCACCCCAGCGGAGAAAATGCAGCACGGGGCAGATATGGCCCCTTCCCGCGTGTCCTGCGGTACATGCCTGCACTTCGTTCCCGGTCAGCCGTTGCCCGGACAATCTCTGGGCACCTGTTCACTCACCGCAACCGGATTGCCACCTTCTGGCGGGAACGGATACCGCGCTTGTTTTCCAGCGGCACCGCGCACCTGCCCAAACCACGAACCAAGGAGCAGCAACCAATGAAAACCGAACGATGGAACCCCAAGACGGCACTACGCCGCGCCGTGCCTTTCTTTCAGGCGTTGCCCCACTTGGAGCAGGCCACCCTTACCACCTGCGGGGGTGAGTTTTTACATATCGCCTTTGACCCTGACACGTCCGAACTGGTGGCGGAGGATACAGAAGGGCGGGAAGTTGGCCGCGTGCCGTTCGAGGTGACGGAATGAGCGCATCACAGAGAAACAAGGGCAGCCGGGGCGAGCGTGAATTATTCGCCCTACTGACCGAGCAGCTAGGCGTCACCGTGACGCGCAACCTATCCCAGACGCGGGGCGGGGGTGCGGATTCCCTAAACGTCGAGGGCTGGGCTATCGAAGTGAAGCGGCAGGAAGCCCTCAGTATTGCGTCATGGTGGACCCAGACCCAGCGGCAGGCCGAGCAGACGGGCCGCAAGCCTGCGCTGTTCTATCGCCAGAGCCGGAAGCCTTGGCGTGCTGTTCTGGACTTGCACCATATCGCGCCGGGGGTATTCACGGCACCGGGCAGCTTGTGCGAGTTGGCCTTGTCCGATGCCTGCACCGTCATACGGGAGTCATTGCCATGAAGCGTCGGAAGGAAGCACCAGCGATGCCACAGGGCTACATGACTGCACTCGGCAAGCTCTACGGTAAACAGCCCATTGCCGGGCCAGAAACAGCCCCAGAATCGACGCAAGCAACAGGGGTGCCACCAGTGCCCCACTTACCCAAAAGGAAACAGCATGAATAAAATAACCAGAAATAACCAACTAGGCCCCGGACCCGGTAGGCCCAAGGGTTCGCCTAACAAGCTGAACGGCAGCATGAAGGGAATGATAATGGAGGCCTTCGAGAAAGCCGGGGGTGCAGACTGGCTTGCAAGGCAGGCAGATGAAAACCCCGTGGCGTTTATGGGGTTACTCGGCAAGCTGTTGCCTGCTGACATCGCACTGTCTGCCCAAGTCGAAACTATCCCGCCACCAGAAGGGCCGTATGCGACTATCGAGGAAATCCGGGAGGAGTTGCGGCGCAAGGACTGGTGAGAGAAAGCCTGCCCTGCCATGTGCGGGGTTTTTCTTTGTCTGGCATCGGAAAGTTGCAGGCAAGTGGCAGGGTGCCACCACAAAAAAAGAAAGTCGCGGGCATAGTCGCGGGTAGCGACCACAAAAAAAGGAGTGGCCATGATGACCGCATGGTGAACGCTGATAGTCAGCACTGGCAGGCGTTACAGCCCCATGATGAGCGCATCGTGAGCGCCTGTATGAATTTTACTCACGTCCTGATGGCGCAATGTGCCGTCTATAAAAAAGGGGGGTGGCGGGTGTGGTGGCAGGGTGCAACCACAAAAAAAAGAAGTGGCCGGGCAAGTAGCCAGTGGCCGCCACAAAAAAAAGAGGTCGCGCCCTAGTCGCACCCTGCAACCATAAAAAAGGCTGGCGCTGTTACTGCGTAACGACACACTGACTAACTGCCCCGTGGGACACTGGCGGGACACTCAGGGGCGAAAAGCGGGAGTTATCCACAACACAAGGGAAAAGCAGCTAGATGGTAAGGCTCTGTTTTTATAGTCGCATTTATTGCCCGTTTATTGCAGAGTGTGCAACGTCCCTGCCCTTCTAAGCCGTAGGTTGGGGGTTCGATTCCCTCTGGGCGCGCCAATATAGACAAGGCTCTAGCGTGATCTCCGGAGCTGCTGCCTGGCGGTGGAGTGGCGCAGGCGACCATCTATCAGTGTGGAAGCACCTTTCAAAATTGGAATCGATCCCACCTCCCAGCGCGACAGCCTCTTCCACGTCCACCATTGGCGCACGCAGGCAGAGCCGACAGGGTCAGGCAGGCAGCACCGTGAACTGCCCCATCATTCCATTGTCTTCATGCTCCAGCATGTGACAGTGGTACATATAGGGGTAGGCGTCCGTTGCCGGATGATGGAAGCTCATGGCAATCTGAATCTGCTCGCCAGGTCGAATCAATAGCGTATCCTTCCAGCCGTGCTCAGAGGAGGTAGCGGGGTGACCATTACGGCCTTGAATCCAGAACGACGTCCCATGGACATGGAAGGTATGGGCCATTTCTGCCTCATTGTGCACCATCCAAACTTGGGTGCTGCCCAGAGGTATCCGCAGATTGATGCGCTGCATGTCCATGAATTGGTGGTTGATCGAGAAGACAGGCACCTTGCCGATGCCAAGCGACATGCCACCTGGGCCATCATGCGCAACATGGTGAAAAGCGGCACGGACACGACGCATATCGGCCATCATTTGTTGACCCTCGCCCATGCCCTGCAAGCTGAACTGATGTTCTGGACCATGCGTTGGCAGGTCCGGCGCCGCAAGCAGCCGGTCGGGTAATCGACCACCCTGCCCCTGCCCTCGCTCCACCCGGATTTCGACAAGGTCGAAGACACTGCGGTCGTAATGGTCGCTATCCATGGGACGGCGACTAAGACCAGGCACTACCGCAGCGGAATCGCTGCGTAACCACAATCGCTGACCTTCGTTACTGCGCAAGTCTACCAATATCTCTGCACGCTGCGCCGGTCCCAATAACAGCCGCCGCATGGTCACCGGAGATTCCAGATAACTCGCATCGGTAGCAATCTGGTAAAAATGCCGGTCATCGGAAAAGGCAAAGTTATAGATTCGACTATTGGAAGCATTGAGCAAGCGCAGACGAAGCCACTGCGCGGGGGCACGCAACACCGGCGATTCGCAGCCGTTGACGAGAAACCGGTTACCCTTCATACCCATCACGTCCATCGCCTGAGGCATATAGACCAATCGTCCTGCCGAATCAAAGAGTCGATCCTGGACGATGATCGGGATGTCGTCGACGCCCCAATGATGCGGCAGCCCCAGATTCCGATCCGTGCCGTCCTGGATCAGATACAGACCGGCAAGACCTCCGTAGACATGCGGACCGGTGCGGCCATCCGGGTGCGGATGATACCAGAGGGTGGCCTCGTCTTGCTCGATACGGTACTGATAGAATCGGGTTGCGCCCGGAGCAATCAGACTTTGCGGTCCACCATCCATGTCACCGGGCACATGGGCGCCATGCCAGTGGGTCGTCGTGCTCTGGTTGAGGGCATTGTTCACCCAGAGGCGCAAGTGCTCCCCCCTGGGGATGACGAGAGCCGGACCGAGATAGTTGCCGTTATACCCCCAAGTGGGCGTCTGGACGCCGGGCTGTAACTCGGCGCTGCCAAATCCCATCTGCAGACGATATTCGCGCACCCCATCCTTGGCCAAGGTGCCAGCATATAGCGGAGGAATCGGCAGGGGGCGAACAAACGGGGCTGCCTTCGCGGGCATGGCACCCATGTTTCCCATCCCACTCATGCCCGCCATGCCACGCATCATCGCGGATGCGGCCAACGCCCGCCCCGTCGGCACGGCAGCAAGCAAGGTCAGACCAGACCGCAAAAAATGGCGACGACTCCAGAACTCCATGATCTGTCTCCTGCAAGATAGAGCACCTTTTGTACCCCTGTAGTCCGTATAGGGTCAACGACTGTAATCTTTCTGATCAGCAAGCATCAGATCCGGAAAGCCAGGCCGCAGCCAGGTATTTTGGGCGTCCTTTCTTAGAAACCAGTGGCAGACTCCACAATCGTGCCAACGGGCACTCTGGCGTCCCTACTCTGAGAATATAAGCCGTTGATTCTCTCGCTACCCTGGTGCCATACTGAAGTCGGAAATGAGCAGGAATGTTGGGGGTCAGCCATATAGCAAATATGGCA
Source organism: Acidithiobacillus sp. AC3 (assembly GCF_050261095.1). Lineage (NCBI taxonomy): Bacteria > Pseudomonadati > Pseudomonadota > Acidithiobacillia > Acidithiobacillales > Acidithiobacillaceae > Acidithiobacillus > Acidithiobacillus sp. AC3. Next base: position 1,542,019 of record NZ_CP189838.1, read on the forward strand.
TATATCATTGTAATTTATTCACTTATTTCTGTGGGCCATTGATGCAACAAATGGAACAACTACCTGTTTTTGACTTTCTAACTCGTAGGGTGGGGGTTCGGTTCCCTCTGGGCTCGCACGGTAAAGAAACGGAGTCAATCCAAGGAGCAGATCGTGAACAGTTATACTGCGCATCCTCGACAGGGCGACAAAGCCAACTCCCCTTTCTTTGAAGAATGGCTGCCACGCCTTCTGGAAGAGCGGGACAGGCTCGGATTGACCGAGAACATCCGTCGCATCGATGCGTTGATGATGACCCTCGAGCCGGGACATTCCGCTGCATACATCCGCGAACTCTGTCTGATGACGCCCTACAACTATCTGGTCACGCTCGACACCGACCAGCATCTGACCCACATCCTGCGCATCAACATGAATTATCCCGATGTATTGGTGCGAGAGGTCAAAGACCCCGATTTGCGCGGTATCTTTCGCAGCCTGAACGAGGTGTATCCCATTGGTGCGAAGAAACCAAATTCGCGCTATATGGGAGAGATTTTTCAGGTAGAAAATCTGCATGAGGTAGTCGACATTCAGAAGAGTCGTGAAATCCGTTTTTTCAACCAGGAACAAATTCGGCAGATGGAGCTCCCGGGAAACATGGCGATTGTCAAGCCCTCGCCCTACACCCACAATATCATCGGGTATTGGGAGCGCCCGGACAACGATATTCGCGTCTACGCCCTGGGAAATTCGCGCATCGATCCGGAAATGCAGGCGGCATTTGAGCAAGCGCAAGAGCTGCGGGAACGGGTAAAAATCAGCGAACTCCTCTTGCCAATCGATCATTTGGCTACCCGCATCTATAGCCAGAATCGAGAAGTTGCCATTCTCGAGTACCTGGGATTATCCAGTTACTACTATTGGGGATCCTACGATATTCCAGATCAAAACTCATCCACCAACGTCACCAAAAGCCTGCATTATGATGACGTTCTGCATACACCAGCGAAGGTCTTCACGGCTGCCAATCATCCCTACTTTTGCAATCACCTATTGCAAACTCCCTCTCCTACGGAGTCTTTTGTGCGCAATTTTGGCCCGCGTTTGCATCATATTGCCGTGGCCGTGCGGGATGGCAAAACCCAGGGCAAGACCAACATCGATTACGTGGTATCCAGCCTGGCGGAGTGCGGGCAGGAATTCCTGCTGCAGGTGATCGGCTCCGAGCAGGAGGGTCTCAAGCAGATTTTTTCTCGTGCCTCCACGCACACCTCTCTCATCATCGAGTTTGTGCAGCGCTTTCACGGCTTCGAGGGATTTTTTACCAAGGAAAATGTCGCCGACCTCACCGCCGCAGCGGGAACGGAAGAAAGCTTGCGCAGCCTGGAATCCGAGGCCAGAAAGTAACGAGAGCTACGGCGGGGCCAATGGGCACCGCTGCGCTTATCTGCGTGCCTTCAGTCGTCAAGCCCCAAGCGGCGAGGCGCCAAAAGCCAACTGCATATCCCGCTGTCCGTCGGCAAGCACCTAAATGGTGGCTTCTGCACCATGGCACGGTAGACCACTCGGTAGACCTGGAAAACGGTCTGCCGATAATCCCGAATACCAAGAGTCACCAGTTCCTGAATAAAAACGCCCAACTGAAACCAGTCGGGCGCTGAATTTTGGTGGAGCGGAGGAGGATCGAACTCCCGACCTTCGCATTGCGAACGCGACGCTCTCCCAGCTGAGCTACCGCCCCAACGTTGAGGGCGAATGATAGCCGCTGCGCTGCGCAAATGCAACGCGATCAGTCATGTTTTCCTGCGCAACGAAGGGGACAGCGTAGGCTACCGGCTTGGCGTCACCCGGCAGACGACAGACCGTGGGATCGGGGTTCGCGGAATAAGCATGAGTCGTATACCCGTGCAGTCTCATCGGCAATGCAGCACAGGCCCGTTGCGGAGTGCGATAGACCCCTACCTGGGGCAAAGCCACATGGCCTTCTGGGGCCATTATCGTCCAACCCGGGTGAGCAGGATAACCCGGAATACGCACCTTCTCCTGCAACGCAGCCCCCAGGATGGCGCCCTCGATATCTTTATACCCATGGACCACGACATAGTCAGCCGGCGGCGCCAAAGCAATTACCCCCGCCGGTACTCCACCCCCCAGCGGTTTCCATTTCCACAGGGCCTGATAGTTGTTGGCCGCAGCCTGAACTGCGGGTTCTTGTCCCGCCCCAATGGTCGGGACAGCGATACTGCCGGTCATTGCGCGGTCAAGTGCCTCCGCGCCGTTGTAAGCGATAAGTAGATAGGCACTACTTTCTAAGGTAGAAGCGGTGTGGTAGCTCTTGACCAGCCCATTCGGGAGAATCATGAGAGCTTTTCCCCCAGGGCTGCCAATGGGTATCCAGTGCAGCCGAATGTACGGCAACACCGGTCTTAGATCGGCGTAGAGATCTCGACAAAACGGGCAGGAGACATCAATGAACACCGACGCCACCGGTTTTTCGCCGCGAGGTCCGGTGTTAACCCCGGGCAAGCGCTCCACGGCGTGCAAGAAATCCTTCGGTTGCTGTTTTACGTTGACGGATGGAAACCACCAGGTTGCACAGCCAGTCAACGACGCCAGCCAAATCGGCAAAAGCCAGCGGAAGACCCGACCTGCGGAAATGCCACGTAGCAAAAGAACCTGGCGCACAGAAACCATAGCTCTTTCCTCACGGCCCATTGGGATGGGGAAATTCCCTTTGCAGTTGTCGGGAAAGCGCCTGCAAACGCTGCAGCGCAGGTACCTCGGCCGGGCGGGTAATCTGCAACTTGGAAGGCTCAGGTACCAGCTGGGAACAATCCGCCGAAATCCATCGTCCACGCTGCGTAAAGTGCTCGTCCAACATGGGAGTCGCGGAAAAGATCAGGCTGCCAGAGCCGGTCATGGTAGCCCGATGGAGTGCACTGCGATCATCGCTGAACACCATTTCGATGTCTTGCGTTACAGCACCCTGGGGAATCCGTTGAAAACTATGGATGTGTACCGTAGTGTGGTTGCCACTATTGACGACGGAGTTATTCGTTTCCGTAATGCGTTGTTTTAGAGGAATAAAATCTGAATACTTGCCGTCATGGGCCTTCCAGCACTCTTCCTGAGTGAGCGTACTGCGCTCATTCATGGGACCATCCACCTGAGAAACAATTTCCCATAGGCCCGGAGCAATCATGCCGGAGGGATCTCTCTGCGCCAAAACAGTCTGCGACCAGAGACCTCCTGAAACCACCAGCAACAGCGCCGCCGCAATCCTCTCCACCTCACCCTCCCGGGGCTGTGCATGCGAACCCGCTCGCTAGCAAAATAAAAATAGTCTGCAGAATGATAAACGCAAATAATTCAAATTACCTAGTGCCGCCGCCCCACCACGACGACATCACTGCCCACCGGATGGATGCTGACGGCAAGACCTGCGGCAGAAAGGGCTTGCGAGATCTCGTCCGGCCGCAGGAAGTGATTCCCCTGCACGTGCTCCGTAAGATTCTGGAAGGCCATGCCGCGGTACGCCGGCTCGCGCAGGAGCAGGTTATCGTCGGGCCAAGCCGGCTCCCAGATTACCACTGCCCCCCCTGGCTGCAATTCTTCCTGCAAACGTGCGAATAGTTCCCCCCGCTCTTCCCAGACATGGTGCAGCGCCCGATTCATGGCGATGAGATCAGCGGACTCGGGAAGTCGAAACTGATGAATGTCGCCTTCCGCAAAGTGAAGGCGCTCGCCCAACCCCTCTGCAGCAGCCAGGGCAGTCGCCTGACGCACATTTTCGGCAAAGCCATCGAGCCCCAGACCGCGCAGTTGCGTACATTTACCCAGTAAGGCCCGCAGGTACCAGCCATTTCCGCAGCCCAGGTCCACCGCAAGCCCCTGACGCGCATTCATTTCCGCAAATATCGGAACGCTGGGCACGATTTTTTCTTCAAAGGTGCGCCGAAAATTGTGCTCCAGCATACTTCCAAACCACGGCAGAATCGTTTCGCGCTCGGCGAGCACCTTCTCGCCAGGACGCTCTCCGGTGCGCATCAAACCCGCTGCCCGCTCCGCCATGTGGGCCCCCAGAACCGCTCCCACGGCGGCCGCCATCCGACTATCCGATCGCTCAGGGCGCATACTGTCGCCATCCTCGCTCAAGCGGAAGCCGTCGCCCTCCCGCTCCAGCCAGGAAAAGGCATACGCCGCATCGCACCAGCGCCGCAAATATCCCACGTTCAAGTCCGTTGCCTGGGCCAACTCTGCCGGCGTTGCTGTCTGCAAGCGATGCAAGGCAGAAAACAATCCATTCACCACTCCGATGAAAGCAATGTGCAGAGACATCGCTCCCTGCGCACGGTTGCGTAGTTCTTCCGCTGAAATCATGGCTCGCTCCTTTTTCGATCACACAAGATATTTGATGCCGACGATGGCCAGTACAACCAGCGTCGCCCGCAAAAACAGCTTTTGATTGATTCTGAAATGCAGATGATTCCCGGCCCAGAGCCCCAGCAGACTTGCCGGCGCCAGGGCCAGAAATCCCAAGGCCAGCGGCCCGGTGAGCAGAGCCAGGAAAAAATACATGAGGCCCCGCACGATATTGTCTGTCAGGGCAATACCCTGAAAGGTCGCGCGAAAGGCGCGTTTGTCGAGGTGGCGCATCTGCAGATAGGCAACGATAGGCGGTCCGCCGCCACCATAGAGGCTGCCGATGATCCCGCCAAAGGTGCCCAGTGGCACCCCCCAGGGTAAGGACAAACGCGGCAGTCGTTCCGGTTTGAGCAGCGTCGCGTAGGCCACATAGGCCAGAATGAAAACCCCCAGGAAGCGCGTCAGATCCTGGGCGTCGCTGTCGGCCAGAATGAAGGCACCGACGAGAAGTCCCAGCAGACTCCCCGGCACCAGCCAGCCCAGTTCCGGCCAATGAATTTCGCGAAAGTCGTAGGCACCCAACAGCACCGAACCCAAGAGATCAAGCAGCAGCACCACCGGCACGACTTCCTTGATCGGAAAGAACAGGGTCAGCAACGCCACGGAAATCAGACCGGAACCAAAGCCGATCACCGCGCGCACGTAGAACGCGACAAAGACAATCGCACCAGCAATGGCCCAAAGGCCTGGGTGTTCCCAGAGACTGCTGGCAGCCAGACTGACGGCGGCCGCAGCGCCGACCAGAACATGCATATCCATCTCCTAAAAATCTATTGAAAAATAGAGAAAAGCGCCTAAACTCTAAACCATAACTTTAGCATGGAGTGGTACCACCATGGTCCCGGTACAGACACAGATTCGCAACCCTTTGTATTTTTTGCTTTTTGCCATGTTCTGCTGGCTCAGCCTTGGCAATAGCGCACGGGCCGAGGGAATCTCCGCCCTGCCGCCCATCGACGCGCGTTCCTACATCCTCATGAATGCCGAAACGGGGCAGATCCTCGCCGCCAAAAACGCGTACAAGCCCTACGCCATCGCCAGCCTGAGCAAGTTGATGACCCTGTACTTACTGTTTCAGGACATCGATTCCGGACACCTGCAACTCCACGGCCAATACACTCCCGGCCCAGCGGCGTTACAAACCGGTGGCTCGTCGATGTTTCTCCGCGCCGGCCTGCCCTTCAGTCTGGCCCAGCTCATCCTCGGCATGACGGTACCCTCGGGCAACGATGCCGCGGTGGAGGCCGCCGTCCTGGTCGGCGGGAACGTGCCCACTTTTGTGCAACAGATGAACCGCAGCGCGCAGAAGCTCGGCATGCTCTCCACCACCTACAACAATCCCGACGGTCTGCCCCACCCCAACAATTTCTCCAGCGCCTACGACCAGGCCGTCCTCACCCGCAACATCCTGCAGCGCTTCCCGCAATACCTGCCCTTTTTCGGCCATAAAAACTTCACCTACGCCGGCATCACCAGCCCCAATCCCAACCTGCTGGTGGGGCGCGTACCTTTCGTTACCGGCATGAAGAGCGGCTACACCGATGCCGCCGGTCATTGCCTGGTAGTGACGGGCACCCAGGGAAACATGACCCTGATTGCCGTCGTCCTTGGCGTCCCCTCCTTTACCAACGAAAGCCGTGGCTTCTGGAAGGCCTCCTGGGCAGGGCTCAAGCTCTTGGATTGGGGTTTCGCCCGCACTCTCTGGCTGCCGCAAGCCGCCGGTCTGGAAAACACCGCCGAAGAGCAATGACTCAGTGACCTAATGCCTCGCCGCCCCCGGCCGGCTCGGCCGGCTCTGGCGGACGGCGCAACAGGAGCACCAGCGGAATCAAGACGAGGAAGCTGTAAAAGGTCAGAATAAATGCATCCAACACGCCGCGCATCCCCGCCTGCGGCAACACCACCACATTGCCCAGCACCTGCCACGCTCGCGGACTCTCGCCCATGCCCATCGTCCCAATGAAACGATGAAATGCCGGGTTGAAGGGATTGATATGCCCAGCCATCTGATTCCATCCCATCTGCTTGCCCTGGGTCATTACCGTCGACACAATGGCGATGCCGATACTGCCGCCCAGGGTGCGCATCAGGTTGAAGATACCCGAGCCCTCGGCCTGATCCTTTTTGTCGATTGTCGAAAAGGCCAGGGTAAAGAGGGGAATACTGACCAGGCCCAGGCCCAAGCCACGAACGAAAGATGGCCAGATCACCCAAGCCATGCTGATGTCGAGATTGTACTTGGTGGTATACCAACTGCCGATGGCACCGAAGAAGATGCCGACGAGAACAATGTCCCGCGGATTCACGTTGCGCGCCAGAAGGCGCCCGGCAACGACCATCGCCAGCATGGCACCAACGCCCTGTGGCGCCATAACGAGGCCGGTGGTGAAGGCCTCATAGTGCAGAAAATCCTCGAGCATGATCGGCAGGATGACCATCGCCCCAAACAAGGCCAGACCAAAAATTCCGATACCCGCGCTGCCCAGCGACAGATTGGCGTCCTTCAGCAGGCGCAGATTCACCACCGGATGCTTCACCGACAGCGAGCGCCACACGAAGAACAGCAATCCCAGGGCGGAAATCAGACTCAGGATGATGATGGTGCGCGAACTGAACCAGTCGTCTTCGTTACCCAGGCTGAGCACCCCTTGCAATGCCCCAAAACCTATGGCCATGAGCGCAAAACCCAGCCAGTCCACCGGTCGCGGATGATCGCTACGCCCGATGTTCGGCACTGCCTGGAGCAGTAAGAACGCGAGAATGCCGAAGGGGATGTTGACGTAAAAGACCCAGCGCCAGCTCAAGGTATCGGTGAGCCAGCCGCCCAGGGTCGGCCCGAGAATCGGACCCAGCATGATGCCCATGCCGAGGATGGCCATGGCCTGGCCGCGTTTTCGCGCGGGGTAGGCATGCAGCATGATCGTCTGCCCCACCGGTGCCAGGGACGCGCCAAAGACACCCTGCAACAAGCGCCACAGCACGATTTCCGGCAGGCTGTGCGCTTGCCCGCAGAGCGCCGAGGCGACCACAAAGCCGGCCACGCTCCACAGCATCACGGTGCGCTGCCCATAGCGCTCCACCAGCAAACCGGTAAGGGGCAAGAGGATGACGTTAGCGATCATGTAGCTGGTGAGCACCCAGGTGATCTGATCGCTGTTGGCCTGCAGGGAGCCGCGCATGTAGGTCAGGGCCACGTTGACGATGGTCAGATCGAGCACCTGCATGACCACCGCCAACATCACCGCCACCGTAATGGCCACCACGGAACTGTTCTCGGATTCGCTCATGGGCCCTCCCCGGATCCCAATAAGTCTACTGACCGATCGGTCGGTATGCAAGATTGGGATGATTGCTCACAGCACTCGACCATGATATTTTTGCTTATAGTCAATGATGCGCTGTTGAGCGAAGCTCCGGTGGCTGAATGACTTGGATTTTCCAATAACACCGGCCCACAGCCGGGAAATGGTCGCAAACCCGCAGAAAGATTTCTGTAGCAACTTCTCGGTAATAGACCATGGCATCTTCACCCCTGAGTTCTTCCCCTTCTGGCGCGGTCGTCTGCCCTCTCTGGCTCTACCGGCTCCTGCCCTTTCTCCGTTGGTGGCCCCAGGTAAACCATGGTTCGCTGCGTGCGGATATCATCGCCGGGCTGACCGGAGCGCTGATTGTCCTGCCCCAAGGCGTCGCGTTTGCGGTGATCGCGGGACTGCCGCCGCACTATGGTATCTATGCTGCCATCGTCCCGGCCATTATCGCCGCGCTATGGGGGTCGAGCTGGCATCTGGTATCCGGTCCCACCACTGCTATCTCCATTGCCGTCTACGAATCCATCGTCACCCACGCCACACCGGGTAGCCCGGCCTTCATCAGTCTTGCCCTGACGCTGACCTTCTTGGTGGGCGTCTTCCAGTTGGTGCTGGGCTTGGCGCGGATGGGCACCCTGGTCAACTTCATCTCGCATACGGTGATCATCGGTTTTACCGCCGGCGCTGCCATTCTCATTGCCGGGAGCCAGATTCGCCATTTCTTTGGCCTGCCACTGCCACGCGGTCTGCCGCTCCATGAGACCATCCATCAGCTCTTCGTCCACTGGCACGAGATCAACCCCTACGTCACCAGCGTCGCCGTTGTCACCCTGCTGGCAGGCATTTTGTTCAAACGATTCCTGCCGCGCATCCCCTACATGATCGCCGCCATGATCGTCGGCTCGTTGCTGAGTCTGGCGCTGGATGCCAAGTTTGGCGCAGCGACGACTGGCATCAAAACGGTAGGCGCGCTGCCTGCCAATCTGCCCCCTTTGTCCCTGCCGGATTTTTCCTTCACCGCCCTGCACGACATGTTCTTCCCGGCCCTGGTGGTCACCATGCTCGCACTTACCGAGGCGGTTTCGATTGCCCGCTCGGTAGCGACCAAATCCGGCCAGCGCATCGATGGCAACCAGGAATTCATCGGCCAGGGACTCTCCAATTTCATTGGCAGCTTCTTTTCGGCCTATGCCTCCAGCGGTTCTTTCAACCGCAGCGGGGTAAACTATGCCGCCGGCGCCCGTACCCCGCTGGCAACGGTATTCGCCTCCGGCTTCCTGCTGCTGATCCTGCTCCTGGTCGGCCCGCTGGCAGCCTATCTGCCCACCGCGGCCATGGCGGGCATCCTGTTTCTGGTGGCCTGGGGACTCATTGATTTTCACCACATCGGCGCCATCTGGCGGGCCAGCCGCATCGAATCCCTGATCCTCTGGGTGACCCTGATCGGCACCGTCATCAATCTCGAAAAGGGTATTTTCTTTGGCATCCTCCTGTCCCTCATCTTTTACCTATATCGCACTTCCCGACCCAACGTGCAGGCAGAGGTACCCGACGCGCACCCCGGCAGCTACCACTACACCAGCGCCCAGAACCACGCTGAGTGTCCACAACTGAAGATTCTGCGGGTCAATGGCTCCCTCTTCTTTGGTGCGGTGGACCACGTCGGCCACCAATTCTCCGAGGTGGACGAGCACAATCCCAGTCAGAAACACCTGCTGGTGGTGGCAACCGGCATGAACTTTGTCGACATTGCCGGCGGCGAATTGCTCGCGCAGGAAACACGGCGCCGACGGCGCATGGGTGGCGGGCTCTATTTCTATCGTCTCAAGGATGCGGTTCGAGAGAGCCTCGCGCAGGGCGGCTATCTGGAAGAGTTGGGAGAGGAAAACTTCTTCCCTGCCGGCACCAGGCCCATCGAAAAAATCTACCCCAAGCTCGATTCCGAAATCTGCCGCACTTGCACGGCACGGATCTTCCCGCAGTGTCAGAGCCACCTCCCCAATGGCGAGGCCCGCAGCCCCGGGACATAGGCAAGCATCCGGTGAGGGCTGAGGCGGACGCATACAGGCTATTGCACGGCCCAGCCTTTCCGGGTAAAGTTCGCGCTCCAGGTCCCCATCGTCTAGCGGCCTAGGACACCGCCCTTTCACGGCGGTAACGGGGGTTCGAACCCCCCTGGGGACGCCAGTTTGCGTAGGGTGCCACGCGCTGCTGAAAGCTTAGACCCAAGATGAATCCACCCATTCTCGTCGTCGGCGGCGCCGGCTATATCGGCTCGCACATGGTCAAGATGCTGGCCCAGGCGCAATATCCCGTCACCGTGCTCGACAACCTCAGCACCGGCTTTGCCGATGCCGCCCGCTACGGCGATCTAATCACTGGCGATCTGGCGGATACCGCCCTGCTCGACCGCCTCTTTGCCGAGCATTCCTACGCCGCCGTGCTGCATTTTGCCGCCCTCAGTCAGGTCGGCGAGTCGGTACAAATCCCCGAACGCTACTACCGTAACAACGTCGCCAACACCCTCAACCTGCTCGATGCCATGCGTCGCCATGCAGTCGATAAGTTCATTTTTTCCTCCACGGCGGCCATTTTTGGTGAACCACAATACACCCCCATCGACGAACGGCACCCCGCCCAGCCCATCAATCCCTACGGGCGCTCCAAGCGCATGGTGGAAGAGATGCTTGCCGATCTCGGGCACAGCTACGGGCTGCGCTCCGTTTGCCTGCGCTACTTCAACGCCGCTGGTGCCGATCCCAGCGGCGAACTGGGCGAGCGTCACGACCCCGAAAGCCATCTGATCCCCCTGGTGCTGCAGGCTGCCAGTGGCCGGCGCTCGCAGATTTCCGTCTTCGGCAACGACTACCAGACCCGCGATGGCACCTGCATCCGCGATTACATCCATATCTCGGACTTGTGCAGCGCCCATCTCCGGGCCCTGGAGCATCTGCTGCAGGATGGTGAGAGCCTCGCCCTCAACCTGGGCAACGGCCAGGGTTTCTCAGTGCAGGAGGTCATCGACAGCGCACGGCGGGTCACCGGTACAGAAATCCGCGTCCAGGAGCAGGCGCGCCGCCCCGGCGACCCAGCGATCCTGGTGGCCGATAGTACTCAGGCGCGCCAGACCCTCGGCTGGGAACCGCAATATGCCGATCTCGATACCATCATCGCCCACGCCTGGGCCTGGGAGCAGCAAAAAGGCCAGCGCTGGTAGTCGCATTATCCATTATTGCCAGGACAAGTCCGTCTGCAAAGGATTCACCAGCATCGCGATCCATTGCATAGACGAGGATGTTCGTATCCAGTGAGATGCGCTTAGCGCGCATGCGCGGCTTCCCTGTCAAAGGATTGCCCACCCAACGAATACCCCTGTCGCATTCTGGTTCGCGAGCGCTCCAGGGCAGATTTTTCGGCTTCCGACATCTGTTGGTCAACTGCAATGGGTGCGATGCGTGCCACCGGCCGCCCCCTTTTGGTTACAATAACTTCAACGCCACCCGCCGCCAAATCAACGTATTTTGAAAGGTGCTGATTGGCTTCCCGAAGCGAAACGCGTTGTATGGCCATACGTAGTTCCTCAAAAAAACCCTTCTTCAAACGTAGGACATCCCGCATTCTTGATCAAGGCGATCTACGCCTGGGCCTGGGAGCAGCAAAAAGGCCAGCGCTGGTGTTCGCGTCATAAGCTATTGCCAAGACAGTTCCGCCCTCCCAACGAATACCCCTTCTGCAGGCAAACCTTGACCGACTCAATAGCAATCCCTACGATTAAATCCGAATCATGTTTCATCATCAACACGTAAGCTCCACGGAATAAGTTCCAAGAGAGGAGACGCAACATGGCGCAAACTGGAACCAAAGTGCTGACCGCTCATGTACCGCTGGCGCTGGCTGAGAAGGTCGATCGGATGGCCGAAAGGCTAGAGCGCTCCCGCGGCTGGATCATGAAACAGGCGCTGTCGGCCTGGCTCGATCAGGAAGAAGAGCGGGAACGGCTGACCCGCGAGGCGCTTGCCGATGTGGACGTCGGCCATGTCGTCCATCATCAGGCCGTGCAGGCATGGGCCGATAGTCTGAGCAGCGACACAGCGTTGCCATTGCCAAGCGCATCACGGGTTTTCTGCGTGAGCGCATCTCGTCGCTAGACGACCCCCGCAGCATTGGCGAGGCCCTCAAAGGCTCCAAACTGGGAGCCTTCTGGAAGTACCGTGTTGGCGATTATCCTCAAGGATTCAAATAACCGGTCAAGAGCGCTCCGCCTCGGTAATCTGCCGCAAGAGTTGCAAAGTGGGCGCAAAATCGGGAGAGGCCTTGAGGCTGGTGATCAGGGTTTGTTCCGCCGCTTTGGGGTCGTGCGCCAGCTTCCACTGATTGCGGGCGATGACCCACTCCAATAACGCCCTCGGCTCGGGAAAGAGTGGCCGCTGCAGTCCCGCCTGCAAAAAGCGGATGCCCTCCTGCACCTTGCCCTGATCAAAAAACGCCGCCGTGGCAATCTCACTGCGCAGGTTGACGCTCTCGGGGGTCAGGGCCAGGCCCTTGCGCCAGGCCAGCACCGCGCGGTCCTGCGCCGCCGGCGGCGTCATCCCCAGCAAGGTGCTGCCATACTGCCGGTATACCGAGCCGATGGCGTTGTACACGCCCGCTTGCCGAGGAATCCCCACCAACGAGGCGTGGTACTGCTGCAGTGCCGCCTCCACCAACACCCGCCGTTGGGCCGTGGGCATGGCAGTATCCTGGCTGGCGAGGTTGAGGTAGGCATTGCCCATATAGACCCAAGGCTGCGTCGCCTGGGGCCGCACTACTTCCAGAAAGCGTGCCGCCTTCATCAAAAAGACCGCGCGCGCGTTCGGATTGGCCATCAATGAATTCAGCCAAGCGTTGTCACTGAAAAGTCCATAGACTGCGGCATCCAGGGCCAGAAACCAGCTTGCCAGCAGCACGACCAGCAGCATGGCCCCCTGCACGATCTTGGTATGGTTGATACCCAGGCGCGGTAGCATGGGCGCCGTATCCCCCTGGCCGTGGTACAGGCGCCACGCCTGCGCCAGAAAGATCCCCGCCAGGATACTCAGGGGCAGATTGTAGAAAATGAAATTGCCCAATGCATGTCCGGTGATGGCAAAGACTCCCAGGACCAGACCCAGGGCCCAATAGCGATTTTCTTCACTGATCCCCAAACGCGCCGGGCGCACGATCAAGCGGTACAGGGCGTATATCAAGGCCCCGGCGAAGGCCAGCAGAAAGCCGAGATTGATCAGTCCTCCTTCCGCCAGAAACTCGATGTAATCGTTATGGGCATAGGTACCCGCCGACGCCAGCTCGCCGGGCAAACGGTAGGCGGGATAGAACAGGAAATAACTGCCTAGCCCGGTACCCAGGTAGGGATGGCTCAGAAAGATATGCCAAGTCGCGATCCACATCAGGCCACGGGAAACCGTGTCGATATTGGATGCCACATAACCAGGTGCCAGATGCCCGAGCATGTCGTAATGGTGCAGATATCCAAAAATGGCGTAGGTGGCGACTTCAATGGCCAGAATCAGGGCAATGGCGCGACCAAATTTTGGTGTCTTGCGGAACACAACAAGGGCAACAACAAACGTACAAATCCAAGCAAGGGCACCTCCCCGGCTGTAGGTTGCCCAGAACGCGAAAGTGGTGAAGAGGAGCGTAACCAGATAAAAAAGGAGGCCAAAATCAACTTTGGTACTGCGAAATGCGACGTTTCGCTGCCCATCCAGGTATAGAAAGCGCCCAAGCAATACAAACCAAAACAGGTTCATCCAGGCGGCAAAGCTATTGGTGTCCATGAGCGGACCCTGAACCCGGATGTTTCCCAGCGGCTGATTGGTAGCAATACCCTGAAAATATTCCAGAAATGCAATGGCAATCAAAGCCCAGGTGCCGAGCAGAATGCCACGCCAGAACCACGGCCACACCGCCCGAACGTCGGATTCCGACATCATCGCCCAAGCCAGAAAGCCCAGCGGCACCGATCCCAGAGTCCAGAAGTAGAACCAGCTACTATAGGGCACATGGCTCCAGAACAGGGTCAGCCAGAACCACAGCAACCACAGCATCATGAACACCGGCAGGTAACCCCTCGGCCAGGGCAGCCCCTCGCGCAGCCGGGGCCAGACGGCCACCGTCGCAAAGAGTAGCAGCAGGATGCTACTGATAGCGAGCAACGGGATTAACGAGCCGTTGTAGTACCAGCCAAAAAAATAGGCCAGCAGAGGAAGGAGCGCCAGCCAGAGTGTCCGGGTGGGTGAGGAGAGCGTGGGCCTTTTCATTACGCGGTAAAATTCTCTGATAACATGATGCTTCCTTCTCTTTGCGCCTTCACAAAATACCGTCGGTCGGCAGTTACCAGCACCGCTTCGGGATGCAGCAAAGCCAGCGCATGGTACAAGGTTTCAAAAAGATGATGCCCGTATCGTCGGGAGTGGTCTTCCCCCGCCCGAAAACGCAAAAACCACTTCAGTGCGACACTGGCATCGATGACCCAGTTCACGGGCGGTCACTTTCCCTCGCTGCCCGGCACTCGGCCGTACTCACCACTGGCGCGGATTTGCGACGCTCCAAAATGCGGGCAGCCGCTTGCCGCGCGCGATCCTTACGCTGCGCACGATCCACCGCCTCCCGCATCAAGGCAGCGATGATGGCGCCTTTGTTTTCCTTACGGAAAGTAGCCACTTTAGGGACACCATTGTTGAAAACTTCAACAAATACTGTAGGTCGTTTTCTGTTTGACCGCAATATATTTGCCGGCGGCCTTGCAGCTAGCCGATTCGGCCTCATAGATTCTGTTGGAAATTGCTCCACTCCCGTTCTACAAAGGCGGTAAACTCCGCCCGAAACCGTTCCGGTGCAAAGCGCAGGGCGTTCTGCCGGCAGGCTTCCGGGGTGATGACGCTTGCCTTTGCCTCAAAGTGTTCCACAGCACCCACAATGGCAGCCACAGACTGCTCGTGGAAAAAGACTCCAGTGGGCGCAGGGGACGACTCCGTGCAGTCCGCGTCCGACAAGGGAATGATGGTCTCCCGCGCCCCGCCCTTCCCATAGGCGATGACCGGCGTGCCGCAGGCCTGGGCCTCCAGGGGGGCGATGCCGAAATCCTCCTCCGCTGCGAAAACGAAGGCCCGTGCCCGCTGCAGGTGATCCAGCAATGAATCCTGGTCGGCAAATCCCAGAAATTGTACGTTGGGCCTGGCCTTTGCGCGAATTTTTGCAAGGTCAGGACCATCGCCGATAACCATCAGACGCTTCTCCGGCATCGATGCAAAGGCCTCCACAATGAGATCCATCCGCTTGTAGGGGACCATTCGGGACGCGGTGACATAAAAATTCTCTTTGTCCGCGCGCAATGTGAGCCTTGCAATGTCCACGGGAGGATAGATAACAACGGAATCCCGTCGATAAGCTTTCTGAATCCTTCGTGCAACATATTGAGAGATCGCGATGAATTGGTCTACGCCATTGGCCGTGCGGGTATCCCAGAGGCGGACATAATGCAGGATCAGCCTCGCCGACCACCCGCGGACGCCCTTGATCAGCCCCGCCTCGCGCAAGTACTGATGCTGCAAGTCCCAAGCATACCGCACAGGGGAGTAGCACATACAAAGATGCAGTTGATCTGGCCCGGTCAGTACTCCCTTGGCTACCGCGTGACTGCTGCTGATGACCAGGTCATAGCCCGAAAGATCGAACTGTTCGACGGCCAAAGGCATGAGGGGAAGGTAACTTCGGTATTTTTTTCGCGCCCTAGGCAAGTGCTGAATGAAGGAAGTGGCAACACTCTTTTCCAGGATGAACTCCCGCTTTCCGGCGGGAAAGAAATCCACCAGGCTGAAAAGATCGGCATCGGGATAGCAGGCAAGCATCTGCTCCAGCACCCGCTCAGCGCCCGCATAGGTCACCAGCCAATCGTGAACAATGGCTACTCGTCGCACTCTATTCTCTTAACCAAGGGCTGCATACTCACCATTATATATGCACAATTGCTCCCACTCCGATAGCTGCCGCCGCCACCTCTGCAAAGCACCTCGCAGCCGAGGCAACACTACACGGCTGCATCTCACTATTGACCGCCCCCCCCTTCAGCACGCAGAATCAC
Source organism: Acidithiobacillus sp. AC3 (assembly GCF_050261095.1). NCBI lineage: Bacteria > Pseudomonadati > Pseudomonadota > Acidithiobacillia > Acidithiobacillales > Acidithiobacillaceae > Acidithiobacillus > Acidithiobacillus sp. AC3. The sequence continues at coordinate 1,557,856 of NZ_CP189838.1, forward strand.
CGCCCATGGAGACCAGCGCTCAATCTCTGCCCCACCTCCCCACCACCGGCCTAGCCCGTTACTGGCAGTACCGGGATCTAGTACGGAATTTGGTTATTAAGGATCTCAAGGTTCGCTACCAAGGCGCGGCATTTGGATTTCTTTGGTCTCTGGGCAATCCACTCGCACTCATCTTGCTCTATGATTTCGTCTTTACGCACATATTTCGCAGCGATTTGCCCAACTACATCCTCTATCTTGTTATTGGAATCCTACACTACAATCTCTTTGCTCAGGCTGTGAGCCAAGGTTGTGAAAGCCTCACAGGCGCCTCCGGACTGATCCAAAAGATTTACTTTCCACGCATTCTCGTGCCGACCGCTAGCCTGCTATTCACAATCGTCCTGTGGATCATCGCCATTTTAATTCTCGCAGTGCTCTATCCATTTCTAGGTGGCGTCTATCACTGGGGTTTGCTGCTCTACCCGCTGGCGCTCGGGCTGTACCTCGCCTTCATTTGGGGCATAGTACTTACGTTCTCGGTATTGCAGGTCGAACTTCGTGATCTCAAGCACTTGGTTGAGATAGCCCTGATGTTTGGGTTCTGGTGCACCCCCATTGCCTACGACATTAACGTTTTGAAGCCCTCAACACGCGCGATCATTTCTCTCAATCCACTCACTCAGTTCATGGACCTCTTTCACGCTTTGCTCTACGCCGGCACTTTGCCAGCGCTGAGTCATGTCTTCATCTCTCTTGTCTGGACCATCGCCACGCTCGCCGTTGGCATGACGCTATTCCGCCGCAAGGCAAAGCATTTGGTAGAAGACCTCTGATGCCTCCCGCCGTTCTCGTCGAGCACCTCCGCAAGGAGTTCATCCTTCGGCACAATCGCGCCATGGGCCTGAAGACTCGCTTCGTCGCCCTGTTTCATCAGAGCAAGCGTGAGCACCGTGAACATTTTCTTGCTCTGGATGACATCAATTTACGCGTTGAGCAAGGGGAAGCCCTTGGGCTGCTGGGACACAACGGCTCCGGCAAGAGCACTCTGCTCCAGATCATCGCGGGCATCTTAGAACCTAGTGGAGGCCGAGTGACTACCCACGGTCGCATTGCCCCTCTCATACAATTGGGTGTGGGATTTAACAGTGAACTTAGCGGCTACGAAAACATCTTTCTCAATGCCAGCTTATACGGGTTCCGCAACAGAGATATTAAAGCGCGTGCAAAGGATATCATTGAGTTCTCCGAGCTCGAGCACTTTATCGACACCCCTCTTAAAAACTACTCTTCCGGTATGCAGATGCGCTTAGGCTTTGCCGTTGCTGTACATCTGCAGCCCGACATCTTGTTGGCCGACGAAATCTTGGCTGTTGGCGACCAGTCCTTTCAGGACAAATGTCATGCAAAAATTGCCGAGCTCCGCGCTCAGGGTATGACCCTGATTCTCGTCTCTCACACCCCGGAGCAAGTCAACCAATTCTGTGATATCTATGTACGGTTAGATCATGGCCGGGTGGTAGAAGAAGGAAGAATTGAACCGCCCCGGGTATTGTAGAGGCTGATTAACGTAAGTCATGCCGCTTTACCGGCCTGACGTTCGAGTTGCTGGTAATATTGTGCCTCAGCTTCTGCCGGAGGGATATATCCCAAGGGTTCCAGAAGTCGGTGATGGTTAAACCAATGCACCCATTCCAGGGTGGCCAGTTCCAGGGACGCTTTGGTTTTCCAGGGCGCACGACGATGGATCAGTTCGGCCTTGTACAGTCCATTGATGGTTTCTGCCAGGGCGTTGTCGTAGCTATCTCCCTTGCTCCCCACAGAGGGTTCAATGCCAGCCTCGGCAAGCCGTTCTGTATAGCGGATGCTGACATATTGCGAACCACGGTCGCTGTGGTGAATCAGGGATTGGTCCCGCTGCGGTTGTCGGGCGTGTAGCGCTTGTTCCAAGGCATCCAGCACGAAGTCCGTATGCATGGTAGAGCTGACCTGCCATCCCACAATCCGACGCGCAAAAACATCGATCACAAAAGCGACATAGAGCCAACCCTGCCAAGTGGAAACGTAGGTGAAATCCGACACCCAGAGCTGGTCAGGCCGCTCCGCCCGAAAAACCCGGTGGACCCGGTCTCGTGGGCAGGGCACCTGGGTATCTGGAACCGTGGTGCGGATCCGTTTGCCGCGGACTACCCCCTGTATGCCCAGATGCCGCATCAGGCGCTCTACGGTACAACGTGCTATCGGTATCCCCTCGCGATTCATCTGCTTCCAGACCTTATCCGCACCGTAGACCTGCAGATGCGCCTGCCAGATCCGCTGAATCTCCAGCAAGAGCACCGCGTCCCGCTGCGCTCGGGCACTGCGCAACGTCTGGTTCCGCTGTTGTGCCGCATGACGCCGGTAACCCGATGAGGCAATCTGCAAGACTCGGCAGATCGGCTCGACCCCAAAGCGGTCCCGGTATTGATCGGTGAAACGCCTCAATGCTTCAAACGGCGGTCGAGCTCCGCCTGGGCGAAAAACGCGCTGGCCAGCTTCAGAATTTCATTCGCGCGCTGTAGTTCCTTGACCTCACGTTCCAGTTCCTTGATGCGCTGGGCTTCCGCAGTGCTCATGCCGGAACGTTGACCGGCATCTATTTCTGCCCGCTTCACCCAGGCCAGTAGGGTGGACGGCACACAGCCAATCTTGGGGGCTATAGATTCGACAGCGGCCCACAGGGAAGGATATTCACCGCGATGTTCTTGTACCAGGCGAACAGCGCGCTCGCGAACTTCAAACGAAAACCGCTTGGACTTATTCATGGCTCCAATTCTCTCAAAGGTTGGAGCCTCCACCAAACCCGGGGCGGTTCAGGCTTCAGAGGAGTGACCAGTGCTCGCCAGACCAAAGTTGTTCACAGCAGATAGATGCTAGTGCTTAGTTGCATCGTTTAGCGTTATTAAATACTCTTGGCGATGTGCCAAGAGTAGCCCCGAAGATTACGAGCTCAACGGAAGTGCGAGCGGAACTGGAACGGCGCGCAGCCAGCAGGATGGAGGCGGCGCGAACAGTGGAACGAGCCAGAAGGGTTCTTGGATATTTGGATGGCGCGCGAGTGCAAGAAGTTGCGGCGAACTGCCAGACGCGAGCGAAAACGGTCATCAAATGGCGGGATCGGAATTTCACCCCGCACGTGTCCCGTAAGTGCAGGGGATCCGCGGTAGATGGTCGCACGACCCGTCATGTCAGGTACAGCATCAGCATTCGTGTACGCAAGCGGATCGAGTCGATCTTTGGGTGGATGAAAACCGTGGGCGGGATGCGCAAAATCCGATTTCGTGGATTGGAACGGGTGGGGCTACACTTCACCTTAGAAGGCTGCTGAAAAACTCTATGGTATAATTGGCGGAATAGGCACGGGGGATTCGATCATGCGTGGAGCCAAGGTAGAGACGGGTGCGATGTTCAGTTATCTGTCCCCCGAGGAGCGAGTGCCGAAGGATCATCCCCTACGTGCTATTCGGGTGATCGTAGATCGGTCCTTGGCAGAGCCCGACGGACATTTCAACCAGATCTACTCAGACCTGGGGCGCCCCTCGATTCCCCCAGAGCACCTGCTTCGTGCTTTGCTGTTGCAGGTCTTTTATAGCGTACGTTCCGAGCGGCAGCTCATCGAACAGCTGGAGTACAATCTCTTGTTCCGCTGGTTTGTGGGCTTGGGTATGGATGATTCGATTTGGGTGCCCACGGTGTTCACCAAGAACCGGGATCGCTTGTTGGACAATGGAACCGTGCAGCGCTTTTTCCAGACGGTCGTGGAACAAGCGAGGAAACAGGGGCTACTCTCCGAGGAGCACTTTTCTGTGGATGGCACCTTGCTGGAGGCTTGGGCCTCACAAAAGTCCTTTCAGCCCAAAGACCCCGAGGATCGGCAGGGCGACGGCTCGGATTTCCGTGGGCAGAAGCGCAGTAATGATACCCACGCTTCCATCACGGACCCCGATTGCCGTCTCTACAAGAAGGCACCGGGGGATGCCTCGCGGTTGGCGTATCTGGGGCATGTGCTCATGGATAACCGACAGGGCCTGATCGTGGGAGAACAGGTCACCACGGCGGATGGGACGGCAGAGGTGGATGCTGCGTTACAGCTCATGGATGAGCTGGGTGGAAGCCAACGGATCACCCTGGGCGCCGATAAGGGCTACGATCGTCATGGCTTCGTCCAGGACCTTCGTGATCGGAATGTCACCCCGCACGTGGTCCGTAAGCGCAAGGGATCCGCGGTAGATGGCCGCACTACCCGTCATGTCGGGTACAGCATCAGCCTTCGTGTACGCAAGCGGATCGAGTCGATCTTTGGGTGGATGAAGACCGTGGGCGGGATGCGCAAAACGCGATTTCGTGGATTGGAACGGGTGGGGCTGCACTTCACCCTGGTGTCCACCGCCTACAATCTGGTGCGTATGGCACGACTGGGGGTGGCGTGACGGGGGTGCTGCGTCCAGAGTTCGGGAAACCGGGCAGATTGACCAGAAAAACCGCACAAAAGTCGTCCAGAACTGCCTTCAGGCCGCGTTTTTCGAGAAAAACAGGTACTGGGCTGGTTTTATCGCCCTACTAAAGTAGTGATGGACAGGTCAGTTAAATTGATAGTAATGGAGCCTGAAATGAAGAAACGCTGTAACGTTGAATTTACTTCACAAAGAAGGTGCAGAATCAGTGACCACCGCAACAAATAATCCAACAATGTATGATCAATCTTTCTATATCGCTCAACAGGAGCGTAGTTTTAGTTCGGCTTACGTAGTCTTGGATCGCCTATTTAAATTTCTGCACCCAAAGCAAGTTATCGATATCGGTTGCGGCGTTGGGACTTGGTTACGCGCAGCCTCAAATCTCGGCGTGGAATATATAATTGGAATCGACGGAGATTATGTGGACCGTTCTATGTTGCAGATCAGTCCACTATATTTTCGAGCAGCCGATCTCGCAACGGAGTCTTTTCGAAGTGTTCTCAACAGAGATGCCGAACGTATATTTGATCTGTGTATTTGCCTAGAAGTGGCGGAACACATCCCATTTGAGCGCTCAAGCGCGCTCGTCGACGATCTCACGAAAACGGCAGACACGGTCTTATTCTCCGCAGCTGTGCCTTATCAGTATGGAACGGGGCATATAAATGAACAGTGGCCTGAATTCTGGGCTATGCTTTTTCGCGCTCGCGGTTATTCCTGCTTCGACTTCTTGCGAGACGAAATATGGAATCATCCTGATGTTGATTGGTGGTATGCGCAAAATACGCTTCTCTTTGTAAAAGATGGCTCGGAAGCGGCAGACTTTTTGGCGCAAAATTTTAACAGGGCAAAACTGTCTCTAGCGCGGGTCCATCCTGAAAATTTTATCACCAACGTATTGATCCTCCATCGTCGCCACCGACTAGCAGCGTTTTCAGAAGAGCAGACAGACTATCGAGCCCTAGTCGGAGCGTACGCAGCCGGCCAGTCCGTTATTCCAAGGTTGGAAACTGTAGCGCGCGCTTCTGGCAAAGACGACAACCAGACCGTATTTCCTTACACTAGAACGGAGATTAGCTATCCGGAGCAAGAACTAGCAGAACTGCAGTCAGCTCTCCAGAAAGAACAGATAGACAAGCAGTCTGCTGAGCAGCGCGCACAAATTCTTACGGCGCGGGATAACGATCTTGAGCGCCGAGTGACAGAACTGCAGTCAGCTCTCCAGAAAGAACAGGAACGCTATTCTGAAATGGAAGCCGAGCGAAATGCCACCTTACATGAAAAGCACCTGCTGGCCGGAGAGTTGCAAACTATCCTCTCGTCAACTGTATGGAAGTCAACCTTGCCGATTCGTCTTTTGACACCTCATTTGCCAACAGGGATGAGGCGAGTTGTCCGAGGCGTGGCGAAGGTCACTTGGTGGACACTGACCTTAAAGCTTGGACAGCGCTTAGCCACTCGCCGCCGTCCGTCTCCGGCTGAACACGCCACCAGCGCAACAGGACTGCAAGCAGCCCAAGGAGCAGTTGCGCACCCTCTTTTGACGGACAGCAACGACATGAACTTTCGAGCCTCTGAAACGTTGCCATCGCTCCAACAGGATGATAGCCAGCCAACTGTAGGCGTAAAACGAGGGATAATCTTGGTGATCGCGGACATTTTGCCACTTTTTGATCAGGCTAGTGGCGGTCTCCGTCTCAAAACAATAATTGACATGATGAGCGATGCGGGGTGGAGTATTGTATTCGGGTCATTCGCGGGCCTTAATGAACAGCCAGGCGTGCTAGCCACCCCGGAAGGGCGAGCACGCTACGAGGAAGCATTGTACCATGCGGGAACGGTCAAGATATTATATGGGACCGATGAGATCGACTGTTATCTCGAGGATTACGGTCGACAAATTCGCTTGGCATTTCTTTCATTTCCGGGAATTGCAGTTAGATTTATCCCCGTAGTCCTTAGCTATTGCCCGGGAACGCGCCTTATCTATGACATGGTCGATTTCCACAGTATCCGCTTAACGCGCGAGGCTGCGTTGCACAATGATCCGAACATTCTGAAACAAGCAGAAGAAACGCGTAACATCGAGATCGCGTGTGCGATTGCGGCCGACATTACCCTTGCAGTCACCCATGATGAAAAAAAAGAACTAATTGCTCTTGCTCCGGACGCAGTCGTTGAGGTTCTTCCAAACATTTTTACTGTTCCACCATACCCACTACATGATCAGGCTGGTCGGAGCGGAGTTTTTTTTGTTGGCGGTTTTTGGCATAAACCAAACACCGACGCTGTCATATGGTTCGTGAAAAACATTTTCCCGCGGCTTAGAATGGAAATACCAGATCTTTTCTTCAGCATTGCAGGCTCAAATGCAGGCGATGATATTTTGGCATTGTCACAGCAACCTGGAGTTGAGGTAGTGGGTTTTGTAGAAGATCTAGAGCAGATGTATTTCCGCCATCGGGTTTTCGTCGCGCCACTACGCTTTGGTGCTGGAATGAAAGGAAAAGTTGGACAGAGTCTAGCTTATGGCCTTCCTGTAGTTGCAACGCCAATTGGTGCCGAGGGCATGGGGTTGCAAAACGAAGTCCACCTGCTCGTCGGTAGGGATGAGGATGAGTTCGTCGAGCAGGTCCTGAGGTTGTATAGAGATGATAAACTATGGTCATCTTTATCTACATCAGGTTACGAATATATTAGGAACAATTATTCAGTAGACGCGATTCGAGATCACTTTGGAGAACTTTTAGATGGCTAATATACTGGTCGCCGGTGTTTACATGGCAGATCGAAAGAATTTGGCAAAGAGTCTTATCCATGAACTAAGTAGGAGTAGTCAGCATACTATAGTACAGCGCTGGATAGCATTGACGCCAAGCGGACGTGGTATTTGCGATCTTCCCTCAACGGAGATGATTTTGACAGATCCTCTTCCAAAGTTCATGGCTATCAATCTCGTAACGAAGGACGCCACAAATTTTGACTGGCTACTTCTATGCGACGACGATATCGAGGTAGAGGAAGGTTTTCTTGATATAATTATTGGATTGTCAGAAAAATACGATTTTGCGGTGTCGCAGCCGGCCCGCACCGTTGACAGTTACACTGATCATCCAATCGTGCAACTTATGCCGGGACTCCGAGCACGAAGAACCCGATTCGTAGAAATTGGGCCACTCGTGTGCATACGACGCGATGCAATGCATCTGCTGCTACCTTTCTCGGAAAGCGCTGGAATGGGTTGGGGACTTGATCTTATCTGGCCTAAGCATCTTGAGTCTGCGGAAATGCGTATGGGTATAGTTGACGCAGCACCAGTGGCTCATCGTTTGCGTCCGCCGGCCAACCTGTACGATAGTTCGGATGCTCTGCAAGAGATGTTTTGGAGATTAGCCGGCCATGAACATCTTACGTTTGACGACGCATTCACCGTGCTGGAAGCCTATTCATCATGAAGCCAGAGATCTCTGCAATACTGACGACTCGTAATCGAGCCCATTTTCTACCGCGTGTACTGCAAGCCTTATCCGAACAACGGATGAATGCTTCACGGTTTGAGATCGTCGCTATTGACGACGGTTCGATAGACTCAACGCCAAAAATTCTCGCTGACTGGCAGAGCCAGCTTCCGCTGCGTGTCTTACGTCAGAATCATGCAGGTCTAGCCGCGGCAAAGAATCTCGGCGTATTCGCTGCGCGCGCACCGATCGTCATATTTCTTGACGATGATGACGAAGCGGGACCAGACCTGTTTCTTGCCCACCTTGCAACGCATCTTGCGAATCCCGATCCGGCAATTGCAGTCCTCGGTTATACGTCTATTTCTTCCGAAATAGCAGCTCTGCCCGTCATGCATCATGTAACGCAGATTGGAAGCCAGCTGTTCTCTTACGGCTGGATGAAGCCCGGGCAAGTTTTGGATTACACGGCATTTTGGGGCGGACGTAGTTCGTGCAAGCGCAGTTTTCTAGTCCGCCATGGGGTGTTCCATCCGGCCTTCCGTTTCGGCTGTGAGGACATAGAACTGGGTTGGAGGCTAGCGCGTCATGGCTTGACGGTAATTTATGAACCCCGAGCTCAATCAGTGATGTTCCGCGGCTTAACGTTCGACGAATTTTGCGAGCGTTCACATAGACAGGGACTTTCTCAGTATCGTTTTTCCAGGCTGCACAACGTGCCAGAAGTTCGTTCATACTGCGAAATCGATACAGCAGTGGCTGCATGGGATCGTTATAAATTCAACTATAAAGCGCACCTAAGTTGGGTACACAAGATGGATCGGCTCGCGAATGCATGGCAGACTGGGCATATTCCACAAAACCCAATTTTGCAGAAAACGCTCGATGACGCGTATCACCTTGCGTTTTTCTTATCGCGCGCAAAGGGTATAGTGGACGCAGCGGTTGAAGATGGTGATCGGAGAGAAACGGTATCGTCAACCGACTTAACTGTTCTTCATCACCAGTAGTAACCTGCGCCATTCATGCCTGAGGTGCTCTTCGAAAAGCTCGGCGAACTTCCTTATATTGAAACAAATCAGGCAAGTCGTCTGAATGTTTTAGTGGAATTGAGACTGATTAGTCGGCCAGTGCAACGGATATGTCTGTCCTTGCGTATTCTGTTGATCATGGGCGGTGATTCTGCTGATCGTGGGCACCCCCAATCAGCGAACTTTCTGGTCACGTAAATTCTAGGCATAGGTGCCCACGATCGGTCAAATCAGTGGCGTCATGAGCACCCGGCCGTGGTGGCCGATCATCGGTGTAAATTTCTTCATTTACCTTTACCATGTAAACGGTAAATTTACTCATGATCCTGCCTCTCCATCGCCGGTCTGTACCCGTTGGCGGCGCATCGATTCGCCTTTGAGCTCCAGGCGGTGGGCACTGTGCAGCAGACGGTCGAGGACGGCATCGGCGACGGTGGGTTCTCCGAGGATTTCATGCCAATGCGAGACCGGCAATTGGCTGGTGATTAGGGTGGCCTGCTGGGCGACGCGATCATCAAGGATTTCCAGCAGATCCCGGGCATCCTCGCTGTTCATCGGGGCGAGGCCCCAATCGTCCAGGAGCAACAGGTGCACCTTGGCAAGAGTCGTGAGAAAGCGGCCGAAACTGCCGTCACCGTGACGGATATGAAGCTCTTCCAGTAAGCGCGGCAAACGGAAGTAGCGCACACTCAGGCCCTGACGGCAGGCCTGGTGCCCCAGGGCGCAGGCAATCCAGGTCTTGCCGGTACCGGTGGCACCGGTGATCAGCAGGTTTTGTCCTCGCCGTATCCAGTCACACTGTATCAAGGCCGCCATTTTGGTACGGTCCAGACCACGGGAGGCGCGATGATCGAGGTCTTCGACGGCGGCATGTACCTTGAGTTTGGCCAGCTGCAACAGGCGCTTTCGCCGGCGGTTGTCGCGCGCACAGAGTTCTCGGTCGAGAAGCAGTGCCAGGCGATCTACGAAGGGAAGTTCTTGCAGTTGCGGCGAGGTGGACTGCTCGGCCAGGGCCTCTGCCATGGCGTGTAGGTTGAGTTGCTGTAAGGTCTGAATGGTCGGTTGCAAAGACATGGGAAGACTCCGGTTTAGTGATAGTAGCGAGGGCCGCGGATATTGCCGTGCTGCGGTAACGGTTTGGCAGGAACGGGATCGTGTGGGCTGTGGTCCAGTCCCCGCTCCAGGATGGAGCGGACACTGCGGGTCGTGGGGGAGCCGTGGCGTAGAGCACGGTGACAGGCGTGTTCCAGACGCTCCTTCCCGTAGCGGCGACAGAGATGGAGTAGGCCGAGACAGGAGCGATATCCCTGCTCCGGATGGGGCTTGTTCTCCAGTTGCCAGCGCACCACGTCCCGAGTCGATGGACCGATGGAGAGCCCCCAATGCAACAGGCGCCCCGGACTCCATTCCAGGTGCCGCTGGTGAGCCTTGGGCATGTGTTCGGTCAAGGTGCTGTAGCGCGCCTGGACGCCCTCACGCAGATGGCAAGCGACGCGCTGTTGCCCCTGGAAGATCTCCACGGTTTGCGCGCTGATGCGTAGCTCCACCCGCTGTCCGACGAGGCGATGCGGTACGGAGTAGAAGCGTCCTTGGTAGGCAACATGGTAATCGATACTGACTTTGGCGGACTTCCAGTCAGCATACTCGTAGGGCTGTTCTGGTAGTGGCTGCAGGGCAGGAGCGTCCAACTCCGCAAAAGCGCTGCGGCGGCAGCCTGGTAGCTGTTTGAAGGGGCGTCCGTTCAGGTCTTCCAGTAGGCTGTGGAGAGTCTGATTCAGTTCCGCTAGCGAGAAGAACTGGAAGTGGCGCAGGCGCGCCAGAATCCAGCGCTCCACCACTTGCACCCCGACCTCGACCTTGGCCTTGTCTTTCGGTTTATAAGGGCGGGTGGGCAGTACCACCGCAGCATAATGCCGGGCGAGATCCTGATAACTTCGATGGATTTCGGGCTCGTAGCGCGAGGCCTTGGTTACCGCCGCCTTCAAATTATCTGGCACGAACAGACGCGGTGCCCCGCCAAAGAACTCCAGGGCGCGTACATGCGCGCCGAGGAAATCCGGCAGACTCTGGGTCCAGGTAGCCTCGCAATAGGTGTAGTTGGAGGCACCCAACACCGCGACGAAGATCTGCGCCGGGCGGATCTCCCCGGTCTGGGGATCAACCACCGGCACGATGGGACCAGCGTAGTCGATGAACAGCTTCTCACCAGCCTTGTGGTTTTGCCACATGCTGCGTTTGAGCCCCGCCCGCCAGCGTCGGTACAGGACGCAGAACTGGGCATACTGATACACCGCTTCTTGCGGGTACGCGGCGGAATATTCCTCCCAGAGCAACTGCAGGGTCACGCCTTTGCGCCGCAGCTCGGCATGGATCCGGGCAAAATCCGGCTGCACCTTGCCAGAGACGGTGTGCCGTGAGGGACTGGAGAACCATGCCGCTTCCAGGGCTACTTCTTGCCCCTCTGGCAGAGGCCAAGAGATACCTGCCTGTTCGGCTTTCTGTAAATACTTCCCGACGACTCCCTTGGAGAGCCCACAAGATCGGGCAATTTGCCGCTGGCTGAACCCTGCGGCGTGTAAACGGAGCACTTCGTAAATCGCTTTCATCGTCATCCTCGGTGTAGGCATCCTCGATCTCCTGTAAAAGAGCCAAGAATGCTTGCTAAGCCAATGAATGACCAGAAAGATTTCAATTCGCCAGAGGGTAAATCCGAACAGATTCTGGAATCGTGGGCACTGATTCTGAAAAACCCGCAAAAGTGCCCACGATCACACCAGAATCAGTGCCCACGATCGATCAGAATGACCGCCCACGATGCATCAGAATCGGTGCCCACGATGGTCCAGAATATGCAGTCCTCGCGGGGCTTCGATGTACCCATCTGCGTACTCGATAAGACGCGTATTCAGGAGGCGTTTGGCTGGAAGCCGGAGGTAGGTATGCAGGAAGGGCTCACCCGAACACTTACGTGGATTCGGCAGTCGCACGCGTAAAGCGTTGTAACGCGATCTCTATGGTGCTGCGAAATTCCCCGGCATCGGTATCGCGAATGACAGCTTGCAAGGCGTTGTTGCGTAACATGTTCCAGAGTGCTTCATCCTGATAAAGACGAACGCAGGAAGCCGCAAATGCTTCCGCATCTAAAGGAGCCTGCAAGAGCTCCTTACCGTGCTCCCACCCCAGTTGGGAGGCAATCAATTCTGAGGTCACAAAGGGTACACCGGCTGCAGCAGCGTCATGGGCCTTCATGGGGATGCCTGCGGCAAAACGCGTAGGAATGATCACTACCCTCGATGCGTTGTAATACGACGTCAAATCTTGGACGCTTCCTATGAGATGAATGCCTTCTTGTGCAAGCACTTTAGTGAATAGCTCAGGATTGGGCATATAGCCCACGATGTCGAGGCGCGCAGCATGGCCTAGGGACTGTCGGATCAGGGGCCACACGGTTTTACTGAACCACAGAAGACTATCTCCATTTGGGCAATCGAGACTGGGTAGAGCACCGACAAACAAAAAACCTGATCTCTCAGAAAAGCTCGCGGGGGTAGGCTCCACTTCCATAGAGTGGCCCAGCACCATACACTCTGCCACGCCTCCACCGCGAAAGAGGTCTGCCTCTGTGGCCGAAACCGCCAGTACCAAGTCAGCGGCTGCTGCCAACCTCATTTCCTCTTGCTCCGTGATACCAGCTTTCCCGTTTTGCAAGATCGCGCGTTCCTGCTCACGAAAGCTGATCAGAGCCTCCGCATCATAGATGATACGGGTTTTGTGCCTGATAAGGTCAGCCTTTTGCAGACGAGAGATATGGGCCATGTTGTGAGGACGCGAAACCCAAATTATGTCGTAATATTCAGCGCGTTCGCGCAGAAAAGAGGATAGCCCAGAAGCATCCCACCCGCGCATCACCTCAATGTCTTTTGGGATATCGGCATAGATCTCTTCCCAACTTTCCTGAGCGTGATTAGTGCAATAAATCGTAACCAATGCCTGTTTACAGAGTTCATGCACAATCCGGCAGGCGCGAGGAAACCCGGATCCGTAGCGAGGGCGTGGTATCCGATCGTCAACATATAGGATACGGGGTTGGAGTGAATGACTGCGTGCAAACAGAATGTTCATAGAATCGGGTAACAATTGTCCCCGCAGATAGTCTGTATGCCGCTGTACAAAAATATCTTTGTGGTTTTCCATCAGCGCATTAGCGTGCTCGCTACTGCCACTACCAAATTCAAAATGGTAAAGAACTACGTCCGGATCATAGAGGATCGGATAGCCCCCTTCCCAGAGCCTCACGCAATAGTCTGTTTCCTCATAATAGGCTGGCGAAAAGGCCTCATCAAATCCACCGGATTTTTGAAAGAGAGCGGTACGGGTTAACAGGAAGGCACCGGAGCAATAATCCACCGAACGGCGGAAACGATATTCAGGTCGATCTGGATGGTCTCCCCTTCCATAGCCATAGCAACTCCCATCCCTCCAAATAATACTGCCAGCTTCTTGCAACGCTCCATCAAGATTTATAATTCTGCCACCGACGGCACCGGCGTGCCTATTTTCTGAAAGTACTGTAATGGCTTTTTCTACCGTACCTGAGAGTATCTGAGCATCATTATTAAGAAGAAGAAGATACTCGCCTTTGACCAGATCGAGAACCTGATTGCAAGCACGTAAAAAGTGTAAGTTCTCACCATTCTGGATAACAATCGCGCCATACACGCGCTGCAAAAGTAGACCTGTTTCATCCGAGGAAGCATTATCGATCAGTATGACTTCACTCTGCTGTGGAAGGTGCTCTTCCAGGCTCTTCAAGCAGGCCAAGGTAAGTTCTGCTTGATTATAAAGAACAATAACCACGCTAAGATTAGGATTTGTGGATGAAGGAAGAGTAATTTTCTGGTCCGACTCCTCCAAAAACTTCAGAAGAGCGGATCGGTAATAACGCCGAGCGGCATCTTTCTCTGGAAACTTTTGATACTTAGAGAACGAAAGATTATAGTTGTTGCTTTTCCCTTCATGCGATGTGCCAGACAGGGGCCGAAAGAAAGGCATGACTTTCGCCTTCATGGCGGATTTCGCTTCCAAACTGATCGGCAATGCTCGATAAATTGAGCGAATTACATGATAGATAGAATGTTTTAAATTAACACCCATAGTCACACCTCAGTTCCGAAGCCAATGAGACTCGGCATTACTGCAGAAAGAAAGCCGTCGCTATCTACTTTCGCTGATCAACTATCGTCAGATATTAAGCCCTGTCACCAGCGACAGCTGGGACAGCGGCAGTCGAAGACATTGCCTCACATAAAAAGTCGGTTACCCTGATTACATTTACCGATCCGGTACTCACGTAGGCATTCTGAGATATCCACAGGCATGTGTCAACCAATTGTTTCGACCAATCTCTCTAGCGTTTTGCAGTTGATGAAAGATCATGTTCTTAGCCATAACAGACTGAGTCAGCGAGCGCGCCGCTCCTGAAAGATGCGGTTACCAAGATTAGCGACCAGGAATAGCCAGCCAAATCAACAGTGGGATAAACTTCATCTTCCGCCAGTTGTGGTCCGTTTCCAGAACGCGATCTATGCCTATTATAGCGACCTTCAAACGGCTCTAATTTGGCGGCTTCTAACATCACGACAACTCATAAGATGCTGATTGAAATATCGCAGATGGCCTAAGGGAATATTGACCAAAAATTTTCTACAGCATCATCCCAAGTGTATCGTTGTGCTAAATCACGCCTAAGTTCCCGACGCGCATCACCTCCCGTATCGTTGAGCACAGACTGAATTCCTTGTGTAATGGATTCGATTTCTAGAGGATCGCAGTAGCAGGCCGCAGGTCCACAGACTTCGGGCATAGATGCGACATTGCCGACCAGTACCGGGCAACCACAGGCCATGGCCTCGACGGGGGGTAAACCAAAACCTTCATAGAGCGACGGATAGAGAAAAGCATGAGCACGATGATACAGAGCGGGTAATAGTTCATCACGCAGGTAGCCTGCCATGATGACTTCCTTCCTTGCCAGCAATTTTTCCAACAGGGGCGCAAACGAAGACTCCTGCCAACCCATCTGACCGACCATGACCAAGGGATATTCCTGGCGCAGTGGCTCAGGCAGCATACTGTAGGCTTGCAGCAGTCGGCTGATGTTCTTGCGCGGCTCCAGTGTCGACAAAAAGAGCAGGTATGGTCTGCTTTCGCCATTCAGGGCAACGGACAATGCCCTGAGCTGTTCGTCGGTGGGTGCTTGCCAAAAGCGCTCTGAAATACCGGGATAGATCACCCGTACTCTCCCGGCCAAATCTGGGAAAAAGTGCAGGAGCTCACTCTTGCTGAATTGTGAATCGGTTACGACCATTTCTGCCCGCCAAAGACTTGCAGCGAGGTGTCTAACAAGAAAGCGGACGCGCCCTGGCGGGTGAAATTCTGGATAGCGCAAATGGGAAAGATCATGCACCACAACGATGCTCGGTATGCTGCTCTTGGGTAAGACATAGTTTGTACCGAGTACCAGATCGGGCTGCCAATGGCTTTTTAGTGCCTGCAACTGATATTGCTGAAGCCAAAGCTGGACTTCGCGCCCCATGGGAATTTTGTTGAGCCATTGCCGTGGGCGCCGCCTGGGAAGAATCAGACCCACCGGTTTTGGTGCCTCGGCAGAGCTTTCTCGCCAACTAAAATAGCGCATCTCAACGTCCGGACGCGCCTGTAACGCGAGGCTCAATTGCTCGGTGTAGTGGCCAATGCCGGCGCGTTTCCCCTGTAACGTGTTACTCTCCAGGGCCAGCTTGAGGATAGGGCGTTTCCGAGATTGGCCCTGTCCAGGTGAGTTGTCCCCGGCCTGTGTAGGCAAAAAATCCTTGCCGTACCACGCAGCACGGATGGCGACCCAGTTGGCAGTCTGTCCCTGGATAAGGCGCGATACCACACGCACGCTTGTCCCCAGAAACCACGCCGCACGGGGAACTTTGCTGTATTTCCTCAGGAAAGCCCCAGCCGAGCGGGTAACGTAGTAATCTTTGAGGGGGTGGGTCTTGCCCAGGCTGGAGGAATGTTCATGCCAAATGCGGGAGGCGTCCGCTACTGCAAGTTTCCAGCCGGCGGCCCGCAGTCGCAGGCAGAGGTCCGTATCTTCCCAGTACATGAAGAAGCTTTTGGAATCAAAAGACCCAACCCTTGCCAATGCCTCGCGACGCAGCAGAAGGCTCGCACCCGTAAGATAATCCAGCTTTTGCTCCGCTGCGGGATGGGAAAAGTGGGTAGAGAGGCCAGCCCAGAGGATCGCTCGCCCACCACCCCATACCAATATCTTTTTGGGACTATGCAGATCATAGATGACTGAACCAACTGCGCCGATGGATGGGTCGGACTCCATACGGGCCTGCAGCGCCGCGAGGGCATCGCTGGCCGCAACGGCATCATTGTTGAGCAGCCAGATGCTATCCGCCCCTTCGGACAGCGCGCGCTCGATGCCTACATTACAGCCGCCACCGAAACCCAGGTTGACCCCGGTGCAAACCAGCTCCGCACACAGCGGCGATGCCGCCAGATAGCGCGCCAGCTCGCTCGCACTGTCATCCTCAGAGCCATTATCGATCATCCAGACCTTGGCCGGTGCCGCGATCAGGTCTTCCAACGACCGCAAGCATCGCCGCGTTTTAATGAGGCTATTCCAGTTTACCAGAATGACATGGGTGTTCATGAGGAGGGCGGCGTCCAAAGGCGGTACGGCTCATGCTCTTCGGTGAGTAGCGCGACAAGCTGTGCTGCGGACTCCCTCCAGCTTAAGTAGGGCATATTTCTAGACTGTGGCGTCCTACCCTCGGCCTGCAATGCCAGCCAGTGCAAGATGGTATCCGCCAGATGTTGCGGATCCGTGTCGTTGGGGAAATAAAACGCGTGATCCCCAGCCACTTCCCGAAACACCGGAATATCGCGGGCAATGATGGGTAGACCACGGTGTGCTGCCTCGATCAGCGGTAAACCGAAGCCCTCGGCGAAGGACGCGGCAAGGAGCGCCGTACTTTGCGCGTAGAGTCGCAGCAACAGATCGTCACTGGCCCCTTCCAGCCAGAAAAGACGCTGGCCGCGCTCTGGATGGCGTCGCAACCTGCGAACAAGATCATGGCTGCGCCAGCCTTCCTTGCCAACAATCACGAGATTGATATCTTCGCCCTGTGCCCAGAGCGCCTCCATAGCATCAAGCGCTTGGGCGTGACCTTTGCGGGGTTCAATGGTGCCGACCATGAGGAAAGTGGGCCGAGAATTGACTGACCTAAGAACATTTTCATCTGAGCTACTGATGCCTGTGGTAGGTTTGCTCGATTGCAGGTCAGCACCCAGATGGAACCAGCCAATCGGCAACGGCGTTTGACGGAGGTCCGGATGAGCGCGTAGCCAATCGAACGCGTCGTCTGCCACGGACCGCGAGACACAGACAACCGCATCAGCAACGGCCAGAACGTTCTTCAGCCAATCAGTGAAGGCCAAGCGCAGGGCCTTGGGGCTAGTGTCGAGTTGGACGGCTACAAGATCATAGGTGGTAAATATCACGCGCAATCCTTGCGCTCGCAAGGATTGCAAGATGGCGAAAGGGAAGTGGAGGTACAGGTCAGCGCTGAAAAAAATATCCCCAACCGTAATTTCCACCGGATCGTCAGTCGGCTCCACCACTTTTTGATTAAGAAATTCGGCCATAAACTTGTCTGCATAAAGAAGACAACCATCGGCATCGGCGCGTACCGCTCGTACACAAAAGCCTGGGGGTGGATTACGTAACAGTTCTCCTAGTAAAGCGCGCACCACACGCTGGATACCGGTGTGGATATCTTTTAACGCCAATTCGGAGACGTCGAAGAGTAGTTGGCGTGTATGGCCTTCTCGAATAGGTGGAGCTGATTGCATGAGCGGTGTTTGACGGCGTTCGTTGGTGAATTTCTTGAGCCGGTAGACGAGAACTCGTCCCTCTTCCTCCAGGCCGGGGAAAGGTCGCAGAAGGTTACGCGCAAACGCCATCAAACGCTGGTCATACAGGAGGGACCACAACCAATGGCGTAGGGTTGCTCCGGCTGGACGCTTCATGGAGTTACCCCAGGCTCGTCGGGCTTTCGGGCTACAATGGCATAGATGAAATATGCTCGTGACGGATCGTGACTTTCTGCCAAGGTAACTGCCAAGGGACTCGTGTAAATGATTTGCAGGTTGATGAAGCCGTGCCACTGCAATAAAAAGGTCAGCCAGTCAGATGACAGAGGACGTCGATGGGTGGGGTCAGTGTAGAAAACATGGAAGGCGAGAGGATGCTTGATGTTGATGGTTTCCACCAAAAAAACCCCTCCCGGCGCGAGACGTTGAAAGATCAAGGGGATCAGTTCGTCGATCTCCTCCGGAGTCAGATGCTCGATGACCTCCAGCATGGAGATCCCGGTGAAGGACTTTTCGATAGTGCCAAGGTAGGAAATGGCATCATCTTGCTGGACGACTCGGCCCAGCGCCTGCGCCCTTTCCACTTCCCGAGTTTCCCGGTCGATCCCCTCGGCAAGGATCCCGTGATCGCGGAGAAAAGCAACAAATTCTCCTGCACCGCAGCCGATATCCAAGAACACTCCCCTTCTTAGGTGAGCGATATATGGCAGGTAGGCGGCATATTGATCATACAGCGTCTTCTCGTACCCATCTCCCCATATCTCACTGAAATAGCTATAGAACTCACTATTTTTGCCATCCAGAGAAGGTGGGCCGAGGCGGGCCATGGCACGTTCTAGAAAAGGTTCCGCGGCAATGGTGTGGGCAAACGGGAGGCCATAGCTGCCGTAGCCAGCTAATGCCCCAAGGGTCTTTAGGGGTCGATATAGGGGTGTGTTACGCAGATATGCTTTGATCTGTTGTAAAAAGGACATGGTCTATCGTGATGGATTGCGGAGATGGGGAATAAGATGTCTAGCCGGTATACGTCTGCGCAAGGACTCTGGGCTTGCCCGCCAGGATGCCAGGATAGCAGCAACGACTGCGGCCACTCCAGTAAAGAGCAGACAGCCAAGAGCCATGGGCATGAACGCGCTCAGGCAGGCTAGGAGAACGGCAAGAACAGTAGGAACAATAGCACGCAGAAAAGTGACGGTACTGCGGGTCATGACAAAACAAAAAAATGCGTCTGCCGTACTGCGAAGCAGCCAAGCGAGGGCCGCGCCAAGTATTCCCAGAGAGTCAACTAGCCACCACAGAATGGCCAGAGAGGGCAGCAACTCTATAAGGTAAAATTTCGCCATGAGATCCGGCCGGCCTTGGGCGGGCATCCAGTTGTGGGGGATGAAAGCGGGGGCATTGATCCAAATGCCGACAAGCAGCACAACAGCTACCGGCGCCGCGCGCGCCGCTAGATCCTGGCCGATCCAAATTGTTAAGAAAGGATGGACCAGCAAAATCCCCAGGACAATGAGCGGCGTCTGAATTGCCACGAGCGCACGGATGCCATCATGGAGCAACTCCTCGGTTTCGCTTCCCTCGGCTCGGGCAAAGCGGGGAAAGAGCGTAGTGCTCAAAGCAAAAGGTAGATAGGTAAACCGTTGGGTGAGGTTATAAGGCACGGTATAGGCCGTGACGGCAGCGGCATTGATCTGAGCGCCAATGACCAAGCGGTCGACGATGGTCAGCAAGGGGGTGACAAGGCCCGAAACGCTTACCCAACCGCCAAAGCGCAATAAGAGGCCGATTTCTGGCGGGTGAATGCCGGGCAATCCCGCAAAAGGTAGTTGCCGAGCGGTGGCTGCAAGCATGAAAGCAACACCAAGCAGGCGGCCTGCGAGTGCCGCGGCCAGCAGCACAGGCATGGCTTGATGGCCCAACATGGCGGCGACGAGGGGAAAGGTTTGCAGGCCGATTGTTCCAACCATCTGACTAAGGTTGAGGGAAACAAAGGCTTGCCGAGCTTCCATGGCACCTGCAAGCACGGATATCATGGCAGTCAGGGGCACGATAGCGGCGAGCCAGGGGATCGCACTATCCATCTCCGTGCGTAGATTGGCAGGTATGTGGAAGATGTTTGCAAAAAGCCATTGGCCAAGGAAATAGAGGACAACGGCCCCAAGCAAGCCCATCCCAGCGGAAAGGATGAAGGCGGTCCAAAAAGTTCGATTTCGTCCAGCAGCATCATCCTGACGCGCCACGCGCTGAGCCACCGCCCGGCCCAGCCCCAAGTCGAAGGCGCCGAAGTAGCCCAGGAAGGTAAAAGCCAGCAGGAGGACACCGTAGCGCACTTCACCAATCCACTCTAGGTAAAGAGGAACCGTGACTAGGGAAACCGCCGTCGGCACAAGGAGACCCATCAGGTTGATCAGGGTGGAGCGTGCTATCGAGAGACGGGAATCGCTGCTGGTGATCACGACGTTGGATGTTTGCGCGGAACAGCGCACTCGGAGTCATCCTGCAATCGGCACAGTAACACAGGTACTCATACCTCCACGTCTTTACGGAATTGGATATAAACCAGGTATTCGCATTCTACGTCTATTGCCAGTACCTTTCCGTCCAGCAGCGCTTTGATCTCCTGTCGGCTGATCTGGATTGCGGCACCGGATCCCCAGCGTTTGCCGAAGACTGATTCTTCTGGGCCGATTTCTGGCATCGCGTCAAGAATGGCCACACCACGCTTTTTTTCGAGGCGCATTATGGCCCCTCATGGGTTTGTTTGCCATCGTCCACCCGCGAGCCGAAAAGCCCGATCCGCGCCTCCAGGCCAAAAGCCTCTGAAGCACTCTGGCGAATGATGGCGACTTGCTCGGGGCTCAGGCGCATGATTTCAGTCCACCCACAGACTGGAAAGTTCTAGCTCAATAGCCGCGAAAGGCTCGATGGCGGCCTGGTCAGAGCCACCCCAGGCGCCCAGAAGTAGCCAGCGGCCGTCTTGATTGGCGTAAGCCTCCACGGTGCGGGTGTCGGGGTCGATGAGCCAGCAATGAGAAACTCCGGCGGCGGCATAACGCGGCAGCTTCAGGACCCGGTCGGTGCGGGCGGTGGCGGGCGAGAGCACCTCGCAGACCCAGTCGGGGGCGACTTCAAACCAGGCGGTCTGGGGCAGCGAGGGCAGGCGCTCCCGGCGCCAGCCGGCGAGATCGGGGACGAGGATATCGGCGTCCAGATGCAGCTCGGGCTCATCCAGAATCCACCAGCCACCGGGGCCACCGCCTCCTCCCAAATCAAAAGGATTGCCCACCTGGATGCCCAGTGCCGATGAGGCGCGGACATGGGCCGGCGCGGGCCGAGGATGGGTATGCAATCCTCCGGCAATGATCTCCTCGACCACGTTTTCGGGCAGTTCGAGTAGATCATCATAACTGGCCAGGCGTTTGGCAGTAGCCACAGAGCGCTCCTTGGTGCCGCAGTCAAAACTCCCGCCATTATGGCGCCGCTACAAGGCTCGGGTCCACGTCGCCTAACCTATTCACTCGCTGCGCCTTCGGTAACGATTACGGTCGCCTCGGTGGCCACATCCTGGCGGTGTGCACCAAGGCAATTATCCACACAGTGTTGTCCTGCACCTCATACACCAAGCGGTAGCTTTCGTGGGGAATCAGCTCACGAGTGCCTGGAATCAGTCCTGTCTTGCCAATGAGTGGATGCTCAGCCAGACGACCCGCAACTTCAGTGAATAGCTCATCCATCCGAATGGCTGCAAACGGGTTGTCCTGGCCGATGTAATCAATGATGTCGGCCCGGTCTTGCTCGGCAGCGGCGGCCCAGAAGATCTTCACGCGCCCGCGCCGCCAGCCTTGGCCAGCAACTGCGCGCGTTTTGCCGCGAAGCGTGCCTCAACATCATCTCCACTGGCGTAGTCACCGGCACGGATTTGCGTCCGCGCATCTTTTACCTTGCCACTCAGAAATTCCTCGTACTCACGCACCTGACGTTGGCGCTGCACAAATTCACGCATCAACTCACGCAGGATTTGCGACGCTGGCCGATGGCTGGCTTCAGCCTCTGCCATGAACTCAGCGCGCAGCTCTGGCTCTAGCTTCATAGTAAAAACAGCTTCTTTAGACATGGTGCGCCTCCAGACAGCTTGTGTACTTACGAAGTATATACATTGTCTGTATCACTGTCATCTGTGATGGATCGGCACCCTTGGGTTCGCTACTCCCAGCAGAAGCTGAGGCCACCCTCGTTACGGTCGATCAGCCAGCAGTGCCCAGCTCCCGCAGCGGCATAGCGCGGCAGCTTCAGCACCCGAGAGGATGGGTATGCAATCCACCGGCAATGATCTCCTCGACCACGTTTTCGGGGAGGGCAAGTAGATCTTCGTAGCTGGCAAGGCATTTGGCAGTAGCCACAGGGCGCGCTCCTGAGTGGCGAAATCGATAGAATCACACGGCCTGCGAATCATACTGGTGAATCGATTCAAGGACTCCCCGCAGTCTTTCACGAGCTACGGCAAGATCCCAGTCCGTCTGCAAACCGATCCAAAAGCCATCATTCATGCGGAAAAACCGGGAAAGCCTGAGCGCCGTATCGGGAGTAATGGCTCTTTTCCCGGAGACAATCTCCCCGATGCGGCGTTGCGGCACCCCAATCTCTTTGGCCAGACGATATTGGGTAATACCCATCGGCTTCAGGAAGTCCTCCATCAGGATTTCGCCGGGATGTACGGGGGCAGTCTTGCCTGCAGCCACGTCCGCCACATCGGAGAAATCCATCCGTTCCATCTCTTCCACGCTGATACTCATGATCCCCCTCCATCAGTGATAATCGACGATCTTCACTTCCCAGGCATTGCCGTTTCGCCAGGTAAAGCAAACGCGCCACTGGTCATTGATGCGGATGCTCCATTGGCCTTCCCGATCACCGGAAAGTTTTTCCAACCGGTTGCCGGGAGGGGTTCGCAGTTCCTCAACTGACGTCACCCGATGCAACTGTGCCAGCTTACGTTGCGCTATCCGCAAGAGATCGGGACCAAACATGCGCACGCGAAAATTAGCGAAGACCGCAGCAGTTTTCTTGTCGGCGAAACTCCTGATCATCGACGAATACTAACGTGCAGCAATAGTAACAGCAAGTATGGCGCAGGACTTGAAACAGACAACGACATCGATACATACAAGCCATGGTCACCATCAACGCCTCTCTTGCGCCATCCGATGACTATTTTGCTGGTGAGCCAGCCATGCTGCAGTAAACGGCCTCAGTCGGGGAACTTGACTGGAAATCTATTGCACTAAGTGGTATCCTTTAAAAATGAATGGCCCAAGGACTTGTCGACGCAGACTTGGGCGGGCATGTGGTGAAGAAGCGAGTCGCGCACTACCAGGGCAGGGGAAACGCAGCGGTGCCAGGATCATCGTCGCAACGAAGATGGCCGACCGCTGGTTCTTCCTCTATGGGTTCGGCAAGAACGAGCGAGCCAACATCGACAAGGACGAACTGAAGGTGTTCCAGGAGATGGCGAAGGAATTGCTCGGATTCGATGATCGACAGCTGGCAACCGCCCTGTCGGCGGGTGAGATTGTGGAGGTATGTGATGGCAACGACAAAGCGTAAGAGCCGAATTCTGGATGAGATGCATGAAACTGCGCGTGGGCTGCATGGCGCAGGTTTGATCAGCAAGCGACGCATGGGCGAGTTCGACGCGCTGCGCCATCTCGATGTCCAGGAGATGCCCCCGCAGAAGATCAAGTCCCTGCGCGAAAAAGCGCATGTGAGCCAAGCGGTGTTTGCCGCCGTGCTGAATACCAGTCTGTCTACGGTGCAAAAGTGGGAAGTGGGCGACAAGAAGCCGAGCGGCCCGTCCCTGAAGCTACTGAATCTGATCGAGCGCAAGGGGCTGGAAGCTGTCATCTGAGGACATGCCTCCTAACTATTTTCAGCCGATAGCCGGACGGGCGTATGGTCTATACAAGCATTGAGCGGCGCAAGGTGCGTCTGGCTGGTGGCATGAGCTTGTCGAAGGGCGAGGCGAGCCAAAGAGCCAGACTCACGCCTCGGGGCCAAAGGTCTCGACGGCACTCTGGCGGATGATTTCAGTCCACCCAAGTCTGTGATTCTTCCAAGCTCGGGAAACGTTGTTGGATTTTGCTGTCGAGTGCGTACATCCTTCGGCTATCCTGCGTCACAACAGACGAGCTGATTGCCCTTGGGCCGTGAGAAGTGCCACTGCTTTCTTGTCGAAGGATACGAAGGTTTCCCCGCCAAGCCAATTGCCTTCATAGGCAATGACGCCATCAGCAAAGTCACCGCCCGCGTCGAGCACTAGCAAGCCGGCCTCCACGGCAGGCCGGTTCACTTCTACGTTGGCGGCTGCCAGCAGTGCCCGGATTGCGCTGGCCGCGTCGCTTTGTTGGAACCCATATACGCGAAGCAACACCCAAACAAACTCGCAAAGGCATGACAACGCGACCGCGATCAACTCGGCGGTGGTCAAGACTGTGATGGCAGCGTCCGCTTGAGCGCGATCGTCGCACACAACTGCACGCACAAGAACATTGGTATCCACTGCGATCTTCATTTCTTGCCCACCCATCCTTGCGCAGCCGCCTCGTTGATTTCTTCGATGCTGGCAACTCTCTGCGTCTTACCCTCAAGCAGGCCAACAAAGCTGGCTATCGTTCCAGCGGGCCGCGCCGCCTTGAGTAGACCCCTACCATCTGGCAGCAAGTCCAACTCAATCTTGTCGCCTGGCCTGATGCCGAGGTGTTGCAGGACGTCCTTCCGAAAAGTCACTTGTCCCCGTGCGGTAACGGTCAGTGTGGTCATGATGTTGCCCCCAGCAATATCGTAGATTGATGCACTGCAGGGTAATGCACAACCACCTTACCTTCAATGTCTATCAAACAAATCAGTCCGCCCAGAGATGGGAGAGATCGAGCAGGTCTTCATTCCGGGCAAGATGTTTGGCGGTGCTCATGAGGCGCGCTCCTGGGTGGCGCAGTCAGAACCTTTGTCGTTATGACGCCGCTACCGGGCCCGGGTCCATGGCGTTGGGTCGAGCCTTGTGCAGAAAGTATCCCTGGATTTCCAGTCATGATATAATTCATCATGCCTGATAGAAAGATTGTGGATGAGGCTCATCATATTGCAAAGCGGCGCGGGAATGGGCAGCTACGGCGAGAGGTATGGGTTGGCGATGATGGCAAGGTCAGCCGTTACAACTTGGCCTATATCAACCACGAACTCTGTGCGGTCGATAACGGTCGGGTTGTGGGTTATGACAATCCGCATGGATATCACCATAGGCACTATTTTGGCACGGTAAGCCCCATCGATTTTGTCAGCTTCGAGGAAGTCGAAGCGGCATTCCAGGCCGATTGGCTGGCCTTCAGGAGGTGATGACGATGTTTCTGCGAGTTTCTGACGAGAAATCG
Organism: Acidithiobacillus sp. AC3; assembly: GCF_050261095.1. Classification (NCBI taxonomy): domain Bacteria; kingdom Pseudomonadati; phylum Pseudomonadota; class Acidithiobacillia; order Acidithiobacillales; family Acidithiobacillaceae; genus Acidithiobacillus; species Acidithiobacillus sp. AC3. Next base: position 1,583,178 of record NZ_CP189838.1, read on the forward strand.
TTTTTTGAGAGTGGGAGAAAGATTGCGCGCCTAGCGGACGCGGAGAAACTTGTAGAGGAAGAGATGACAATCAGCTTTGAGGATCCGACCGATCTTCTGCATGTGCTTAGCACATCCAGGCTTGCTGTTCTGCGGGAAGTCTTGGAGAGGCCACGTTCCATAACGGAGCTTGCTGAATGCCTGCATCGTGATCGCAGCGCCGTGAAGCGAGATGTCACCGTGCTCGAAGAATCTGGGCTAGTGCTTGTGGAAGAGAAACCGTTGCCAGGACATGGGCGAAAAAAGGAAGTGCGACCAGTAGCAGATGCTATTCGATTGGAAGCGGTTTTGGCGTGATATGCCTCAGCCCAAGCTCACTATGCGAGCCAATGCGCACGAGCTGCAACACTTCGTCATCGGGTTTCCGATAGATCAACACCAGATCGGGCTTAACGTAGCAGTCCCGATGATCTTTCCAGTCGCCAGTCAGCGCATGGTCGCGATGGCGTGGCTCCAGCAGCTGGTCGCCCGCCAAGGCTTTGCCGACGGGCACCAGATCCACATCAAGCGTGGCGCGGTGATGTCCCTTCGCCTCGCGTTTGTAGTCGCGCTTGAATTGGCTGGTGTACTCAATCCTCCGCATGCAAGCCCGCTATGAACGCCTCAATGCTATCGAAGCTCTTGAGGTTGCCGGCGCGGGCTTCGCGCATGGCGGCGATGGTAGCTTCGTTCGGCACCAGGGGTTCAAATGGCAATGCCTTCTCTCGCGCAATGCGGGTCAGCATGATGCGAAAGGCATCGGACACAGTAAGACCCATCGCCGCCAAAACGGCCGATGCTTCTTCCTTGATGTGCTCATGAGGCGCGCTCCTCTACCGTGGTCAACTCGTTGATCATTATGGCGCCGTTATCTGGCACGGGTCCATGGCAGCGGCGGCAATTGCGCCAAAACGATCGCGCGCTGCAGGTTGTTGACCATCGTGCCGACGCGATGCGCGGGCAAAATCGTCTTGAGCTTGGGGTAGCGGCTCACTCGCCGCAGTTCGTCGAGTTGTGCCGCCGATGTCACCAACTCGAAGCGCCCCGTGCGCCAGGCGCGATAGATCGCATCGGGTGGGCCGTCGGGCGAAGTCAGCGCGCCGAGCAACACGTTGGTGTCGAGGATGACACGCATCAGTGCTCACGCGCCCATTGCACCGCCTCGTCGATGAGCTCGGTCAGTTCGGTTTCGCTCATGCTGGCAGCAGCCGTCTTGGCCTGGTCGACGGCGCGCTCCAGCAGGTAGGCACGCACCGCTTCCTCAATGAAGCGCGAAAGGTCACCCTTGCGCCCACCGCCCTGCGCGGCGATGAACATGCGGACGGACTGATCTACCTCTGGCGACACAGCGATATTCCAGCGAACGGTGCTCATAGTGCCCTCCGATGTGGCAATTAGGTACTTAGGTGTTTATACACCTTTTTGCCATTTTCGCCAGGCTGCTGCAGAAAGCTTTGTCCCATTTCAATCCGCCCAACAGCTTGACAGATCAAGAAAATATTCGTAGCAGGCAAGACGTTTGGCGGTGCTCATAGAGATCCACCAAACACGCCTTCGTAGACATCGGCCACGGAGAATTCTGCGTTCACGCAATCCAGGGCGAAGCTGCCGTCCGTATATTCATCGGGTAGCCAGTCCTGGCGCCGGCGGTACACTTCGATGCGTGGCTCATCCTGCGAGACGATCAGATATTCCTGCAGGCTGCCGATGGTGATGTAGGAAAGCAGCTTTTCGCGGCGCTCGAGGCGCTCGGTGTTTGGGCTTAATACTTCGACGAGCAAACAGGGGCGGGTGCTAAAGTAGTCCTCGCGGTCTTCTGGATCGCAGCTGAGTACCAAGTCAGGATAATAGAACAGCGTTTTGCCGTGGATCTCCAACCGTACCTTCATGTCGTTGGCAAAGAGTTGGCAAGTCGTGTGCTGCAAAAGTGGCCGAACTTTGACGGCGAGATTCATGCAAATCAGGCCATGCCGCCGACTCGCGCCGGTCATGGCATGGACGACACCGTCGATGTACTCATGGCGAACCTGGCCGTCCTGTTCGCCGGCGAGGTAGTTCGCAACCGTAACAAAGGGATGCGGGGCGGGCTGGAAAGTCATAGTCTGCGCTCCTGTTGCGTGCTGGTGCCGTGCAGCATAGCGCGATTTTACTCCGAGCCGCACCCGGATGCAGGCGTCTGTATGCGTCCACCACCTTGGGTATTCAGCTGATGGTTGCCTGTGTTGATGATGGATCGTTGTTTTCACGACAAAGCCGCCTGGCTGGTGGGCGCGATCAATCCTCCAACGCAGATGGATTGATTTTGGGTGGCTCTGCCACCGGCGGCCGCTGCCAATCATATTCGCCTTTTTCCGCTGGCGGCATACTGGCATACTTTTGGAGGGCGCGATATTTGGCCAGCTCCCGGCGCAGCTCCTGCTCCGCCCGCAAAAAATCCACCTCACCCGGCTTGCTGCTGGCAACGGCGGCCTTTGCCGCCGCGAGCTTCCCCTGGATCGTGGCGGGGTTGAGGTCGGGAATACGGAGACTCAGATCGGCAAGGACCATCACCCCATTGGGCAGGATTTCTGCAAATCCCCCCTCCAGAAACAAGACCTCCACGCTGCCATCCAGCAGATGCATGCGCATCTCTCCCGCCTGCAAGAGGGTCAGCAGGGGGGCATGATGGGCGAGGATGCCCAGTTCTCCGAGTTCCCCCGGCAAGACCAGAAAAACACATTGTCCGGAATACACCAGCCCATGGACGTCGGCTACCTGTAGCGGAAAAGCATTTCTGGTATCGGTCATGATTGCCTTTTTTGCTGGAAAAGACGCAAACAGCCCATGCAGTGTAAACCATCAGGAAAAGTCTAGCCTCCTGGAGACCCCCTGCTCCCCCCTTGGCGGAATTGTGAACAAAAGTCTTTCCGGCTTTACTCCGCGTAGCGGATGCTTCAATCTTGCAGCCTGTGCAGGTTGCAAGAGACTTTGTGGGTGGTGCGGTGAGCGTCGGCAATCAGTTTTATTTTTTGGTGCCCGAGGGCAAGCCGCACTGGAGCGACAGTCTGTTGCCGTGGATGGTGCCCGCCGCGCTGCTGATCGGTGTCTTACTCTTTCTGCTGATTTATCAGCATCCGCCCAAACATCTCGCGCTGCAGGGCAAGCAAGAGCAGTATAAGACCTTTCAGATCATGCCCGAGCCGACCCGGTCGGCCGCCCCCAGTCGACCGGCCAGAGCGCAGCCTGCCGCGCCGGTACCGCACGTGCAACCGCGCCCCCGGCCCACGCCGCGGCCGCAGGTCCATCCGCTACCGCGACCCAGCTCCCAGCCCGCTCCGGTAGAGCAGCTGGCGCCGAGCCCACCTGCCGCTGCGCCGAGCACGGTGTCCCCGGGCAAGGCCGTCCCGCGCATCAGTCTGGGACGTCTGGAAGAGCAGATGGACAATGCCGCGCGCAGCGCGACCGCAGCCCCTGCCCTACCCCAGTTTCACAACCCGGAAACCCTCGCCGCCAAATTTTTCATTGCCGGCTGGATTCAGAAACTGGAGCGGATTGGCGACCTGAACTACCCTGGTCAGATGGTGGGTAACCTAAAGGTCAAAGTGGTACTCAACCCGGAGGGGGGCTTGCAGCGCATCATCATGGTCCATTCTTCCGGCAACCCCAAACTCGACGCCGCGGCCGAGCAGATCATCCGCCTGTCCTTCCCCTACACCGCGTTTTCGGAGCAGCTCAAAAAACAGACGCGGCGCATCGAGATCCCATTGAACATGCATTTTCTTGGCGTACGCCAGGTGAATGTCTGGTAACGAGGAGAGCCCGTGAAAAAACCCAAGCGATCCACCCTGCTGATGTTCCTGTTTTTAGTGCTCTGGGCTGCGGCGATGGTAGCCCTGGTGATCATCGGCTTCACCAATATCCAGCCCGCCGGTATCGGCAAGAGCGGGGCGGCCCCGCAAGCCAGTACGGCCTCCCCGTCCCACGGCGCGTCTTAGTGCTGTGCGCCACCTTCTTGCTGTTGCGCGGCGATCTCCGCCCGCACCTGCTCCATATCGAGGTCCTTGGCCTGCTCGATGACCTGATCGAGGGCGCTGGCCGGTAAGGAGCCCGCCTGTGAAAAAATACCGATCTGCTGCCGAAAAATCGTCAGAGTAGGAATGGAACGGATCTGAAAGGCACCCGCCAATTCCTGCTCTTCGTCGGTGTTCACCTTACCGAAGATGACATCTGGATATTTTTCGGCCGCGGCCTCAAAGATGGGCGCGAAGGCGCGACAGGGGGCACACCAAGGCGCCCAGAAGTCCACTAGCACCAGTTCGTTGCCGGCAATGATCTGTTCGAAGTTGTCCTGCGTCAGTTCTACCACGGCCATACGGCCTCCTTGTCTAGCGAATTTGGGTTGACCATAAGTCCTGCTCCCCGTAAGGTCAAGAAAAGTGGCGATACCCGAGGAAATATGAGCGAATATGCCGCGTCGATGCCCATTCTACGGGTGAGCGACCTCAACAGTGCCGTGCGGGAGATCATCGAGGGAAATTTTCCGCCGCTACGGGTAGAAGGCGAAATCTCCAACTTTGCCAGCCCCAGTTCTGGGCACTGGTATTTTTCGCTCAAGGATGCCCAGGCGCAGGTGCGTTGCGCCATGTTTCGCAACCGCAATGGGCTGCAATCCTGGCGTCCGCGCGATGGGCAGCAGGTGCAGGTCCTCGCCCAGCCCACCCTGTATGAGGGGCGCGGCGAATTTCAGCTCATCGTCGAACAGATGGAAGAGCTGGGCGCCGGCAATCTGGCCGCGGAATTTCAGCGCATCAAGGACAAGCTTGCCGCCGAGGGGCTCTTCGCCAGCGAACACAAGCGGTCGCTACCGCAACATCCGCGCCGGGTGGCAGTGATCAGCTCGGCAACGGGGGCCGCCTGGCATGATATCCGCGTCACCTTGGCCAAGCGCTGGCCTCTGCTGGAGCTGTTACTCTACCCGGTTCAGGTACAGGGGGAAGCGGCGGTGGCGCAGATCGTTGCGGCGCTGCAAAGCGCCAATCGGCGCGCGCAGGAAGACCTCATCATTCTGGCCCGCGGTGGTGGTAGCGCCGAAGATCTGTGGTGCTTCAATGACGAACGCATCGCCCGTGCCATCCATGCCAGCGTCCTGCCGGTGGTAACCGGTATCGGCCATGAAATCGACTTTACCATAGCCGACTTCGTGGCGGACTGGCGCGCCGCCACACCCACCGCTGCCGCCGAACAGATCAGTCCGGATCGGGAGGAATGGGCTCAGCGCATTCGCAACCAGCGCCAGCAGCTGATCCGTAGTATGGAACGCCACTTGCGCGACGCCATCCTCGCCCTCGATTATTTACGCGTCCGCCTGCGCAATCCTCTCACGGCATTGCAGCAGCAGGAGCGTGAGGTCGCGCAGCTGCAGAGCCGCCTAGGCCGGCAGATGCGATTGCATCTCGCACGTTCGGAGCAACACCAGACTGCACTGCGGGCCCGTCTGCTGCGTCTCGATCCCCGCCAGCGGATCAATCGCCACAGGGACCAGATCGGGCTTTTGCGCGCGCGTCTGCGCTTCACCATCCAGCGCCAGCTGGAACAGCAGGAACGGGAACTGGACCAGTGGCGCTTGCGACTGCTGGCCCTCAATCCGACGGCGGTTCTGGAACGTGGTTATGCCATTGTGCGCGATTGCCAGGGTACCGTTCTGCGCAGCAGCGTGGGAGTGGCAGTGGGTGCGCGCATCGAGGTACAGCTCTGGCGCGGGCACCTGCACAGCCAGGTCTTGGAGCGGGAAGAATAGCGTGGCCTCGACCCTGCAGCCTCATTCCGTACCACCGGGCTGGTTCCGGCGCTGGACTCGGGAGTCCTGGGCGCTGCAAAGGGAGGCTCCGGTCGCCTTCATTTTTCTTTCGGGCTTGCTGATGCTGCTCAATCTCAGTCACCAGCCCCTGATCCTGACCATTCCCTTTGCCGGTCTGGAAACCGCCCTCATCTTCGCCACGGCCATGACCGTGGAACTGGGAGGCTGGCAGATACCGGACTTGCTTCTTGCCTTTCGCGATCTGCCCTGGCTGCCCCTGCTCCGCCTGGGGCTGGTCCTCGCGCTGCTGGTCTTTGTCATTTTGCTGGTACTTTGGTCGCTGCACCATTACCTGCAGGGGATTTTGGCGCATGACCATATTTCTTCGGCGGCCACGCTGAAGACCTTACACTCGGGCGGCTGGGCAAGGCTGCCTCTGTGGCTGAAGAATCTCCTCAGCAACAGCCTGGGGAATGCGCAAACCCTGCTCGGCAATGTATTTTTGATGCTTTCAGTGGGTGCCGTCGTACTGGGGCTGGTACGGCAGGGCTATCTCGCCCTTCTCGCCGGCTTTCTGGCGGTATTGCGCAATGTACGGATCTGGCTGGTATTTCTGCTCGCCAGTCTGCTTCTGCAAGCAGGAATCAGCTATCTCGCCCATATTCTCCAGCAGGCCGCGGCGGCGGCCCTTGTCGCTGCCTTATCGGTCATGCTTCTGCTCTGGGTAGGACTCTTTGGCTGGTGTTTTGCCAAGGAAAGCTTTGGCTTGCCCAAACAGCGGCAGGCCCAGCGTCGGCGTGTTCCCAAGGCGCACGCCATCCCCAGCGTGCAGAACTAATTGCCACGCACGCAAGTTGCGTCAAGCGACTGGCCCCAGAATCCCCTGAAAAAAATCCGTCAGCTCATTTATGGCCTGCGGATTGGCGAATTGAAAGGCAAATCCGAGCAAGACAAACTCGGCAGCGCCGGCGATGCTCTTCTCCTCTGCGGGAGGATTGAGAGGGACCCGCCGCCGCAGCTCCGCCTGCCCTTTCCATTGCCGGGAGTCATTGCGACGCAGGACGATCTGGCCGCGATCACCCTCCTCACCAATACTGGTCTCTGGGGCTTGTTCACTCGATACATAAATACTCGCTAATAACCCGCCAAGGCCGATATCGACGACATCGCCGGAGACCAGTTCCTTCCCCTGCAGGTCATACCAGGTCGCGAGGACGGGACTGCTGACGGTATAGCGCAGATTCTTGCGCCCCTGACGGATCTGAATGCTGCTTGGGTAGGGGAAAAGCCAAACACCCGGTTCCTCTTCTTTGCCTTCCTGCAGGAGAAAATGGACTGAGCGTCGGGGCTCATAGTGGGCGACAAGAACCTTAGCATGCGCGCTACAGAAATTTTCGCAGGCAATAGTTACGCCCCGCGAAGAGAGTCGTACCACCCGACCAATCCCATGCATTCCTCGACGCAAGTCGCTGAGGGCAATCGCGCCACCACTCTCACGCAAATACAGCAGATATTCGACTATTGCATCATCGACCAGGACACCTCCCTGAGAATCAGGCTCACCTGTCATCGATCTTCTCCCTTGCGCTGGCTCCATCATGCGGATTTCTTCCTGACCACTGCCGATGATTTATCGGGACAGTATCACAGGAAACAAAATCGGAGAATCAGGTCGGCGCGCTTGGCCACTCGCGCGGGCTCAGGAGGAATGAGTCACGGCGACGCTGCGCAGCGCATCGTTTGCCGAGGAAGGCGCACTCACATTCATCACCGCCTGCTGATTTTTGATGATGCGATCGGCCGCCGTGTTGCTCAGCACCACGATGGTCACGCGACGATTGAGCGGGGAGTCGGGATTCTGACGGTCAAACAGCACCGCCGACCCCATCCCCATCACCCGCAGAATTTTGGCCTCCGCCAGACCATGCTGCACCATGACTTGTCGTACCGCGTTGGCTCGCCCTGCGGATAAATTGAAATTGCTGTACCCTCTGCCACCGTTGAGATACTGCAAGGCATCCGTATGCCCGGTGATGCTGACCCGGTTCGGTAGGGTGTTGAGGGTGGGCGCGATGGCCTCAAAAATCACTTGCGCATAGGGTTCTAGGTCAGTACTGCCATTGGGAAACATGGGCCTTTTGGCGCTATCCACCACCTGGATACGCAAGCCCTCGGGGGTGATATTGATCAGCAGTTGTTTGCGAAACGCGGCCAAGGCTGGATTCTCGCGGATCTGTGCCTCCAGTTCCTGTTGCAGGCGCGCCAGATTTTGCTGATCGATCTCCTGCGCCTCGGCCCCCGGCGGCTGCGGACTGGGTAACACCTGCTGTTTCTCACCACGCTGCACCTGGCCGACCGTCTTGTTCAGATTACTGCCGCCGCCATTCAGTATGGAATTGGACGACCCGGTCCCCGGCCCGCCCATGAGCGAGACACGCTCCGGGTTCTTGAACCAGTTCGCAATCCCCTGCAGGGTCGCCTTGGTAGTGGACCCCAGCAACCACATCAACAGGAAGAAGGCCATGAGGGCGGTGATAAAGTCCGCGTAGGCAATTTTCCACGCCCCACCGTGGCTGCCGCCCCCCTTTTTGATCCGCTTGATGACAATCGGCTGGTCTTTTTTTCCCTCTGCCATCGCTTACTTGCCCTTCATCTCACGCAGATGCGCATCGAGCTCCTGAAAACTGGGGCGCTCGGTGGAATACAGGACTTTCCGTCCAAACTCCACGGCAACCTGCGGCGGATAGGCATTCATCGTCGCCAGCAACGAGACCTTGATGGTCTCCAGCATTTTGCTGCTTTCCGCCGCGCGGTCTTCCATACGCGCCGCAATTGGCGACACCACGGCATAGCCCAGCAGAATGCCGAGAAAGGTGCCCACCAATGCGGCGGCGATCAGTTCGCCCAGCACCGCGGGCGGCTTATCCACCGAGCTCATCACATTGACCACCCCCATCACCGCTGCCACGATACCGAAGGCCGGCATGCCGTCCGCCACCCGGGTCAGGGCATGGATAGGGACCTCCAGTTCCCGATGGTGGGTATCGATCTCCACGTCCATGAGATTTTCCATCTCGAAGGCGCCAAGGGTGCCACCCACCATCAGCCGCAGATAGTCGGTAAGGAATTCCAGCACATGATGATCTGCCAAAATCATTGGATATTTCTTGAACAATTCGCTGTTCTGCGGGTCATCGACATCTGCCTCGATGGACATCAGCCCGCCTTGGCGAATGCGCCCGAAGATTTCGTTGAGGAGGCTCAGCAATTCCATGTAGGCAGCGCGAGTGTATTTGCTGCCTTTGAGTGCCATCGGCAACGTCTTGAGAACTGCCTTGAAACTTCTGGGAAAAGTGGAGGCAAAAAAGGCACCAAACGCGCCGCCAATGATCATCAGTGCCTCAAACGGCTGGATGAGCGCTGCGAGTTTGCCGCCTTCGGCCATGAATCCGCCAAAAATGGCCCCCAGCGCAATCACATAACCAATGATGAGAAACATGTCTTTTCCGCCTATTGAACCACAAAACTACTGAAGTACGCGGCCACGATGGGAGGATTCTTACTGCCTACCGGACCAGGCAACGCACCACCATCGGTTTCCAGAATCTGGTTGACACCGGCTTTGATCTTGTCCAGCAGTTGACTTCTTACCGCAGGGTCACTGACCTTATCCGCCTGTTGTGCGGCAAGCAGTTGTAATACCTGATTCCTGATCTCTGGCAGATAGGTCTGAATTTTTTTCTCCAGATCGGCGTCATAGGTCTTGAGCTCAACTTTTACCTGGATGTAATGTGTGCTCCCATCCGTACTTTGCAGATTGGTTACCAGCTCACCCAGCTCAATGAACTTGGTTTGCTGAGCACGCTGCTCCTGCAATTGCGCCTTGCTTGGCGCCGCAGTCGAGCGCAGCAGAAACCACCAGGCGCCGCCAGCGGCAATCAGCAGCAACAGGACGGCAATGACCGCCAGCAACATGATCTTTCCCTTGCCCGATTTTTCTTTTCCTGCCATCTTCCGTGTCGTTCCCTGTCGTAAAAAAATGCTCCAACCATTCCCTTCCGCTAACCCAGCGAAAGCGTCTCCGCGTCCTGCCCGCGCACTGCCATGCCCTCCCCCCACCATACCCGAGAGAGTGCCAGAAGAATTGCCGGGCACTGCTCCAACGCGGAGGTGTCCGCAAAAATACGGGTATGGGCAAAACGTAATAACAACAATCTACATAGTCGATCGGCAAGATTTTGCCGCTCTCTGGTCCAGTTTTCCGGTAATTGCAGTAGCTGATGCTGCACGATCCGCTCGGCATGGGCGAGTTGGGGCCAGGGCTCCAGGGCTACCGCACAACCAGCACGCGTGCGCACCCGTCGCAAACTCTGCTCAACACCAAAGATGAAGAGCGGTAGGGCATCATGATTTCCGCTGCCGACTTCGCCGGCACCCCCATACCTCTCACCTGCTTGCAAATGGTTCAGCACGCCTCACCTCGCGGAAGTCAGCTATTGAGGTGAATAGCGACACACCTGGAGAATTTCTTGAATTCCTCCGTGACAGAAGTGGTACGACTTGTGCTTGTGGACCCATACCAACGGTGAAGGGAAATCTCATGGAAAAGCGCTCTTGGCAAAAACCGAAGTCCCTGCAGCTACGCGATGAGGGTCAGGACATTGTCCTTGCCGCATTGGATCGGCTCATCAACGCCTGGAATGCCTATTGGTCTGAGTGGCTCGACCAGGCCGACACGCGGGAGGCGGAGCAGAAGCTCTTGCGCGCTTTGCATGATCCAGAGCCAATCCTCCGGGAGGAAGATCGGAGAACCTGGTCCTCGCTCGAACAGGCATGCCATGCTCTGCTACATGAGCTGCGCGCCGATACATCGTCAAAAAACCGACTATACATCTGCGACCGGGCACTCCTGCAAAGGGTGACTCGCTTTCAAAACGACTGCTGGAACGCATTACTGCAAGGTCAGAGAGCGCAAAGTGAAGCGGATGCGCTGACTGGCCTGCCCAACCGTCGTCGACTGGCGCAGGATCTCCTGCGCCAACAGTCGATGGTGCAGCGGGGTGGAGCCGCCTGCGTCGCGATCGTCGATCTCGACCATTTCAAGGCCTTCAACGACCAGTATGGTCACCTCGCCGGGGACCAGGCCTTGCGAATATTGGCCGATTTTCTGCGCAGCTCCCTGCGCCCGTACGACGGCGTGTACCGCTTTGGCGGCGAGGAATTCATCCTGATTCTACCCGGGATGACAGAATCCTGCGCGCTGCGGACGGCCAATCGACTCTGCGAACGCCTGCTTGCAAGTCGCCAATATTTTGACGACGGAAGCTCCTTTGGATTGAGCATTTCTGTCGGCATTGCCGCCCTGACGGCAGACAGCCCCCACGAAACTGTCCTTGCTGCTGCCGACGCAGCACTCTACGAGGCCAAAGCAGAGGGGCGTGGCAGGGCAAGATTAGGCTTTGCAAGGGCTTCCGAAAAGCAGCAACCCGCCGTATCATCCCGCTGATTCTCTCTGCTGCGCGGCTGGTAACTCATGACCGAACTCGATCCGAAAGAGGTTGGCCTTTCCGTCCTGAAGACCCTGCTGCAAGAAAATCTGTCCGCCGATCCCGAAAACTATCGACTCGTTTACCACAAATTATTTGGCGCTGAAGAAGGGTTCACGCCCAAGAGTGCATTACCGGCTGATTGGCGGGAAACCCTTGGCAATTTTCTTCAGGAGTGGGACCGTAGCCAGGCTGGGCTCGCTCATATACAGAAGCTCCAGCAGCGCCACACGCTTCTGGCAAAAGCGCGGGACAGCGCAGAAATCTTCGCAGCCATGGCGAAACTCGTCGCGCGCTGGCGAGCCCTGCCGACGCGCGGTAGCGCCTGCGACGAGGAAAGCGGTGACAGCTCCGTCACCATGCCACAGATCTGGTTTCGTGGACTGCGTTCCGGCTTTGCCATTCCGTTGGAAAATGATGACCAAGGGCAGGCCATCATCGAGGCCGTCGACAGGCTGGTAGGCGATACAGCCACGCCTGCCGAAGATCTTGTCCAATTGCTGCGAAACCTCTGGCATCTTCTGGAAGAGAAGGAGAGAGAAAAAGAACAAATTCAGGATATCTATCGCCGCGCTTTGCGCTTGCTATTTTCCTCCAGCGCCGAATCGTTTACCAAAACTCCCTGGTTTGGCGAACAACTCAGAAGCCTCGGCAAGGAATTCGACGCGCCCCCCGAAAGCGCTCGCCGCGCCCAGGAACTGCTTTCCGGCTTGAGCGAACTGCTCTACCGGCAGGAACAGCGCCGGGAACTCGTCAACGACGTGGATAAGACCCTGGAAGAGCTGTTGCAACTCGTTTTTCAGTATATCGAAAACCTGAGTGAAGGAAGCACTGAAACCTATACGGAATTTGTGCGCCTGAGCTCGGAGATAGAGCAGAGTGAAGATCCGACGCAAATTCGCCAGCTGGTGGGCCACCTAGTCGAGCGCAGCCGCGGTTTACAGGACATGCTGCGCGAATCCCATACTGCGCTGCGCGAGGCGCGTGTACAGTTGGAGACTGCCCGCAGCCGAGTGCAGGACATGGAGGAAGAGATCTCCCAACTCAATCTCCTGGTGCATGAAGACCCCCTGACCCACCTGCTCAATCGTCGCGGACTGCATCTGGCCTTCGAGCGGGAATCAGCGCGATTGGCACGGCAGAATGGCATCCTGAGCATTGCCCTGCTGGACCTCGATTATTTCAAAAAAATCAACGATCACTATGGTCACGAAACCGGCGACGAAGTTCTGCGCCATTTTTCCCGACTCCTGCGCCAGAGCCTGCGTGCTGAAGATGCCATTGCGCGCTATGGCGGGGAGGAATTTGTCATTCTCATGCCCGGAGCCGATCCCGATACCGCCATACAGATTTTGCAGCGCCTGCAAACTTCCCTGCACGCGCAGCCGCTACTGACCGGCAAACAGCAGGGAATCATAGTAAGTTTCAGCGCCGGGGTAGTGGGGTGGAGCCCCGCCACCAGCTTGGAGACGGCCCTTGCTGACGCCGATCAGGCCCTGTATCGGGCAAAACGGGATGGACGCCAGCGGATTTATCGCAGCCAAGGCCAGCCAGCGCCCAGTTCTGTACAGTCGGATCGAACAACATCTACTTGACGCCACCCTCCACGCGACCTAAAAATAATAGGATAGGCGCATCCGAGGAACAAAAATGAACAAGAAGGCAGAGAATTCCATCCAATACAAGGAAGAGCTGCGGCTGCTGCAAATCGAACTCGTGAAGCTGCAACGGCATATCATCCAGCGCGGCGACAAAATCCTGATCATTCTCGAAGGGCGCGACGGTGCGGGCAAGGACGGCAGCATAAAGCGCATCATCGAGCACCTGAGTCCGCGGGAAACCCGCGTCGTCGCCTTACCCAAGCCGTCGGACCGCGAGCAGACGGAATGGTATTTTCAACGCTACATCGCACACCTGCCGGCGGCAGCGGAATTCGTGCTTTTCAATCGCAGTTGGTACAACCGCGCTGGCGTCGAACGGGTCATGGGGTTCTGTACGGAAAAGCAGCTGGAAGAATTTTTTCAGGAAGTTGGGGAACTGGAGGGTATGCTGATGCGCTCCGGCATCCACCTGCGCAAGTTCTATCTGGATATCACCCGCAAAGAACAGAAGGCCCGCCTGGCAGCCCGGGAAGATGATCCACTGAAACAATGGAAAACCAGCCCCATCGATCAACAGGCGGTCAAACATTGGAAGGACTATTCCAAGGCGCGCAACGAGATGTTTGCGCGCAGCCACGGCACCCTCTGCCCCTGGACCATCGTCCGCGCCGACGATAAGAAAGTGGCGCGCCTACAGATCATAAAGGAAATCCTGTTGCGTCTGGATTACGACGGCAAGGATGTGGATCTGGTCAGCCCGGATCGCAATGTCATTTTTGACTACGACCCGAGCTATCTGGAAAACGGCGGCATCGCCCCATAGTCTGGGGCACAACACTGCCGTGGTCGGCGTCAAGCGCGCCGACGACGGCGCCCCGCTCCTTCCTCGCCCTCAGCCAGCACACGCTCGAACTCGATCTTGCGCTCGTCCAGATTCACCTGCACCAGGCGCACGCGCAGCTCCTCCCCCAGCTGAAAGACTTCTCCGCTGCGTTCGCCGACGATGCGATAATGTTTGGCATCGAAATGGTAGTAGTCGGCACCCAGGGTACTGATGTGTACCAGCCCCTCCACGTAGGCCTCGCGCAACGCAACAAAGAGACCAAAGCCCGTGACGCCAGTGATGATAGCGGAATATTCATTGCCAACCTTATCGAGCATGAATTCGCATTTGAGCCATTGCACGGCCTCGCGGGAGGCCTCGTCGGCACGACGCTCGGTCATCGAGCAGTGCTGCCCCAGCTCTTTCAGCTCCGCCAGCGCAGGGGTTCGGACCGGGCGTCCAGCCGCTGCGGCATCCAGCATTTCCTGAATGCCGCGATGGATCAGCAGGTCGGGATAGCGGCGAATGGGCGAGGTAAAGTGCGTATAGGCGGGATAGGCCAGACCAAAATGCAGGCTGGTATCCACGGTATAGAACGCCTGCGACAGACTGCGCAGGATGATGGTCTGGATCAGGGTGGCGTCGGCGCGCTCGCGGGTGGCCTCGATGATCTGCGCCAGATCGGCACTGCGTGGACGTGCCGGCAGGCGTACCGGGACGCCCAACTCGCCCAGAAAGCGGCGCAGATCTTCGATCTTGTCGGCATTCGGTTCTGGATGTACCCGATACAGCATGGGAAATTGATGAATGCGGAAATACTGCGCCGCACAGACGTTGGCGGCGAGCATACACTCTTCAATCATGCGATGCGCGACGTTACGCTGTAACGGCACGATGGCCTCGATCCGCCCCTGCTCATTGTAGAGAATCCGGCTCTCCTGACTGTCGAACTCGATGGTGCCACGCTCTTCCCGTGCCTTTGCCAACGCCGAATAGAGCGCGTGCAAGGTCTGCAGATGGGGAAGCAAGGCGGCATCTGCGCCTTCGGCTGGCATCGCGCCGGCCAGGAGCTGCGCCACTTCATCGTAGGTAAAGCGCCGCTGAGAGCGCATCACCGCACGCGCAAAGCGAAAACGCTGCACCTCTCCATTGTCGGCGATTTCCATCTCACAGAGCATGCACAGGCGATCTACCTGCGGGTTTAGGGAACACAGGCCATTGGAGAGCACCTCGGGGAGCATGGGAATGACGCGGCGCGGGAAATAGACCGAATTGCCCCGCCGTCGCGCCTCCTGGTCGAGAGCCGACCCCGGTTGTACATAACTCGCCACATCGGCAATGGCCACAAAGAGGCGGAATCCGCTCTCCTCCATCCGCTCCGCGTACACGGCGTCGTCAAAATCTTTGGCGTCTGCCCCATCGATCGTCACCAGCGGCAGGTCGCGCACGTCGTAGCGCCCCTGCTTCTTTTCTTCCGGGACCTCCGGCGCAATGGTGGCGGCCTCCTGCTCGACTGCCACTGGCCACTGGAACGGTAGACCGTAGCTGCGCACGGCGATCTCGACCTCCATTCCCGGGGCCATATGTTCGCCAAGGATCTCAACGATGCGTCCCTCGGGGAGATTGCGCCCGTCGGGATAGGTTTCAATCTGCAGCACAACAATCTGGCCATGCACCGGCGCCAGCTCTCCGGCGCCGGTTACCACGAATTCCTGGCTGAGCCGACGGTCTTCCGGCAACACGTAACGGCTTTCTCCCTCCGCATGGTAGCGTCCCACCACCTGGGTCAGGGCATGTTCGAGTACGCGCACGACGGCACCCTCGAGGCGCCCGCGCCGATCCTCACCAATCACCCGACCGAGAATAAGATCACCATGAAACACCTTGCGCATCTCCCGGGGGGAGAGAAACAGGTCCTTGCCGCCATCGTCGCGCGAGAGAAAACCGAAGCCATCGGGGTGGGCGATCACGGACCCGCGGATCAGCTCCATCGCTTCCGCGAGCCCATAGGTCCCACGCCGGTTGCGCAGTACCTGGCCATCACGCTCCATGGCGCGCAGGCGCCGCCGTAGCGCTTCCTGATCCTCCTCTGCAACCTCCAGGTCTTCGATGAGATCTTCCAATCGGGCGGGATGCCCCAATCCCTCCAGATAACTCAGAATAAACTCGCGACTGACGATGGGGCGCTCATATTTTTCTTTTTCCCGCTCGTACATGGGATCCCGATCTGGCAGGGACAGGCTGGGCGACTCTTGCTCCGGCATTGACAAAAACTCCTTGTTGGTAGATGATGCGCGCTATTGCCGAGGTGGCGGAATTGGTAGACGCGCTAGGTTCAGGTCCTAGTGAGCGAAAGCTTGTGCTGGTTCGAATCCAGTCCTCGGTACCACTCTCCTAGAATTTTTTTGGTCATTTCATTCAATGTTTGCAAGCTGACTTGCCTTACTATCCCTGAAGGCGAGCCTTTTGTCCATGCGTCTGCAGGTTGCAGTCCGGGCAATCACCTACAAAGAAACCATCGATGAATCCAGAAATTTTAGTACTTTTTACGGTAGGAACCAGCGCCTCGGGCAAATCAACCTGGGCACAGGATCTTGGCAAGCGCTTTCCCCATCTGCAAATCACAATCCTCGAACGCGACCAACTGCGCCGCGAACAATACGGCAAGAGTCATGACACGGCATTCTCCTGGACGGACTGGGATGTTGGGCAAGAAAGCGAAATTCAGAAGCAATGGGTGGAGCGGCTACATGATCTGTTGAGCGCAGATGTGCTGGTTCTGGCCGATACCCACATTGATCCCGAGCAGTTGACGCGTGAGGCAAGCCTTCTGTGCGAGATGGGAGTGCGCGAAATGGCATTGCAATATTTTCCCGCTCAGCCTTTGGTCGAACTGATTCGCAAAGACCAGAGCCGCTCTTATCCGGTGGGGGCTGCAGTGTTGCGCGAGCAGATCCAGCGGCTTCAGCCCCAAGATACCTACTGGCAAGCGTTGGAGGCGGCAGAAACCAGCTGTGCTAAGCTGAAGGCATAAATCATCGCCAGCGGAGCCCAGTATGAACCTCAGACCACCAGACCTCTCCACGATTATCGAGGCAGAACAAAAACGCCTGGGAAAATTTGCCCGCCCAGTCGCCGTCCTTCTCATCGTGGTGGGCATCATTGGCCTCATTAGCCCGGTATTTCTCTCCACCCTTACCGTTGGAATTGTCGCCGCCATCTTGATTCTGGGCGGAGTTTTCTGGTCCGTGCACCTCTACGGCGATAGTCAACGGCATTTCTCCGACTGGCTACGGCCCCTGCTCCTACTCATCACCGGTCTCATCATCGTCTGGGAACCAGCCGCCGGGATTGCCAGCCTCGGTCTGCTGTTCATTCTCTATTTTCTGTTGGATGCCTACCGGAATTTTACCGCGCATCAACGCTCCGGGGGGCTAGGCCGCCCTTGGTTCATCTTCAGTGGCATCGTCGATGTCTTGATCGCCCTGTTGTTTCTCCTCACCTGGCCCCGAGGCTCGCTGGTTTTGGTGGGCATTTTTGTGGGCATCAACCTGATCTTCGATGGCATTGCCTTGCTGCTGCTCAGTCGGCTCCTGAAAGGAAACGGCGGATAAACACGGTGCTCCTATCTGGAGCGAGCGGAATGATCCTGCTCCAAGCGATACACCCACGCCAATAATTCGGCCACCGCTTGGTATAATTTTGGTGGAATTTGCTGATCCAGATCCAGTTGCATCAATAAGCTGACCAATTCCTGCGAGTGGTGCACATAGACCCCTGCGGATTCTGCGGCGGCGATGATCTGCTCGGCAATCAGTCCTTGCCCCTTGGCCACCAGGGTCGGCGCCGCATCACCGGTCTGATAGCGGAGCGCCGCGGCAGCTTTTTTGCGCTTTGGGTCGATCGTTTCAGCCATTTTCCGCTTCGAGGCGGATATTTGCCTGCAATCCCAGCAGTTCCAGCGCCGAGCGCAATTCTTCGAGTTTGGCGTGTAGACTCTTCAGAATCTGTGATGACACCTGCATCCGTAAGCTCAGATTGTCACCACGCAGGCGTATGCGTGCGTCGAGGTGCCCCAAGGAGGGAAGATCCATTTCCACTCGGCTCTCCCAAGAGCTCCGCTCTTCCACGGCAAGCGCTTTGCCATCCTGGGCATCCTCGTCGCGACGGCGTACCGTCCAAATAGCGTTTTGCCCCGGCCACACCGACACGTTCCAGAGCAATTGCTGCTGCATCAGCACCTGCCCCTGCTGCTGCAGCACGGTATGCAGCGCCGCTGGCACGGTAAAGGCAGAAGAACCCTGGGCCGCCACTTGCGCGTAGACCCCCAGCGCCTGTTGCGCCTGCGCCAAACGAAACGGGGCAGGACTGAGCGAGGACAAGGCTTCCGCCCCACCGTTCGCCATATCGCTATGGAGCAATGGGCTCAATTTTCCCTGCGGCTCCTGGAGCAAGCGTTGCGAAGGATAATTTCCCTGCGCCCAGGCCTGCAGATGACTTTCATAAAACATCCCGCTGCTTTCCACGCCGCTCTGCAGAGAAGCGGCGAGAGACGAAGCCAGGATTTGTCCGCCAGAATTGACGCCAACCAAGGCGAGGGTTGCTGGGGCGGATGCCGACGCCGCCGCGAACAGCGTTCGGAGAAGAGGCGATAGACTGGTTGCCGCGGAGGAAGATGCGCCCTGGGGCTGCAGCAGGAGAAACTTGGCTTCCTCCTGTCCACCCAGGTACACCAGGGAGAGCTCCCGCAGTGCCGTTGGCCAGCGTTGCGGGAGCTGCATCAGAAAATCCTGGCCACGAATGCGAACCAGACTCAACTCACCAGATTGACCAATGATTTGCCCGGTCAACAGGGTACCGGCTGCAGTATGCGCCGAGAAGCCTCGATCCCCGCTACCGCCGTCCGGCAGGGCGCGGCCCTGCACGGGACGCAGGGCATTCAGAACTCGGGGCAGATCAGCGGACATTGACACCCCTCATGGTCACCCGCTCAACCCCGCCACCAGCGACGTAGCTTGCGCCCCAGACCCGCCGGTTGCTCAGCGGTTCCGCTGGCTCTCCCACCACCGAGACCAATGCCCAGGGCCTTGAGAATTTCGCGATCGCGGCTTTGAACATATTGCGCGATGCCTTCTCGGATCGCGGCGGACATGTCTTGAAACTCCAGACCAACCACCAGGGCATCGCCACGCTGACTGTGCAGATCAGTAAAGCGGGCGATCGCTGACAGCGATAGCTCATTGCCGCCGCGCAGCTGAAAGCGGACGTCAGGAAAGTGCTCTCCTGCCTGCACGGGAAAATCTCGTGGCGCCGGTCGAAACAGGGCACGCATACCGCCCACACTGATGTCCTGCATTGTGCCCAAAAACGTTTCAGCTCCTAGGCGGGAGATCATTACCTGATCGGGATCGCCGACTGCCGGCGGTACCCGATAGAGCTGCCGCCGCTGCATCTGATAGAGGGCCTCGGGAAAATCCAGGACCAGTTCCTCCGGACTTCGTTCGCGCAGATTTGAACGAAAGCCGGTGATCACGCCATCAATACGCGCCAGCAGCACTACCGGGGTCCCCGACTGAATTTGCGTCGGCAGGTCGAGAGGAAGATCCAATACCAGGCTGCCAGAGTCGGCATTGGGAAGCAGCATGGAGGTGTAACTACGATCACGCTCTGCAAAGAATAGGGTACAGAAAAGGTGCTCACGGGTAATGCGCTCGATTATCTGTAGCGCCTTGCTTCCCGCCCCAATCTGGTACTCTTCGCTGAACAGCTTGTGCTGCAGATTCTCGAGACTCTCCGACACCCCGCTCCCCTCCCCCTCTACGGATGAACGGCTACTTTCTGCAAATTTCCGTAACGATCATCCAATTGCCTGTTGTAGATTACTTTGATAGATCTTTACCTTTCCCTGATCGCGCAGGGCCCGCAGATAGGCTCGACTCAGCAGTCGCAGCCGTTGCTCCGCCAGGGACTTCTGAATTTCATCACGCACCGAGGGATTGAGCAAATCGGGACTGGGCAGGACCACCCCGGCAACCGCGTACAAGGTGCTTGCAGAGGTATCTTCCAGCGATCCCACAGTGACCTTGCCGCTGGCAGGGGCCGCTGCCAGGAATATTTTCTGGAGCAACGGCGATGACAGGCCATGCGCTTCCCGGCGGGAGATTTCGGGATAATGCACGAGCTCTGCGGAATATTCCTTTTGCCAAGAAGCAATACTCTGTTCCTTGCGTGCCGTTGCCAGCAATTGCTTGGCTTCTGCCAGACGCATCTTGGCCGCCTGCTGCTGGAGCACTGCACTGCGGACTTGCGTTTCCACTGCCTGCAGGCTCCGTGTCTGGGCAGGCTGGTAATGCATCAGGTGCAATGCCAGCAAATCGCCGTTGGCAAGTCGCAAGGCGCTGCTGTTCTTGCCGGCGCGCACCGCCGCACTGAAGGCCAGCTTGACGGCTGCCGGTTCAGCGAATACTCCGGTACCGGCTTTCCCCTCCTCGAGAAGGCCGCTCTGCTCTGGCGTCAGATCGTACTGCTTGGCCACGGCCTGGAGATTTGGGCTACTGAATAAGAGATTTTTAAAGTTGTCGATCTGTGCTTCGAACTGCAGCTCGTCGGCAAAGTCCTTCTTCCCCAGAACGAGGTACTGTACCTGCATTTGCGCGGGCTGCTGGAATTCTGCCTTATGGGCCTGGTAATACTGGTCGATCTCTGCGGCACTGGGATGCACCTGGGCAATGAATTGCGCATTATGCAGGGTCAATACGGAGACATCGCGGTATTCCTGGGACCACTGCCAGACTTGTTGCGCCTCCTGGGGCGAGGCACTGGCGAGGATCTGGGGCAGGGCCTGTAATTGCTCCAGCAGCATCCCCTGGCGCAATTGTGCCTCGAACTGCGCGGGAGTCAGACCATTTTCTTTGAGGAGCTGATCATAACGGGTTCGGGAAAACTTCCCACTTTCCGCAAAAACCGGCATCGCAACAATCTTGGCGCTCAGGGCGCTGTCGGGTACCTGCAGATGCAGCTTGCTCGCCTGGTGCGCCAGCAGTAGGTCGTCGATCATGCTGTCGAGAACCTGCTGCGCGAAGGCTGGGGTCTTGGTCACTTTGCTGGCCGTGTCACTGCCAAAAACATGGGCGTACTGCTCTTTCGCCTGTTGCAGACGGTGTTGAAAGAGGCTGCTGCTGATCTTTTCGCCGTCCACTTTGGCGACCACCTCGGTGGCATCGCCTTGGTTGAATAGGTAGCCGCTTACGCCCCAAAGGATAAAAGACAAACCAATGACGAGCATCCCGATTTTTGCCACCCAGGATTGGGCCAGACCACGAAAGACATCAAGCATAGAAAAACCTCAAAGGTGTGGACTATCCGTAAGCACCGAGACATAAAAAAAGGCGACCCCATCGGGATCGCCTGCGTTGTGGCGGGGTGGACGGGGCTCGAACCCGCGACCTCCGGCGTGACAGGCCGGCATTCTGACCAACTGAACTACCACCCCACAAGGGCTTTGGTGGGCGGTGAGGGGCTCGAACCCCCGACATTCGGCGTGTAAAGCCGACGCTCTACCAACTGAGCTAACCGTCCGACCAGAAGACCTAGTTTACTGCATCCCGAAGCGCTTTTCCAGCCTTGAACTTGGGCGAGCGGCTGGCAGGGATCATGATCTCTGCTCCCGTGGCAGGGTTACGACCCTTGCGTGCCTCACGCTCAGCAACCACAAAGGAACCAAACCCGACCAAGGTTACCTGGTCACCGGCTTGCAGTGCCTCGGTAACGACCTTGATCGCTGCATCGAGAGTGCGGCTGGCTGCAGCGCGGGATACGTCGGCTTCTTCTGCAATTTTTTCGACCAATTCGGATTTGTTCATATTTCCCTGTCTCCTGAGTGTGTACTGTAAGGCTTGACGATTAAGGCCAGAGTTTTATAGCAGGACAAAAAAAGCGCTGTCAAGAACAGCTGCAAAAATAAACCGCCCCAGATTTATTCTGGGGCGGCAATTAGTTTCAGTGCGCCGCACCACGTTTGCCAGTGCCTTCATCGACCGGAACGGCAGCCGCCGCCACGGCGCCCTCTTCATTGGCCGGTACCGGTTCTGGCATCCGTTCCAGGGCAATGGCAAAGACCTCGTCTATCCAGCGCACCGGTTTGATGGTCAGGGCATCGCGCACGTTTTTGGGAATATCCTGCAGATCCTTTTCATTCTCTGCCGGGATCAGCACGGTGCTGATGCCACCGCGATGTGCTGCCAACAGTTTTTCTTTCAATCCACCAATCGGCAGCACTTCGCCACGCAAGGTAATTTCACCGGTCATCGCCACACTGGCGTGCACCGGGATACCGGCCAGCGCCGAAACCAGGGCCGTGACCATACCGATACCGGCACTTGGACCATCCTTGGGGGTGGCGCCTTCCGGCACATGAATGTGCACATCCCAGTTCTGATAGAAATCCGGGGCAATACCGAGAATACCGGAACGGGCGCGCACCACGCTCATCGCTGCCTGAATCGACTCTTGCATGACGTCGCCCAGCTTGCCGGTGATCAGCAACTTACCCCGTCCCGGGACCACCACCGCTTCAATGCTCAGCAGTTCGCCACCCACCTCCGTCCAGGCCAGGCCAGTGACTTCGCCGATGCGATTCTCTTTCTCGGCCTTGCCAAAATCGAAGCGCTGTACGCCGAGATACTTGTCGAGATTGCGCTCGCTGATCTGTATCTTGCGGCGTTTTTTGTCGAGGAGCAGCTCCTTGACCACTTTGCGGCAAAGGCGTGCCAGTTCCCGTTCGAGATTCCGCACCCCAGCTTCGCGGGTGTAATGACGGATGATATCCCGAATCACGGCCGTCGAGATCTGGATTTCGTCCTTCTGCAAACCGGCCTTCTCAATCTGCTTGGGCAGCAGGTACTGATTGGCGATGTGGATTTTCTCGTCTTCGGTATACCCCGAGATGCGAATCACCTCCATACGATCCATCAGCGGTGCCGGGATATTGAGGGTATTGGCAGTGGTGACGAACATAACCTCGGACAGATTGAAATCCACCTCCAGGTAATGATCGTTGAAGGTGTTATTCTGCTCCGGATCGAGGACTTCGAGCAGGGCCGAGGCCGGATCGCCGCGAAAATCCATGGCCATCTTGTCGACTTCGTCAAGCAACATCAGCGGGTTGCGGGTACCCACCTTGGACAGGCTCTGCACGATTTTGCCAGGCAAGGCGCCGATGTAGGTGCGGCGATGCCCGCGGATTTCCGCTTCATCGCGAACGCCGCCGAGGGACATGCGCACGAATTTGCGCCCCGTCGCTTGCGCGATGGAACGGCCGAGACTGGTCTTACCCACCCCTGGCGGGCCCACCAGACAGAGGATCGGACCATGGCTGTTGCCGACCCGCTGCTGCACTGCGAGATATTCCAGGATTCGCTCTTTCACGTCTTCCAGGCCGTAGTGGTCGGCATCCAGAATCTCCTTGGCATGGGCCAGGTCCTGGGTCATCTTGCTGCGCTTCTTCCACGGCACGGCAACGAGCCAGTCGATGTAGTTGCGCACTACGGTGGCTTCCGCCGACATCGGACTCATCATGCGCAGCTTTTTCAGCTCTGCATCGGCCTTGGCACGCACGTCTTTAGGCATGCCAGCCTTCTGGATCTTGCGTGCCAGCTCGTCGGCCTCGTTGCCGCCCTCCTCCGACAGATCCCCCAGCTCCTTTTGAATGGCCTTCATCTGCTCATTGAGGTAGTACTCGCGCTGGCTCTTTTCCATCTGCCGCTTGACGCGACCGCGAATCCGCTTTTCCACCTGCAACAGATCGATCTCAGACTCCATCATGCCGAGCAGATGTTCGAGCCGCGCGCGGGTCTCGGCCTTTTCCAGGATTTCCTGTTTTTCCTCGAGCTTGAGGTTGAGATGGGCGGCCACGGTATCGGCCAGGCGCGCCGGGTCGTCGATGCTCGCGAGGGTTTGCAGGATCTCGGGCGGAATCTTCTTATTGAGCTTGACGTAGGCCTCGAACTGAGCCTGCACCGAACGAACCAAGGCCTCCAGCTCGCGGTCATTGGCGGTACCGGAACGCACCACGGCAATCTGCGCGCGCAGGGTCTCTTCGGCCGGCAGAAAGGCCTGGATACGGGCCCGGTCGGTACCTTCCACCAGCACCTTCACCGTGCCATCCGGCAACTTCAGCAGTTGCAGGATGGTCGCGACCGTTCCCATGCGGAAGATCCGCTCCGGCTCGGGATCGTCATCGGCGGCGTTGCGCTGGGCAACGAGCAGGATCTGCTTGTCGCCGGCCATGGCGTCCTCCAGGGCGCGGATGGATTTTGGCCGTCCGACAAAGAGAGGGATGACCATAAAGGGAAACACCACCACGTCGCGCAGGGGCAGGACGGGGACGATGAGGGATTCTTCGCTCATGAGAGAACTCGTTTTGGATTCAGCCACGCTTCACTCCAGGGTAGCGGGGAAGAAAAACTCTCCCCATGGAAGGAGGAAATGGGGGCCGACGCTGTCGTTTTCAACAGCGTCGGATCAGGAAGGTTCAGGCAGGGTGAGAAGCATCCACCTTGGCCGCTTCATCGTAGACCAGCAGCGGCTGGTTGCCATTTTCGACGACCCCGGCATCAATTACGACCTTTTTGATACCCGACATGGAGGGTAGCTCGTACATGGTATCGAGCAAAATATGCTCGAGAATCGAGCGCAGTCCACGCGCACCAGTCTTGCGCGTGAGCGCCTTCTTGGCAATGGCGCGCAGGGCCTCGGGGCGGATCTCGAGCTGGATGCTCTCCAGGGCAAAGAGCTTTTGATACTGCTTGACGAGGGCATTCTTGGGCTCGGTAAGGATCGTCACCAAGGCATTTTCGTCCAGTTCTTCGAGCAGGGCGAGGATGGGCAGGCGACCGACAAACTCTGGAATGAGTCCATAACGCACCAGATCCTCGGGTTCGAGATTTTCCATCATCGTCGCCGTGGCCAAGTTTTCCTTACCTTTCTTGATCTTGGCACCAAAGCCGATACCGCCCTTCTCCAGACGGCTGGCGACGGCCTTTTCCAGGCCGGCAAAGGCACCACCACAAATGAAGAGGATATTGCGGGTATCGACCTGCAAAAACTCCTGCTGCGGGTGCTTGCGGCCGCCCTGCGGCGGCACCGAGGCGACCGTGCCTTCGATCAATTTGAGCAGGGCCTGCTGCACTCCCTCCCCCGACACATCACGGGTGATGGAGGGATTTTCGGACTTGCGAGAAATCTTGTCGATTTCATCGATATAGACGATGCCCGTCTGCGCCTTCTCAACGTCGTAGTCGCACTTCTGCAGCAGCTTCTGGATGATGTTCTCGACATCTTCACCGACATAACCGGCCTCGGTCAGGGTCGTGGCGTCGGCCATGGCGAAGGGGACATTGAGCAGGCGCGCAAGGGTCTGCGCCAGCAGGGTCTTACCCGAACCGGTGGGGCCGATGAGCAGGATATTGCTCTTGTCGAGCTCCACATCGCTACCCGACCCGCCATGTTCAAGGCGTTTGTAATGGTTGTACACTGCCACCGACAGGACCTTTTTGGCGACGTCCTGACCAATGACATAATCGTCCAGGGTCTGACGAATCTCCATCGGCTTGGGGAGCTTCTGCTCCTTGTCGCTGGCAGTTTCGTCCAAGGATTCATCCTTGACGATATCATTACAAAGCTCGATACATTCGTCGCAGATGAAGACGTTGGGTCCGGCAATCAGCTTGCGTACTTCGTGTTGCGTTTTGCCACAAAAGGAACAACAGAGGTTCTTGTCACCACTGCTCTCGTTTTTTCCAGACATCGCTACACTCCTGCCTGTCTTCAGGCACTCTCGTCATCACCGCGATGGGTGATGACGGCATCAACCAAACAATACTCTTTTGCTTCATTGGCAGACATGAAGAAATCTCGATCGAGATCTCGCTCGATCCGTTCTTTGTCCTGACCGGTGTGATGCACCAGGATCTCGTTCAGACGCTCGCGAATCCGCAAAATCTCTTTGGCGTGGATGTCGATATCGTGCGCCACCCCCTGAAAGCCGCCCGAAGGTTGGTGCAGCATGATCCGGGCATTGGGAAGGGCGTAGCGCTTGCCAGCGGCCCCTGCGGCGAGAAGCACTGCCCCCATACTGGCCGCCTGCCCCACGCAAACCGTACTGACAGCGGGTCGGATGAATTGCATGGTATCGTAAATGGCCAGCCCTGCCGTCACCGAACCCCCCGGGCTGTTGATATAGAGGGCGATATCTTTTTCCGGATTTTCCGCTTCCAGAAACAGGAGCTGGGCCACTACCAAATTGGCCATCATGTCTTCCACCGGGCCGACCAGGAAAATGACTCGCTCCTTGAGCAGGCGGGAGTAGATATCAAAGGCGCGCTCGCCACGTCCGGTCTGCTCGATAACCATGGGAACATACCCCAGAGCCCGCGTTTCCAGCATATTTTCGTCCTGCAATACCCGCTTCATCACCACTGCCCTCCAGGTTATCCTGCTTCAGCCTTCACTGCCTGTGCCAGCACGAGCACCAATCAGATCCTGAAACCCAATCTTCTGTTCTTCCACTGTAACACGCTCCAGCAGCCAGTCCACTACCGCATCCTCCAGGACCATCGATTCCAGATTTTCCATCCGTTCTTGATCCTTGCGGTACCAGGCCATGAACTCACGCGGGTCTTCGTACTGCTCAGCCATTTCCGCCAGGGCCTGCTCCATCTTTGCGCTTGCTGCACGCAGTTGCTGCTGGCGAGCCAATTCGGAGAGGATAAGACCCAGGCGCACGCGCTTTTCCACTTCGGCAACCTGCTCCGCACTGAGTTCACCCTCTCGACCCTGCTTTTGCCGCTCCGCCTCTTGCTCAAGCAACGCCTTGGGTACTTCGATTACGTTGGCGGCCAGCACTTCCTGCATCAGTCCTGCCTTGAGCTGCTGACGGCTGAGTCGCTCGGCTTCGCGCTGGAGATTGGCACGCACCTCCTCCTGCAGAGTCGCCACGTCGCCATCCTCGATACCCAGGGAGCGCGCGAACTCACTGTCCAGCTCAGGCAGCCGTGGCTCGGCAATGTCCTTCACCCGCACCAGAAAATCCGCCATTTTGCCAGCCAGTTCGGCCACTGGATACTCTGCCGGGAAGGGGACGGCAACCTGCTTTTCCTCTCCTGCAGACATCCCAATCAAGGCATTTTCCATCTCCGGCAAAAGACGCCCCGCGCCGATGAGAACCGGATAATCATCCATGCTTCCGCCAGCAAAGGGTTCGCCATCGATCTTGCCGACAAAATCGATCAGCACGCGATCCTGGGCCTGCGCTGGCCGTTGCACCGAGACGTAGTCCTGGCGCTGCTGGCGCATGACGGTGAGCGTGCGTTCGACGTCCTCGTCGGTAATTTCCACGACATTGCGCGTCAGCGAGGCGCTGGGCGTCTGCGGAGTAAACTCTGGATAGACTTCGACCACCGCGGTAAAGATCAGATCCTGCCCCGGCGCCCCCTGCTCGACGTTGACCTCAGGCCGCGCTACCGGGCGCAGTTCGTGGCTGCGCAGGGCATTGGCATACTGTTCGTTGATCAACTCGTCGAAGGCCTCGAGCAGGGCATCACGTCCAAACTGGCGCTCGACCACCGGCATCGGTACCTTGCCCGGGCGAAACCCCGGCAAGCGGGCATGTTTCGCCTTGTGGCGCAGGGACTCCTTGTAGTGTGCTTCGACATCGGCGGCAGGCACCGTAAAACGCATATGCCGCTGCAACGGCGCATCGGCTGGGGTACTCAACTCCATGACTTGATCCTTTCTCTGCTGTGTTTCCATGGTCATAGGACCATCCTAAGACCTTGACCGAATTTGCTCAACTTCAACGCAAGCCGCGGCTCCCGGGCTTGACTGCCGGTGAACCCGCGGCACAGAGGGGACAATTGGCCGCCTCCCAGGTCTGCACGGGCAAACGAAGCAGCGGATAATACGGCACTCCGTCGAAATCCGGAATGCCCCCATTGCTGCGGTCGATGATTGCCGATACTGCCAGTACTTTTCCCCCACCGGCCTGCACCACGGCGATGCATTCACGGGTGGAGCCACCGGTGGTGGTGATGTCTTCGACCACCAGTACCCCTTCTCCGGGATCGAGAGCAAAGCCACGCCGCAGGCTCATCTGTCCGCCCTCCCGCTCGGTAAAGAAGGCGCGCACCCCCAGGGCCCGTCCGCACTCATGGGCAACGATGACCGCGCCCATGGCCGGACCGACAACCGCGGTGATCTGTGCACGCAATGCAGCGGGGATACCGGCGACCATCGCCTCGGCGACCTGGGCAGCGTGCTCGGGGTGCTGTAAAACCCGAGCCGATTGCAGATAGGTATCGCTGTGCAAACCCGAGGAAAGCAAAAAGTGACCGTGCAGGAGGGCGCCGTCCTGTTCATAGAGGGCGACAAGTTGATCGGGATTGAGCATTGGCTTCACCATTTATCGATTCTCCACAATGGAACGGGTCTACCGTACACTCGCCGCGGCCATATCGGCAACGATTGCGGCGACGACGGCACCGGGATCGGGGGCGGCCGTAATCGGTCTTCCGATCACCAAGTAATCGGCGCCTTGGGCCAGGGCCGCAGCGGGGGTGAGGACACGCCGCTGGTCGTCCCGGGCAAAGCCCGCGGGACGAATTCCCGGTGTAACGCGTAGCAAAGCCGGCAGCTCCTGCCGCAATTGCCCAGCCTCCTGGGCAGAGCATACAACACCGGCGAGCCCGGTCTCCGCGCTCAGTGCGGCGAGCCGTCGCACCTGTTCGGCGGGCTTGCTGTGGCAACCAATCTCTTCCAGATCAGCAGCATCCAGACTGGTGAGGACAGTAACGGCAATCAGCAGCGGCGGCGCAGCACTGACGGACACGGCCTCCCGCGCCGCTTCGAGCATTGCCCGCCCGCCGCTGGCATGCACATTGAGCATCCATACGCCCAGCTCGGCTGCCGCCCGACAGGCGCCGGCAACAGTTGCCGGGATGTCATGAAACTTCAGATCCAAAAATACCTGAAAGCCGCGCGCCTGCAGATTTTCCACCACTGCCGGGCCGGCGCGGGTAAACAGCTCCTTGCCGACCTTTACCCGGCATTGTTGCGGGTCAAGACGATCGGCCAAAGCGAGGGCCGATGGAGCGTCCGGAAAATCGAGAGCTACGATGAGTGGGGTCATGCTGCCAGTCCTCCGCTGCGAAAGGTGTCCCAATGGCGACAGCTGGGGCAGCGCCAATAAAATTCTGCGGTCTGGTAGCCACACTGCTGGCAGTGAAAGAGCCCGTCGGCAAGGGGCAATTCCGCAATTGCCCGCTGCATTTGCGGTACGACGGCGGCAGCATCGCCGCCGGCGCGCAGATAGAGTTGCAGGACGACCCGATCATCGCCGTTACGCAGCTTATCCTGCAGTAACGCGATAACTTTTGCGTCTCCTTCCACCTGACGGACAGCCTCCACAAGCCGCGGCAGCAGGAGAGAGGCACTGTCTGCCAGAGTCAGCAATTGCGCGCGCCAGGCGCGGCAATCCAGCGACGCTTCGCAGTTGCGCAGGGTTTCCAGATACGGTACCAGAATCTGCGCCAAGACCGCGAATCGGTCAGGCTGCAACAGCGTCGACCAATGGCGCGCCGCAACTTCCCAATCACGCTGCCCATGGGCAATACGACCACGCAGCAGGACGAGCCGGGGACACTGCGCATCTGCCCGTTCCGCTTCGCTCAGATAGGTTTCAATGGCTTCCTTGCGGCGCAACCCCTCTTCCGCAAGCTCACAGTAGAGCAAGGCGATAATCCGGTTCTGTCCCGTCTGGCCACGCTCACGCAATGCTCGCCGCGTGCGTATGGCCTGCTCCCAGTCGCCGCCCAACTCATAGACCTCCGCCAGGAGTTCGCGCGCCGGCAACGAGTCACCGTCCTTGCGCAACAAATCCACCAAAATCGCCTCAGCACGATTGAGAATTCCGGCCTTGAGATAGTCGCGGGCCATTTCCAGCAGCACTTCCTGCTTGCCGACAAGGTCCAGCTCTTGCTGATCGAGCAGATGTTGATGCACGCTGAGCGCGCGTTCGAGCTCACCGCGACGTCGGAACATGCGCCCCAGGGCCAGCAGCAGCTCGGAACTCTCCGGGTAGCGGCGCAGGGCGTCGAGGAAGGTTTTGACCGCCTCGTCGTTGCGTTCGCCAAGAAGGTGCCCCAAACCCTGCACATAGGCACGCGGCAATGGAACTGGCGTCGGGCGACGGACACGACGGGCGGAAACCCACCAACCTGCCAAAAAGGCGATTGGAAGCAGCAGAAACAGGGCCAGGGTCAGCGTACCCATGGCAGCGGCGACAACTAACTTACGGACGCAGGGGCGTAGTCGACCTGCTCACGCAACTCCTTGCCGGCCTTGAAATGCGGCACCCGTTTTTCCGGCACTCGTACCGATTCGCCAGTGCGAGGATTGCGCCCCACCTTCTCCGGACGAATATGCAGGGAAAAGCTTCCGAAGCCCCGGATCTCGATCCGTTCATCCTGCTGCAAGGCGTCGCTCAGATATTCGAGAATGTGGCGAGTGGCATTTTCAATATCCCGCGGCGGCAACAGTGGGTGTTTCGCACTGATATATTTGATCAATTCTGACTTTGTCATTGGCAATCCTCCCAATCTGCAGGAAAGAAGCAGGCCATCGAACACGGCAGGTCGATGGCCACCCAGAGGGCGAACTCAGCCCTCTTCTTCCTGCTTGCGCTTGAGCTGCTCCTTGATCAGGTCGCCGAGGCTCGTGGTGCCGGTGGCGGCGCTGCGCGCATACTGCTGTACCAGGGCTGACTGGTCTTCCGAAGATTGGCTGTGTACTGCTTCGCGCGCCTTGCTGCCCAAGGTCAAGCTGCGATTTTTCCGGTCCACCACGGCGATCGCGACGCGCACCGGGCTTCCCTCTTGCAGCTGCGTACCCTTGGCGATCTCGCGCGTGGGGAGAAATCCTTCGACCCCTTCCGCCAGACGCACCAGGACCCCCTTACCGTCGACGCTAATGACTTCGCCGTCGAGCATCTCGCCCTTGTCATTGGCCGCCACAAACTGAAGGAATGGATCGTTTTCGAGCTGCTTGATGCCCAGGCTGATACGCTCCCGCTCGGGATCGATACTGAGCACCACGGCATCCACCGAGTCGCCTTTCTTGAAGTCGCGAACGGCCTCTTCGCCGGGACGATCCCAGGACAGGTCGGAGAGATGGATGAGACCGTCAATGCCACCGTCCAGACCAATGAACACGCCGAAGTCGGTAATGCTCTTGATCTGCCCGGATACCCGGTCGCCCTTCTGGAAGTTGTCGGAAAAGTCTTCCCACGGATTGGGGAGACATTGTTTGATGCCCAGGGAGATACGGCGACGATCTTCGTCGATATCGAGTACCATGACCTCCACTTCCTGGCCCAGATGCAGCGCCTTGGCCGGATTGACGTTCTTGTTGGTCCAGTCGATCTCGGAGACGTGCACCAGGCCCTCGACGCCGTCCTCGATTTCGACAAACGCACCATAGTCGGTGATGTTGGTGACCTTGCCAAAAATACGGGTGTGTTCGGGGTAGCGACGGGCGATGTCCTGCCAGGGATCGGCACCCAACTGCTTCATGCCCAGGGAGATGCGGCCACGCTCGCGGTCGAACTTGAGGACAATGACTTTGACCTCGTCACCGGCGTTGACCACTTCGCTGGGATGCTTGACGCGACGCCAGCCCATGTCGGTGATATGCAGCAGCCCGTCGATGCCACCCAGATCGATGAAGGCACCATAGTCGGTAAGATTCTTGACCACACCTTGCAGGATCGCGCCCTCCTGAATGCTTTCCAGCAGCTGGCCGCGCTCGGCACTCTGCTCCTGCTCGACCACCGCACGCCGCGAAACGACGACGTTGTTGCGCTTGCGATCGAGCTTGATGATCTTCATCTCCAGCTCTTTGCCTTCCAGATAGGCAACATCGCGCACCGGACGCACGTCCACCAAGGAGCCGGGAAGGAAGGCGCGCACACCGTCGATGCTGACGGTAAAGCCGCCCTTCACCTTGCCGGTGAGGAAGCCCTTGACCACCGCATTGTCGGCAAAGGCCGCCTCGAGCTCTTCCCAGGTCTTGGCGCGCCGCGCCTTCTCGCGCGACAGACGGGTTTCACCCATGCCATCTTCGACGGACTCCAGACAGACCTCCACCTGGTCACCAACCTGGACTTCCAAGGCGCCTTCGGCATTGCGAAACTGCTCGGCGGGAATGGGTCCTTCGGATTTGAGCCCGACATCGACCATGACGATGTCGTTGTCGACCCGGGTCACGGTACCGACGAGCAGGTCACCGGGCTTGAGGCCCTGGGAGCTTTCACTCTCGGCAAAGAGTTCGGCAAAACTGGGTTCGGACTGCACTTCACTGTGTAGGGTGGTCATAAAATTCGCTAAACCTCGTGATGGAGCGCTGCTCTGCCCCGATACATGCTGTAACTGCCATCATTGGCAACAAAAAAACTCCCCGAGGGCGTCACGCGTCCACCCTTCGAGAACCCGAAAAGTCTGTTCAATGGTCTGACCGCTATTGTCCAGAACGCGCGCATCCGGTGCAGGCACCAGAGGCGCGACACTGCGCTCGCGATCACGGCGATCGCGCTCGGCGATCTCCCTTTCAACCTGCGCGAGAGTAGCACTAGCTCCCTGTTCTAGCAACTGTTTTAGGCGCCGCTTGGAACGTTCTTCGACACTTGCAGTAATAAATACCTTGAGGGGCGCATCAGGAAACACCACCGTTCCCATATCGCGACCGTCAGCTACAAGACCGGGCGGCTGGCGGAAATCCCGTTGCCGTTGCAGCAGTGCGCGCCGCAGATCCGCAATCACGGCCAGTTGCGAGGCACGCTGTCCCGCCTCGGCACTACGTAATTCCTCGGTAACATCCTCGCCATGGAGGAACGCATGGGTCGCAGCGTCCTGTTCTGCAAAATGCAACGGCAGATCCCGCGCCAGGGCAATCAGTGGCACCTCATCCAGCGGCTGCGCCTGGAGCAGGCCAGCACGCGCCGCCGCCAGCCCCGCGGCGCGATAGATCAAGCCACTGTCGAGTAAATGCCAACCGAGGCGCGCGGCGAGCAGTCGGCTGAGGGTACCCTTGCCGACGCCACCAGGGCCATCGATGGTGATGACCGGAACGTTGCTCATGAGACCACCTGCGCCAGATCCAGGCCCGCCTGGCGGGCAAGCACGGGGAAAGTGGGGAACGAGGTAGCGACATTTTCGCAATCCAGGATCTGGATCGCTTCCTCGGCACGCAAGGCAGCCATGGCGAAGGACATGGCGATGCGATGATCACCGTGGCTGTCCACTGTTCCCCCACGTATTTGGCCGCCATCGATGCGCGCGCCATCGGCGGTTTCCTCCACCAGAACTCCCAGATTCCGCAATCCCGCGGCCATCACCGCGATGCGATCGCTTTCCTTGACCCGCAGCTCTTCCGCCTCGCGCACCCGCGTCTGCCCCTCGGCGCAGGCGGCGGCGATAAAGATCGCTGGGAATTCGTCGATGGCCAGGGGCACCAGACGCGGCGGAATATCGATGCCGTGCAGCTGACTGGACCGCACCCGAATATCCGCCACCGCTTCGCCTCCTACCTCACGCAACTGGGTGAGGTCGATGCGCGCGCCCATACGGGTCAGGATCTCGATGACGCCGGTGCGGGTGGGATTGATACCGACATTTTCCAAGAGCAGGTCAGAGCCTGGGGCGATGGTCGCGCCGAGCAGGAAGAAGGTGGCCGAGGAGATGTCGGCAGGCACGTCGATGCATTGTCCTGCCAAGCGCCCGCCCCCTTGCAGACAGGCGCGCAAAGGTTCTTGCGACACCTCATAGCCAAAGCCGCGCAGCATGCGCTCACTGTGATCGCGAGTGAGAGCCGGTTCACGTACACAGGTCTGACCCGCGGCGTACAGACCCGCCAGCAGGATTGCCGACTTTACCTGGGCGCTCGCCATCGGCAGGGTATAGTCGATGCCGTGCAGCCGCGTACCCTCGATCTGCAGCGGCGCCTTGCCCTCCTTGGACGCGATCCGTGCCCCCATGGCCTGCAAAGGGTCGATCACCCGCCCCATGGGACGCCGATGCAGACTCTCGTCACCTACCAGAGTGCTGGGAAAGTCTTGCCCCGCTAGCACCCCCGCCAGGAGGCGCATGGCGGTACCGGAGTTCCCACAGTCGAGGGGTTTTGCCGGCGCGCGCAGTCCGTGCAGACCAACCCCCTGGATCCGCAGCTTGCCGTCGTCCGGCCCGTCGATCTGCACGCCCATGGCGCGGAACGCAGCGATGGTAGCCAGGACATCTGCGCCTTCCAGAAGGCCACTGACTTCCGTCACTCCCTCGGCCAGGGCACCGAGGATGACGGCGCGATGGGAAATCGATTTATCCCCCGGAACGCGCAGGCGCCCGCGCAAGGCGCCGCCGGGCTGGACGAGATACTGCATGGTCTGCCTCATGACGAAGGAAAGCGAAAACGGGAGCGGGTCTGTTGTCCGCGGCTCAGACTGGCAAGCAAAGGAGCCGGGTCTTCCCCAGCCAGGACTCCGTCGAGCCGCCCCAAGCCCTCTTGCAGACGCGCCAGTCGAGCTCGCACGGCAGCACGATTCTGCCAGAGGATGTCGGCCCAGAGCCGCGGGTCGCTCGCGGCAATGCGGCTGAAGTCGCGCAAGCCACCGCCCGCCAGCAGGGCCAACTCCGGCTCTGCGCCAAGGAGCTCAAGGTAGGCGAAGGCGAGGAGATGCGGCAGGTGACTGGTCGCGGCCAGGGCGGTGTCGTGGGTCGCCACATCCAGGTGCAAGACTTCGGCACCCAGTGCTGTCCAAAAACCGGTCAGACGCTCATCAACCTCTGCGTCGGTTACGGAACCCTGACACAGAATGCAACGGTAATCCCGGTAAAGATCCGCGTGCGCCGCCGCAAAACCGTGCTGCTCCGCACCGATGAGCGGGTGCGAAGATTGATAGCGCGCCCCCAGCAGCGCCTCTCCCTTGGCGACATTGTTCGCCTTGACACTCGCCAGGTCGGTGACAACGGCGGCCGCCGGCAAGTTCTCGGCGGCCAGCGCGAAATACACCGATAACGCCGCCGGCGGCACCGCCAGGATCAGGAGGTCGACCGCGCCGAGAGGCAAATCCGCGGGGTCTTCGCAAATCTCGTCAAACACCGCGCGACCGTGTCCCTGCGCGCTTCTCGCCAGCCCCAGATCCGATGCCGAGCCACCTGCTCCCTGCAGGATCCCGGTATATCCCCGCGCCCGTAACGCCAGCGCCAGGCTCCCTCCCATCAGCCCCAGGCCAATGATGGCGATGTTTTGGAAGGGAAAGGTGGACATCTCAGAGTTCGCGACCAATGGCCTCGGCCAGCTTGCGCAGATCGGCCATCAGGATTTTGAGCTGTTCGGGGCTCAGTGCCTGATCGGCATCACACCAGGCCTCTTCCGGGCAGGGATGCGACTCGATGAGCAGACCGTCGGCCCCAGCAGCGATGGCGGCCTTGGCCAGGGCAGGCACCAACCAGGCCTTGCCGCCGGCATGACTGGGATCGACGATGACCGGCAGATGGGTCTCCTTTTTGAGGAAGGGGATGGCGGTAACATCGAGGATATTGCGGTAGCTGGTCTCGAAGCTGCGGATGCCGCGTTCGGCAAAGATAATGCGGTGATTGCCGTGGGCGGCGATGTATTCAGCGGCCATCAGCCATTCTTTGACGGTGGCGCTCATGCCCCGTTTGAGAATGATGGGCACTTCCAGGCGACCCACCTCTTTGAGCAGATCGAAATTCTGCATGTTGCGGGTGCCGATCTGGATGACGTCGACCCGCTTTTCCAGGAAGAGATCGATTTTGCGCACATCCATCAGTTCGGTAACGATAGGCAGATTGAAAGCGTCGGCGGCGTCGCGGAAAAAGTCGAGCCCCTCATCCCCCACCCCCTGAAAGGTGTAGGGACTGGTACGCGGCTTGAACGCACCCCCCCGCATCAGGCGACAGCCGGCCGCCTGGACTGCCGCCGCCGCCTGGCGCATCTGCTCTGGCGTTTCCACCGAGCAGGGACCGGCGATTACCTGAATCTGCTTGCCGCCAAAGGGGATTCCGCGGACTTCGACGATACTGTCACTGGCCTTGAATTCACGGCTGACGAGTTTATACGGTTTGAGAATGGGCATGACCTGTTCCACGGCGGGCAAGGACTCCAACATTCCCTCGGCAATCAGCCGTTCGTCGCCAATGAGGCCAACCACGGTCCGCTCGGAGCCATTGCTGACCATGGGTTGCAATCCCAGTTCGCGGATCCGTCGCAGCAATTGCTCGCGTTGCTCGGCAGTTGCCTGGGGTTTGACGATGACGATCATGATTCAGAGTACCTCACCCAAAGTCTGTAAAAAACGCCGGTTTTCCTGCGGGGTGCCCACACTGACGCGCAGATGGGAGGGCATTCCGTAAGGCAAGAGCGGCCGCACGATCACCCCTCGGCGCAGCAGGGCCTCATACACAGGCTGCGCCGGGCCGGGGGTGAAAAAGGTGATAAAGTTGCCCGCAGCCGGCAATATTGTCAATCCAAATTTTTGCAGTCCATCGGCAAGCAGAGCGAGACCCACGGCATTGTTCGCCAAGGTCGCCTGCAGATGCTCGCTGTCGGCCAGGGCAGCACAGCCCGCCACCTGCGCCAGACTGTTGACATTGAAGGGCAAACGCAGCCGTTCGAGGAGGGCGATGAGTTCGGGATGGGCGACGGCGTAGCCCAGGCGCAGCCCCGCCAACCCGTAGGCCTTACTGAAGGTGCGCGTAAGCAAAAGATTGGGATGCGCTGGCAAACGTTCCAGGCCGTTGGGGTAGTCCTGCGCGGACATCAGTTGCGCATAGGCCTCATCGAGCACGACCAACACCTGCGCTGGTACCCGCGCGAGGAAAGCATCCAGCTCGGCACTGGAAAAATGCGTGCCCGTAGGATTATTGGGATTCGCCAGAAAGATCAGGCGGGTAGAAGGACCAACTCGCGCGGCCATGGCATCGAGATCATGGCCATAGTCGCGAGCGGCTACCTGCACGAGTTCCGCTCCCACCGAGCGTGCCGCAATGGCATAGGCGGCAAAGGCATATTGGGACACGATCACCTCTGTGCCCGGCCCGGCAAAGGCGCGGCAGAGCATGGTGATGATCTCGTCCGAGCCATTGCCAAAAAGGATCTGCTGTTCTGCCACTCCATGTTTGGCGGCGAGGGCGGCGCGCAACTCTGGCGCGGCACCCTCTGGATACCGTCCCAGGCTGCGGCAGGCGGCACTGATGGCTTCTTGCACGCGGGCGCTGGTGCCCAGCGGATTTTCGTTGGAAGCCAGTTTGATGGCATCGCGAATGCCGAGTTCGCGCTCCAGCGCCGCCAGGGGTTTGCCCGGTTGGTAGGATTGCAGGCCCTGGACCCAGGGCATGGGCTGAACCGAGAAAGACATCAAAACACCGCCTTGGGATAACTACCGAGAATACGCACGAATGCCGCCTGCTCCTGCAGCGCCAACAGGGTGGAGCGTACCGCCGGATCCTGCTGATGACCGAGAAAGTCGAGGTAAAAGACATACTGCCAGAGCGCGCCGCGAGCGGGTCGCGACTCGATCCGCGTCAGGCTGATGCCAGCGTCGGCAAAGGGCGCGAGCAAGGCGTGCAGGCTGCCGGCCCGATGCGCGCCACCGACCACGATGCTGGTCTTGTCGGCACCGGTGCTGCGTGTAGCAATCTTGCCGATCACCCAAAAACGGGTACTGTTTTCGGGGTTGTCCTCGATCCCTTGGGCAAGCAGCTCCAGTCCGGCATGCTGGGCGGCCGCCAGGGTGGAGATGGCCGCACCCTCCGGATCCGCTGCCGCACGCTGCGCTGCCTCCGCATTGCTCGGCGCATCGCAGAGCTCGACGGCGGGCAGATTCTGCGCCAGCCACTGGCGACACTGAGCGCGGGTCTGATAGTGCACATGCACGCGACGGATGGCCGCCCGCGGGATAGACGCTACCAAATTGTGGACAATGCGCAGTTCCACCTCGCCGCAGATTTGCAGGGGATAGTCCAACATCAAGTCGAGGGTCTGGTTGACCGCCCCCTCGGTGCTGTTTTCCACCGGCACGACACCAAATTGCGTGGACCCGCTGTCGGTCTGACGGAAGATCTCGGCAATGTTGGCAACGGGGACGAAGCTCGCCGACGTACCGAACTGCTTCTCGGCAGCCAGCTGCGAAAAAGTCCCCTCTGGTCCGAGATAGGCCACCTGCAGCGACTGCTCCAGCGCCAGCCCGGCAGAAATGATCTCCCGGAAGATCCTGCCCACCTGCTCGGCGGCAAAGGGCCCGGGGTTCTCTGCCATCACCCGACGCAGAATCTCCCCCTCGCGGTCGGGGTGGTAGAACTGGCTACTGCCGGCTGCCCGCTTGCAGACCCCCACGCGCTGCGCCAGACGTCCTCGTTCCGAAAGCAAACGCAGGATTTCGCTGTCGACACGATCAATCTCCTGCCGCAACTGCAGCAGTTCTGTCTCCCCCGCTTCAGCCATGGCGGTGGGCAAAATCGTGGAGGAAATCGACCAAAGCCCGTACCCCGGCCTCGGGCATGGCGTTGTAGATCGAGGCGCGCATGCCGCTCAACAGGCGATGGCCCTTGAGTTGTAGCAGTCCCCGCTGCCCCGCTTCCTGCAAAAATTCACCATCCAGACGACTATCGCGCAGAAAGAACGGTACATTCATGCGCGAACGATTGGCGGTGGCGACGTCATTCCGGTAGAAACCCTCGGAACCGTCGATGGCAGCATACAATGCCGTTGCCTTGCGGGCATTGATTTCGGCCATAGCCGGCAGGCCGCCCTGCTGCAATAGCCAGCGAAACACCAGCCCCGCCACGTAAATGGCAAAGGTAGGCGGCGTGTTGTACATCGAAGCGTTTTCCGCATGCACCGCATAGTTGAGCATGGTCGGTACCTGCGGCCCCGCCTTGCCCAGCAGATCCTCGCGGACGATGACCAGGGTCAGCCCTGCCGGTCCGATATTCTTCTGCGCCCCCGCATAGATCAGGCCAAAACGACTGACATCCAAAGGTTTGGAGAGGATATTGGAAGAGGCATCACTGACCAGCGGCACTTCTCCCGTTTCCGGGACAAAATCAAATTCGATACCGTCGATCGTCTCATTGTCGGCAATGTGGCAGTAGCGATGCTCGGGGCGCAGTTGCCAGCTTTCCTGCCGCGGCACGGCATGGTCCGCTGCCGTCGCGTTACTGGCGATGACATCGATCTCGCCAAAGCGCCGTGCCTCGCTGCTCGCCTTGCGCGACCAGATACCGGTCTCGACATAGGCGGCACGACCGCCCGCGAGCAGGTTCATCGGTACCATGGCAAACTGCTGGCTGGCGCCGCCCTGCAGGAACAGGACCCGATAGTTTTCGGGAATCGCGAGCAGTGTACGCAGATCGGCCTCGGCCTGCGCAATGATACCCATGTACTCGCGGCCACGATGACTCATCTCCATCACCGACATGCCGCTGCCATGCCAGTCTGGGAGTTCTTCCTGCACCTGCGCCAGGACCGGCTTGGGCAATACCGCCGGACCGGCGCCGAAATTATAGATTTCTTGCGGCATCACAGATCTACGGGCAGTTCTCCCTGCCCCTCCTCGTCGTCTTCCGTATCGGCAATCAGCGCCAGGCCTGCCAAGTGTTCCCCTTCCCCCAGATTGATCAGACGCACACCCTGGGCGTTGCGGCCCGTGCGGCGGATTTCCTTTACGGCCATGCGGATCAGAGTGCCACCGTCGGAGACCAGCATCAGTTCGTCGCTGTCCTGCACCGCCAGGGCGCCAACGACCTTGCCGTTGCGGGCAGTCGTCTGAATGGCGATGACCCCTTTGCCACCGCGATTGGTGCGGCGATACTCGGCCACCGGCGTGAGCTTGCCATAACCATTGGCCGTAGCGGTGAGGATGACCTGATTTTCCTCGACCAGTTGCGCGGAGATGACGCGGTCCTCCTCCGCCAGGGAGATACCACGTACGCCCCGCGCGGTACGACCCATGGGGCGAACCTTGTCCTCTGGGAAACGCACCGCCATGCCGTCGCGGGTGAAGAGCATGAATTCCCGCTGGCCATCGGAAAGACAGACGGCCACCAGACGATCACCCGGATCCAGATTGATGGCATTGATGCCCTGGTTGCGGGGCCGCGAGTAGTCCATCAGCGGGGTCTTTTTGACCACGCCGTGGGCCGTGACCATGCATACGTAGTAGCCTTCGAGGAATTCGCGCACCGGCAGCACCGTGGTGATGCGCTCGGTGGGGGCGAGGGACAAGAGATTGACGATGGGCTTGCCACGCGCGCCACGTCCTGCCTGCGGAAGCTGATAGACCTTCTGCCAAAAGACCTTGCCCAGGTTACTGAAAAAGAGCACGTAGGCATGCGTCGAGGCGACGAACATCCGCTCGACGAAGTCCTCTTCCTTGGTGGTGGTCGCTACCTTGCCGCGCCCACCACGCCGCTGCGCATTGAAGGCGGTTACCGGCTGCGCCTTGATGTAGCCAGCATGGGTGAAGGTGACGACCATGTCTTCTTCGGCGATCAGGTCTTCATTACTGATGTTACCGGTATCCGCCACAATCTCACTGCGCCGGGCATCGCCATACTGATCGCGGATGGCGACCAGCTCTTCCCGCACGACCGCCATCAGCCGTGCCTCGGAACCGAGGATGGCGAGGAGCTCACCAATGCGCTCGAGCAGGCCGAGATACTCATCGCGGATCTTGTCTTGCTCGAGACCGGTCAGACGGTGCAGCCGCAGATCCAGAATCGCTTGCGCCTGCGCCTCGGAGAGATGATAGCCGTCCGCCTGCAGTCCCGCCGATGGCTCGCCGCGCTCGCGCAGCAAAGCCTCGACCATGCCCGGTTGCCAGACCCGCGCCAGCATCTGCGCCCTGGCCTCCGCCGGATTGGCTGCGGCGCGGATGAGGGCGATCAGAGCATCGATATTGGCGAGGGCAACAGCGAGCCCTTCGAGGATGTGGGCGCGGTCCCGGGCCTTGCGCAGCTCAAAGATGCTGCGCCGGGTGACGACTTCGCGGCGATGGCGTAAGAAGGCTTGCAAGAGGTCACGCAGCCCCAAGGTGCGCGGGGCCCCGTCGAGAAGCGCCACCGTATTGATATTGAAAACGCTCTGCATGGCACTATGCTGGTAGAGATTGTTCAGTACCACGTCGCCATTGGCATCGCGCTTGACCTCTATGGCAATACGCATACCCGACTTATCGGATTCGTCACGCAGGTCGGAGATGCCATCGAGACGCTTCTCCTTGACCATCTCGGCAATGCGCTCGATGAGCTTAGCTTTGTTCACCTGATAGGGTAGCTCGCTGACGATGATACTCTGGCGCCCGGATTTTTTGTCGGTTTCAAACTCGGCGCGGGCGCGCATCACCACCCGTCCCCGGCCGGTACGATAGGCCTCCAACGCCCCCTCGCGGCCGAGGATGATGCCCGCCGTGGGAAAATCCGGCGCAGGCACCAGGGCAAAAAGGGCTTCGTCGGCCAGTTCGGGGTCATCGATCAGGGCCACACATGCGTTCATGACTTCCGTCAGGTTGTGCGGCGGGATGTTGGTCGCCATGCCCACGGCAATACCCGCCGAGCCATTGATCAGCAGGTTGGGAATGCGTGCCGGCAAGACCAGCGGCTCGACTTCCTTCTCATCGTAGTTGGGGCCGAAGTCGACGGTCTCCTTGTCGATATCGGCGAGCATCTCATGCGCGATCCGCGCCATACGCACTTCGGTGTAACGCATGGCGGCCGGGCTGTCGCCATCCACCGAACCAAAGTTGCCTTGTCCGTCGATGAGCGGGTAGCGCATGGAAAAATCCTGCGCCATACGCACGATGGTGTCGTAGACCGCCGTGTCACCGTGCGGGTGATATTTACCAATCACATCACCGACCACGCGCGCCGACTTTTTGTAGGGTTTGTTCCAGTCGTTGTTCATCTCGTGCATGGCATAGAGCACACGCC
Source organism: Acidithiobacillus sp. AC3 (assembly GCF_050261095.1). Lineage (NCBI taxonomy): Bacteria > Pseudomonadati > Pseudomonadota > Acidithiobacillia > Acidithiobacillales > Acidithiobacillaceae > Acidithiobacillus > Acidithiobacillus sp. AC3. Next base: position 1,624,994 of record NZ_CP189838.1, read on the forward strand.
GATGCACTGGCTTGAGACCGTCGCGGACGTCGGGCAGGGCGCGCCCGACAATGACACTCATGGCGTAGTCCAGATAGGACTGCCGCATCTCCTGTTCGAGACTGACGGGGATGGTTTCCTTGGCGAAATCTACCATTTATGGTGTATCCAACGATCGAGACATCAAGAGATTATGCCAGCATTCACTGGGCTGCGCACTCGCTCAGCCGCGCAGGGCTGCCAGAGCGTCAACAAACGGCGCCCGTGCCACCCCCCGCTCGGTAATGATGCCGGCGATGAGTTTCGCCGGGGTGACATCGAAGGCAGGATTGCGCACCGCCACCCCCGCTGGGGACATCTGTTGACCACCACAATTGCGCACCTCGTCGGCCGCACGTTCTTCGATGACAATCTGGCTCCCCTCCGGCATGGCAAAATCCACCGTGCTCAGCGGTGCAGCGACAAAAAAGGGAATCTGATGGTAGTGGGCCAACACCGCCAAACTATAGGTGCCAATCTTGTTGGCTGCGTCGCCATTGGCGGCGATGCGGTCGGCGCCGACGATGACTGCCTGGATCTTGCCGGTCGCCATCAAATGACCCGCGGCAGCATCCACATTCAGCGAGAAAGGAATCCCTTCTTGCTGCAGTTCCCAGGCCGTGAGCCGCGCACCCTGCAACCAGGGGCGCGTTTCATCGGCGTAAATCTGCCAGTCGCGGCCGGCAGCAAAACCGGCGCGAATCACCCCCAGCGCGGTACCATATCCTCCGGTCGCCAGACTGCCGGTATTACAGTGGGTGAGGATGCCGCCACGCTCGGGTAGCGCTTCCACGCCATAGCGGCCCATGCGCTGGTTATCGGCGATATCCTGGGCAAGCAGATCATGGGCAGCTTGCAACAGGGCTGTCCGCGCCGCCGCTGCACTGGATTGCGCACGCGCCAGCTCCAGCTGCCGGTCGATGGCCCAAGCAAGATTCACCGCCGTCGGCCTTGCCGCCCGCAATTCCTCTGCTGCTTGTGTCAGTGCCACCTGCCAATCGACTTGCTGGGCGACGCTGTCCGTCGCCAGGACCATGGCATACGCAGCCGTGATGCCGATTGCTGGGGCACCCCGCACCACCATATCGGTGATTGCCTGGCCGGCCGCGCGGTAGTCCGCGAGCTCCAGATAGGTCTCCTCGGCCGGTAGAAGGCGCTGGTCCAGCAACAGCAACTGATCGTCCTGCCAACGAATCGGGCGGATCTCGGCACGCATGAGGCACACTCCTTGGGCGGTGGATTGGCGCCAATATACGAAGCAGCGAGGAGTCTGTAAAATTCGCCCCGACAACAACGACTCAGGAATTCCCCATGTCCAGCTACCCTCCCCTACGCCTCCGTCGCCACGAAGATCGCCGCCTGCGTGCAGGCCACGTTTGGGTCTACAGCAACGAGATCGATACGACGCAGACCCCCTTCGCGCAGATGGAACCGGGAAGCGTGGTCCAGGTCGAGGACTGCCAGGGCCATGCCCTCGGATTGGCGCACCTGAGTCCCCACTCCCTGCTCTGTGCCCGCCTGCTGACCCGCGATGTGCGCGAGGCCATCGACATCAGCTTCTACCGCGGGCGCATTGCCGTTGCCCTGCGTCTGCGGGAACGTCTGCTCGATTCTCCCTACTATCGTCTGGTGCATGGCGAAGGCGATGGTCTGCCGGGTCTGATCATCGACCGCCACGGGGATTTTCTTGTACTGCAGATTGGCAGTCAGGGTATGGAACGCGATCTCCCCCAGATCGTCGCGGCATTGCAGGCGGAAATTCCGCAACAGGGCATCCTGCTCAAGGCGACTGGCGTCGCGCGCAAGATGGAAGGACTACCCGAGCGGGTCGAAGTGCTGGCCGGCGACGTACCCGCCGTACTCGAGATCGAAGAGAATGGCTGCCGTTTCACGATCGATCCATACGCCGGACAAAAGACCGGCTGGTTTTACGATCACCGCGCCAATCGCCGCTTGATACAGCGTTTTGCTGCGGGCCGCCGGGTGCTCGACCTGTTCAGCTATAGCGGTGCCTTCGCCCTGCCCCTGGCGCGGGCGGGGGCCAGCGAGGTGCTGGCGATCGACGCCTCCGCCAGCGCCCTGGAATTGTTGCAGCGCAATGCGGCAGGCAATGGACTCGGGCAGATTCGCGCCCAACAAAGTGATGCCCTGGAAAGCCTGCGTCTGCTGCGTGATCAAGGAGAGAGCTTCGACCTTATCGTCCTCGATCCGCCAGCGCTGATCAAATCACGCAAGGACATGAAAGAAGGCGTGCAGGCCTATCGACGCCTCAACGACCTCGCCCTGCGCCTGCTACGCCCTGGCGGATTACTCTTCACCGCTTCCTGCTCCTTCCATATGTCGCGGGAGATGTTGCTGCGGGAAATCAGCCACGCCGCCGTGCGCAGCCCCAGCGTCATCCTCGCCGACGGCGGGCAGGATCTGGACCACCCGGTCCCGCCCGCCGTACCGGAAAGCCGGTATCTCAAGGCCTTCCTGCTGCAGCGGCCCGAACTGCAGATAGAGACCGACGCGTGACTTGCTTCCATCCAAATGGCGGGATCGCTTTTTGACAAAAGCGGCGCCGTGTCGCTACCATTGGCGGCCTGCACAAAAGTAGTTATGCCGTTGTAGCTCAGTCGGTAGAGCAACTGATTCGTAATCAGTAGGTCAGAGGTTCGATTCCCCTCAACGGCACCATCTATACCAATCCCTTGTGACGTCTCCTCCGATCAGGACGGCCAGGCCGTCTACTCTGCCGAAGCGCTCGCTAGCCGGCAAACGACAAAGCTGACGCCTTTGATGTAGATCGTGAGGCAACGACACCGCAACAGACAACAAGCCGGTGAACAGGCGCCCCAATAGGCATCTTGCCGAGGTGGCGCGCCAAGCCCAAAACAGAGCGAAAAAAGAGGTCTGTAGACTGGATAAGCAGGCCTTTGCCCAATTTTATGGGCCTATCGCTATATTCTAGTTTACACTTCGATCGAAGCCTTATATATTTGTGAATATCACACTGCGATGGAGACCACGCCGATGAATATTTTTCGCAAAACCCCACTTGCCGCCGCTCTCGCCTTGGGTCTTGTCCTGCCCGTAGCTGCCAATGCTGAAACCATGTTCGCTGCCTTCGCCGGATCCATGGGGAATGTCATGAACCTACATCTGGGCCCCGCCTTTGCCAAAAGCCATCACGTCGAATTCCGCGGTGAGGGCCAAGGGGCTTACGCTGTGGCTCATCTGATCGCTGGGCATCAGATCACACCTGACGTGTTCATTTCCATTACCCCCGGCCCGATCGAGGTGCTGCAGAAGGCGGGCATGGTCAAGACGGCATACCCCGTCGCCAGTACCCAAATGGTCATCGCCTACAGCCCCAAGACGCCGTTTGCCAAGGATTTCGCCGCCGGCAAGCCGTGGTACAAGGTCCTGGAAATGCCGGGTGCTACTTTTGGCCGCACTGACCCCAAGGCCGACCCGCAGGGGCAGAACATCGTCTTTACCCTGCAACTGGCGGAACGCTATTACCATCAGCCCGATCTCGTGAAGAAAATCCTTGGCCCCATCGAAAATCCACAGCAGATCTTCACGGAAATGTCGCTGCTGGCGCGGCTCAAGAGCGGACAGATGGCAGCGTCTTCAGGCTATCTGAGTGCGGTGAAATCGTTGCATTTGCCCTATGTCAAGCTGCCGGTCGAAATCAATCTCAGTGATCCCGCCTACAAGGCCAGCTGGTATGACAAGGCCAGTTTCAAGACCAATGTCGATGGCAAGGAAAAGACCGTCACCCCGCAGCCCTTGGTATTTTACGCCGCGGTTCCCAAGGATGCGCCCAACCCCAAGCTGGGCATGGAATTCATCAAATTCCTGCAAAGCCCGGAAGGCCAGAAGATCTTCCGCGACGATGGCTACAGCGCGCCCAAGGGTGAGCCTCTGAACTGATTCGCTGGTTCTCTGCCAAGAACAGTTAACAGGCCTGCTGGAAACCGCAGGCCTTCTTTCCCAGTATCGCTATATTCACGTATATATCAAATATAAGAGGGAATCCAATCATGAAACGCAAAACCATCACTGCAATCCTTTTTGCCAGCTGCGCCCTTGCGGGCGGCGCTCAGGCGGAAACCTTGAGTCAGTTCTTTGCCAAGAGCCAGATCGACGGGCAGATTCGTTCCTACTACTTCAGTCGCCTGTATGGCACCCCGAACACCGTCAACGCTTACGCCTATTCTTTGGCTGGCCGGATCAATGTCCTGACGGCATCTTTCCTGTCGGGATTCCGCGTGGGCGTCAGCTTTTACACGGCCAATGCCATAGGCACGCTGGCGAGCAATCCGGCCCGGGTGGACAAGACCCTGATGGGGGATCAAAGCTCCGTCAACGCCCTGGGTCAGGCCTATCTGGAATACCAGGACCACTGGCTCACCGCCAAGATCGGTAACCAGCTCGTCGATACCCCCTGGCTCAATCGCGTGGGCGGGCGGGTCATTCCCGTCACCTATCAAGGCGTAACCCTGGCCGTGCATCCGGTATCCGGTCTGACACTGGATGCACTGCGCATTTTCCGCTGGAAAGATCGCACCAACGATCAGTTCACCCGCGACAACCTCTATTATTTTGGCCCGAGCTACGGCGATTACCTCTATGGTGGCCCCAACGTCCTGCCGCAAAGCTATTCAGAGGAACACCCAAGCAATGGTGCCCTGGCTTTTGGCGCTCAGTACCATTGGCACACTGCCAAGACCCAGGCCTGGTTTTACCAGTTTGATCAGTTTGCCAATATGTTCTATTGGGATGGCAGTTACCGTTTGCCGGTATCCGCCCCCGTACAGCCCTTCGTGGCCGCGCAGTTTACCCGCGAATGGGGGGCGGGTGAGGCCTTTGCGAGTACCGGAACCACCCTATTCGGACAACCCGGTCAAGGTGTCAACACCACCAGTTGGGGAGTCAAGGCGGGCATTCACTTTCCGCACGGGAGTCTCTGGTATGCCTACGACAGCACCGAACTGCACGCCAACGCCCTGGGTGGCGGTGCCATCATCTCGCCCTACACCGTGGGTTACACGGCAGACCCTCTGTACGTAGACGCCATGATTCAGGGCTTGGTGGGGGTGGGACCAGGGCATGGCTGGCGCGTGCGTGCCGCGTACTGGCCAATCCCGAAGCAACTGCAGCTAACCGCCGGCTACTCGCAGTTCAATACGTATTTTTCCGGGGACAGCAACTGGACCCACTTCAATGTGAGTTATTTCCCACAGGGCAAGTTCCAGAGCCTCTGCCTGCGGGATCAGGTCGAAGTGGGCAATGGGGGTGCGCCCGGACTCTATCCGGGCTCTGGTCAGCACTCCTTTGTCTACAACCGGGTGATGTTCACCTACAAGTTCTGAGTCATTTACCGATAGAAACGTTGTTCGCCTTGATGGTGGATGATTGACCCTGTGCGATTGGAAGAGGCGGTCTGGTGACAATAGGCACACGGCGGCGTAAGATGTCTTTATGAAACCATTCCGCTGGAACGCAGAGAAGAATGAAACGCTCGCCTCTGAGCGGGGCATTTCCTTTGAGCGCATCGCGGTCGCCATTGAGTCCGGTGGGCTGCTGGACATCTTGACTCACCCGAACCAGGCGAAATATCCAAAGCAGCGCATTCTCGTGGTGTCGTGTGACAACCACGCCTACTTGGTACCGTTTGTCGAAGAAGAAGACTATTTCTTCCTGAAGACTGTGATCCCCAGTCGCAAGGCTACTCGGGACTATTTATATCAAGGTGAGTCAGATGCCGAAAATTGATAAATACGAACTCGAGATACTGAGCGCCCTCGAGAAAGGCCAGTTGCAGTCCGTTGCTACCAAAGCCGAACTTGCCAGGTTCAAAGTCGCCGCTCGCGCTACCGCAACCAAGGATCGCCGGGTCAATATCCGCCTATCATCTGGTGATCTGAACGATATCCGGGTCAAGGCCTTAGAGGAAGGCGTGCCGTACCAGACGCTAATTGCCAGCGTTCTGCATAAGTACGTCACTGGCCGCCTTGCGGAGCGCGCCGGTGATGTCACGAGCACAACTCGCAAGCCCGGCGCAAAATCAGGATAGAATCACGAATAAAACCTACGCCTGCTCCCGTCCGCAAAGGGCCACAAGTGGCGGCGGACGCGTAGGCAAGGGAGAAAGAGGCTCAGCCGGAAGAGCGGGTGACGCGGATGGCCGCGGCCGCCCGTACCGCCCGCTGGCGGGCAAGATCGGTCGTTTCCGCGCTCGCCAGCGCTACCCCCAGGCGGCGCAGCTTCTGCGCCTGCGGCTTGCCAAAGAGGCGCAAATCGCTTTCGGGGACCGCCAAAGCCGCAGCCATGCCGCTATAGACCGGTCCCCAGCCGACATCGCCGGCGCGAATGACGGCCGAGGCCGAAGGCCGGCGAAAGCCGGGGTCGAGGGGCAAACCCAGAATCGCACGCAGGTGCAGCTCAAATTCGTTCTGGCGCTGGCTGATCAGCGTCACCATGCCGGTGTCGTGCGGGCGGGGCGAAAGTTCACTGAAATACACCTCCTCGCCGCGCACGAAGAATTCCACCCCAAAGATGCCGCGACCGCCCAGGGCCTCCGTCACCTGCCGTGCCATCTGCTGCGCCGCAGCGAGTGCCTTATCGGACATGGGCTGTGGTTGCCAGGATTCGACGTAATCGCCCGCCTCCTGACGATGGCCAATGGGCGCACAAAAGACGGTTCCCTCCGCGCCCCGCACCGTCAGCAGGGTGATTTCAAAATCAAAATCAACAAAACCCTCGACAATGACCCGCTGACCACGCACCCGCCCGGCGCTCTGCGCCTCCGCCCAGGCCTCCGGAATTTCATCAGAAGAATGCAGTACTGTCTGTCCCTTGCCACTGGAAGACATCACCGGCTTGACGACGCAGGGGAAACCGATTTTCGCGCTGGCTTCCTGCAGCTCCGCCAAAGAAGCAGCGAAGGCATAGGGAGAAGTGCGCAGGAAGAGTTCTTCGGCGGCAAGGCGACGGATGCCTTCGCGATCCATGGTCAGGCGCACCGCTCGCGCCGTGGGAATGACCGTGGCCAAGCGTCTTTCTTCGATCTGCGCCAGGGCCTGAGTGGCGATGGCTTCGATTTCCGGCACCACAAAATCTGGCCGCTCCCGCGCCACCAAGGCCAGGATCGCATCGGCATCAGTCATATCGATCACTTCGCTGCGATGCGCCACCTGCATGGCGGGCGCATGGGCGTAGCGGTCGACGGCAATGGTCTCCACCCCCAGACGCTGGGCGGCGATGACAAACTCCTTCCCCAACTCACCGGCGCCCAGCAGGAGGATCCGTGTTGCCCCCGCTGCCAGCGGCGTACCCAAAGAAAATTCCATCGCCATCCGTCCTGATCCTTATGAGCTGACTATACTGAGAGCATAGCAGTGTCAGCGGGTGATCGTCAGGAGGTGGGATATGGCAGCAGGCAAGATCGGAATGGTGGGTTTGGGACGCATGGGCGGCAATATGGCGCGCCGCCTGCAGCGCGATGGTGCTGAGGTGGTCGCCTACAACCGCCATATCGAAAAAGCGCAGGAGCTGGCGCAGGAGACGGGGATGCAAGCCGCCAGCAGCCTGCAAGAATTGGTGGAACAGCTCCCCGCCCCGCGCGTCGTGTGGTTGATGCTGCCGGCAGGCGCTCCGACCGCCGAGCACATTGCCGAGCTCCTGCCCCTTTTGGCCAAAGGCGACATCCTCGTCAACGGTGCCAACGCCTTCTACGGCGACTCCATGGCGCAGGCCAAGGAGGTCGAGGGCCATGGCGTGGAGTATGTCGATGCTGGTGTATCCGGCGGTGTTTGGGGCCTGCAGGAAGGCTATGCCCTGATGGTGGGCGGTAAGCCGGAAGCGGTGGCCAAGGTCGAGCCCTTTCTGAAGATCCTGGCTCCGGGGCCTGATAAGGGCTGGCTGCACTGCGGTCCGGTCGGCAGCGGACATTTTGTGAAAATGGTTCACAACGGGATCGAGTACGGCATGATGCAGGCCCTCGCCGAAGGCTTTGCCATCCTCCAGGGCAAGACGGAATTCGATCTGGATCTGGCCGCAGTGGCCGAGATGTGGCGCTATGGCAGCGTGGTACGCTCCTGGTTGCTGGATCTCACCGCCGCTACCCTGCACAAGGATCAGGTCTTGGCGGATATCGCCCCCATCGTTGCGGATTCCGGCGAAGGCTTGTGGACCGCGCAGGCGGCACTGGAACAAAAGATTCCCGCCCCGGTGATCACCCTCGCCCTACAAATGCGCTGGGCCAGTCAGGGCAAGGACGACTACGCCGCCAAGCTACTGGCCATGATGCGCAATCAGTTTGGTGGCCACGCGGTAGTACAGGAGGCAAAATGAACGAAGACTGCATCTGTCAGTTTGTCATCTTCGGTGCCACCGGCGATCTCGCCTCGCGCAAGCTCTTGCCCTCTCTCTATCATCTGCAATGTGCTGGCCTACTCCCCGAGGATCTGCAGATCCATGCCGTGGGCAGACGCCCCTGGGATGATTCGGGCTGGCTGGAATTTCTGCGCGAACAACTCGAATCCTTTGCCGGCGACTTTCATCCCGAGCAATTCGAGAAATTTGCCGCCCGCTTTCATTATGTGCGGGGAGAACTGCACGAAGCCGAGCTGTACCAAAACCTTGCTAAACAATTGACCAAGGATGGCGCACAGCAGCCCGAACGCAGCATCCTTTATCTCGCCATCCGTCCGCAGGACTTCTTTACCGTACTGCAGAACCTCTCGGCGGCAGGCTTCCACCGCGATGGCGATTACCGCATCGTGATCGAAAAACCCTTTGGCAATGACCTGGAAAGCGCGATTCAGCTAAACGAGCAAATCCATCGCCATTTTCGGGAGGAACAGATCTACCGCATCGATCACTACCTGGGCAAAGAGATCGTGCAAAACCTGTTGGTATTCCGGTTTGCCAACCTGCCCATCGAGGCCGTCTGGAATCGCAACTTCATCGATCACGTGCAGATTACCGTAGCCGAGGACCTAGGGGTAGAAAACCGCGCTGGCTATTATGATCAGGCGGGGGCCTTGCGCGATATGGTACAAAACCACCTGATGCAGATCCTCACCCTGGTGGCCATGGAACCTCCGCCCTCCCTGGAGGCCGACGCCCTGCGCGACGAAAAGGTCAAGGTCCTGCGTTCCATCCGGCCCATTCCAAAAACGGCCATCCATGCCCACGCGATACGTGCCCAGTACGGACCGGGTATCATCGACCATCAGCATGTGCCCGGCTATGCCGACGAGCCGGGAGTGGCACCCAACTCCATTACCGAGACCTTCGTGGCCGCCAAATTTTACATCGACAACTGGCGCTGGCGCGGGGTCCCTTTTTATTTGCGCACCGGCAAACGCATGCCTACCAAGAGCTCCAGCGTCGCCATCCGTTTTCGTCATGCCCCGCAGCAGCTCTTTCGCGAAACCCCTATCGACCGCATTGAACCCAACTGGATCCTGCTATCGCTGGAGCCCGAAAGTCTGAAAATTGAGCTCCACGTCAAAGAACCGGGGCTGGAAATGCGCATCCGCCCCACCCAGCTCAATGCCAGCTATCGCCGCGACGGAGAAAAAGAACTGGATGCCTACGAGGCGCTGCTGCTCGACGTGCTAGAGGGAGACAAGGCCCTGTTTATCCGCTTTGATGAGGTCGAATGGGCATGGCGCGCTGTCGATCCCTTCATCAAGCGTTGGTCTCGGGAGATGGATTATATCATCACCTACCCGGCGGGCACCTGGGGCCCGGAAGAGGCCACCCGCATCATGGACAAAGAAGATCAATTCTGGCGCAACCAATTGTGATCTGTCGCTGACCCACGACAGGGTCAGCACCAGCCTTCTGGGAGGAAAGAGCCCTAACGCGCGGAAATGTAGCCGCAGATCGACAGGCGGATCACCAGAAAATTTCGCCTTTTATTACAAATCAAACGGTTACTATGACTTTTGCGGCCGGCACAGGTATTGCTAAAGGTATCGGTACCGATCTCCACATGAGGCTATCGCCATGACCAAAACCGTTCTCGACGAAACAGAGATGTACCGCTTGGCGGGTGCCCTGCGCGCGCTCGCCCATCCTTTGCGCTACCACATGCTCTGCCTGCTCAGCAGCGGCGAGATGAACCTGCAGCACCTTGCGCGCGCGGTGCACACCAGCCACAGCAACGCCGCCCAGCATCTTGCCCTGCTGCAGGCGCAGGGTCTGGTAATGATGCGCAAGGCAGCCACCCGGGTGTATTACCGGATCGCAGATCGCCGTACCCTCGATCTTCTTGCCAGAAGCCGTCAGGTTCTTGCCTGACCATACATCATCGTAGCTTTGGCTCTGCGCGCAGCTCCCAGGAGAGTTCCGCGCAGAGTCCTCTCCCATCGCTGCGGTTATAGAGACGTAACTGTAAGCCCTGTGCCTCAGCAATCTGCCGCGCAATTGCCAAGCCCAAACCGCTGCCTTCGCTGTGCCCCCGCGCGCTGTCCCCACGACTGAACGGCTCCAGTAATGCTTCCAGACGATCCTCTGGTATTCCGGGACCGTCGTCACAGAACAGCAGCACCCCTCTTCCGTCGCGCTTGCGCAACGTCACTTCTACCCGTTCGCCGGCATAGCGGCGCACATTGTCCAGCAGATTGTCGAAGAGACGGCGCAACGCCTCGTAATCCCCCCGGAATGGATAACGGCGTGGCAAGCTTGCCTGCCATGCGCCACCGGCCCGTGTAAACGCCTCGCCCGTCACCTGCAAAAGTGCTACCAGATCGAGATCGGCAATGCGGGCGGAACTCCCCCGACCAATGGCGAGGGACTGCGCCAGCAGCTCGGTCATACGCTGGGTATCCTCTGCCAGACCCTCGCGCAGTTCCTGCGGTGTGTCTTCCGGCAAGAATTCCAGCGCCATCTGAATACGGGTCAGGGGGGAGCGTAGATCATGGGAAATGCCCACCAACAGCAGAGACTGGTGGTCGATCATCGCTTGCAAGCGGGTGCGCATGCGCTCAAAGGCATCCAGAAGATCGTAGAATTCTTTGGCACCATTGTCCGGCAGCGTCGGCAGGGGGGCGTTCCATTTGCGGCGCAGGGCGTCCGCCAGCACCGCCAGGGGGCGCAATACACGGCGCACCAGAATGATCGTCAACACCAACAAAGATAAGGTCGAGATCCCCAGAATCGCCAGTAGACCAAAGGGTAGTGTGGCGGTAAGGCGTCGGCGCGCAAAATGCATCCAGACCGCTTGTCCGCGAGTGGGGATAGCAACCCAGAGGGTGCCTTTTGGGTCGTGCGCAGAAAATACCGGCACCGTCTTTCCCAGGCGTTGACGCAACACCTCGGACAAAATTTTTCCGTAGAGATGGCTGCGGTTGCTGCCAATATCAAAATCGGGGGGTGGCGCACCGATATAGATGCCGTTATCGCGCGCGACGCGCTGCAGAAAACCGGCACGTTGCTCCGCCGGCAGTTGTTGATAGGTCTGGGCGGTCATGATCAACAGGCCGGCTAGATCTTCCGCAGAGCGTTGGCCCAAAGGCAGCAGGACGGTAAGAATGATGGAAAGCACGGAAAAAATCTGCAATGCGACAATACCCAGGGCCAGGGTCCCGGCGGTTTGGCGGAAGAGGCTCTTGCGCTGCATCAACGGGCTCCTCTCATATCCAGGCCCACAACAGATGCCAAAGAATGACGGGCACCGCCATGGCGCCGACATAGCGCCCGATGATTTGCCCTTTGGCATTCACCAGCAAGCTCGTGGGTGTCAGCAGCACCCCACCCGCCGCCTCGCTGGCGCCCTGCCCGCTTGCCAGGTAGACCGGGTAATTGATGTCGAATTCTCGCATGCGCGCCCGCACTGCACTGGCGCTACTGCCATCCACAGCAATCCCAACAATGCTGAATTCCTTGCCGCCAAACCAGCGCTGCAACTGCACCAGAGCCGGAGTCTCGGCCAGACAGGGCGGGCAATCGGGAGACCAGAAATTGATCAGCAGGGTTTGCTGCGGCAGCCTGGGCAGCTCAAGTACCTGCCCTGAGAGGGAGCGGACACTGATGGCCGGCAGCTGTCGGGGGACCGCCAGCTCGGCGCTACTGCCGCGCCACTGGGTGAAGCAGTAGACTCCCGCGAGCAACGCTATCCAGATCGCCAACTCCAGCCAAAAACGTCTCTTGCGCAAAAATCGGAACACGGTTTCCCCTCGTCAGAAGCCGAGAAAATCGCACGAGTCAGGCCTCTGGGCAAGGCTCAGAATGAAAATTTCCGACAAGAAATAGCTATCAAAATAGTTTTTTATCTATATATATAACTTGTGCATATACCCCAGGAGATTGGTGGATATCCACCACAACCCCTCCCACGAAGGCAGAAGATCAGGGACTTACTGACTGTTTCAGATGGTACAGCATTTGCTTATATAAATACGTACATTACTGTGTACTTGATATTTACCAAAACTGACATAGGAGTGAGTCATGGTTTTAGAAAACACTTTGCCCGTGCTCCTCAGCCGTATGGACTTCGCCTGGATCACCTCCATGCACATCCTTTGGACTCCCTTGACCATCGGAATGTCGTGGCTGCTGTTTTTTATGGAAGTCGCTTGGCTGCGCACGGGCGATGAGCGATGGTACAAGCTCAATCGCTTCTTCGAGAAGATTCTCATCATCAATTTTGGCGCCGGTGTCGCAACCGGTGTCACCATGGAAATGGCCTTCGGTATCCTCTACGGGCCCTTCTCCCAGGCCGTCGGCCCCTTCTTCGGCAATATCCTGGGCTTCGAGACCATTACTGCCTTCATGTATGAGGCCGGCTTCATCGGCCTGATGGTCTTTGGCTGGGGCAAGATCAGTAAGGGGATGCATCTCTTTGCCACCTTCAATGTCGGTCTGTCCTCCAGTCTTTCGGCCATGTGGATTTTAGTGGCCAATTCCTGGATGCAGACCCCCAACGGCATCGTACTCAAAGATGGTCTCTTTCAGGTCACCAACTGGTGGCACGCCATCTTCAATGACAACTTTGTCTGGGGCTTCCCGCACATGTGGGTGGCGACGGTCGAGCTGGCCCTCTTCGTTTTTGCCAGCGTCAGCGCCTGGTTCATTCTCAAGAACCGTAATGCCGATCTCTTCACCAAGCTGCTTAAGCCAACTTTGCTGGCGCTACTGATCGTCACACCCGTACAGATCTGGCTGGGCGATTCCATCGGCCGTGACGTGGCTATGACGCAACCGACTTCGCTGGCAGCCATGGAAGGTCACTACCACACCTACCTGCCGAATGGAAAAGTGGATACCGGCTGGCACTTGATCGCCATTCCCAATGCGCAGAATGACGGCAACCTCTTTGCCATCACCATTCCGCATGTCTTGAGCCTGCTGGAAACCCATACCCTGAACGGTAAGGTCCCGGGTATGGACCAGTTCCCGGCCAACGATCGTCCGGATGTCTGGGTGCCCTTCTACTCCTTCCGCGTCATGGTGGCGATTGGCTTCTTCCTCTTCTTTGTGGCGCTGTGGGGCAACTGGTTACGCCTGCGCGGCAAGCTCAATGCCGAATCGCTACGCAAGAATCCCTGGTTCCTGCGTGCTGTAGTCTTCTCCGGCTTCCTTCCCTACCTCGCCATCTGGTGTGGCTGGTGGACTCGGGAAATCGGCCGTCAGCCCTGGGTGGTTTTCAACCTGATGCGGACCTATCAGGGCGTTAGCCACATGTCGCTCGGTCAGGAGGTCTTCTGGTTCGTTGGCTACATCATCTTCGAACTGACTGTATGGTCGGGGGCCTGGTACTTCTTCAGCCGCGTCATTGCCAAGGGTGTGGACAACATCCCACATTCCGACACCCTCTTCACGCACCATGATGAGGAGAGTGGGCATGACGAAGAGAAGGCGGGCGGTGGTTTTGCCAAACCGACCTTCGCCAGCAAGCCGATGCTCGATAAGAGTCGGTAAATCCATGAGCCGGGGGTCAACCCCGGCCTTGCCACGGAGACTTTCCACATGTTTTTTCAAGACGTATCCAGAATCGTCGGCGCACTCTCCACCTGGTGGTGGCTGGTTCTGTGCCTGATGTTTCTTTTGTATATCGCCCTGGACGGGGCAGATTTGGGCGCCGGCATCTTTGCGCTGTTTTCGCCGGATGAAGAGGAACGGGGTGCCATCATGGCGTCCATGGCAGGTTTTTGGGATGGTAACGAAACCTGGCTGGTCGTCGCCGGCGGTATCTTGTTTGGCGCCTTCCCATCCGTTTACGGGAGCGCTTTCAACTACCTACTGATTCCTCTCGCGTTTGCCCTTTGGGGCGTCATTTCGCGCGCCATAGCTTTCGAGTTCCATGTGCATGCCATCGGTTCCAAGCGCTTCTGGGGTTGGATGTTTGCATTTGGAAGCGTGCTCGCTACTTTTGGTGCTGGTGTGGCATTGGGCGGCGCCCTGCAAGGATTCCCCATGGCGCACCACATCGCTGCTGAAGGGGTGGCAGGTGCCCACGCCAATGCCTTCGACGCCGTTCCCCACTACGCCGGCGGGCCGTTTACCTTTCTGAGTCCCTTCAGTATCTGGACCGGCTTTGGTGCGGTCATTGCTGCGAGTCTCGCCGGTGGTCTGTACCTCTGTGCTCGTTTTGTCCCTGGCGATGTCATTCACGAGCGCGCCAAGAAATGGACCAATGCCTTCTCGATGATCGCTCTGGCTGCGATCGTTATCACCTTGGTCTGGTCCTATACCATCTTCCCCTGGGCAGCCGCCAAGTGGACCGGCGCCAATTGGTGGGTGTGGCTGATCTGGATTCTGGTGATCTTGGGCTTTGCCTACATGTCGATGACAGCGCACGCTGCCTCGCGTGACTTTGTGGCCCTGCTTTGGGGTGAGGGCGTCGTTGCCCTGATGTGGTTCGCCCTGTGGGCGACCATGTTCCCCTACATCGTGCCGCATACCTGGGGCATTCAAGAGGCATCGAATCCGGCCGACTCCCTGGCGGTGTTCACCCTCTTCATGACTGGCTTTGTGCCCATCATGATTCTATACAACTGGTACCAGATCTGGGTATTCCGCGGTCGTTATACCAAAAAGGCCATGTACTCGGCCCACTGATCTGTCGGGGCCCCGGCGCTCGGGGCCCATTTTCACGTTGGAGCAAAACGATGAATATCAAACAACATCCGGCTGCCGTCAGCCCGGCGGCCACGCCGCCCACGGATTTACAGCAGGCCCTCGAAGCGTTAGAGGAAAAACAGGATCTGGTACAGGAAAAATTGCGGGAACTTCTCGGTAGCGTCAATCATGCGCATCCCGACGAGATCATGGACCAGGTACTCATCCTCGACCGCGAGCTGCGCAAGTATCGACGTTTTTTTCATATTCTCAAAAGTCATTTTATCGATCAGCGATCTTCTGCCAGCTGAAGGGTGAGCACCTGCACCCGGTCCGAAACCCCATGGAGCGCCAGAAGAGGCTGGACGCCCATCTGCATGGGTAGTCACTCTTTCAGCGGAAGTTCCTGAGCGTCTTCCCTCGCCCGCTGAAAAGCCCTGGCAGGCGCCGATTCCAGCTCCAGCAGCTGCGCATCGACATCGGCAAGCAAATCCTCTGCGCCCGTCTCATTCAATAATCCCTCCTGGCGCGCATCGAGAATTTTCTGCTTGCGTTGCAGCAGCAGACGTCGATACAGGCGAACATAGTCGCGCTGACGAATCCAGTCATTGTCGACCTCCTCCTGCGCAAGCGTTTCTTGTATCTGCGCACGCTCCTGAGAAAATTGCCGTTGCAATAGCTGCAGTACCTTCGGGTCGCGCAAAGCCTGCTCTTCCAAGGCCTTCAGCTCGTTGAGGTCGTGCTCGGCGAGGGCCAGACGCAAGCGGTTCCTCTCAAAGTTTTCATTGTCGTTCTTGCCCGCGAGGACGCCAAAGAGGCGTCCCAACGGCGAGATGCTCAGTCCCTGCACCAGAATCGTCAGCAACACCACGCCAAAAACCAGATTGATGAGCAGGTCGCGGGAAGGGAAATCCATCGGCAGACTGAGTGCCAGGACCATCGATAGCGCCCCGCGAATTCCGCCCCAGAGCAGGATGAAGTTCCAGTTGAGAGGAATCCGCGCACGGGTGGGTCGCAGAATGGCTCCCATCCCATAGACTACCACGGCACGCGCCACCGTGACCGCCAAATACGCGGCGAGAACCAGCGCCCAGATCTTCAGCAAGTCCTGGAGATGAATGGTCAGCCCCACCAACAAAAAGATCAGCGAGTTGAGGACAAAGCCGAGATATTCCCAAAAGGTATTTACCGCCATGCGCACCGAGGCGCTCATGCCTCGCTGGGCGGCATAATTGCCACAAAGCAGCCCCGCCACCACGGTAGCGATGACCCCAGAAAAATCCAGTTCGGTGGCTAACAAAAAACTACCATAGGCCGCCAGGATGGTGATGGTAATCTCTACCATACCGTCGTTTACCCGCTTGATGACTTCCGAACTCAGCCAGCCAATCACCAGGCCCAGTAAGGCGCCACCACCGACCATGGAAACAAATTCCAGTCCCAACGCAGGCAGGCTGACGCCTTTGCCCATGGCAATACCCAGAAAAAGCGTAAAGAAGACGATGGCGGTGCCATCATTGAGCAGACTTTCACTTTCAATCAAAAAGGTCAGCCGCGCCGGCGCCCCGAGCTGGCGAAAAATGGAGACCACCGAGATCGGATCGGTGGCAGCGACCGCAGCGCCGAAGACCAGTGCCACGCCCAGGCTCAGGGTCATGTCGGCCAAATGGGGAAGATAGGGATAGACCGCCAAAAAAACATAGGCAGTTACAATCATCGACAGAAAAACGCCCGGGACGGCCAGGCCGAAAATCGCCAGGCGATCCCGCCAGAGGGTACTTGCGGACAGGTGATAGGCGGATTCGAAAATCAGCCCGGGTAGGAAGATGCTGAACACCAGATCATGGGTCAGCACTGGGGTCTGAAACAGACGCAGACTTCCCAGCAGCAGGCCACCCAATACCAGGGCAACGGTATAGGGCAGGCGCAAGCGATTAGCGATCACCGCCAGCAAAGAGGCGGCCACAAAGAGCAGAAGCAGTGCACTCTCGGGTATCACGGGAGCCCCTGGGTCAGAGAGAAGTGAGACTAGGCCGCCCCCTCCAGGGCCTTGCGCAGGTACGGATCCATATCGGTGAGATTATTCAATGCCCAACGCCGATAATCATCCGGCAGATCGCAAATTTTGACGCCCTTGTGCTTGCCAAAGGGCATGGTTTCGGGAATGCGGGCGCGCTCGCTGAACTCCCACAATGCCTCCCAATTGGCCGGCCGCACTGCCAGCACGATCCGGTTGAGGATGACCCGACAAAATTTCACATCAGCCAGCGCAGAATGCGCATTTTTAAGGTTTTCCCGGGTTTTGTTTCGGTCCTTACTGAAGTGATAGAGCAAGGCCGACTGCGAAAAACTGTCGATTTCCGGCCATAGCCGGCGGCTCATGGCATA
The DNA here is from genome assembly GCF_050261095.1 of Acidithiobacillus sp. AC3. Classification (NCBI taxonomy): domain Bacteria; kingdom Pseudomonadati; phylum Pseudomonadota; class Acidithiobacillia; order Acidithiobacillales; family Acidithiobacillaceae; genus Acidithiobacillus; species Acidithiobacillus sp. AC3. Next base: position 1,642,469 of record NZ_CP189838.1, read on the forward strand.
GGTGCAGATGCGCTTCACCTCGGGCCGGCCTGCTACCTCCCAGTCGAAGTCGATACTGTGCCCCACCAGATATTCCGTATCGGCCGGCAACTGGAAGGTACTTGCCGGTGGGCAATCGGCCAGATCCTCATCGAGGATGTGATGCACCGCAATGGCGCCTAGCTCGATTTTCTTTTCCGGACGGTAGCGTTGCACGAATTGCTCTTCCACCTCCAGGGTGCGCAGGTCATTCACCCGCAACCATGCTGCCTCGATCAGTTGCGGCGCGTTGCGCCCAGTGGTTTCCGTATCAAAAATCAACGCTGCCATACTCTCACCCTGTCAGAAATCAACGAGCAGGGTATCGGCTCCCCGCCCCCCTCGCAAGGGGAATTTACTGGGACTTGTCGGGAAACCCCTCGGACGCCCACTTGCGCGCGAGGACGTCGAGTCCATCCAGCACCGCTCCCAGCTCCCGACCGCGCTCAGTCAGACCGTAGCGAACCTCGGGCGGGACAGTCGGGCGATAGTCGCGGTAAATAATCCCTGCTTCTTCCAGCAGCCGGAGACGCTCGGTGAGCATGCGTGCGGAAATCTTGCCTACAGCGCGCTGCAGGGCGCCAAAGCGCAGCGGTCCGTGATTGCGCAGGGTCCAAAGAATATAGGTGGTCCATGGCCCCATGAGGAGCCGCAACAAGCTGTCCATGGGGCAGGAACTTTCCTGGATGGTTTTTCTCATGGTTACTAATCAGTACCTACTTTACAAAAATATGTATTGCCATAGTATGCAAAGTCAGTACTACGCGCAAAACTGCGCAAGGAGGCGACACCATGAGCACTTCCCAGACTTCTGCCCAGAGCCGGGGCGTCGAGAGCGTCATCGCCGGCCGCGTCACCAGTGATGGCGCCGGGGTCAAACTCACCCGTCTCTTCGAGCGTTCGCTGCAAAAGCGACTCGACCCTTTCCTCATGCTCGACGCCTTTGGCAGCGATCAGCCCGACGACTATATCGCGGGTTTTCCCGACCACCCGCATCGCGGCTTCGAGACTATCACCTATATGCTGGCCGGCCGCATGCTGCACCGCGACAGTGCCGGACACGAGGGCCTGCTGGAGAGTGGCGGGGTGCAGTGGATGACGGCAGGCAAAGGGGTGATTCACTCCGAAATTCCGCAGCAGGCCGAGGGACGAATGGCCGGCTTTCAGCTTTGGCTGAACCTGCCCGCCGCAGACAAACTCTGTGCGCCATGGTATCGGGATTTTCAGGCCGCGGATCTGCCGCGCGGCGCAGATATCCAGGGTAACCACTGGACCGTCATTGCCGGCAGTAGTCATGGCGTGCAGGGCGCGGTACAACGGGCCCAGACAGAGCCTCTGATCATCGACCTCGAATTAGCCGCGGGGGCGAGCTTCTGGCAGGAACTGCCCGTTGCTCATCACGCCTTTGTCGTGCCCTATGAGGGGGAGCTGCAGATCGGCACGCAAAAAGTCCCGGTGCAGCATTTGGCGATTCTGGACGATGCCGGAACGGGCGTTGCGCTGTCCGCGTCGACTGGCAGTCGGGCCTTGCTGGTCGCGGGACGACCGTTGGGGGAACCCATTGCCCAATATGGGCCTTTTGTAATGAATACCGAGGAGCAAATTCAGCAGGCGGTAGCAGACTATCGGGCCGGACAACTGGCGTAGTGGAAAAAGGAGATCAGAGATGAGCAAAATTTTGGTGCTGTATCATAGTCTGTGGGGTCACATAGAGCAGTTGGCTGAAGCCGAAGCGGAAGGCGCACGCTCGGTGCCGGGCGTGGAGGTGATCATCAAGCGCGTCCCGGAGACCCTGGACGCGGAAAAACAGTCGGCCATGCACGTCAAGGCGCAAAGCGCGCCAGAAGCGCATCCGCATGAGTTGGGGGACTACGATGCTATCCTCTTTGGCACCCCCACCCGCTTTGGCAACATGAGTGGCCAAATGCGGAATTTTCTCGATCGCACCGGCGGTCTCTGGCAGCAAGGCGCGCTGGTGGGCAAGGTCGGCAGCGTGTTTGTCAGTACGGCTTCTCAGCATGGCGGCCAGGAAAGCACCATCCTCAGTTTTCACCCTTTCCTCTTCCATCAGGGGATGATCGTCGTCGGGGTACCCTATACCTGCCCCGAGCTGAGCAACATGGAGGAGATCAGCGGCGGCACTCCCTACGGTGCCAGCACCCTCGCCAAGAGCGACGGTAGCCGCCAGCCCTCGGCCAACGAGCTGGCCATTGCCCGCTTTCAGGGACGCCACGTAGCGGAGATCACCCAGAAACTCTTTCCTTCCTGAGATGCGCGCCTAGTAGCGGGAGCGAACGGGGCAGCCGACCTGTCTCCGGCGAGCTCCTCGTACACCGCAAAGAGGAAATACGCCTTTGGGCTAACAAGAGGCAAAAAGCTGGTTGACGCAAAGCCGGTTGACGCAAACCCCTTCCATCGCTATCCTACGCGAACTTTTCCCCGGTAGCTCAGTCGGTAGAGCGGGTGACTGTTAATCACTAGGTCGGCAGTTCGAGCCTGTCCCGGGGAGCCAATAATCAAGGCGCTTGGAGATTTTTCCAGGCGCCTTTTTGTTCCCCCACTCCACTGTGGGGAAAAACTCTTTCATCCCGCTATTCTTTGCTCCGACGCAGCAAAAAACTGAGTTCGTCGAAGCGTGCAAGCTCCTCCTTGCCCTCCTGGCTACGAAGGTCTCGCCTTTCCAATTTTTGCACCGCCCATGCCGGTTCATATAATGCATGAACTTCCGCTTCTCCCACGGCAAAGGGCGGTCCATCTCGGTTATCTTGCGGGTAGTCGAGCGTGATCAGCAGGATGGGAGGACGATTTGGCAGCAGTTCGTGCAGCTTGCGGACGTAGTCGATGCGAGTCTCCGGCGGCAGGGCAATAAGCGCTGCCCGATCGTAAACAGCCACCGTGTCAGCCAGATCCGCGGGCGAGAGAGCAAAAAAATCTCCGCAGAGAATTTCGATGCCCTCGCAATGGTAGCGCTGAAAAGCGCCTTGCTGTTCAACGTCGGGTACCAGACCGTGTTCCGCGAAAAATGCCTCGACGGCAATGGGGCTGAGTTCGACTCCCCGTACCTTGTACCCCTGTTTGGCCAGCCACAGTAGATCGAGGCTCTTGCCACAGAGGGGCACGAACACCCAACCACCGGCACTGGCTTCAAGCTGGCTCCAATAGCGCAATAGCTGTGGATGAAACTCGGAGCGATGAAAACCAATCCGATTTTCCTGCCAGCGCTGCAGCCAGGATTGCGTGTTCATGACCCTACTCCGTTGTCCGTTGCTTGAGCCCTCAACCAGGCTTCCACTTCATTGCGGGGCATCGGCTTGGCAAAGAGATAACCCTGTAGCCGGTCCACCCCTGCCTCGCGCAGGGCTGTGGCCTGTTCCACGGTTTCTACGCCTTCGGCAACCACTTTCAGGTTCAGGGCGCGGGCAATCGCGATGATGGCTTCGATCAAATTCCAAACTTCTGCTTGCGAAGCAAAGTCGCGCACAAAGCTTTGATCAATTTTGAGGGTATCGAACGGCAAGCGATGTAGGGCATTCAACGACGCATACCCGGTACCAAAATCATCCAGCGCCAGATGAAAGCCGATCTTTCCCAAACGCTGCAGGCAATCTCCAGCGGTTTCCAGATTGGTCACGGCTGTGGACTCGGTCACTTCCACGCAAAGATTGTGCGGCGCGAGTCCATGCTGCTGCACATGCCCAATGAGCTGTGCCGGAAGTTGCGCCTGGAGAAGTCCCGGCGGGAAGTTGATAGCGACATAGACATCTGCTGGCACCAAGCCAACGTGGATCCACTCCTGAATCATCGACAAGGATCCGTCGAGCATCTGCTGGGTCAACTTTTCAATCAACCCCGTTTCCTCCAGCAAGGGGATGAACTCGGCAGGAGAGACACGTTCGCCATCGTCGCGCTGCCAGCGGGCGAGGGCCTCGAAACCGACGAGCTGCCCATGTCCATTGATGATGGGCTGCAACCAGGGCTGAAACGCGCGGCTTTGCAGCGCCGGCGCCAGTTCCGGACGCAGTTTTCGACGACGTTTGTCGCGTTGCTCTAGGGCTTCATCGAAGTGGTAGAGATCCACTCCGAGCGCATCTGCCTCCTGCGCCGCCAACTGGGCTGCTGCAAAGAGCGCGTCTGCAGAGGGCACCGGTTCGCTCACTGCCATCGTCGCGATGCCAGCCACCGCAGTACACGGTAAAAACTCGGAGGAACCTGCATTGGCAATCGCCAGGGCGCGACGGACCAAGTCTTCGCAGGAGGCCGTCCCGCCGTGCTCAGACTGCGGTAAAAGCACCAAGTGTTCCAACTGTTCGCCGCTACCCACCATACAGCTCGGCAACTCCTCGGCGAGGGCCCTGCCCAACGCAGCAACCGTACGGCGACGTCCTTCGAGCTTGTCCGAAAAATCATCGAGGTTGGTGAGCTGCAGCAAGATGATCTCCTGCTCACTCTTTCCCGCCGCCCTGGCGAGCACAGCCTGGGAAGCCAGCTCGTCCGACAGACATGCGAGATTTGGCAAGCCGGTTAGCCGGTTGGTGTAGCGCAGGTGACTGATGTGGGTGTGCGTGCCAGCGCAATAGGTACACGATCCATCGTCAGCCCGCAGGGCGCCGCCGCGGGTAAGTACCCAGCGATACCGGTCATCCGCCCCAAGAATCCTGTACTCACAGTGGAAGTTGGCCTGACCGGGAGTATGCAGAAGCCGCTCCCATTCGGCCTCTGCCCGACGGCGATCGTCCGGGTGGATGCGTTGCAGCCACATCGCGCTGGAATCCGTACGGGCCACAGATGTGCCGCCGAGCAGCTCGTTCCAGCGCGCCGAATGCTCTACACGGTCTTCGGGCACGAACCACTCCCAAACACCATCATTGGCCCCAGCCAAAATCAGCTCCTGACGGGCCTGTGCTTCCTGCAATTTCCGATGGGAATGGCTAAGACTCAAACAGGATCGAAGACGGGCGCGCAAGGCAGCAAAGTCAATGGGCTTGCCAACATAATCGTTGGCACCGAGGGCCAGCGCCTCGGCGAGACGGTCCTCTTCATCAAAGGCTGTCACCATGAGGACAGGCAGGACATTGGCCGTATGCGTGCTACGGATCCGAGCCAGGACCTCGAGCCCCGTCAGCCCCGGCAGACCAATGTCCAACAGAATAGCGACCGCCCGGTGCTTCTCCAGCCAGGTCAGCGCAGCCATGCCGTCTGCCACGCCTTCCGCCTCCCAGCCTTCACGGGTAAGCCGGCGCAGCAAAAGGGCACGGCTGGCGGGGTCATCCTCGACAACCAGAATGGGTGCCTGCGGTGAGATCGATTCGAAAGTCACAACTTCACCAATTCCTTGATGGACTCCAGTAGCGGCTCAAAATCTATGGGTTTACTCAGGTAGGCCTGCGCCCTCTCCTGTTCACCCCCCAGGGAATGGGCACTCAGCACAATGATCGGTACCGTTGGATCGTACTCGCGAATGCGCTCGATTGCCTCCCAGCCATTCATTTCGGGCATCGCCAGATCCATCAGGATGATCTGCGGGCTATGCGTCTTGAATGCCTGCACGGCGATGAGGCCATTTTCCGCCTCGATGACGGTAAAACCCCGACGCTGCAAGCGACGACTCAGCATGTCGCGATTTCGTGCGTCATCTTCAGCGAGAAGCAGCTTCATTGTCCCTCTCCTTCATCTGTCGACGAGAGCGGCAAAAACAGGTGGAAAGACGAGCCGGCTCCCAGTTGGCTCTCCACCTCGACCCGCCCCCCGAGCAACTCGATCAGCTGACGGGTGAGGGCAAGGCCCAGGCCCGTGCCCCCGAAGCGACGGTCGATATCGTCCTCAGCCTGGACAAAGGCATCGAAGATGCGGTGGAGTGCCTCGGGACTGATACCAATACCGGTATCCGAGACCGTCCACAGAACGGCGTCATCTACCCGCTGCACGCGCAAGGTAACCACGCCATCCTGGGTAAACTTTGCCGCATTGCCGATCAAATTGAGCAGACATTGGCGCAGTTTGCTGCTATCGGTTTCGAGTAGGGGAAGTTGCGTATCCAGCTCCAGCACAAAGCGGTTGCCATTGCCCTCGACCAAAGGTCGCGCGACAGCCCCTACCGCCCGTGCCAGCTCGGCGGGATGGATGGGTTCTCTGTGCACTCGGGTCTGGCCAGCCTCGATACGGCTCATATCCAAAACGTCATTGATCAGCCCCAGCAGATGCCGGCCGGCATCGCGGATTGCCTGGAGATCGCTGCGACTGTTTTCGGCTGGAACGCCATCGTCGAGTTCCTCGAGGATCAGCTCGCTATAGCCGATGATGGCATTGAGGGGAGTGCGCAGTTCGTGGCTCATACTGGCAAGAAAACGGCTTTTGGCCAACGATGCCGCCTCGGCGGCCTGACGGCGCTCTTCCAGGGCTCGTTCTTGTGCCCGTTGCTCGCGAATATCGCGCAATAAGCCAACAAACCGGCGTTGTTCGTGGACACAAATTTCAGAGACGGCGAGGCGCACAGGTATTTGTGTTCCATCGCGCCGGCGCACCTCCACCTCACGCCCGACGCCGATGACGCGTTGCTCACTGGTTTGCAGATACCTTAGCAGGTAATCATCATGCTCACGACTGTAGGGCTCTGGCATGAACGCCTTGATGTTGCGACCGATGAGACTATCGTCTGTGGCCAGCAATTGTTTGGCCGCGGGATTGGCCTCCAGAATGGTGCCTTGGGCGTCGATCACGATCAGACCATCGAGCAGGGTATCCCAGGTGGCTTTCAGCAAGGCAGAGCGCTCGGCCACGCGCTGATCGAGATCCCGGGCATTGGCCTGTTCCCGATCGAGGAGCCGGGCTACGGAATCCAACAGAAAATTAGTCAGCAGCACCAGTTGTTCGATGTCAGGATCGGTAAATTGCGTGCGGATGGTAAAATCCACCCGACCGTCCACAGCCAGGCAAAGCTGATTACTGATTTCGTGTAGCGCTTGGCGCAATGGATCTTGGTCGCCTGCCATTACTGCGAGCCGTCCTTGGCGTTAAACTGCAGCTGAAACGCACATTCGGCGTCGCCACGCTTGCGACATTGGAGAACGTCGATTTGCACCTGCTGCCCGTAGTGTTTGGCAACCTCCTCGGCCAAGGCGAAGTACAGGCCGCAGAAGCGGTTGGGAGAACGATAATAGACGAGCAATTTTCCTTCCGGACCGTCCTCCACGGCAAATTTGTCGTTCACCGCATCGCGTTTTGCCGTATCGCGCAGGCCCGAGGCCAGCATGTTGTGGATCGCTGGCTGGCGGGCCAGGAACTCGCGAGCATCCGCCGATAGCCGAAAAAAAGTTGGAAAGCGCGTGAGGGTTTCCGCAAGAAAAAACTGCGCATAGGCCCGGAATGCTGCTTCCTGATCCACGCCCAGCACGAGGCAGGCATTTTTCAAGAGCTCGCCGACTTCCTCGTTATCGTAGTCAGTATCGAGGCGATACTGAAAATCCGCTGCGAGCCCGGTGCGCCGTTTGACCTCCGCCAGCGCCTCGTCACCACCCAACTGCTGGACCATATCCAACAGCACCTTCTGAATCAGACCAATCACGCGCTGCCACCTTCGCCATGCAGAATGATGCGATTGCGTCCGTCGCGCTTGGCCTGCAACAGGGCTTGGTCGGCCGCGCGCAGCAAATCATCCGGGCCAGACATCTCCGGTGCACGCTCAGCGACGCCGCCGCTGAGGGTGATGGACGGGAAGTCGCCGGTCAGTCCTTCCGTCGCACTGCAGAGCCGCTCGGCAAGCTGCTGGGCCTCTTCCGCGCCAATATTGCTGCACACGATAACGAACTCTTCGCCACCCCAGCGCGCCACCCGATCACTGCTACGGATATGCTCTTTGAGGACTTTTGCCAGGGCACACAAAGCACGGTCGCCAGCGTCGTGACCATGCTCATCATTTACCCGTTTGAAGTGATCGACATCGAGCATAATAACGGCCAGACGGAAACCATAGCGCAGTGCGGTTTCCCACGCTTCCTTGAGATACTGGTCGATACTACGCCGGTTGTGCAGACCGGTTAGATCGTCCTGGGCGGCTACCTGTCGCAGCGCCTCATTCACAAGAAGGAGTTCACGCTGGCTTTCGCGGCTCTGGAATTGGGCATCTTCGAGCGACTGAGTGAGTTCAACGGCAGCACGCGCATTTTTGAGCTTGGCCAAGAGCAGCTTTCGGGAAACCGGTTTTTCCAGAAAATCGTTGGCGCCAGCGTCCAATGCCTCCACCGCGTGCCCACCATCCATGATCGCCGAAAGTACCAACAGATAGAGACGTCCTCCAAACTGTTTGCGCAGACACTGGCAGAGGCTGGGACCATCCATGCCCGGCAATACCCAGTCCAGGATCAATACTCGGGGCAGAAACTGTTGAATGAGCTCCATGGCCGACTCCGCGTCGGTGGCTTCCAGCACTTCATATCCGGCGGGCTCCAAAATGCGCCGAAGCAGCGCGCGGCTGTCGCCGTCGTCGTCAACGACCAGCACCCGGACCGTGCGACAGGCCATACTCGACGAGCTCAGCAAGGCAAGGGCGTCGGGATGAGTGAGCTGCTGCAATCGGCCGCGCACATCGGCTGGCGGATCCAGCTCGAAGAGATCGGTCAGATCTTGCCACTCGCCCTCGATCTCCTTGCGGATCCTGTCCATCAGGTCATCGTGCTGTCCGAGTTTGGCCAGCAGCCGCTCCGGAGGTGGAGCGTTTTCTACACAACTACCGTCCGCATAGCCGCCAAACCAACGTGCAATATTGAGCATGGCCCGCAGCTCCTGACTCCGTACCACATGACTGCTGGCGCCGGTGTCATCGGAACTTACCGCCTCTGCCATAAAACCGGGCAGCCCCCAGCGCGCCAGCAGTGCAGCGCTAAGCTGACGGTGGTCGAAGCCAAATTCGGCCTGCTCCTTTTCCAGCCGCTCGACCAGATCGCTACTGTTCTCCAGGATACGGCCATAGGGCTCGGGGGCGGCACAGGCCAGAATCAGCGTGCCGATTTCGGCCAGCAGCCCGATAGTGAAAAGTTCCGGAGGCGACCAGGAGCCGACAGCCCGAGCAAGCGCCTGCATGGCTGTCGCGCGAACCAGGGCGGCACTCCAGTAGCGCGGCAAATCGAAAAAACGGGAAATGGCTGGTCGCTGTTGCGTCAGAGAAAGACCAATCGACAGCCTGGCAAGCACCGCGAGCCCGATGCGCATGACCGCATCTTCGATGGCGACCACCGGACGTAACCCTCGATATAGTGCCGAGTTGGCGAGCTTCAGGGTCTTGGCGGCGAGGATGGGATCCCGGCGCACCCTTTCGGCAATGTCGCGGACGGACACTTCCGGTCGATCGAGCAAACTGAGGAGTTCCAGCGCCAGCCGGGGCGGCGAGGGGCAGTCGCAATCATCCAGATACCGCAGAAAGTCATTCATGGTCATGGCCGGGCCGCACCCTTAAAATATAGATATCGCCGCATCATGCGTATTTTGGTAACGCATTTCCATTTTGACAAATCCCAACACCCCACTCGTTCACCAGGTTTCGGAGCAGGTCACGCCGTTTTCGTGATACTCCGACTGCACATACAGGGTCACGATTTTCTGACCCGTGACGGATTCTACGACCCCATCAATGAGGCCAAAACCAAAATGGCAGAGGGCGTGATTGCCCGCAGGGATTCCCTGCTCACGCAAGGTGAGCCCAATCTTGCAGCCCACAAGCTCTGCTTGGCCGTCTTGCAGACAGACTCCTTCCATGAATTCCTTGTTACGGAAGAAGTCCGACACCAGGGACCGTGCCTCATCGATGCTTTTACCGGCATGGCCTTCGCCGATTTTTTTGCCCATTTGCTTGCCCGCAAAACGGAACACGCTTACCGCTCCTTTATCACCAATCAGCACGCCAACCTGATTGGCAATACTATAGAGGAGATCGACCACATCCTTGGTATCCATCGCACATTGCTTGACCTGCTCTGTCATGAACATATCTCCCACCATCCGTTTCAGAACGCAGCAACCCAAAAAATCATAGGCAATTCCGTTCCACCACCACCTCGGAATAGGCGTCTCCTTGGGCAACACAATGGGTCTGTCGGCCCCAAAAGCCATCCTTGCTGCGATTCACCCGATGATAAAAGTCTAGGGTAAGATCCGGCTTGGTGGTGATATCTGCCGTATAGAGCAGGTTCATGAGCGAGGCACCGATGCCAGTCATCAAATAATCGATGGGATGGTCGGCGTAGCTACCGTAGATGCGCAGATAGCCAAGTGATTCATAGGGGTACCACGCACGCAACACCAGGCGTTCATTGGGGATGATCTCGGTAATCCGCCAGACTCCCCAACCCAGGGCATTGATGCAGGCAATGATCCCGGCCAGCCAGTCCTCTTTGCAACGAAGCTGGGGGACAATGAGTTGGTACCAGGGATCGGAGCGCATGATTCCCCCCATGGTGTTGAAGCCGCAGATATGTCCTGCTTCGATCAGCAGAGTTTGCGCCAAGGCCTTGCCCTGTAGGTGGCCAAACTTGTCTTTGTAGTAGAACAGGCTGGGATACTCATACCAAAGCATCTCCCCCAGGTATTTGTGGGTGGACAAGGCATGCGCCAATGCTTCCTCGAAACGGAAGGACACGAGGTTGTAGTAGTCGGCATAGTGACGGGTCAGGTAAACACCGAAGGCCGGGATCAGGCCGTTTTCGTCACCGGTCAGAGGGAGCGTTCCCACGGCAGCGATGATGGCGTCCTCGTCTACATGGAGACTCTGGGTTCGTGGCGGGATTTGCTCTGCCCCTTCAGGCAATACCGGCTGCGTGATCGCGGGGGTCTGTAGCGGGTAATCTCTATCCAGACGGGGAATGATCCGGAAAACCGTAGCATCGCCACCTTTGGAAATGGGTTCAGGACTCAGCTGCATGGCCCCCTGCAGGGGACGCTCCTGAATGGCGGAAAGACTGCCGATGGCAAAGCCCAGATCAAAATATTCGCCCGGGCTGCGACGAACGCCATAGTTCAGACGCAGGGCACTGCCATAATGGGAATGGGCCTCGCGGACATCTACCCATTCCTCTTTGCTCTGATCGGCGTGGGTGAGGGCCAGATCACCAAATCCACAGTAGCGATAGAGCGTTTCTGCGCAGGCCGTTCGCTCCTTTCTTCCCCATTCCGGGTGCCTGGCAAAAATTCCTCGGAGCTGCCGGAAGATGACCTCCGTAGCAGAGTCTTGCAGGATCGGTTCATGGGCAATGTAATGGCAGTCCTCCACCACGAGCTGCAGGAAGCGGTTGTAGTGGTTGCAGTGGAAAACCATCGGCTCTCCATCGAGAAACACCACCCCGCTTTGGTCATCTCGAACTGGCTGGCAAGCGTACATGCGAAGGCATCCTGAACATGCTGGAGACATTCAGGTAGATAGGCGAGGTTTCCGGATCCTGCAGTGCGCGACGGGAAAGTAGATGCTGACTGATCACTCACCCGGTTCAGCCATCGAGAGCCGTAATCTGCTGACCCAAGCCGGGGACATCCGCATCGGCGGGCAGCACAACCATCAGCAGGGTATCAGCGCTTTGGGGGAGAAACAGGGCGACGTGCTTCTGGCAGCGGATAATGATCTCCTGGGTTGCACATTCCGCTAGACCATCTCCAACAAGTTCTGCCACGCGCATTACCGCCGCTCCGGCCACCCCCATGAGCCGCTCGTCGGCCACCTTTTCCCCTTCGTAATGCAAGATGGCTCCATCACTGGAAATCACGGCGATACCGCGAACGTTGGCGGCAGCGGCGTGGATCCGGCTCGACAACCTCTGAAATTTCTCTGGACTCATAGCGGTTCTCCGTTGGGGATAGGGAATCGGAAATCGTCTTCACGCAGCAGGTCGGGGCCACATTCCAACTCGGCAAACCAATCGAGAAAGGCCTGGACGGTCTCCTTGCCTTTGAAAGAAGCGCCATGCTGCGGCACGATCCAGTCGACTTCCATGCCGCGCAGCATCTGTGCCCAGAGTCGACAGACCTTGTTACCTCCCATGTAGCGGCGATGGAAGGCATCCATGCCCGATGCCGCACGGTGGGCATGAAAGGCATCGGCGCCTTCGATGGGATGCGTAGCCGCCTCGCCGCTAACCAGATTGGCGCCAATATCTCCGGAAAACAGGATCTTGCTGCGCGGATCATAGACCTGAAAGTTGCCTACTGCGTGCAGATAGTGGGCAGGAATGAGATGCAAGTCTTGCCCCGCGAGGGAGACCACGGCGCCTTGCGCGGGAATGCCAATGACCCGCCCGGCAGTCATCCCTTTGGAACAGAAGTGTGGCAGAAAGCGGGTCCACTCCTGGGCAATGAGAATTTTGGCATCGGTGATCAGAAGCCAGCCATTGGCCGAGGCAACGATGTCCGGGTCCTCGTGGGAGGCAAAGACGTAGTCCAGATGGGCCGGCAAAAAATAGTCGGCCATGCCAGCCAGCAGGTTTTTGTAAGTCAGATTGCCACCCGGATCGAGCAACATCCCCTCACCATGGTGGACAATCAAAAATTGGTTGGCCTGGATTCCCTCCCCTTCCACCAGATCCGTAAAGGCGACGCATTTGTGTTCTCCATCGTCATACAGCAATACGCTCATAAATATCCTTCTCACTCCAGATAATCAGACAGCAAGATATTTAGTATGATATGATGTGATTGCAAGGCAGCCCAGCAGACAAAGCGCCACGGACCGATCATCCACCTGACGCAAGCGCCCGACATCTTACTGGACGAATCCGCATCATCGGAAAGGGAAACAAGGACGGTGTGGAATACCGGGCTCCAGACCCGGCGAACCGCGATTGACCCCCGCGCGTTGCTGGATTACGTGTATCTCCCTGATTACTAACCGGGTATTGCGTCTATGCCCCCGGCACGAAAATCCGCAGGATGCGCGGGTTCTTCAGGGCGTGCAGCAAGGCCATTGCGATATGCCCGCCCCAGTAGGCCCACAAGAGATTGGCCACCAGCGAGTGAATACTCTTCGGAAAATCATAATAGGTGGCGGCAGGTTTTACCCCATGCGCGGAAAGGATCAGATAAAACATCAGGACTCCACTCAGGCCCATGGTCGTTACCACCAGAATCCCCAATCCGTGCACGAGTCCGGGTAGTCCGCCACGCATGCCCCCCTCGGGCAAGGCGCCGCGGAGGGAGTGTCGGAGATCGGCCCAGATACGGCCGCGATGGACCCCAACATAGGGAAACAGATGCAGGCGCAAGTCACGGGACAGGCAGATCTGACGCCAGAACAGCAGAATGACCACAAAGGTGGTCGTGCCGAGGAGCATATGCGCCCAGTACAGGACGTGCTGATACGGCGCCACCCCGACGTGCTTCCAGATCGCATGCATTTTCAACTGGCTGAAGAGCTGAAACGTCACCAGAACCGCTAGGGCGGTATGCAGCCATTTCAGTTGGGATGGCCAAGCGCTTTCTTCCATATCATCCTCGCAGAGACTTGTGAAAAACCGGAATACAGAACGGGCGCCAGCCACAGCGTCATCAGGGTAGCGACGAGCAATCCACCCATGACAGCGAGCGCCAAGGCTTGCAGAAGATCGGTTCCGTGCCCAATGCCCAGCGCCAGCGGCAGAAAACCGAGGACATCTGCCAGCATGGTCATGAGAATAGGGCGCTGGCGCTGGCGCGCCGCCAGTGCGACCAGGGATGGCCGTGGATGATTACCTCCCAACTGCCGAGCCCGGGCAAAGATCAGGATGACATTGTTCACCGCGATGGCGAAGACCAGGAGGATGCCCAAAAACGCGGTACTGTCCAGATCGGTACCGGCAAGCAGCAACAGGAGCAGGGCTCCGGGGGCAGACAGCGCCACCGAGACCAGGGCCACCCACGCCGCGCGCTGGCTGCCAAACTGGAATCCCAGCAGGACCAGCAGGATGAGCAAGGCAGCGCCCAGAATGATGAACATCTGCCGAAAGCTCTTCTGCTGTTCCTGATAATAGCCGACGATCTGGCTGGTCACGCCCACCGGCAGGCCCATCTGCGCAATGATGGATTGCGCGCGACCGGCAGCCGTCGACAGCCCCTCGCCGGCACGCGGCTGGAACTTGATTTCGGCATCCGGCACCAGGTTCTGATAGGTGGCGTAGGGCACCATCCCCTGCAGGTGGGTATCGGCACTGAGCGCTAGCGGCGCCAAGGTACCGTTCGGCAAGGCGAGGAGCGTGTTGCCCAGGGTTTGCGGCGTAGTATCGGGAGCTGGCGCCACGTGGATAGCGATGGGCAGGATCTGCTCTCCATGTAATAAAAAGCCCGCCGTTTCCCCCCAGAACCGCGCCTTCAGAGCACTGGCAATCGCTTGCGGGGGAAGTCCTTCCATCGCGGCGAGTGCAGTGGGTCGTATCTGGATCTCGGGTCCGGCAGATGGTGCCTTCAGAACAATCGACTGAAACGCATTGCTGGCTTCCAGTTTCTTGGTCAGGGCGGCGGCCACGGCCTGCAACTGGCGGGAGTCACTGCCAAATAGCTGGATGACCAGTGGGGCATGGGAACCCGACAGGTTTCCCAGCCGATTGATCATGATCTGCTGCGTTTCCAGCGTGGTCAGATTGGGTTCTGCGGCGCGAAACTCCCGGCGCAGGGACTGCATGACCTGCTCGGTCGTTTGCGTGCGATCATTCTTGAGCAGGATCGTCAAACCACCCTTGTTGGGCGTGGCGTAAGCATTCCCCAGGCCTCGCCCGACCACCAGCGAGACCCGCTCCACATTAGGGTTGCGCTGAGCAATCGTCATCAGCTTTCGGCCAACCTGCGTGGTCTCGCGAATACTGCTCCCGACGGGCGTCCGAAACGGAACGACGAAGATCCCCTCATCCCAATGGGGCAGGAAGGCCGTGGGGAGCTGTGTTCCCCCTACCCCGGCAAGCAGCAGAAGGGCGAGCACCAGCGGTACCGCCAGCCAGGGACGGCGCATGCCTGCAAGCAGCAGGCGCCCATAGTGGCGCCGTAACCATCGTTCGCCCCATAACCGATGCTGCCGCCACGCACGTCCAGCCACCCACAGGGCCAGAATGGGTGTCACAGTCAGCGCAATGATCTGCGAGGTAACCAGGGCAATGACAATCGCCAGCGCCATGCTGCGGAACAACAGCCCTACCGTTCCCGACAGAGAAACCAACGGCAGGAACACGACGCAGGCGGTGAGGGTGGCAAAGCTCATCAGCGGCAGGATGTCGTGAATCCTTTGCAAGGCACGCTCTCGCCGGACTTCGGCGTCTTCCTCATGGAGGCCGTGGATGCCGCGCTCGATGATGACGATGGCATGGTCGACCAGCGCGCCGATGGCCGCGGTAATCCCACCCAAGGTCATGATATCGATACCAAAGCCGAGGGCATGCAAGGTCAGCAACGTGGCTGCCAGCGCGAGTGGCACGACCGCCAGGGTCGACAAGGCCGCATCCAGACGCCCGAGAAACAGCAGCACCACCAGATAAGCGAGGGCGGTGCCCAGCGCCAGCGCAATCCAGACATCCCGCAGACTGGAATGGATCAGATGACTCAGGTCATAGACAGGAACCAGATGCATATGTGCTGGGAGATGCTGTGCGAGCTCCCGTAGTTTTGCCCGTGCTTCGGTGGCTACCTTCACCTGATCTGCGCCCTGTTGCGCGGAAACATCCAGAATCAGTGCATGCGGCCAACCCAGCACGGCCGCATCGCGCATACGTGGCGGCGGTCCAATCTGAATCTGGCCGAGGCTACCCAAGGCGAGAGGCGCGCGGATACCCTGGGCATTGGCCGGTCCAATGGGCAAAGCAAGCGCGGCCAAAGCAGCGATACTCTCCGGCCGTGGTGCCGTCGTCAGCAGAAATTGCTCGTGATAGGCGTGCAGGACGCCGGAAAAATACGGCCCCTGATAGGCCCGCAAGGCATTTACGACCGTAGTACTGCTGAGGTGGTATTGCGCCAGACGACGCGGGCTGAGGGTCACCCGAACCTCGGGCCATCCGCGCCCCGTCGCGTCGACATGATAGACACCTGGAAGGGACAGAAGGGCAGGCCGGAGGGTGAAAGCAAAGGTCGCCATCATCGCGGAGCTGTCCAGGTGACGGGAAACCAGGGCATATTCCAGTAGGGGATAGATGTTGGGTGTCATCAAGCGCACGGACAGGGTCGCCCCCGGGGGGAGCGGGATCTGGGACAGACGCGCTTGCAGAAGGAGGTAGGCTTGTTCCGGGGATGTTCCTCGGCGGAAATAGATATGCAGCTTGCTCAAGCCATTGCCGGTCTGGGCGCGTACCAGGGTAACGCCGGGCTCCCCCTTGGCCGCCTCTTCCAGAGGTCGCGTTACCTGCAGCAGCATGACCTTCACCGGCAGGTCCTGGGTATGCACCAGCACTGCCACCTTGGGGAAGGCGACGGGAGGGAAGACACTTTCGGGCATATTGAGGAAGGCGTAAGTGCCAGAGGCAAGCAAGAGCAGTACCAGAAGGAAGAGCGTACTGCGCGTTTCCCAGAGAAACTGCAAGTAGCGGCGCATCATGGTTGTACCGCTACCGCTACGCCTGGGCTGAGCCGGGTATTGCCACGGGTGACGACCGATTGACCGCTCTGCAAGGCACCTCGGATCAGTACCCTGTTTCCCGTCCGCGCGACGATCTGTACTGGTACTGCCTGCGCCCTGCCCTGATCTACGCGCCAGACATAGGCCTCAGCACCGCGCATGACGACAGCTTGTGCCGGCACTGCGAAACGCGCAGGACGGGAAACCGCAACCGGCAAATGAAGCTCCACCCATTCTCCCGGGAGCAGATGGCTCTGCCTGGGCAGATTGATGAGCACCGCTACCAAGCCCGACTGGCGCGCGCTTTGCCCCACGCTGCGCACGCTGCCGGCAAGCTTGCGGCCCGTAACCTCGATCTGCACCGTATCGCCCACGACCAGGGTCCCTGCCACCTGGGGTGGGACCAGAGCCTGTATCCAGGGCTTGCCACGTCCCTCGATGCGGGCGATGGGTGTTCCTGCCGCCAGCAGGGTACCCATCGGGACCAGATACTGCAGCAGTCCTGCAACCGGCGCCGTGATCTGTAGTTGTGCGGACTCCTGCTGCAAAGCGCTCAGGGCGTCTCCTGCCCGGCGTGCCGCCAGGCGCGCCGCATCCACTTGCTCCCGAGCGATGACCCCATCGTCAAACAGTTTTTGCGCCCGTTGCAGCGCGTTCTTGGCGTAGTCCTGCTGCTCCTGTGCCGCCGCCACCCGCGCCGTAAACCCTGCGACCTGTATCCGCCCCAACAACGCTCCCTGACGAACCGGGCCATCTGCGCGCAATGGCCCGCATAGCCGACCCGTGACCGGAGCCACCAGCGTGACAGCCGCACGGCTGCGTACCTCCCCCAACGCCGATACGTTGGCCTGCGCCGTCCCAGCCTCTACTCTGGCCACCTGTACCGTGATCTCCGCTGCCAGCACGCCGGACGACGGTATCAGCAACAGGAGGAGCAACCAGGGCCAGAGGTGGCGGTCGAAGTTCATGGCAGTTTCCCTGTATCAAGGAGCAATTGCTGACGCGCAAGACTCACACGTAATCTCGCCTGTAAGGCCGTCAGTCGTGCCTGATTCCAGGCATTCTGCGCCTGCGCAAGATTGAGGGCGTTGAGCGCACCCGCACGGAAACCCTCCTGGGTCATGCGGTAGACCGCATTCGCTTCCCTGGCAATCTTTTTGGTGTGCTGGGCATTTTCCTGGGCGGCACGATACGCGCCCCAATCCTGGTTGAGGCGCGAATGCATCTGCAACAGCAATGCCGTCCGGTCGGCGCGCAGTGCCTGCACATTGGCATTGGCGGCCGCCACTCGATCCTGACGCTGTCCAAAAGAATACAACGGCATCGTCAGACCCAGTCCAGCCTGCCACCCGAGGTCGTGACCAGAGGGAACCCCATTGGCATCAATCCCATAGGCAAGCTGAGCATTTACTACCGGCAGATACGCGGCCTTTTGCACAGCCTTCGCGGCCCGCGCCACCCCAATCTGTTTTTGGGCGAGCTGTAACAGGGGCTGACGGGCCTGCATCTGTTGCCAAAGTTGGGCGAAGGAGCCAAAAGCGCCGGCAGCGGGGATCGGCTGATTTGCAACCGTCGCGGCAGCTTCCTCGGCAGAGAGCCCCAGCTGCAGGTTGAGCTCTCGCGCTGCGGTCTGCTGCTGCACCTCGGCCTGATCCAGTTGCGCGCGCGCCTGAGTCAGCAGTAGTTGCGTCTGCACGACGTCGATGCGCGCCGCCGCGCCCGCTCGAAAGGCTTTAGCGCTGCGGGCAACGAGCGTCTGGTCATACGCTACGGTCTGCTGCCAAAAGGCGACCTGCTCCTGCGCCAAGGCAAGTTGATACCAAACATTGGTAACACTCGCTGCCGTCTGT
Source organism: Acidithiobacillus sp. AC3 (assembly GCF_050261095.1). NCBI lineage: Bacteria > Pseudomonadati > Pseudomonadota > Acidithiobacillia > Acidithiobacillales > Acidithiobacillaceae > Acidithiobacillus > Acidithiobacillus sp. AC3. The sequence continues at coordinate 1,660,877 of NZ_CP189838.1, forward strand.
AATTGGGTCAGCAGGACCTGATACCGAGCAGCGGTGGCACTGGCCCGTGCCGCCTTTGCCAACGCTTGCAACTGCGCATCAAACACGGGGGCGGTGATCACAAGCTGGCCAATCGCCTCCCGACGCCCATTGGCGGCAACAAAAAGTGGCCGGCCCTGACGACTTTCCGTCCAGATGCTACCCAAGCGCAGGGATAATTGCGGCAGGCGATTGGTAGCTGCCGCGTCGGCCAGATCCCGACTACCCTCTGCCCGGTCTTTGGCTGCGGCCACTTGCGCCTGCTCGGCAATCCCGCGCTGCACCGCTGCCGATAGTGTCCACGACTCCGCCGGCACCGCTGGCGCGATGCAGAACGCGGTCATGGCGAGACCGATTGGCATGGCCCAACGGCGCCAAGCAACAGAAGGGGATGTTTTGCGGATCATAGCTCAGAGTATGACAAGTAACTCTTAGTCGACAATTAGCCGCAAGCGCAGCGTAGACACCCACTGCGCCGACATTCTGGCTCGCTTTCCCGTAGTCAACATAGAGGCTGCCCAGAAGTATTGCGCCAGGCAGCAGGTGATCTAACCAGAACGACTACGGTTTATACACGAATATCGCATGGTCCATGCCAGCGTAAGCATAGACTTCATGGCTGCGAGGATTAACTGCACCCGTATGGGTACTGAGGTAACCGGTTTTAACAAATGCGATCGGTTGTAGCGTAACGGCATTATATACATCAAATCCTCGGCCTTTACTTTCGAAGGCGTAAATCAGTTGATACCCTGGATCAATAGCGACCTCATCGATTCCACTTCTCGAGGATATACGTTTGATAAGTTTCAGATCATCCCCATGAAAGACTAACATGCCACTGTTGGTCGTTCCCACCCACAGATCTCCAGTCTTTTCATCATATACCTGACCTTTGGTATGCGACGGTTTACCATCAACTGTGGGCAGATCCATATTGACTTTATTGACGATTTTATGATTCTTCAGATCAACGATTTCTTCCCAGGAATCATCGGGCACATAGAGCCGATCCTGCGCAGCAAGCAGAGTGCCGACATCGGGACCGCTGCCAGAACTTGGATACAGAATAATTTTCCCGAGATAACGAGGTTTTTCCCCAAAATGATAAATATCTATCCAGTTACTGTCATCCATAGTGATGTACAGACGCTGATTCTTCGAGTCCGCGTAGATGGCATCAGGGGTCAATCCCACAGGTCGGAATCTGTATACAATTTTCCACGTGCGCTTGGAGATAACATAGACTTGATCATGCGGATGGCCATCAACCTTACCATTTGAGGTCCAATAAATGTATTTTTTATCCCAGGCCATACCAGATGGATTCTCAATCCCTCCACGAATGATGCGATCAATGTTATTTGTTTCTGAATTAATAACAGCACCAGCACTGTACGCCATAGAAGCATAAATTTTTTGATTACCAGGATCGTAGCGAAGGAGATCACCATGACCGTCCTTCGTTGGCAAGGTGATTATTCTTACCAGATGGAAGTGAATCGGTAACGCGAACGATGTCAATGGTAGAACGGTGATGACGATCGCCATACAACAGGAAAGTAGCGAAGGTTTCATTTTATATCCTCAATAGCGAATAACGCTTTAAGTTTGACAAGAAACTCTTGGCCGGCAGTTAGGCCAACGACGTAGCACAGCCACCTCATTGCAAAAAACGAGCGTCGGCACCCACTGCGCCGACGCCCTACTATAGTTATCCGCGATCAGAAATGTGCGGAGATACTGCCGTAAACGGTAATGGGCGCACCTGGAAGCGCCAGCACCTGACCGGCCGAATCACCACCCAACAAACCACCAGAACTGATGTACTGGAACTCGTTGTAATGGTTGTTGGTGAGGTTGAGGATATTGAGACTCAAATCCACATGGCGCAGGAAGGGCACCATGCCTACCGTGGGGATTTTTTCGTCAACACCTAGATTCAGAGTGCCGTAGGCCGGCATCTTTTCTGCACTCGGGGCGCCGGTATTGTTGTTGAACATGCCCTGCGCTCCCACATATTGATACCACAGGCGCGGTTGCAATACCGTTCCGGCTAGCGGCATACGGTAGGTCACGCCAATATTGAAGGTCTTGTTCGGCACATTCGACACCGGCAAGCCATCATAAGATACGCCACTGGTCACATAATGGGCGAAGACAGCCTTCTCGAAGTTGGCATTCATGAAGAGATCGAGGTTGTACAAAATCTCGTCATCCAGGGCCAGATTCACACCCTGATAGATCGAATCGCCATTGGCGTCGCCAATATAGTTGCCATTGGAGTCATACAGAGGGATGTACTGGTTGCTGTAATGCAAATGGTAAAAGCTCGCAGTAAAGAGAAAATGATGCAAGAACGCCGCATGATCAAAATGGATTTTCACGCCAGCGTTGTAATCTGCGCTGCGCTCCAAGTTATAGATAGGCGCTTTTTTCTGATACAGCCCACCACCACCACCCACCTGCGGTTCCTTGTAGGCCTGCGCATAATTGGCAAACACCGCCAACCAGGGCATGGGACGCCAATTGAAATCGATGGACGGCTCGACCTGGGTAAAACTGGTATTCGCCGCTGGCAATACACCCTGATCATTCTTCGGATACAAAGCATAGGCCTCGGCAAAATCGGATTGGCCGGCTGGCGTATACCGGGTCTGATAATTGATGACCCGCACCCCTGGGGTGATATCGAGGGTCGCTATAGGACTGATACGATCCTGGAAAAACGCGGCCAAATCCGTTTGGTCGAAATAGTCACTCCGATAATGTGCATTCGGAACCAGACGCGAGCCAAAATATGGAGCGTTGGTATTATAGAAGGCATTTCTCGTGTTGTAGTTACTATTCAGGAAGAAGCCGCCAAAGCTGACCTTGTTGTAGGGCAATTTGGCCGTCAGAAACAGCTTGTCGCCATAGACCGAGTCATGGGGGTTGTTGTACTCGTACAGATTGCTAGGATTGGACAATCCATAATTATTGTAGTGAAAGTGCAGACGATGGCCATAGCGGTACCAGATCATATTGTGTACTGACCAGGTCTTGTCCAGATCCACATTCAGTTTGCTGTAGAGCAGCCAAGTGCTGTTGCTGTCCTGCTTGTACCAGACATCTTTGGGCAAGGACGAGTAAAAGCCACTGCTGGCCTGGCTGTAGAGCGCAGAGCCAGCGGTGCCATCCATAGTCACCCCGGCAATGGGGTTGACTGGGACAGGCACCGGACGATAGCCAGAACCTTTCGCCAGATATGCTCCCACCGAGAAATCACCATTGCTGAACGTCTTGCGCGTTTTCAAAAACCAGGCGTAACTGTAACTGGGGTTATTGAAGCCATCCGGACTTTGGCGGTAGCTATTGGAGGAACCTGCGCCGCCGGCAAGGATGGTGGACCAGCCATCAACATTACCAGTACGAATATTGAAAACCAGGTTTTTAGAATCATAGCTGCCATAGGTCAGCTTGATGTCACCACCGGGCTTTGCCGTCGGCTGCAAGGGCACAAAATTGATCTGCCCACCGATATTGTTGTACCAACGCTCCTGCGGATTTCCCGGGCCATAGGTGATGCCGATGCCCTGCAAAATGCCGGTCTGCGGCACCTGTGGCGACTCCCACAAACCGGTGGAGGGGTCGACCATGGGCACACCATCAAAGGTGACGGAAAGGCTACCATTATCGATCTGGCCACCGGAAAAACCACCCCAACCCTGCTTGACGCCATTGATGCTGATGGAGGTTTTGGTGGCACCATTGGAACCATAACCAGAAACGCCGACACCCGGCGCGTAGCTCAGCGCCTGGGCACTACCACCCATTGGGCCCGTCGCGGCCATTTGCGCCTTATCCAATACCTTGATGGACTGCCCAGAGTAGAAATTGTGCTTTTGAGTGAGACTCTTGGCCTCTTTGCTGCCGAGGTAGGTGGATGCCTCTACCGCGGCGCTGACCTCACCAATGGAAATGGCGGACTGGGTTGGGGCAGTTACCGAGTCCGTAGCGAAAGCGGCAGGGGTGCTCAAAACACCAGCGGCTAATAAGGCCACTCGCAGAATGGAAAAATGGGGATAGGCGCATTTAGAATGGCGCGATGTGTCCTTTGGTGTCACGTTGTATCTCCTGTAGCTAGTTGCGTGTTAGGAACAATCTGGTTGTTAAACAACCTAATTAGGATCGTAGCACAGGAATATTACAGCTTGATGAACTTTTTATGACACTTTTATGACAAATCCTCCAAAAACCGAGCTAAATTTCCAAAGCAAGACGATCCGCAGAATACCTCTGCTTTCTTAGGAAAGAATTAGAAGTTCTCGGGCCAAATTTGGTTTATATTTAGGAAACCGAGCCGGCGAACTCTTGCGTTGCGCAACACCATGCTCCTCATCCCAAGCTAAGAATGCTCTGCTAAGCTTCGGTCCCAGGTGCAGGAGCGAGACTCTGGGGAGGAACGATGCGTATCTTACTAGTCGAAGATGATCGGATGCTGGCCGAGGCACTCTTGCTGGCCCTGCGCGACGGCGGTCATGCGGTCGACTGGGTCAGCAGTGGACAGGCGGCCCGCAGCACTCTTCCGCACAGCGAACATGAGGTACTGCTGCTGGATCTCGGCCTTCCCGACGACGACGGCATCCAACTCCTGCACGATTTGCGGGCAGAAGGCCATACCCTGCCCATACTCATTCTCAGCGCTCGCGATGCCCTGGAGGAGCGCCTGCGCGGTCTGGATGCCGGCGCCGATGACTATCTCATCAAGCCGTTTTCGGCGCGGGAACTACTCGCCCGCTTACGGGCAGTGCAGCGCCGCCAAGGGGGACAGGCAGGGCCGCTGCTCAGTAATGGCGTACTCAGCCTCGACCCGAGCACCCGCGAAGCCTGGCGCGAGGGCGGGCCAGCACAACGCCTGTCGGCGCGGGAATTCGCCCTGTTGAGCGCCTTACTGCAACGACCTGGCCGCATTCTCAGTCGCGAAGAACTGGAAACCCGCATCTATGGCTGGGGAGAGGAAGTGGAGAGCAACAGCATCGACTTTCTCATTCACAGCGTGCGCAAGAAATTGGGTGCGGACAGCATCAAAAACCTGCGCGGGGCGGGTTGGCTGGTAGAGAAGGACGGATGAAAAAGCGCATTCCATCGCTGCAAAGACGCCTGTTCTGGACCCTCAGCTTCTGGTTGCTCCTTGGTGGCTTTATCGCCGCTTGCGTCGATTATGGCCTGGCCTACGAAGATGCCAAACAGTTGCAGGACGCTACCTTGGCGGAAATGGCCAACTGGGTGGATCCCAGCCACCTGCCCGACCATCCGCTGGAGGTGCCCTGGTTTCATGGCAAAGGGAAGCATATCCGGCACGATGAAGAATTCGGGACGATCATCGTCGAGCGCATCGGCCCTGGCCAAACAGAAAATCCCTTGCCGATTTCCGGAGACTGGCGGCCCGGCTTTCATCATCTTGAGAAGAACGGCAAGCAGTGGCGGGTATTTCTCGCCGCCCTGCCGGATGGTGACCAACTTGTCGTTGCCCAGCCCACCTCCGTTCTGCAGGAAGCCGCCTGGGATGCTGCCCAGCGCAGTATCTGGCCCATCCTTATCTTGCTGCCCATACTCCTGCTTGCCCTGCGCTGGCAGGTCTACGCGGTCTTTCGCCCCCTCCGCCGCCTAGCCCGGGAGCTTGCAATTTTGCGGCCCGAGAGTAGCCGGATTCACCTGCCCGAAACCCATGTACCGCAGGAGCTCCTGCCCTTCTGGTTGGCCATCCAGCAATTGCTGCAGCGCGTCGCCGACTTACTGCAGCGCGAGCGTCGCTTCATTGCCGATGCCGCCCATGAGTTACGAACACCCCTGGCGGCCCTCTCCCTGCAAGTGGAAAACGCCCAACATGCAGAAAGCTGGTACGCTTGTCGCGAGCGCCTACTCGCCGTCGATACGGGCTTGGCGCGCAGTCGCCATTTGCTCGATCAACTACTCACCCTCGAACGTCAGCTTGCCGGGCCAGCAAAAAAGGAAAGCATCAATCTGGGCGATCTGCTGCGGGAGCTCCTGAGTGAGCGCCTCCCTCTGGCCGAAAGCAAGGATATCGAACTGGAATTGCAGCTCAGCCCTACCCGTCTGCCGTTGGCCGCCGATCCCTTGGCCCTGCGCGTGCTCATCAGCAATGCCCTCGATAACGCCCTGCGCTATACGCCAGCGAAGGGCTCGGTCGTGCTGCGTGCCATTGCCGATGGCGAAAAGCTGACGCTGGAAGTGGAAGACGACGGACCGGGGATTCCTCCGGCCCAACGCGAGCTGGCGTTTTCCGCCTTCCATCGTGCCGCTGATGCCCAGGGCGAAGGTACTGGTCTAGGTCTGACCATCGTTGCCGCGGCGGCAAAACGCTTGGGAGGGCGGGTGCAACTGCTGGATGGCAGCGCCGGCAGAGGCCTGTTATTCCATTATGAGCAGCCTCTGGAATCTACCCAGGAGGACGGCACATGCACTGGCTGACGCAAAGATTTTGTGGCGGGATTCTGTTGACTCTGCTCGCCGGTTGCGCGAGTTACCGGCCCCTGCCCCTCGACCAGCAGCTGTCACAGCCAAAAACTCTGCAGACAGCCCTGGCCCAGGCCGATGCCGGCGCGCCGATACGCAGCGACAAGATTGATCTGCAGGCCCCCCTTTCGGGTACCGCCCTCGCCCAAATCGCGGTCTTGCTCAATCCAGATCTGCGTGCCACCCGCGCCAAGCTCGGAGTAGCCAACGCCCAGGTCTTTGCCGCGGGATTGTTGCCCGATCCGCAGCTTTCCCTCAGTGCCGACCTGCCCACGACCCCCGGCTACTATTCCGCCTATAGTATGGGCCTACAATGGAGTCTGGCGAGCCTCTTCACCCGCTCTGCCAATCTTGCCATTGCCCGCGCCCAGGCGACCTCTGTCCGCTATGACGTGGCCTGGCAGGAATGGCTGCTGGCCAATCAGGTCCGTATTCTGGCGCGCAAACTCTATTTTCTGCAGCAGCAGGAAGGCATTGCCGCTGCCGCTACCCAAGTGAGTCTGGAGCTTTATCAAAAATCATCGGACAACCTGCGCGCCGGGGATACGACCCTGCCCAACCATGCCTTACGCCAGATCGCTTATGTGGACAGCCGGGATCGGGAACTGGCACTGCGCCGCCAGGTGGCCAAGACCCGACAAGAACTCAATGCACAGTTGGGCCTGCCCCCCGATTTTCACCTCGAACTGGCCGCACCGCGGACCCTGACAAAATTGCCCCCAGTGGCGGAACTCGTGCACGAGGCACTGAAGCATCGTCTCGATCTCGCGGCGCTGCGCGCCGGATACGACGCCCAGGAGGCGCAGGTGCGGCGCGCCATCCTCGGTCAATACCCGGGCTTCAGTATCGGCGTCAGTCACGCCGCCGACACCTCCAACATCCACACCTGGGGACCGAGCATTAGCTTCGACCTGCCGCTGTGGAACCGCAATCGTGCGGCCATCCGGCAAAGCGAGGCGACCCGCGCCGAACTGCACGCCGCCTATAGCGCCCGGCTCTTCCAAACGCGGGCGGAGATTGCCAGCCTGGTGCAGGACCTGCAGCGCTTGCATCCGGAAATCGCCCTTTTGCGCACCCAGTTGCCCGGGCTCGCGCAGGCGGAGAAGGTGCTGCGCCAAGCGGTAGCGGATCACAATGCCACCCTCGTCGAATACGAAAGCGTACGCAGTCAGTTGCTCGACAAAAAATTGCAGCTTCTGACCCTGGAAGGGGCAGCGGCAGAAGATCAGGCAGCCTTGGAGCTGGCTGTAGGAATTCCCTGGGAACGATGGAGAAAAAACCCATGAACTGGCAGCGCGCGCTGCAACGCAGCGCCCTCACCGCCGTGCTTGGTCTTGCTTCTCTGATCTGCGCCGCTGCGCCCTCGGCCCTGGTGCAGGTCAGTCCGGTGCAGAGCAGGCTATTCACCCACACCCTGCGCGCCTACGGTACGGTAGCCTTTGCCAGCCAGGCGGCAGACCTGCTTAGTGCACGCTGTGAGAGTGTCGTGCAACAGGTCCTGGTGGTCCCAGGGGAAAAGGTACAAAAAGGACAGGTGCTGCTGCGCGTCAGCGCCTCGCCTGCCGAGCAACTGCAGATCGAGCAGGCCAAAATCGACCTGCGTTTTGCGCAGAACGAATGGCAGCGTCAGGAGGATCTGCTGCAACGACAACTGGCCACCAACGCCCAGGTACAGAGCGCGGCCCAGAACCTCGCCAAGGCCAGGGCGCTACTGCAGAGCCTGCAGCAACGCCAGCAGTCCTTGCAGGGAGGGGCTATCCGCGCCCCGATCTCCGGGGTCATCACCGCCGTACCGGTACAGGCGGGCAACACCGTCGCGGCTGGGCAGTCCTTTCTCACCATCAATCCAGCGGAGGCACGCGTTGTCGCCCTCGGCGTGGAGCCGCAGGATCTCGCCCAGGTACATCCGGGAGCTGAGGTCGTCTTGCGTAGCCTGGAAGATCGCAGGCAACCCTGGTCCGCCAAGGTGCAACAGGTCTTGGCGCAGGTCGATACCAGCACCCGTCTGGCGGGGGTGATCGTGCCCCTGCCGGCGAACGCCCAGGCCCTCCCCGGTACCCTGCTCAGTGGCGAGATCACCCTTGCCCAACAGCAGTCCCTGGCCATTCCTGATTCCGCCGTCCTCAGCGAGCATGGACGGTCCTACTGCTTTGTCGATCAGCACGGAATTGCGCAAAAACGCTGGATCGAAACCGGTTGGCAGGACGGAAAATGGATCGAGGTGCGGCAGGGTCTGCAGGCAGGAGAGTCAGTCGTGAGCTTGGGCAATTACGAATTGCAGGAGGGTATGCCCCTGCGTCTGGAGGGGAATGCCTGATGGGTGACTGGCTGCTTCGACACCGCCGTTTTCTGCTTTTTCTGCTCCTGCTCCTCACCCTCGGTGGTCTGCTGGCGGCGCAGAAACTACCGGTGGCACTGTTTCCGCAAGTCTCTTTTCCGCGCATCGAGGTCTCGGTGGATGCCGGCAACATGCCCATCAGTCAGACCCAGATCGCCCTGACCCTACCCTTGGAGCAGGCCCTGCGTGCGGTTCCCGGGGTCCGCAAGATCCGTTCGACCACGGCGCGGGGCGCCGCCGATATCTCGGTGCAATTCGCCTGGGGTAGCGACATGCAACGCGCGCTCTTGCAGGTCGAGGCCGCCATCAACCAGGAGCTGCCCAAACTCCCCGCCGATACCCAATTCCGCGCTCGTCGCATGGACCCGACCGTCGATCCGATTCTGGGCCTCGCCCTGACCTCGTCTCAACTGGACCCCGTGGCCTTGCGGCGGGTTGCCTACTATCAACTGCGTCCACGCCTGCTGAGCATTCCTGGGGTAGCGCAAGTGACGGTACAGGGTGGCGCCCAAGAAGAATTCCAGGTGGTGGTCGATCCCTGGCTTCTGCAACACTACGGCCTCTCCTATGCCGATGTCGAAAAGGCCCTGGCCGGTTCCAACACCATCGAGGCGGTGGGGCGCAGTCAGCGTCATTATCGCCTGTATCAGATCCTCAGCACGAGCCATCTGGTCAATGGCGAGGAAATCGGCAAGACCATCCTCAAAAGCGGTCCCGAAGGCATTGTCGATCTGGCCGATGTGGCCAAGATCACGCAGGGCACACGTCCCGCCTGGACCACCGTCACCGCCAACGGCAAAAACGCCGTACTCCTCAACATCCTGCAGCAACCCGGCGGCAACACCGTTGCCATCGACCGGGCCCTGCGCAAACTCTTGCAAAGTAGCGTGGCATCGCTGCCCGCGGGAGTGCAGATCAGCACCTGGTACGACCAGAGCCAACTCATCACCGCCGCCGCGGGCAGTGTACGCGATGCGATCATCATCGGTGCCATCCTCGCCGCCCTGGTGCTCTTCGCCTTTCTCCGCAATCTCCGTCTTACCCTGATCGTCGCCATCACCTTGCCCAGTGTCTTGATCGCCAGCGCACTGGTCCTCTATGTGCTGCACCAGAGTTTCAACATCATGACCCTGGGCGGTATGGCTGCAGCGGTCGGGCTGGTGGTGGATGACGTGGTCGTCATGCTCGAGCATCTGATGCGCCGGATCAGTGAAGAGCGCGAAAACTGGTCCATCCTGCATCTGGCCCAGGAGCTCAGCACCCCCTTGGCCGGCTCCTCGGCGGCGACGCTGATCATTTTCCTTCCCCTGGCCTTTCTGTCCGGGGTCACCGGCGCGTTTTTTCAGGCCTTGGCCATTGCCATTGCCGCTGCTCTCCTCATTTCCTTTCTCGTTACCTTCCTGGCGGTCCCGGTATTGGCGCAATTGCTGCTGCGGCAGAAAGACGCCGACAAGGCCGAGCATCAAGGATCGCTGCAGCGCTGGACCACCGAACACTATCGACGGTTTCTTGCCCGTTTCCTGCAAAGACCTGTGTGGCTCCTGCTGTCCGTGGGCCTGTTGATCGCCCTGTCCGGTTGGTCCTATACCCAGGTCGGTAGCGGCTTTCTGCCCCCCATGGACGAGGGCGGCTTTGTACTGGACTATCGCGCACCTCCGGGCACCTCCCTGGCCGAGACCGATCGCCTATTAGCGCAGGTGCAGCAGATTCTGGCACAGACCCCGGAGGTCGCCGCCTACTCGCGACGCACCGGACTGCAGTTGGGTGGCGGGATTACCGAGGCCAACGCCGGCGACTTTTTCATCCGCCTGAAGAGCCAGCGCAAACGCGACATCTGGCAGGTCATGGACAGCGTGCGGCAGCAGATCAAGGACCAAGTGCCGGGCTTGCGCGTGGAAACGGGGCAGCTCATGGAAGATCTGATCGGCGACCTCACCGCCGTGCCGCAACCCATCGAAATCAAGATCTTTGGCAATCATCCCCAGGAATTGGAACCCATTGCGCGGCAGATCACCCGGTCGATCGAGGGCGTCCCCGGAGTTACCGAGGCCTTTGACGGCATCACCATTGCCGGGGATGCCATCGACATCCACGTCGATCCCCTGCGCGCAAAGGCCATTGCCGGCATGACTCCCGCCGAGGTCACCCAACAACTGCGCACCCTGCTGCAGGGGCAGGTGGTCACCAAAATCCCACACGGCGAGGAAATGATCGGCGTACGTCTGCGTGCCCCGCGAGACCTCGCACAACGGATCGAGCAGTTGCGCCACCTGCCGCTGATTGCAGCGAACGGGCAGACCTTTTTTCTCAATCAGGTAGCGGCGATCTCCATCCAGCCCGGCCAGGCGGAGCTGGATGCAGAAAACCTGCAGCCCATGGTTGCCGTCACCGCACGTATCGAAAACGGCCATGCAATGGGTACGGTCCTCGCGCAAATCCGGCAGCGTCTCGCCAAGCTCCAACTGCCGTCCGGAGTGTATCTGGAATACGGCGGCCTCTATCAGGAGCAGCAAAAGGCCATGCACGACCTGGCCCTGGTCCTGCTGGCGGCAATTCTTCTGGTTGCGGCGCTACTCCTCTTCCTTTATGAAAACTTTGCCGTCGTGTTCAGCATCCTGATCACCGCGCTACTGGCATTGGGGGCGGTATTCATAGGCTTGTGGCTCACCGGCACCGAGCGCAATCTCACTGCCATGATCGGTATGACCATGATTGTCGGTATCGTCACCGAAACGGCGATTTTTTACTTCGCAGAGCTGCGTAACCATAATTTGGAAGAGCTCGTGCGCGCCGGCGCCGCGCGCCTACGCCCAGTACTCATGACCGCCATTATCGCCATTCTCGCCCTGCTACCTCTGGCCCTGGGCATTGGCGCCGGTGCCGAAATGCAGGCACCGCTGGCGGTTGCCATCATTTCCGGTCTGCTGGCCGAGATTCCCCTGGTGCTGTTGGTGATGCCAGGAATCTATGTCACCCTGCAGAAGATTCTCCCGCTGCGCAAATCCAGGGGTCATGAATGACGATCGATAGATGAACACCGATTGGCTGGAGCAGTTTCCAGACCTTCGTGCTTTGCAGCAGACGAAAAGTGGTGCGGTGCTGTTGGCTGCAGCCAGACAGCTGCGATTTACCGCCGGTAGCCTTATCTTTCAGAACGGGAGTCTTTGCGAGCAATATCTTCTGGTGCAGGAGGGTCAGATTCGTGTGCAGCAGGTCTCTGTCAGTGGCCGGGAGATCGTGCTGTATCGAATTGGGCCAGGGGAGTCCTGCATACTGACTACCGCCTGCCTGTTCAATGGGCACGCCTATCCCGCAACCGGGATCAGCGAGCGCGCGGGCCGCGCCGTGGCGTTTTCACGCCAACACTTCCAGGCCGCAATCGCAGACAACCCGGATTTTCGTAGTTTCGTGTTTCGCGCCTACGGCGACCGCCTGACACAACTATTTGCCCTGGTCGAAGAAGTGCTTTTTACCCGCCTGGATATCCGTCTGGCCCGCCTGCTACTGCATCAGGGCGCAGAGGGGGATACGCTATCCATTACGCACCAGGCCATTGCCGCCGAGCTGGGTTCTGCCCGTGAGGTAATCAGCCGCAGCTTGCGGGATTTCGAGGCCCGCGGCTGGATTCTTCGGCAACATCGAGAAATTCATTTACTGAACCGTGAGGCACTGAAAGAGCTGGCAAACGGCTCCTAATTCTGTGATATTGTCACCGACGCATTGCTCCCTGGCCTGCCATCATGGAACTCCTTTCCAAGGACAATGAGGGTAAGGTCATGAACATGCAAACATTGCTCAATGAGGGCGGAGTGGATCGCGGCATGCGCATCATTATCGGGGCGGTAGTCATCAGCCTCGTATTTTGGGGGCCGCAAAGTCCCTGGGGTTGGTTGGGAGTGATCCCATTGGTCACCGGGCTGATTGGCTGGTGCCCAGCCTATTCCCTGTTTGGAATCAAGACTTGTAAGTTGCATCGCTGAAGCCAAAAAGGTGCGCCACCCTCGGCAAGTCGAGGGGGCGCCTAGCCAGGTCAAACGGACCGTTTTTCGACACTTCTCCCACCACGATCGGAGACTCCCTAATTTTCGCCTAAGCTTGCCGCGTTATTCTTTCAAGTGGTCGAACAGGCTCTGCTGCCGCTCTTCTACTGATCAGTAAGCGTTGGCGTCTTCCGCTGGCCCACATGGAATCAGAGAACATCCCATTGAAAAATGAAAAAAAGCAAGAGAATGAGCTTTATAGAATATCGGTGGTGATTCCCTGCTACAACGAATCCGCCAATATCAGTTCCCTCTTTGACCGTACCCAGGCGGTGCTGCAAAAATTAGCGCAAAGGTGGGAGATCGTCTTCGTCAACGACGGCAGTAGCGACGACACCCTATTGCAATTGCTCGCGCTCCGAGATCGGGATGATCGGGTAACGATCATCAATCTCTCCCGCAATTTTGGTAAAGAAGCGGCATTGTCCGCAGGACTGGACCATGCTACCGGCGATGTAGCCATTCCTCTGGACGCCGATCTACAGGACCCCCCCGAGTTGATCCAACCCCTCTTTGCAAAATTCTTGGAGGGCTACGACGTGGTAAATGCGGTGCGCCAGCGACGCTTGGGAGAATCCTATGCAAAACGAATGAGTTCTTTCCTGTTCTATCGTGTTCTGAACCGGATGAGTACCATTGAGATTCCCCATGACGCTGGGGACTGCCGTTTGCTGTCGCGGAAGGTGCTGGAGGCCCTGAAATGCCTACCCGAACGCCGCCGTTACATGAAGGGTCTGTTTGCGTGGACTGGCTTTAAGACAACATCAATATATTATCAAAGAGACGCACGTCAAAATGGGCGAAGCAGCTGGAATTATTGGCGATTATGGCAGCTGGCGCTGGAGGGGATCACATCGTTCAGCCATGTACCGCTGCAACTCGCTTCCTACATGGGCATAATGATTGCATTTACATCTTTTCTGTATGCCATCTACCTGATTATCGAAACCATATGTTGTGGAAACTCGGTAAAGGGATACCCCTCACTCATGGTGACCATATTGTTCTTGGGTGGGGTTCAGCTCATCGCACTGGGGATGCTTGGCGAGTACATTTCCAGAATCTACGAAGAAAGCAAGCAGCGACCACTATATTTGATTCAGGATTCCTGGATCAATGACACAGATAACGAAAGAAAGAATCAATAGCGCATGCAAAAAACAAAGACAAGTTATAAATATCTAGTGCAGTCTCTGCTTATTTTTGCGGCTTCTACACTGTATTTCTCTTGGGGAATAGGAAACACCAGCCTATGGAATATCGATGAGCCTATCTACGCGCAATCCTTGAAGGAAATGATGGCAAATCACAATCTGATTCTGCCTACCTTCAACGGCCAGATTCTTCCTGACAAGCCGATTCTGAATTACTGGATGATGTGGGTAGGGGTAAGGCTGTTCGGCCTCGATTCTTTTGGCCTACGCATCGGATCGGCGATCGTGGGAGCGCTGCTAGTATTGCTGATCGTCAGCGTCGTTCGCCGAATGTACAGCGAGAAAATCGCCTTTCTGTCTGCTCTGATAATCGCTACCATCCTCCATAGTACCGTGATTTTTCGGAGCGCTACGCCCGATCCTCTGCTGATCCTTGCCACAACTGCTGCGCTGCTATCTTTCTTGCTGGCCTATCTGGATCCCCAGGTCAGGCGCAACGCTTTATTCTTATGCTATATAGCGCTTGCTTTGGGAACGCTGGATAAAGGTCCAATCGCGTTCTTGTTACCAGGGCTGATCATCGTTATTTTTCTCATCGTACAGAAAAATCTCCACTTTCTATGGCAGCAGGGAAGGCTCGAACTGGGGCTACCGCTATTCCTGATATTGGTCATGCCTTGGTACGTCGCGGTCGGCCTGGAAACGCACTGGGGGTGGGACAAGCTCTTTCTATTGCAGCAGAATATTGGCCGCTTTGATGCAAGCATGCAAGGCCATCGGGGCCCGTGGTTTTATTATTTGCTTAGCGTCTTCCTCGGTATGTTACCCTGGTCGGTGTTCCTACCACAGGCGCTGCTTTGGTTAAAAAGGACAAGGGCACTGACTCCGGACAAGCAACAGGTCAAAAACCAGTTTATGCTGCTCTGGGCGGTAATCTGGATCGTCTTCTTCAGCCTCTCCGCGACCAAACTGCCGAGCTATGTCTGGGAGTCTTATCCACCACTGGCGATTCTCTTGGCCACGTATCTCGACTCGCGACTGCAAGCTACGCAGAAGAGCCTTACCAAGTCCGACGTTCTGTCACTGGGCGTTCTGTTTGCCATCGGTGTCATCTTGACGACGTTTGGTGGCTGGATCGTACCCATGCGGCAGCCGGAAATTCCACGCATGCTATGGCTTGGTACGCCCTACATCGTCGCCGCACTCGTAGCCGGGGTCTGGATCTGGCGACAGCGTGTCCTCTGGGCCCTGCTGAGTTTGGCTGGTGGCGCGGTGGCACTCAGCATACTTTTGGTGTTTCTATATACGCCGGAGTTCAACCGGCTGAAACCCTCTCGGGAGATGGCGGAACAAATTGTCCATATTCAGGCGGGAGCACCTTATCGCCTGGCGTCATGGCAGTGGTTTCAGCCCGACTTTCTGTTTTATGCGGCGCGTGGCGCCATGACTATCCACCATCTACAAGATACAGCAAATATCAGGAACTACATGGGAAATAGGCCGCTCTATGTCGTCTGTCCGGCAACTGACCTAAGTAAACTTATTTCTCAGGTAGAATCTCCCTACCAGGCAAAGGTGATACTGATACGCTATGAAATTTATAATCGGGAAAAAATCGCACTACTCCGAGTCGCTAAACCATGATCAAAAGAAGATTCTGTAATAACTGGTTTTCCCGAATGAAAGAGGTACAATTTCACAACGTGCCACGCACCGACCTGATGATAGAGTTTTTATCTCCAGCAAAACAAGGAGTTCATGAATGACTACCGCCACTACCGCAGAACCCACGATTGCCGAGTATTCCCCACAACAACGCGCCTTTGCTGCGGTGCGCATCCTTTTTGGGTTCGCCTGGCTGATCAACACCGCTCTGCAGTTGAGTCCAGCCTACCGCGCGCATTTTCTGGGTACCTTCAGTGCGGACTGGGTCAGTGGGCAACCCGCATGGGTAATGACCTATGGACACTGGATGGCATCAGTGGTCACCGGTATTGGCCCGAACTTGGTCGCCTGGATCACCATTGTGCTGGATGTGCTTCTCGCTGTCAGCCTGATCAGCGGACTCTTTTTGCCCTTCTTTGCCTACGTCGGGGTGTTTTACAACCTTTGGCTATGGAGCACCGTTGGCGGCTTCGGCGGGCCCTACACCCAAGGCGCCACGGATCCGGGAACCGCCATCATCTACGCGCTGGTCTTTGTTTTTGTCATTTCCAGTCGCTCTTGGGACTGCTGGAGTCTGGCTGGCACGCGCCACGGGCGTCTTTCCCCTGCGGCCATGCACACCGCACGCATCCTCTTCGGCCTGCTCTGGGCCTTCGATGCCTTCTGGAAGTGGCAGCCCTTTTTCCTGCACAACGCCGTCACGTATCTGCAGCAAGCCTTGCCCGGGGAGCCGGCATGGATTGCCGCCTACATCACCTTCTTCATCACCATCATCAACGCCGTGGGACCTTTTCTCTTCGGGGTTTTCGCGGCGCTGGCAGAGAGCGTGATCGCCCTTTTTCTGCTGATCGGCGGCAAGCAGCTCCGCTGGATCATTCCCGTCGGCATCGCCTATAGCTTTGGTGTCTGGACCACCGCCGAGGGTTGGGGTGCGCCCTATCTGCCGGGCAGCACTGCCAACAAGGGCGACGTCCTCGGCACTACCAATATCTACATCTTTGCCTTCCTGTTCCTGGCGGCGTGGGTCTATTTCCGGCCACACAAGCCACAAAACGGTTGAAAGACAGCAACGACGGGGGTTGATAACGCAGGCAGAGTTGCACACCGACTGACCGGTCGGTACCATTCTCAGCAGTCGATCCAGCTGAGGAGCCAGTATGACGGACCTATTCTCTCCCCTGACCTTGGGCGCCATTGAACTCGGCAATCGAATATTGATGGCCCCTCTCACTCGCTGCCGCGCCGAAGGCGAACACGTGCCTACGCCGCTCATGGCCGAATACTATGCCCAACGCGCAAGCGCCGGCCTGATCATCGCCGAAGCGACCATGGTTTTGCCGGGCAATTCAGCGTTCTGGCATGAACCCGGCATCTATTCCGCGGAGCAGATCGCCGGCTGGCGTAAGGTAACCGATGCCGTACATCAGGCCGGCGGAAAAATTGCCTTGCAGATCTGGCATGGTGGGCGTGCCTGCCATCCCGATCTCAACAATGGCGTGATCCCGGTGGCACCGAGTGCCATCGCCATTGCCAATGAAGAAGTCCACACGCCCAAGGGAAAACAGGCCTACACCATGCCACGCGCGCTGACTGACGACGAAATCCCTGCCATCGTTGAAGGCTTTGCGCAGGCGGCCCGCAACGCTCGCGCAGCGGGATTCGACATGGTGGAAGTCCATGCGGCCAACGGCTACCTGATCGATGAATTCCTGCGCGACGGGAGCAACCATCGTGAGGGACCCTACGGAGGGAGTCGGGAAAACCGCTCCCGCTTCCTTTTCGAAGTCCTGGATGCTGTATGCGCAGCCATCGGGGCGGATCGTGTTGGCGTGCGTTTCTCGCCACTCAACAGTTTCAATGACATGAAAGACAGCGATCCTGTAGGGCTCTATACCTGGCTAGCGAATTCCTTCAATGACAAGAACCTCGCCTACCTCCACCTCATGCGCGGCGATTTTTATGAGAAGCAGACGGCAGATGTCTTGACTCCCATGCGTAAAAACTATCGCGGCAAGCTCGTGGTCAACATGGGATATAGCCCAGAAGAGGCAAAGAATACGATAGCCGAGGGCAAAGCGGACGCCGTGGCTTTTGGCACCGCCTTTCTCGCCAATCCCGATTTACCCACGCGCGTTCGCAGCGGTGCCACGCTCAATGAGCCCAACCCTGACACCTTTTATACCTCAGGACCAGAGGGCTATACCGATTATCCCACCCTCCCCGGTTAAATCAGCAGGGATTTTCCGCGGCCAAGAGCCGCTGTAACTGCGCGATGCTGCCCCGCGGCAGGGGCTTGCCATCGCGCGCCGAGGCGGGGCTGCGGCGGTCTTCGTCCAGGGCAAAGATCACCAGGCGCAGGGGTGCCCCCTCAAACTCCAGTAAAAAGGTGGGGTAATCCACAGCATTGGCGTCGCCAAAGCGCAGGCGCTGCCAGCCTTCCTCATATTCGACCTGGGCATCAAGCAGGAAAAACAGCACGCTTTCCGGGGCATCGGCAAAGAGATGCAAGGTGATCTTGCTGTGCTCCGTTGCATCACCCTCCCACACTGGGCCAACCAGACGTGGCTGAAACTCTTGCAGCCACTCCATGGCGTGCAGGGCAATTTCCCGCAAGTGGCGCAAGGCCTGGGGTTGGGTATCCGCATGGAAAAGCTGCAGGCGCGCCTGCATCTCGCTGTGAATTTCCGTGTTGCTAGGCCAGTGCTGCTGGGCATGGACGCCCAGCCGGCGTGCAGCCTTCTCCTTGGCACTGCGAAAATCGCCCACGGCTTCATCGACCATGATGCGCGCGGCTTCCACCGCTAAAAGCTGACGTAGGCGTTGCGGAGACTTGGCCATGATTTGATTCCGTCGTTGTCCAGAAAGGCCCCAAAGGATAAGATAGCGCAGACGCGAGGATGGCGGAATTGGTAGACGCACTGGATTTAGGTTCCAGCGCCGCAAGGCGTGGGAGTTCGAGTCTCCCTCTTCGCACCATATGGATGATCGAGGAACGCAGCAAGAATGTCAGCAGAAGCGCAGGAAATCGACGACAGTCCCTATTGCTGTTGCTCGGCAGCCACTTTCCGAGAAATCCTGGAGCGTCAACGCGCCCAGCCCCTACCCTTCATGGAGCTACTGATGGTGCATGCGGGCTGTGGTTCCGGTTGCGGCAGCTGCATCGACGAGCTGGAGCAATACCTCCGAGCGCACGACGCCTACATCGAAGATTGACGCTCTCCTGCCACTTTCGCCCCCCATTCTGGCTCCCCAACGGCGATTTCGAAACCATTTGGGCGCCGTTTTTTTCCCGCCGACGGCAGGTCTCTCTGCGTCGCGAAATCTGGACGACACCAGACCAGGATCGCATTGCCGTCGACTGGGTAGATGGCCAGGGCGATAGCCCGGTGCTGGTTCTTTTTCACGGGCTGGGCAGTAGCAGTAGCGGACACTATGCCCTATCCCTCGGCGCAGCCCTGCAGCGAGTGGGCTGGACAGGCTGTTTCATCAATTTTCGCGGCTGCGGCGGCATCGACAATCTTCTACCGCGCGCCTACCACGCCGGTGACAGCGCGGAAATTGCCTGGATCATCGAGCGCTTGCATGCGTTGCAGCGACCGCTATACGCCGTCGGTGTGTCTCTCGGCGGCAATGCCCTACTGAAATATCTCGGTGAGGATCACCCAAACTATTTGACGGCAGCTGCTGCGGTCTGCGCGCCGGTCGATCTGGTGGCCACGGCCGCATATATCGCCGCTCGCCCCCTCTATGAACAGTATTTTGTCCGCACCCTGAAACGACAGATGGGGCGCTATGCCCAACGATTTCCCGACCTGGTGGATTGGCAGGCGGTGCGCCGTAGCAAGAGTCTGCGTGCCTTTGACGATACCTTCACCGCTCCGGTCCATGGCTTTCCCGATGCCCTGAGCTACTGGCAGCAGAGCTCTTCCGGGCCCGGCCTCGCGCAGGTGCGCACGCGCACGCTGTTGATCAATAGTCGCAATGATCCTATCGTACCCTTGGATGCCGTTGCGAAATGGCCCCGCGGTCGCGCCGTGCATCGCTGTTTCACCCAGCGCGGCGGCCATGTTGCCTACGTGCAAGGTAGATTCCCCGGAGATACCGACTGGCTTCCGGAGCGAATCCTGCGCTTTTTTCAGGGAGAGGACCCAGATGCAGAAGCATAGTCATGTCATCGCGCCGAGGCTGCGCATACTGCTGGCCGAGGCCATCGCCATTGGCCCTGGCAAAGCGGAACTATTGCATCGCATCGAGGAAAAGGGCTCGATCTCGGCTGCAGCACGGGCCATGAACATGAGCTACCGGCGCGCCTGGCTGCTGGTCGACACCATGAATCGCTCTTTCGTTGGCCCATTGGTGGGCACAGCGACGGGCGGTACGCGCGGTGGTGGCGCCTTTCTCACCGATCTGGGCAAAGAAGTCCTGGCCCACTATGAGGCGATGGAGGAAAAGGCCAATACTGCCCTGCAAGAAGACATCGACCAGTTTCGCCAGTGGTTGCGCCCCGACGGCCCTCTTCCCCCAAGCCACGGAAACTCCGAGTGAAAGATCTGCTCCGCGAAATCCTCTGCAGCCGGGTCTATGACGTTGCCCGCGAGACACCGCTCGAAGCCGCGCCCAAAATGAGCGCCCGCCTGGGGCGAGAGGTCCTCTTCAAACGCGAAGATCTGCAGCCGGTATTCAGCTTCAAGCTGCGCGGCGCCTACAACCGCATCGCCCAACTGAGCGATGAGGAGCGGCGCCGAGGGGTCATCGCCGCGAGTGCCGGCAATCATGCCCAAGGAGTTGCCCGTAGCGCCCAGTTTCTGGGCATCCGCGCCACCATCGTCATGCCGCGCACCACCCCGGAAATCAAGGTCCGCGCCGTGCAGACCCTGGGTGCCGAGGTCATTCTGCACGGTGACAGCTATTCCGACGCGCAGGCCTATTGTCAGCAGATCATCGCCGAAACCGGCATGGTCTTTGTCCATCCCTTCGACGACCCCTTGGTGATTGCCGGTCAGGGTACCGTGGGGGCGGAACTGCTGCGCCAGCGCGGGAGTGCCCTCGATGCGGTATTTGTGCCTGTGGGGGGTGGCGGTCTGATCGCTGGCGTGGCCGCTTACCTGAAAAGTATCGTGCCGGAGATCCGCATCATTGGCGTCGAACCCTTCGAGGCCGATGCGATGTATCAATCCCTGCAGGCTGGGGAGCGGATCGAATTGGATCAGGTCGGCATCTTTGCCGACGGTGTCGCCGTGCGCAAGGTAGGCGAGCAAACCTTCGCCCTCTGCCGCCAGTACGTCGATCAGATCGTGCGCGTCAGCAATGACGAAATCTGCGCCGCCATCAAAGATGTCTTCGACGAGACCCGCACGGTGATGGAGCCGGCCGGGGCCTTGGCGCTTGCCGGGCTGAAGCGTCTGGCGCTGGAAGAGCCCGCACAGGCCGGCCAGGGAGCGTGGGTAACCATCCTCTCCGGCGCCAACATGAACTTCGACCGCCTGCGTTTTATTGCCGAGCGCGCCGAAATTGGGGAAGCGCGCGAGGCCCTGTTTGCTGTTACCATCCCCGAACGTCCCGGGGCCTTCCAGGCCTTCTGTGCCGCCATTGGCGGGCAGCGCGTCATCACCGAATTCAATTACCGCCTGCATCGTCGTGACGAGGCGCAGATTTTTGTCGGCGTTGCCGTGCAGGATCGGGCCGACGCCGAGGGGCTACTGCAGGCGCTTCGCGATACGGGACATATCGCGCTGGACCTCAGCAATGACGAGATGGCCAAGTTGCATATCCGTCACATGGTCGGCGGCCATGCGGTGCAAGCCCGTAACGAGCGTATCTTTCGCTTTGAATTTCCCGAGCGCCCCGGCGCCCTCATGGAGTTTCTCGACAAGGTCGGCGGGCGCTGGAACATCAGCCTCTTCCATTATCGCAACAATGGCGTCGATTTCGATCGCGTACTGGCGGGATTTGAAGTGCCGCCCGAAGATTCCGCGGCCTTCCGGGATATGCTCGATCTCCTCGGCCTACCCTACGCCGAAGAGACCGACAATCCCGCCTATCGCTTCTTTCTTGGCCAGGGCGAGGAACAGACCCCGCGTCTACGCGTCGCGGGCGAACATCAGTCGTAGCGACTCGCCAATTCCACTCGCCAGGCCCAACCAGCGCTTGGCGAGGTCCGCATCGAGATGGTCGAGCATCGTCTCGTGAAAGAGCTGTAGCCAGTCGTCCACCAAGGCATTGCTCACCCCGACAGGAGCGTGCTTGTCGCCCAGGGCATAGCGAAAATCCTGATAGGGTAAGCCGCCCATCACCGTCCACCAATAATGGGTGAGACGTTCCTTGTGCAAGGTCCAGTCGCCAACAATGGCGAAGGGCTCTGCCAGAGTGGGATGATGTTGAATGCGATCGTAAAAATCGTCCACCACGGCACGAATGGTCGGCAGACCGATTTTTTGGCAGAGCGGTTCAAGCTTGCGTTTGGCAGGCAGAACCGGCAACTCATCAGCCATGACGGCCTCCTCTCTGTATCAGCAAAGTGCCATCATACGCCGCCAGCCCGCGGCGACCAATCGCTAGCCCTGCAGCAGCATCTGGGTGTAGCGCCGCACCCACGATTGCGCCTCCCGCAAGCGATAGGTCATGATCCAGGAAGGATGCGGCAGGTGGGAAATACGCACGCTGCCATCAGGAAAGAGCCGCTGCACCGTCGCCTCCACCTCTCGCCCCAGGGCAATGATGCGCTTTGGCTGAATCTGCGCCATCTCGGCCAGAAAACGTTCCTCGACCACTCGCTGCGCGGCCATGGGAAGCTCTGGATAATTGCAGTTTTTGCCATCGCGCAGGAAGCCCACCGCTGCAACATTGCTCACATAGAACGCGCGGTAGAACTTCTCAACGCCCACGTTCTGCACCACCCGATGAAAGAAGTTGGCCGAGGGCTCAGTGTCGTTGCGCGGCAAAGGCGTATCCGGCAGCAAATTTGCCAGACTCCGGAAGTCCAAAAAGGGGATGCCCGTCAGTCCCGCCCCCGAACGCCCGGGATTGAGGCCCAGGATCACCGTCCGGGGCAAAGGCTCGGGAAGGTACTGTTGGATAAACTGCTCGGCATAGGGTCGATACTCCAAAAAATCCTGGAGAATCGTTATGCCATGCTCCTGCAACAGGCCGGTGAATGCCTCATCCTGCAAATATTGGTCTTGGGCGAAAAAAAGAGGGTTCTGCATCGGGAACACGCCTTTGCTGATCAGCCGGCCATAATCCTACATTGCCATTCTCAGAGCAATCGTCAGCATCGAAGCATCCCGTCTAGCACCCTCGGCGCGGCGTAAGTCGGCGTTCGCGCGGAACGGGACCGACACGCCGCCCGGGCATGTACGCTATTTTTTCTGCATTTCCTTCGCCATATCCGCCACCTTCATGAGCAAGGTGGAATCGGGGGTCTGGGGCAAATGCGGGAGTGTCACCTGTGGAAACTTGCCGGTCAGACTGTTCAGGAATGCCTCGATCTGCTTGGTCTGGGTTTCCGTCAGGTTTTTGCCCAACTCACAGGCGGCCATGACTCGGACAGCTTCTTGCAGATTGGGAACCGTGCCGTAGTTGAAATAGGGTGCAGTAAGGGCAACATTACGCAGACCCGGTACTCGGAATCGTTCCTTGTCGGCGTCTTTGTGCGTCACGTCGTAGCGCCCCAAATCACCATGCAGATGATATTTCTGCACGTATTTTGCGCAGGCCGCATTCTGCGGTTGGGCCGGAAATTTTTGATAAAAGCCCTCACCCATCGGCAGCCCGGGGTTATCGAACATAGGTCCGGCGTGGCAGGTACCGCAGCCCACCGAGTTGAACAACTTCAGTCCCTCTTGCGCCGTCACGTCCAAGGCCTTTTTATCGCCTTTTACAAAGCGATCATAGGGACTATCCGGTGTCACCAGGGTACGCTCAAAGCTGGCGATCGCTTCCGCCGCATGGTCAAAAGTGATCGGTTCCTTGCCACCAAAAACCTGCGCGAATTGCGCATGATACCCCGGAATCTTGCGCAAGACGTCGACTACCGCCTCTGCGTTGGGCATACCCATCTCCACCGGATTGAGGATGGGTCCTTTCGCCTGCTCCTCCAGACTACTGGCCCGCCCGTCCCAAAACTGGACCGTATTGAAGGCGGCGTTGTAGACCGTAGGCGTGTTACGCGGGACATCGACTCGACCGAAAACGCCGAAAGACAGAGGAAGATTATCGCTACCATTACTTTGCACCATATGGCAGCTGTTACAGGACACGGTTCCAGAAAGAGAAATTCTGGGATCAAAATACAGCTGCTTGCCCAGCTCAATCTTGGCGGGAGTCATGGGGTTGTCGGCAGGGACGGGTACCTTGGCGGGAAACTCCCCGTCAGCAACCGCCAGCGGCGCAGCCAAGAGACCGGCACAAGCCAAAAGTAACGACTGCCAGCCCCGCCGCGGAGACCGGATAATGAGATGTGTATGCATAAAAACGCTCCCTTCTGACATTTTAGGACTCCAGTATAGAAATTCCTGACATCACTCACAAGCGGCAACTTTGCCCTGCACCATTGGGCATTTCTGGACCGATGATGCTACCCTTAAGAAAGTCGGCCGACTCGGAGAAAAAATGCGCAGCAATGTTCTGGGAGAGGACTTGGTGTCCTGCAGCGAAAATCCTCGTACCGGTTTCCGCCGTGATGGCTTTTGCAGCGGTGGCCCCAACGATCTCGGCTCGCATACCGTTTGTGCGGTCATGACGGGGGCCTTTCTGCAATATACTTTGGAACGCGGCAACGACCTCATCACCCCACATCCGGAGTGGGATTTTCCCGGCCTGCGCCCCGGGGATCGCTGGTGTCTCTGTGCTGCGCGTTGGGAAGAGGCGCGCGAGGCGGGCGTCGCCCCGCCGGTCATCCTCGCCGCCTGTGACAAGCTCTGTCTAGAAGTGATTCGCCGCGAAGACCTCTTCGCCCACGCCTACCAGTAAGTCGGCTCCTGGCCGGCCATTGCTGCAAACGGTATGGGTTCGACCTGGCCGGCCGTAAATACACGAGTAAGCAGACCTCTTGATTGTTCTTGCATTCCTTCTACAATGTCCATGTGCTGGTCATGAACAGAAAGGAGTAGAGCATGGCAACTGCAAGCGAACGTATCCCGGTCCTGGTTACCCCACAGGAAAAGGCTCTGATTTCCAAGATGGCCCAGGATGCCCATATGTCGATGGGAGAGCTCCTCCGCCGGGCCGCCTCGTCCTTTCGTCCAAATGAGGAGGAAGAGATTCTGGAGGGGATGATTGGTCAAATACTTAAGACGAGCGCCCAGGCCAATGCCGCCATCGATGAAGCGTTGGCCTTCGTCGAAGACTCCGAACGGCGGATCGCCGCCATGGAATCCGGACGAACCCGCTGATGGCGATTACCGACAAGATGTGGGATGCCCTGAGCACCGTGATCAAGATGAATGATCGGGTGGAGGGTTTGGCGAGCACGGTAAAACGGCAGCAGGAAAAAATAGAGAATCTCACCGAGCGGGTCATTCGCCTGGAAACTGCCTTGGAAATCGCCCTGTCAAACCCGTCGCGCATCCGTAGCGGAGTACCCCGTTTAAAACACGAGGAGTAATGCGGACATTTCGCAAGAAGTCGAAAGAATTTTCAGGGCAGATACTATG
This sequence comes from Acidithiobacillus sp. AC3, assembly GCF_050261095.1. Taxonomy (NCBI): domain Bacteria; kingdom Pseudomonadati; phylum Pseudomonadota; class Acidithiobacillia; order Acidithiobacillales; family Acidithiobacillaceae; genus Acidithiobacillus; species Acidithiobacillus sp. AC3. The sequence continues at coordinate 1,686,264 of NZ_CP189838.1, forward strand.
CGGATTTGGCGGAGAGGGTGGAATTCGCCCGTTTCACCAAATATCCAAAACTTATTCAATGAGTTGCGAACAACCGCCTTGACCAGATAGTTACAGTGATTAGTTACAAATACAGTATCAAGCCCCAACTATCAGAAGCGTACGATGTTATCAACATTACTGGTGCCAGTCAGTGTCAAGCAATGACCAGGTATCAGACTCCTCCCGACATCATCAATCCTTCGAAAGTCCTTCCAACCTCTGTAAATCAGCCTGGATAAACGTCTCCAAGGCAGCGTTTGCAGTCATTCACGCACCCAATAGAGACGGACAAGTAATTACAAAATTTGGAAGTAGGGATTTCGAGCAGGCTTTCTTATAGCGTGGAATGAACGCCACTTTGCCTCAAAGGCTGACGCGTCATGACACCTATCCAGAAGAAACATTAGCCACGGGATACTGACAAATAAGCTATCGAATAGCCATGGACGACCCGCATGATGAAACGTTGCCAATTGGAACTCCAGGGTGCGCAGTTTATTGAGCGCAATATTAACAGCATTAATTTTTTTAACGGCGGCAGATGTTCCTTGATCAGACATTACCCCAAAATTAGTTTGCATAAAAGCTTGCAAAAAAGACCCTGTGTTCAACGGATCTTGCAATGTTCCCCAATCTAGGAGTGAAACCGAGATTCTAACCACGCGCCGACCATGAAATTCAAGCTTCGTACCGTCACTGAAGTAGAGTACCTCGTTCTGGCGAAGATATAGCTCGTGTCGCCCGCTTTGTATTTGGGATTCAAACATTGACTTAAGATCGGTGAGTATTTCCAGAACATCTCCAGAAAAGCTTGCTCGAGTTAGTATTTTCTTTTTTACTTCCAGGAAAAAAATATATTCGTTGGTCTCTAGAACGATATCGCACTCGTACCTTTCGCCTGATACTTCGTAGAATCCAGGTGCCACGACAGGTTGCAACCCATGTTGTATATATAAATTCGAAACCAACTGCTCTGCCGCAGTTCCTACTTTCTCATCTATATGAGTGTCGTAACTTCGAATGGCATCTGTAAGTGCTATATAGAAACCCAAAGCAGATATAGAAGGCGCGATAAGCAACCTGTTTTGGTTCTGCCCTGCGACTAGTGGTCTAAAATTTAAATTGCAGTGAATGATGTCATTCGGTTTAAAGAATTCTGTATTCAACTGCGTCGGATCATGCGTGAACTGATCCAGCATAGCCTTAATAACAGCATTTGATAGATTTGTTGATTCTCTAATTTTCCGAAAGGTAAAAGAGTGACAGGGCCTCGTGTCTGGGCCAAAAATAATTTTTGCTAACACAAGAGCATCCGCCACAGTCCATCCCAATTCCCGCTTCATCTCAGCCTGGTCTACAGCCTTAAAGAGCGTCTCTAACATAACGAACAAATCAATAGGCCGGAGTTGCTCAAAACTAAAACAAGCGTCGCCTACCACGGCATCTTGCAACGCTTCTATCAACCTAGTAGGACTTACCATCGCGACTTCTACGCCGCTGTAAGGCTCGAGGTCTAGGGTAGCTACGATATCCTTGGATAACTCTAACAAAGACTCGAATCGCTCTTCGCTTTGCATTTCCGGAACTGCAGGCTTGAGGTGCTTGGCAGCAAGGTTTAACAGGTAGCCCCAGGGGATTTCCAGAGGCTTATCTTCTCTAACCGCCATTGCAAGATGCCTTATTATGACATATCGGCCTCTCTCCAGATAGGGATAAAGTCGTTCGAAAATCCGGCGAATGAGAGGCCATCCACCGTATGCGCTAACTGCTGCGTCCATGATTTGGCAGGCTCGTTCAAGTTCCCCGCTAACCCATGTGACATGACCGTCATTAGCATGGAATTGATAACCTTGGCCTTGCAGCCGTCGAATAGCACTAAGGACCGCATCTTGTCTAGCGTAAATCGGCACTTGCTCGGTAATGTTGAGGCCTGGCTGTTCCATTAATAGCAATCCTATAGCTACAGCTATTTGCCAGTCAGGGCTTTGGTCTGGTTCGTGAATGTATGGATCAGATATACCAAATAATATGGTGCGCACGACTTTATAATAAGGATAATCCCAGCCTTCAAATTCGCCTTGCAGATACAATACCCGAGCGAGATCATGTAGCCCTATACATGTAGAGGTTGGTTTTTTTAAACTAATCCGCTGCCGTACCAACTCATATAGAGTGCTCGATCTGTTAAATCTCAGACCTTCCAGTATGATGTCGTTGCGAAGAAGAAATCCGGCAATATCATTAACGCGCATCTGATCTACTATATGTAGAAAATTCTGAATAATCTTATTTGTTATCACGATATTTTTACAAAAAATAGTTAACCATCAAGATTTTGTCGGTGAACTAACTCGCCAATATAACCGGTAAGCGCACAACACAATTCAGAATATTACAAGTAGCCATCAATTTTATATACCATCAATAAAAGACGCCTCTTCTTTGCTTAAGTTGATAATTTCTTTTTTTATTTCTTCTCTAAATTTATTGAATGTACCGTAGAAGTTATTTATAACAATTTGTTGCCTTTTATCAATATCGTTTTCAGCTCTAAGCAGATTTATAATTATCATTATTTCTCCAAATATTCCCTCAAAATCTTTTCCATCCCATATTGCCATGTTATTCTCATATCTATATTTCATCAAGTTTTCAAAACATCTCTCCGCTCTATCTAATGCATTATATTTTAGCAAGTCATACGAAGTATAGGAAACAATAGATCGTTCTATATAATATCCGATCTTGCCAACAAGCTTATTTGTTTCATATATAACATTTATCTTTCTTTCGTATGATATTCTTCGTTGATAGGATAGCTCAGAAATCTTTCCTGATAATATTTCTACTTGTACCTTTGTTTTATTAGCATTATCACTGGATTCTCTCACTGACTTGTAGCTAACGTAAGCAGCAATTACTGTGACTGTAGGGGAAATAATCAAGCCTAATGTTTCTAATAACTGCATGACAAAAAACCTTTGTTGAGACGGAGAATCGCCGTGCTCAGTATGCCTTTTCGCGCGTCCTTGCGCTGGCGATTGGATGATTGTGCCCCGGACGTCCTCGTTCTGGTCATCGGCGCACCGTACAGCCCTCGTTGGGGCGCAGACGGTGCACTCGCCCCCCACTGACTCGACGGCCACCATGCGGCACAGCACGCGCCTGCACTCCCAGCCTTCGGCGGATGCAGTACACCGCGTGGCCTGCCGGGGAATACTCGCCCTCGCGTCGCTCTCCCGGCGAGTAGCGATTGTACTTATAGAATCTAGGCCAGTTAAACAATCGCTTTTATTCCTAACCATACTTGCCTAACCGATCAAGGCACGAGTATTACTGATAGAAGAAGTTTGGCGCAACCCAGCGTCCGCTTCCAGTCTGCTGCAGCCCTATCCCCTTTAGCCGTTCGGAGGCCTCTCTAGGCTTTCATCGCCTCCAGCTCAACAGTTAGGCGATTTACCCGCTATGTCAAGGACGATTCCAGGGCAGACAGTTTTTTGGTTGCCCAGGACTCCGGCAGATACAGTAGGGTGCCGACCTGTTTGAGCCCGTCCCAGCGGCTCCCGGGCGTCTGTTGGGCCCAGTATAGCTCAATACTATCCCGGAGGGTGTCGGGCCAGTCTTCCGCGTGAGCCACCTGTAATAGGCGATGCGTCAGAAGTGCGCCCAGGTGATCATCAGCGAAATACAGACCCAGGGTGCCAAGATACTCGCCCTCCGCAATCTGGTAACCGCCAGGCCGGCAGGCAATCTCCAGAGGTCCGCGAATAAACTCACAGAGTGCTTCAAAATCCCGACGCTTGCGCGCATGGGCCTCGACTTCGATCCAGTCCATACCCCCAGATAAAGAGCCAGGAAGATCAAAAACTGCCCCGTCTGGAATCTTCCCAGCAATCTCAATCTGTGGCGTTCGCCGGGTCAGAATCTCATATTCCGTCCAGACCCGCCCCCCTTCCAGCATTCGTTGAAGGATAATATTGTTGGCAAGACTGCGGTGCCGTACATTGCCTAAGCGAAAGTCGAGCCCCGACTTTGCCGGGACGGTAGGCCGGAAGCTTTTTAGGTAACCCACTCCGGCAGGACGCAGCACATAAGCCGACCCGCCGCCGTCGATGACCCAACGCAGCAACAGGCCTTTTTCCTGGGCTTTGCCAAGCAGCCGCTGGCCAAGCTTTTCTCTGGTCGCTGCGGTACTACTCCCCGGCCAAAGGATGCGGGTGATCTGGTCGCGGGTCAGCCAGCCAAAGCGGCTGACCGCTTCGAGGCCGTCGAGAAGGTTGGCTTGGTGTTGCGCATGGGTATCCATGCCCAATATAGCAACCCCTTCGTCGCTCCTGGCCGATAGATCGGCAGTGCCCCCCAACCCTGCCCTTGTGTCCGTGGGGAGGCACTGTACCGACCCTCAACTTTTGAGGGGTCGGGGCGCCGCTGCGCCCTCCCCTCAGATGCGGGCATGGTAGCCCCCTCCCCCGGCACTCGTGGTGATGCCGAAGAGGCCTTGCGGGGAGAAGATCCGGGCCAGTTCCGCTTGGGTGAACGATCGGCGCTGGGATTCAGGGGCCAAACCTTCCTTGGCCGCAAAGCGTTTGTAGTCGAATCCTGAAAATGGGTTTTTCTCCAGCAATTCGTCCTTGACGGCAATGGAGAATACGGCGCCGACGAGCGTTCCCTTCTTTTCGAGGGTCTTGGCACTGTTGCCCCGCTGATCCCGTTCGTGGCGTAGCCAGTCGGTGACCTGGGCGCGGGTCAGGGTGGCGGGGGTGGCTTTCGGGAGATAGATGGACAACGCCTGCACCAGGCGCTGCATCTCGAAGTCGGTGCGGGGCTTGCGCGGGCAATCCTGGCGCCAGTGGTCGAGCAGTTCCTGCCAGCTGAGGCCCGAATTACGAGTGGTGGCGGGGTTGGTAGGGGCGGCAGGCTCCCAGACGGCCGGCAAGGGAATATCCTCGGGGGTCAGCTTGGGTTGCACCAGCCGGCCGGCTTGCCGCTGGGCCAGGATGTCGTAGCCTTCTTGAAACGCGGGGAGCACGTCTAAAACCAGTTGGCGCTCTTCTGCCGCACTGACAGCCAGTTGATATCTCTTGCCCACCAACAGCCCGCGAATGACGGGTAGGAAAGGCTCGGGCTGCCCTCTTGCCAAGGCTTGGGCGATCTTGGCCTGCACCTCCTGGATATTCTCCTGGAGTTCCTGGTATTCCTCCTCGTCGATTCCCTCCCGGCGCCAGGCAAGGTCGGCTTCGAGGCTGGAAAGCCACAAGGCCCGCAGACCGGAGACCAGTGCCGGGGTGACTTGGGTGATGGGTTTGAGGGGATGATGGGGGGCTTGGGAAGCATAGCGCTGAAAGGCTTCGGCGTAGTCCTCTTGCTGGTCGATCTGCTGGCGCAGGCTGTGGAATTGCTGATCCACCTGCAGGGCCAGCAGGCGCCCCTGACTGACCGCCTGGCGATAGTCTTTACCGAGGGAACGCTTGATCTCGCGCTTGCCGACAGCGGCCCGTAACGGCTCGGGGACGACGATGCGAAAAACGTATCCGTGGGGGATCTTGTAACAGTTGCTGGGCAGGGCGGGCATCACCTTCTCCTCGTCCCGCTCGCTCCGCTTTGTACTAGCTTTTTGTACTAAAATCGTTCCTGAATGCCTTGATATTATTGATATTCAGAACATTAGCACAAATTGGCGGAGAGGGTGGGATTCGAACCCACGGTACCCTTTTGGAGTACACAGCATTTCCAGTGCTGCACCTTCGGCCGCTCGGTCACCTCTCCGTAGGGGCGGGAGTGTAGCCTAGTTGCGCGATGCAAGCAATCGAGGTTAGAAGGCCAGGATCTCGCGCTTCTGTCCCTTGGGCAGGCTGGCAATGATGCTTTGGATACGGGTCAGGATTCCAGAACGATCGTTGGTGAAACGAATGCCGATGGCTGGCGGATGACCTTCACGGTTTTCCTTGGGCATGATCCAGATCACCTTACCTTGCAGCGGGGTACGCTGGCCATTGTCGGGCAACGTGATCATCAATAGCACGTCGGTCCCCATGGGCAGCAGGTTCGGGGTTTCGATCAGTATTCCTCCACCTCGTACCTGCGGCAAAAAATAGCGCTGCACCGACTCGGCATCGCGCAGTACCACCGAAAGCGCACGGGCACTGGAATCCAATGTACTCATTCTTCTCTTTCTCCCCAAAACCAGCACCAGAGCAGGCGCTCCAGACGCATGGGTATCTGTAGATTCTGGCGCAGATCAACAGCGAGACGCAACCAAGCCTGGCACTCTTTCCATAACTGCGTTGGCGACCGACTCGCGGCCCGCGTCGAAAGCGCTTGCGCCCACAAAGGGGCTTCCAGACCGTGTTGTAGTCGAAAAATTTGCGTATACAAGCCCAACATCAACTCTCGCAGCAACAAGACGCGTTCTTCCTCCTTGCTCCACTGCCCCACCAGCCGCCATAACAACTCGAGTCGCGGTGTTTTGCTGAGCAATTGCGTCTGCGCCTCCTGCAGCTCTGGCCAGACGCCGCTGTTGACGAGTTCCAGAGCACGCGCTGGGCGATCGGCATAGCGCTGGGCAAGGTTGTCCACATCAGCAGCATCGACTCCCTGTGCGCGAAGATAACGGGCACAGGCGTCAACTTCATGCGGAGGTGACTCGAGGCGCTGGCAGCGCGAACGAATGGTCGGCAAAAGTCGCACAGGTGCAGCGCTCAGCAACAGTATGCGGGCACGTAGCGGGGGTTCTTCCAGACCCTTGAGCAGTGCATTGGCTGCTGCCATGCTCATCTGTTCTGCAGTGATGATCCGCAGCACCCGTAAGGGACCAGACTGCGGGGTGTAAGCCAGGACGTCCAACGCTTCGCGTATTTGCTCGATGCCCAGAGTCTTGCCATTACTTGCCTGCAGATTCAGGTAGTCTGGATGATTTCCCGCATCCAGCAACTGACAGGAAGGGCAACTACCGCAGGCCTCCTCAGCAGCCCGATGACAAAGCCAGAGGCGCACGAGTCGTTCCGACCACGCAGCCGCGAGGCTATCCGCCGCCGCCTCGAGCAGCAGCGACTGCGGAAGCGCCCGAGCACGATCCGAGCCCAGCCAGGCCGGTGCGCTAAAATAGGAGATCGCTGCGTTATCCATGATGCGATTGGCGTGGGGGTATCCGCGCCAGCAAAGCCTCCCGTAGCTGCTCCTGGACCTGTGCCAGGGGCTGACTGGCGTCGATGCGGTAAAAACGCTTTGGCATCTCCATGGCCCGCTGCGCAAAAGCGGCTTGCGCCCGGCGGAAGAAGTCGATGCTCTCTCGTTCCATGCGATCGGGCCGACGATCGCGAATGCGCTCAGCGGCAACCTGGGGATCGATATCGAGCCAGAACGTCAGATCTGGCTGACGCAAAATACCGGCCCAGCGCGAAAGCTCCTCGATACGCGCAAGGGCTACCCCACGCCCGCCACCCTGATAGGCAACAGTCGAATCCTCGTAACGATCACAGAGCAGGACCTTGCCCGCCGCCAGCGCCGGCAGGATACGACTGCGCAGGTGATCCCGCCGTCCGGCATAGAGCAGCAGCAGCTCCTCTTCCACATCCAGTTGCAGGTCAGGATTGAGAAAGATGGCGCGCAGGGCTTCACCCAGTGGCCCACCACCCGGTTCACGACTGCGCTCCACGGTGTAGCCGAGTGCCTCGATCTGCTCGGCAAGGAAAGGCAGGACGGTACTCTTGCCAGCCCCTTCTATCCCTTCGAGAGTGATGAAAAATCCCGATTCCTTAGTCATTTTTGACACCCGCCTGAAGGTAGCGTCGGATCTGCTGCTGATGTTCCGCAAACCCTGCTGAGTAGTGATATTCGTTGCCCTTGGCGATGAAGTAAAGGTCATCGCCAACCGCCGGGTGCAGAACCGCCGCCAGGGCCTGCTGCGACGGCATGGCGATCGGAGTTGGCGGCAGGCCACTATGCAGATAGGTATTATACGGACTTTGCACCTGCATCTGCGCCGGCTGGAGATGACCATCATAGGCCTTGCCCAGCGCATAGATTACCGTGGGGTCGGATTGCAGCGGCATTCCTATCCGCAAGCGGTTGAGAAAGACGGCGGCAATGCGTTGTTGCTGCGCCAACGGCGCACCTTCACGTTGCACAATGGAGGCCAGAATCAGCGCCTGATAGGGGCCGTGCAGTGGCAGATTGGGCGCACGCTCCGCCCACGACTGCCGCAGGGTCTGCTGCATGGCCTGGGCGGCCTGGCGCAGCAGAGTCAGGGCCGGTTCACCGGGCACGTAGCGATAACTCTGCGGCAGCAGGCAACCCTCGGCATTCTGTCGTGTGGCTGCCATCGGTCCCAGCAATCTGGGCAATTGTGCTGCCTTGGGGATCCCCTTGGCGTCCAGATAGGGGGCGTGCTCCAGTTGTTGCAGCACCTGCGGCAGATTCATTCCGGGTACGATGGTAAACAGCAGCGGCCGCGAGCGCCCAGCCCGCAAGGTCTCGAGCACTTCTGCCATACTCACCCGTCCGCGAAACCTATAGAGGCCGGCGTGTAGAGGCGGGCGCCCCTCCACCTGCCAGAGGAGTCGGAACAGCATGGGGTTCGGCAACAAACCCTTTCTGTGCAGCTCCCGAATACTCGCATCAACGCTGGCTCCCAAGCGGATGGGTACCTCCGTCCCCGGTGCTGGCAACGCAAAGGGGCGGTAGAGGCCCCATAGTGCCCAGCCGAGCAGCGCGAAAATCGTGAAGAGGAGAAGCAGGGCCAGGCGTGGCAACCAGGATCTCACGTTGCCTCCGGGAATAATCCCAGCTCACGGTGCCAAGCCGCCAGACGCTGCGCCAAGCTACCCGCAGCGCCGGGGAGACTGCGATCTTGCCATCTTTGCACCGGCCAGAACCCAATCAGACTGTTACAAAAGAGGATTTCTTCTGCCTCTGCCAGCGCAGTTGGCGTTTCTCTTACGGTCTGTACGGCAAGTCCCCAGCCTTCCGCCTGGCGTAGAATTGCATCCCGTTGAATTCCACGGATTCCGCCATCGTGCAGATCCGGGGTATAAAGCGTGTCCCCGCGACGCCAGAGGACGTTGCTTTGGATACCCTCGCGCAGGTATCCCTGTTGGTCGCAGAGTAGCGCCTCTTGCCAGCCCTCGGGCAAAGCGCGCCGTGCCATGATTTGATTGAGACGATTCAGAGACTTGAGCGCCAAGTAGGGCGCACCGCATTGCAGGGGGACCGTGGACAAACCCGCGCAGATGCCCTCCTGCCAATAGGTTTTGGATCGAGTGGGCCAATCCTGCAGAAGGAAAACGATCTGTCCAGTGCTCTCCCGCGGGGTGGCGTAGCCTTGGCCATCCCGGCGGAACAACAGGATCTTCAGTACCAGACGCCGAGATGTCGCAATAAGAGGGGACCCCTCCAGCAGTTCCTGCCAATGGGCCAGCAGTGTGGCAACGTCCGGGACGGCAATTCCCAAAACCGCGGCACCCTGGCTCAGCCGATGCAGGTGCTGCTGCCAAAATAAAGGTTGCGAGGAAATGACGGCGATGGTCTCGAAGAGTCCATCGCCATACTGTAGGGCACGTGCGAAGGGGAGCGAGTACGCAGGGTCCTGGAAGACGCCATCGACACTGCAGGCGAGGACCGTCACAGGTCCTCAGTCGTGGAACTTGCGGAATACGAGAGTGCTGTTGGTACCACCAAAACCGAAGGAATTACTCAACGCAACCTCGATAGACTGCTGCCGGGCCACGTTAGCGACATAATCCAGATCACAGCCCGCGCTCGGCTGTTCCAGATTGATGGTGGGCGGCAGGATACCGTTGTGGATCGCCAGCGTGGTAAAGACCGCTTCAATTCCACCGGCGGCGCCGAGAAGGTGCCCAGTCATGGACTTGGTCGAACTCATCGCGAGCCTCTTGGAGTGCTCGCCAAATACCGCTTTGACCGCTTCGGTTTCGGCCAGATCACCCAGCGGCGTCGAAGTACCATGAGCATTGATGTAGTCCACGGCATCCGCTGGCAGGCCTGCATTGCGTAGGGCTACCTGCATGCAGCGCGCAGCTCCCTCGCCCCCACTGGCGGGTTGCGTCATGTGATAGGCATCAGCACTCATCCCGTAGCCCACCACCTCGGCATAGATTTTCGCGCCACGGCGTTGTGCGAACTCGAGTTCTTCCAGAACCAGAATGCCGGCACCCTCAGCCAAGACAAAGCCGTCACGCCCCTCGTCCCAAGGGCGACTCGCCTTCTCCGGAGCATCATTTCGGGTCGACAACGCCCGGGCAGCAGAAAATCCTCCCAATCCGAGAGGACTGATGGCAGCCTCCGCACCACCAGCGATCATCACATCGGCATCACCGTACTCGATGAGCCGTGCCGCGTCACCGATGGAGTGCGTTGCAGTCGAGCAGGCAGTCGCCATGGCAATGTTCGGGCCCTTCGCCCCATACAGTATCGATACATGACCAGACACCATGTTGACGATACAGCGCGGGATGAAGAATGGGGAAATGCGCCGTGGCCCATTCTCGGTCACCACGGAATGCTCGGACTCGATGCCTGGCAGGCCACCAATACCACTGCCAATGGAAACACCGACGCGTTCGGCAATTTCCGGAGTAATCTTGAGCCCCGAGTCTTCCATTGCCTCCATGCTGGCGGCGAGGCCGTAATGGATGAACAACTCCATTTTGCGGGCTTCTTTGACGGGCAAATACTGGCCGACATCGAAGCCTTTCACTTCACCGGCGATCTGCGAGGCATAGGCCTCCGGATCGATGCGCGTGACCCGGGCAATGCCACTGCGGCCGTGGACGATGCTGTCCCAAGAGGCGGCCAGACCAATCCCGACCGGAGAAACGATCCCCAAACCGGTAACCACGACACGTCTTTTCAACGCAGGCACTCCAAACCGAACGGAGAAATGATCTCAGGCATCCTGCTTGGGCAGATGCGCGCTGACGTAGTCGATGGCCTGCTGCACCGTAGAAATCTTTTCGGCCTCTTCGTCGGGAATTTCGCAGTCGAATTCTTCCTCGAGGGCCATCACCAACTCGACGTTGTCGAGGGAATCGGCACCCAGATCGTCAGCGAAGGACGCTTCGTTGGTGACCTCATCTTCATTCACACCCAGTTGCTCGACGACCACTTTCTTTACACGTGCTGCGATATCATCCATGGGAGAAACTCCTCAGTTGGTAAAAATTATTTTCGGCGGAATTGGACCACAGCTGGCGCGGTCCTGTAAAGGAAAAAGGCATCATCCCATCCACAAACCGCCATTCACCTGCAGGGTTTCACCGGTGATATAGCTAGCTTGCGCAGAGGCCAGGAAGGCGACGGCGGCGGCCACATCCTGCCCACTACCCAGGCGACCAGCGGGAATCTGCTGTAATAAATGCTCACGCTGTGCCTCGTTCAGGGCGGCGGTCATATCGGTGGCGATGAAACCTGGGGCGACACAATTGACGGTGACTCCGCGCGCCGCGACCTCGCGCGCCAGGGCGCGGCTGAAGCCCATGACCCCCGCCTTGGCAGCGGCGTAATTGCTCTGCCCAGCGTTCCCCATCATCCCCACCACCGAAGTAATGCTGATGATGCGCCCAAATTGCGCCTTGATCATGTCGCGCACACAGAGCCGACTGAGGCGGTAGACTGCGCGCAGATTGGTCTGCAGCACCCGGTCCCAGTCCTCGTCCTTCATACGCAAGAGCAACTGATCGCGGGTGATCCCGGCATTGTTCACGAGGACGCTGGGGGCCCCCAGCTCGGCCCGGATCTGCGCCAACGTGGCATCCATGGCGGCGTCATCGGTCACATCGAGAACATAGCCGCGCCCCCGCTCCCCCAGTTTTTCACAGAGGGCCTCTGCCCCTGCGGCACTGGTCGCGGTGGCGGCAACCTGGGCACCGAGGCTGCGGAATTCTTCGACCAGCGCGGCGCCAATGCCCCGGCTGCCGCCGGTAATCAGTACCACCTGCCCGTCCAGCGCATGGCTCATCAGAGATCCTCCAACGCGGTGACGAAACTCTTCTCGTCATCGAGAGACAGCATGCGCAGACTCGGTTCGATGCGCTTGCCCAACCCCGACAGGACCTTACCCGGGCCCATCTCGACAAAGGTGGTGGCCCCCTGCCGGGCCAGAAAGCGAATACTCTCGGTCCAGCGCACCGGGGAAAAGATCTGCCGACGCAGTGCTTCGCGAATGGCCGCCGGCTCGCGATGACTTTGTGCGTCCACATTATGCACCAGCAGCGCATTGGGACTGCGGAATTCTACCTTGGCGAGATCGCTGGCAAACTGCTCGGCGGCCTCGGTCATCAACGAACAGTGACTGGGGACACTGACTGGCAAGAGCACGACCTTCTTCGCCCCGGCATCCTTGGCCCGCTCGCTGAGCCGCTCGACGGCAGCGCGCTGTCCGGCCACAACGATCTGCCCCGGCGCATTGAGATTCGCAAGCTCTAGGACCTGGCCTTGCGCCTCGCGCTGACACAGCGCGCGCAGATCCTCTTCGCTGATCCCGAGAACCGCAGCCATCGCCCCTTCGCCCTCGGGCACGGCGTTTTGCATCAGTTCGCCGCGGCGTGCAACCAGCCGGAGGGCGTCGGCAAAGTCCAGACTGCCGGCGACCACCAAGGCGGTATACTCGCCCAAGGAGTGACCGGCGACGAAGTCGGGACTGGAGCCGCCCTCCTCCTCCCAGGCGCGGAACATGGCATAGCCTGCAGTGAGCATCAGCGGTTGGGTCCAGCGGGTCTGATTCAGCTCCTCGACCGGACCTTCCTGCGCCAACTGCCAGAGATCGCGATGCAAGAGGTCAGAGGCCTCGGCAAAAATCTCTCGCAGCACCGGGCGGTTGGCACTGATAGCGGCGAGCATGCCGATGGACTGCGATCCTTGACCCGGAAAAACAAAGGCAATCGAACCCTGCACTATAGTCTCCTTGATGCGAAGTTGGTGGCTGTACGCTCAGGTCCAGCGTAGCAGCGCCGAGCCCCAAGTAAAACCACCGCCAAAGGCCTCCAGCAGCAGCAGCTGACCCGGGCGGAAACAATTGCGTTGCACGGCATGATCCAGCGCCAGAGGTACCGAGGCGGCCGACACGTTGCCGTGCTTGCCCACCGTTACCACCACCCGCTCCATGGGCAAGGCGAGCTTTTCTGCGGTGGCCTGGATGATGCGGATATTGGCTTGATGCGGTACCAGCCAGTCGATATCGCTGCTCTGCAATCCATTGGCAGAGAGGGTCTCCTGCACAATGTCGCCGAGCGTGCGCACAGCCATACGAAATACCGCATTGCCCTGCATCGTCAAGTGGCTCTCCGCTTGCGGCACCTGTAACAGCTCGGCATAGCGCCCATCGGCATGCAGGTGGGTGGAAAGAATGCCGGGCTGTTGCGCTGCCCTGAGAATCACGGCACCCGCGCCGTCACCAAAGAGGATGCAGGTACTGCGATCCTGCCAATCGACGATGCGCGACATGGTTTCCACGCCAATGACCAGCGCCGTTGTCGCGGCACCGCTGCGCAGAAACTGGTCGGCGGTAGCCAATGCGTAGATGAATCCGGTACAGACCGCCTGCACATCGAATGCGGCCGCCCCTTGGTTGCCCAGGCGGGCCTGCACCAGACAGGCGGTACTCGGAAAAATCTGATCCGGCGTCGTGGTCGCCACGATGATCAGGTCTATGTCAGTCGCTTGCAACCCGGCAGCAGCAAGGGCGCGCTCGGCGGCACGGGTCGCCATGTCGACACTGCCTTGCCCTTCCGCTGCCAGATGTCGCGAATGAATCCCGGTGCGCGCGACGATCCATTCGTCACTCGTGTCCACCCAGGTGCTGAGCTCGTGGTTATCGAGCACCCTTTCCGGCAGATAAGAACCGGTGGCAATCAACTGACTGTAATTAGGCATCAGGCGCTGTTACGAATCACTTGCGCCAAATCGTCTTGTACCACTTTGGCGATCTCCAAGGTGAGGCGGTGACGGGCCTCGGCGATGGCCACTTCCACGGCACGGGCAAAGGCCAGACGATCGGCGTTGCCATGACTCTTGATGATGATGCCATTCAGGCCAAGCAAAGTTGCACCGTTGTACTGCCGCGAATCGAGCCGGCGTCGCAATTTTTGCAGGATAGGTCGATTGATGAGATAGGCCATGCGCCCATACAGTCCCTGCGTGTAACTGGCGCGGAGTTCTTGCCGCACCATGGCTGCCAGGCCTTCAGAGGTCTTGAGGAAGACATTGCCGACGAAACCATCGCAAACCAGAACATCACAACCGTCTTGGTATATCTGAGAGCCTTCCACATTGCCAATGAAGTTCAGATGACTCTGCCGCAGCAAAGCACTGGCAGCCTTCACCAGTTCGTTACCCTTGATTTCTTCCGAGCCGATGTTGAGCAGCCCAACCCGCGGCCTTTGCGTTCCCGTCACCTGTGCAAAAAGAATGGACCCCATTACCGCAAACTGCAGCAGATGCTCCGGGTGACAGTCCACATTTGCTCCCAGATCGAGAGCCAGCACCCGGCCCTTGCGGGTAGGCAGAAAGGCGGCAATTGCCGGACGGTCGATCCCAGGGATAGTACGCAGGAAGACCTTGCCCAACGCCATGAGCGCACCGGTGTTACCCGCGCTGACAACCGCATCGACCTGCCCCTCGCGCAACAAACCGATCGCCACGTGCATGGACGAATCACGCTTGCCGCGCAATGCCTGGGAGGGCGCCTCGTCCATCCCGACGACTTGGCTGGCATGCCGGATCTGCACCTGCTCCGTATCCCTGAGGCGGCTGCGCTGCAGTTCCCGGCGGAGAGTCGCCTCATCTCCGACCAGATGAAACTGCACATCTGGATAGTCCTTCACCAGGCCAGCGAGGGCGAGCAGGACCGTGCGCGGTCCTGAGTCGCCACTCATGGCATCAACGGCAATCTGCGGCAATGGAGTTCAGACCGGAGAATTCGTTCAGGCTTCTACGGATTTGCGCACCATCTCGCGCCCTTTGTAGTGACCACACTCCGGGCAGACGTGGTGGGGCAGCTTGCTCGCTCCGCAGTGATCGCAGGTCGACCGGTTGCTTGCCGTCAAGAAATCGTGGGCGCGGCGCATGTCGCGCTTGGATTTGGAGGTTTTACTCTGGGGAACTGCCATGATCTCGCTTCTCCATCAACAAACTACTGATTCGCACCGAGGCTTGGCACCTCGATTCCAGACACCGGACAAATGCCGGATGACCATTCCATACAACGTGGCAGGAGTGGGAGCGCCAATAACGCCTCCTCCTCCAGCCAATCCTGAACTGCTAACTTTCCATCCGCAGCCATCACCAGCTCGCGCTCGGCGTCGATGGCTGCCAGGGCCCCTTCCGTGTCCGCCACACCCACTCGCACGTCCTGGCGGATGTCGCAGGGCATATCGCCCAGACAGCGCTCACAGCGTAGCAGCCCCTGCAACCGCAGCTCACCGTCGACCAACAATACCCGACCGCGCCGTTGCAAGCGCAAATCCACAGTCACCAAATCGAGCCGCTGCACCGCTTGCAGCAAGCGGGCCCAGCGGGCAAAATCGGGCTCTCCAAGCAACTGATCCCCCGCCTCGGAAACTCGGGAAATCAGCAAGGTAGAAACGTGCGCCGCAATCATGAGGGCGGCATATTACCGAGGCTCATGGCGGGAGTAAAGCAGTTTTCTACCCTCAACTCAATCACGTTGGGAGTTTTCCCGAAGTTTGACCCAGTTGGGCAGGGTTATTTAGAATGTCTGGAATACATGGGAGGCATCTGCCCTCCCATTTTTGCATCTTCAATTCTGGCAACCTGGGGTGGGATTTGGACGCAGTCCTGGCATTGGCCGATGGGCGTATCTTTCACGGCGCGGGATTCGGCGCTACTGGCTTGCGTGCGGGCGAGGTCTGCTTCAATACGGCGATGACCGGGTATCAGGAGATCCTTACCGATCCTTCTTACCGCGGGCAGCTCATCACCCTGACCTATCCTCACATTGGCAATGTCGGCATCAATTCGGAGGATGCCGAAGGTCGCGAGATCTTTTGCGCCGGCCTCCTGCTGCGCACCCTACCGCGGGCAGCGAGCAACTGGCGAGCGCAAGAAGAACTCGACACTTATCTGCGGCGTCACGGCATTCCGGGCATGGCGGAATTCGATACCCGCGCGCTGACCCGTCATTTGCGCGAACACGGCGCCCAGAACGGGGCCATTGCCGTGGGTAACGACCTGGATATCGAGCAAGTCCTGGCGGCAGCACGCGCCTTTCCCGGCCTCGAAGGGGCCGATCTGATCGGCGAGGTAACCGCCGGCGAACGGCAGGAGTGGACCCGCCGCAGCCCCAGCCCTGCAAACGATTATGTCAGCCAGGAATCGGCGTCGACGACCCATCATGTAGTAGTCGTAGATTTTGGTGCCAAGCGGAATATTCTGCGTCTCCTCGCCGACCGTGGATGCCGCGTGACCTTGTTGCCACCGCAGAGCAGCAGCGCGGAAATCCTCGGTGTCGGCGCCGATGGTGTCCTGTTCAGCAATGGTCCGGGCGATCCTGCAGTGCTGACCCAAGCGCAGAACACGATGCGGGCAGTCGTCGAGGCGGGCATCCCTACCTTCGGTCTGTGTCTCGGCCATCAGTTGCTCGGACTCGCCCTGGGCGGCAAAACGCAGAAGATGAAATTCGGGCACCATGGCGCCAATCATCCGGTCCGTGATCTGCGCAATGGTCGCGTCCTCATCACCAGCCAGAACCACGGCTTTGCGGTGGCGGCGGAGTCCTTGCCGGACAGCGTCGAGATCACCCACGTCTCCCTCTTTGATGGCAGCCTGCAGGGGATGCGTCACCGCCATCTTCCCGCCTTCTCTTTCCAGGGGCATCCGGAAGCCGGCCCCGGCCCGCATGATGCCAGCATCATTTTTGATGAATTTGTCGCCAGTTTTGCCACAAGGAAAAGCCATGCCCCGGCGTGAGGATCTGCGCAGTGTACTGATCATCGGTGCTGGCCCCATTGTCATAGGTCAGGCCTGCGAATTCGATTATTCCGGCGTGCAGGCCTGCAAGGCCCTGCGCGAAGAAGGCTGCCGGGTGATTCTGGTCAATTCCAATCCAGCCACCATTATGACCGATCCGCAGACCGCAGATGCCGTCTACATCGAGCCGGTGGAGTGGGAGACGGTGGCGCGCATCATCGAGCGCGAACGGCCCGACGCCCTGTTGCCCACTATGGGCGGGCAGACGGCGCTCAATTGTGCCCTCGATTTGCACCGCGAGGGGGTCCTCGACCGCTTTGGCGTGCAATTGATTGGTGCCAGCATTTCCGCCATCCGCGAGGCCGAGGATCGCGGTCTCTTCAAAAAGGCCATGGAGGAAATCGGCCTCGAGGTTGCCCGCTCCGCCTTCGCGCATCAGCTCGATGAGGGCCGGGAAATTGCCGATACCATTGGTTACCCGGTCATCATTCGGCCTTCCTTCACCCTTGGTGGCACCGGCGGTGGTGTGGCCTACAACCGTGAAGAATTTGAGGAAATCGCGGTGCGTGGCCTGGAAGCCAGTCCCACCCATGAAATTCTCGTCGAAGAATCGGTGATCGGTTGGAAAGAGTTCGAGATGGAGGTGGTGCGCGACCGCGCCGACAATTGCATTATCATCTGCTCCATCGAAAACATCGACCCGATGGGCGTGCATACCGGCGATTCGATCACCGTGGCCCCAGCCCAGACCCTCACCGACCGCGAATACCAGACCATGCGCGACGCCTCCATTGCCGTGCTGCGGCGCATTGGCGTCGACACCGGCGGCTCCAACGTGCAGTTTGCCGTCAATCCGCGCAATGGCCGGATGCTGGTCATCGAAATGAACCCTCGGGTTTCGCGCTCTTCCGCCCTGGCATCGAAGGCAACGGGCTTCCCGATTGCCAAGGTCGCCGCCAAACTGGCCCTGGGCTATACCCTGGACGAACTGCGCAACGACATCACCCAGGCCACCCCGGCCAGTTTCGAGCCCAGTATCGACTATGTAGTGACCAAGATCCCACGCTTTGCCTTCGAGAAATTTCCCGAGGCCGACCCGCACCTGACCACCCAGATGAAGTCGGTCGGGGAAGTCATGGCCATGGGGCGCAGTTTCCAGGAGTCGCTGCAAAAGGCCTTGCGCGGCCTGGAAACCGGGATGGACGGGCTGAATGAACTGGATACCAAAAACTGGACTACCGCGCAGATCGAGCAGGCCCTGCGCAACCCGGGTCCCGAACGCCTCTGGCAGACGGCAGACGCCTTCCGCCTCGGCTGGACGCTTCCGCGCATTCACGAACTGACGCAGATCGATCCGTGGTTCCTCGAGCAAATCGCCGAGCTGCTGAACATGGAAAATGACCTGCGTGGTCGTGCCGTGGCAAGTCTGGATAAAGCGGAGCTACGGCGTCTGAAGCGGATGGGTTTTTCTGACCGACGCCTGGCGCAGCTCCTCGGCTGTCGCGAGGCAGCATTGCGCGAACATCGTCACAAGCTGGGCATCCGTCCCGTGTATAAGCGGGTAGATACCTGTGCCGCCGAGTTCCATTCGCCTACCCCGTACCTCTACTCCACCTACGAGGACGAGTGCGAGGCGCAGCCCAGCGAGCGCAAAAAGATCATGATCCTGGGCGGCGGACCTAATCGGATCGGCCAAGGGATCGAGTTCGACTATTGCTGCGTGCATGCGGCCATGGCTATGCGCGAGGATGGCTACGAAACGATCATGGTCAACTGCAACCCTGAGACGGTCTCCACCGATTACGACACCTCCGATCGCCTCTATTTCGAGCCACTCACCCTGGAAGATGTGCTGGAAATCGTGCAGATCGAAAAGCCCGAAGGGGTCATCGTCCAGTTTGGTGGGCAGACCCCACTCAAACTCGCCAACGATCTTTCGGCGGCAGGCGTACCGATCATCGGCACCAGCCCGGACTCCATCGATCTGGCGGAAGACCGCGAACGCTTCCAACAACTGTTGCAGCGCCTGCAATTGCGCCAACCGGAAAATGCCATCGCCCGCAGCGGCACCGAGGCCCTTGCCCATGCGCGCTCCCTCGGGTACCCCTTGGTCGTGCGGCCCTCCTACGTGCTCGGCGGCCGCGCCATGCGCATCGTCTATGCCGAGGATGACCTGGAGCGCTACATGCAGGAAGCGGTACGGGTGTCCGAAGATCAGCCGGTGCTGCTTGATCGCTTCCTGAACAACGCCCTGGAAGTCGACATCGACGCCGTTGCCGATGGGGAACGCGTACTGGTGGCCGGAATCATGGAGCATATCGAGCAGGCGGGCGTGCACAGCGGGGACTCGGCCTGCTGCCTGCCGCCCTACTCGCTGCCGAGCGCCATACAGAGCCAATTGCGGCAGCAGACCGAAGCTCTGGGCAAGGCCCTAGGGGTGGTCGGATTGATGAACTGTCAGTTTGCCGTGCAAGGATCGGATATCTACGTCCTAGAGGTGAATCCCCGTGCGTCGCGCACGGTGCCCTTCGTTTCCAAGGCGGCAGGCATCCCTCTGGCCAAGATTGCGGCGCGCTGCATGGCGGGCAACACGCTGGCCCAGCAGGGGGTGGAAGAAATCACCCTCGGGCAGCACTTTAGCGTCAAGGAAGCGGTCTTTCCCTTCCTCAAATTTCCTGGGGTAGACGTGCTTCTCGGCCCAGAGATGAAGTCTACCGGCGAGGTGATGGGTATCGGGAGCAGCTTTGGCGAGGCCTTCCTCAAGGCGCAGATCGCCGCCGGCGAGCACTTTCCGCGGCAAGGCACGGTGTTTTTGAGCGTGCGCGACGCCGATAAGGAAGGCATCATCCCGGTCGCCCGCGAATTGCACGGCCTCGGCTTTTCTCTGCTCGCTACCCGGGGCACGGCCCAGCATCTCGAACGTGCGGGTCTCCGTGTCGCCGCGGTCAACAAGGTGACCGAGGGGCGTCCGCACATCGTCGATGCGATCAAGAATGGTAAGGTGCAGATCATCATCAACACCGTCGATGAGCGCCAATCGGTGCGCGACTCCTTCAGTATTCGTCGCGCCGCCCTACAGATGGGCCTCACCTACTACACCACCCTGGCTGGCGCCACAGCCGGTACTGCCGCCCTTGCTGTCCTGCTCAGTCAGGAGCGCAGCGTCGTTTGTTTGCAGGATCTGGCCAGCCAGTCCCCTTTCCAGAGGTAAGCTATCATGAGTGACAAGATTCCGATGACCGTCGTCGGCGCAGAGCGCTTGCGCGAAGAACTACAGAGACTCAAGAGCAAGGATCGCCCAGCGGTGATCGAGGCTATTGCCGAGGCGCGCGCCAAGGGAGATCTCTCCGAAAACGCCGAGTACGATGCAGCCAAAGAACAGCAGGGCTTCATCGAAGGACGCATTCGGGAGATCGAGGACTTCATCGCCCGCGCGCAAATCATCGATCCCAAATCACTCAATGCTGGCGACCGCATCGTCTTTGGTGCAACGGTTGAGCTCGAGGATCAGGATGGGCAAACCATCACTTATCAAATCGTCGGCGATGCCGAAGCCGATATCAAGGAAAACAAAATTTCCATCAGTTCCCCTGTCGCCCGCGCCCTGATCGGCAAACACGAAGGGGATAGCATCGAGGTCAACGCTCCCGGTGGTACCCGCGAGTACAGCATCCTCGCGGTCCGCTATATCTGATCCGCAGTACGATCATGCCCTACGGGGCGTCCATGGGAAACGAATCTATGCTCCATCATTTCTACCTGTTTCTACTGGCTGCCTTGCAGGGCGTGACCGAGCTCTTCCCGATCTCCAGCCTCGGCCACAGCATCCTCGTGCCAGCCCTGTTCCGCTGGCCCATCAATCGCGATGCCTCGTGGTTTCTGCCCTTCATCGTTGTCTTGCACTTGGGCACGCTGGTGGCACTGCTGAGTTTTTTCTGGCGCGATTGGGTCGAACTGATCGGCGCCTTTCTGCGCGATCGGGGGCGCCCACGCAGTGCCGAAACCCGGCTTCTGTGGCTCTTGATCCTGGCGAGCATACCCGCCGGCCTGCTCGGCCTTGCCCTTGCCCATCGGATCAAAGACCTCTTTGGCGGCTTTGGTTTTGCCGCAGTCGCTTTGATGGTGAACGGCGTCCTGTTGATCTGGGGGGATCGCCTGCGCGCCCGGGAGCCTAGCCATACCCTGGAGAAACTCAGTTGGGGGCGCGCCCTGATCATCGGCTTTGCCCAATCGCTGGCCCTGATCCCCGGTTTTTCCCGTTCGGGCGCAACCCTGGTAGCCGGCATTGGCGTGGGCCTGGACTATGCCAATTCGGCACGTTTTTCCTTTCTTTTAGCCACTCCCATCATCGGCGCAGCCGGCTTGCTCGAAGTGCCCAAACTCGCCCATCAGCATCTGAGTCATGGACTATATGGTGTAATTGTCCTGTCCGGAATTATTTCCGCGATTTTCGCCTGGTTTTCGGTATGGTTCTTGATGCGCTATTTTCACCAGCACGAGATCAAGGCGCTACGACCCTTTGGGATTTACTGCATTCTCTTCGGCGCCTTTGCTTTGCTCGTGGGAAATGGCGGCCTGTAAGTAGCTTCCCCGAGCTAGAGCGCCATCAAGGGCGCTCTTCAGCAGCCAGCAATTTGTTCATCGCCCCCGCAGCAAAAGCGCTCTGCAGAGCCAAAGCCAGACCCACGACGGTGAGGATATAAAAAACCCCCTGAACGCCAATCCAGCCCAATCCCCATCCACCGACCACACCGCCGGTGAAAATGCCCAAAAACTGCATGAGGGAATACACACCACTGGCAGCGCCACGCTGTTCCGGTGTCGTAGAGCGACTCATCATCGAAGGCAAAATCGCGGAAGCGATGTTGTAGCCGGCAAAGAAGACGATCGCCGCAATGCCTACCGCCCAGAAATACCCGGCGAATATGCCCATGAACAGTGCGCCGAGGGCAATTATGATCCCGCTAAGAGCGAGTACGCGCCGATGCTCCCGGTTTTTCTCTGCATAAATCACCGGATATAGCATGAGGACGATGCCACCGAACATGACGGGAAGATAGACCTCCCAGATTGCCCCCTGGGTCAATTGCGTGGCCCGCAATAATTCCGGTGATAGAACGACGAAACTGGCGCCCAAGACCATCTGCAAAATAAAGATACCGACACTGGCGGCCTGAACCGCAGGGTGAGAGAAAATGCGCAGGGCATCGCGAAAGGAACCCATGCGCCGCTGCTGCCCCTCGGATATGCCAGGAATTACGAAAAACAGAGGCAGAAAAGCCAATACACCGAGGACCGCAGCCCCCCAAAATACCCCCGCAAGGCCAGAAAATCCGTAAATAATGGGTCCCAACGCCATACCCAAAACATAGGCGATGGAAATGCTGCCACCGATGGCCGCCATCGCTTTGGTCCGGTGCGCATCGTCCGTGAGATCGCCGGCGGTGGCTAACAGTACGGAGGAGACCGCTCCTGCCCCCTGCAGTACACGGGCCAAGATCACCCCCCAGATATTATCCGTGAGCGCCCCGAGCACCGACCCCACAATGAAGAGCAGCAATCCAAGCACCAGAACCGGCTTGCGTCCCAGACGGTCCGAGGCGCTACCAAAAGGAAATTGCAGCAGGGCTTGGGCCAGTCCATAGATGCCGACGGCAAGCCCCAGCAGAAAGGGCGTACTGTCACGCATCGAATGGCTGTCGAGGGCAAGCACGGGCATCAACATGAAAAGCCCAAGCATGCGGGTCATGTAGATGAAACTGAGACCAAAAACCGCCTTTTTTTCTTGCCCGGTCATGGGCGGACCCGCGTGCCGCTGGCGCCGCCCCTTTCGTTCAGAAGATGCCATAACTCAACAACGCCTTGCCCACGAGGAGCGCGGTGAACAGGAGGAACAGATAGCTGATGGAAAATGCAAACATCTTGCGCGCGTAAAGGTCCATCTCTGCGCCTTCCGGCAGTCTGCGTAGGCGCAAGGCCATGCCAACAAACCAGGCACCGGCGATCCAGGCAATTCCGCCGTAGACCCAGTCATGGGCAAGGAAGGCCGGCACCAGACTCACCAGCCAGGTCGCCACCGCATAAACCAGGATTTCCTTGCGGGTGCGATCAATCCCATGGGTGACCGGCAACATCGGGATGCAAGCCTTGGCATAGTCACGCCGACAGTAAATGGCCAACGGCCAGAAATGCGCCGGCGTCCAGACGAAGATCAGCGCCACCAGCATCAGCGGCAAAAGATTTACCGAACCCATGACTGCCGTCCAGCCAATCAACGGCGGAAGCGCTCCGGCCAACCCACCCCAGACGATGTTCCACGGCGTGCTGGGCTTGAGGTACAGGGTATACACCACTCCGTAGCCCACCGTACCGAGCAGGGTCAGCGCCAGGGTCAAGGGGTTGGTCCACAGCAAGAGTACCGCAATGCTGACGCCGAGCAGGATCGCGGCATACACCGCAGCGCCCTTGCGGCCAATGCGGCCCTCTGCGAGGGGACGGCGGTGGGTACGCCGCATGTGCTGGTCAAGCTCTGGCTCGACGATCTGATTGAGCACTCCGCCAGCACCTCCCGCCAGGGCGATACCCAGCAGTCCGGCGACTGCTGCGGGCCAGTGCTGAATACCGCTGGGTGCCAGCAACTCGCCAACTGCAGCGGTGAACACGAGCAGAGAGACCACCCGGGCCTTGGCCAGGACCCAGAGATCGCGCAGCAACTGAACGCCTGCACTCGGGCTGGGCAAGAGGAAGGGTGATGAGGTACCGATAGACTTAGGCATTTGTTTTCCTTAGCGCCATACCAGGACAATGGCAAGACTCATGGAGAGCACCATGCCCTGATGAAAAGCCACCATGATTCCGGGGTCTTTGGGTTTGAGATTGACCGAATGAAAGAGGAGAAAGCCAACGGCAACCTGGATCACCGCCAGATAGAAGGCCACCGGGAAGGCCGGCATCATCCAGCCCAGGGTGGCAACCAGCAACAGGGCGGCACTCACGTGCGCCGCCACCGTCCATTGCGAGGCCTTCTGGGGTTTGACGAAGGCGCCAATCGCCTTGCCGAAGCCCCGCTGTCCGGTGGTCATTCCGCCCAGCAGCACGGCCAGCAAGAGCGCATGCAAGGCGCCCATGGAGCCGAGATACGTCCAGAAATTCATGCCGGGATAGGCCAGATTGACCAGAAAGATCAAAAAGACCCCGTAGGCAAGAAGTCCATGGATCCCATGGACCAGAGAAGGGGCCTTTCCGGCCAGGACATAGAGGGTGCCCATGCCAAAGAGCGCGGTCACCACGATGAGTCCCAGTCCGGAAAGGGTATTCACGTCTGGCGCGAGAATGGCCAGGACAAGCGCGACCAGGCCCACCAAAGTGGCCACCACGCGGTGGGCCGCTTCGGGGTCACTACGCAACATCAAGACCACAATGTTGCGGGTATAGGGCCACTTGGTGCCCAGGGATAGGCCGTAACCGAAGCCTTCGACCAAGCTGCCAAGTAAAATCAACACCATGGCAAAGCCGACTTCCGTGGTAGACAGCGCCTGCACCAAGGCATCGACGAACCCTCCGCTGCTGCGCAGTCCCTCGACCACGCCGGCCAGCACCGCGGCAATCAGCGCAAGGCCGATGAACTTGCCGATGGCACGAACGAAGGGGGTCATTTCCGGCTCAACGGCGTGCGGGATTCCTTCCCGTCCACCGACTGCTGGTCCATTCTCGAGTACGCTAGACATTTGTTACTCCTGGATGCTCAGTGCATCCCTGGCATCATCGGCATGGTGCGCAGATACAACTGCGAGAACATCCACCAGGTCAGGCCGATCGTTAAAATGAACAACGGAATGAAAAGCACAAGGGAAACGGTATTCCAGATGTTGTGCTCCGAGACATCGATATGCAGCAGGAAGTAGATCTGCGCAATGATGGCGATGGCGGCACAAATCGTAATAACCATCAGCAGTCCAAAGGGCGGAAAGGCATGCGACGAGACCATTGCCGTAGCCGCCGCCATGAGCACCAACGAGATCAGAAAGCCGGTGAAATAGCCCCGGGTACTCGACATCTGAACCTCGGGATGCAGAATCGGATTGTCGTGTCCATGACTCATGACATATACCCCCAGAGATAGACAAAGACGAAGACGAAGACCCAGATAATTGCCTGCAAATGCCAGAACATCCGCAGACTCAGCAAGCGCCCCACGGTATCCGTGGTGAATCCCTTGGCCGCGACTTGCGCCATCATCACCAGAATCCAGAGCAAGCCAAAGAAGATATGGGCGGCGTGGACCTGGGTGAGAACGATGAAGGCCGAGGCGCCGCCGCTGGTCTGCACCGTCACACCGTGGGCAGCCAGATCCATCATGTCGTGGATATCCAGACCGAGAAAAATCACGCCCAGGACAAAAGCCGCGATCAGGCCATTCATCAGACCCGCCTTGTTGCCCTTTTTCACCGCACTCATGCCCATGCCATAGGCCAACACGCTCAAAAACAGCGCTACGGTCTGGGTGAAGGTATACCAGGGATGAACGAAATCCGCCGGGGTCGGGCCATTGAAATAACTATGGGAATAGCTCAGCACGCCATAGGCCGCAAAGAGCGTGGCGAAGAGCATGCCGTCACTGAGCAGATAGAGAAAATATCCAAAACTACGTGTCGAGATCACATCATGGCCGTGGTGGTGGGTATCCCACAACACCGCCTTGCTGGGATCGGGTGAATCATGTGCACTCATCAATCTAATCCTCTTGTCAGGGGCGTGGCATCAGCCACGCCCGCAATCCTTAGTGGTGATCGCCGGAGCTTGGCGGCGTACCCAATGGGCTTACTTTCTGGCCCTCATAGGCCATCGCCCCGCTAGGAACCGCGTGCCCGCCATGATGTGGCAAGTGTCCTTCCACCTGCTGCTGACGCTGCATGGCCTCACGCTCCATCTTCTCCAGCTCGGCAGCCGTGATGATGTAGCCCGGATCACCGCGCCAGGAACGCACGATCATCAGCACGATGATGGCTACCAGACTGAGCAGACAGAGCCACCATACCCGCCAGGTCAGAGCAAAGCCCAGCACAAAGGTCAACGCACCAATGTAGATCGCCACGCCGGTATTGTTCGGCATGTGGATATCGACGTACTGGGTCGGTTGCGCCTCATTGATGCCGTTATGACGACGCCAGGCTAGTTCATCACGGGCGTTGACGTGTGGGGTCACCGCAAAGTTGTAGAACGGCACGGGCGAGTGGGTCAGCCACTCCAGGGAGCGTGAGGTACCCCACGCATCCTGCCCAACGCGGTTCTTCACCCGATCGCGGATGCTGACATAGAGCAGCACGAAGAACGCGGCCACCGAGAGGCAGTACACCGCGATGCCGATTTCCTCGGTCACCAGATAGGGATGCCAGGCAGTATTGAAGACGTAATCCAAACGACGGGTCTGTCCCATGAAGCCGAGCATGTACATCGGCACGAAGACCAGCACCGTACCGGCACTGAAGAGCCAGAACATGGTCTTGGCCCAGAATTCATCGAGTTTGAACCCGAAGACCTTGGGGAACCAAAAGAGTACCGAGCCAAAAATGGCGTAAACGATCACCAGCAACATCGAGTGGAAGTGGGCAATCACGAAGACGCTGTTGTGCACCATGTAGTTGATTGCCGGAATGGCCAGCATCATACCGGTCAAACCGCCCACCAGGAGCAGGAACAACGCGCCGATGGCCCAGAGCATCGCGGCGGTGTAGGTAATACGTCCGCGGTACATGGTGAAGGCCCAGTTGAATACCTTCACACCGGTGGGAATACCAACCAGCATGGTTGCCACACTAAAGAAGCTGTTCACTTCCGGTCCCGCACCCATGGTGAAAAAATGGTGCAACCAGACCAGCCAGGATACCCCGGCAATAGCGAAGCTCGCTGCCACCATGGTGATGTACCCAAAGAGCGGCTTTTCGGAGAATGCCGGAAAGATCTCTGACATCATGCCAAAGGCAGGCAGAATCACGAAGTACACTTCGGGATGCCCCCAAAGCCAGAACAGGTTGGTATACAACATCAGGTTGCCGCCGAAGCCCGCCGTGAAGAAGTGCGAACCAAAATAGCGATCGCAGGCGACCAGGAAGAGGGCTACCTGCAAGGCGGGAAAGGAGGTCAACGCAATAATGTTGGCCGACAGGCTCGCCCAGGTGAAGATCGGCAGGCGGAACCAAGTCATGCCCGGCGCCCGCATCTTGACAATGGTGGCGATCAGGTTGATGCCACCGAGGGTGGTACCGAGTGCCGTCAGCTCCAGGGTCCAGATCCAGTAATCCACACCCACGCCAGGGCTATACTGCAGTTCAAAAATGGGCGCATAACCAAACCAGCCGTTGTGCGCAAAATCACCCACGAAAAGGGAAATCATGATCAAGGCAACGGCCGCCGCGGTAATCCACAGCCCAAGGGCGTTGAGATAGGGATAGGCCATATCCCGCGCCCCAACCTGGAGAGGCACGATGATGTTCATGAAGCCCACCAGCAGCGGGGTCGCGGCCAAGAGGATCATGATCAGGCCGTGGGCGCTGTATACCTGCCCAAAATGGAAGGGCGTCAGATATCCATGCACGGCACCGAAGACGCCGGAGGACTGGGGACCATTGGCCCAAACCTGCTGAGTACGGATCATCAGGCCATCGATGAAGCCGCGAAAGAGCATGACGAGACCGAGGATGATGTACATCACCCCCAGTTTCTTGTGGTCAACGGTGGTCAGCCACTCTTTCCAGAGATAGCCCCATTTCTGGTAGTACGTGATGAGGCCCAACAGGATGATTCCGCCGATAACCACGGCCACGAAGAGCGGCGCGAGAATCGGATTGGTATAGGGGATCTGGTCGATTGCCAGTCTCCCTAGTAGAGGGTTCCACCCTCCCGGTACTTGAACGAGCATTTGCGTCACCTCTCCTTTTTTCCTAGTCGCGATGCTCAGCGGCTTGCTTTTGCATGTAAGCCACCATGTTTTCGGTCATTGCCGGCGGCAACGGCCAAGTCTTGCCATGCATCACTTCCATCATCAGATGGTCAAAGATTCCACTCTCCACGTTAGAGAAATAGACCACGCGATGATTGACATTGATGTAGGGCTCGGCAAAGCGATTGAAGCTGGCGTAGGTCATAGTCTTCGGCGAAGTCTGTACTTTGCTCACCCAATTCTGGAAATCCTCCTTGCTGACCATCTTGGTCGGAAAGGTCATCCAGGAGGTACCCGCACCCGCATAGTCCGAAGCAATTCCCTGATAAACGCCGATGCGATCACTTTCCAGCGCATTCTTGGTGCGCATGCCAGGCATCACGTCGATCATGCCGACGAGCTGCGGAATGAAGAAGCCCGAGGTAACCGCCGTAGAGGTGAGGCGGAAAAAGACTGGCGTATGCACCGGCAACACCAATTCATTGGCCACCGCCATATGATATTGCGGATAGATGAATAACCACTGCCAGTCCGTGGCGATAACGTCCACATGTACCGGATCACCCTTGGGTGCCATGTGCTTAGTAATGACGGTAGGATTATAGGGATTGATTTCGAAGGTACCTTTGACGGCAAAGTATGCCAGGAAACCGACCGCAATGATCGGAATACCCCAAACCAGAACCTCAAGCGTATTAGAATGAGACCAATGGGCATCGTACTTGCCACGATTCTTGCCCTTGGAATATTTCCACATGAACCAGATCACCAGCAGCGCCGTAATACCAACAATGGCACCCATGATGACGACATCGATGATCATGTAATGTAGGTTGGTATCGGCCATCGTACCTTTCGGATCAAAGATCCAGAAAATACCGGCATTGGCAAGGCCAGCCCATGCGGCTGCCAGTGTGCCACCTCCCCATAACGCCAGTCGTTTTGCTTGCTTTTTGAACATAACCACTTTCTCCCTGACGGATTCCTAGTTCCGTATCGTTTTGCCGCCGCGGTATCCTGCAGCAACCCATCCGCGGGTCGAGGCACTCCCTTTAATGCCCTACCCGCTGAGCCAAACCAGAAAACACAGTACGGACCGACAGGGAGCTTGGCCCCCGCAGCAAGTCAGCACCATATTCATACAACATTATATTTTTACAGAACTCTTCTTTTCGGGCACTACGTTATTCCACTAAAAACGACGAAGCAATAGAAAAGGCCTTCAAATATTTTTGGGTACATGCAATATCGATTAGCGCGCTGAATTTACAAAAACCATCATATAATTATGTTAGCGTTTTCTTATATTTAATTTTCCTAAATAATCAAAAGCGATAGACCAGAAGAAAGGCACCAAGATAAACTCTGTCTTTACATCTATGTTTACAGTATTCGCGACAGTAAAGACAAAAACTACAACTTTGTTTTTTTATTGGAGAACATTTTCTGCTATTCTCTGCATATGTTGCCAAGCCAACCTTTCCTCGCTTTCCTCCTCAGCAGCGCGCAGGTTCTCCGCCTGCGGGATGGCGACACCGTTGCGACAGGCGTCTGGGCGGAAGAACTGCTTCTCCCCTGGCAAGAATTCCGCAGGGCGGGTTGGCCTATCGTGTTTCTGAGCCCGGATGGCAGGCCGGCGCAAATCGATCCGCAGAGCCTACTACTCGAAAATCTTTCTGGTGACCAGAACAAACAAAGGCATCTGGAGCGCGAATCCGCTCGGCTGCCGCTTTCCGACATACTCTCCGCTACCCACATTTTTCCGCTACTGGCGGCCCTGCGCGGCGTTTTTGTTCCGGGTGGCAATGCTCCGCTGATGGACTTTCCCGATTCGGCTGCCGTAGGACAATTGCTGAGCGAATGCCGGCAGCGGAAAATCCCCGTTGCCACTCTCTGCCACGGCAGCGCCGCCCTTCTCGCCCGCCCGGATCCTGCTCAAGATCGCCCTTTTGCCAGCTTTCAGGTAAGCTGTTTCCAGAAGCTCGAGGAAGAGCAGACCAGTCTCGCGGGGCGTTGGCCGTTTCATCTGGAAGAAGAGTTGCGCAGCTGCGGATTCCAGGTGACAGCGGGAACACCGTGGCACGCGCAGGTCGTCCGCGATCGCGATCTGTTCAGCGGCCAGAATCCCGCCTCTGCTCTCCCTCTGGCGCAGGCGTTGTTGGCACGTCTGGAGGAAAATCGTCGTCATAGGGGAAGCAAACATGGATACTGATGCATTAAAGCGTATGGCTGCTGAGGCAGCGCTGGATTACATTCAGCCAGGAATGGTCGTCGGAGTCGGCACCGGTTCCACCAGCAATCACTTTATCGACGCCCTCGGTCGGGCAAAAATTTCCGTTGAAGGCTACGTACCCTCCAGCATAGGCACTGCCGAGCGGCTCAAGTCGCTAGGTCTGCGCGTTCTGGATCTCAACGACACTGGCGACATCCCGGTCTACGTCGACGGCGCCGACGAAATCGATCCGCACTTTCGCCTCATCAAAGGGGGTGGTGGCGCTCTCACCCGCGAAAAGATCGTTGCCTCGGCGGCCCGGCGCTTCGTCTGCATCGCCGATCACTCCAAAGACCATGCAAAACTCGGTAGCTTCCCGTTGCCGGTCGAGGTCCTGCCCTTCGCTCGCAGCTTTGTTGCGCGGCAACTGGTAAAATTGGGTGGCAATCCGAGCCTGCGCAACAGCTTCACCAGCGACAACGGCAATGTCATCCTCGATGTGGTCGGCCTCGATCTCAGCGACCCAGTGGCCATGGAGAGCAAGATCAACAGCATTCCGGGTGTACTCGACAATGGCATTTTTGCCCTGCGTCGCGCCGACGTGGTCCTGCTCGGCAGCCCCGAGGGCGTCATCCGCCGCAGTAACGCGCCCCAGTAAGGATCTGACCAGCAGTGGAAGGGGAAATCGACCATCGCGCCACGCGACGGGATTTTCGCGCCGGCACGCTGGCGCGGACGGATCTCGATGCCGATCCCTGGGTGCAGATGCAACGCTGGCTAGAGGAAGCAGAACGGGCTGGAAACTTTGACCCTACCGCCATGGCCCTGGCTACTGCCGATGGCGGTGGATTCCCTAACGTGCGCTATGTGCTTCTCAAGCATTTTGACGCTCGCGGCGTCTGCTGGTACACCGATAGCCGTAGCCAAAAAGGGCAGGAATTGGCCGCCAATGCCCGCGCGGCCCTGGCCTTCTACTGGCCAGAGCTCGACCGGCAGCTACGGCTGCAGGGGGAGGTCTCTCTGCTACCCGAGAGTGATGCAGAAAGTTATTTCCGGCAGCGGCCCATCGGTAGTCGCCTGGCTGCCGCCGCATCGGAACAGAGTCGGGAAATTCTCGATCGCGCCCATCTGGAAGCAAGAGTGGCGGAGCTCGCGGCCCGCCATCCTGACGGCGATGTACCGCGCAATCCTGCCTGGCGCGGCTACCGTCTGGCACCACAGCGCTTCGAGTTCTGGCAAGGGCGCAGCAGCCGGCTCCATGACCGCTTTGTCTACACCCACAACGAAGAGGGTTGGCGCATCACCCGCCTGATGCCCTGAGTGAACTCTCAAAAACCTTCTATGCGCGCCTCGTAGTCGAGCACGATCAGGCGAAATAGGTCGTCTCCCAGCTGCACGTGGGCGGTCTGCGGGCCGCCAATCCGGATGGAATTCGCCCCCGCCATACTCAATCCCAGGGGCTGAAAATGATCCTGTTCGATGAGCTCATGCAAGAGCTTGCGCAGCTCCGCTTCCACTACCGTCCCCGTATTATCCACGACGCGGCAGGGCTTTCCGCGCCGCGTCTGTCCTTCGACGATGCGGGCATGCGGCGAAAGCGGTGGCAGCCCGGAATCCTGCTGCTCATCCATGTTGCACCTCCCGAAAGAGCCAGGGCATCTGGCGACGGCGCTCCGCCTCGTAGGCGCGGATGACGTCGGCGTGCGCCAGAGTCATCTGAATGTCGTCGAGACCGTTGAGCAGCTTGTGTTTCGCTCCCGGGGCAATATCGAAGGCATAGCGCCGACCATCGGCGCTGCGCAGCTCCTGTGCGGCGAGATCGATGTGCACCTGCAGGGGTGCAGCCCGCGCGGCAAGGAACAGTGCGTCGATCGTTTCTTGCGGCAGCGTGATCAGCAAGATGCCATTCTGCACACAGTTGTTGGCGAAGATATCGGCAAAACTCGGCGCAATGACCGCACGGATACCGTAGTCGGCAAGTGCCCAGGGAGCATGCTCGCGACTCGATCCACAACCAAAATTCTGCTGTGCCAGAAGGACCTGTGCCCCCTGCAAATCGACTCGGTTGAGCACGAAATCCGGATTGGGATCGGTCAAATCGCCAGCGCGATAGCGCCAGTCGAAAAACAGGAACTTGCCCAGTCCCTGGCGCTCAATGGTCTTGAGAAACTGCTTGGGGATGATGGCATCGGTATCGACATTGGCGCGATCCAGAGGGATCACCGCCGAATCGAGGGTGGTAAAGGCTTGCATCTCAGGATTTCTCCATGCGCTTGAGGACGACATATTCAACGGCTGCCAGTTGATTGGACGCAGCGCGACTGGCGGCAAGCGCGCCCAGCTCCGTCAGACCGCAACTGAATAAGAGTAGCGCCACCCGTAGAAAAAAGAGGCGAGCGCTCATCCGTGCCACCGCCGAAGATCAACAAAATGACCGGCTATGGCTGCCGCAGCGGCCATGGCCGGGCTGACCAGATGCGTGCGGCCACCGGCGCCCTGCCGCCCCTCGAAATTGCGGTTGGAGGTGGCGGCACAGCGCTCGCCGGGCTCGAGGCGATCGGCATTCATCGCCAGGCACATCGAGCAACCTGGTTCCCGCCATTCAAAACCCGCATCCCGAAAGATCTGGTCGAGCCCCTCGCTCTCTGCCTGCGCTTTGACCAGGCCTGAACCGGGCACCACCAGGACGGCCTTCACCGAGTCCGCCTTGCGCTTGCCACGCACGATCTCGGCGGCGGTGCGCAGATCCTCGATTCGGGCATTGGTACAGGAGCCGATGAAAACCTTGTCGACTGCAATCTCACTGATTGGAGTGCCCGCCTGCAGCCCCATGTACTCCAGGGCGCGCGTCCACGCCTCCCGGCGCACGCTATCAGGCGCAGCGGCCGGGTCAGGAACCTTCGCGTCGACGGACAGGACCATCTCAGGGCTCGTCCCCCAGGTCACCTGGGGCAGCAATTGGCTGGCGTCGATGCGAATCTCCCGGTCGAACTGGGCATCACTATCACTGTGCAGGGTCTTCCAGAACGCTACCGCCCGCTCCCAGTCATCGCCCCGCGGGGCGTGCGGCCGTCCCTGCAGATAGGCAAAGGTTTTGGCATCGGGGGCTACCATACCGGATCGTGCACCCGCTTCGATAGCCATGTTGCAGACCGTCATCCGCCCTTCGACACTCAGCGCCTCGATCCCCGGCCCGGCAAACTCGATGGCGTGGCCGGTACCGCCGGCGGTGCCGATCTGCCCGATGATGGCAAGGACGAGATCCTTGGCCGTCACTCCCTGCGGCAAGGTGCCCTCGACCCAGACTCGCATGTTTTTGGACTTGCGTGCCCACAGGCACTGCGTCGCGAGAACATGCTCGACCTCGGTCGTGCCGATACCGAAGGCAAGCGCGCCAAGGGCGCCGTGGGTGGCAGTGTGCGAATCCCCGCACACCACGGTCATGCCGGGCAGAGTCAGCCCCTGCTCCGGCGCAATCACATGGACGATCCCCTGCCGCCGGTCGAGCATACCGTACTCTTCCACCCCAAATTCGACACAGTTGCGGTCCAGGGTCTCGACCTGCAGGCGCGAGGTGGCGTCGGCGATGCCGGCAGCACGATCCGTAGTCGGCACATTGTGATCCGCGGTGGCGATATTCGCATCCACCCGCCATAGCTTGCGTCCGGCTGCGCGCAGGCCGGAGAAGGCTTGCGGACTGGTCACCTCGTGCAACAGATGGCGGTCGATATAGAGCAACGTGCGACCATCCTCCTCGCTGAGAATGCGATGCTGCTCCCAGAGCTTGTCGTACAGGGTCTGTGCGGTCATGAGTTCTGCACCTGTGGTAAAAACGCCCTTATCCTACTCTTTTAACGATAGCTGGGAAACGTCGGCCGAGACGTCGGCCGAGACGCCCAGCCGGAGACGGTAGACCCCGAGGACAGGCAACTACCTTCCCCCTTGGGGCAGGTAGCGGGTAGTATGGTGGCTTGGCAAGTAAAGGTGGCACAGCATGAGCTCAGAAAAATCGCGCGAAGAACAGGAACTGACCCGGGTAGCCCAGCAATGCCTGGAACTTGCCAAGGCGCGGGGTGCCAGCGCGACGGAGGTCGGCGCAAGCTCCGGTAAGGGCCTGTCGCTCACCGTGCGGCTAGGAGAGGTAGAGTCGGTAGAGTACCACCGGGACAAGAGTGTGGGCGTAACTGTATATCTCGGTGAATGTAAGGGTTCTGCTTCAAGCTCTGATTTTTCCACCCAGGCGTTGACGGAGACGGTGGAAGCGGCGCTCAACATTGCCCGACACACCGCACCGGATCCTTTTTCGGGTCTCGCGGATGCCGACCTGCTCGCCAAGGAATTTCCCGATCTGGACCTGTATCACCCCTGGGACGTCGATCCCGATACGGCAGCGGAAATTGCTCGCCAATGCGAAGCGGCCGCGCGCAGCGCCGACCCACGCATTCACAATTCGGAGGGCGGCAGCATCAGCACCGGGGAGGGAATGAGTGTCTCCGCCAACAGTCTCGGCTTTGTCGGCGTCAGCCGGGGGTCTCGCCACAGCCTTTCCTGCTCGGTAATTGCCGAGGATGAACAGGGCATGCAAAGGGACTATTGGTACGATGTGGCCCGACGACACGAGGATCTCGCCAGCCCAGAGGAGATTGGCCGAATCTGTGCCGAACGCACTCTGCGCCGTCTTGGGGCACGAAAAATTGGTACCTGCACGGTGCCGGTTCTCTTCGAGAACCAGGTGGCATCCAGTCTGCTTGGGCACTTCGCGCAGGCCATCAGCGGGGGCAGTCTCTATCGCAAGGCCAGTTTTCTGCAGGACAGTCTCGGGCAGACGATCTTTCCCCCGCATATACGGATCTACGAGGAGCCTCTGCGACGGCGGGGTTTGGCCAGTGCCAGCTTTGATGGCGATGGGGTTGCGACCCACAATCGGGACTTGATCCACGACGGCGTCTTGCAGTCCTACCTGCTCGACGTATACAGCGCCCGCAAGCTGGGACTGCAAAGCACGGGCAATGCGGGCGGTGCCCACAACCTCACCCTCGCTCCCGGTAGCGAGGACTTTGCGGCACTCCTGCAGCAGATGGGACGCGGTCTGCTGGTAACGGAGCTGATCGGCTTTGGCGTCAATGGGGTGACAGGGGACTATTCCCGCGGCGCTGCCGGCTTTTGGGTGGAAAATGGAGAGATCCAGTATCCTGTCGAGGAAATCACCATTGCCGGCCATCTGCGAGAGATGTTTGCGGGCTTCGTCGCCGTCGGCAGCGATCTGCTGATTCATGGTGGCACGGGCAGCCCATCCATCCTTATCGACAAGATGACCGTCGCCGGCAACTGATCCCACGTGCTAACGCCTTCTCAGCGGGTCAGCACCCGCGAGGTCTGGGGGCATGCGGTGGCCAACATCACCCCTTCGGCCATGCCGGCGGTGACCATTGCCCTGGTCGCCGCCCATGGTGGCGCCTTCACTTGGCTTGCTTACGCCCTGGTGGGTATGGTGATGTGGCTGGTGGCGATTCAGCTTGGCATTCTGGCACGCCACTTTCCTTCGCCGGGATCGCTGTTTTTTTATCTGGCGCAGGCTCTGCATCCGGTAGCGGGCTTGGTCGCCGGGATTACCATGATTTTCGGATACGGTGGCGCCTTGCTCGGTGCACCACTACTCTGTGGCCTGTTTGCCAATACTGCTCTGCATGCCATCTGGCCGACAGCCCCCAATCTTCTCGACCTCTTCGCCCTCGCGACCTTGGCCATTGCCTTTTCCCTGGCCCGCCGCGGGGTGGAAATATCGGCGCGCTGGGGGCTCTGGGTGGAATGGTTCTCCCTCGCCGGCATCCTGCTCATCGCCATTCTCACCCTGCGCCATTTTGGCATCAGTGACCCGCAGCAATGGCACTTTTCCCACCTGCACACTCCCTCCTTGCTCAGCGCCCTGGTCCTATCCCTGCTTGCCTACGGCGGCTTCGAGACCGCCGGCAATCTGGCCGCGGAGGCCGAGCATCCACGCGCCATACCGGGCATCATGCGCTGGGCGGTGATTCTGGTCGCCATCTTTTTTGTCTTTCTGGCCTATACGGAAACCCTGGCCTTTCACGCACTGGGGCAACCCCTGGGAAATGCCTCGACCCCGTTGAACGCCATCGCCACCGCGATGGGGGAATCCTGGCTCGGAGTGCTCGTCGATCTGGCTATGGCCAGCGCTGCCTTTTCGGCAAGCATCGCCACCTTCAATAGTATCTCGCGCATCCTTCTGAGCATGGCCGAGCATCGCGTTCTGCCGCAGATGCTGGCGCAGCGACATCCTGCTTATGGCACCCCGATTCGTGCGTTGCAGGTCCTTGCCATCCTGGTCCTGGCGAGCATTTTGTTGTTCTGGCTGACCCATAGTTCGGTGCTCGACTTGATCGACATCTTCGGCACCTTTACCGCGCTCGGTTTTGTCTTGCTCTATGCGTTGAGCAATCTGGCGGCGCTGCGCTACCTTTTTCGCAGCGGCGCCGGGCTGCGCTGGATCAGCTTACTGATCACCCTGATCAGTCTGCCTTTGCTCGGAGCGGTCTTTTACGGGACGGTGGTACCCTTCCCCGGCGGCAGCATTGGCGCGACGGTTATCGTCTTTTTGCTGATGCTTGCAGCGACCAGCAGCGTGGGACTGTATTGGGCTCGCTTTCAGCCGGAGCGGCTGCAGGCCATCGTCAGCAAGCAACTATCGTGAAGTAACGACTTAACTACCGTCTTCTTCGCGAATGGAGACGACCTGCAAGACTGGCTCCAGCCAGATCTTGCCATCCCCCATTTCGCCAGTAGCGGCGTTGCTGGTCACCAAGGCCACTACGCGATCGGCATCGTCGGCCGCGACGATGGTTTCGATCTGTACCTTGGGATGACTGGCAGACTGATACCAGGCGCCACTACGCAGGGTGGAGTAGCCGCGCTGCTGCCCAACACCTTCCACCTCGCTCACCGTTACCCCACCTACCCCCAGTTCCGCGAGACCGTCGCAGATCTGATCCATGCGCTGCGGGCGAACGATTGCCGTAACTCGTATCCAGGATATTGCGTTGGCCATCAACCTAGTCTCTTGATCTGCGCTAGCCAAGGACGGTACAGCGCCGCAGCGGTGGCCGCAAGCCTCGCCGCTTTGGCGTCGAGATCAGCGAGCATCTCGGCAGCAGTTTGTAGGTACCTACCCTCCTCTGCCGGCCCAGCGGAATTGCTATCTACCCACCGACGTACCTGCGCTGCCGTCACCTCAGGATGCGCCTGTAGCGCCAGAATCCGATCACCCAGTGCAAATGCCTGTACTTGGGTCGCAGCGTTGTACGCGAGTACCTGCGCATCTGGCGGGAGCGTCGCGCAATGCTCACCATGCCAGTGAAACAGGGGGAACTCGGCAGGCAGTTCTGGCCACAGAGCATGACCGGCCTTCGACAAGCGCACCGGCCACCAGCCAAGCTCTTGCCCGGAGGGGCTGCGTTCCACACTGCCCCCCAAGGCCACGCTGATGAGCTGCGCACCCAAACAATGCCCCAGGATCGGAAACTGTTCTGCCGCAGCCGAGCGAATCAAGGCCTTCTCGGCGCGCAACCAGGGGTATTCCGCTTCATCGTGCACGCTCATGGGACCACCCATGACGATCAGGGCCACATACGACGCCAGGCTGCTAGGCACACGGTCGCCCCGCTCCAGCGCGCGCAGGTCCGTTGCATAGCCAAGGCTCGCAAGGAGCGGAGCCAGGCTACCCAACCCTTCGTCTGGGTGATGTTGCAAAACCAATATCGTCGCCATCAAAAGTCCTCCTGCCCCAAAAGCAAACGGCGACCCGAGGGCCGCCGCTGCTGAACAGCTACCGCACGACCAGATCAGTCACCCAAGACCGGGTGCCTCTCGCCTTCGCCGTAGAACGCGTAGGCTTCCTCTCCATGCACCGCATCATCACCAATCAACAATTCCTCTTCGCTCATGCGCAACGGCGTTACCAAGCTGATCAGCTTGAGCAGAATAAAGGTAACCACGATATTGAGGCCAATGATGAAGGCGGCTCCAATGATCTGCAACCAGACCTGATGCCAATTGCCAGCAATGGCACCGCCAGGATTGGAGAGACCAAACGCTGCGCAACCCTCTTTGGTAGCGAGCAAGCCAGTCATGATGCCACCCAGCACACCTGCCACCGCATGCGTGTGAAAGACGCCTAGGGTATCATCCACCTTGCGGAACAGGGCGGTCTTGCCGACGATATTCATGCTGATCCAAGGGATGATGCCAGAGGCAATACCAATGGCGATCGCGCCCCAGCCATCCACCACACCCGCCGCCGGGGTGATGGCCACCAAGCCGGTGATCATACCCTGCACAGCCCCGATCACCGATGGCTTCTTGAAGTAGAAGATGTCCATCATCGTCCAGACAATCACGCTGACTGCCGTAGTGAGATTGGTGTTCAGCACTGCCGCACCGGCATCACGACTGGCAGCATAGGGATCACCGCCGTTGAAGCCGTTCCATCCCAGCCACAAAAGGCCTGCGCCAACGAGCATCAAGAGCACATTGTTGGGCTGGAAATTCTCGCGATCACGAGCCAGACGAGGACCGATCACGGCGGCACCGACAAAGCCGGCAATACCCGCCGATAAATGGATCACGTAGCCACCGGAGTAGTCGATCACGCCCAAGGTGGAAAGAAAACCGCCGCCCCAAAGACTGAACGCGCCAACGGTGTACGAGAAGGTCAACCATAGCGGCACAAACAGCATCCACGCCTTGAAGCTCATGCGTCCCAGAAAGGCACCCGCCATAATGACCAAAGTGATGGCCGCGAAGACGAACTGGAAATATACCATCGTCGACATCGGGAAATTGGCGGTGGTATTCGATGTCGGCAGCAATGCCTGGGTCAATTCATCCTGCATGCTGATGATGGGATGGGGCAGACCGACGAAGGGGAACCATTCGTGACCAAAACCCATGTTATAGGCCCAGAGAACCCAGGCGATGAGCACCGCCGCGAAGGCGTAGAAGGCCATGAAAGCAGAGTTGATGGCCCATTTCTTTTTGACGATGCCGCCATAGAGGACAACGAGACCGGGGACGCTTTGCAAGCCAACGATAGTTGCTGCCGTTAGCTGCCACGCGTTGTCGCCGGTATTCAGCCAGGACACAGACATAAAACTTCTCCTTTGTAACGGTGTTTTGAAACGATACGTTTATCAGTACGCCGGACTAGAGGGCCTCATCGCCACTCTCGCCGGTGCGGATGCGAATAGCCTGGACTACTTCGGAGATAAAAATCTTTCCATCGCCGATTTTGCCCGTTTTCGCACCTTTGGAGATTGCTTCTATCGCGATATCGAGGAACTCGTCCTTGATTACCGTCTCGATTTTAACCTTGGGCAAAAAGTCCACCACATATTCGGCACCACGATACAGTTCCGTGTGGCCTTTTTGCCGCCCAAATCCTTTGACTTCCGTTACCGTCAGGCCCTGAATGCCGACTTCCGAGAGCGCCTCCCGTACGTCATCCAGTTTGAACGGCTTGATGATTGCCGTAACCAGTTTCATACTTCTACCCCCTTGTGATTGCCATCAGAAAAGAAAGCCGGTCTCGACCATCCCGCGCACCTGATTGGTCGCCAGACTATTCTGGCCTGCAAATCCGGTACCCGCAGGGGTTGAGGCGGTAACGTAGGAGAGTTCCGCACGGGCGAAGAAATCCCCCGATTGATAAGTGGGGGTTACCGTTAGTGACCAGGCATGGGAGTCGTCAGGAAGATCAGTCAGCGAGGAAGCAACGCTTTCCAGACCTTCTCCCGGCACGCCGCCCACATCAAGGTATTCCACCCGGCCAGCCAGGGAGATATCGGAATCTACGGCATAGTTCACCAGCAGCGATCCACCGTAGTTGTCAAAGCTCTTGTCGATTCTCAAACGCGCCGACTTAGGCGTGGTCATGTACTGAAAATATGGTTCGACAGTCCACGGTCCGGAACTGTACGTGTACATCAGACCGTAGATTTGGCTGACCGTACCGTAAGCGCTATAGGCAGCGATGTTGGGCGCTGATTCTCGCACTTTTCCGAGTGGACCGTCGGCATAAAATGCCAAGGTATTGGCGCTGTTGATGGTATAGGTCAGCAATCCACTTAGAACATTATAGCGGTTGGAATAATAACCATCGTTCCACGATAGAGAAGCACTCAGCGGGCCTGCACTGGCATTGAATTGAATGCCGCGGCTGACAATCGGCTCCATATCCCAAAGCAATCCGCGTTCGATATTGATATTCTGATAAGTAAAGCCGCCCTCGGCGCCAATCAGCGTGGGGAGCTTACCAATTTCTATCGAATAGTCACTGCTGGGCGCAATTTTCAGATAGGCAATGGGCAGGGCGCCGAAATCATTTATGGTACTAGTGGGATTAGCGCCGGTAAGGGTCGCTGCCAGGGTGGGAAAGCTGTAGACCCCCGCCTGGGCATAAAATTGCAACAGGCCCGAGCTCTTCTGCACAATTACCGAACCGTTGGTGATGGTAGCGCCCGCATACTTGGCCCCGAGGGTGCCAGCCCCTCCCTGCGGATTGTCCTGCCAGAAGGCCATTCCACTCGCTACGCCCTGCACCCCAATCTTGCCTAGGGGTCCAGCACTAACTTCGATGGGATTCGGCAGGGTCAAAGAAGCCTCAGCCATGGGAGCGGCTAGAGCGGCAACTACGGCAGCGGAGAGTATCCATGTTTTTTTCATTACGGTTGTCCTCGTAGGTGGTAAAAAAGCGAATGCCCTGTTGCAGAATCCGTGCCACCTTAGATAACTACATATACTTCATATAGTTACAAGAACACAAACGGCAGAATCGAGACAGAATTCTACCGTAATGCACTTTTATAGTGCATACGGAGCTTCCATCGCACTGCTTAGGTGCATCATTGGCGTCTACGCCCCCGGATTTACCGGCGATGTGGATGGCACATAACCTGCTTACCTATCGAGTGCGTTTCCTATAACAGGCAGGAGTGCAACAAATGGGTATGACCCCAGCAGAAGTTCTAACGCTGATCACCGAAAAAGATGTCAAGTTCATTGATTTTCGTTTTACCGACACCAAGGGCAAGGAACAGCACGTCTCGGTGCCGTCCCACACCATCGAAGAGAAGACCTTTATCGAAGGCAAGATGTTTGATGGTTCCTCCATTACCGGCTGGAAGGGCATTAACGAGTCCGACATGATCCTCATGCCCGAGGCGGGTTCGGCGGTACTCGATCCCTTCACCGACGAGGTCACCCTGATCATTCGTTGCGACGTGATCGAGCCTGCCACCGGCCAGGGCTATGAGCGCGATCCGCGCAGCCTGGCCAAGCGCGCCGAGGCGTATCTGAAGAGCACCGGCATTGCCGATACCGCCTACTTTGGGCCGGAGAATGAATTCTTCGTCTTCGATTCCGTCACCTGGCACATCGACATGAGTGGCTGCGGCTATAAGGTCGATGCCGAAGAGGCGGCCTGGAATTCCGGCAAGGAATACGAATCGGGCAACATGGGCCATCGTCCGGGCGTCAAGGGCGGCTACTTTCCGGTACCGCCGGTGGATTCGGCACAGGATCTGCGTTCGGCCATGTGTCTGGCCCTGGAGGAGATGGGCTTGACCGTCGAAGTGCACCATCACGAGGTGGCCACCGCCGGGCAGCATGAGATCGGCGTGGGCTTCAGCACCCTGACGCGCAAGGCCGATGAGGTGCAGATTCTCAAATACGTGGTGCACAACGTCGCGGCGGCCTATGGGCAGACCGCTACCTTCATGCCCAAGCCCATCGTCGGCGACAATGGCAGCGGCATGCACGTGCATCAGTCCCTGGCCAAGGATGGCAAGAACCTCTTCACCGGCGACGCCTATGGTGGTCTGTCGGAGCTGGCGCTGTACTACATCGGCGGCATCATCAAGCACGCCAAGGCCATCAACGCCCTGACCAACCCCAGCACCAACAGCTACAAGCGTCTGGTGCCCCACTTCGAGGCGCCGGTGCTGCTCGCCTACTCGGCCAAGAACCGTTCGGCCTCGATTCGTATCCCCTATGTCAGCAACCCCAAGGCGCGGCGCATCGAGGTGCGTTTCCCGGATTCCACCGCCAATCCCTATCTGGCCTTTGCGGCGATGATGATGGCGGGCCTGGATGGCATCCAGAATAAGATCCATCCCGGCGATGCCATGGACAAGAACCTCTATGATCTGCCCGCCGAAGAGCAGGAGAAGATCCCTGGCGTGGCGGCCTCGCTGGAAGAGGCCCTGCGCGCCCTGAAGTGGCCCCCGAAAGTTGGACAAGGGGTTAAGCTCTGGGCTTCAGGAAAGGAGTCGAGGGATGAAGGGAAAACGCAAGCAGTACAAGCCGGAATTCAAGGCGCAGGTAGCCCTGGCGGCCTTGCAGGGCGATAAGACGATGGCCGAGCTGGCGCAAGAATTTGGGGTACATCCCACCATGATCAATGCCTGGCGCCGGCAGCTGGTGGAGCATGCGGCCACGGCCTTTGAACGGGGAAAGTCCCGGACCGAGGAGCCCGTGGACGTGCAGGCTTTGTATCGGAAGATCGGACAGCTGGAGATGGAACGCGATTTTTTAGCCTCCAGGCCCGGTCTCATGTCCCGGATCGGGAAAGGCGCCAAATGATCGACCGGGCCCAAACCCCAGTTTCTGTGCAACGGCAATGCGCTCTTTTGGGCGTGCCCCGCAGTACGGTCTATTACCGCGCGCATCCTCGGCCGATGGGCGACGGGCTGTTGCGGGCGATCGATCGCCTCTACACCGCCTTTCCATTCATGGGTAGGCGGCAGATCCATCGGATGCTGAAAACAGAGAATGTCGTGGTCAACCGTAAAACGGTACACCGGGCCATGCGTATCCTCGACATTGCCGCGGTGGCGCCCGGACCACACACCAGCAAGCCCCACCCCCAGCACCCAAAATATCCTTATCTGTTGCGTGGCGTGACGGTGGACCGTCCCCACCAGGTCTGGTCCGCGGATGTGACCTATCTGCCCATGGCACGAGGATTTCAATACCTCATAGCCGTAGTGGACTGGTTCAGTCGTAAGGTGTTGTCCTGGCGGGTTTCCAACAGTCTTGATGCGGGTTTCTGCGTAGAGGCCCTGAAAGAGGCCATACGCCGCTATGGCACCCCCGAGATCTTCAACACGGATCAGGGCGCTCAGTTCACCGCGGAGTCCTTCCTCTCTGTACTCCGCCAGCACGGCATTCGAATCAGTATGGACGGCAAAGGCCGGGCCCTGGATAACGTCTTTGTCGAACGGCTTTGGCGCACCGTCAAATACGAGCACGTCTACCTGCGGCCAGCAGAAACTGGAACCGAGCTGAAAGCTGGCCTCAGGACCTACTTCGACTGGTATAATGCCGAAAGACCGCACTCCTCTCTGGGAGACAGAACACCCGATGTGGTCTATGCAGAAGGTTTACAAAGGCTGGTGGCCTGACCCGCCATGGAAACAGGTTCAGAGCTTAATCACTCCAGCAGGCTGTCCAATCCAGGGGGACCACCTCACCCTGGAGGCCGATCATGAGTTCCTGATGAAAGGTGGGGTCTTTACCCCGGAATGGCTGGAAGGCTACCTGGAAGTGAAGTGGGCCGAGGTCCAGGCCCTGCGCGTCACCACCCATCCCGTCGAATACCAGATGTACTATAGTCTTTGATTTGCGTTTCAACCTCCGTCGTCATTGGCCCGGGTTCGCCCGGGCTTTTTTGTGGACGGGGTTATTCCATACCGAGAGACCGCATCTTACGGGCGATGGTGTTGCGGCCCCAACCCAAACGCTCGGCTGCTAACTGTTTGTGGCCATGGCTGGCATCCAACGCCGCCTGCAGGAGTACCCGCTCAAAATCCGGCAATAGCGCGTCGAGTAAGGCGTTGTCGCCGTCCTGCAGGCGCGCCGCGGCTTCTTGGTGCAGCAAACTGCGCCAATCTCCGGAAACCGGCATTTCTCCGGCATCCGGCGTGGCGGAGTCGGACTCCCTGCTATCGCCTTGCCCACGCACGCTTTCCGCTGGCAATAATTCCGGTGGCAAATCGCTCAGTTCCACCCGCTGGCTAGGGGCCATCACGGTGATCCAGCGGCAGCTGTTTTCGAGCTGGCGCACATTGCCCGGCCAAGACCAGGCGGCCATCCGCGCCTCTGCCTCTGGGCTGAGTGTCTTGCCTTCCACCCCCAGGCTCTCCGCCGCCCGATGCAAAAAGAAACGCGCCAGACGCGGAATGTCAGAGCGACGCTCGCGCAGTGGCGGGATGTGAATGGAGATGACGTTGAGACGATGATAGAGGTCTTCGCGGAAACTGCCATCGCGCACCTTCGCCTGCAGATCCTGATGGGTTGCAGCGAGAATGCGGACATCGGCGCGAATGGGTGCATGCCCACCAACCCGATAGTAGGTACCGTCGGAAAGCACTCGCAACAAACGGGTCTGCAAGGCAGCGGGCATATCGCCAATCTCGTCCAAAAACAGGGTGCCACCCGCCGCCTGTTCAAAACGGCCTTTCCGTGCCTGCACCGCCCCGGTAAAGGCGCCTTTCTCATGGCCAA
Source organism: Acidithiobacillus sp. AC3 (assembly GCF_050261095.1). Classification (NCBI taxonomy): domain Bacteria; kingdom Pseudomonadati; phylum Pseudomonadota; class Acidithiobacillia; order Acidithiobacillales; family Acidithiobacillaceae; genus Acidithiobacillus; species Acidithiobacillus sp. AC3. The sequence goes on from NZ_CP189838.1 coordinate 1,730,951, forward strand.
AGAGCTCGGACTCGAGCAGTTCGGCAGGGATTGCTGCCGTATTGATGGCGACGAAGGGGCCATCCACTCGGGGGCTGTGCCGGTGCAGGGCCCGGGCTACGAGTTCCTTGCCTGACCCAGATTCGCCCAGTATCAGGACGTTGATACTGGAGCGGGAGAGGCGCCCAATGGCACGGTAGACCTCTTGCATCGCCGGCGACTCGCCAATGATTTCCGTGTCCCGGCGGTCGAAGCCCGATTCCTCTTGGGCCGCCTGCTGACCTTCCACCGTGAGGGCACGTTGCACCAAAGACACGGCATCGTCGATGTCAAACGGCTTCGCCAGATACTCGAAAGCGCCCCCCTGAAAGGCGGCCACCGCGTTTTCCAGATCCGAGTGGGCAGTAATGATGATGACCGGCAGTTGCGGGTGACGCTGCTGGATTTCCCGCAAAAAACTCAATCCATCCAGGCCCGGCATGCGCAGGTCGCTGACCACCGCCCCCGGACGTTCCCGCCCCATAGCACGTAGCGCGAGATCGGCATCGGCAAAGCTGCGGACGGGAATCTCGGCCTTCTGCAGGGCCTTCTCCAGGACCCAGCGAATGGAAGGGTCATCATCGATCACCCAAACAGCAGAATTCATGAAAATCTCCCATCAGGCAGCGGCAGGCGCACAGAAAATACGGTATCTCCGGGTTGCGAACGACAATGAACCGTCCCCCCGTGGCTGCGCACGAGGTTCTGTACAATGGCCAGGCCCATCCCCATACCCTCCGCCCGACTGGTCACCAAGGGTAAAAAAATCCGCGGCAACAGGTCTTCCGGAATTCCCGGTCCGTCATCGCTGATATCCACCCGCAATACGAGACGATAGAGACGCTGTTGCAAATTCATGAAGCGCTCGACCCGCGTGCGGATCAGGATCGTCCCCTGTCCGGCCAATGCCTGGCGGGCATTGCGCAGGAGATTCAGAAACACCTGTACCAGCTGTTCGGGATCCGCCTCAAATTCGGGTATGGAGAGATCATAATCGAAACGCAAGGCGACGCCGGTTGGCAAATTGACTTGCAACAAGCGGCGTACATGCTCGAGGACTTCATGGATATTGACCATACGCCTTTGCGGCTGGGTTTTGTCCCCACGCAGCCGGTCGACCAGACGCCGTAGGCGATCCACTTCATGCAGGATGATGCGGGTATATTCTTGCAGCTCGGGGGAAGGCAGTTCACGCTCCAGGAGCTGTGCCGCACCCCGCAATCCGCCCAACGGATTTTTAATTTCATGGGCCAGACCAGCAAGCATTTCTTGCGCCGCCTCGAAGACCTTGTCCTGCATCTCCTCTTCCGCCCGGCGCAGGGACGCCTCGACCGGCCGCAGCTCCAGCACCCAAGAGCTGCCCGTGCTGAGCCCACTACACAGAAGGTCGACGACCGCCCGACTACCGTCGGCCACGCGCAGCGGCACGGCATGGCGACTTACCATCGTGCCGGCTCGCCGTGCGTCACTCAAAATGCTTTTTAGGCTTTCTCCTTCTGCGGTCGCGCAAAACGACTCCAGGGCTTTGCCGCGACTGACACTGGCGCTCACCCGCAGCAAATTCTCGGCGCTGGCATTGAGGTACTCCACCTCATCCTCTGCGGACAGCAGTAGTACAGCGGCGTCGAGTCCATCAAGAATCGCCATTGGTTCGGGGCTTGCAGTTTTTTTCTTCGAACGTTTGATCGGAATCACGAGAATGTCCCATGTCGTCTTTGCCGAGATAGTGCAAAGCCTATGCCAATAGAATTACCTTTTTTTGCACAGTTCCGTGGCAGCATCGCACCAGTATAGTGCAAAGCGGACGCACAAGGCAGGCTTTTCGAGCCGTCGGAGCAATAAAAAAGGCGGCCGGGGCCGCCGAGACATTCGAGGAGGAGTGACCATGACTATGATCATCCTGTATCTAGCACTAAGCGTGCCAAGTCTCGGCGCATTGCTTGCTTGGTCTGCAGGTGTCCTTGCATGGAGGTCCGGGCCATGAATCGCTTTGAGCAGTTCCACGAGTCACAGCGGGAGCTTCGCATGCTCATGGTTGGCGCAGTGGAAAGCGTTGCCAGTGCTCACTTGTTTCGACAGTCGGCTGCCGAACGAAGGCGAACCCTGGCGCAGGTCATGCGCAGCCATGGGTTCCTCGACCTTCTCTATCTGCTGGATGCGAAGGGCGTTCAACTCGGAGACAATGTCGTCTGTCGGCGCCTGCACAGTGCCCGGGGTGGCGACGGCATCGACCGCAGCCATCGTCCCTACTTCCGATCAGCGCGCAACGCCGGCGCGCCTATCGTTACAGAACCCTATCTTTCTTTGGCCACCAGCCGCTTCTGCGTCACGGTTGCCATCCCGATCTATCGCGATACAGGCGAGTTGTTGGGCGTGTTGGTAGGGGACAGCGAGCTCGATCGTGCGCTCTCACTATTACAGGAAGACGATACCCGACGCAGCTTCGAGCCCTTTTTTAAGGCGTTTTACGCACTCTTTTCGTGCGGCTTGCTACTCGTGAGTGCATCTTTGGGCATCCATGGCTTCGCCGCACTCCGCGGCCTATGGCACTGGCAAAATCCCTTGAGCGATTTCACTGCACCGTTTCAGGCCACCATCCTCTTCACCCTGGCGCTGGCCGTCTTTGACCTCGCCAAGACCATACTCGAAGAAGAAGTACTGTTACGCAAAGATGTACGCCGTCACAGCAGCACCCGTCGTACCCTGACGCGCTTTATAGCTGCCATTGCCATCGCAGTTTCCATCGAGGGGCTGATGCTGGTCTTCAAGTTTGCCCTGGACCATCCCCAAGAGCTCTGGCTGGCCGTTCTGCTATTGCTCGCTACCGCGATGCTGCTAGCAGCCTTGGCGGTCTATGTATATCTCGGTGCGAAGGCGGAACGAATCCTCACCGAACAACGGCGGCAAATCCTCCCTTCGAGCGACCCGGCGCCAGAGCACACAAAGTGATTACCACCTACCTGTGCGCTACCCGATCTTTTCTGACGTTTTTGCCATGCGACGTAGTTCATGTTGAAAATCGGCCACCCACCGCAGAAGCAAATTCGTCACGAAGCCTGAAAGAATCAGCGCGTAATTAGCAAGTTGCATATCTTTGTACGCACCAGAACCTCCTTTGAATATCAACGCAGCATTCTTTGTCCCATTTGCCAAAAGCTCCAAGGTAAACAAAGAGGATGAAAATATAATCAACGTAATCAAGCAAACATTTATTGCCAGATTCCAGGTATTATGCTCGATACGCTTAGCCACCAATACCGAATCTGAATAATAAATAATAGACATTAGAGACATCTCTAACGATAACTCAGAAATTTTTCCAGCATATACATTAATGATTATAAAAAACAAGTATATCAGGACAGGAATACTGAGAATTGCTATCTCAGAAAATGCTGCCACAAAAATATGAAAAATTTTTCTACGCGCAATCATAGATAGAACTCACTGTGGATTTGGAGAAGTTCACATATCTCAATGCCCTCACTTTTAGGAAAATAAGACAATGACTTCGCGACCATCGAAAAAACACACGATGCAGAGGACCGCGCACTAGGCCGTCCTCTGCATCGTAAAAACTGCAATGCAGGTTACAAGTCGTTTTTGACGCTCTGCACAGTTTTCTTGGCGTTATAGGACAGTGCCTGGCTCTCCGCTTCCTTGACATTTTTGCAGGAAGTGAGTTTGGAGCGATCTGCACTCTCTTTACACCAATGACTTTCCTTCTGCATCTGATTCTGATGATGCAAATACCAAGACACGTCATGCCCTCCCTCCGGCCCTTCACCAACACCAGAGCATCCGGCCAAACCCAGGAGTCCAGCGAGGACCAAAAGCGTTACCGTCAGATTCTTCACAATTCCTCCTTTTGCAACTGACTCGTAGTGAAACTTGAAACTACGGGCGACGCCGCCCGGTAATCAAAGAAATCACGAACACGACAAGAAAAATAACAAAAATGATCTTGGCAACGCTCGCAGCCAATCCTGCCAAACCGGCAAATCCTAAGAACCCGGCTACGATCGCGATAACTAAGAACACCAATGTCCAATATAACATATCAATTACCTCCAGTTTTTCTTTCTGTTGATATTCGATTTCGATCGGTCACCCATACTCACAGGAATCGTGAGCAGAAGACGGAGATTTCCCGATGGACAACTTTTACCTTACAAAAATCAACTGAGAAAATGCATCTAGGCAAGCATGCTTACTCAGACCAATGTAGCTTGAAAGAAACCACTAAAACTATTTTGCGAATCTTTTCATATATTCAGGAGCATTTTCTATGCCAAATCACTCAACCTATTGAACAGATTTATTTTTTATATTGCACCGAGAGATTTTCCTTCTTTTTTTGTAGCCATATCGCTACAGATTAATCTATAAAATAAATATTATTATCTAAATATTAATCAATATCTTCATATTAATCAATGGTATGATCTCGAGAGAGAATAGAAACACAGTTTCACCAAACAGCGACAGTGACTCGCCAAGCAACCAGTGATAGGAAGAGAAGAGAGAAATTATCTTCCTACCAATTATTGATGCCTAGCGTATGCGGCGCAAATCGAGGGTACAGGGATAGTCGGGATTGGGAGATTCGGCTGGCGGTTGTAGCGAACCCAGCGGATTGCCATGGGGATAAAATTCCCGCAGGCCGCCACGCTCCGGCGGTGGCTGTAAAGAACCCTGGGTGAAGCCCAGCGGCTCAAAGCGCACGATCCGGCGCCCTTCGGCCTCGTAGGCGTTGACCGGGAAGCGTTCATAGTTGCGTCCGCCGGGGTGTGAGACCCGGTAGGTGCAACCGCCAATGGAGCGACCATTCCAGGTGTCGATCAAGTCGAAAACCAGGGGCACATCGAGAGGCAGCTCGGGGTGCAATGCCGAAACCGGCTGCCAGGCACGGTAACGCACGCCGGCCACCGCCTCGCCTTGGGTACCGGTGGCGCGCAGCGGCAAGCGGCGGCCGTTGCAGACCAGCACATAGCGGTCCGTTGCCATCCCCGTCACCCGCACCTGCAGACGCTCCACCGAGGCATCGACAAAGCGCGCCGTGCCCTGCCCCGTCGCCTCTTCGCCCAGCACTGGCCAGGGCTCCAGGGCCATCCGCAGCTCGATTTCCACATCGCGAATGCGCACCCGGCCCAAAACCGGAAAACGGAATTCGAGAAAAGGTGCAAACCACTCCAGGGCCATGGGATAGGAGCATTCCTGCAACTCCGCGCAGATCTCGCGCAGGTCTTCCCACAGGTAGTGGGGGAGCATCCAGCGATCGTAGAGGCTGGTGCCCCAGCGTTGCAGGCGGCCCCGGTACGGGGTTTGCCAGAAGCGCACTACCAGCGCCCGCACCAGCAAACTCTGCACCAGCGCCATGCGAGGATGCGGTGGCATCTCAAAGGCACGAAGTTCCAACAGTCCCAGACGCCCACTGGCGGAATCCGGCGAATATAACTTATCGATGCAAAACTCGGCGCGGTGGGTATTGCCGGTGAGATCCACGAGAAAATTACGCAGCAGTCGATCCACCCGCCAGGGTGCCGAACTCACGCCCTGCGGCAGTTGCGCCAGGGCAATCTCCAGTTCGTAGAGGGCGGTGTCACGCCCTTCATCCACGCGCGGCGCCTGCGACGTAGGGCCGATGAAGAGGCCGCTGAAGAAATAGGACAGGGTCGGATGATTCTGCCAGTAACGCAGCATGGAACCGAGGAGATCGGGGCGACGGAGGAAGGGGCTATCTTCCGGCCAGGCGGCGCCCAGGGTCATGTGATTACCGCCACCGGTGCCGGTGTGCCGGCCATCGAGCATGAATTTTTCCGCTCCCAAACGGCACAGCCGGGCCTCGCCATACAGGCGCTCGGTCTTGTCCCGCAGTTCCTCCCAACTCGTGGAGGGATGGATATTGACCTCGATGACCCCCGGATCCGGGGTCACGGCAAAACTGCGCAAACGTGCGTCCTTGGGGGGCGGATATCCCTCGATACGCAGCGGCACACCGAGCTCTACCGCCGTACCCTCGATCGCGGCGATGAGATCGAGGTAATGTTCCAGCACCCCCAAGGGCGGCAAAAAGACATTCAGCGCGCCCTCGCGCCATTCGATGGCCAAGGCCGTATGCGGCACCTCCACCCAAACCTTGTTGGGTAACTGCAGATCGGCAGGTGCCGGCGGCGCTGCTTGTCGCTGCATCCAGGTGGAATAGCGGGCCTCCACCTCTCCATGAATATCGGCGGATAACGGCGGTCGCTCGGCAAAGGGATCGGGTTCCGGCTGAATTTCCTGCTCAGCAGCCCAAGGCAACCCGGACAACGGCAAGCGCAAGCCCAAGGGAGAGTTTCCCGGCAGCAGGAACAACGCACCCCGGCGGAATTTCCAGGGGGCACTGTGCCAGCAACTCCTGCGCCAATCCCAGGAAAGCGGCAGCACAAAACCTGTAGGCGTCCGCAGGCCCCGCGACAGGGCAATGGCCAATTCGCTGCGCGCGGCGGGATCGTCCAATCCTTCTACCTGTAACCAGTCGACATCGTTGGGCTGCTGCGCCTCACGCCAGAGCTGGTAGAGAGGATCTTCGTAGGCTGGACTCAGGCAGTCCGTCGCCAGTCCCAACCGCTGGACAAGGAGCCGGGCAAAGCGTTCGGCATCCGCCGGCGCGACAACGGACGCCGCTCCCGGCTGCCACTGCAACTGCCTCTGCCGCCAGATTGGCACCCCATCGCTGCGCCAATAACAGCTCAATGCCCAACGCGGCAACGGCTCACCGGGATACCACTTGCCCTGCCCGGTATGAAAGAGGGCGCCGGGGGCAAACTGGGTAGCCAGGCGCCGCAACAATTGCTCCGCCCGCTCGCGCTTGTCGCGCCCGAGAGCAGAGGTATTCCACTCCGGCGCATCCATATCATCCACCGCCACGAAGGTGGGCTCCCCGCCCTGGGTCAGGCGCACGTCCAAGCGCTGTAAATCGGCGTCTACCTTATTCCCCAAGGCATTGATATCCGCCCAAGTCGGTTCATCGTAAGGCAGGGTGACGCGCGGATCCTCATGGATACGACGCACCTCATTGCGAAACGAAAATTCCACTTCACAGGGATCGATGGCGCCACTGATGGGGGCGGCATCGCTGGGTTTGGGGGTACAAGCTAAGGGGATGTGCCCTTCTCCGGCAAAAAGGCCGGAGGTGGGATCGAGCCCAACCCAACCCGCGCCCGGCAGATAGACTTCGGCCCAGGCGTGCAGGTCGGTAAAGTCGGCGCTCGGCCCCGCCGGCCCCGCGATGGGCTTTTCGTCGGCAACCAGCTGCACCAGATACCCCGACACAAAGCGCGCGGCAAGTCCAAGATGCCGCAGAATCTGTACCAAGAGCCAAGCACTGTCGCGACAGGAGCCCGAGGCCAGACGCAGGGTCTCGTCGCAGCCCTGTACCCCGGGTTCCATGCGGATTCGGTAGCCAATGTCGCTCTGCAGGCGCTGATTCAGGTCGACCAAAAAATTGACCGTCGGCTGCGGTGCACGGGACACTTCTGCCAACCATTCCTGCAGCAAAGGTCCGGCGCTTTCGCATTCCAGATACGGACGCAGAGAGCCCAGGGTCTCGGCGTCATAGGAGAATGGGTATTGCTCTGCTGCCTCCTCCAAGAAAAAGTCGAAGGGATTGATGGCAACCATTTCGGCAATGAGTTCCACCGCTACCTGGAAGTGTCGTGCAGGCTCGGGAAAGGTCAGGCGGGCCAGATAATTGCCGAAGGGATCTTGTTGCCAATGCAGAAAATGAGGCTTGGGTTCGATCTGCAGGGAGTAGGCAAGAATGGGGGTCCGACAGTGCGGCGCCGGACGCAGACGGACAATGTGCGGGGCCATACCCACCCGACGGTCGAAACGGTACTCGGTGACGTGCGACAGAGCTACCTGTATGGCCATGATGATCCTCGCTAGGCTTGCAGTGCAAAGCGTTGCGGGGAGGGATGTGGGTACGGATCGTTTGCTTCCCGTACCCGGAAATAGGCGTTCTCGATGCTGTGGTGCAATACCCCCAAATCTCTTTGCACCTGATCGAGATACTCATGCAAGACCGCCGGCGTCAGCTCCTTGAGCTGCAGTTGATCGAGGCGCCGGCGGGTGCGGCGTAGGGCCTCGGCGGGAATACCAGCATTGGGGAGATAGGCCAGCGCCAGTTCCATATCCGTCAGGCAACTGCGCACACTGCGCGGGCATTTGCTGTCGCGCAAGAGGAACTCGACCGCACGGGCCGAACGCACCTGCACCCCAACATGCTGCCGGTACATCTCCAACGCGCTCATGGCGCGCAATACGCCCACCCAAAGACTTTGATAGACCGTCCGACGCATGCCCTGATCCTCCGGAGGGATCACCGCACTAACGACATCGACAATGCGCGATCCCATATCCGCACGCTCGATATTGCGGCCCAGCTTGATGAACTGGTACGCCGCATTCTGACTCATGCTACCAACCAGGAGGCCCACCAGGGCGTGCCGCCGGGCAATGACATTCTCGAGAAAGTCGAGGCGTGCCCGCCGATCTTCGGCAATATTTTCCTTTTCCAAACCATCCTGCACATAAAGGAAGAGCGAATTGATCCGCTCCCAGAACTCTCCGGGCAAAAGATCGCGAAAGGTACGACAATTCTCCCGCGCCTGATGCACGCAGGACAGCAGGGAGCTGGGATTGCGACTGTCGGCAATCAAAAAACGCATGATCGCCTTTTCGTTCGGCTGGCCGTAATGCTGTTGAAAGCGCTGCGCTTCGCCGGTGATCTGCAGCAGGATGTCCCAGCCAAAGCGGGTGCCGAGAGGTAAATCGAGCAGCAGCAGGGTGGCGGAGTTGATGAAGCGCCCCAAGTCCTCAGCCCGCTCCAGGTAACGGGCCATCCAGTACAGGTTTTCAGCGACACGCGAGAGCATCAGACATCCTCCTCGACAATCCAGGTATCCTTACTGCCACCTCCCTGGGAGCTGTTCACCACCAGGGAGCCGGCATTCATGGCCACACGGGTCAGTCCCCCGGTCGTCACGTAGCTGTCCTTGGCCTGCAAAATGAAGGGACGTAGGTCCAGGTGGCGTGGCTCCAGATGATCGCCAATCAGGGTCGGCGCGGTGGACAACGACAGAGTGGGTTGGGCGATATAATTGCGCGGGTCCTCGCGGATGCGTTCGGCAAAGCGCTGGCGTTCCTCCACAGAAGCCCGGGGGCCTATGAGCATACCATAGCCACCCGACTCATTGGCCGGCTTCACCACCAGTTCATCGAGATGCGCGAGCACATACTCCCGATCCGCATCCCGCAGGCACAGGTAGGTTGGAACGTTGGGCAATATCGGCTCTTCTTTCAGGTAATAGCGAATGAATTCCGGCACAAAGGCATAGACCACCTTGTCATCGGCAACCCCGGTTCCAGGGGCGTTGGCGATTGCCACGGTACCGCGCTTCCAGGCGCGCATTAGGCCGGAAACGCCGATGACGGAGTCGTCACGGAATACCTCGGGATCGAGAAAATCATCGTCCACCCGCCGGTAGATCACGTCCACCTGCAGTAGTCCCGAAATGGTGCGCAGAAATACCCGATCCTCGCTGTCGACCAGGAAATCCGTCCCTTCCGCCAGATAGGCGCCCATTTGTTGGGCAAGGTAGCTGTGCTCGAAATAGGCGGAGTTGTAGATTCCGGGCGTCAGCACCGCAATCACCGGCTTGTCGCTGGGCCGTGGGCTGAGATCGGCAAGCATGCTCGCCAACTGCGCCGGGTAATCGTCTACGGGCAGGATCGAACACATCGCGAAGATTTCCGGAAAAAGCCGCTTCATGATCGCGCGGTTTTCCAGCATATAAGAAACTCCCGAGGGCACGCGCAGGTTGTCTTCCAGCACATACACCGTGCCATCCGCATCGCGCACCAGATCCGAGCCACAGATATTGGCCCAGGCACCAAAGCGCGGATGCACGCCACGGCAGGCGGCGCGGAAATTCCTGGAGCCTTCAAGAATTTCGCGCGGGAAAACGTTGTCGTCGAGCACCCGTTGCTCGTTGTAGATGTCGTCGATGAAGTGATTGAGGGCCTTGAGCCGCTGCCGGAGTCCGGCTTCGATCTGCGTCCACTCGCGCGCCGACAGGGTGCGCGGCACAATGTCGAAGGGCCAGGAGCGATCGATGTTGCCTGCCTCGCTATAGACGGTGAAGGTGATACCCATGGCACGAATCGCCGTGTCCGCAGTCTCCTGACGCTGCCGCAGCGCCTCAGGGCCCAGTTTTTCAAAATGCTCGAGCAACGCCTTGGCGACGGCACGCGGCTTTCCTGCCGCAGTCAACAGCTCATCGTAAGAACTTCCTTCCGGGTACGCATACAGAATCTTTTGCATTGCCTGACTCCCGCAAGCCTTTCTCCGTCGTGGAGATATCGTCTTTCGATACCCCTCAGCGATGTCTAGCAAGGGGCGTGCCGATTACTTTCACAAGCTACTGACCTGCGCGACTACGCGAATGCGCAAAAATGGTGCAGTTACACCGCTACGACCGACGGTTTTGCACTATGATAGTGCAGCATCCTCCCACGGGAAACGGGGCAATTCCTCGAGGGCGCGCGCCAGACCGGCACTCCAGCCATCGGCAATGGCCTTATAAAAAGGATCATCGTCGAGCAAGCTCAAACACTCTCCGCGCTGCAGACTGTCCGTCCGATAGATCCCCAATTCGATCGGCGGACCAACGGTCAAATTGCTGCGGATGGTGGAATTCATGGACACCAGGGCACAGCGAGCCGCCGCTTCGAGGGATAGACTGGGCTGCACCACACGGTCGAGGATCGGCTTGCCGTACTTGATCTCCCCAATCTGCAGGAAAGGATGGTCGGCCGACTCGTGGATATAATTGCCCTGGGGATAGATGAGATAGATACCCGGAGCTTCCCCAGCAATTTGCCCACCCAAGATAAAGCTCGCCTCGAAGACCGTGTTGGCGGTGTCGCGCCCAGCTTGCACCCGCTGCACATCGGCGCTGAGCCAACCGACGTAGTCGGCAGCAGCGGCCAAACTGGGTACCGTCCACAGGCTCTGTGCCGAAGGAGTTTCGAGATCCTGCCGCAGCCGCTGCACCACCACTTGGGTGGTGGCCAGATTCCCGGACGAGAGCAGGCAAAAATGCCGCTCCCCCGCCTTGCTGAATTCATGTATCTTGGAATAGGTATTGACATGATCCGTGCCGGCGTTGGTCCGGGAATCGGAGCAAAATACCAACCCAGCTTCGACATGGATGGCCAAACAATAGGTCATCGAGCAGTCCTCTTTGTCACGCGGTCTATCGAGGCTGATTCTGGCGTAGTTGGCGCCCTAAGGGAAGCATCTAAGGGAAGCCCGAAATAAAAAAGGCGCGGAGTTCTCACGCTCCGCGCCCGAGGGGTGGGCCAAACCCTAGAACATGAAACCGGTTTCCAGCATGCCACGCACCTGACTCTGGTTCAGGCCGCTTTTCCCGAAGATTCCGGTATCAGCCGGCATGGTGGCCGCCACGTAGGCCAGTTCGCCGCGCGCAAAGAAACCGCCCTTCTGATAGGTGGGCGTCACGGTGAGCGACCAAGCGTGGGATCCGGGACCGAAACCGGTGAGGTTGGCGGAGCCATCCGCCACCGTCCCGGAGTTGCTGATATATTCCACCCGACCTGCCAGAGAGACCGTATCGGTGAAGCTGTAGTCCGCAAGCACTGCGGCGCCGAGGGTGCTGGTGCGTTTGCTGCCTGAAGTGGCCCCCGAAAGTTGGACAAGGGGTTAAGCTCTGGGCTTCAGGAAAGGAGTCGAGGGATGAAGGGAAAACGCAAGCAGTACAAGCCGGAATTCAAGGCGCAGGTAGCCCTGGCGGCCTTGCAGGGCGATAAGACGATGGCCGAGCTGGCGCAAGAATTTGGGGTACACCCCACCATGATCAATGCCTGGCGCCGGCAGCTGGTGGAGCATGCGGCCACGGCCTTTGAACGGGGAAAGTCCCGGACCGAGGAGCCCGTGGACGTGCAGGCTTTGTATCGGAAGATCGGACAGCTGGAGATGGAACGCGATTTTTTAGCCTCCAGGCCCGGTCTCATGTCTCGGATCGGGAAAGGCGCCAAATGATCGACCGGGCCCAAACCCCAGTTTCTGTGCAACGGCAATGCGCTCTTTTGGGCGTGCCCCGCAGTACGGTCTATTACCGCGCGCATCCTCGGCCGATGGGCGACGGGCTGTTGCGGGCGATCGATCGCCTCTACACCGCCTTTCCATTCATGGGTAGGCGGCAGATCCATCGGATGCTGAAAGCGGAGAATGTCGTGGTCAACCGCAAAACGGTACACCGGGCCATGCGTATCCTCGACATTGCCGCGGTGGCGCCCGGACCACACACCAGCAAGCCCCATCCCCAGCACCCAAAATATCCTTATCTGTTGCGTGGCGTGACGGTGGACCGTCCCCACCAGGTCTGGTCCGCGGATGTGACCTATCTGCCCATGGCACGAGGATTTCAATACCTCGTAGCCGTAGTGGACTGGTTCAGTCGTAAGGTGTTGTCCTGGCGGGTTTCCAACAGTCTTGACGCGGGTTTCTGCGTAGAGGCCCTGAAAGAGGCCATACGCCGCTATGGCACCCCCGAGATCTTCAACACGGATCAGGGTGCTCAGTTCACCGCGGAGTCCTTCCTCTCTGTACTCCGCCAGCACGGCATTCGAATCAGTATGGACGGCAAAGGCCGGGCCCTGGATAACGTCTTTGTCGAACGGCTTTGGCGCACCGTCAAATACGAGCACGTCTACCTGCGGCCAGCAGAAACTGGAACCGAGTTGAAAGCTGGCCTCAGAGCCTACTTCGACTGGTATAATGCCGAAAGACCGCACTCCTCTCTGGGAGACAGAACACCCGATGTGGTCTATGCAGAAGGTTTACAAAGGCTGGTGGCCTGACCCGCCATGGAAACAGGTTCAGAGCTTAATCACTCCAGCAGGCTGTCCAATCCAGGGGGGCCACCTCAGCCTGCCCCCAGGGCCTGGATAGCGCTCGCGGGGACGGTGGTGTACTGCACATAGGGCGTCACCGACAAGCTGTTACCCACGTAGCTGTATCCCGCTACCGCGATGGTCTCGTTATTCTGCAACGGTGCCGTCGCCAGACTCGCATGGACATAATCTGTATGTCCAAGATTGCCGCCTGCCTGAACGAACACACTATTCTTGCTGTCCACCGCCCAGGTCAGCATGCCCGTCATCCAATTGAAACGATTGGAATAGAAACCGTCATTCCAAGACACCGCCGCAGTGACCGGCCCCGCCGAGTAATTTACCTGGACACCTTTATTGACGGCATTCTCCTGCCCCCAAAGCAGACCGCGATTGATGTTCCAGTTTTGATAAGAGAAGGTATATTCGGCGCCAATCAGGGTGAAGAGCTTACCGACCTGAATATTGAGATGATCGGTGGGCGCAAACTCCACGTAGGCCGTGGGCAATGCCCCGAAGGTATTCTGGGTGAAGGTTCCGCTGGAGACAAAGGGTGCACCGAGGGTGATCACATTGTAGGCCCCGGCCTGCGCCGCAAACTGGAACATGCCGTCGGTTTTGGAGATCATGACCAGACCATTGCTGATATCCGCCGACGCGGTCTTGTTGGCCGGTGTGCCGGATCCGGAAAAGGCATTGTCCTGCCACATGCCATAGGCACTCGCCACCCCTTGCGCGTTGAGCGCCCCCAATGGCCCTGCATCAAAGTGCAAGGGAGCGGGCAGGCTCAGCGGTGCTGCCTGGACTTCCTCACCAGCGAAGATGCCGGTCAGAGCCACCGCGATATGAGTAAGAGATTTTTTTACCGAAGGATTCTTGCTGTTCATTAGTATACGCTCCAAATACGAATTTGAGATACTGCTAGAAGGGTAAAGCATAACTCGTGCCAGAACATTCTGAGGGAATTCGGCACCTGCCATAGGTTATTTGCACTTTTTTGGGGCACAAAAACCCAAGTGTGCACTATTTTGAGCAATGGCCTCGCGATGGATGCCGAGGCCATACCCAAACCTGCCTACATTTACATGTAGATTTGCTCGCCGTGCTGGGTGACGTCCAAACCTTCCCGCTCGGCCTCTTCACTTACCCGCAGACCAATGACCCAGTCAATGATCTTGAGGAGGATCCAGCTGACCAAAGCATCGTAGCCAATGGTGATGCCCACGCCGGTTGCCTGAATCCACAACTGATGCAGATTGCCCTCGAGAACGCCCGCCGTGCCACCGATGGCAGCGACCGCGAAGACGCCCGTCAGCAAGGCGCCAATGATACCGCCGACGGCATGGACGCCAAAGGCATCCAGAGAATCATCGTAGTTGAGCCAGTTTTTGACGTAGACCGAGGCCCAGAAGCAGCCGATGCCTGCGGCGATACCAATCCACAGCGATCCCATGGGGCCGACAAAGCCGGAAGCCGGAGTGATGGCCACCAAGCCGGCGACCGCGCCGGAGCTCATGCCCAACACCGTCGGCTTGCCACGCGCCCACCACTCCACAAACATCCAGGCTAGGGCAGCGGCGGCTGTTGCGATCTGCGTTACCGCCATGGCCATGCCCGCGCGATCACTGGCGGCAACTGCCGAACCGGCGTTGAAGCCAAACCAGCCCACCCAGAGCATCGCCGCCCCCATCAAGGTGAAGAGTAGATTGGCGGGGTGCATGTTGTCGTGCTTGTATCCCACCCGCTTGCCGATCATCAGGGCGGCCACGAGGCCAGCGATACCGGCGTTGATGTGCACCACGGTGCCACCGGCGTAATCCAGCACGCCATCGCCCCCCAGCCAGCCGCCAGGGCCCCAGACCATATGGGCAATTGGCGCATAGACCAGCAGCGACCACAGGCCAGTGAACCACAGCAGCGCCGAGAATTTCATGCGCTCGGCAAAGGCACCCACAATGAGCGCAGGGGTGATGATGGCGAAGGTCATCTGAAAGGTCATGTAGACCGATTCCGGTATGGTCGGTGCCAGCGCGTTCACGCTATCCAGGCCGAGGCCGTGCAGGAAGAAGCGGCTGGTACCACCAATGAAGGCATTTCCTGGCGTAAAGGCGAGGGAATAGCCAAAGAACATCCACAGCACGGAAATAAGCGCGGTCACCGCAAAGCTCTGCGCCGCGGTGGCAAGAATGTTCTTGCGCCGCACCATGCCGCCGTAAAACAGCGCCAGACCAGGAATCGTCATCAACAACACCAAAGCGGTCGATGTCAGCATCCAGGCGGTATCGCCGCCCTTGAAGGGCGTGGCCGTGTCGGCCATGGCCCAGGGACTGGCGAGAAAACTGATCGAGGCAGCAAGTGACGCCACCCCCAAGGCTCCCTTTCGAGTCATAAACGCTCCTTAGACTAGCTATTTGATTGTAAGGTCAAATCGTCCCCAATTTGGACGATTTCTTTTTAGCAAAAAGCGGGCCATTTTGGCCTATATGAAAAAACAATGGCTTGAAAACCCTTCGCGCTCCCCATGCACCACAATGGTGCGACAACAGCGCGGTGCCCCTACCTTGATTTTTTCGCGGAGCATCCCAATCTTCGCTAGCGAGGGCCGAAATGGCGCATGGTGAAAATTCAGGAGAAGACATGGCAGCAGCAAAAGAAACAATGCAGTTTCAGACCGAAGTCAATCAGCTTCTGCAGTTGATGATTCACTCGCTCTATTCCAATAGGGAGATATTCCTCCGCGAATTGCTCTCCAATGCCTCCGACGCCTGCGACAAGCTCCGCTTCGAGGCCCTGTCCGATCCAGCGCTGCTGGAAGGCGGCAGCGAACTGCAGGTAGAGGTGGATTTCGATCCGGAAGCCCATACCGTCACCATCCGCGACAATGGCATCGGCATGAACCGCGACGAAGTCATTGCCAATATCGGTACCATCGCCAGGTCCGGCACGCGGGAATTCTTTCAGCGCCTCAGCGGCGACCAGGCAAAGGATGCGCAACTCATCGGGCAGTTTGGTGTCGGCTTTTATTCAGCTTTCATCGTCGCCGAGCGCGTTACCCTGAACACCCGCCGCGCCGGCATGGAGCCCCAGCATGGGGTCCGTTGGGAATCCGATGGTACCGGCGCCTACACTCTGGAAACTGTCGAGCTGCCGGCCCGCGGCACGGAAATCATCCTCCACATCCGCGAAGACGAACGCCAAGACCTGCTCAACTCCTGGCGTCTGCGCTCCATTATCGGGAAGTACTCCGACCATATCCCCCTGCCCATCCGCATGCGCAAGCTTGGGGAAGACGGCAAACCCAGCGAGGAATGGGAGACCGTCAACAAGGCTTCGGCTCTGTGGCAGCGCCCCAAGTCGGAGATCAGCGAGGAGGAATACAAGGAATTCTACCAACACGTCAGCCACGATTTTGGCGAGCCTCTGGCTTGGGTGCACAATCGCGTCGAAGGCCGCCTGGAATATACCTCTCTACTCTACATCCCGGCCAAGGCTCCCTTCGATCTCTGGGATCAGAAGCAGAGCCATGGCATCAAACTCTACGTACAGCGCGTCTTCATCATGGACGATGCCGAGCAGCTCCTGCCGCGCTACCTCCGCTTCGTGCGCGGGGTGATCGATTCCAGTGATCTGCCCCTGAACGTCTCGCGCGAAATCCTGCAGGGCAACCGCACTATCGAACAGATGCGCTCCGGGGCCTCCAAACGCATTCTAGGCTTGTTGGAAGAGATCGCGGAAAAAGACCCGGAAAAATACCAAAAGTTCTGGAACGAGTTCGGGCGGGTCTTGAAGGAAGGTCCGGGCGAGGATTTCAGCAATCGCGAGCAGATTGCCAAGCTCCTGCGTTTTGCCAGTACCCATAGCGATACCGAGCTGCAGAACGTCTCCCTGGCCGACTATGTAGGGCGGATGAAGGAAGGCCAAGACAAGATCTACTACATCACTGCCGATTCTTTCCTGGCGGCGAAGAACAGTCCGCAACTGGAGCTGTTGCGCAAAAAGGGCATCGAGGTATTACTGCTCAGTGACCGCGTAGACGAGTGGCTGACCAGTCACCTGCACGAATTTGACGGCAAGACCCTGGTCTCGGCCGCCAAGGGCGACCTGGATCTGGGCCAGACGGAAACGGAAGAAGAGAAAAAGGCCCAAGAGGAAACCGAAAAGGCCGCCGAGGGCTTGGTCGAGCGCATCCAAAAGGCCTTGAGTGAGCGCGTCGAAAAGGTCCGCGTCTCCCATCGCCTCACCAGTTCGCCGTCTTGTATCGTCCTTGGGGAGCGCGATATGGCCCTGTATATGCAGCAGTTGCTCAAGCAGGCCGGGCATGAGATGCCGAGCAGCAAGCCCACCCTGGAGATCAACCCGCAGCATCCTATGCTGGCACGCATCGAGAAAGAGACGGACAAGACCCGCTTTGGCGAATGGTCCGCACTTTTACTCGACCAGGCGATCCTGGCGGAGGGTGGGCAGTTGGAGGATCCCGCCAGCTTTGTCGCCCGCCTGAACCAACTCATGCTTGCCTTGGCGAACTGATGCAAAACCGAGTGTCGCTGGCGGAGGCTTTTACACCCAATGTTGTTGCTGCTCCCAGAGAATATCCAGATCCCGCAGGGCAACTGGCGGGGTGCCATGGAGCAGGGACGGCATCAGCCAGTGGTACCAAGTGAAAAAGGCCGCTGCGGGCAAGGGTGGTGCGAGGAGGTAGCCCTGCAGATAGCGTCCACCCATGGCCTGCCATAGGCGCAGCTCTTCGGGGGCGGCGATACCCTCGGCCACCAGGCGCATGCCGGCTAGGCGACTGAGCAACTGGGCGGCACCAGCGACACTAAAGTTTGCAAGCTCATGGCGAAATTGGCGAATGAATCTCTGGTCCAGTTTGAGCTCGTCAAAGGGAAGCTGGGCCACAGAGAGTAGAGAAGAATACCCGGTCCCGAAATCGTCCATGGACAATTGGTAGCCCAGCTCCTGGCAGTGCTCCATGACCGAACGAATCGGACCCCGTCCCAAAATGCCGCTGGTCTCGGTCAGCTCCAGGACCAGTCCCTGGCCGTCGGGACAGACTTCCTGAAGATCATCGATGAATTCCGGAGCCAGAAAGTGGCGCGCACCGATATTCAGGGAGATGGACCAGTCATCGAGACCTTTGCGCCCCAGCTCCTGGCGCAGCCGACAAGCCTCGCCGAGAGCGTAGCGACCAAGGGCACGAATCAGACGGGGATTTTCTTCCACATAGGGCATGAATTTCCCAGGCCCCAGCCAGCCCCCCTGGGGCTTGCGCCAGCGGACCAGCATTTCGCAACCGTTGATGCGCTGATTCAGCAGATCACCCTTGGGTTGCAGGAAGAAGGCCAGCTCGTCGGTCTCGATGGCGCGTTCGAAGTAGCGATGCACGTGCAGCCGACGGGCGGCACGATTACGGACGAAACCTTCATATTCACGCCAAGTGTTGCGCCCATCCAGTTTGGCTTGCGCCAGAGCCTCGCTGGCTTGATGGAAGAGCTCGGAAACCTGTGCAGTATTTTCAGCACTCTGGGCCCAGCCCAAAGACGCAGTCAGATGGCTGCCCAGAACCCTGTGTCCTGCCCTGGCGATGGCCGCGGCAATCTGACGGCTGGCAGCCGCAGGCGTCTGGGCGACGTCGAGCAGTATGGCAAATTCATCACCACCAATGCGGCCAAGGAGAGCATCCGCAGGCAAGGCCTGCCGAATTTCCCCGGCAATTTCCTCAAGGCAGCGATCGGTCTCGCCATCCCCGTGGATGGTGTTCAGCTCGTTGAAATAATCGAGATCCAGAACCGCTAGCCAAGGGCTTGCCTCCTTGCCCAAAGTCCGCTCAGCAAGGTGTAGAAAGTGCTGGCGATTGGGTAGACTGGTCAGTGGATCGAAGTGCAGGAGACGGTACTGTTCTTCCGCTTCGAGCTGGGAACGGGCGAAGCGCTCCAGATCATTTGCAATCTGATCCCAGCGCTCTACCAGGTCCTTCCCGAAGAATCGCCGTTGCAGACGCGGGATTTCCAGGGCGAAGACTCCCAAGGGTGGATGCGTTGGTCCCTGCAGCAGAGGCCAGACGATCACCTCGCGCAGGCCGCGCAGGACCGGGTATTGGGCGCAAGCCTGGGCCCAGACACCGGAGACGTGCGGGCTGTGGCGATCCACCCGTTGCCGACGCAGGAAGGCGAGAACCGGAAGGAGCTGTCCCCAGGGGGCACTCCCATCCAACGGTAGCGGGAGACTGCGCAACGCGTCGCGTAATTGATCATTTACACCGCAAATGGCTACCACGCGCAGGCGCTTCTGCTCTTCATCGGGAGCGGCCACGTAGGCCGCGTGGGCACGGGTGGCATGCACGCTGAGTTTTACCATGTGCTGGAAGAGGCTGAGCAGAGAGGAGTCCTCCAGCATCTGCGCGCGTATCTGCTCCTGAACCCAGCGAAAGCGCAGATTCATGTCTCGCCGATAGAGCCAAAACAGGATAAGCAGCGCCATCAAGACTTCGCTGGCAACCAGGATCGCGCTACCCCAGACCTGTCGCGCCAATGCCCCTGTTATTTGCGCGGGCAGAACCGGTTGCCAGAACACGCGCAGAGTCCAGGGCGTACCAGCTACTCCCGTCTGCGCGCTGCGCCAGCCCGATAACGATTCTGCCGGACCCCAGAAACCCCGTTTCCAGGTAGCAACCGGTTGCGAACCAGCGTAGAGCGTGAAAGCTACCGCATCCTGCAAAGGTGGGCTGCGAAAGAGAAGCTCGGCAGTGCAGGCGCGCTCTGTGAACTGATTCCATACCTGGATAGGAATCTGCAGATAGCCATCGGATTGGTGTTGCGGCAAACCTGCGTGGCAGGAGAACTGCGATCCCAGTAAAGAGGTGTTTTTCGGAATACAGCCCGGCAGTCGGAAAGCTAGTGGGGCCTGAAAGCGCGAGCAAGAGAGCTTGGAAACGTAGGGATGGGCTTGAGCTTCCAGCGCTGCAGCGCTCTGTCCTAACCGGTCAGAGGCGGTCAACGGGAGCAGCTCACGGGCGTGGATCTGCAGCATCACATGTAACAGATCGCTCATACGCTCCAGGTCGTTTTGGGCACGTTGCTCGGCTCTTGTGGCCGTCTTTTCCCGTAATGTCGTCTGCCATTGCCAAGCAATCAGCAGCGTGGCACCAACCAGCAACACGGAGAGAAACGTCCAGGCACCATAGACCGACAGGCTGCGCCGCAGGAAGGGATCTTCATGGGCTCTTGGACTGGACGCTCCAGGCGCAGGAGAAAGTTCAGCCTCAGCTTCTGGCGTCATGTCCTGCTCCAATCAGCTGTTGTAGCCGCTGCGGGATTTGTTCGAGAGGCAAAATTTCGTCCACTCCACCCAGTCGGATGGCCTCCTTGGGCATGCCAAAGACCACGCAGCTCTCTTCATCCTGGGCGAGGGTATGGGCCCCCGCCTGATGCATGGTGACAAGGCCCTGGGCGCCGTCGTCACCCATACCGGTCATGATCACGCCCCAGGCGTTGCGCCCGGCCACCTCGGCCACCGAGCGGAAAAGCACGTCTACCGAGGGCCGATGGTGCTTCACCAGCGGCCCGTCGAAGACCTGTACGATAAATTGCGCACCTGAACGCGCCAGACGCATATGTTTTCCCCCCGGTGCAATCAGTGCCCTGCCGCTCAGTACTCGGTCACCGTCCTGGGCCTCGCGTACCTCGAGGGCGCTGATCGAGTTCAGCCGCGCTGCAAAGGCGGCAGTGAATTTTTCCGGCATATGCTGGACGATCACCAGCCCTGGCAGGGTGGCAGACAATCGCTGCAAGACGAACTCCAGCGCTTGGGTGCCGCCGGTACTGGTACCAATGGCAATGACCTTTTCGGTACTGCGCTGGGCGAGTAATTGCAGGCCAGAACTTGCTGCGGTTTTGGCTGGACTCGCTGCTGCGCTGGCTTGCGGCAGGGCTCGCACCCGCGCCCGCGCCGCGGTCTTGACCGCCTGAATGATCGCCGGCGCATCCTTCTGCAAAAACTCCCGCACACCGGACTGCGGCTTGGTGATGATCTGTACCGCACCGGCGGCCAGGGCATCGATGGCAACTTGGCTGCCCGACTCGGCCAGACTCGAACAGATGAGTACCGGCAGGGGATGCTCGGCCATGATCTTGCGCAGAAAGCTGATGCCGTCCATGCGCGGCATCTCGATATCGACGATCAGGACATCGGGCCATTGCCCCTGAATACGCTGCCAGGCAAAAAGGGGATCTTGCGCCGTTCCCTGCACCTGTATGCCGGGATCTTGGTCAAGGGCCGCTTGCAGTATCTGCCGGACCACCGCCGAGTCGTCCACAATAAAAACGCGGATAGGATTCATTGGGGCTTTCGCCAGATCTGGGCATCATTGCCGACAAAACGCAACAGCACCTCCCCAGAATGAAGATAAAAAGAGAGGTTGCGATGCCCCGCGCCGCCCACATGTACGCCCTGCAGATCAAAACCGGCATCGCGTACCAGCGTGCTGGCGGCGCGGATGTTGCGACAGGGGACATCGCTGCATTGGTCGTCACTAGCCATCGAGTCCTTCTTGGCATTGCCGCCGAGCATATTGCCGCCGCCGAAAATCTTGCAGTGAAACTCGCTTGCCCGCCTTCCCTGCTGCTGCAATGCGCGCAGCAGAGCAGCGATCGCCTCTTCCCCATACCGGCCATCCAGGCGACCGTCCAAGACACCAGAACGCCGCGGCAGCAGAAAATGACACATGCCGCCCCTGTGTGTCTGCGGATGCCACAAGGTCACGGCGATACAGGAGCCTAACAAAGTACGAAGCACCAAGTCGGGCCCGCCAAAGTGCCAATCCCCCGGCTGCAGAAAAATTTCCCGCTGTGCATTCATCGCTTGCGATAAACGGCGGCCTGCACCATCTCCAGCCCACCGATCATGCCTTGCAGGCTTTCCGAATGCCCCACCAGAAAATAGCCCCCCGGTCGCAGTTTTTGTAACAGCTTTTGACAAATCGCTACCTTTGTCTCGGTATCAAAGTAAATAAGAACGTTCCGCAACCAAATCATATCGAAATCGTCCCCGCTCCCCAGCGCGGTAATTAGATTGATTTGCTGAAATTGCACGCGCTGCCGCAGAGCTGCATCTATTTGTAAAGTTCCCTCCCGTGCACCAATGCCCTTGAGGCAGAAACGTTGCAGATAGGAACGCGGGACTTTCTCGGCTCGCGCGAGGGGATATTGGCCAGCGCGGGCGCTCTGTAAAACGCTTTGGCTGATATCTGAACCGAGAACTTCCCAAGGTCGCGGGCCACGTCTTTCCGCCAGCACCATCGCGATACTATAGGGCTCTTCCCCCGAGGAGCAGGCAGCACTCCAGATACGTACCTTTTGTTGTGCGTGGAACTCCGGAATTGCGATCTCACTCAAAAAGGCAAAATGTTTCGGTTCCCGGAAAAAATAGGTTTCGTTGGTGGTGAGTAGATCGACGGCCAGCTGGCGCTCTGCAGCATCACTGGAGAGATGCTGCAAGTAGGCAGAAAAGCTGGGCAGATTGAGTGCCCGCAGCCGTTTTCCCAGACGCCCCGCGAGCATGGCCTGCTTTCCTGGCCCTAAGGTAATACCCGCCTGGGAAAACAGAAACTGCTGCAATTTTTGATACTCCTGGAGGGTGGGAACAACACCCGCAGAATCAGACGGTTTGCTCATCCGGTTCGATTTCCGTGCCACGCAGAGCTACCAATTGCGCCATTTCCTCCAGGGAAAGCACCTTTTTCATTTCCAGCAGCACAATGAATCGACCATCGATTTTTCCCATTCCGCGCAGAAAATCGGTGCGCAGTCCCGTGCCGAATTGGGGAGGCACCTCGATTTGCTGCGCAGAGAACTCGATGACTTCATTGACCGCATCGACAACGATGCCAATACGTTGGCGTTGCCCGTCGTCCGAAAAATCCAGAATGATGATGCAGCTGCGCTTGTAAATAGTGGTTGGCTTGCGGCCAAAGCGACGAGCCATATCGATGACAGGCACCACCTGCCCACGCAGATTGATGACGCCCAGCACAAAATTCGGCATCATCGGGACCGGTGTCGGCGCCACATAGGCAATGATTTCGCGCACCACCGTAATGTCCAGACCGAAGGCTTCTTCTTGCAGCTGCACAATCAAAAACTGTCCGGCGCTGCTCGTCGCTGGCTCGCCGGTAGTAGCAGGGACCTGTGCCATTGTGCCCTCCTCAGAAGCGTACGAATTCTTCGGACGCTGCCATGCTTGGCGTGCCCTTGGGCAGGTGCGCGACGCCGTGCTCGCTCGCCGGTGCTTTGGCCGACTTGCGCCCCTGACGCTGCGCCTCATTATCCAGGCGGAAACGGGCCATGAGCTCTTGCAGCTGTCCTGCCTGCCCGCTCATCTCTTCGGCAGTCGCCGCCAACTCCTCGGAGGCCGAGGCATTTTGCTGCGTTACCTGATTCAACTGCCCCACGGCCACATTGATCTGGTCGATGCCGGCGGCCTGCTCGTTGGACGCCGCGTTGATTTCCTGTACCAGGTCCGAGGTTTTAGCAATCGCGGGCACCAGTGCTTCCAGGGCCTGGCCGGCATTTTCGGCGACCTTGAGGCTGCCGCTGGCCAGAGAGCCGATCTCCTGTGCCGCGATCTGACTGCGTTCCGCCAGTTTGCGCACCTCAGCGGCGACCACGGCAAAGCCCTTGCCGTGTTCTCCGGCCCGCGCCGCTTCGATGGCGGCATTCAGCGCCAGCATATTGGTCTGATACGCGATATCGTCGACGATACCTATCCGCTCGGCAATGTCCTTCATCGCCTGTAGGGTCTGACTGACCGCCTCACCACCTCTTTGCGCCTCTTTTGCCGCGCTGGTGGCGATATCATCGGTGACCCGCGCATTTTCCGCATTCTGCTTGATGGAAGCAGCCGCCTGCTCCAGGGTAGCGGAGGTTTCTTCGACACTGGCCGCCTGTTCCGAGGCCGCCTGGGACAGGGATTGGGAAGTGGCGCTGACCTCTTCCGAGGCGCTGGACAGGTTGTCGGCGGCCGCACGGACATCGCCAATGATCTGGGTCAGATTTTTTACCATGGCCTGCATGGCGCTCATCAGACGTCCGGTTTCGTCCTTGCCCCGCGGCTGGACCTGCACGCTGAGATCCCCCTCGGCGACCCGCTCAGATACCCGTACCGCTTCCAGGAGCGGACGGGTGATGGAGCGCGACAATCCCCACGCGATCAGAATGCTGGCAATGATGGCAAGCACGACGATGAGCACGGTTACCGTACTGACCATCTCTGCGTCCGCTGCGCCCTGTTTCCGCTTGGCCACCAAGGTGCTCGCTGCATGGCTGCGTAGCTGATGATTGACGGCGTACAGATGCCGCTCTGCGGGAGTGACCTGGCTATTGAAGAAATCATTGGCTGCATTGATCGCCTGGGTTTCCGTCTTGGGATCCTGGTCGGCAGCGAGGAGCAATTGTAAATACCGCTGCTCGGCACGATAGAAGGTATCGTAGGTCGCCTGAGATTCGCGCAGATCCGTGCGCGCTTCCGGGCTGATCAGGGTTTTCTCAAGATACGGGTAAAATGGTCGAATCTGCTTGTCGATCTGGGCGATTTGGGCGGATGCCTGGGCCGCTTGCGCGGGCAAACCATACGCCAGATTAAAGTCGGCCTTCATCCGCCCGACATGCAGCATGATGGAGTTGATTTTATCGACATTCGTGGCAACGGTTCCGGTAACCGTTTCCAGATCACCTTTGAGCCGCTGCGCGCCCCACCAGCCGGTACCGCCAACTGCTATCAGAAAGATGATCAAGAGTGCAAAGGCGAGGCTGAGCCGCACACCGATACGCAGATTTGCAAACATCATTGGATCTCCTATGAAGAACTCGTCGGCTGGGCCGTGCGGCTAGGCCGGGTGTGGTGTTGGAGTAGGTGGGCAATATCAAGGATCGGGGCGAGCTCACCATTGCCCAGAATGGTGGCCGCCGAGATGCCGGGTAAGGATTCGAAAAGGCGTCCCAGGGGTTTGATGACCGTTTGCTGATTGCCCAGAATGGCGCCGACCAGCACCCCGATACGTTCGGAGCCCTGCCCCACGACAATGACATTGCGTCGGCTCCCGGCGTCCTGCTCTACCTGGAACATCGCCGCAAGATCGAGCAAGGGCAGGGGCTGACCGCGCAATTGCAGATATCCCGCCGCTTCGACTTGCGGGTACTCGAGACACTCCTCGACGGCGTCAGAAGGAATCACGAAGAGGCCCTTGCCAATCCGCACCACAAAGCCGTCGATGATGGAAAGGGTGAGCGGCAGGCGGATGCGAATGGTGGTACCCTGGCCGGGCTGGCTCTCGATGTCGATGCTTCCGCGGATGGACTCGATGTTCTGCTTGACTACGTCCATACCCACGCCCCGTCCGGAGATATCACTGATTTTCTCGGCAGTGGAAAACCCCGGAGCGAAGATCAGGGCAAATACCTCGGCATCACTCAGTTTCTGATCTTCCTGCACCAGGCCCTTCTCGATCGCCTTGCGCAGGATCTTGTCGCGTTGCAGACCGGCGCCGTCGTCCTGGACCTCGATAAGGATGCCACTGGCATCGTGGCGCGCCTGGAGCAGGATGCGTCCCTGCGGATCCTTGCCAGTAGCCTGCCGCGTTGCTGCAGGCTCGATGCCATGATCCATGGCATTGCGCACCAGATGCATGAGGGGATCGACAATTTTTTCCGCCATGCTTTTGTCGAGTTCCGTCTGCTCTCCACGAATCTCCAGGCGAATGTCCTTACCCAACTGCTTGGCGGTATCGCGCACCACGCGCGGAAAGCGCTGGTAGATTTCGTTCACCTCGATCATGCGCAAATGCAGGGCACGATCGCGGATCTCCTCGACCAGACGTGCGACCTGCACCGCCGCCTCCACCCTGAGTTCACGCTCTTCTTCCTGGGCACGCAGGCGATTGCCTGCGCTGGCAATGACCAGTTCGCCCACCAGATCGACCAGTTGATCGAGCTCCTCGGCATGGATGCGCAGCATCTGCCGCTGGGCCCGTTGTTGCTGTTGCTTGGCGAGGGCGCCCTGGACCAGCGGCTCCTGGACCATCTGAGAGGCAACCAGAATCTCCCCCAAGGGATGATGTTGACCACTGCGATCTTCTTCCTCCCGTTGCTGCCCGAGGGCTTGCTGCAGCTCCTCGGGAGTGAGGGAACCGACAGCAACCAGGATCTCCCCCAGTTTGTGATCGGCTTCGGGGAGGGACTCGATCATCCGCAGATATTCCGGGAGACGATCATGACTGGGCAAGATGTGGAGCGTGCAACTGTCTTTGACAAAATCGAAGACGGCAGCAAGTTCCGCTTTGCTGGCAGTACTGGCAAAGGCGATCTCGAAACCCAGATAGCAACTTTCAGGATCCAGCTCGGCAAACTTGGGCAATTGATCGGTCAGGGTGACCAGACCCAGAATCTCTCCCATCTGTCGTAGGTACTGCAGAAAGGACAGCGGGTCCATGCCGTCACGAAAGGTGTCCACGCCAAAGCGCAAAGAAATATGCCAGCTGGCAGGTTGAGAGGCCTGCGGCTGATCTGCTGGGGCAGGAGTATCTGCCGGTTGCACCACAGGTGACGCCGGGCGATTACTTACCGGTGCTGGCAGGCGACTTCCTTCTGGCTGGGGTTGCTGCACCGCCTCCAGGGCTTCGAGAAGACGCACGTCCTCGGCGAGAAAGTCGGGCTGAAAGGGCTCTGCCCCCTGTAGCATCGCAAGATACGCCCCGAGGTGATCGGCGCAGGCGAGCAACAAGGGAACCATCTGTTCGGCAGCGAAGGCCTGCTGCCCGGCACGGATGCGGTCGAGCAGGTTTTCCAGCCGATGGGTAAAACGTACCAAAGGATCCAGACCAAAGAGTCCGGCTGAGCCCTTGATGGTATGCGCGGCCCGAAACAGGGCATTGAGTTGCTCGGCCTCCAGACCATGGGTTTCGACGCCGAGCAGGATCTGCTCCATCTCCTGCAGCAGATCGCGGCTTTCCTCGAAAAAGGTTTCCATGGCGCCCTGGAGCGCGGGATCGATATCTATCATCATGCTTGCTCACGCTGCAATAGAATCGGATCACCGAAAAAGGACGACAGGCGACAGAGTTCCATGGCTTCGACGACCGCAGGAGGGTGGTTACTCAGGGACAATTGGCAACCCTGTTCGCTGGCACCCCGCTTCAGGGCCAGGAGCAATTGCAGACCAGCGCCGTCGATTTCCTCCACCTGGTGCAGATCGATATCGAGGGTGTGCGCGGACGCCAAAGCGGAAAGCAAACGTTCACGCAACTGCGCAACGGCATAGATATCCAGATTACCCTGCAACCCAAGCTGCAGCTGTTCGCCGTGACGTTCTTCGCGGATTTCCATGCTCAGGGCAATACCAGCTTGGCAACGGCCGCCAGCAACTGCTGTGGCTGAAAGGGCTTGACGACCCAGGCCTTGGCACCTGCGGCGCGGCCTTCCTGTTTCATCTCGTCGCCACTTTCCGTGGTCAGCATGATGACCGGTGTGAACTTGTAGTTGGGTAGTTGTTTGATATTTTTCAGAAACGTGATCCCATCCATGTTGGGCATGTTGACGTCGCTGATGATCAGATGAACGCGAGGGGCGGCCTGCAGCTGGGCGAGACCCTGCACACCATCACCAGCCTCCAGCACCTCGTACCCCGCCCCCTCCAGGGCAATACGTACCACCTGCCGCAAGGAGGCCGAGTCATCCACTATCAAAATCGTTTTTGCCATTGCGCTATCCCTTGGATTCAAAAAAAGGTGATGTCGTCGCCACCGCCAGCGGTCGCGACACCTTCATTGCGGTGGGCGGCCCGCTCTTCGGCCGTGCTGTAGCGATTCTCCATGGACTGCAGCCAGTCTTGGACGCTCTGCAGGCTTTCCCTGGGGTGCAGATGTCGCGGCAATTCAGCCAGACCTTCTTCGACGTGCTGCAGAATCTGATTGACGCGATCCTGAAATTGCAGAGTGACCAGAAGCTGATCCATATCCCCGGCGATTTGCGTTCCCTCCAGTTGTAGTCTGGCCTGAGAGGTGCAGAGCTCTTCGGTCATCTGCTCGACACGATCCAGGGCGTTGCGCGTCGATTCCCGCGCATTTTTCAGGAAAGTTCTTTCTTCTTCGATGGATTTACCTGCCGCCGCAACGACCTGGCGGATGACCTTGACGATTTCCTTGACATTCTCGGCCATCGCCACACTGCTTTCCTTGGAACGAGAGGAAAGCTTGCGCACCTCGTCGGCCACCACCGCGAAGCCGCGCCCCTGTTCGCCGGCACGGGCAGCTTCGATGGCCGCGTTAAGGGCCAGGAGCGTGGTTTGCGCAGCAATCTCTCCCACCTCTCGCGCCATTTGTTCCAGGACATTGACCTGCTGCATAAGGGCGGAAATGGTCGCCTGATTGGCTTCATGCTGCTGCACCGAAGCTTCGATATGGCGCAGGATCATTTGCAATTCGGTTTCCGTTTCGCGAAAACGCTGCCTCGCTTCCGCGGCGCCTTCTTCGCCGGATGTACCCTGGGAAGAAAGCACCGCTTCACTCAAGCGACGGTGCAGGCTGGTGAAGCGACCGACAATATCGGTGATGGCTTGCTCCAACTGTTCACGGCTGAGGGCGAGCTGCCGGGTCAGGATGCTGGTGACTGTCTCCAGCACTTCACCGCTGTTTTCTGTTGCCTCGTGCATAACAATCCTGCTGATCAAGTCTATCTATGGCTCAGTAACGGCACAGAACGCGAGAACTTGAATGGCCACTCTGCCAATACCATCCGCGAAAATAAATCGTAGAGTTTCATGAAATTGATCGGCGGCAGCCGCGGTGCAAATACACCAGAAAGGTTGATATAAACCAGTGCGTGCGGTTGATTTGGACCAGAAGGGAGGAGACCTTCTGATGAAATATCATATAACTATATATTTTTATTAGAACATAGTTTACCGCTTTTGTCAGGTACAGAGAGTGCTTCTACAGCCGCAAGCCAATCAGGCTTGCCGCGATTCACATCGCTTACAAGATAAGGAGTTTTTATGATTATCGAGAATACACTCCCGATAATGCTCAGCCGCCTGGACTTTGCCTTCATCACGTCCATGCATATTCTCTGGACGCCGGTCACCATCGGCATGTCCTGGCTGCTCTTCTTTCTGGAAGTGGCCTGGCTGCGCACGGGGAACGAAAAGTGGTACCGCTTGCAACGCTTCTTCGAAAAGCTTTTTATCGTCAACTTTGGCGCCGGCGTGGCAACCGGGGTCACCATGGAGATGGCTTTCGGCATTCTCTACGGGCCCTTTTCCCAGGCCGTTGGTCCCTTCTTTGGCAATATCCTCGGTTTTGAAACCATTACCGCCTTCATGTACGAGGCCGGCTTCATTGGTCTAATGATCTTTGGTTGGGGCAAGATCGGCAAGGGCATGCACCTGTTTTCCACCTTCAATGTGGCCCTGTCTTCCAGCCTCTCGGCCATGTGGATCCTGGTGGCCAATGGCTGGATGCAGTCGCCCCGGGGGATCGTGCTGAAAGATGGTCTCTTCCAGGTGACCAACTGGTGGCATGCGATCTTCAATCCCAACTTCGATATCGGCTTTCCGCATATGTGGATCGCCACCGTGGAGCTCGCGCTCTTTTTCTTTGCTGCGGTGTCGGCGTGGTTCATTCTCAAGAATCGCCACGCGGATCTCTTCACTACGCTGCTCAAGCCAACGCTCCTCGCGCTGCTGGTGATAACTCCCTTGCAGATCTTCATTGGCGATGAGCTGGGGCGCGAAGTGGCGGTCGATCAACCCACTTCGCTGGCGGCGATGGAAGGGCATTATCACACCTATCTGCCAGATGGAAGGGTGAACTCCGGCTGGCATATCATTGCCATTCCCAATGCACAAAACGATGGCAATATCTTTGCCATTACCATCCCGCATGTCTTGAGTCTGCTGGAAACCCACACCTTGAATGGCAAAGTCGCGGGAATGGATCAGTTCGCGCCCAATGACCGTCCGGATGTCTGGGTGCCCTTCTATGCCTTCCGACTCATGGTGACCATCGGCTTCTTCCTGTTTCTGATGGCTCTGTGGGGCAACTGGCTGCGCATCCGCGGGGAACTGACGGCAGAGAAGCTCCGCCGCCATCCCCGCTTCCTGCGCTTGCTGGTCTTCAGCGGGTTTCTGCCCTACCTGGCAGTATGGACGGGCTGGTGGACGCGCGAGATTGGCCGCCAACCCTGGGTTGTCTATGGCCTGATGCGGACCTGGCAGGGGGTGAGCCACATGGGGGTCTCCGCCGAAGCTCTGTGGTTCGCGGGCTATATTGTCTTTGAATTCATGGTCTGGGGCGGGGCGTGGTACTTCTTTAGCCGCATCATCCAGAAGGGACCGGATTTGCACAGCCCGGTGGTGGGCTCTACGCCTGCGGAATCCTCCGGCGGCGGCCTGGCCCAGGCGAGTTTTGCCAAGCCTACCCTGAACAAGCTCTGAACCCGTCTATCGGAGGTAAGGCCTTGCGCTTTGCCTCCCTGATGCAAAAGGACAACGATCATGGATCATCTAAGTGATATTCTGCGAATCCACAGTGCGCTCAGCACCTTCTGGTGGATTCTGCTGGGACTGTTTTTCATCATTTATATCGTGCTGGACGGTGCCGATCTCGGTGCCGGGGTCTTCTCTCTCCTCTTTCTGCGGGACGATAATGACCGTGCGGCGGTCATGTCTTCCATGGCAGGGACCTGGGATGCCAACGAAACCTGGCTGGTAGTGGCCGGCGGGGTCATCTTTGGCGCCTTCCCTCTCGTCTACGGCTCCACCTTCAACTATCTGATGATTCCGCTGATGTTTGCGCTGTGGGGGATCATCTCGCGTGCAGTGGCCTTTGAGTTTCATGTCCATGCCAAGACATCGAAGAAATTCTGGGGCACCATGTTCGGGCTCGGTAGCCTGGTGGCCGCGTTCTTTGCTGGCATTGCCCTGGGTGCCACCCTGCTGGGCTTTCCCATGGCCAAAGGAAATGCGCAAGGCATCCAGGTGGCCAATGACCCCTTCGTCAACACGGTACCGCACTTCGCTGGCAATGCGCTGAGCTTCCTCAGCCTCTTCAGCATCTGGACGGGCATTGGCGCGGTCATTGCCGGTGGTCTGGCCGGCACCTTGTTCCTCTGTGCCCGCTTCAAGCAGGACGATCCGATCTATAAGAAGGCCCATCACTGGGCGACGATCTTCTCGTTTCTGGCCCTGGCGGCGGTCGTCATCACCCTGATCTGGTCCTATGCCATCATGCCGGATGCCGCCAAGTGGACGGGCAGCGGCTGGTTTGGCTGGTTGATCCTGTTGTTGGCCATTCTGGTCTCGGCCTACAAGATGATGTCGGCGCACGCCGCCCATTGGGATTTTCTGGCCCTGCTCTGGTGCGGCGCCATCGTGGTCTTGATGTGGGGCGGGATGTGGGCAACCAACTTCCCGTATATCATTCCCAATACTTGGACTATCACCGCAGGCGGCAACCCGGCCAACGACCTGGCCATCCTGACCCTGTTCATGACCGGCTTCGTACCCGTCATGATCATGTACAACGCCTATCAGATCTGGGTCTTCCGCCACCGGATCACCCATCTGGCGGGCTACGAGAGCCACTGATCCGCAACACACCACCCCCGGGCATTCCCAGCAATGCCCAGGGGGACACATTCTTTTTCACCATCCCACGGCAGCAGCGCGCTCCAGAAATCAGCCTACAAAACGCTCAACCACCTGTACAAAGCCAGTTGAGCATAGCTCCCCGGTTGTTTCCATTTGACGACAGCCAGGCAACCTGGATTCGTCCATATCAAGCAGTCGAGTTCTACATATTGCATATCGGGGTGACAATGCGCTGTAGCCGATCAGAAACAGATCTTGGCATCGCAGCCCCAGAAATACAGGCCATCCGTGCTGGCACGCTTTGTGTATTTCCCTCTGCCACGACAGGACGCGCGATCAGCGCTATGCGCGCAAGGCGGAGAACTGCGCAGCCGCTTCGTCCCAGCGTTGTGCTGGGCCAGAATCGACAGAAAGTATGCAGCGCATGACTTCAGGATAGAGCCATTTTGGAGAGATTGTACAAATGATCCTGCACCGGAATCGACGCACAAATGCCCTGCTCCTGAGCGCAGCAGCGCTAACTTTGTGCGGCTCACTTTTCAGCACCCCGCTTCGGGCACAGGAGCTCTCTCCTCTACAAGAGGCAGGTCCGACATCATCATCAAGCGGGAGTTCAGCCGTGCTCCCAGAAAGGCTGCGGAGCGGAATTGCCAATTTCCTGACGACCCCTTTTCATTTTCGGATTCGCGTCACCAGCGCGCTTTTGCCTGCAGAAATCACCGGCTGGGGGGCCGTGGATCCAATCAACAAAGAAAGTGAAGCCACCGCAAAAACCGAATTTTTCGCGGGGATTTCGGCAACGGCAAGCAGCCTGACCATCGGCGACAAGGCATGGTATCGGACCTCCCCTCCTGGTGGTGGCTACCGGCAAGGGGTCATCCCGGTGCAAGTCCCGCAGTCCATTCCTTGGCAAAAAATCCAGCCCTATCTGACGGATGTCGTCGAACTGCCGGACCAATCGATACGCGGCATTCCAACGACGGCTTTTCATTTCACCGTCAATGGAAAGGGATTGATGGAGCTCAATAAAGCGGGTGCTGCGTTGCCGATCGGATCGATAAGCGCGGCGAGCGGCACGATCTATCTGTCGAGCAGCGCGCCTTATTATCCACAGCAGGCCGTTTTGCAGGAAACCGTTGCGCAGAGTGGCTATCAGTACACCTTGACGGAGATCATCAACTACGAAAGCTGGGGGGAGGGACTACATCTCTCGCCGCCTGCCTAGGAATGCGCAGCCATCGGGGTCAGGAGCCAAACGACAGGCGGGCCATTGGTTACCATTGATCAAAGATAGCGCTGTGGCCCGGAGCTAATCAGCATTTTCGGGGAGAGGCAGGACCATGCAATGCCCGCTTGGACACAATTTGGGAACAGTATGGACACATTTTGGACACAAAAACCCAGCGCGCGGCTGGGTTCTTCATAATTCATTGATTTTATTGGCGCGCGATACAGGATTCGAACCTGTGACCTTTGGATTCGGAGTCCAAAAAACTGCTATTATCTAACCCGTTGAGAATCTATCGCATTTCTATATTCAATAAAATCAGTATGTTAGAGCAAATG
This sequence comes from Acidithiobacillus sp. AC3, assembly GCF_050261095.1. Lineage (NCBI taxonomy): Bacteria > Pseudomonadati > Pseudomonadota > Acidithiobacillia > Acidithiobacillales > Acidithiobacillaceae > Acidithiobacillus > Acidithiobacillus sp. AC3. Next base: position 1,764,134 of record NZ_CP189838.1, read on the forward strand.
CTTTACCTATCCTTACTCACCTTTACCCATGCTTCCTTTTCGCACTGTCCCTCATTTGTCCCTCACCCATGGTATACCATCATCATGAATAAGAACAGATTTTTTGGAAACATGCTTGCATCCCTCTGGGCGCTGTGGGATACTAATTCGGTGCGCGGTGCCACCATGCTTCCCCTGCGCGGGGGACCAAAAGTAGGATGGACCAGACCCGCGCACCACTTTATCTTTCTGGAGGATGCGAGCATGGAAACAAAAAAGCCAGGGACGGCCCTAACTCTGGATGCCGCGCGCGAAATTGTGGTGCAGCATGAGCATTACAGTCCTGCCGAGATCAAGAAAGCGGCTCAAATAATCAAAAAAGATTTGGACGCTAAAAAGGCACAAAAGATCAATTTGATAACAGATGCTTACAGCGAATCGTACCCGGCTTTTCCCAATCTATCGGATTTGGTTGCCAAACTGATAGACGCATACGAGGAAATCTACACGGAAGCGTGGAACTATTCAGACCTAGAAAAGCGGTTTTCTGACCTTTGCCGTGAGATAAATACGCCAGTCGGTTTGTCGCAAATTATCCTGAACGAGCTAAACAAAGATTTGCCGGTAGACGAGTTTGGTGATTATTGCGATTTTGTGAGCCAGGCAAAGTCTGATTGGATGGCAGAGGAAAGCCGCATTGGCATCGACCCAGCCGAACTGCATGAATCAAACTCGCCAACCCCTGAAAGGGTAAAGCGATACAACGACGCCTTTCGCAGCTTTCTGAAAGACCGTGATACCGCGTTGAATAACCGACTCTCAAGTATCTTTCAGACGCAGATCAATGTAACTGCTTGCCGCACGGCTAACAATAGCACTGGCCGCCAGAGCCATGCTGCCCGACGCCCAAGCGCTCGCAAGCCTGCCTCAAAATCGTCAGATGATGACGACGGCAGCGGAGGCGACGGAGAACCGCCCCACCGACGATTACTCACAGAAAAACAATCCAATAGTCTTTACACTCAGCTAGCCGCCGACGATCCGGCGGAGCAATCCCTACTACCCCTACAGCTCTACGACTACGGAGCCTTTGCAGCCTTGGGCGGCTGCGCCCGGCAAACGATCTACAACCTTGTTTCGCAAGGCAAGCTCTCCAAGCCAATCCAGACATTGGCCGGCCCCCGCTTCACGGTCCATCATTATTTGGAGTTTATCGGCCAAGCCCCCCGTCCGACTCCGCCCCCAAGGCCGGACAAGCCAGCAGCGCCCCAGCAAAAACGCCCTCGTGGCCGCCCCCGTATTGCTGCTCAGGCCATGGGCAAGGGGGGCACGCAATGACCGCCGCTCCCGAAATCAAGATCACCGTAATCCCAGAGGTCCCATCATCGGTTGCGCGTGTCATGCCGTTGCGCGATTTGCCCAAGTCGGACGCGCCTACCACCGAGCCAAAATTAGATGCAGCCGATTTGTGGCTGATGGAGCATGCCCCGGAGATGGTTGGGTTGTCTGCCACCACGCTTGCCAACCGCCGCCGGAGGGAGCGGCATAAAATCGGCGGGCAGATACTCGATGACGCGGCCCTGGTGGCCGATTTTGACCTGGCTGAGGCCGACGATGACCAGTCCCAGCCGGAGGCAGTGCCAGATGTAGATCTAATCGGCGTTGCCCGCTACCGGGCTGAGCGTGAGCTAATCCAGGCCATCCAATCCTGCCCAACCATCGCAGAGGCCGCGAGGCAGATAGGCGTCTCCCGTCAGGCGGCGCATAAAACGTATACCCGGCTCCTACAGCGGGCAAAATTCCGCAACGACGCACGCCGGGCAATGGATCGATGGGATAACCTACCGCCCACGCAGCCGATACCTTATGGCCCAGGGCAACAGCTTGATCTGTTTGGGGGGATTCTATGACCCCCAAGAAAAAGATTAAAACCTTTTCCCCCGACCAGATTGCTGAAATCCTTGAGCAAAAAGGCATCCAATTTCACCGCGTTGGCCGGGAAATTGAGGCGGATTGTGATGGTACGGGCCATTGCTCCTACAAGATCAATCCAGCTAAGGGCCTGTATCTCGACGCGGCCAGCGGCAAGGGCGGCACGATTGCCGCGCTCCTGCGTCGGCTGCAAATCCCCGGCATCGCCCCCGCAGCCATTGCCGCTTCCCCACGCCCCGCCGAAGGCGGGCATCAAGGCCAGCCTGATACCAGGGCCGCTGCACTGCGGCTGTGGATGCATGCTTGGACCTGTACCCATGCGGACGACATGCCTTCTGCCTGGAATCGCGGGCTGTCCTCCAAAGGAAAAATGGGGCGCAGAGTCATAATCGAGCGCGAACGTGACGCTGCACGAACCTATATGCAGTCGCGCTTTGGCGGGGAGCACCTGGATCATTGGATGCGCCAGGTGCGTATCAGTGACGGCGGCACCATCCTTGTGCCCATGCAGAGCGAGGGCGCCTTTTGTGGTGTCCAGCGGACCTACCTTGACCATAGCGGCAACAAGATTGAGCGCAAAATGCTGGGCCGGAGAGGTTTTCTACCCATTCGCTGGCCTGCGGGTGTCAAGCCTCTGGATCTCGGTATAGGCCGCTACCGGCTGATTGGCGAGGGTTTTGAAACAGATGGAGTGGTAGTCCAGGCGGCAGGCCAGCCAGGCGTCTGCACGTTTGATGCCGCCGGAATCCGGCGCTGGGCGGACGAGCAGGCCAAGGCAGCAGAAAGATTAAGCGAGGAGCAAAAGGCAGCAGCGGATGCTGCGGTGATTCTCGTCGATGAGGATGAAAGTCAAACTGGGCAGAAAGCAGCGGCTTACGCCGTTACAGTCCTGCGCCGTGCGGGCCTGAGGGCCTTTTTTGCCATGCCCCCATCCACAGAGGACGGCGGACCCAAGGGGGACGGCAAGTCCAGGGACTGGGGCGATTATGTCCGCGAAGGCATCCCCGATGATGTCTTGCGGGCGCATTTGTCCGCAGCCGTTGCAACCGGCGACGTGGCAATGGCGCCGTACCTGCCCGATGATGTCACCATCCGCTCCATTATTGGGGTTCGCGATGCAAAAACCCCTCGCCTGCCAACAAAGACGCTCACCGTGGAGCGGGGACGTGGATCGCTCACAAAACTGGTGGACCGCTTTGTAGCGCGGGCCAAAGCCTGGCAGAGAGGCGAGGGTGAGCCGCCCCGCCTGGGTCTGGAAATCACCTTTGGTATGGGCAAAAGTACCGCCATCAAAAGGATCATCAAGGCGCTCAAAGCCGAAAGTATTGTCACCGTAATCGTGGCCAAAGGCCGCAACGAGGCATCGGAATACCAGGCAGCAGGAGCGTGGTGGCGACACGGTCGCGAGGATATGACCGATGCTGGCGGTTTTGACATACCCTGGCATTGCACCAAGGCGGCACTCGGCGCGGAACTCCGGGAAACCGAGCATATGCAGGCAGCCGCATTGTGCGGGGCGGGGCACTGCGAACACGGCAATCTACGTGCAATTCGGATTGCAGATGAGCGCGGCAAGGAGCCGCCCGAACATGCCTTGCAGTTTTTTCGTGATCTTCCTCATTTGAGGAAATCCGCATCGGATCATTGCTGGGCCGATCACCAAGCGGAATCACAACACCAAACCGTAATCGTTGTTACCGCACAGGGCTTCGGCCCACAGGATGCCGTTTTTGTCGCGGGGGACGAGCGGATTCCGCGTCTTATCATGGTTGATGAGGGGATAGAATTTGCACACTCGGCATTTGCCCATCTTGACCACCTCACTGAGTGGCTCAACTCAATAAATAACATTCTCAAAAAGGATGAGGATAATGATAATCTCCGCCGCCTCTATCAGGCATTTGAGGTTATAGGACAAGAGCTTGGCGCTCACGCCCACACGGGGGGCGCATACATAGATGCCCCGGCAATCGTGGATGCCGTAAAATCCTTGGATTTTGCCAAAGCGTACCGCAAGGAATCCGTTGGCAGCTCAGGCCGCTGGGAACTCCCGCAATGGGAGCGGTGGACTACCTTGCTATCTGCGCCGTTGCGCGCGGCGAAAGAAATAGCTGATGCAGCCGACAATGGCACAATCTCGATTGTTGATGGGCGGCTTTTCCTCACGTATCGAAACCCCATTGCGGAGTTGATCTCCGGCCACGCTGTTTTGCTGGCCGACGCCACGCTTTCCCCCACGGCCAAGGCCATGCTCCAAGCCAATGAGGGAGAGATATATCGTGTGATCGGTGAGCAGCAGCTTGACTTGGCGGTTGACCCTGCGCGATTTCATGCTGCGCCTCGCCGGAACCGGCAGGGCCGCATCGACGAGGAGGACATTGCGGGGCAGGTAAAAGCGGCGGAACGGATATTCCGGGAGTGGAAGTCTCAATATGGGCCAAGCTACATCCTAATGCAGAAACCAAAGGCGCTGCGACTTTTGGCACGAGTGACAGGCATGTCACTCAAGCATATCAATGGGTTGGATCGGCAATCGTTGTGGGAGCTAACCATCCGCGGGGGAATCGGATGGTGGGGGTGGCATGACCGCGCTCACAACTCGTGGGCGGGCTGGAATCCGATACTGTTTGACCAGCCCGCAGTCCCACGCACGGTGCTGGGCCAGCAGTGGGAAACGCACCGGGCGTTATTGATCAGAGCGGGAACCGACCCAGCCACCATCCCCCACTATCAGGGCAACGAGGAATCTTGGATATCCGGGCAATGGATTTGCACTGGCGAGCAGGAGCAACAATCCCGAGCGGGGATTTACCAAGACCCGACGATCCAGGCGTTTTTTCAGGAAATAATTGATGATGCCCGATTGCAGGGGCTTGGCCGTGCCCGCGCCCTGAATCAACCCGCTGATCAGCCTCTCCACGGCCTTGTCTGTGGCGGCTGGCCCCTGGCCACAGCCCCGATGCACGGGCTGACTATCCAATATCTGCGGGTCTCCGCTCAATCGAATCGAGAGAGCAAGGGCATAGCCCACGATGGGAGGGTCATCGCCTTCCATTACGCGGCGGGCCGCCTGATCGCCCAGGGCGGGAAAATCACGAGGGAAGCCCTGCAACGGGAATGCCGGGCCACGGGCACGGATGGTATGGGTTTTGCGCCCGTCGCGCCGCGCAATGATACCTACTCCGAGTGGCTGGACCACTGCCTCAAAAAAGCCCCATATCTTGCTCGCTACCTGGCAACCACAGGGCCTCGGGCTGAGGAAGTCAGAGCAGTACGCCGGTCACTGGAAAAGTTTGGCACGCAAGCAACCAAGGTCGCCATCGAGGTCACGGACGGGCTGATCCGGCAAGGCACGGATATCGCTTGGGCAGCACTGGACCAGTGCCGGGCTGAGGCTCTGGACCCAGCCGCTCCGGTTGAGTATCAAGCCATCATTTTGGTCCTGGACGCCGCCTTGTGTGGCGGCGGGAGTCCCCCAGCCTGTAGCTGATACCGCTCTTCGGCAACCCGCTAGCGGCGGGGCTAGACCAACTCGCCCCAAAAACAGCATTTCCACCCCCCAAAAGGCCCAGAACTGGCGCAGAACCGCGATTTGACCGGAAACCAGTCCATCCCGAGCAGCAAAAAATCGCAGAACGACTCTAAACCCTCACCTGACAACAAAATCGGGAAGATCGCAGGGTTTTGTGGGCATCTCATGCCTCTGACGCCGCCAAACTAACCCAATCCTTGCGGTAGAAACCTGTCCAAGGAACCTTGCTCAAGGCGAGGAAAATCAGACGTTTTGGCTTTGTCCCACTGCCCATAAGGACTCTTATCCCTGTGGGACAATCAATATTGGGCAAAGGCCGCCGCATCTCCATTCGGATTGATGACCGTGGATTGGTACTGACGCACCCCCACCCCAAAGATCGCCGCCACTTCCTCATCGGGTAGCTGCTCCGCGACACCGACAAGTTGCCCACGGCGCGACAGATATTCCAGCGACTTGCGTACTACGGAAAGGTCTTCGGTATCGCTACGCAGGAAAATCAGATCAGGGTTCACGTCCCGCACGAAGCGGGCAAGCACCAGTAGGTACTCTCCGGCTCCGGTGTCCTGAATTGCGATTGGACAGTCTGGGGTGGCACCAACGCGAAAATTATACTTAGGCTCTGGATGTTTCATGCCGCCTCCTGCTACCCAGCCCGCCGTAGCGCCTCAATCTCCCGTTCCAGCTTTTCCAGGCGCGAGAGTACCGCATCTGGATAGGTCGGTTGCCGCATGGCAAGGATGGCGGAGGTAAGAGCATCCAGGCGGGTATCCATCCGTTCCGCAAGGCTATCTATTTTGCTGTCCATTCTTTTGAAACCTTCTTCCATGCGTTCGGTCAGATGGTCCACACGGGCATTGATGCTCGATCCCAAGGTGTCGATACGAGTGTCCAGCCGTGCAAAGCCTTCTTCCATTCTCCCGGTGAGACGATCCACGCGGGCATCCAGTCGGTCGATACTCTGCCCATTCTCGTGTAACTCTTTCTCCACCGCGTCGAGGCGTAGACGCAGAGATTCCACGCCGGGAGCGACAACGCTCTCCAGCACCTTCCGCAAACTGTCAACGGTCTCTTGAATATCCATGTGGTAAGTGTATCCGCAACCGAGCGGCTATACCACAAGAAACTGTCCGCTGCGGCGCACCCACCGCAGCCCAGTGTGGCCCTTTGGCGCTAGGCCGGAGGTGCTCTTGTTGCGCGACTCGCCGTATCACACGCAAACCCCGGAACCCGGAGTCCCCTTTCGCGCTAGGCCAAGAGCACTTTGATTATACCATATTCGGCTTCAAAAAAAGCCCGCACAGGGCGGGCGATAAAAAGGCTTTGCGGCGCGTTGGATTACCCGGCCAGGAAATGTAAGACCACTGGAAGAACCACTCCCAAAACGGTAACGCTAACGCCAATCCAGATCAGGATAAATCGGAGCCGGTCGAACTCGGAGTATCCTCGCCCAGCCTCGATCAGAGCAATGCCACACGTGGGTATCAATAGCCAGCCAAGCGGTGCCGTGAAAATCGTTACCCAGACCGAGTGGGTGCGAGTGGCCCACCATGCTCGCTCGCCGGTCTCGACAACATTAGCTAAGGCAGCCCCTAAACTGATAAGAAACAAGCTCAACACCCCTCCAATCAGCAGCCAGCCCGGCATTGCGTTTTGTTCCATGCGGTTCAGGGTTTTCACCGCCTCTTGACGGAACTCCTCAGCGGCTATCGACTTGCTTTGCTGGATTGCCTCTTGGACCTCTCCGGGCAAGGATTGGATGATCTGGCCTGCCTCGGCCTGGGCCTGTCGCAAAGCATCCTTGGCACTCCCCAGTCCCGTTCCTACCCCGGTTTCCAGAGCTGTCATGATGCTGGCAAGTATCCCATTGCCTGGCGCATTTAGGTGTTGGGTAATGGCCGTTGTCACTCGCTTCCCCGCCGCCTCGATCTCCTGGGCAACATCTTTTCCTGCCGCCCTTGCCCCAGCCAAAACTTCGCCCTGGATTTTTCCGATCCCGGCCTGCACAGCATCTGCCGCCTGTCTTGCGGCCTGCATCGCATCAACGCTGATTCTGGTCGCCAAGATTTGCCCCCAAACCACATCCTCCGGGCCAACTCGGAATCGTACACACCAGGCAGAGAGGGCCTTCGCATCCGACTGACTGATGCCGTTAAATACCGCATCAATTGCCTCATCTGCCTTTGGCCCATCCTGGGCAGCCCGAGCCTGTCGTCTCGCTTCTGCCTCAGCCTCAGTCTTCTCCAGATCTGCGGCAAGCGTTGCCAATAAGTCTACGCCCTTGATTTTACCCATGATTAGCACTCCTCACAAAAGATACGGGCCACTTCCTCAATTCCTGCATCCAGAAACCGTTTAACACTTGCCACATCTAAAATCTGCCACCCGTCAGGCCGACCAGCCACAAGATCGGCCACCCGCCCAGGTGTGGCTTCTAACCGGTTCAATGCTTGGGTATTTTTGAGCGCGGGGATTTTCAATTCCCCCGCAATCTCAAATTCATTGCGCTGAGGACACGAATACCAATGAAATTCTCGCGGATCACCCTTATACAAGGGATAAGCCACCCACCGATTAGCTGGATCGATATGAGCGAGTAAACCCTTTTTCATGGAATAGACAAGACCGTCAGTGGACACCGAGTTTTTTCCATCGCATAGGTAACTATCAATTTGTATTCGAGAGCGTCTGCCAATCCACGGAGCAAATCCCCATTGGCATCCAGCGTGTCTCCCGCCCCGGCAGGCAGGTTCACCACCACAAAACTGGCGTCATGTGACTCCAAATAATCTCCAAACTTGGATAACGCATTTTCTGCATCACCCGCGCGGTTGAGAGAAAGTACCCCAAGAGAAACATTTGTGGTTCCAGCGTAGCGTTTTGCCAAGTCAGGGGTCTTGTTGTCCCCTTCAATCAGAGACACAATCAAGTCACGTTGTAACAACGCTTCGACTACTAGCATGGATATTACGGATTTCCCCACGCCGCCTTTGTCTCCATGTGAAACAAACATCATCTTTTCCATTTCAAGTCTCCTTATTTATCCAAACGATACTTATCCAACCAAGAGCTATCCTCATCGCTTGACCGCGATGCGTCATGTTTTTTCTCAGCAATGAGGCGTTTTGTTACGCCACCAGAGGACGTCTTTTCCTCTCCCATCATGGGCAACGGCAATTGCTTTGGGGATATGCGCCCACTTTCAATTGCGCGTGCTGCTCGTCGGTACGCATTAGCCAATATCCTCTCATGCCTCACACCGATTACGGGAGCAAGGACAACTAACAGTTCTTTCCATGTGCACCCATTTTTTCGGGCATCGCTGATGGCATCTGCGTACCGCCCAACTATCGCAAAGGTTCTTTTCGGTTCCACCATTATGTCTCCTTCGGGGGGTAAATCGACCCCCTCAAACATAGCTGCACCGTGTCAACCTTTTTTCACGCCATTGGCCGCTCTACGACATAGTTTGGTACTAGTCAGGCACTCATGCGGTACTACCTTGGTACTCAATGCGTGCCTAACTCGTACCGAACTGAATCCGAACCGAATCCAATCACGTGAATACAGGGACGACACCCTGCGGGTGTCTTTTATACGCACAACCCCACCTGAATTTCGCTGCGCTTCATTTTCGGTGAGGACGTGCCCGTTGCCGGGCACTTTGTGCGTTCCACGCTCCCAGCCTTCGGCGGTCGCTTCACCCAAAACCGCTTCGCCAAACACGTCACAGTTACACGCGACTTCCTTGCAGCAGCGGAGAAAAAGGTTGACATCGTGCTGCTATTTTCAGGATAGGAATGGAGGCCCCGATGTTGCGATTCACGACACTGAAAGGAAACCATGCGAAGGCCGTTTCCAAATATGTCCAGGCCGAAAGGAAAGAGCCGGGCAAAGACAAGTTCAACGAACACGGCCAACAGCTCGCCACCGGCTACTATTCCGAGAAAGGCGGCGCGCCGAGCCAATGGATCGCTGGTGCGGAGTTCGGGCTTTCTGGTAAACCAGACGCTGACAAAGTGGAATCCCTGCTATCCGGCATTGCCCCGGATGGGACGGATTTATCCGGCAGAGGCAACCAGAAGGAAAAGCACCGCATGGGCTACGACCTGACTTTTTCGGCTCCCAAATCGGTCTCTATCCTGATGGTGGATGACGACCGTATCATGAACGCGCATGATAAAGCCGTCGAGAAAGCCATTGACCGTGTGAAATCTCTTGCCTATGCCAGAATCGGGAAGGGAGGCGCGGAAACCGAGTATACGCAGAATATTCTGGCCGCAGGGTATCGTCACGAGGATGGGCGTGTTGTGGATGGCAAAGCGGACCCGCATTTACATACTCACGTCATTATTCCAAACATGACGCGACGCAGCGATGGGGCCTGGGCGGCACTGAGAATTGATTGGGGCGAGAACAATATACATCAGCTTTTGGTGGACCAGATTTACAAAACCGAACTGGCTAGAGAGTTAAAATCCCTGGGGTATCAAATCGAACGCACATCAGACGGTTTTGAACTTGCGGGAATCACCAGAGAGCAAATCGCCCATTTCTCCCGCCGTCAGGGACAAATCCGTGATGATCTGGCCGAACGCGGAATCGAAAACGCCACCGCCGCCCAGCGGGAAGCTGCCCAAAATGCCACCCGAGCGGGAAAGGCGCAACTATCACGAATGGACCAGCATTTCGCATGGCGTCGGGAGTTACGTGCGGCAGGTATTGACGGTCGAAGGTTGCAAGAACACCCAAAAGACATCCAGCAGGAACTCACACCGGACCAGGCGCTGGACGCCGCGATCCGGCATTTATCCGAACGGGACACCGTAATTTCTCGCGCGGAACTGGAAAATGCGGCACTGCAATTCGGCATGGGTTCCGTGACGATAGAGCAGGTACAGTCCGCCATTGAGGCCAACGCCGAACTGCTGGACGCAGGCCACCGCGACCGGGACGGCACGGGCAAGCTGGACCAGCGATACACCACCAGGGAAGCCTTGCATCGCGAGGCGGAGATCATGGACCGCGCCCGTCAGGGCAGAGGCCAGACTGAGGCGATCCTTCCCCCTGACGCCGAAGTGTCCAGTCCGACCCCAAAGATTCTTTCACCCGAAAAGGAGCAGCACCATGGAAGCAAAGACGATCACCAGGCAAGACATTACCAGCCCCACGCTATTAACCCTGAACCACTCTCCCAAGACCGTTTGCGCCTGTTGTCCGGCAGCCGTCTGGATGCAGACCAGCAGCGGACGGATTCAGGTATTTTGCCGGATCATGGCGCACCTGGTGGATATGGAGATCGCCATGTGCGACGGGCAGGCGATGGCCGAGGAACAGGGGCAGTAGCCGCGTTGCTGGATGCCCGTGAGCAGGCCCAGGGCTGGAAGTTCAGTCCGGGCCAGCGGGCCGCCGTGGATCTGGCCCTAACGAGCCAGGACCGGCATATCGGTATCGTCGGCTACGCCGGGGCGGGCAAGACCACCAGCATGAAGATTGTCGTCGAGCAGTACAAGGCCGCAGGGTACAACGTCATTGGCGTAGCCCCCTCGGCAGCGGCGGCGAAAGAACTTGAAAGTGCAGGGTGCGAATCCCGCACACTTGCCAGCTTGCTCAAGGATAAAGAAGAGCAGCCGAGCAAGACCCTTTATTTATTGGACGAGGCAGGCATGGTCTCTGCCAAGGACTATCACGCCTTTTTTGCCAAGGCCGACCGCGAGGGTGCCCGCACCCTGTCTGTTGGCGATCCCCTGCAACTCCAAAGCGTGGAGGCGGGCACCACATTCAAGCAGCTTCTGGAATCCGGCAGTTTGGATCATGTTCGGATCGACGAAATCCAGCGGCAGAAAGACCCCCGACTGAAAGAGATCGCAGAGGCATTTGCACGAGGCGACGCAAAGCGCGGCGTCCAGCTTGCAAAACCCTACATGACCGAAATCCGCGTAGAGAAAGGCGAGGACCGTATACAAAAACTCGCTCAAGTAGCGGCTAACCGCTACCTTTCTCTTTCCCCGGAAGATCGGGCCAATACCTTGCTATTGGCGAGCACCAATGCCACCCGACAGGCCGCCAACGATGCCATCCGTGCCGGACTCATTGAGCGCGGCGAACTGAACCCGGAGAAATCCGTGACCATAACGGCACTGGACAAGACCAATTTGTCCGATGAGCAGCGGAAACACGCCCAAAGCTACACCCCTGGATTGGTGATCAACGTGGGCACAAGTAAAGAGCCGGAGTACCGAACCGTAGACCACATTGAGGGCGGGAAGCTCATTGACGAGGGTGGGCGGCGCGTCGACCCCGGCAAGGTGCGTCAGGTCTACCAGCCCCGGCAAATGCAGATCGCGGACGGCGAGAAAATCCTTTTCCGTCAGAATGACCGCGAGCGCGGCATCCTCAACGGCAGCGTAGGTACTGTGAAAATCATCGACGGCCAGCCCGCCGTGCGCCTGCAAGACGGCATGGCGGTTCCCTTGGAGAGCATGGAAGTGGCCGATTACAGCTATGCCCGCACCATCCACAGCGCCCAGGGATCGACGTTCGAGAAAGCGATAGTCATTGGCGAGGCGGCCAAGGTCGCCGGAGCAGAAGCCGCCTATGTCGCCTGTTCTCGTGAGAAAACCGGGCTAGAGATCATCACCACCGATGCCCAAAAGCTGGGGGAGAAGTGGGAGAAATACGCGGCCCGCGAGACCGCCCACCATGCTCTAGGTTTGGAGCCGGGAAAGAACCCAGACAAATTGCCGCAGCTTCGCCATGAACTCCCCGATCTGGACCGCCAGGCGGAAGAACGCACACGGGCCAAGGCCGCACAAGAGCGGCAGCAACAGGAGCAGGCGCGCGCGGAGCGGGATCGACTCTTGCGGGAGGATAGGGAAAAGCAGCGCAAGGCCAAGCAGAAAGAAGCAAACATTGATCGCTGAACATTTTCAGAAAAAAGGTTGACACGCGACAGCTATAAATAGGCACCCAGCAAAAGGAACGAAATCATGACCATTCTGTTTTTCTTCTTTGTGGCAATCCCGTTCCTTGCTGCGCTGGAAGCCTGACCCCTCAAACCGAATAGGAGAGAACCCATGGATCGAGTATTGGCAGCACTATTATTCCTTGTCCCGCTTGGGGCCATAGCGGCCCCTGCCCCTGTAGTCCCTGCGCCTAAAGCCCCCGTATCAGTGACGTGGCACGGTCAGGTGTACTCCCGGTGCATTTCCCGGTCTCGCGCACTCCATTTCTGGGTGAATCATCCAGGCTTGATCCGCGAGAACATTGAGTTTTTTGGCACCCCTGTCATTGCCACCCGAAACCACCAGATGGCGTACATCTGCTGGAGGGAAAAGCCAGTATTCCCGACCGTCCCTCTCGATAAGTAGCACAGTCATCAACAGCGGGGCCGCAACGGCCCCAAGGAGGCACAGTGTCACAGACAATAGATACACAGGCTTTACACGAGTGGGCGTTGCGGCAGTCCGTGGAATTGGAAGATCGGCTGGGCGACTTGTATTTCCTCCGGGAGATGATCCGACACGCACAGCGCATCCCCGGCCCGAGCAGCCGACTCAACGACATTTCCAATCTGGCCGAAAAGCTGGGCTGGCAGCCAACAGCCGACCATCAACATCCGTTGTTCAACTAAGGAGGCACATCATGAGCATGGCAGACGAATTTGCCCGCGAACAGGCGGAAAAGCAGGCGCGGGAACAGGCGGAAAGGGAAGAACGGGAGCGGGATATGGCCCTGAATCGGGAGCGTGAGGAATCTGGCAGCAAGCCGCAGCCCGCCTACGACAAAGACCAGGCTGTCCACACGATGGATCGGGGCGTGCTGGACCGAACCCAGCAGGCCGCCTTTGCCCAGCAGATCGAAAAGGCAGCCCCAGAAATGGACGCTGGGGAGCGGGAGCGGGCAGCCGCCGACATGCAGCGGCAAATGCGGGAACAACAGGAGCGTGAGCAAAATGAACCAGAACGCTAACCCCCAACCCACAGCTTGGGTATCGGCCAAAAGCCAGCGGGCCAAGATCATGCTGGCCGTGTTTTTCCTTTTCCCCTTCCTGATGATCGGCTTGGATATGGTTTTCAAGGCGTCAACAGGACTCGGGGAAAATGTCACCTGGCTGGCTATCGCGGGCGGGCTGGCCTTGCTGGCCCGGCAGCTTCTCTAAAGGAGATATACAATGGGAATTGTAGCCAACATCAAAGCCAAGCTCCGCCCCGTCTATACTCCCCCGCTTTGGACCACGGAGCGGCTGGCCGGACTGGTTCGGGTCGAGGAGTACATCACTTTCCGCGAGGCGCGGGCCTCACTCATTCTTTGGGTGGTGATCCCTCAGATCATCCTGGCCGGAGTGACCAACGGCCCTATCTGGATTCCCGCCGTGCTCCTGGCAAGCACGATATTCCTGGAACCGCACCTAGCCGCCCTCAAAAATCCCGGAGGGATGGCAGGCTACCGAAGATTGCTATCCATGCCTTGGCAATACTGGTGGAGCCGCCCTCTGATGGCTGTCACCCTGCTATCCAGTCTGCAAACGTGGGGCAATGGTTTTAGCCTATTGTCCCTGCCCGCCGCTCTGGGGTGGCTCGTCCTGGCATTTTGGGTCCGGCACCGGCTCCTGCATGGTCAGAAGATGGATGCCTTTTTGCAAATGTACCGCACTTTGGGCGTGACCAGAGAAGCGCCCACCAAGGCATAAAGGAGAAAACCGATGAAATACCCAACGAAACAACGCACAGCAGGAGATGTAGCCGCCCAATACCTAGCGCGATTGGAGCGAATACAGGCCCGCTTGGAAAAAGCACGAGAGGAGTACCAGTTTGCACTGTTTCTCAACGCCATGACCCAGCGGCGGGCCAAACTAGCTATCTCTATCGCTCGCGCACTCAAGGAGGAAACCCATGGCATTCTTTAAGCGAAACCGCCCACCGGCGCTCGATACCAACTCCAATCAGGCGTCCTCGATGCTGGATACATTGTCCAGCGGTCGCCCCCAGCTGCGTATTCTGTTGATCATGGGCGGTGATTCTGCTGATCGTGGGCACCCCCAATCAGCGAACTTTCTGGTCACGTAAATTCTAGGCATAGGTGCCCACGATCGGTCAAATCAGTGGCGTCATGAGCACCCGGCCGTGGTGGCCGATCATCGGTGTAAATTTCTTCATTTACCTTTACCATGTAAACGGTAAATTTACTCATGATCCTGCCTCTCCATCGCCGGTCTGTACCCGTTGGCGGCGCATCGATTCGCCTTTGAGCTCCAGGCGGTGGGCACTGTGCAGCAGACGGTCGAGGACGGCATCGGCGACGGTGGGTTCTCCGAGGATTTCATGCCAATGCGAGACCGGCAATTGGCTGGTGATTAGGGTGGCCTGCTGGGCGACGCGATCATCAAGGATTTCCAGCAGATCCCGGGCATCCTCGCTGTTCATCGGGGCGAGGCCCCAATCGTCCAGGAGCAACAGGTGCACCTTGGCAAGAGTCGTGAGAAAGCGGCCGAAACTGCCGTCACCGTGACGGATATGAAGCTCTTCCAGTAAGCGCGGCAAACGGAAGTAGCGCACACTCAGGCCCTGACGGCAGGCCTGGTGCCCCAGGGCGCAGGCAATCCAGGTCTTGCCGGTACCGGTGGCACCGGTGATCAGCAGGTTTTGTCCTCGCCGTATCCAGTCACACTGTATCAAGGCCGCCATTTTGGTACGGTCCAGACCACGGGAGGCGCGATGATCGAGGTCTTCGACGGCGGCATGTACCTTGAGTTTGGCCAGCTGCAACAGGCGCTTTCGCCGGCGGTTGTCGCGCGCACAGAGTTCTCGGTCGAGAAGCAGTGCCAGGCGATCTACGAAGGGAAGTTCTTGCAGTTGCGGCGAGGTGGACTGCTCGGCCAGGGCCTCTGCCATGGCGTGTAGGTTGAGTTGCTGTAAGGTCTGAATGGTCGGTTGCAAAGACATGGGAAGACTCCGGTTTAGTGATAGTAGCGAGGGCCGCGGATATTGCCGTGCTGCGGTAACGGTTTGGCAGGAACGGGATCGTGTGGGCTGTGGTCCAGTCCCCGCTCCAGGATGGAGCGGACACTGCGGGTCGTGGGGGAGCCGTGGCGTAGAGCACGGTGACAGGCGTGTTCCAGACGCTCCTTCCCGTAGCGGCGACAGAGATGGAGTAGGCCGAGACAGGAGCGATATCCCTGCTCCGGATGGGGCTTGTTCTCCAGTTGCCAGCGCACCACGTCCCGAGTCGATGGACCGATGGAGAGCCCCCAATGCAACAGGCGCCCCGGACTCCATTCCAGGTGCCGCTGGTGAGCCTTGGGCATGTGTTCGGTCAAGGTGCTGTAGCGCGCCTGGACGCCCTCACGCAGATGGCAAGCGACGCGCTGTTGCCCCTGGAAGATCTCCACGGTTTGCGCGCTGATGCGTAGCTCCACCCGCTGTCCGACGAGGCGATGCGGTACGGAGTAGAAGCGTCCTTGGTAGGCAACATGGTAATCGATACTGACTTTGGCGGACTTCCAGTCAGCATACTCGTAGGGCTGTTCTGGTAGTGGCTGCAGGGCAGGAGCGTCCAACTCCGCAAAAGCGCTGCGGCGGCAGCCTGGTAGCTGTTTGAAGGGGCGTCCGTTCAGGTCTTCCAGTAGGCTGTGGAGAGTCTGATTCAGTTCCGCTAGCGAGAAGAACTGGAAGTGGCGCAGGCGCGCCAGAATCCAGCGCTCCACCACTTGCACCCCGACCTCGACCTTGGCCTTGTCTTTCGGTTTATAAGGGCGGGTGGGCAGTACCACCGCAGCATAATGCCGGGCGAGATCCTGATAACTTCGATGGATTTCGGGCTCGTAGCGCGAGGCCTTGGTTACCGCCGCCTTCAAATTATCTGGCACGAACAGACGCGGTGCCCCGCCAAAGAACTCCAGGGCGCGTACATGCGCGCCGAGGAAATCCGGCAGACTCTGGGTCCAGGTAGCCTCGCAATAGGTGTAGTTGGAGGCACCCAACACCGCGACGAAGATCTGCGCCGGGCGGATCTCCCCGGTCTGGGGATCAACCACCGGCACGATGGGACCAGCGTAGTCGATGAACAGCTTCTCACCAGCCTTGTGGTTTTGCCACATGCTGCGTTTGAGCCCCGCCCGCCAGCGTCGGTACAGGACGCAGAACTGGGCATACTGATACACCGCTTCTTGCGGGTACGCGGCGGAATATTCCTCCCAGAGCAACTGCAGGGTCACGCCTTTGCGCCGCAGCTCGGCATGGATCCGGGCAAAATCCGGCTGCACCTTGCCAGAGACGGTGTGCCGTGAGGGACTGGAGAACCATGCCGCTTCCAGGGCTACTTCTTGCCCCTCTGGCAGAGGCCAAGAGATACCTGCCTGTTCGGCTTTCTGTAAATACTTCCCGACGACTCCCTTGGAGAGCCCACAAGATCGGGCAATTTGCCGCTGGCTGAACCCTGCGGCGTGTAAACGGAGCACTTCGTAAATCGCTTTCATCGTCATCCTCGGTGTAGGCATCCTCGATCTCCTGTAAAAGAGCCAAGAATGCTTGCTAAGCCAATGAATGACCAGAAAGATTTCAATTCGCCAGAGGGTAAATCCGAACAGATTCTGGAATCGTGGGCACTGATTCTGAAAAACCCGCAAAAGTGCCCACGATCACACCAGAATCAGTGCCCACGATCGATCAGAATGACCGCCCACGATGCATCAGAATCGGTGCCCACGATGGTCCAGAATATGCACCCAGCACAGCCCAACCGCAACGGAAGATCATCACCTACGCGGTTCCTTTATTGAGGACGCCAGGGATCGGGCCACACAGCTTGCCCTCTGGCAGCAAAAGCAGCCGGGACAGTTGCAGATGGGCTTTGTGCCCATCGCCTTCCAAGAGGAACAGCAGCATTTTCTCCTGGCCGGAGCACCGGGCACAGGCAAGAGCCTGTCCTTGAAATGGATGATGGCGGACATCCGGCAGCGGGGCCAAAAGGCCCTTGTATACGACCCCGTAGGGGATGCCGTTGAGTTATTCTATCGCCCCGGCTTTGACATCATCCTGAATCCCCTCGATGAACGGGACGCGGGCTGGTATCCGTGGGCAGACATGGAGCGGCATGACCTGCCCGCCGTGGCAAAGATGCTGGTTCCAGACCCTCAAGGACAAGCGGACCCGTTCTGGGCAAACGCGGCCCAGGCCGTTCTGCAAGCCTTGTTTTCCCAATGCCAGCAAATTGATGAGGTCATCCGTTTGGGGCTAATGGCCGAAGATGAGGAATTGCGGGCCGTGGTCCGCAAGGCGGGCATGATCGGTCTGGTCGGCGCGGAAAAAACCTTTTCCGGGGTCCGTGCCACCCTGGCCGCTCCCCTGCAAAAAATCGCCCTGGTGCACAACAAGACCCTGATGGACTCCCAGGCAGGACGGGCATTCTCTCTCACCGAGTGGGTGAAGAATGATAACGATGGCCGCTGGGTCTTCCTGCTGTCGGACAAGGGCCAGGCGGCGGCTCTGGCCCCACTTCATGCCTGGTGGCTGAATACCGTGGTCCGCGCCGCGCTGTCTGCCACCCCCAGCCCTGACCGCCGAATCTGGCTATTTCTGGACGAATTGCCAACGCTGGGCAAACAGGAAATGTTAGCCCCCGCATTATCGGAGGGTCGGAAATTCGGCCTGATCGGTGTGCTGGGTTTGCAAACCATCCAGCAGCTGCGGGAAATCTATGGCCGTGAGGGTGCGGCGGTACTCTGGGGCTTGCCCAAGAATCGCCTGATGCTCCGCATATCCGACCACGAGACGGCGGATATGATTTCCGCCGAGATTGGCGAATACCAGCGGCGGCGGATCACTACGGGCAGCAGTTACAGCGAGAACGTGGGTGTATCCCACGGCACCAGCATGGGCGGCGGCATGGGGGAGTTCGCAGGAGGCATGTTTGATGGCGTCTTTGGCTCCAGGAACACCACGCACAGCAGCGGGCAAAGCTGGGGCACCAACAAAAGCGAATCGCTGGTCACGGAGCGGGCCGTTCTGCCCTCAGAAATCATGGCGTTGCCGGATCTGGAAGGGTATCTCCGTGCCGGAGGAGAAATCGTGAGGGTTCGGCTTCCCGTGCCGGAGCCTCGCTGGGTTTCCAGCCAACCTGCTCGCCTGTACCGCCCGCCTCGGGCCTTGCCCAGCATCTAACCACCCATAAGTCGTGCGAAAAGCCAACATCGGCCCGGCAATCGTCGGGCCAGTCTTCGCTTAGGCCCGCCGTTTGCTATCCGGGCCTTTCGATTCCCCAACAAGTGCCCATGCAGGCACTGTGCTTCGGCAGGTTCCCCCGCCACCGTCCCCACTCCGTGGGGTCCCCTCGCAGCGGGGCGCGCCCGCGCGCGCCTGCCTCTGGATACATTGGTGGTAAGGATACATTGCAGGTCTCCAAAAGAAAGGGGCGGGCATGGCTGCTGCGCCTATCGTTAGGCGTCTGCCTTGGTTCAGGCCAGTTCTGTAACACTGAATATGTAATACATTGTATAATACTACATATTACTACTACAAAAGCTCGGGGTGAGCTATATCTAGGGAATCGGACCCCTAATTTTCCGTTTACGGTAGATCCCTCCTGCGCGTAAGCGTTGCCCTGATTTCCCCTCTATCACCCGCTGACAGTACAGCACGGATGCATTGCCCATCACTTTCCAACTCTCCTCTAAAGGAAAATACCAAACGGTTATAGGGGCCGATGATCGAAGTGCAGTTTTCAGTATTATTAAACCTTACACTTTCCACATTTCCAGTTATGACATCTCTATCAATCTCGTAGTTTCCTGCATAATAATAACAACTGTCACCCCCAAAAATTCGCCCCGTTTCAAAAACAACGACCCCAGCACTATGTCTTGGTCCTGATAGACTCTCAAAATGCATCGTCCACAAAGCCTCAACGGACATAATCACCTCCTCGATCGATCAAATTGTATTCCATTTCAATCTCCAAAAAATTAAAACTTGCGCGCAAGAGGATCAAGAAAAATCTTAATAAATGCCCTTAGCTTATTGTTATTTCTAATCTTATTTGCTACAGCTGGCGATAACTTATAGTAAAGGTAAATTACAGAACGCCCCAGAGCATTAGGACGCAGCCAGCGGTCCCGAAACCGTCTTATTGCATTCACCTCAGGAGCATATGGGTCTCCATAAACCGCCGTTGCTATAAAACACGGCCCGCTTCTGCCATATCTCTTGCGCTCCATCGCTACCCTTTTTTCCCGCTGTTTCTGTGTTTCCCCTCTGGGATTAAAAATTGATGCCGGAGTTTTCTTTCTTCCACGCTTTGCCATTTTAGAATCCAATTAAGTCTTCATGACTTATAAGAGAGACACCCGTTTTCTTTGCTAGTTCCTGTGCGGCTTGGCTATATTTGGACGTTGTCACTACAACCGCCCTGGTTCCCTTGTAATAACTGAGAGCACCATGTGCCTCTTGAACCGCTTTTATGCCTACAGAGCTTGTCCACTGCTTACACTGGACTATAATTTTCTGATTCCCTTTTGTTGCTATCACATCGGCCCCATAGTCTCCTGTTTTTGCCGTTGTCTGAACGTGCCAACCGTTATTTGCGAGCAAGGCGGCGCAAAATTGTTCGTACTGTTCCGGGGTAAGCTGTCGCGGATTGCTGGTGCCAGCGGCCAGGAGCTGTTCCCGGATTCGCTTTCGTCGCTGGTGTTTCCACAGGAATAGCACTACTAACAGCGCAGCTACAAAAATAGCTATTGCACCAAAAACAGAAAAGAAGTCGCTAATCACCGTTTTTCCGGATGATGAGCCGAGGATAAAGAGCAGCAGAATAATTGCCGCAGCAATACCAAGTTCGTTATTCTTTCGTCTCTTTGCCACTCTGTCCGCCTTCGATCAAGGTGATCACCCTAGCAATCTTGCCAAGTCTTCAGCCCTTAGATGAGTATAGCGCTTCAACATCTGCAACGTCTTATGCCCGGTGATCGTTGACACTTCCATCGGGTTCAAACCCTTCTCGAACAAGCGGCTGGTGGCCTCGTGGCGGAGATCGTGAAAGCGCAAGTCCTCGATGCCAGCGCGGCGGCAAGCCCGAACAAAGGCCAAGTGGATCGCCTCGTAGGTCGTACCAAAGACTTTGCCGTTCATGGAGCGCGGCAGGGCCTTGAGCACATCAACGGCAGCGGTGGATAAGGGGACAGTCCTTGCGTCTCCGTTCTTCGTCTCTGGCAAGTGCGCGGTACGGCGAGTTAGGTCCACATGCTTCCAGAGAAGCCCATCAGTCTTAATAAGACGTTCACCGTCTTCGCCAGCCGTTCCTTTAGTTTCCAACATCTCGCCCGCCCGCATAGCCGTCTCGATGGCGAACCGGACCACAGGTAGCAACCAAGGATTTCTCGCATCGGCACACGCGGCAAGCAATCGGCTTTCTTCGTTACCCTGCAATCGCCGGTCCCTACCCTTTCCAACCTTCGGAGTTTGCACCTTCGCCGTGGGTAGCCCCATGGGTAGCGCGATCCCCCACTCCCGCTCTGCTTTCTTCAGCACGCGGTGAAGAAGCCCTAGCTCATGCTTGACCGTCTGCCCAGATACCAGCTTACCGCCTCGTCCGGTCTCTTTCAGCCGTTGGTCACGGAAAGAGGCAATGGCGCTAGACGTGAGCAGAGCAACAGACAACGGCCCAAATCGCCCCCTGAGCGTTTCAATGCGCGACAGCTCGGGAGCGCAATGCTTTCTATCCGCCAAGACCTCAGAGACATATCTATCCAAGAGATCGGCAATGGTCGTTCGCTCGGCTTCTGATCGGTCTTGCCAGACCCCACGGACCATTTCAGCCTCAACGACCTTTGCCCAAGCCTGGGCCTCGCTCTTTGTGCGGAAGACTCGCGTTTGTTTGGGGAAGCCCTGCTTGACGATTCGCGCCTGCCAACCGATGAGGTTTCCGTCTCGATCTTTTCTCTTGACTATGGATGCCATGTGCCACCTCGCGGGACAGCGTTTTCAGGCTTAGTGTCCCCCTAGTGTCCCTAAAAATCAATTTGGCAATAAAAAGGGCCCGAGATTTAACTCAAGCCCTTGATTTTATTGGCGCGCGATACAGGATTCGAACCTGTGACCTTTGGCTTCGGAGGCCAACGCTCTATCCAGCTGAGCTAACCGCGCGTGAGGCCTGCAGTTTATTTTGTCGGACCGCGGAAGTCCAGCGCCAGCCAGTACTGCTCCGCCGAGCGGGCGCGGGAGGCGTCGGGTTTGCGCACCACGATCTTGCCAAAACTGGCGCGCAGTTCCCGCCGTAAATCTTCCGCCCCTACGCCCATGAAAACCTTCATCAACAAAGTGCCGCCAGGTACCAGCCACTCCCGAGCCAGGTCGAGGGCCAACTCGCATAAGCCTATGGCGCGGGCCTGATCGCTGCTGGCGATTCCAGACATATTGGGCGCCATGTCGCTCATGAGCAGATCCACCCCCTCGGGAAAGGCGTCACGGCATTGCGCAATCACGTCCTCATCGAAGATGTCGCCCTCGATCACCAGGGCATCGGCAATGGGATCCATGGCCAGCCGGTCGACGGCGACAATACGCCCTTGCGGGCCGATGATCGGCGCCGCTACCTGCGTCCAGCCGCCCGGCGCTGCACCCAGATCCAGAACCCGCATACCGCGCCGCAGGATGCGATCTTTTTCTTGTATTTCCAACAGCTTGTAGCTGGCGCGGGAACGATATCCTTCCTTCATCGCCCGTTGCACATAGGCGTCCTGAAAATGCTCCTTGAGCCAGCGTCCACTCGATTTACTGCGCGCCACGCCTCTCTCCTTTTGACCCCACCAGCGGCGAACCGTACACTTCTGATCTTTCCGACCGGACACCAGAGCATAGCATGCTGGACAGCAAAGCCCGACAAGAACTGCGCGCCCAAGCGCACCACCTCAAGCCCATCATCATGGTCGGCGCCCAGGGCGTCACTCCCTCCCTGCTGGCAGAACTGGACCGCGCACTCTTTGATCACGAGCTGCTCAAAGTGCGCCTGCCCGCTCTCGACAAGGAAGAGCGCGATGGCTGTATTGCAGAACTGGTAGAAGGATCCCGCGCAGAAGCCATTGGCCGGGTGGGTCGGATCCTGATGCTCTACCGGCCGCGTCCCGCAAACAAAATTTTCATCCCCTTGCAAGCATCCTCATGAGCGAAAATTCCTACCACCCGCAAAGTCTGGAAAGCAACCTTCAGCAGCGCTGGGAACGCGAGAACAGCTTTCGCGCCCCGAACCATCCCGAGGGCGAGAAATACTACGCCCTCGCCATGTTCCCCTACCCCTCCGGGCAGTTGCACATGGGGCATGTGCGCAATTACAGCATCGTCGATGCCATCGCTCGCTACCAGCGCATGCGCGGCAAGACGGTCTTGCACCCCATGGGTTGGGATGCCTTCGGGCTGCCTGCGGAAAATGCGGCACTGAAGAACGGCTCCGCACCAGCGGACTGGACCTTTTCCAACATCGAACACATGCGCGGGCAGCTCAAGCGCCTGGGGCTTTCCTACGACTGGTCGCGAGAGATTGCCACTTGCACTCCCGATTACTACCGCTGGGAGCAATGGCTGCTTTTGCAATTGTGGAAAAAAGACCTGGTCTACCAGAAGCTGAGTACTGTGAATTGGGACCCGGTGGATCAGACCGTGCTCGCCAACGAACAGGTGGTTGATGGCCGCGGCTGGCGTTCTGGCGCGTTAGTGGAGCGCCGCGAGATTCGCCAATGGTTCTTGCGCATCAGTGCGTACGCCGACGAGTTGCTGGACGGGCTCGATACCCTGCAGGGGCAGTGGCCCGATCAAGTACTGACCATGCAGCGCAATTGGATCGGCCGTTCGGAAGGGGCGGAAATCCACTTTCCTCTCAGCGACGGTAGCGGCGTGATCAAGGTCTTCAGCACCCGCCCCGACACTCTCTTCGGCGCCACCTATCTGGCGGTGGCCGCTGAGCACCCGCTGGCACTGCAGGCAGTGGAGAGCAACAGCGAGGTCGCCCGCTTTATCGAGCGCTGCAAGCATGTGGCGGTATCAGAAGCAACCATGGAATCGCAGGAGAAGGAAGGCGTGCCCCTGGGAATCCAGGTGCGCCATCCCCTCACCGACGAGCTGCTGCCGGTTTGGGCCGCCAATTTCGTCCTCTTGGGCTACGGCGAGGGTGCGGTGATGAGCGTCCCTGCCCACGACCAGCGCGACTTTGAGTTTGCCCGTAAGTATGGGCTGCCGATCCGCATCGTCATTCGCACAGAGCAGGATGAACTGGAAAGTGGCGATGATCTGCAAGCCGCGCGCACCACGCCTGGCCACCTTGTGCATTCCGCAAACTTTGATGGCCTTGACAGCCAGACGGCCAAGACGGCCATCACCGAGGCCCTGGCGGCCAAAAATCTGGGCAAGAAAACCATCAACTACCGCCTGCGCGATTGGGGCATCTCGCGGCAGCGCTACTGGGGCAATCCCATTCCCATGATCCACTGCCCACACTGTGGCATCGTCCCAGTGCCAGAAGCCGATCTGCCCGTGGTGCTGCCCACCCATTATCAACTGCACGACCCCCGTTCCCCGTTGCTCGACGATCCGGAATTTCTGCAAGTCGACTGTCCGCAGTGTGGAGCGGTGGCGCAGCGCGAAACGGATACCATGGATACCTTTGTCGAGAGCTCCTGGTACTACGCCCGCTTTGCCTGTCCCGATGCCCCGCAGATGCTCGATAGCCGCGCCGCCGATTGGCTCCCGGTGGACCAGTATGTGGGTGGGGTCGAACATGCCGTCCTGCATCTGCTCTATGCCCGCTTCTTCAACCGTCTGCTACGGGATGTGGGACTCTTGCCAAACGATGGCAAACACGACGAGCCCTTCCGTCGCCTTCTCACCCAGGGCATGGTCTTGAAAGACGGCAGCAAGATGAGCAAGTCGAAAGGCAATACCGTCGATCCGCAGGCAATCCTGGATCGCTATGGTGCTGATACGGCGCGTCTCTTCATCCTCTTTGCCGCCCCACCCGAGCAGTCGCTGGAGTGGTCGGACAGTGCCGTCGAAGGGGCTTATCGCTTTCTGCAAAGGATCTGGCGCATGGTCCAGGACTATCGCGGACCCGTGCCGCCCCTGCCGCAAGCACTGGGTGATACCGCCCGCGACCTGCGCCGCGCCGTGCATCAGTGCATCGAGCGCGTCACTCTCAATATGGAGGAGCGCCAGCATTTCAATGTCGCGATCGCTGCCTGCATGGAGCTTAGCAACCAGCTCGCCAAGGCGGAGGCCACACCGGGCAGCGACGAGCATGCCGTGCTGGGAGAAGGGCTGCGTGCCCTGTTGCTCCTGCTCAATCCCTTCGCCCCGCATCTCACCGAGGCGCTCTGGGACAAGATTGGCGACGGCAAGGCTATCCTTAACCATCCCTGGCCCGAGGCAGATCCCGAGGCCTTGCACAGCGACACCGTCACCCTGGTCATCCAGGTAAATGGCAAGCTGCGGGAGCGTCTGGATTTTCCTGCCGCGAGTACCCTCCAGGAACTGGAGTCCGCCGTCCTCGTCCATCCGGAGATGGCGCGGCATCTGGACGGGAAGACCGTGCGCAAGGTGATTGTCGTGCCGGGGCGCCTGATCAACATCGTGGTGGCCTGATGCAGCGCCGACACTTTCTGATCGCTCTCGGCAGCCTTTCCCTGCTGGGCGGCTGTGGATTCCATCTACCCAGCGGCAACACGATCCCCGCCAGCGTTCAGGGCCTGCGCGTCGAAGCCAGTGGTCCGGCTGGCGGCCAGCTCGCCCAGGCAGTCGAAAGGGCCCTGGAACGCGACGGCAATGTTGCCAGTGGCGATGGCCCCATGCTGCGGCTTGACAATATCTCTCTCAACCAACGGGCCATCAGCATCAGCCCCAGCACGGGTGCCGCCTTGGAGTTCCTCAATACCCTGCGCGGTAGCGTCTGGGTGCAGCGCGGCAAGAAGATCTTGCTGCCGGCGGAACCGCTCTTGGTGGAGCAGAGCTTTACCTATAACAGCGGCAGCCCCCTCGCCACCAACGAGCAACAGATCGAAAGCCAAAGGCAACTCTTCGACGAGGCTGCAAGAGTCGTACTGCGCCGCGTGTTGCTCGCGCCAGCGCAACGCTGATGCGCATCAAGGCGCGCGACTGGCCCACGGCGCTGGCACGCGGCAAGGCCCTCGCCTACGCCTTGTTTTCCGATGAACCTTTCCTGTTGACGGAGGCGGAAGCGCAGGTACGCAAGCGTTGGCAGCAGCAGGGGTTTCTGCGCCTGCAGCGCTTGCCGCAGGACAACCCTTGGCCAATCCTGCGCGAAGAACGCGATGCCCTGTCCCTCTTTCCCGAGCCGCGCATTCTGTTGCTGCGACTTTCCGATCTCCGCCTGGGCAAAGATGCCCTGGCTGCCCTCGAATTCTGGCTGGCGCGCCCGCCGCAGGATGCCCGTTTGCTCCTCACCGGTGCCCGTCCTGACGCTGCCATCCAGAAACTCAAATGGTTTCAAACCCTCGACCAGAACGAAACCCTGGGCCTAGTGATCCTCTACCCGCCGGAAGCAAGCGACTGGCCGCGTTGGGTTGAAGAACGGCTGCGGCGGGCAAAGATCGATGCTAGTCGGGAGGCGATCGCCCTGCTTGCCGAGCGGAGCCTCGGGAACCTGAGTGTTGCCGATCAGGCCATTCGCCGTTGGGCAGAGCTCTGCCCAGGTCAGCGCCTGGAGGCGGTAGACCTACCTGATCTGCTCGGCGACAGCAGTCAGTTTTCCATCTTCGACCTCAGTGACGCCGTCCTGCAGGGCAATCCACATGCGGTCTTACAGTGTCTCGGGCGTGTGCGGGATGCGGAAGCCGAGCCGGTCCTGATTCTGTGGACCCTGCATCGCGACCTCGTCCTGCTCCTGCAACTACAGGATGGTAATGCCGCCGAGATCCTGCGCCGCGAACGACTCTTTCCGCCACGCAGCGAGCGCTTGCTGGGGGCCGCCCGCCGTCTGCCGAGGCAACGCCTGCGTCAGGCACTCTTTCAGTGTCAGGAAATCGACGCCCGCATCAAGGGGCAAGACGCGCGCCCGCTCTGGCCCGCCCTGAGCGATCTCGCATTGCATTTTTGCCAGACCGACAAAGTCCCGGCACAATAAAGAATTCTTTGACCCGCGAAATCATCGCCGCGTCCATCCCGTGGGCACCGCCATGATCTCGCCCCAGACAAGGAGCGAAAATGTCCGAAGATCTGCAAAGCTTGATGAAAAACACCGGCCAACGCGCCCGCCAGGCGCAACGGCGCGCGCTGGCCCTGGAGCCTGGGCGTAAGAATGATGCCCTGCGGCAAATGGCAGAATTTTTACGCCGCGATGCCGACGACCTGCAGCGCGCCAATCGCAAGGACCTGCGCAACGCCGAGCAGGCCGGACGCGACGAGGCCTTCATCGATCGCCTGCGTCTCGATGAGAAGCGGGTCGAAGCCATGGCTCAGGGTTTGGAGGAGATTGCCGCCCTGCCCGATCCGGTGGGCGAAATCACCGACCTGAAGATGCGGCCCAGTGGCATTCAGGTGGGGCACATGCGCATGCCGCTGGGGGTCATCGCCATGATCTACGAATCCCGTCCCAACGTCACCGCCGATGCTGCCGGGCTTTGTGTCAAATCGGGCAACGCCGTCATTCTGCGTGGGGGCTCGGAGTCCCTGAACAGCAACATGGCCATCGCCGAGCGGCTGCGCGCAGCCCTCGGTAAGACTGGCCTGCCCCTCGACCTCGTTCAATACGTGCACACCGCCGATCGGGAGGCCGTCGGCGCCCTGATTCGTATGGATGCCTTCGTGGACGTGGTGATTCCCCGCGGCGGCAAGGGGCTGCTCGCCCGCATCCGCGATGAAGCGACAGTACCGGTCATCATGCACCTGGACGGCAACTGTCATGTCTACATCGATCAGGACGCCGACAGCAAAAAGGCCCTGCAGGTGGTGGTCAATGCCAAGACCCAGCGTCTGGGCACCTGTAATACCGCGGAAAGCCTGCTCATTCATCGCGACCGGGTCAGCGATCTCCTGTCCCCCATTGCCAGCGCACTGCAGGAAAAAGGCGTCGAAATCCGTGCCTGCCCGGAGTCTTTGCCCCTGATTCCCGGGGCCGTAGCAGCTACGGAAGAAGACTACGGTACCGAGTATCTGGCGGCCATCCTCTCCCTGAAAATTGTCGATAGTCTGGATGCTGCCATCGAGCACATCAACACCTATAGCTCGCAGCATACCGAAAGCATCATCACCGAAAATTACAGCCATGCGCGGCGTTTTTTGCGCGAAGTCGATTCCAGTTCGGTAATGGTGAATGCCTCCACACGCTTCGCCGATGGCTTTGAATACGGCCTGGGCGCGGAAATTGGCATCTCCACCAATCGCTTGCATGTGCGCGGTCCGGTCGGTCTGGAGGGACTGACCCTGCAGAAATGGATTGTCCTGGGGGACGGCCATATCCGCTCCTGAAGCCCCCAGCGCGGAGTTTCTTGCGCTCTTGGGGCAGCTCTACGCCGGACACAGCGTTGCCCGTGCGCCGGACGACGGGCAGCGAGAGCAGGAAGCACGACGCTGGGGCATTCCTCTCATCGCGCGCAATGGCTCCTGGCAACTGGAGCATCCGGAGCAGGCCTGGGATCTCCCGGCCTTGGCCAGCGCCCTGCAGCTCGGGGAAGAGGAAATCGGCATCTGGCCATTTTGCGATTCCAGCAACACCCGACTGCTGGAAGAGCGTCACCTGCGCCTCGGACTCGCCGAAGCGCAATGGTCCGGTCATGGCCAGCGCGGGCGGCAATGGCATTCCAGCTTCGGCAAACACCTCTATGGCAGCCTGCCTGTGGAAATTTCTGCGGCGCATGCGCAGGTATTGCCTGTAGTTGCCGGCCTTGGGGTCTATCAGGTGTTGCGGGAGCAGATATCCGCCCTGTGGCTCAAATGGCCCAACGATCTGTGGATTGGACAGCGCAAGGTCGCCGGCCTGCTTCTCGAAGGGCGCCACGGCACGGACGGTCAGCGCTGGGTGCTCGGGCTCGGCATCAACGTCCTCGCTGATCCTGCCCTGCCCGCCACGGCAATCAGTCTGCGCGAGGCAGGCTGCAGCATGGCCCGAGAGGAGCTACTACTGGCCATCATCCAGCAGTGGCGAGCCGATTTTGCGCAGCTGGAACGCAGCGGCTTTGCGGCCTTTCGCCAGCGCTGGCGGGAGGCGGACCGGCTGTGTGGCCAGCAGGTAGAGTTTGCTCTGGCTGGCGAGAGGAAATCCTGCCGGGTGCTCGACATCCAGGACGACGGCCGTCTGCGCATCGACGATGGCATCCAGCAACGCGTCGTTCATGCCGGCGAAGTCCGCCTACACCCATGATCCTCATCAGCGTCGGGAATAGCCGCACCCTCCTCGCCCATACCGATGATGGCGGCAGGACCTTTACCACTGCACGCTTTGACAGTACACGCAGTCCTGCACAGATTCGTGCCGAGCTGGCGAGGTCCTGGATTGGATGGTGGCAGAGCGAGGAAATCTTTCTGGCTGGCGTCGTGCCCACGGTGCAGGACTTGTGGCAGA
Organism: Acidithiobacillus sp. AC3; assembly: GCF_050261095.1. Lineage (NCBI taxonomy): Bacteria > Pseudomonadati > Pseudomonadota > Acidithiobacillia > Acidithiobacillales > Acidithiobacillaceae > Acidithiobacillus > Acidithiobacillus sp. AC3. Next base: position 1,793,130 of record NZ_CP189838.1, read on the forward strand.
CGGAGCTCCAGGATTGTCATCTGCCGGTCTGGAACCCGGAAATCTTTCACCAGCTCCTGCCCAACGCCTACCAGCCGCCCGAGTCCCTCGGCTTCGACCGCCGCTGTAGCCTCATCGGCGCCTGGCGGCAGGTGGCGGAGGGTGCAGCACTGGTCATTGATGCCGGCACCGCCATCACCATCGATACCCTGGCCCAGGGTCGTTTTCTCGGGGGACAGATCCTCCCCGGCCTGCAAAGCCAACTCGATTGCCTAAAGCACCGCGCCGCCCTGCTGCCACGAACGAGTCCGCTGGCAAACCCGGAGCCGCTCGCGAACGATACCATCAGCGGCATGCAGGCGGGGGTATGGTATGGAACGCTCGCTGCCATTCGTCAGGCCATCGCCGACTTTCTCCAGAAATGGCCGGATGGCCGGGTCTTTCTGACCGGCGGCGACGCCGATCTCTTGCGCCCACAAGTCCCAGGTGTGACCTGTGATTCCCTGCTCCTGTTGCAGGGCTTTGTCCATCTCGTGCAAGAAAATCGCAATAACAGCAAGAAGATACGATAACTAACTGTTTTTTCTAATATTTTATATTTCATTGATTTTTATTGACAATTTTGCGATAGTCTCCACCCCGAAAACAGTTATCTTGAGAGAAGGTGCCAACAGGTACCCAAGCCATGCAAAGGGCCTCGAGGTAAAAGGAGACGAAGGTTTTGTTGGAAAAAATTGCGGTGGGGATATCCGTGGCTCTCTTGGCAGCGGTACTCCCGAATGCGCTTTCCTTGGCACAGCCCGGCTTGCCGGTTTCCTTGATGCATCAGGCCATGGACAAGCAAAGCGCAGAACTGGCAGCCACGCAGGCACAACTACAGGCGCAAGACGCCGCCAAGGTTGCTCTCAACGGCACCATGATGCTCGGTCACAAGCTGATCTATCTGCACCGGGTATCGGCTTACAACGCCGTATCCTGGCAGACCAACAGTGACCCAGCCATGTCAGCCTGTGGTCCGACCCGCCCCAATCAGATAGCACTTTCGCCGGACTTGTTCTTCCGCAGCAATGGCAGTAACCGCTGCGGCGAACACGTCGAGATCCTGCTCGGTTCCGGGCAGGTCGTTCAAGGTGTGGTATGGGATGTGATGAATCCGCGCTACCACATGGCTGCCGACATTCTCATGAGCACTGTGCAACAAGCTCTGAATTTTGGTGTCCAGCGCGCCGAGCTGCGCATTCTGCCCAAGCAGCAACCCCAGACGGTCGACTCCTGATCCAGTACGGGCTGGTTTTAACCCAGCCCCCCGGCCATCAGATCCTCGATCTCGTCGATCTCCTTGGGCACGCCGGCGCTCAATATCTCCGGGCCTTCCGCATCCAGGAAGAGATCGTCCTCGATGCGGATACCGATACCTTGATAAGCTGCAGGTATCCCCTTCTGACCAGGGGCAAAGTACAGTCCTGGCTCGACCGTCAAGACCATCCCCGCCGCGAGTGGGCGCCAGCTCGGCTCCGTACCCTGACGGTACGCCCCCACATCATGCACATCCATACCCAGCCAATGGCCGGTGCGGTGCATATAAAACGGTCGATATAGCTGTTTTTCGAGGATTTCCTCGCGACTCTCCCGCAAAATTTTCAAGTCGTGCAGGCCGTCCACCAATACCTCGACCGCGGCATCATGGTAATCACTGACCGGCCGACCCACCTGCACCGCAGCAATGGCGGCCTTCTGACTCGCCAGCACCAGGGTGTAAATGTCCCGTTGCGGCCCGGAAAAACGCCCATTCACCGGCCAGGTACGCGTGATATCGCCGGCGTAGCCCGCAATTTCCGCGCCCGCATCGACCAGTACCAGATCCCCGTCGCGCAGTTCATCGCGATTTTCTACATAATGCAGAATGCAGCCATTGGCTCCACCACCAACAATGCTAGAGTAAGCTAGGCGCGCGGCTCCCTGGCGTTGAAACACATATTCGATTTCGGCCTGCAACTGATACTCCATCATCCCCGGCCGCGTCTGTCGCATGCCATGCCGGTGCCCCGCCGCACTCACCCCCGCCGCCGCCCGCATTAGCTCGCGCTCGACGGCATCCTTGTGCAAACGCATCTCCTCCAGAAAGTGAGCCGCATCGACCAGTTCCAGGGGATAGCCGATCCCCTGCCGACTGCGTGAGCGCGCCTGATTCCGCCAACGCAATACTCGAGCGTCAAAGTCGCTCTCCCGCCCCATGGGATAGAGCAGCACATCACGATTCTCCAGCAGCTTAGGCAGGATTTCGTCCAACTCTTGAATGGGATGGCACTGATCGACCTGACAAAGCTCCTTTGCGCCCTCGATGCCGGCGCGGCGTCCATCCCAGGTTTCCCGCTCGGGGTCTCGGCTGCGACAGAACAGGATCTGCTCGCCATCCGCATGGCCCGGTATCAGCACCAGCACTGCCTCCGGCTCGGCAAAACCGGTCAAATAATAAAAATCTGAATCCGGACGAAAAGGATAAGCGACGTCCCGATTGCGCAACTGCTCCCGCGCCGTGGGGAGAACCAGGACACCCCGCTCACCGATCTGTGCGAGCAAGCGTGCCCGGCGGGCGAGGGTATCGGGGCGCGGAAGATCAAGAGCAAACATAAGCACCTGCCTGGAATTGCGGAAACCAAGAGTATGCCACAAAACCGCCGGGGCGGGCTTCCCGCTCGCGGCCATGCTAAACTCGAAGCCGATGATCGTAACGGGGAGGCGGGCCGTGCACTATTTGGGACACCTGCAGCGGAACGATCCCCTCTACGATTATCTGTATCACCAGATTTTTGTTGCCGAGCTGGGCATCGAGCCAAGCAAGGGCTTTCGCGTCTTTGCCCTCAACGGCTCCAACGCCGTATATCTATACGAAGATCGGCGCTATCGGCGGCGCGTGCTCGGAAAATTTTTTGAGCGTCATCACGGTCATGACAATGCCGCCGCGGCGCAGCACGAATTCCAGGTCTTATCCCTGTTGCATGGTAATGGCCTTGGTCACGGCCAACATCGCGTGGTCCAGCCGCTCGGCGTCAATCCCGCTTTTGCCGATGTCCTCTTTGAGTGTTACGTGCTGGGCGAACCCCTGCATCGCATCTGGGCGCGCACTCACCCCGGCCAAGACGATCAGGAGATGTACCATAGCCTTTCCGACCTCGCGTATTTCCTCGCGCGGCTGCACAACCATAACGTACGCGGCGATGCGGTACGCTTTCGCGAGGTGTTTCCCTACTTCGACAAGATCGTCGCCCGCCTCTGGCGCCGCGGCCGCGCCAAACAGTCAGAGGTCGATCGCCTCTATGTCCTGCGTCAACGGTGGGCGGACGATCCGGCCATGTACGCGGACCACTGCGTGCGCCTGCATGGCGATGCTACCCCGGCGAACTTCCTGGTGACGGGTCATCACCAGCTGACCGCCATCGATTTCGAGCGCTCCCACTTCGGCGATCGCGCCTATGATCTGGGGATGATTGCTGGCGAGCTGAAACACTGGGCACTGCGGCAGCACAATGATGGCGGCGTGGCGGAAAATTACATCGGTCATTTTCTCTGGGAATACAGCCGTCATTTTCCGGAGCAGCCCGCAGCCTTTCGTGCCATTACCCAACGGCTGCCTTTTTATATGAGTCTTACCTTGTTGCGCATTGCGCGCAACAGCTATCTCGGCGATCACACCGCCCACATCCTTGTCCATGAGGCCATTGCTTGCCTGGGGAGATAAATCATGAGTATACGCGCCGTTCTTTTCGATCTGTATGGCACCCTCATCCATATCGAAACCGATGAAACCCAGGGAGAAATCTACTGGGCACTGTCCCGCTATCTGAGCTACCACCGCATACATACCCGCCCCGATAGCCTGCGCGAACGCTATTTCGATCTCGCCAAGCAACAGAAACGCAATTCCGCCGAGACCTACCCCGAGATGGATGCCCGCGCCGTCTGGCGGGAAATTCTGCGTTCCGGCTCCAAGCATTTTCGCCCGGAGTCCGTGGCCAGCGAAGGGGACCATCGGGTACAGGAAATCGAAAAACGCCGCGAGCGGCTCGCCAAGGAACTGGTACGCTTACATCGGGCCCTGTCGCGGCGCATGATCGAACGCTATCCCGGAGCGAAGGAGCTGTTACAAGCCATTATTGGTGAATTTCAATTGGGGATTGTCTCCGACGCCCAGGTGGAATTTGCCAAACCAGAAATGCGCATCACCAAAATCCGTAAATATTTCCCGGTAAAGACCATCTCTTCCGCCTATGGCTACCGCAAGCCCGATCCCCGTCTATTCAAAGAAACTTGCCATGCCCTACAGGTACATCCTGCCGAGGCCATTTATGTCGGCAATGACATGTACCGGGATGTTTTTGGCGCCCGCGAGGCGGGGCTGAAAACCATCCTCGTCTGGTCCGATCAGGGGCGCAAGGACTACCGCGACGTCCGCGCCGACTACGACGCGCGCGATCTGTACGAGGTGCTAGAAGGGATCCGCTTCCTCGCAGAACGACACTGAATCTGCCGTGGCATTGCCGAGGCAAGGAAAGGCAGGTAATTTAGCCTCCCATGAAACGGAAGATCCTGGTCACCAGCGCCCTACCCTATGCCAACGGCCCTCTGCATCTGGGCCATCTGGTGGAATACACCCAAACCGACATCTGGGCGCGCTACCAGCGCCTACGCGGCCATGAATGCCTCTATTTCTGTGCCGATGATGCCCATGGCACGCCCATCATGCTGCGTGCCCAGTCGGAGGGCATCACCCCGGAAGCGCTGATCGAGCGCATGCATGCGGAGCACCTACGCGACTTTACCGATTTCGGCATCGGCTTCGACCTCTATCACAGCACTCACGCCGCGGAAAATTTTGAGATTTCTCAGGATCTTTACCGTGCCCTGCGCGCCAACGAGCATATCATCGTGCGGGAGATCGAGCAGGCCTATGATCCGGTTGCCGAGATGTTTCTACCCGACCGTTTCATTCGTGGCACCTGCCCGCGCTGCAAGGCGCCAGATCAGTATGGCGATAATTGCGAAGTCTGCGGTGCCACCTACAGCCCCACGGATCTGCTGGATGCGCGCTCGGCGGTCTCTGGCGCCACCCCGGTGCGGCGCAGTTCCGAACATTATTTCTTCGAGTTGGGGGACTTTACGGAGTTTCTACAGCAGTGGATTCACAGCGGCACGCTGCAGGAGGAAATGGCCAACAAGCTCGACGAATGGTTCACCGCCGGCCTAAGCGACTGGGACATCAGCCGCGACGCGCCCTACTTCGGCATCCCCATCCCCGATGCACCGGGCAAGTTTTTTTACGTCTGGCTCGACGCCCTGCCCGGTTACATGGCCGCCACGCAGCATTGGTGCAACAGGCATGGCCGCAACTTCGACGAATTCTGGGGCCAAGGCGCGGATGCCGAGCTCTATCACTTCATCGGCAAGGATATCATCTACTTCCACGCCCTCTTCTGGCCGGCCATGTTGCAGGGTTCCGGACACCGCCTACCGACCGGCGTCTTCGCCCACGGGCACCTCACCGTCAATGGCGCAAAGATGAGCAAATCGCGCGGCACCTCCATCACCGCACGCCAGTACCTCGACCAGCTCGATCCGGAGTTCCTGCGTTATTACTTCGCCTGCAAGCTCAACAGCCATGTCGAAGACATCGATCTGAATCTCGAAGATTTCCTGCTGAAGGGGAATGGCGATCTGGTAGGGAAGGTCGTCAATCTCGCCTCCCGCGCCGCAGGCTTCATCCACAAGCACTTTGCCGGCCACCTGGCAGACAGTCTTGGAGAAGATCAGCCCTTTTATGCGCAATTGGCTGCCAAACAAGAAGAGATTGCCGCCAGCTATGAGGCGCGCGAATACGCCCGCGCCATGCGCGAGATCATGACCATCGCCGACCAGCTCAATGCCTACGTCGATCAGCACGCTCCCTGGCTGCTCGCCAAGGATGATACCCAGCGCGACACCTTACAGCGCGTCTGCACGGTCATCCTCAATGGCTTCCGGCTATTGATCACCCTGCTCAGTCCGGTGCTGCCGCGGCTGGCGCAGCGCTCCTGCGCCTTCCTGCGCTGCGAGCTGTCCTGGGACGGCGTCCAGCAGCCGCTCCTGGCGCACGGTATCGAACCCTATTCCCACTTGTTGCAACGCATGGAAAAAACCCACGTGGACTCTTTGATTCAAGAACCCAGCCAGCCTATCCCGCCAGCGCCTAGCACCACCAGCAAAGCCGAGCAGGCGCCCAAGAGCGAAACGATCGGCATCGAGGATTTCGGCAAGGTCGATCTGCGGATTGCGCGCATCGTCGCAGCGGAAGCCGTCGAGGGAGCAGACAAGCTCCTACATCTCACCCTGGATATCGGCGAAGCGCAAACCCGTTCGGTCTTTGCCGGCATCAAGAGCGCCTACGATCCGGCTACGCTGGTGGGGCGCCTGACCGTCATGGTCGCCAACCTCGCCCCGCGCAAGATGCGCTTTGGCCTGTCAGAGGGGATGGTACTGGCGGCCAGCGGCGACGCCGGCGGCCCCTTCCTCCTCAGCCCCGACAGCGGCGCCCAGCCAGGCATGCGGGTCAAGTAGGAATTTACATTCTCCAGAAAGGGTCCAGTAAATCCAACGGGTAGCAAAAAATGCTACCCGACTTGCAGAACTGGCAGGCCGCTCAGGCTGCGAGAACCTCTTGCGCCTGATCCATGGCTTCCAGAGCGGCGCGATGATCGCCGACAGCGCTGTGCGTTTTCCCCAGAAAAAGGAGCGCAGAGCCGAGAAGATTGCGCATTTCGAGAGGAAACGCCTGACCCAGTCGATCTTCCAGAGAGCGCAGCATCGAGATGGCTAGTTGCGCACGATTCATCGCCTGCGGCGCGTCGCCCAGATTCAGCGCCGTCTCCCCATCCTGTAGGTGGAGCGCGGCAATCCGCTGCTGCATGGCCGGCTGCAGAGAGCTTCCCATCTCGTCACTCAATCGCTTGAAGATGTCCTGAGCCCGATCGAGGGCTTGGCGTGCCTGCGTCAAACGACCCAATTCCGCCAGTTGTTCGGCCGCCTGCAGATGACCACTGGCAAGTTGGCTCCACTGGCTGGCCGTGAATTGCTCACCCAACCTTTGCTGAATCGCCGACCAAATGGCAAGCCCCTCCTCGGTGAGGGTTTCGGCTTCCGCCTCGCGACCCAACTGAAACAACACGTGGGCCCTTTGCAATACCGCATTGGCATCGGTGGCCTCGGGTGACCAGCGTACTGCCTCGGGCAGCTTTTGAACTGCCGCACGACTGAGCTCTTGCGCAAGGTCGAGAGCACGCAGAGAATCTTCATATTGCCCTTCCAACTCATAGACTCTGCCCAAACAGAGCGCGAGCCGAGCGCGTAGATGTGAGACATCCGGGGTTTCCGACTGCTGGCCCAGACGTTCACGCAGATCATCGAGAATTTCTTGGGCACGCTGGTAATCCGCCACGGCCTCTGCTGTGCTCCAGCCATTTTGGGCGGTACCACGAATCATGTAGGCCTGCGCAAGCTCTCGGCCCAACTGGGGCCGCTGTGATTTGCCATCGCGCCACACGGGATCCAACAGAGTAATGGCCTGACCAGCGGCATTTGGCGCGGAAGCATCGCCCGTAGCATGGAGGGAGATGGCCCTACCCAACTGGCACCGCGCGCGCAGATCCAGAAGACGCGGCAAATTGCCGTCGCTGGACGGGAGTTGATCCAAAATCTGCAGGGCTTCCTGGAATTGCTCGATAGCCTGGGCATGACGATCCATTTCCGCAAGAACTGTCGCTTGACTACAACGCAATTCCGCCAGGTCCAGACGGGTACTCCAGCGCTGCTGATCGCTGCGCAGCGCGGCAATTTTCAGACTCCGGGGCTCGGCTTCGGATTTCGCAGGCAAACTTTCTTCAGTCATTGGGGTCTCCGGGGGTGAGGTTGTATCAATCGGGGCACGCCAGTCGGACGTTTCTTGGGTCAATGCAGTAGGTGTAGAGGCAAGCAGCAGATCCGCTTCTGAGGACTTGTCTTCCGGAGACCGGACCTCCTGGGGGGGAACGGGGTCAAGACTAGGAAGGACTTCAGTACTTACCACTGCCGATTCCATGTCGCTGACGCATCCCATTTCCACCGCTTCGGGTTCTTTTTCCGCCACTAGCTCTGAAACATACGGATCAGGCCGGTTACTTTCTAACGGCGCGGCTGGAACGTGTTCCTCTGCAACACCCTCCTCGACCGAGCCAGTTCGCGGAAAGTTGGGTTGATAAGGCAGAGCCAAACTCAGGATGGCGGTAACCGGTTGGAGTTTGGGCACTGGTGCAGCGGGGGAAGGCTCCGCAGGGGGGGACGGTTCCGCAGCATCGGATTTTTCCGTGGGATCCGACATTCTTGGTTCCTCTACAGTCGAAGGTGGGCTGCTGGCCAGTTCGGAAATCGTCTTGCCCGTACCGGAAAAAAATTCCGGATCGCCAGCTAGCGTCTGCAGCGTATTCAGCAATTGCTGACGTTGGGGACGCGTCAGCAAAAAATGAGCAGCAACAAAGAAATCAAAGTGTTGATTGAGTTGAATTTCTTTGCGCACTACCAACGCAGTGCTGGAAAACAGCGGATACATGGAAATCCGCAGTTCCAAGAGGACCATTTCGCCAATTGTCAGATCATTGTCGGCAAGCAGAAACCCCGCGCCACTAGTACTCAGGTCATGGAGCCGTGCCTGTAGAGGCTTCCCCGAACGGCGCAAGACGACAACTTCGCCATCGACCCGAACCCGATTGCGAGAGCGCTTTTTGCGCCAATTGACGAGCTTTGGTTGCTCGAAGAGAAGGCCTCTGGACTCCTGCTGAATTCCAGAAAATTCCGAAAAAAAACTAGAAAGAAATCCTTTGCTATCGATACATATCAGGCTCTGATCAAAGATTTTCTGAAGAATATTTTCCTGCGCCAGGAAGAGAAGTTTCTCCGAGTCGCAACCTGCAAAAAGAAAAAGACTGCCATCATCCCCTTCATCAGCAGAGAATATGATGCTGCTACTACCCTTATCAGCACAGAGGTCGCCTGGATTCCGGAAGCTACCTGCTGGGAAATCGTTAATGAGAAGCTGATGATAAATCCCTAGTTCGAGCCCCGATCGGGCCGGAAGGATGCTACGAAGGTCGAGGAAATCACGATGGCTCATGGTTGATTCAGGGCTTCCGGCATTCCCGCCACGGCCTTACCTTCTGTCAGATTGTTCGGGACTCATCTCCAAATTACTCTAGCATGCCGCCTGATGCGATGCCAGCAATGCGAATGCCCTGCTACCTGCTTGAAGCGGTAAACTCCTTCCGCTTTACCAGGCTGTCGGCGCAAAACGGCGGTTACTTTGAAAGACACACGCAAAAAAGCTCCCCGGCCGAACGACCGGGGAGCTGTTCAGAGGCCTTGGCCGCGCGTTATTTCTTCGGCGCCTTGGCAAAACGCAGGTAGGGGAGCTTGATATCGATTTCGCCAAACTTCTCCTTGGCCTGCTCGTTATTCAAAGACAGGGCGACGATAACGTCCTGGCCGGGCACCCAGTTGGCCGGAGTGGCCAGCGGAACGCCGTCAGTGGCTTGGATGGCGTCGAGGGCACGAAGGATTTCCGCAAAATTCCGGCCCACCGACATGGGGTAAGACATGGTCAGGCGCACCTTCTTGTCCGGACCGATGATGAACACCGTACGCACCGTGGCGGTATTCTTGGCGTCACGATTTTCGGGGAGATACGCCTCGGCGGGGAGCATGTCGTAGAGCTTGGAGACGTGCAGGGACGTATCATCAATGATCGGAAAATCCGCCGGAGCTCCCGCCGTTGCCTCAATGTCACGCTTCCACTTCTTGTGCTCCTCGACGGTATCCACCGACACCCCCATCACCTTGGTATTGCGCTTGGCAAATTCGGGCGCCAGCTGGGCGACGGCACCGAATTCGGTAGTGCAGACCGGCGTGAAGTCACGCGGGTGAGAAAACAGGATGGCATAGCTATCGCCAATCCACTTATGCAGATTCAACTCACCGGCAGTGGAGTCGACCGTAAAATCTGGAGCTACGTCGTTGATACGAATAGACATAAAGCACTCTCCTCAAGTTGTACCCAGGAAAACCGTTCCGTGCGTTTCCAGCACAGAGCAACGATAGCATATAAAATCCAGATTTGTAAACAGTCTAAATCATTCACCAGTAGAGCAATCTGTCAGCAGCGGATCCGGCAAACCGACAGGCGCAGAATCGCCTGATCTTCCTGCGGAACAGCAACCGAAGTTGCCGTGCCGCACGCTCCCAAAGAACTTCGCCATCTGCCACTTCTTTATCCATTGCTTTCCGGCTGCGCTCCGGCCAGCAGACGACGCTCCTCGTAGGCCTCCCGCGCCAGGCGGACGTCCTCTAAAAACCAGGGAAGTTCCTTCAGCAGCAACGCCTGCGGCCCGTCGACCAGGGCCGTGGCGGGATCGGGATGAAAGTCGACCAACACCATGTTGGCACCAGCAATCACGCCCTGCGCGGTGACATGGAACACCTCAGGTATGCCATCGGGGCCGGCATCGCGGCTGCCTACCGAGTGCGAAGGATCGATGCAGACAGGCATCCGCGTGAGACGCTTGACCACCGGTACTTGTGCAAAATCGACAAAGTTGCGGTGCGGATCTCCCAGGTTGGTCTTCATGCCACGCAAGCCAAAGACTACCTGGCTGTTTCCTTCCGAGGCCAAGTACTCTGCTGCATTCAGGGATTCTTCCAGGGTAATTCCGAAGCCTCGTTTGAGCAGGACGGGAAATTCCTGCTGCCTACCTACCGCCTTCAGCAGTTCGAAATTTTGCGTGTTGCGGGTGCCAATCTGCAGCATGACACCGGTCGGATTGCCCGTTTGCCGCAGCGCCTCACGGATCTCATCCATGTGCTGCTCGTGCAGGATCTCCATAGCGATCACCTTGATGCCATATTTTCCTGCCAGCTCAAAAACATAAGGCAAACAGTCCTTGCCATGCCCCTGAAAAGCGTAAGGACTGGTGCGCGGCTTGTAGGCCCCCATGCGCGTGCAGACCTGGCCATTTTCCTGCAGGGCGCGCAGCATCTGCTCGACGTGCTCGCGGGTATCGACGGCACAGAGGCCAGCAAAAACGTGCAGGGTATCCTGACTGAATTCCACCCCGTTGTAGGTAAAGCCGTTGGCACGGGCGTCATCCTGATGCCGCCCCAGCACCCGGTATTCACGCGACACGCGAATGGCCTTGGTCACGCCGGGCAGGGATTCCATCTGCTCCAAATCCAAGGCCTTGGTGTTGCCAATCAGATAGACTTCACTGAGCAGCTGTTCGGCACCCTGCACCCGATGCACGCGGTATTCGATACCATCTAGACCATCCAGATAGCGCAGCAGGGCCTGATATTCTGGTGCACTCTCCTGCAGATCCTCTCGAAGAATCAAAATCATCGTCTATCCTTTTCGTCGCCCACACTAGTTTCTGTCCGGCGCTAGCATCCGCTCCGGTCGTAAAATTTCATCCAATTGTGCCGCATCGATCCAGCCACTCGCCAGCGCCGCAGCGCGCAGTGTGCTGCCCTCCTGGTGGGCACGCTGGGCGATCTTGGCCGCGCGCTCGTAGCCCAGACTGGGTACCAAGGCCGTGACCAGCATCAGGGAGCTGTCGAGATGGACCTGCAGCCGGTCTGCGCGCGCCTGCAGACCCTGCACACAATGCAGCGTGAAAGAACGCATCGCATCTGCCAGCAGCGTGATGCTCTGTAACACATTGTAGCCTATGACGGGTTTATAGACATTGAGTTCAAAATTTCCTTGCGACGCAGCGAAAGCAACTGTCGCATCGTTGCCAAAGACCTGGGCACAGACCATGCTCAACGCCTCTGCCTGGGTAGGATTGACCTTGCCCGGCATGATCGAGGAACCCGGCTCGTTCTCGGGTAACGCCAATTCTCCCAGACCCGCCCGCGGCCCGGAACCCATCCAGCGGATGTCATTGGCGATCTTGAGCAGCGACATCGCCAGACTGCGCAACTGGCCACTGAGCTGGCAGAGCGCCTCCTGGCCGGCCAGAGCCGCAAAAGCGTTCTCTGCGGGGCGCAGCGGCAGGGACAGTCGCTCTGTGAGCATCCTGCATACCTGCAGCGCAAAGTCTGGATGGGTGTTGAGCCCGGTGCCCACCGCCGTCCCTCCCAAGGCCAGGGCATAGAGCCCGGGTAGCACGCTACGGATTCCCGCCTCACCCTGGCGAAGCTGATCGACATAACCGGAGAATTCCTGGCCCAATCGCATCGGCACCGCATCCATCAGATGCGTCCGGCCGATTTTCAGTATATCGGCGAAGTCCTGACTGCGCTGCTGCAACAGATCACGCAGGCATTGCAGGGCCGGAAGCAGTTGCGCATGAACGGCGCTGGCAACGCTGAGATGCAGGGCGCTGGGGAAGACATCGTTGGAGGATTGCCCAAGGTTCACGTGGTCATTGGGATGTACGGGATTTTTGCTGCCACGGGCAGCACCAAGGCATTCGTTGGCAAGATTGGCGATCACTTCATTGACGTTCATGTTGCTCTGGGTGCCACTGCCCGTTTGCCAGACCCGCAGCGGAAACTGGGCATCCCACTGGCCAGCTGCAACCTCATCGGCAGCTTGGGCGATAGGCTCGACAAGATTGGCCGCAAGCAGGCCGAGTTTGCCGTTTACCCGCGCCGCTGCCGCTTTGATCTGCGCCAGGGCATGGATGATGGGCAGCGGCATGCGCTCCTCGCCAATTGCAAAAAAGTGCAACGAGCGCTGGGTCTGCGCCCCCCAAAAGGCATCGTCCGCAACCTCCACCTCGCCCAGACTGTCGCGCTCGCGCCGCATCAGCGATTCTCCGCCAGGCGTTCGGCCTCGTTCACCATTCCTTCCAGATAGTCCAGGGCGCTGTCCCAGATCTGCGGGTCATCCAGCCGCACCCCAGAAGCGGCGACCACTTCCACCGGTGGTAGACTACCGCCCAGGGCTAACATTTTCCGGTAGCACGGCACAAAGTCTGTCCCCTCGGCGCGATAGCGCTGGATCAGCGCCAGGGTCAGCAGTTCGCCGAAGGCGTAGGCATAGACATAGCCTGGCGAGCCGATGAGGTGGGGGATGTAACTCCACCACCAGCGATACCCTTCGCTGAACTGGATGGCTCCGGCAAACTGCTCTTCCTGCGTCTGCATCCAGAATTCTGCCAGACGCTCCTTGCTGAGTTCTCCATCGCTGCGCCGGGCCGCGTGCATGAGGGCCTCGAAACGGTGCATGGCCATCTGCCGAAATACCGTCGCGAAGGTATCCTCGATCTTGCCACAGAGCAGGGCCAGCCGTTTGTCCGCATCGGGCTCGTTGCGCATCAAGCGTTCAAAGATCAGCATCTCGCTGAAGACCGACGCGGTTTCGGCGGTGGTCAGCGGTGTGTCGGCATTGAGAAAGCCCTGTTCGCGCGCCAGATACTGGTGTATGCCGTGCCCCAGTTCGTGCGCCACGGTCATGACGTCGCGCACCGTTCCAGTGTAGTTGACCAGGAGATACGGATGCACGTCGGGGGTTACGGGGTGGGCAAAGGCACCACCGCGCTTGCCGGCAGCCAGGGCGGCGTCTATCCATCCCTCAGCAAAGAAACGCTGGCCGATGGTGGCGAGCTCCGGGGAAAAGTCCTGAAAAGCGCCAAGGACGATAGACTGGCATTCCGCCCAGGAATAGGGCCGTGAAGAGCCAGGCAAGGGCGCGTAGCGGTCGTAGTCGTAGAGGGGGCTGATGCCCAGCAGCCGCGCCTTCAAGCGGTAGTAGCGGCCCACCAGGGGATAACGGGCAACGACTGCGCGTTCCAGGGCCTCGACCATCCTGTCGTCGATCTCGTTGGCGAGATTGCGGTCGGCCAGCCAGTGCGGATAACGGCGCAGGCGATCATCGAGGGCCTTGTCCGCCAGGACGGCGTTGAAGCAGAAGGTGAGCGTATGCAGACGCGTGCCCAGCCCCTGACTCAAGGCCTCAGCCGCATCCTTGCGCAAACTGCGGTCCGGGTGAGAGAGCTTGCTGAGCACCTCCTGCTCACTCAGCTCCTTACCGCGCAGGGAAAAACGCATTTCGGTGAGAGTTTCGTCAAAGAGCCGCTCCCACAAGCTGCGGCCGGTTACCGCCTTTTCTGCCAGGATCTGCTCTTCTGCCTCGTTGCGCAGATGGGCAGCATAGTTGCGCCAATTACGCAGGAGATGGGCCCAGTGTGCCAGTTCTGGAGCGCGCAGCAGCGCCTCAGCGCGCTCCGCGGCCAGACCATTCCAAGCGATATCAAAAAAGACCAGCTGATTGCCGATCTGCGTCGCTTGCTCTTGATAGTGCTGCAGCGATGCGCCGTAGAGGGGATCATCGGCATGGGTGACGTAACTGAGATAGCGGTACGCGCCAACCCGCGCCAGGCGGCTACGCAGCGCCTCCAGGTCCTGCATGGCCTGGGCCAGCTCGGCCGCGCTCAGGGTCGTAAAATCGACCCGATAGCGGCGCGCGAATTCACTGGCCGCAGCGGCTGCCCAGTCCATATCTTGCCGCAGCTGCGGATCTTCCCGCCCAGAATAGAGATCCTGTAAACGCCAATGGATCGATTCCGCTCCTGTCTTCGCTTCCGCCATCTACTTCTCTCCTTCCAATGTCTCGCGCTCCTCATCTGCCTGCAGACAAGGCAACAAGGCGCTCAGATCCGGTTCCCGGCCGGCGCGCTGCGCCTGCCAGAGCAATTCTCCGAGACAGTCCACCACCCGATGCTCGGCGACTGCCTCCCCATAACGCGTCCGCAGACGCCCATACGCCTGCACGATACCCGGCGGCTGGCCGGTCGCCAAGAGCTCCAGCAATGCCACGTGCAGCGACATGTGGGCAAAGGGATTGCTCTGGCCGAGCTCCGGCGGGAAATCTGCCTCCAGAGCCATTTCCGGATTTTCCAACAGGGCATGATACTCAGGGTGCGCGCGAATCACCTCTACCACCCGCTGTGCCATGGCATCCAGGGGTTGACCAGCGCGAAAGCGCTGCCAGTAGTCAATGAACAGCTGACGATAGGTTTCTCTCCTGCTTCCATAAAGCATATTCATTACCCAACTGCATCAGATTCTTCCATCATACGGTCCCGTAAAACTGGGGCAAGGACTATGCGAATTCCGGGTTATCAAGATCTGGTAACTGGAAAAATCGTAGTTCTTTGTGTTAAATAAGCGTGGCTCGGCCAATTGGGGCTTGGATCAGCATCATTCAGCGGGAGATGAATACGTCATGGCCAACGGAAATGCAGCAGCGGAAACAGTAGTAGCTCTCACCCCCAAACAGTGGGAAGGACTAGGCAAGGTCGGCGACGCCGCCCTGCAATTGCAGAATCTCCTGCAGATGTTCCGCGATGTCCTCAACGAGCTCCCGAATGCCATCGACACGGACAAACTCCTCGCAAAATACCAGCCGCAACTTGATGCCTTGCGCGAGGCCACCGAATCCCTGCAGGGGATGCTCACCGTCGACGGCGGGGTCGACCGCTTGAAGCAGCTCCTGAGCGAAGTCAAGGACGCGCAACTCGACAAGACCATTGGTGAATTGCTGAGTATTCTCAACAACCTGCAGAAATCCGGCTTTTTTTCCTCTCTGGCGACCCTCAGCGGCGAGCTCAAATGTCCGCTTATCGGCGAAAATCCCGAAGACATGGTCAACAAGTTGCGCAGCGCCATGAAAAACCTGCAGTACTACTGGACCAGCGCCAAACAAGGCATCGGCGTCATCGGCAACGTTGCTGGCGAGCTGCAACTTCCGGAACGTCTCGATGAACTGCAGGAAATGGCCGACCAGTGGCTGCAGATGGCCAAGCGGGCGCAGAAGCTGGTGCAGGGCGATGCACCGAGCGTGCAGGCGCGTCTGGAGGGACTTCTCGACATGGCGGAGATCCTTGGCGGCCAGATGAGCGTGGCCCTGGGGACCATCAAGGATACCGCCCCAGAGTTGCTCCATAACGCCGATCTGAACAGCACCATTGGCACTGTCGGAATTGCCGGCAAGCGTTGGCTGCAGGTGGCCATCCGCGTCAAGAATCTTGCTGCGGGCGACAATGGCGATCTGGTCAGTCGGGTAGAGATGCTCCTCGACCAGGTCGAGAAGGTTGCCGGCTTTGCTGGCAACGCCGGTTTCTTCCTGCAGGCCGGTAAGGATGGCCTGGCAGCGGTGCAGGGAATCGTTACGGATCTCGATCTCCCGGAAAAGCTCGACATTCTTGCGGAAGAGGCGGAAAAGTGGGGCAAGATCGCCCTTCGCGCCAAGCGGATCGCCATAGGTGACGCCAAGGCGGGAGACGTGGCGGATTCCATCAATAACTTGCTGGATCATGCCGAAACCATTTCCGAAACGATGCGCAATCTCGCCTGCAACCTCGAACGGCAAGGAATCCACCTGGGTGACATCCTGTCGCCGCGCGGCGATCTGAGCATCGCAGCGTGCACGGCTACTGATTTCCTCGGCGAAATGTGGCGCGACGGCACGATCAAGAACATCGGTGCCGACATCAGTCAGGGTGCCTTAGCCTGGATGGAAATCGCCCACATCGGCGGTACCATGCTCAAAGGCGATGCCGCAGATATCACCACCCGGGTGAAGGGACTGGTAAAAGAACTGCATGACGCCAAGCTGATGGACATGGTACCCGAGGCGCTCGCCCTGGTTGGCAAGCTGCAGAAGGCAGGACTACTGCACAAGGTCAACTTGGTTCTCGACAAGGCCTTGCCTCTGCTTCCCTCGGATGCAGCATTTGCCAGCGGCGTCGACAAGGCGGTCAAGGCGCTGGAGCAGACGCAGGTAGAGATGAAGGACGAAGCCAATAAGGGCGGCGGCATCTTCGGTCTGATGAAAATTGTCTTCGCGAAAGACACCCAGTTTGTGCTCAAATTTGCGGTGCGCTTCGCCAGCATTTTCCTCAAGGCGTGGAAGCAGGCCTGAGCAAGCAGCAGTAGGCGGCCGTAGTCTTCAGGTTCGGTCGCGCCCCACAGAAAAGGGCCGGGAGCATCAGCTCTCGGCCCTTTCTGTCTACCAGATGCCTTACTCGGCGGCAGGAGCCTCGGCGGCGGCAGGTGCTTCCGCCTTCTTCGGCTCAGCCTTCTTCATTTCATGATGCTTCTTGGCATGATGATGCTTCTTCCAGTGGTGCTCTGCCTTCTTCACCGGAGCCTTCTCGGCAATGGCCGGCTTCTCGGCGGCAGCGGCAGCAGGGGCTTCTTCCGCAGCGAAACTGGCGCTAGCGGTCAGAAAAGACAGGGCAGCCGTGAGAGCAACAATCTTCTTCATAAAACACTCCTTCCATAAGAATAGAATTCCGCTTGCGCGGGCTGATCCATTTCAGCGATTCTTCCTAAGCATATCTCATGCCAGATAACTTATACCTTTACATTCATAATGTTGTGATTTTTATTGCGATTCGCGTAGACAAAATCTGTCGGGAAGCAGCGAACGAGAAGCAACATAAGGCCAACACATCATGCCAATTTTTCTGCAATCCTGTAGAGCCAGCCAATCTATCTGCTTGATCGATTGGGGTCTCAACCAGATCTCAGACCAAAGCAGGGGCGTGCGGGAAGTTCCACCACCTGTCGCTTGCCCACGACGACAACACCAACCACTTTAGCATGCGCCATTTGCTGGCAATGAATTGCGGGAGTCCGACTGGATATTGACGCAAAGAAAAGCCGGGATCAGCAGTCCCGGCCAGAAGAAAACAACGATTGTCCCTGGGGTGATCAATCACCCCAGGTGTGGTCACTTAACGATTGGAGCCACCACGCCCCATACCTGCACCACCCATCATGCCGGAACCACCCTGCATGCCTCGACCCTGATGCATGCCAGTAGATGGAGCATTCTCCGGGATGCTCATTCCTTTCTCCTCGGCCCGCTTGCGCATGGTCTCATGATTCTCCGAACGGATCTGCTGGCGCTCCTGCTCCGTTTTGGCAGACTGCATCTTGTTGCGATGCTCTGCGCGCTCCTGCTGCGTCATAAGCTGGCTTCCCTGGGTAGTCGTTCCAGTCGATGCGGCGGCCACAGGGACTTCTTCTGCCGCAAAGCTGGTACCCGCCATCAAAACACCAAGGACGGCCGTAATGGCAACAATCTTCTTCATAACTCACTCCTTCCATTAGATTAAAATCCGCTTGCGCGGGCTGACGTAGTTTCAGCAACCAGACATATGCACACTATGTGCCAGATCCATTATTGATCGAAAAAACAACGTGGATCAGGATCTGCAGGATCTATCCTCAGCAGGAAAGTGTCGGGGAAAGAAAAAGCACGATCAGGAACAAGGCAGAGGAAGGCACGCAGACATTAGCCAATAATAAACTTTTTCATATTTTTATAGCTGATTATTCAGTCAACTGGCGACCGATAGTCGGAGAAGGGAAGCAGAAGCTGCCTCCCCTCTCGCCGTCGTGGAGAAACGACAGATTATGCGTGCTGCTGCGGCACGAATCCTTCTGGCGTCTGCGCCCCTTCGCCGAAGAAAAAGGCCTCCATCTGCTTTTCCAGGAAGGAGCGTGACTTGGGGTCGATCGGCGACAGACGATATTCGTTGATCAGCATCGTCTGATGCTTGAGCCAATCCTGCCATGCCTCTTTGGAGACCTCCTGATAGATCCGGGCACCGAGGGGACCAGGATAGGGCGGGCGATCCAGACCCTCGGCTTCCTTGCCCAACTTCACGCATTGCACCGTTCTCGCCATATTCACACCTCCGAAAAATTTGCCAACCCATAGTGATAGTTAGAACAGCCCGCAGGGTAGCGAGAGCCATAGGGGATGTCCAGAATCCCGACCTCAGGAGAACAAGCGCCGTAAAGGGCTGGGCAAAGCAAGCTGCGCGAGCTGCTCTGGAGCAAATGGGAACAATGCCCGTCGCCCTTCCCCCACGCCATAGACCGATATGTCAGCCTCTATCACCCGATATTCTAGATGAAAATGAGTAAACGTATGACGTTGCCACGAATGCCATTCCCCTAGCTGCGGCCGCAGGCCATATTCCTCTCGTGCCCAATTGCGCAGTGTTTCCGCCAGTTCCGGCACTTCGTTCGCGCCCGCCAGGGCATACCAGGGCAATGCCCACAACCCTCCCCAGATTCCCCGGTTTGGCCGCTTCTCCAGCAGGACACAGCCATCCTCCGTACGCAGCAGTAAAAAACAGGCGTAACGGACGGGTTTCTCTGGCTGCGGTATCTGGGTAGGTTCACACGGCCCCGCACAGGGACCCAACAAAGGGCACTCGTCACACCGAGCTTTGCGTGACAGACAAAGCAAGGCGCCAAGATCCTGGATTGCTTGGTTATAATCGTGTGCCATAGCTGGCGTTTCCTGCTCCGCAAGCTGCCAGAGCAGGCGCTCGTTCTGGGGACTCCGCATGCTACCCGTGAGCCCGTGATAGCGGAAGAGTACCCGTCGCGCATTGGCATCGAGGATGGCCTGCCTTTGCCCATAAGCACTGGCAAGCACGGCGGCGGCAGTACTGCGGCCAACGCCGGGGAGCTCAAGCGCCTGAACGAGATCCGTCGGGAACTCTCCCTGAAATCTATCGACCACCATGCGTGCTGCGGCGTGGGCGTTGCGCGCCCGGGCGTAGTAGCCCAGCCCGCTCCAGAGCGCCAGCACTTCATCGAGGGAGGCGTCGGCCAGAGCTTGCCAACTGGGAAAGCGCGCCAGAAAACGGCGAAAATAGGGCTTCACCGTCTCCACCCGGGTCTGCTGCAGCATGATCTCGGCGAGATACAAAAGATAGGGATCGCGACTCTGCCGCCAAGGCAAATCATGGCGACCAGACTGCTGATACCAAGGCAAGAGACGACTGGCGATGCTCGGCGGCGTCATTTTGATTTTGCCCGGAGGCGAATCTGGAGATCCCGTGCCTGCCATTGTCCCCAGCGCAGCTGCCCGATCTGCAGCTCGCCCCGTACGGGAGGCCAGGACTTTGGCAAGGTCGGGAGAACCGTTGGGGATGGCGCACTGGACGATGATGTCGTGGGCAGCCAAGGATCGAGATCCAGCTGGGGAATGACGGCAGTAATCTGCCACGGGGCTTGCGTGCTTTCTCGTTGCAGGGAGCCATGGAACTGGGTCTTGCCCAAAATCCCACGCAGGGGGTCCAGCCGGATTGGGCCATCCTGCGTCCAAGAGAGATCCCCCGACAAGGCCGCTGGCCGCAGCGCCCGCTCCTCCTGCACCTTGGGCACTGACAATCCCAGCAGATGCAGCCAGTCCGGCAGATTCTCCGATTGTAGTTGGAACTGGCTGCTCAGAGTGAGGGCCCGCTGCCAGTGTAGCAGCAGATTTCCCTCCCCGCTCAGCTGTGGCTGTGCGGCAATCCTCCAAGTCCGAATCGCTAGACCCTGTGCATTTGCGGTATAGCGCAGGCCTTGCCAATGGAGCTCGCCATGCATCGGCTTCCAGACCAAGCGTAGCGTGCCCTGGTCGATTACCAGCACACCGGAAGACGACAAAGAAAGATCCTTCGCCTGCAGCTGTAGCCGGTTTCCCTGCCCTTGCGCTAGCAGAGAGATTGCCCCAGCTTGCTGCGGCTGCGGGGCTAGATATCTCGCTTGCACGGCCAGCAAACGTCCAGCGTAGGAAAGCTTCCCGCTCATCGTAGCTCCTTGGTCGGCCCGGTAGTGGGCTTGCAGTCTAGAGACCCGCAAGCTGTGTCCGCCCAGCGGCCAGTCCACGGAACTGTCCTGCAAGGTCATTACCCGCGGCAGAGCCATTCCCTGACTGCTGTGGGAGCCACTACCTGGCCAGGGCCCATGCAAATTCAGTCCCTTAATATGCAAATCCATATCCAGCCAGCGCCCAGCGCGCAGAGCCTTCCAGCGCCAACTTGCCTGCATCTGCCGTAGCACGAGCAAGTGCCTGCCAACCTGCAGACCCTGAAGTACAATGCCAACATGCTGGGCGTTGAAGCTAATCTGCGGATTTTTTGCCAAGGTCACTGGCTGCTGCAGCTCCAGGCTCAACACACGCGCGAAGAACCAGGCTGGCAGTCCAGCAAGAATGCACAGATAGAGGAGCAGAGCCACACCGAGCAGGCTGAGAGCCAGCCAGCGCAGGTATCTACGTTTCAATGTCGTCGACGTGGGCGAAGAGTTCGGAGGTGCCGGCCAAGGCGGCGAGGGCCATAACCTTTGCATCTTCCACAGAGGTCGCACGGATTGCCGCCTTTACCTCGGGAATGGCACCGGGGAACATGCTGAAGTGGCGCAGACCCAAGCCAACCAGTAGTGCTGTCCACTGCGGATTGGACGCCATTTCTCCGCACATGGCCACAGGAATCCCAGCGGCATCGCCCGCGGCAATGGTGTGCTGAATCATCGACAACACCCCCACATGCAGGGGGTCGAAGAGTGCGTTGACATCATCATCACTACGGTCTACCGCCAGGGCGTACTGCGTGAGGTCGTTGGTGCCGATAGAGAAAAAATCGGCCACGCCAGCGAAAGCGTGGGCGGCCATCGCCACCGCCGGAACCTCGACCATGATGCCAATGGGCAGATGCTCCGCCACCTTTTGCCCCTCGGCACGCAGCTCGCTGCGCAGTTGTTCGATCAATTGCCGGGTCTGCTGTACTTCATAGACCGTACTCACCATCGGTAACATCAGACGAATGGGCGCCAGGGCGGAGGCGCGTAAGATCGCCCGCAAATGACGGCGAAACCATTCCGGCCGCCGCAGACAGAGGCGCAAGCCACGCAATCCTAACGCGGGATTCAGACCGCTGGGATACAATTGCAGGTCACTGTCGGCAAGGAGCTTATCGGCCCCTACGTCCACCGAACGAATCGTAATCTCCGCACCCGGAAGAGCGCGCAGCACCTGCGCGAAGGCCGCATACTGCTCTTCCTCGCTGGGGCTGTCCGCCCGGTTCATGAAGAGAAATTCGCTGCGAAACAGACCGATTCCTTCGGCATTGCTGCGCTGCACCCACTCGATATCCTCGGGCAGTTCGATGTTGGCGAAGAGACGAATGGCAGTGCCATCGATGGTCAGCGCGGGCAGATGCCGTTCTTCTTCCAAGAGTTGGCGCCGCCGCTCGCGCCGCGCCTGCATCTCGCGATACTCGGCGAGAAGCTCTGGACCGGGATTGACCAGTACCGTGCCCTGTTCGCCATCCACGACCAGCTGATCGCCACTGCGCAGCAGCCGCGTGGCGTGGTGGGTACCCACTACCGCCGGCAGCCCCAGGCTACGCGCCAGGATGGCCGAATGGGAAGTTGCCGCGCCAAAGTCGGTCACCCAACCCAGCACCGAGCCATTTTTGAGCAGGACGGTGTCGGCAGGGCTCAGTTCCGAGGCGACGATGATGCGCTCTGCGGCTGTCTTCAGGCTGGGCACTTGGGCACCGAGCAAGTGCCGCAGCACGCGGTCGGTCACCTGCAGGATGTCCTCCCGTTTGGCGCGCAGATAGGGGTCCTGCATGCGCTCGAAGACTTCGACCAGGCGCTCGCGTTCGTGGTGCAGGGCCCAGGCGGCATTGCGGTGCTGTTCGCGGATCAGGGCAATGGGGCGATCCCGCAGCGCAGGATCGTCGAGCATGAGCAAATGGGCATCGATGAACAGGCGGGTATCCTGGGGGGCGTCCTTGGGAATGGCCTCGCGCACGCGCAAGAGCTCATCGCGAGCCAAGGCCAGGGCGGCGCGCAAACGCTGTTCTTCGCTTTCAAGCTCGTCCCGGGCAACGCTGTAATCCGGAATCTCCATGCTGGCAGGTTCCAGGACGACGGCCGTGCCAATAGCAATGCCGGCCGCCGCGCCAATTCCTGCCAGTTCAAAGGTCACTCACCTTCTCCAAAATAATCTGCAGCCAGGGCGCGCAGCGCGGCGCTGCACTCTTCCTCCTGCTCGCCTTCGGTCTCCAGGGTAAGCACCGTACCCTGGGAAGCGGCCAGGGTCATCAGCCCCATGATGCTTTTACCGTTCACCCGCTGCCCGTCGCGCTCGAGCCAGACCTGACAAGGAAAGCGCGCCGCGATACTGACGAATTTGGCCGAGGCCCGGGCATGCAAGCCCAGACGATTGATGATGGGAAATTCCACTCGCATTGACCGCATTCCTTTTCCTCCAGGCAAGTGGAGAGGATAGCGCCAGCCGCGCGATGGGCCAAGTCGCTGGATCTCGCTGCTTGTGAAATAATCCAGCCTGCATCTTGCAGGACGGGGGTCGAGGTCTTGGACAATACGGCAATGCTGATGGATTACTCCTCTTTTGGGCCGGTGATGGTCGCGGTCATGATTTTCGCGTTCGCTCTCGCCGTCGTCGTCTATTTCATCCCGAGTATTGTCGCCTACGCGCGGCGCACTCAGAATTTTCTGGCTATTTTCCTGCTCAACTTGTTCCTTGGCTGGAGTCTCCTGGGTTGGATAGGATCCTTGATATGGGCCCTGCTCGACGAAAAGAAAGGCTACGCCTATGTGCAGATTCCGGTTGCCGCACCTAGCAACAACGCCTCGATCAGCCCGCAGCCAAGAGCCATCATGACGGCGCCGCCAACGCCGAGCAGCACTGCCGTCTTTTGTCCGCATTGTGGTCATGCCGTCGGACCGGAAGATCTCTTCTGTGCCCACTGCGGTCACGCCCTGCGTCAGCCACCAGAGAAATAGAGCGCTATATGTCAGTCTTCTCGCAGATCTTTGTGCTGGGTAAATACCGCGACAGCGGGGCCCTCCCTGCTCTCCTCCAGCTCACTTCGGCTCTCCAGGCCTGGGGCTGCGATCTGCGCATCGATGCCCGCTATCGGGACCAGTTTCCCGGCCTGCTGCCTTTTTCCTCCCTGCACGAGGCGGAGCCCGGCGATCTGGTCGTCGCGCTGGGAGGCGATGGCACCCTCCTCGGCAGCGCCCGCGAGCTGGCCGGTCGCAATGTTCCCGTCTTGGGCATCAATACCGGGCGCCTGGGATTTCTTGCCGACATTTCCCTTGCCGACATCGATGAGACCCTACCGCCGATCCTCGCCGGTAACTATGTCGAGGATCGGCGCAGCGTTCTGCACGCCGAGCTCTGGCGCGAAGGGACCCCGATCTCTTCCGGGCTTGCCCTGAACGAGGTCTTTGTCCACAAAGGCTGCGGCGAAAGCATGATCGAGCTTGGTGTACAATTGGACAGTCGGCAGCTCTATACCGAACGCGCCGATGGCCTGATTCTCTCCACCCCCACCGGCTCCACTGCCTATGCCCTTTCGGCTGGTGGCCCCATTCTCACCCCGGAGCTGCGCGCCCTACTACTCGTGCCGATCTGCCCACACACCCTGAGTACCCGTCCCATCGTTTTGCCCGATCATTTGCCCCTGCGCTTCAAACTGACGGCAGCGCGCTTCCCGGCCGCCCTCAGCCTCGACAGCCACAGTTCTTTTCCCATGGTCATCGGTGACGAAGTCCATGTGCGTCGCGCCGACTGCGAGGCCCTGTTCATTCATCCACAGGAGCAGGACTTTTTTGCTATCCTGCGCCGCAAGCTTCATTGGGCCGAACCCCCTGGCGAGGACTGATGCTACTTGATCTACAGATCCGCGATTTTGCCCTGATTCGCAACCTCGACATCGAATTTCAGCGGGGCCTGACGGTACTGACCGGCGAGACGGGTGCCGGAAAATCGATCCTGATCGACGCCATCGCCCTGCTACTGGGCGACAAGGGCAGCCCGCAAATGGTGCGGCACGGCGCCGAGCAAGCAGAAATCATCGGCAGTTTTTCCGCCAATCTCGCCAGCGCGGCCTGGCTGGACGAGCAAGAACTTGCAGCAGAAGATGATACCCTCATCCTCCGGCGGGTCCTGCCCGTTCAGGGGCGCAGCCGCCTGTTTCTCAATGGCCGCGCGATCAGCAGCCAACAAGCCCGTGATCTCGGGGCGTTTCTGCTTGATATCCTGGGGCAGCATGCGCATCTCCAGCTGCTCAAACCCGAGCGTCAACTGACCTTGCTCGATCGCTTTGCCAATGGTGACGCCTTGCGTGCCGCGGTTGCCGTGTCCTGGCAGCAGTGGCGCGCGGCGCAACGGGAATGGGACCGGCTCACCCAGAATCAGGCGCAGGATGCCGCCCAGCGCGAGTGGCGACAGTTCTTGTCCCAGGAGCTACAGCAGGCGCGGCTCCGGCCTGGCGAATGGGAAGAGCTGCAGGAGGAAGAGCAACGCCTCATGGCGGTCGAGCAGATTCGTGCCGGCGTCGATCTCGCGCTGCGTGCTCTGGACGAAGACGACGGTGCCCTGTTGCGTCTGGCAGAAGCGCAGCGCGGGCTGAATCAGTCTGCACAAAAGGATCCACGCCTGGAAGATTCGCTACAGCTGCTCGACGCGGCGACGATTCAGGCGAGCGAAGTCGTTGAAGGACTGCGCGGCTATCTGCATCACCTGGAGGCGGAACCCGAGCGACTGGATGAGATTGCGCGCCGCCTGCAGGAGCTGCAGGATCTGCAGCGCAAGCATCGCTGCGATATGACGGGTCTTTTTGCCCTACGGGAACAATTGGCGGCGGAGTTTGCCGCCGAGGACAGCGGCAAAGACCCGCTTGCCCACGCGGCAGAGATCCTGGAGAAATCTCGCCGAAGCTACCTGCAGCAGGCGGAAGCCCTCAGTGCCAACCGGCAGGAGGCAGCACCCCGGCTTGCCTTGGCCTTGCAAGAGCAAGTCCGCTCTCTGGGTATGCAACATGCCGTGGTCGAACTTCGCCTGGACACCCAAACAGCGGAAAAGTCCTGGACAAACGCCGGCATGGATCGGGTGGAATTCTGGATATCCGTAAACCCTGGTCACCCGGCTCAGCCGCTCGCCCAGGTCGCCTCTGGAGGCGAGCTGGCCCGCATCAGTCTTGCCCTGCAGGTGCTACTCAAGCTCGAAGAGGTGGAGACCCTGATCTTTGATGAAGTCGACGTGGGCGTTGGTGGGGCAGTCGCTGAGCGCATCGGCAGGTTATTGCGCCAATTGGGTGCAACCCATCAGGTCCTCTGCGTCACCCACCTGCCCCAGGTAGCGGCGCACGGGCACCAGCACCTCCATGTGGAAAAGTCCGTTGCCGACGGGCAGACCGAAAGTCGTTTGCGTCTGCTGCAAAGCGCCGAGCGGGGCGACGAAATCGCCCGCATGTTGGGCGGTAGCGAGATCGATGCCAGCCTGCAGAACGCAGCGCAGAAGCTCCTGCAGGATGCCGCGCGCAGCTCAGGCAGCCCGCAAGGCACGCAGCGCGGCTAGATCAACCACCTTCTCTGCCGTTGCTGGAAACGCCCACAGGCGACGCCGCAGTGCGCCTTGTCGCGTAAGGATCTTGCGTCCCAGATCATCTCCGCACCAGCGTCCTCGCGCATCGCGTACGGCTCCCAAAAACAACCAGTCAGCCAGCGCAAAGGCCCAATGCTCATTACCCATGGGCAAAATATTGAGCAGATGACCGGAGAAGCGCCACGGCGTCAGCGCCGTAAGGTCATACCCCGGATCCAAACTTTCTGCATCGGGCAGCAGGCACTGCAGACGCTCCCGCGCCGCACTCAGGGCGGCGTCCGGCCGCGTTTGCAACAGCCACACACGGCGCGGCTCCGGCAGATATTCCAGGATCCGATCGAGATCCTCTTCTAGAGTGTCGCTCTGAAAGTCAAGCAGCAATAGGTCTTCTTCGCTAACGACGGCGTAACGGTTGGCAAAACCGGTTTTCTCCAAACAGAAAAGGTGCATGGCAGATCTCCTGGGGCGAATTAGAATATGTAGTTATACTTATGCAATGCCCATGCCAATATCATGAAAAAGGAAAATCAACAGATTGGCGATGTGCTGAGGACGCCTGCCGTAGTCGAAAGACTACAGTGGCAAAAAGCCCGCGAATGGGTAGACTGGCAAACATGCAAAAATTACGAGCCTCCAGGATTGCCGGTCCGTCTCATCTGCGTTTGTCGTCCACCGACACCGGGTCTGGCCCGCCGCGCGCGTCCCTGCTGCGACGGGTGCTGGGCTTTGCCCTGGCTACCGTCATCGCCGTGACTGCCATCAGCGCCCTCGCCCTGCGCGCCGTGCAGACCCTCCAGGATAGCAGCGACACCCTGCTTCGGGTTGCCATTCCGCTACAGCGTGACGCATTGCGTATCAGCGCCCTGCAGGAACAGGCAGAATTCTACGAACGCTTGGCAGCGGTTTTACCGCAGCAAGGCTACCGCGAGACCAGCGCCAAACTGCTGCAACAGGAGCAGGAACAGCTGGCAGAGCTGTTGCCAAAATTGGCAGCCTACCCGCAAATCGCAGCAGATTTGCATGGCTTGCAAACGCAATTACAGGCATTCAGCCAGGCTGATGCCAATCAGCTATATGCCGCGCAGGTACTGCTCGATGCGCGGATGAAAAAACTGAGTAGCGACCTGCAAGAACTTTTTCAGCAGGAAGCGGATCGGGCAGCCAAAGCTCGTCAACATGCGACCTGGCTCATTCTGGCGTTGGTCCTTCTGAGTGCATTGCTGGCCATTTTGGTGAGCTGGCGGGTACAGGTCAGTCTCTCCCGTCCATTACACGGGATTCTGGCCGCCCTGGAAGACATGGCGGCGGGCAGAAGCGCGTTGGTAGCCGAGGCTGGCCCACCGGAATTGCGCGCCGTCGCGAAGAGCATTTCCCTGATGCAGGAGCGTCTGGCAGAAGAAGAAAAATTGCGCCATCTCTTTCTCAGCCAGATTTCTCACGAGCTAAAGACCCCTCTGGCATCGGCTCGCTCGGGAGCAGAGCTGCTCTTGAGCGAACGTTTTGGTGCACTGGATGCACGGCAACGGGAAATTCTTGAGATCATCAACCGGCAGGTGCACGAGCTCTTCCTCGCCATTCAGGAAATGCTGGATTTACATGCCCTGCGCGCCCGCAGTCTCGATTACCATCTGGAGCCTGTCGAACCGGCCTCGTTGCTGCGGGAACTGGAACTGCGTTTTCGTAGCCTGCTTGAACAAAAGGGGCAAAAGCTGCAATGCGGGGTCCAGACATCCAGAAGGGTGCGCGCTGACCCACAGCGTCTGCTACAGATTCTGAGCAATCTGGTGACCAACGCCCACAAATATGCCCCAGCAGAGAGTCGTATCGAGATTGCGGTTGCGGAAGGCCCGCAGGGCGTAGACTTTCGCGTACGCGATTACGGCAAGGGAATCCCCGAAGCATTGCTGGAGAAGGTATTCGAGGAATTTTTTCAGGTACGGGAAAAAGGGGTATTGAGCAAAGGGACGGGTCTGGGTCTGGCTATCACCCGAGAGCTGGTCGAGGCGCAGGGGGGCAGGATATCCTTACGCAACGCGCGTCCCGGACTCCTCGCGGAATTCTGGTTGCCTTATGGAGATGCCCATGCCTAAGTCCCGTCTAGTCCTGTTGTCTCTGGGTCTGCCTCTCCTGTTGAGCGCCTGTGCCGAGCGTCTGCCGCCACCGGCCTTCCCGAGCCCTTCCCCGACGAGCAACAGCGAACGCGGTCTCCTCAGCGCCCTCGCTCATTGTGGTGCCGCCGATTCCCTCGCTTGTGCCCAGATTCACTTGGCGTTGGCGCAGCATTACCTGCGCCAGCAACCACTCAGCCGCACGAGCGTAGCGGCGGCCCATTCGGAGCTGCATATGGCCGCACAAAATCCGGAGTTGGAACAGCAGGTCGACGGTTGGCGTAAATTGACTGCCTCCTGGTTGCAGCTTGCCGCGCGCCCGGAAAGCTCGGGCAAATGCGCGGCCGGGGACAGCTCTACGCTAAGCGCCCAAATTGCGCGACTGAGCGCCGAAAACGCTGCGCAAAAGGCCAAACTCGCCCAACTCAACTCGTTGTTACAGGCAGAGGCCCAGAAGAGTCTGGAGAAGAGAGCAAAATGAGGAATGAGCCCGAACCAGCAACCATTTACGTAGTCGATGACGATCCCGATTTCCTGCGCGTTCTGGGTTTGTGGCTGGAAAGTGAGGGACATCAGGTCGTCACTTTTGACCATCCGGCGGATCTGCAGAAGCAACTGGATAAAAGGCTGCCAGATTTATTGATCAGCGACCTGCGCATGCCGGAAATCGACGGCATGGAACTCCTCGAGTGGGTGCAGGAACGCGAGCCGGACCTGCCCGTCCTCCTTCTCACCGCCCATGGCAGCATTCCCAATGCCGTCGCTGCCATGCGCGGCAATGCCTTTGCCTATCTGGCCAAACCGTTTCGCTACGAAGAATTGCAAGAACAGATGCAGGCAGCCCTGGAGCAATGGCAAGGCAAACAGGAAAGCCGTCGTTTGCGTGCTGCCATCCGCCAGCAGGCCAACCAGTCCCTGCTGTACCGCAGTCGGGCCATGCAGGAGCTGATGGACGACGTGACCCGGGTCGCCGGCACCCAGGCGAGCGTGTTTTTGTCGGGCGAAAGCGGCGCCGGCAAGGAACGGGTTGCCCGCGCCATCCATAGCGCCAGCCCGCGGCAGACTGGGCCATTTTTGGCGATCAACTGCGGTGCCATTCCGGCCGATGTCGCCGAGAGCGAGCTGTTTGGCCATGTAAAGGGCTCCTTTACCGGGGCCACGGCTGACCATCCCGGTCTGATTCGCAGCGCACATGGCGGCACCCTCTTCCTCGATGAGGTGGCCGATCTTCCTCTTCCCCTGCAGGTCAAGCTGCTGCGGGTATTGCAGGAGGGTCGGGTGCGGCCCGTCGGTGGACGCGAGGAGTTCCCGGTAGATATCCGCGTCATCAGTGCCACGCACCAGGATATTCACGCACTTCTGAGTGCCGGTCGCTTTCGTGAGGACCTCTATTATCGACTGCATGTAATTCCCCTGCGGGTTCCGAGCCTTGCCGAGCGCCCCGAGGACATCCTGCTGCTGGCGCAGCACTTTCTCGACCGCGAAGCCTCTCGTCTGCAGCGGGAAATACAGGGTTTTGCTTCCGAGGCGGTCGATAAACTTCTACAACGGGCCTGGCCGGGCAATGTGCGCGAACTGGAAAATGTCGTGACTCAAGCCGTCGCCTTGAGCAACGAGAACTGGATTCCGGCCAGCGCCATATCCGACTCAGGACGGGGGACGAGTACCCCCGCATTTGCCCAGTTGCAGGAAGCCAAGGCAGAGTTCGAGCGCGACTATCTGCAACGGCTGCTGCGCAGTACGGATGGCAACATCTCGCGCGCCGCCCGCATTGCCGGGCGGCATCGCACGGATCTGTACAAATTGATGCGCAAACATCAGTTGCGGACAGAAGACTTCAAAGACGATGGGGAAACGGAGTCCTGACCCAGGTCGCGCAGATGATCTTCCCCTGCAGTAGCGGGTATACTTTACCCGTATCGACTTACGGGACCTGCGAAACGCCATGTTGCCAATGCCAAACCCCAAGGTAACCATCCAGCGGCGCTGGCATCCACGCCGCTGGTTTATCCAAGGCCTGCTGATCTCCCTGCCCATTGGCCTGACCATCTATCTCGTTCTGATGGTTGGAAGCTGGATCGACAGCATCTTTGCCGCCCCGATCCATGCCATCTTTGGTACCGATATCCCGGGCCTGGGCATTGTTCTGACGCTGCTCTGCATTTTTGCGGTGGGCTTTCTGGCATCGCACGTCCTCACCGCCTGGATTTTCGAGCGCCTTAACGCCCTGCTCGAGAGAATCCCGGTACTGCACAGCATCTACAGCACCATCCAGGAAACCGTGGAATTGCTCTTTGGCGGCAAAGAGAAAGGCTTTCGCAGCGCCGTTTTGCTACGCCAAGGTGGCGATCTGGGCTATGTCGTAGGACTGATTACCCGCGATCATCTCGCCGAGTTACCGACTATTGCAGACGAGGACTGTGTGGCAGTATTCATTCCCATGAGCTACGGTGTGGGCGGCTTTACCTGTGTGGTGCCACGTAGCAAGATCATCCCGTTACCCGATCTCAGCCCGCAGCAAGCGCTGCGCTTTGCCATGGCGGGTGGCCTCGGTAGTGGCCGAACAGCGCGAGACAAATCGCTGCAAGCCGACCATCCGGAACCGCGCTAGTATCTTAGTTCACCACCAATGGAGGAAATATGGATCGTGTCCGCAAAGCAGTCTTTCCCGTAGCCGGCCTCGGCACCCGATTCTTGCCGGCGACCAAGGCCAGCCCGAAAGAGATGCTGCCGGTAGTCGACAAGCCCCTCATTCAATACGCCGTCGAGGAGGCGATCGCGGCCGGTTGTGACCAGATGATTTTCATCACCGGACGCGGCAAGCGGGCGATCGCCGACCACTTTGACGTATCCTACGAACTCGAGGCCGAACTCGAAAAAAAGGGAAAGAACGCCTTGCTGGAGCAGGTTCGCGCCATTGTTCCCAGCAACGTCAGCGTCATTCACCTGCGCCAACCCTACCCCCTGGGGCTGGGTCATGCGGTTTCCATGGCGCGCCCGGTGGTGGGCGACGAGCCCTTTGCCGTCCTTCTGGCCGATGACCTGATGCTGGCCGACGAGCCAGTACTGGCGCAAATGGTGGACCAATATCATCGCTATCAGGCGGGGATTCTGGGCGTCGAGGAGATTCCCTACGAGCACAGCGTCCGTTATGGTGTCGTCGAGGCGCGCGCCTGGGACGAGCAGATCTACCAGGTCAGCCGTATCGTGGAAAAGCCCAAGCCCGAGGAAGCGCCATCCAATCTGGGGGTAGTGGGGCGCTACATCCTCCCGGCGCGAATCTTCCATTTTCTGGAGAATGTCAGTACCGGCGCTGGCGGCGAGATCCAACTCACCGATGCCATCGCCAAACTGCTGAGCGAGCGTCAAGTTCTGGCTTATCGCTTTCACGGACAGCGCTTCGACTGTGGCGATAAATTGGGTTATCTGCAGGCCACCATCAATTTTGCGCTACGCCATCCCGAGGTCGGCTCTGCCTTCAATCGCTATCTGCAGGAACAATGCCAAAGCATGAGCACAGCGGATTGACCCACGCTGCACCGGTCACGCTGACCGCCTTTTCCGCTCTGGCGCCTCTTGGGTTATGCTATGGCGCGCTGAAGAGAAAGGGGGCGTCATGATCATCATTGAGGGTGTCACTGACAAAGGCGGCAAGTTCCGCCCCTCGGCCTGGGCAGAGATGCTCATCGAGGGGGTAGGACTAGCCCACTTTGGCAGCGACCACAAGATCCACTACCTGCCGATGATCGAACCGGCCACCATCAACGGCAACGCGGCGATCATCATGGATGAGGCGTTGGAGCAGTTACGCCCCGAAGCGTATAAGGAAATTCTGCATTTCGCCAAGGAAAATCACCTGATGATCCATTATGAGATCGGCACCCTGGCCGAGCGGCGCGCCGCCCAGAAAACGGCTACGCAGGCTGATTCCCGGCGCTCTTCCTGATGACACCAAGCCCGGCTTCGCGGCGCCGTTTTGCTATCCTCCTGTTTTCCGTCATTGGGCTGTATGGGCTCTTTGCGGCAGTCCTCAGCTGGCAGGTCATCCAAGCGCAAGGCAGTGTCCGCAACAACCTCAGCATCGCCTTGAACTCCATGGATTTTCTGCATCAGCGTCAAATGGATCTGGAAAACGATCCCGCCGTCCGCAACGAGCTCCAGTCGGCATGGGCAGAGCACCGGGCGCTCTGGGTAGGGAGCGACGCGCAGCGCTGGGCTCTGGCCTTTCTTGGCGAGTGGAACAAGGCGGCAGTGGCCCCCGCCTGCGGCGCCAAGGCACCAGCCTTTGTGCTGGGTAAGGCACCCGAAAACCGGCAGGAGCGAGCCTGCCATGTCTACGTGGCCGTTGTCGATGGTCGTATTCAGGTGACGGGCTACGACACCCAAGGTGCGGCTATGGATAATTTTTACGAATCACTCTATCCGTTTCACGTAGACGGTAACCCGACTCGCTAACAGCTATAGACTGCGTCCCTGCGCCTGCCACCAGGCCTTTGCCTTGTCGGCAGCCTCTTTCGCGCTGGCCGGGTCTTTGAGCCAGTCCCGCGCCTGCTCGGCAATCTCTTCGCTACTGGCTGCATAGCGTGCGCCGCCGGCCTGCAGCAGGCCCCGCCGCTCGGCGGTATCCGCCATCTTCGGTCCGAAGAGGATGGGGCAGCCGGCGCGGATCGGGCTTTCCAGGTCCACAGGCCCGTCACTCAGCGTACCGCCCGGCACACAAAAATCGGCACAGGCATAGAAAGCATCACGCACGGCAATCGTCTCCACGAAGTAGACGCGCGTCTTGATCGGCACATAGCTGGTGAACAGGCGGCTATGGCGAATGGTTTGCAAGTGGTACTTGAGGGCATCGCGGTAGACGGGTTCGAAGCGCTCTTCGCGATCCGGAGCAAGGATCATAATTCCCATCTGCACCCGCATCATCGCCAGAAAGCTACTGTACGCCTCTGGCTCCTCGTCGTTGTGGGTGTTGGGGAAATAGACCACGCAACGATTTCGGTCGCGAAATTCCTTGAAGCGCTCACAGACTTCCATTTCCTTCTTCTCCGCTTTCGAGTATCAGCCTTCGGCATACTACGGCAGGCCGGGAGAACTTTCAAAATTGGCGCAGGTATCGGGTAGTGGTATTTTCATCCCAGATTTTGCCGGTTGAGGAGTGCAGTGTGCGCGTTCTTTTTCTCGCCTCGGAAATGGCCCCTTATGCAAAAACCGGGGGGCTCGGCGACGTCATCGGTGCCCTTCCCGGACAACTGCGGGCGGAAGGAATCGAGACATGGGTCTTGCAGCCGTACTATGGCAAACCGGAATTGCAGTATCTCCGCTATCTGGGCAGCTTCACTCCTCCGTATACCGAACGCCAGGGAGAGCTCTGGTGCTTGCCCGCCGAGCCGCACACCCTCTTCCTGCGCGAACCCGGTTTCTACGAGCGTGGCGGCATCTACCAGGATCCCTTTGGACAGGACTGGCCGGACAACGCCCAGCGCTACGCCTATCTCAACCGGATGGGGGTGGAACTAGCCCAAGGGCGGATTCCCTTTCTGCCCGGGCGGATGGATCTACTGCATGCCCACGACTGGCAGGCAGGACTGGCGCCCTATCTCCTCGACCTGGAAGGTCGTATCGGCGCGCCACGCCCCGCCACCCTGCTCAGCATTCACAACCTGGCCTATCAGGGGCGCTTTTCACCGGAGTTACTCGCGTCCCTGCATCTGCCCCTTGCAGATTTTCATCCCGGCGGTATCGAGCTGTATGGCAGTTTTTCCTTCCTGAAGGCCGGGCTCGTCTATGCCGACGCCCTCAGCACCGTCAGCCCGCGCTATGCCCAGGAAATCCAGACCGAGGCCTTCGGCATGGGGCTGGACGGTCTCTTGCGGACACGTCACGCCGATCTGACCGGTATCCTCAATGGGATCGACGACACGCGCTGGAACCCGCGCGGCGACCCCTATCTGGTCGCCCACTACGACGAGCATGATCTCGCGGGCAAGGCGCGCTGTAAAAGTGCTCTGCAAAGCTTGCTCGGACTGTATCCCGATCCTGAAGTGTTGGTATTAGGGTTGATCAGCCGACTCGTCGAACAAAAGGGGATCGACCTCGTTCTGCAATTGGCTCCGGAATTACTGCGCGAACGCATCCAGCTGATCCTTCTGGGCAGTGGGGAGGCGCAGTACCAGGACCAGGCGCGGCAGCTAGCGCATCTGCATCCGGGGCAAATGGCAGTGCATATTGGTTTTGATGAGAGTCTTGCCCACCGCATCGAGGCAGGCATCGATGCCTTTCTCATGCCCTCGCGTTTCGAGCCCTGTGGCCTGAACCAGATGTTCAGCCTGCGCTATGGCAGCCCACCCATCGTCCATGCAACGGGGGGACTCGCCGATACCGTGGTCGATGTCGATCAGGATGTACGCGCTGGGAACGGCTTTGCCTTCGCGCCCGCCGGAATTGACGGCCTGCGCGATGCCATCCACCGGGCCCTGCGCCACTTTCAGCACCGCGAACACTGGCAGGAACTGCAACGCCGCGGCATGCAGGGCGACTATGGCTGGCAACGGGCGGCGCGGGAATATGTAGCGCTTTACAGAAAACTGCTGTCCGGCGCATGATCAAAGCACACGAGAACAACAAGGAGAACTGATCATGGAAATTTCCTTTCATGGTGCCGCGGGCGGTGTCACCGGCTCCTGTCACCATCTGCAGATTGGTGAGCGCCAGATCCTGGTGGATTGCGGCATTTTTCAGGGAGAAGGAGACATCGCCAAGGAAAATGCCGCCGATTTCGGTTTCTCGCCCAAGGACATCGATTATCTGTTGCTGACCCATGCGCACTTGGACCACTGCGGACGCATTCCTCTGCTCGTCAAACGTGGCTTTCGTGGCGAAATTCTCTGTACGGCGGCCACCCGGGACTTGGCGCGTCTGGTGATGCTCGACTCCGCTGGGCTTGCCGCCGAGGAGGCGAAACGGGCCAATCGACGTGCCTCGCGGCATGGTGACGAGCTGCAGGAGCCCCTCTATGAAGTGCAGGACGTACTGGACGCCATGGATCACTTCGGTCGTCTGGCCAAATACGACGAGCCCATCGACTTGTGTCCGGACATTACCGTACGGTTTGGCGATGCCGGCCACATCCTCGGCTCGGCGTGGGTGCATATCGAGGCCGTGGAAAGCGGCAAACGCCAAAGTTTTGTCTTTTCCGGTGACCTGGGCAATGCCGGCAAACCCATCATCCGCAGCCCGAGCCCGGCGCCCGAGGCAGATGTCCTGGTGATGGAATGCACCTATGGCGATCGCTTACACAAGGCTATGCAGCCCTCCATCGGCGAGCTTCGTGACGCCATCCTCGACACTCTAGAGCGCGGCGGTAACGCCATCATTCCCACATTCGCCCTCGAACGTGCCCAAGACCTGCTCTATTTTCTCCGCGAGATGATCGAGGCTGGCGAACTGCCCAAACAACTACCCGTATTTCTTGACTCGCCGATGGCCATTTCCGCTACCGAAATCTTTCGCCGCCATTCCGAATGTTTCAATGCCACGACCGGGAAGATCTTTCAGAGCGGTGTCGATCCCTTCGCACTGCCCAATCTGCACTTTACCCGGGAGACGGCGGAATCGATGCAGATCAATTTGATCAAGGGTGGAGCGGTAATCATGGCGGGCTCCGGCATGGCCAGTGGTGGCCGCGTTACCCATCACCTCAAACACAATCTCTGGCGCGCCGACAGCAGCGTTATCTTTGTTGGTTATGCGGCACAGGGGACCTTGGCCCGACGGATCATCGATGGCGCCAAGACCGTGCGGATCTTTGGCGAGGAGATCCAGGTACGCGCCAAAGTGCATACGATCGGCGGCTTCTCTGCCCATGCGGACCACGACGAACTCCTGCACTGGTATGGGGCCGAGCAACGCCCGGCAACTACCTTTCTGGTGCATGGCGAAGACAACGGCCGCGAGGGGATCGCCAAGGTATTGCGCGAGCGCAATCTGCGCTACCACTGTCCGGTCATTGGAGATCATTATTCCCTCTAAAAAATCCTTGACTACCCGCAAAAGCGGTAACCAGTCTATAATCACGTAGTTTTTCCGCACATAGGAGCAGTCCATGGCAGGTCACTTTCCGTTCTCTGGCAAAGCCAACCGCGTTTCTGTCTATGCCTTTTTTGAAGCACACGATTGGAGTCTGGAAGCGCAGGAGAAATATTTTGAGGATTGGTACGAGTGGACCAAGAACTATGTCCTCAACGACGCCGATCTGAAAGCCAGCAAAGGCGTTCTTTTCACCGGCGAACATTTCCACTTCGGGACGCATGCCGACCATGACTTTCATCTGCATGGCTACGCTATTGCGACCCGTTTGCTCGACCTTGGCGAGTTCATCAAGGGTGCCATCTTCCCCAAAATGGACCACGACGCCCTGCACGCGCTGGAGCACGAGCACCACGAGTGGGTCAAGGCAGCGGAC
The DNA here is from genome assembly GCF_050261095.1 of Acidithiobacillus sp. AC3. Taxonomy (NCBI): domain Bacteria; kingdom Pseudomonadati; phylum Pseudomonadota; class Acidithiobacillia; order Acidithiobacillales; family Acidithiobacillaceae; genus Acidithiobacillus; species Acidithiobacillus sp. AC3. The sequence goes on from NZ_CP189838.1 coordinate 1,829,956, forward strand.
GCCGTCAGTGCCGAGCATCCTCGTCCAGAAGCACCGGAAATCGGTCGTTACCGCCACGTCTGACACTCTGCATCCCGCGCCAGCGGGATCCGCGATGGACCCGAAAACCATAGCAACCTGTTTTGCCGCCCTGCGGGCGGCAATCCCCGAGCCGCGTACGGAGCTGCACTACGCCTCCCCGTTTCAACTCCTGGTGGCTGTGGTTTTGTCGGCGCAGAGTACCGACAAGGCGGTCAATCTCTGCACCGCCAGGCTCTTCGCCGCCGCGCCCGATGCGCAAGGGTTATGGGATCTGGGAGAAGAAAACATCCGGGAGCACATACGACACCTCGGACTCTTCAACACCAAGGCACGGAATGTTCACGCCCTGGCTGGAATCATCCTACACCAGTATCAAGGGGAAGTTCCGCGAGACCGTCAGGCGTTGGAATCTTTGCCCGGCGTTGGACGAAAAACCGCCAATGTCGTTCTCAACACGGTCTTTGCGGAACCGACCATTGCCGTCGACACGCATATTTTTCGGGTGGCCAATCGCACCGGCATTGCCCCAGGCAAAACCCCGCGTGCCGTTGAAGACCGCTTGATGCAGGTAGTGCCCAGAGAATTTCTGCTCGATGCCCATCACCTGCTGATCCTGCACGGCCGCTACACCTGTACTGCACGCAAGCCGCGCTGCAACGTCTGCGCCTTGCACGACTGCTGCATCTGGCCCAATAAACAACTTGGCTGAGAAGGCCGTCTCTTCCGGGTTTGCCACGGGTAGCAAAGGGCCAGAGGCCCTGCTCGATGATGCCGTAGCCATGGCTCTCGCGAAGCTTGCGGGGCCGGTCAGCGGGGCCCTCATTGTCTTCAGCCCGAGCCATCTGCCGCAACCACGCGCGGCCTTGCAGCGTCTTGCAAGACGTCTCGCCTGTCTGCAAATTCGCGCCGCTTCCTTCCCCGGAGTCATCAGCGATCATGGCAGCGCACTGGGACAGGCGGCCTGCGCGGTATTGCTGTTCTCTTCCCCCCTTGGACTCGGTGAACATGGTGCCAACACGCTGTTCTGGGCTAGCCCACAAGACTTGGATGCGGGAGAATTGCCCGCAGAAGAAAACGCGTCGATGGGAGTGGTCACCAGCAAACTTTCCTGGTTCTGGCAATATCCCCAGCGCCGGCACCTGCTGCGCACAGCATTGTTGGGTCCATTGCAACATCAGCAGGAAAGCTCTTCCGGTATCAGCCCGCTGACGAATCTCTTCCCATATTTTCGCCAAGAGGGTGCGTTACTCTTGCAGCTGGAACGCTATTCCGCTTTGCCTCTCCTTGCCCGCAACATCCCCTTTGCCTTGCGGGAAGCACGTCGGCTGCCCCTGGACCAACTGCTGGTAGCAGAGCGCGATGCGCAATCACGCATTCGCTACCTGCACATTGTCGCAACCGATGGCAATCGCAGCGGCCTATGGTTGGAGCGACCGCTGCGGGCGAACAGTCAGGTCTTTCTTGCCTGGCGTAATCCAGACGCGGCTCTACGGGACACCCGGGTAATTCTGGAGGCAGTCAGGCCGCGCGGGATGCCGGACTTCGCCTGGCTCAGCTACTCCTCTTCCCGCGCGATGGATTGTTCCTCACAAGCGAAAAACGAGCTGCGCTTATGGCATGAGCATTTCCCCAACTGTCCGATGCTGGGTGCTTTTGCCCACGCTGAGCTCATGACCGGCAGGAGGAGTGGACCAGAGCTCCAGCGCTTCAGTCTGGTCATGGATCTCTTTTATCGGCAGGGTACCTGAGATACTTGACCACCCCAGGCAATCTGGCAGACTCAGGCGGTTTCCATTGCTTCAGGTTTTCCCCGTGCGTTTGACCGCTGTTCTCCTATACTCGTTTTTCTGTGGCATCGGCGCCGCCTCTGCGACTACCTATCCCTTGCCGCAGGGCAATATGGTAGGAGAAATCCGCTATCTCAACGCACGTCATGAAGATACCTTGGTCGATATCGCCCGACAACAGGACATTGGTTACGATGCCCTGCGTGCCGCCAACCCAGGCGTCGATCCTTGGCTGCCTAAGGCCGGAACGCAGATCCTGCTTCCCAGCGAATACATCCTGCCTGCAACGCCGCGCCGGGGCATCGTCATCAACCTGCCAGCCATGCGCCTGTTCTACTACCCGCCGCACGGCAATACCGTAGAAACCTTTCCGATTGGCATTGGCCGGGAGGGTTGGAACACTCCCACTGGCACGACAACGATTACCGCCAAAATCCGCGATCCAAGCTGGACGCCTCCGGCCAGCATTCGCGCCGAACATGCAAAAAACGGCGATCCTTTACCCGCCGTTGTCGGCCCGGGCCCTGACAATCCGTTGGGACAATTTGCGTTGCGTCTTGGCTGGAGTGGATACCTGCTCCACGGTACCAACAAGCCCTATGGGGTGGGGATGCGGGTCAGTCATGGTTGTATCCGCCTGATGCCAAACGACATCGAGGCGTTGTTTGCGCAGGTCGCGCCGGGCACGGTCGTGCAGGTCGTTGACCAGCCTTGGCTTTGGGGGGAGCGCGACGGTTCTTATTTTTTGCAGGTGTTCCCACCCTTACACGAAAAACCGGATACGCGCGGGCAAGAACAGGCTTTCCGGCGCTGGCTACAGGAACAAATTCCGGCGGGAATGCAGATATCCTGGGTGCAGGCGCTCCAGGTTTTTCGCGAAGCAGATGGGGTGCCAACACTCATAGCGGTTCGTGACCCGATACCCGATGCAGACTGAAACAAAAAGCCCCGCCGAAGCGGGGCCTCTCAGTTTACCGAACCGGTAAAACTTACTTCATCATCGCCTTCTTGAACATCCGCTCAACCTTCTCGTTGGCCTCTTCAGCCTTCTGGTTGGCAGCATTGGCAGTGCTCATCGCCTGGTCAGCAGTGCTCTGCGCAGCATTGGCCTTGCTCAGAGCATCATTGGCGGTGTTCTGCGCCGCATTGGCCTTGGCGAGTGCCTCGTTGGCGGTAGACTGCGCAGCGTCAGCCTTGGAAGCAACCTTGGCGAGGTCGGAATTGGTGGCACAGCCAGCCAGACCCAAAGGCAGGATCAGGGCTGCAACTTTCAACGTGGTGGTCAGCTTGCTCATAACGGTCTCCTCATTTCGGGTGGAATAACGAGCAAAAAAATCAAGCAAAAACACCGGCATCCGAGCTATCACCGCGCGCATCTTCATGCAGACCGCAGCGCCTACTTGTCATACCGTGCCGACATTCTATTGCAGATACACCACAAGACTCAATAGATTGTGACCAAGTATGACCACGCTAGGCAAATCGTCTGACAAACTTACTCTTTCTGTTCCTAGACTCGTCCCAATCTTCGTGCGCCAGGAATGCAGTTCATCAGCCGTGGCAGCGGCAAGCTCTCCAGAAGAAAACATCACGACTATCATGCTGGTCTTGAGGGGATATTTGAAAAACGTCTCGCGAAGAAGACCCAAAAAGTCACAACTCTCTGGTCTTGATATGGAGCCCGAAGAACTTTGTCCCTTGCGACAAAATCTGCGCTACCGCCGCAAGTAGTGACGCAGCCGAATCATTGCATCCCGCTGAGGAAAGGCCTACAGTAAAGACCTTGGCATCCGATTTGGAGGAATCGCCATGAGAATCCGACCGAACATGCTGCCCGTAGAGCGTTGGCTGCGCCTGTATTTTGGCGCCATCCTGGTTGCCATCTACTTCATGAATCCCTTTCCCTACAAGGAATGGACCTTCTCCGGCCTGCTTCTGATTGCTACTGCGGCGATCGGTTACTGCCCGGTCTATGGATTTCTCCGACGCCGAAAAAAGGCGGACGCGGCCTCAGTGATAGTGCCAGTTGAAGGTCAAAGCGAGGGTACGCGCTGAGAGGGGGTAAAAGTTTGCCCCGCTATCTACTGTCAAACCACCGGTGTTGATGAAGCCGATGGCTCGGCGGTCAAAGAGATTGTAGAGCCAGATATCCAGGTCCAGTTCCTGCCGGTTCCAACGCCAGCGATGGCCGGCGTTGAGATCCGCCAGAAAGTAGGCGGAAACGGGTTCTGTGTGCAGGCTGTCGGCCCAGCGTTGTCCTAGATAGCGTCCGGCCACACTGGCGCGCCAGGCATCATCTTCATGTCGCAGCAGAAGGTTGCCGGTCCACAGAGGCGTATCCGGGGTCTGCAAGCCGGAAACCACGAGGGTCTGGCCGCCCAGCGACTGGAAATCGCGACTGAACGCGCTGCGGGTATAGTTGCCGTTGCCAGCGATCTGCCAGTGCGGTGCCATGCGCCACTCGGCGCTGATGCTGGCACCGAAGCTGCGGCCATCGCCCACGTTTTGCGGGTAGACCAATTGCGACAGCGGATCGAATACGGCTACCGACTTGTTGCGAAAGGTACCGTAATACCCCAGTAGTTCGACAAAGCCCGAGTCGTTGGCCCAGCGCAGTGCCAGATCCCCCTGGTCCGCGCGTTGCAGGCGCTGGGCATCCCATAACGACTGAATTGCCAGGCCCGCCTTTTGCAACGCGGCCACATTGGCCTGATAGGCAGGCCAGAGGTCATAGCCGGGGGAGGCCACATTGCTACCGGCGCTGGCGCGCAAGAGCCAATGCTCATTGAGCAGCCAACGGAAACCCAAGTAGGGCAGAAAAGCGCCCAGGGTGCGGCCGGTCACGGAGAGCGCAGTAACGGGCTGTGCCTGCGCCAATGCTTGGTTAAGAGAGTCGGTACTGATCCCGGCTGTGGCATAGGCCTGCAAACTCGGCAGTCGATCCCAGAGATATCGCCCGCCCAGCGTCAGCGCCAAGGCACCGGACTGCCAGGATTGTTCGGCAAAGAGGCTGTCGTAGCGCTCCGCGCGAGTGGGGCCACTGAGCAGGGACCAGCGCAAAAACTGCAGGCCGCCGCCAACGGTCGGTAGATACAGGGCGCTGTTGGTGGCCGGATGTGGCGCGATCTTTTCGTCATGCCAATACCCCGCCTGCCAGCGCCAAGGCCCGAGACGTTTCTCCCATTGTAGGCGCAGCCCCCAGCGCCAGGAATCGATGTCGGTGCGCTGGACGAGCGGTTGTGTCCCCTGCAGCAAGCCGCGCTGGTACCAGCCCGTTTCTTTCATGCCGTAGGGCTCCAATTGCACCGCGCCAAGGCGCCCGAGACTCTGCTGCCAAAGCAACAGCAGGGCATCGTTGCGAAAATCTTGGCGGTTGTAGCCCTGATACCAAGCGGCCTCAGGGGATCGGGGGTCAGACGCTGGCGTGGCGTTGTAACCTAAGTCGCCGAATCGGGCCAAGTCCTGAGACTGGGCAAAGGTCAGGGGGCGGTAATTGTCGCTGCGGTAGTCGTTGTGCGTATAAAAAAGGCGCAGGCGGCCACTGGCGTAAGGCTGCTGCCAGGCGAGCGCCACGTTGCTGCGCCCGGCGGGAGCGAAGCCGCTGCCACGCCAGATATCGGCACGGGTGAAGGAGTCAGAAACAAAGAGACTGGAGCCCCCCGGCAGAAGGCCGCTATCCCAGCGCAGAAAACTTCGGGAAAACCAGTTGCTGCCAATGCTTTGCCGCAGGAGCCACGAGCTCTGCGCCTGCGGCCAGAGCAGCTCGCTGTCCACCACCCCGGCGATCGTACCGGGTGCCGTGAGAAAGGGCGGCACCGCACCGGCATAGAGGGTCACGCTGCGCACATCCTCCTGGTCTACCAGCCATTGTCCGGGCCCGGAAAAACCGGCAATGAAAGGTACGCCGGCGAGCAGATCGCCAGCGCCATGTTGGGCGGTCTCACCACGCACGCGCAAGCCCTTGTTGGCACTTTGCACGTTGGCAAGGTTGAGGGCATCCGGCGCGTTATAGGACACGCCCGGCAGAAAGCCCAGCGCTGCATCGGCATTCGCGCCACCGGGGCCAGCCAGCGCCTCGATCTGCCGTTGCTGCAGACGAAAGGCGCTGGCGCTGTGGCCTGGCAGATTTTCCCCCAGGGCCGGTGCCAACGCCGCCGCCATCCCGCTGCTTTGTACCGTACCGAGATCCTCTGCCAGCACGCTGTCACTGAGCGCAGAGGATACTGCCCATAGCGCCGCAAAGCCTGCCTGAGCGCGCAGACGCCGCGAAGTCTTCTTCATTTTGCTCCCACCATATTTGCAACTTTGTTGCAAATACTAATGAAGAGTCAGAATTCGGGCAAGAGGCTCGACAAGCGGCGGCAAGGCCCCTACTCTGGGCAAAATTTTCTCACAGATAGGAGTCCGTCATGGAACAAGTGGTACTGCATACCAATCACGGCGACATTCAGATCGAACTGGATGACGCCAAGGCCCCAAAGACCGTCGCCAACTTCTTGCAATATGTCGACGAAGGTTTTTTTGATGGGACCATCTTCCATCGCGTGATCCCGGGTTTCATGATTCAGGGCGGCGGTTTCACCGAGAAAATGCAGCAGAAAAATACCCACGATACGATCAAAAACGAGGCGGAAAATGGCCTGAAAAATGAGCGCGGCACTTTGGCCATGGCGCGTACCAACGATCCGCACTCGGCCACGGCGCAGTTCTTCATCAATCTCGTGGACAACGATTTTCTCAACTTCCGTTCCGCTTCCGGCAGCGGCTGGGGCTATGCCGTCTTCGGCAAGGTCACTTCCGGGATGGAAGTGGTGGACGCCATTGCCAAGGTAGCCACCGGCAACCACGGCATGCACCAGGATGTGCCCAAGGAAGCCGTGGTGATCGAAAAGGCCGAACGTATCGCCTGATCTGTGCACCCGGCACCAGCCGCCCTCGCGCAGCGGCAGGGAGACCTCCTCTGCCTCTCCGACCTGCATCTCGGCCCACAGCGACCGGAGCTGACCGAGCTCTTTCTGCGCTTTTGCCGGGAGATTCCGGCAGGGGTCAGCGATCTCTGCATTCTGGGCGATCTCTTCGATTTCTGGGTGCACCGCGCACAAGCGCTGGAAGAATCGCAGAACCGCGTGCTGCGGGCCCTACATATGGTGCAGGAGGGCGGCATCCGCGTCTGGGTGATGACCGGCAATCGGGACTTCGCCCTGGCACCCTCTCTTCTGGCGGAGTTCGGGATTGCGGCGTTACCCGATCCGACCCTGCTTCCCGGCGGGATCGTCCTGACCCATGGAGATCTGCTCTGTACCCAGGACCATCGCTATCTGCGCTTTCGCCGGATCATCCGCAATCCCCTCCTGCTCGGCCTCTTGCGCATCCTGCCCTATGCCGTCCTGCTGGGAATCGGCCGTCGATTACGACGCAGCAGCCAAAAGGAGCTACAAAAAAAGACCATCACCATGATGCAGGCAACGGATCGTGGCATCGCCATGGCAATCCAGGGCGAGGGCATCTTTGCCAGTCCTTCGGCACCCTATCGCATCCTCATCCACGGTCATACACATCAAGCCATCGACGAGGATCTTCCAGCTCTCCACGCGCATCGCTTTGTGCTCAGCGACTGGAACACTACGGGGGCCACCCTGCTGCGCTGCGCGCCGACGGGCGAGTGTTCGCTTTGGTGCTACCCTCCGCGCTGAATGCGAACTTCGACACTCAGCTCCGCTCCTGCCAGGCTCCGCCACCGAGTGCCTGATACAGGGCAATGCTATCAGTCAAGCGTTGTCCTTGGGCCGCAAGCAGTCCAAGGCGAGTCTGTTGAACCTGCTGCCGGGCAATGAGCAACTGCACATAACTGGCCACGCCAAGGCGGTATTGCTGCTCGACAGAGTCGAGAGTACCCTGCGCTGCATGCTCCGCCGCAGCCTCGGCAGCCAGTGTCTGGGCGTCGTTTTCCACGGCACGCAGTACATCGGCGACGTTCCGCAAGGCCTCCAGCACCACCTCCTGATAATGGCCAGCGGCCGCGTCGAGGGCGGCGCGTGCTGCCCGTTTTTCCGCCGGCAGACCAGGATGGAATAGGGGCTGAGTCAGTTGTCCGACCAAGCTCCAGACTGCGGAGCCGGGACCGAACAGAGCGCCAGCAGTAAGGGCCTGACTGCCGAGGGTGGCACTCAGATTGAGCTGGGGATACAGCTTGGCCAGGGCGACGCCATACTCGGCATTGGCCGCATGTAGCAGCGCCTCGGCGGCGAGAATGTCCGGGCGCTGCCGCGCCAGCTCAGAGGGCAAGCTGAGCGGCAGTTCGGCGGGTAGAGTAAAGTCCGCCAACGTAAATTCCGGAATGCCACCGGCACCCGGGGCGCGGCCAGCCAGCACGGCGAGCTGGTGCTCAGCCTGCTGCATCTGTTTGCGCAAGGCAGGCACTTGCGCCCGCGTCTGCTCCGCCTGGGTCTGCAAGGCTAGCACTTCATCTGGCGCCGCCTGACCTAGCCGCAGACGCTCGCGGGCAATCCGTATCTGTTCCTCCTGACTCTGCAGCATCGCCGTAGTCGCCTGAAGCTGGCCAGCAAGCTTCGCTCGGGTGATGGCAGCGGTAGCGATATTCCCTGCTAGGGTCAGACGCGCAGCCTCCAATTCATAGCGCTGGTAGTCCGCGCGTGCGGAGAGGGCTTCCAGGGCGCGACGGTTGCCACCGGCAAGGTCCAGGTTGTAGTGCATTCCAAGATTGGCACTGTAGATGCTGAATGTACGGGCATTGCCTACCTGCCCCAAGGTACCGGGATTGAAGCGTTGACGCTGGGCAGCAGCGCCAGCATCTACCTGGGGATAGAGTGTCGATCCTGCCTGCGCCGCATGGAGCTCCTCCGCCTGCCGCAAAGTGGCCTGCGCAGAGGCCAGCGTTGGGCTGTTCTGCAAGGCCTGCTCGATCAGGGCGTCTAGCTTGGACGAGCCCAGATTCCGCCACCACTGCGCAGCCACACGGGCGTTCGTACGGAAGTGTTGTGCCTCGCCCAGGGCGGTGGGGGAAGACAGCGTTTGCGCCGACAACGGCGTGGCCGTATAGCTCGCCATCGTGGGCGGAGCGGGCCGCTGGAAATTCGGACCAGCGGCGCAGGCGGCCAGCGAGCCGGCAAGGGCCATTGCCATGACTGCGCGAAATGGAGCATTGTTGCCAGCGCCGCGGCAAACGCCAAAAATGCGCGTCAAGCCATTGTTATACATATAAATGCTCCACGAATGACGAGAAAAACTCTGATGATGGACAACTGTCTTCAGCAATACGGACCATGCTAACCTCCCTTTCAGCCGTGCGGATCGCCGACGTCCGGCGCGACGGCGTGGAACTCGACATAGAAGCGCACCGGCCCAAGCGGTGCGACTTCATGCGGCACCGTCGGCTCGACCACCCCCGGGTGGCCAGGGGTGAGCAGGTGGCGTTCCTCGACCGGCTCCAGGATGCGGTACTCGAGCGTCCCTTCGAGCACGTGGATCATCGCCCACACCCCCGGCTTGGTGCTGTGGTGCCGCAGCAGCCCAGCGGGGATGGTGGCCTCGGTGAACTCGGGCGTGCGGCGGTAGGGGCGGACATCGGCGGGAAGCTGGGTTTTCATGTCGTCTCCAGGGTTTCAGTCGAAGCCGCGGCCTTCACCGGCCTCTTCATGGGTCACGCCGTCGCGGATGTGGTAGATGCGCTTGAAGGTGGGGATGATCTTCTCGTCGTGGGTGACGACGATGATGGCGGTTTGATACTTCTTCGCCATGTCGTTGAGGATGCGGATCACCGCCATGGCGCGCTGCGAATCGAGCGGCGCGGTGGGCTCGTCGGCCAGAATCACCGGCGGGTGGTTGACCAGGCCGCGGGCGATGGCTACGCGCTGCTGCTCGCCGCCGGAGAGCTGCGAGGGCATGGCCTTGGCGCGATGCTGCACATCCAGCGCAGTGAGCAGTTCCAGCGCGCGCGCGCGCGCCTCGGCGTTGGGCATGCCGGCCAGCATGGGCAGCAGGGCGACGTTGTCGGTGACGTCGAGGAAGGGAATGAGGTAGGGCGCCTGGAACACGAAGCCGATCCTGTCGCGGCGCAGGGCGCGCAGGTCGCGCACCTTCCAGCCGTCGTCGTAGATCACTTCGTCGCCCAGAACCATGCGACCGGCCGTGGGGTCGATCACCGCGCCCAGACACTTGAGCAGGGTGCTCTTGCCCGAGCCCGACGGCCCGACCAGACCGACCACCTCGCCGGGATCGACCTGCATGGTCACGCCCTTGAGCGCGTCCACCGCGGTGTCGCCGCTGCCGTAGCGCTTTTTCAAGCCTTCGATGCGGATGCCTTTGTTCGTGCTCATCTCAGCCCCCGATCGCCTCGGCCGGATCGACCTTGAGCGCCATGCGGATGGCAATCAGGCTCGCCAGCGCGCAGATGACGATGACGGCGGCCAAGCCCTTGAGCGAGTCACCCGGCAGCAGCAGCACATACTTCGGAAAGATCGGCGCCGCAAAGGTGGCGGTGATCTTGCCCACGGCAAAGCCGATCAGGCCGAGCGCGAGCGCCTGCTGCATGATCATCGCGGCGATGGTGCGGTTGCGCGTGCCGATGAGCTTGAGCACCGCGATCTCGCGGATCTTGTCCATGGTCAGGGTGTAGATGATGAAGGCGACGATGGCCGCGCTGACCATGGCCAGGATGACCATGAACATGCCGATCTGCTTGGCCGCGGTGGCGATGAGCTTGTTGACCAGAATGTCTTCCATCTGCGCGCGGGTGAACACCGTGAGCCGCTTCCAGCGCCGGATGGGTTCAGCTACTTCGTTGGCGGTAGTGCCGGGCTTGATGCGCACCAGCACGGCGTTGACATAGTTGTTGCTGCTTTGCGAGGCGATCACCGCGTCGAGCAGACCGGGCACGCCGGGGCGGTTGAAGGCCGGATTTTCGGCGGTGCGGCGGCGCTGCTGCAGGATGGCCTCGTTGTCCTTGAGGAACTGCGCCTGCTGCGCGTCCTTGAGCGGGATGAACACCATCGGGTCGCCGTTGGACGACACCATGCGCCGGGTCAGGCCGACCACGGTGTAGCGGTTGCGCCGGATCTGCAGGGTGTCGCCCAGGCGAAAGCCGCTGGCGATGTCGGCCACCGCCTCGTAGTGGCTGCGCGTGATCTGGCGCCCGGCGACGAGATACGGCGGCCAGCCGGCCGTGCCGGGGCCGTCGGCGGAAACGCCCACCACCATGGCACGCACGTCGCGCTGCTGGCTGCGGTTGACCGCGCGCACCTGCATGGTCAGGTAGGTGACATTGGCGGCGCTGGCCACGCCCGGCATCGCGGCGATGCCGCGCCAGGTATCGTCATACAGGCTGGACGACTCGGCGTACGGCCCTTGCGTGTCCTTCTGCACCACCCACAGGTCGGCGCCGCTGTTGTCCAGCAGCACCATGGCATCGTCGATCATGCCGCGATAGACCCCGGCCATGGTCAGGGTCACGCCGATCAGCAGGCCCAGACCGATGCCGGTGAAGACGAACTTGCCCCAGGCATGCAGGATGTCGCGGCCGGCCAGGCTGATCACGGCGTCACTCCGGGAATGCGATCGACGATGCTGAAGCGGCTGCCCGCGCGCAGGCTGCGCTGGCTGTAGACCACCACGCGCTCACCCGCCTTCACGCCATCGACCTGGACATGGCCTTCGAGGTCGCTGCCCAGCACTTTGACGGGCACGAACTCCAGCTTGTCCGCGTGGATGCGCCACACGCCGAGCTTGCCGTCCACATGCTGCAGGCTGGCGTTGGGCAGGGTCGGGCGCGCAGGCAGGGCCGGCAGGCTCACCGTCACCTCGGCCAGTTCGCCCAGCGGCGGTAGGGGCTTCGGCACTTGCGCGAAGCGGACCTTCGCCAGGGTTTCCTCGGTGACGGCGTCGGCCAGCGGCTCCACGCGCAGCACGCTGCCGGGCAGGGTCTGACCCGAGCGCGAGCGCAGCACGATGCGCGCCGCCTCGCCCGCGGCCAGGCTGCTGGCGCTGAGCTGGTCGAAGCGGGTGTCGATCCACAGGCTGTTCGGGTCGATCATCTCGATCACCGGCGCCCCGGCGACCACGGTGGTGCCGGGGTCGGCGTCGCGGGCGGTGATCAGGCCGTCCGCCGGGGCGATGAGCTTGAGATTGCCGCGCTGCGCGCCCACGCCCTGGGCATCGGCCTGGGCGCGTTTGAGGGCGTCGCGGGCGGCGGCCAACGCGGTATCGGCCACGCGCAGCTCCTGGCGCTTCACATCGGCCACCTCCTTGCTGGTGCCATGCACGGCGAGCAATTGGTCGTAGCGCTCGGCCTGGCTGGCGGCGAAGTCGCGCTGCGCCTGCGCCTGCTGCAACTGCGCCTGCGCGCTGCGCATCGCCGCATCGAGCCCGCTCTGGCGCTGGCCGAGATCGACCGGATCCATCTCACCCAGCAGCTGGCCGGCCTTGACCTGGTCGCCCACATGCACGTTCAGCCGCAACACCCGCCCGGCCACGGTCGGGCCGATGCTGTAGGTGTAGCGCGCCTGCACGGTGCCGATGCCGAACAGAGCCGGTTGCAGGGCGCGGCTTTCCACCTTGGTTGTCGTGACCGGCACCGGCGCCAGCGGCCCGGAGCGCAGCGCCACATAGCCGAGCAAGATCAGAATGGGCACCAGTACGGCAAGCAGCAGCAGGGTGCGGCGGTTCATTGCGGAAAACGTCATGGCTGGCTCCGAATGCAGCGACGGTACAGCGCGAACACCCCTGGTGCCGCGCTGCGAATGTGTTGGGGTTTGCCGTTCAGCAGGGTCTGCATCACCAGGCCCTGGATGGCGCCGATGAACATCGCGGCGGCGGCGTCTGCGGTGATGTCTGAGCTCAGTTCCCCGCGCTGCTGGCCCGTGGTAATGAGCTGGCGCACGCGCTTGCCGTAGGCCGAAAGCAGGCTGCGGGCGACGCGCTTGGCGGCGGTGTCCTCGGCGCGCTGAAGTTCACCGAACAGCATGCGCGGCACCCCCGGATGCTCGGCAACGAAGTCGCAGTGCGTGAGAAACACGGCCTCCAGGGCGTCGAGGGCATCGCTGTGCGTGCCCATGGCGGCGTCCACCCGCGCCATCAGCCGGGCCGCCACCCAGTCCATCACCGCCTCCCACAGCGCTTCCTTGCTGGGAAAGTGGCGGAACAAGGCGCCTTGCGTCAGCCCCATGTGGCGCGCAATCGCGCTGGTGGTGATGTCGCCGGGATTGTGCTCGGCAGCCAGCGCGATCACAGCTTCGACCGTGACCTCGCGGCGCACGTCGGCGGGTAGATGTTCGGGGTGGGAATCCATGACGTCTTCCAATAGAAAGTAATTAATTACTATCTTATCCGTTGGAACCTGTATGTCAAGATGCCGTATGCGGGCATCGGGACATCTGCAACAGCAGCGATTCAGAGGAACGTAGTACCTACGCTCACGCCAGACTGATCGCCAACAACTTCTTGCGATCCAGAATCACGATATGCTGCCCCTGCATGTCGATGGCATGGGCATCTTGCAGGCGGCGGAGGACGCGCGAAAAGGTTTCTGCCGTCAATCCCAGACGCGCCGCGATGCTGACCTTCTTCGCAGGAAGGGAAAAATCGGCTTGCGGAGCCGCAGACTCCGACAGCTCCAGGAGATAATTACAAACTCTTCGGTTCGCCGACTCGATGCTACGCATGCGCACTTCCTTGACCAGAAAGTGCAGGCGCATGCTCAGCTGCGCAAGTATCCGCCGCATCAGGCGGGGATCCCGGTCGAGGATGGCAACAAAGGGAGCGAAGGGGATTTGCAAAATTTTGCAGCGACCCTGACAGCGCGCGGTCACCGGATATTTCCCTTCCATGAAGGCCACGGCTTCGGCAAAGAGATCACCTGCCTGCATGATCTCCAGAATCTTTTCCTTGCCATCGACACTGGTGCTGAACAATTCCACGATGCCGACATCGAGAAAAAAGAACTGACTCGCCGGATCCCTTTCGACGAAGAGGACCTCTCCGTCCGTATGCGACTGGAGCTGACAGACGCGCAATAACTCCACCAATTCCGCTGGCGACCAAACGGCAAAGATCGGCTGCTGCCGCAGGCGATCGGCATACGATGCGGGATCGACGCTCATGGCAGGCTCGTCGATTGGAAAATACTGGCCGCGATCGATCGGCAGATTCCACGAACAAAACCTTGACCCAGATCAAGGACGCGAATCTTTCGCGAAGCCAGACTGTAGCTCGCCAATTGGGCACTATTCATTACGGGAGACTCCAAGATGAGCATCAACATCGATCTGATCAAGCAAAGCGGCAAGGCCGTAGAGGATTTGGGCGTACAGGTTGCCCAACATTTTTACGATACCATGTTCAGCCATTACCCCGAAGTACGAAAGATGTTTCCGGGGGACATGACCCAGCAGCGCGTGCGTCTTTTCAACTCGGTGATCCAGATTGCCAGCAACATCGACAATACCGAGATGCTGGTCCCCTATCTCAAGGAGCTCGGCGTGGGCCACATCCAATATGATACCCGGCCGGAACACTATCCGATCGTCGGCAAGAGCCTTTTGCTGACGCTGAAGCATTTCCTGGGGCCTGCCTGGACCGCAGAGATGGCGGAGTCCTGGATCGAGGCCTACAACCTGGCGGCAACGGTCTGTATTCAAGCTGCGGCCGAAGCCATGGCGCCAGGTCGCTATGTGCCTCTGATCCTGGATGACGTGCCCCCGGCCACGGCCTGAGCGCTGGCAACGCCGCCGTCTACGCGGCGGTGTGTCTTCCACCTTCTACAAAGGAGAGCACATGCAAACCCATGAGGTAAGACTCGAACCTTCGGGGATCTGCCTGCAGGTGCGCGAGGATCAGGCCATTGTCGAGGCCGCCCTGGAACAGGGCATAGCGATCCATCACGGCTGTGGCAATGGCTCTTGCGGTGACTGCAAGGGTACCATTCTCGCGGGCGACGGCGAACAGCTACCGTTCATGCCCCTGTTGCTGACCCCGGAAGAACGGGCATCCAACAAGGCGATCCTGTGCAAGCTGCAACCGCGTACTGCCATGCGCATCGCCGCAACGGTCGACGAGAGTCCAGCGTACTGGAAGGGCCGGGTGAGCGGTCTGCACCTGCTGGGCGAGACGATCATGGAGCTTAGGGTCGACTGTGATCGTCCCTATCCCTACCGGGCAGGACAATATGCACGGCTCGCGGTTCCAGGAGCGCCTTCCCTCTGGCGCTCCTATTCCATGGCCAGCGCCCCCAGGGAGGATCATCGCCTGCACTTTCATATCCGCAAGGTGCCCGGGGGCAAATTCTCGGAATGGCTCTTCGACCACGCTCAGATAGGCGAGGAGATCATGCTGTCGGCTGCCCAGGGGGAGTTTACGCGGCAGGAAAACGATCGCCCCCTGCTGTGCATTGCTGCCGGCACAGGACTGGCGCCCATCGAAGCCATTTTGGAGGACCATTTCCGGCGCGGCGAGCGGCGGCCCATTGCCCTCTATTTTGGGGTGCGCCAGCAGCGGGATCTCTATCATCTTGAGTTCCTTGAAGATCTCGCCAGCAAGCATCCGGAACTGCGACTGTCGGTGTCCTGCTCCGATCCGGCGCTGTCCGAATGGTCGGGGCCCCGGCGCCTTTTACCTGCGGTAGCCCCGGCATGATCGAGGCAGCCATCGATCTCCTGCTCTCCCATGGGATGCCGCATGAGCAGATCCATTTCGACAGTTTCAGCCCCAGCGCATGACGGAGTCTCACGGAGCCAACGCCTGCAGGGATACGATCCCGGAGTGCCGCTGAATGCACAGTTCGAGCTCGGCGTATTCGAGGGGTTCGATCTCCGGATCTGGATCGCCGGCGCAGGCGCAGCCCGAAATGGCGCTGCGGTACTGCACGCCCAGGCGCAGAAGATAGTGATCTGCCTCCTCCCAGCGACGTAGCTCCAACAAAGAGAGATCGTCCAGCAGGGCATAACTGCCCTGGGTCAGGGCCTGCTGCAGTGGCGCAAAGAGGGCGTCCTGCGCCAGTAACTCCGTTTTCAGTCGCGAGAGAAACTGTGGCTCTCCCCAAGTCTGCAAGGTCGCTGCCGTAAGCAGGATCGGCTCTCCTTCTCTCTTCACGACTCACCCCCCAGGCGGCGCCGTTCTGCCATCTGCATGCCGATGCGCTGCGCTGTCTCGGCGTCCAGGAGCGCCTCGGCCACGGGAAAGATGTGCTCGTTTTCAACAACGATGTGCCGACGATGGATGGTCACAAAGGGAGCGATGTGGAGCCATCGAATCTGCCCACCGGCTTCCAGGACGCGCAGATCTGGAGCCAGTTCCGCCCATGCCGCATCCAGTTGGCGATGTTCCTGTATGAGATTGCGGAGCATTTTCCGAAGATCCTCGGGGAAGGTGGGTTGGGCCAAAAGCCAGGGGAAGAGCTGTTCTTCCTCGTCCTCATGATGAGCGAGCCCCGCCTGGGAGAAATAACGCAGTATCTTGCCCGCCGCTTGGCGCACCTGCTCATCTGCCCCATGCTCGGCGATATAAGAGGGCAACCGCTCGAGGGTGTCACACTGCTGTAGAATCCGCTGGTGGCAGGCACGCAGCATGGCCACTGGCGCGGTAAAGGATGGTGCCGCTGCTTCCCCGATTTGATGCATATCCCCGCTCCCTACTCAGACGGCGCCGATCTGCCGCAAAAAGTCCCGCAGCACCAGGGCGCCGTTGTGCTCCTGATCATGGGCGGCATAGAGGAGAAGGATCGGTTGCGACTTGGCATCTTCGAGTAGTTGACGCGCAATATCCCGATGACTCTGCAATTCTTCCCAGTACCGCTGGCGAAATTCTTCCCAGCGTTCGGGGTCATGGCCAAACCACTGGCGCAATTCGGTACTCGGCGCCAGGTCCTTGGGCCAGGCGGCCAAATCCAGATCACTTTTGCGCAGGCCGCGCGGCCACAAGCGTTCGGCCAGAACCCGGTAGCCGCTTGGCAATGGGCACTCATACACGCGCCGGGTCTCGATCTTTGTCGTCTCCACTCCCGTCTCCTTGCTCAGGAATTCTGAGCGATGATTTGCGCAGCCAGGGCCTTGGCCTTGGCGAGTTCGCCGTCATATAAGTTGGTCTGGTATCCCTCTGAGGGCGTTTGCGTCAGGGGCTGCAAAACGCTATGAGAGTGCTGCTTTGCCGTGTCAATGTACACCTGCATCGACAGTCCGGGACGCAAGGGATGTCGCGCGAGCTCTCGCGCCGACAAGGAGATTCGCACCGGCACCCGTTCTACGATGTGAATATAGTTACCGGTGGCATTCTCCGGCGGCAGGATGGCAAAGGCACTACCCGCGCCGGGCAGCAGTCCTTGCACGACCCCATGGAAAACGACGCGACTGCCATAGTAGTAGCTGGTGAGTCGCACCGCTTGCCCAGGATATAGATGGGCCATCTCTGTTTCCTTGATGTTGGCCACCACCCAGAGATCCTGCAAGGGGACGATGGTAAACAGTCGTTCTCCTGGATGGATCATCAAGGCGGGATAGGCAGCACGCTGTGCGACATAGCCGCTGACCGGGGCCCGGAGATCGCGTCGCGCCCAAGCCACGTAGGCCTGCTCCAGCGCCACAACGGCGGCGCGCACTTTCGGGTTGTTCTGCAGGGTCGTACCGCCAACCAGGGCCGTGGCGGCGGCCAGTTGCGCGCGAGTGGCACCGATCTGCGCCTCGGCCGCGCGGATATCCGCCTCGGTGTTGCTGATCTGAATGCCGGGTACCGCGTCGCCCTTTCGTGCCATCTGGTACCGGGCCAGATCGCCCTGCAGTTTTGCCAACTGTGCTTCCTCAGCCTGCAGGGTTTGCTGACTTTTGCGCACTCCGGAAAATTCCTGGCGCAAGGTGCGCACTGTTCGTCCCAGCACCGCTTCTGCCCGGTGCAAGGCCAAAGTGCTGTGATCTCCCTGTACCGTTGCCAGAATCTGTCCGGCATGGACATATTCGGTGTTTTCTGCGAAGACCCGACGAATGGTCCCGGCAGTCTGGGCCGGAACGGGAATGAGGTTTCCCGTCACATAGGCATCGTTACTACTGATGCGGCGACTACCGACAAAAAACCACCATGCGCCCCAAGCTCCCAGAGCCAAGACCAGGAACAGAAAAAAAATCAGGAAATTCTGCCGACTGCGCGCCAACGCAGGCGAATAATCACTTTTTTCTTTCGTCATGAGAACTCTTTTTGTCCGTCGAATAGCCACCCCCCAGGGCAGACTCCAGTAGCGCCCAGTTCTGCCAGGCGGCCATGCGCAGGGAAATCCGTTGCTCCTGCAGTCGCAGAATTTTTACCCGTGCGGCAATTCTTGGCGCGCCATCGCTCAGGCCAGCTTGCCAGGATGCCTCCTGCAAACGCCATTGCGCCTGCTGCTCCTGCAATGCCTGTTTTAGCGCCCTTTCCTGTGTCCCCAGGCGTTTGCGGACGCTCAGGAGATCGGCGATCTGACGCAGGGCGGTGAGAATCTGCTCCTGATATTGGTCCTGGGCAGCCAGGAATCGGGCATTCTCGGCACGCAGATTGCCTCGCAAGGCGCCCCCCTCAAAAATGGGCAGGGTGATGACTGGTCCGAAGGCATGGGCAAAATTCCCGGGGGCGAAGAGGTCTGCCAGATGAATGCTGTTCCAGCCCGCCAGCAGATTCAGGTTGATATCGGGATAGAAGGCCGCGCGCGCCGCCCGCACCTGCGCCGCCGCAGCTTCCACCGCCCAGCGTCGGGCGACGATATCCGGGCGATGACCCAGCAGAGTCATGGGTAAATCGGCGGGCAGCGTCGGTACTGGGGTCGAATCCCGCAGTTGGCCGGTCGCTGCGGTGTTACGGCTATCCGGCCCAAGGCCACAAAGGGCGGCCAGGGCATGCCGTTCGGCAGCGATGACCGACTGGATTTCTGCGATCCGCTCCGCGGACTGCTGCACGCTGATACGGCTCTCCTGGACCACAGTTGCCGACTGCAAGCCACTGGCGAAGGCCACTTGTGCAACCGCCACGCCCCGCTGCTGCCATTTCTGCAAAGAGACCTCCCTTTGCAGCAGGGCTTCCTCTCCCTGTAAGGCGAAGTAGTGGACGGCCACCGCGCTACTCAGCATCAAGCGGGCATCGGCTTCCTGAGCCTGGGTCATGGCCAGTTCGCCGCGGGCGGCTTCCACCAGATCGCGATCCCGTCCCCAGAGATCCACATGATAATGGACCAGCAGGGGATCGATTTCGCCATAGAGGTTACTCGTGCCGTTGGCCTGCAGATGCAGACCGTTGGCAGAAAAATATTGTTGGGTAAGGAAGAGCCCCGCGGCAAAATGCGGTAGCAATCCGGCGTGGATGCGCTGGACTTGGGCCTGGGCATACAGCACACGCGCTGCCGTTGCGCGCAAGTCGGGATTGCGCTGCAAGGCCATGGTCTCGAGACGATCGAGCTGCCGAGCATGGGCCGCCTGCCACCAATCCTGCTGCGGCCAGGGCGACGGCTGCCGGGCAGCGGCAAAGGCCAGTTTTTGCGGCTGGAATGTAGGATTCTGCGGCAAATGCTCCGGCAGCCGGGCACAGGCCGCAAGAAGCGCCGCCGAAAGGCCCAAAGCCAAGATCGATACACCGTGCCTCATGGCTCCACCAACTCCACAGCGGCCAACTTTTCGATGCGACTTTCGCCACTGGGACGAGGTCTCTTCGCCAGGAGGCTCCAGCAAGCGAGCCCGGCAAAGATCCAGCCCGCCCAATAAAAAACTTCGTTGAAGGCGAGCATGGCGGCATGCAGATGTACCTGTTCCGCCAGATCCTTCTGGGCCGCAGACTCTCCCAGAACGATGCGAAACTGCGCCAGATTTGCGTGCCAAGCTGCCAGATTGCTCCCCTGATCCTCCACCAGAAAATGGCGAAACAAATCCATGCGCCGCTCCCAGAGGGCGGCCACCAGAGGGATTCCCAGGGCCTGGCCACTGCTACGCAGTAAATTGAGCAGCATGGCCGCTTCCTGTTCATTCGTGCCCGCAAGCCCCCAGACACCGATGCGCGCCCACGACCCGAAAACACCACCAAGCCCCAGTCCGACCAGGGCCGGGGGGCCCGCGAGGGCCGATGGGGAAACGGGAAGATCGTAGGAGGAGAGCCAAAAAGCACCGACCGCGAGCAGCAGCATACTCAATACCGCCCAGGGGCGCGGATCGAAGCGTCCAAGAATCCAGTGGCTCAACCAGGCACTGAGTGGCGCAAACAGAGCCAAGCTCAGGAGAATCTGACCAATGGCACGAGCACTGTACGCAAAACTCAACTGATACTGCACAATGAGCAAGGCCAGGCTTCCCTGAAAGGCCAGAGCCGTCAGAAAAATGCCCAGACTTGCCAGCAGGACGTTGCGCTGGCGAAACAATCGGTAATCGACAACAGGTTTCTCCGCCAGCGGCAGCCAAAGGAAGAAACTGCAAAGCAGCACAACCCCCGCCACAAACAAGAAACGGAATTCTCCTGAACGCCACCAGTCGTCCTTGCTGCCCAGGTTACAGGCCATCAGCAACGCCAAAAGACCAAGGCAAAGGAGTCCGTATCCCGGCCAATCCATGCGGGCGGCGCCCCGCTGCGAGGGGGCTTCCCAGAAGAGAATTCCCAAAAAACTGGCCCAAAGCACCGGAAGGTTGAGATAAAAAAGCCAACGCCATCCCCATGCATCGGCAATCCAGCCACCGATGAATGGACCCAAGGCAAAGGGCGTGATCGCCGCAAACCCCCAGAGAAAGAGCCCGCTACTGCGATGATTTTCATGGTAATGACGAAGCAGCAGCTGCAGCGATAGCGGAATACTGAGCCCGCCGGCCAGACCCGAAAAGATGCGCGCCAACAGAAAAAGATTGTAATTCGAGGTACTGGCATTGATCGCAGAGCTGATCAGCAGAACGGCCAGACAGGCCAGCAGGCCATCCCGCGCCCCCCAGCGACCGCTGACCCAACGTGCCAAAGGCAATCCCAGCCCCAGGAAGAGAAAATACAGATCCTGGGTCCAGTCACCATACATCGGCGCACGCCCTAGACTCCCGGCAATATAGGGAATCATCGGCAAATAGGCACCAGCGTTGAAAAGCACCAAAAAATGCGCAAGACCAATCGCCAGATTCACCGCAAGAAACGGCGCCGCTTGACCTTGACTGCTACGGGCACGCAGGACGTGGAGCATCGTACTCCCGGTTTCGTGAAAAACCGGGCAATCCTAGCAACGCCAGAATTATCGAACAAATCGATTAGATTGATAGAATATATCTAATGTAACGATAGCAGATGACTATCGACAATTTTGGCCCCGGATGACAGGTTCTCGTCACAGATCCTCGATTTCGATGATCTGTAGGGCAATTTCAATGAGTTTTTTCCCCTGGTTCATTGCCAGACGACGCATTCGCTGGTAGGCCTCAGCCTCCGTGATCTGCAGGTCCCGCATGACGATGCCCTTGGCCTGTTCGATGATCTTGCGTTCATTCAAAGCGGTACGGGTGTTGCTCAATTCCTGGCGCAGTTGGCGGTATTCCGCATAGCGTAGTGCCGCAACTTTGAGGATGGGGGCTATGTCGCGCGCAGCGATTCCGTGCGCCACATAGGCGGCCACCCCGGCGCGAATGGCGCGACGCATAGTATCTTCATCCTCCGGGGCGCCAAGCACCACCACCGGAAGCTCCAGGGTTTCACTCAGGAAAACGATGTGTTCGAGGACGTCGCGCGCGGGGGAGCTGGCATCGGCGATGATGACTTCTGCTTGGCATTCCTCTACGCGCTGCCAGGACAAGGTCTGCCACGAAAGCACGGCAGGGACACTGTGGCCTTCTGCGATCAGTGCATCGCGCAGAATGGCCACGCGCGCGTCATCGTCATCGATGAGAACGATTCGGTACATGGGGGCGGTCAGGCCAGGAGACGTAACACCGCCGAGCGCACGATTTCGGATTCCCCGACGGGCGGGTCGAGAGTGATCTTACAATCGGGCAGGTCCGTCGCCAGCTCCTGCAGGATTCGTGGTACATCGTCACGCAGGTGGCGTCCACGACTCCAGAACAGGGGGGTAATCTGGAAATTGCGGCTACCCCGAGCGAATTCCGCTTGGATGGCTTCTGGCAAGCTCGGCGACCATAGTTCCAGGTAGCAAAGAACGATGCGGCGCTGGGAATGGGCGGCTTGCAAGTCGGCGGCAATCCATTCGAAGGGCTGGCGCCATTCGGGGTCGCGCGAGCCATGGGCGAGGAGTAGTTGCACCGGATGGGTCATAGGCATTGGATGGGAAGAGCAGGGACGGCTGGCGGGGGTGTTGGCAGCCAAGCCAGTATATCCCCCAACTCCACCACCGCGCCAATGATGAGTATCGCCGGGCTGCCAATGCCCGCGCGGGCGATTGCCGTGGGCAATTCCTGCACCGTGCTGCGCAGTTGGCGCTGTTCCAGGGTCGCCCATTGGATGGCTATCGCCGGGGTCAGCGCTGGCATCCCGCCGGCCAGTAGACCGGCACAGATCTGGGCGATCTGCGCGATCCCCATGTAGATGACCAGGGTGTCGGCGGCCCCAGCATAGCGTCTCCAGTCGATGGGCTCGGAATTGCGCGCCTGTTGCCCAGTGCAGAACAGTACCGACCGGCTCATCTGTCGGTGGGTGAGAGGAATACCGGCATAGGCGGCGGCACCCATGGCACTGGTAATTCCGGGAATGATTTCGTACTCGATGCCGGCGGCGCGCAGAGCGAGGCATTCCTCACTACCGCGCCCAAAGAGAAATGGGTCCCCACCCTTTAGACGCAGCACTCGTAGCCCCTGGCGCGCGGCACGGATCATCTGCTCGTGGATGCGCATTTGCTCGGTGGAAGCTTGCCCGCCCCGCTTGCCGACATCCACCCGCCGGCAACGGGGTGGAGCCAAAGACAGGATGGCGGGATTGGCGAGCGCGTCATAAAAGATCACTTCTGCCCTCTCCAGACGTCGCACTGCGCGCAGAGTCAGAAGATCAGGATCGCCGGGACCGGCGCCTACCAGAGAAACCGGATGGAGGGGGGAAGAGGTCGTCATGAGAGTTTTCCTTTAGGCCGCGATACGGGTGAAGGACTGCCGCAGCAGGGCGCGTGCGTTGGCCAGATCCGCGCAACGACCGCTCAGCAGCAGCAGCGCCGCAGCCTGCTCGGCAATGGCGAGGGGTAAAGCCCGCCGGCCGTCGAGCACGGCGGAAATGAATTCACTGGTACTTGCCGCGAGATTATCTGGCAGCTCCGGTAGTTGCGCGAGGGAGGCATGGTCTTTGGCCAGCAACAACCGGCTCTCCCCTTGATGACAGAGAAAGAGATCGGGACGACGCTGAGGATTGGCGAAGGGCTCCCCCTCCGTCGCGCGAAAACAGAGGGCGGGAATCTCCGTAGCCAGGAAAAATTCCTGCAAGCGCTGTAGATACGGGGGATGGGTGACGGCCGCACAGACGAGCGCCTCCTGCGGTGCGAACGGATGCAACCCTTTGAGCAACGTGTGCACACTGGAACGGATTCCCAGACTTTCGCGCAAGGCAAAGATGCGCGCCAATCCTGGCTGCCAGGCCGAAAGCGGCAGATAGACCAACCCTTGCAACTGAAGTAGGGTTTCCGCTTGCGCGAGGTTTGCCGCTGCCGCCAGACCCAAGTGCTCCAGGATCTGCCCTGTGTGGACTCGCCCTTGCGGCGAATGGTCTGCGGATGCCGATCCAGGCAGGTCATCGAGATCGGCACCGTGGATTAAAACCGGGACACCGCAACGGGTGAGGGTGAGCGCCAGGAGGGGCAGGAGATTGGCGCGCCGTCGCGTGCCATTGTAGCTGGCGAACACGATGGGGCGCAGGCGACCGGGCCGGGAAATGGTGCTCATGCGGGCGCGAACGGCATCGTGAAAGCCCAGCAGTTCGCCAAGACTCTCGCCCTTGATGCGGTAGGCCACCCAGAAGGCTCCCGCATACAGCTCTGGCAATTCGCCATGCAGCCAGGCGCCCATGAGCTCCTCGGCCTCTTCCCGCCGCAAGTCTTCGGCATGTTCACGGCCACGGGCGACGCGACTGAGATATTGCTTCCACGTACTCATGAGGCCTCCGCCAAACGACTCTGAAGTAACTGTTGAATCTCTGGCTTGCAGGAACCGCATTCCGTCCCTGCGCCACAGCACTGCATGACGCCCTCCAGGGTATCGGCGCCATTGGCAATGACTTGCCGAATGGTCTTTTCGTCGACGCCCTTGCAGGCACAAATGCCCCGCGAACGCTCCCACGCCCCTAGATTGTCTGGTACCCGAGGCGCCAACAACGCTAGGCGGAAGGCGTCGATGGCCGTCCCCTCCAGGAGGAGCTGGCGCAACCAATCCAGGGTTTGTAGCCCGCCCCACAGGCGCAAGCCGGTCAAGCGTCCGCCGCGGATACGCAAACGCTTGCTCAGGCCTTGGCGAGGGTCTTCGTAGAGCAGGGTATCCGGGCCAAACAAAGCGAGCGCTGCGTCCCAGCGTTGGGCCAGTTCCGCTTCTGGTGCCTGCGCGGCGGCCACCCGCAAAAGGACTGCTGCACCATGTTTGGATACCAGGGGCGTGATGCTGGCATAGGGAAAGCCCTGGGCCAGTTGGCGTAGGATCGCGGATAGGTCTCTCGTGTCGTCTTCTACCAGTGCTGCCGCCTCCCAGGGGAGTTCGGCAGCACTGATGCGCACCGCCGTATGCTTGAATTCCGGCTCGCCGGAGTAAGGATCGATGGCGGCCTGGGTCACGCTGTTGCACAGGGCCGCCGGGGAATATCGTGAGCCAAAATGCATGGGCACAAATAGCAGACCACGCTGCAGACTATCGTCGCACTGCAGGCGGTACAACGCTGCGCCACGACGGCTTTCGACGCGCACCAGTTGCCCTTCCTGCAGCCCGTATTGCCGCGCATCCTGCGGGTGGATGGCGAGCAATGCCTCTTCGGCGCTGGCGAAGAGGCTCGCTGCCCGACCGCTGCGCGCCATGCTGTGCCACTGATCGCGCAGGCGCCCGGTCGTCAGGCGTAGGGGGTAACGGGCGTCGATTTCCTCGGCCACTCCCAGATGCACCGGGGCATGGAAACGGGCACGACCGCTGGGGGTGGGGAAGATGCCATTGGCATAGAGCCGCACTTGGCCACTCTTTGCCCCGACAGGGAAAGGCCACTGTTGCGGACCTTGCCTATCGAGAATGGCAATTTCCAGGCCACCGATATCGAGATCCCGACCGATCGTGCAGCGACGGTATTCGGCAAAGATACTGGCCGTGTCGCGAAAGGAAAACATGCGCAAGGCCCGCTGCTGCCAGGAGTCGTCTTTACGATCCGGCAGGGGTACGCTCAGGCGGTCCAGGGCCAAAGCCAGAGCGTGGGCAAAGTCGCAGAATATCTGCCAGTCCGGTCGGGCGGAACCCGGCGGGGGAACGGCCGCCTGCAGGTGGGAAATACGCCGTTCGGAGTTGGTGACCAGGGCCTCGCGCTCGCCCCAACTCGCTGCTGGCAGGAGCCAATGGGCAAAGGGCATGGTTTCGCCATCCAAGTAGCTCTCTTGCAAAACGACCTGTTCAGCAGTGCGCAAGGCTCGTTCCACCTGTTGGCGATCCGGTAGGGAGAGCACGGGATTGGTGCAGGTGATCCAGATGGCTGCCAGATCCCCCCGCTCCAGCGCCTGGAACATGGGCACGGCGGTGTATCCCGGCTCCGGGTGCAGGGTTTCGACACCCCAAAGCTCGGCAATGGCGGCGCGATCTTCGCCATTGGCAATCTCCCGATGCCCCGGTAACAGGGCGGGCATTCCCCCGGTCTCGCGCCCGCCCATGGCATTGGGCTGACCGGTGAGACTGAACGGGCCAGCGCCTGGACGCCCGATCTGTCCGGTGGCGAGGTGCAGGTTGATCAGGGCAACATTGTTGTCGGTACCATGGGCCGACTGGTTCAGACCCTGGCACCACAAGGAGAGAACCGCGGGCGACGTGGCGAAGAACTCGGCCGCCCGCTGTAGATCGGCTTCGGCAATCTGACAGAGCTCGGCCACGCGCTGCGGGGTATATTCTTGCACCCGCTGTTTGAGTTCCTGCCAGCCCTCCGTATGCTGTTGAATGAAATCGGTGTCCAGCCTGTCATTCCAGATCAAGAGGTGCAAGATGCCGTGGAACAGCGCCACGTCAGTACCCGGCAAGATGGGGAGAAACAGATCGGCAATGCTGGCCGTTGCCGTGCGCCGTGGATCAACGACGATGATGCGCAACTCAGGACGCTGGGCCTTGGCCGCTTCGATGCGACGAAAAATGATCGGGTGGGCATACGCGACATTCGCTCCCACGATGAACAAACAGTCGGTTCGTTCCAGATCTTCGTAGCTGCAGGGCACGGAATCCATACCCAGGCTCCGTTTATAGCCCGTCACCGCGGAGGCCATACATAGGCGGGAGTTGGTATCGATATGATTGGTGCCGAGAAAACCTTTGGCCAGTTTGTTGACCACGTAATAGTCTTCCGTCGGCAACTGACCAGAGACATAAAAGGCGAGGGCCTGGGGTCCGCGATCCCGATAGATCTCGGCCCAACGGGTGGCGATCTGGCCCATACTCTGCTCCCAGCTGGCCTGCTGCCACGTTTCCTCGGCCACCCGCTGCAAAGGGACAGTGGCACGGCCGGAGCCGTGCACTGTCTGCGCCAGCGTCATACCCTTGCTGCAGAGCTGGCCAAAATTGGCCGGATGTTCAGGATCTCCGCGCACGCCCAGGATCCGCTCGCCATCATGTTCGATGAGAACCCCGCAACCCGTGCCACAGTACGGACATACGGACCGGCTTTCGCGTAGGGCTGGGGGGTTCACGACTGCGTCTCCGGCAGACCCAGCCAGATTTCCTCGCCTTCCGTTTTGAGAGGAAAGGTCTTTACACAGCCTTGATCGGGAGGCAAGGCTTGGCCGCTTTCCAGGTCGATCTGCCAGTTGTGTAGCGGGCAGAATACCGTCTTGCCCGACACGAAGCCCTCCGAGAGGGGACCACCGCGATGAGGACAGCGGTTATGCACTGCGAACAATTCGCCCGCTTCGTTACAGAGCACGGCAATCTGCCCTGCTGGCGTCTCCACATAGCGACCCCCACCCAGGGGCACTTCGTCTATCCTGCCCAAAGGAAACCATTCCATATTCTGCCCTCCTCAGGCCGATACCCGCCGCAGCGGCGCGGCGTGAATGTCCAGGCGGCCGGAAACCGCTTCCGCCCAGGGGTCCTTCTCCTGGGCAATCGCAAAATCCAGGCGCTCTGCCAGTTCCACTCGTTGTGCCAGATCGTCGATGACCCGCGACTTGATCTGCTCCAGGCCGACCCGTTCCACCCAGGGCGCCGTGCGTTCGAGATATTGCGCATCTTCGCGGTACATCTGCAGAAAGGCCTTGCTGATCTGGATGACCTCGGCCTCGGTCTTTACCTTGGCCAGGAGGTCGGCCGCGCGTACCTTCATGCCACCATTGCCACCCACATAAATCTCCCAGCCGGAATCGACGCCGATTACCCCGACGTCCTTGATCGTGCTTTCTGCACAGTTGCGTGGGCAGCCGGAGGCGGCCAGTTTGACCTTGTGCGGTGCCCACATCCGTTCCAGATTCTTTTCGAGATCGATGGCGAGTTGGGTACTGTCCTGTACCCCGAAGCGACAAAACTCCTTGCCTACACAGGACTTTACCGTGCGCAGGGCCTTGCCGTAGGCATGCCCGGAGGGCATATCCAGTTCCGCCCAGATCAGTGGCAATTTTTCCTTGGGTACCCCGAGCAGATCGAGGCGTTGTCCGCCGGTGAATTTGACCATGGGCACGGCGTGACGCTCGGCGACCTCGGCAATGCGCTTGAGTTCTGCCGGTGTGGTTACCCCACCGTAGATGCGGGGAATGACGGAGTACGTGCCGTCCTTCTGGATGTTGGCATGGGCGCGCTCGTTGATGAAGCGTGCCGATGGGTCATCCTTACCCTCGGCGGGCCAGGCGGTGCGCACGTAATAGTTGACGGCGGGGCGGCAAGTGGCGCAACCGCCGGGATGTCGCCAGTCGAGAAAGCGAAAGACATCGCGCACTGACAGCAGCTTCTCTTTGCGAATGGCATCACGCACCTCCTGATGGCTGTAATCGGTGCAGCCACAAAGGGCCTTCTTGCGCGCGCTGCTGTCATAGACTCCCCCCAGGGTGCTGACCAGGAGCTGTTCGACGAGACCGGTGCAGGAACCACAGGAGGCACTGGCCTTGGTACACTTGCGAACCTCTTCCAGGGTGAAGAGTCCATCACGAATAGCGCGCACGATCTGTCCCTTGCTGACCCCGTTACAGCCGCAGATTTCGGCACTGTCCGCCAGGCGTGCGGCTTGATTGACGCCGGCATGTCCGGCATCGCCCAGATGGGTTTCGCCAAAGAGAAGATGGTCACGCAGCGACGCGACGTTATTTTTGTCGCGCAGATGTTCGAAGAGCCAAGGCCCAATGCTGGTATCGCCATAGAGCAGGATCCCTTTGATGGTGTCGTCCTGCAGGACCACTTTTTTATAGATTCCCTGATGGGCATCGAGCAGTGTGAGTTCTTCCGTGCCCTCGCCACCGAGAAAATCCCCGGCCGAAAACAGCTCGATCCCAGTTACCTTCAATTTGGTGCTGGTAACCGACCCCTGGTAGCGCATTCTCCCATATTCGGCCAGATGGTTGGCCGCCACCTTCGCCTGTTCGAAGAGGGGCGCCACCAGCCCATAGGTCATACCGCGATGCTGCACACATTCGCCCACGGCATAGATCCGTGGGTCGTAGGTTTGCAGGGTGTCGCTCACCAATATCCCCTGCTCGCAGGCGAGACCTGCGGCCTGGGCGAGGTCGATACGGGGGCGGATGCCCACGGTCATCACTACGATGCGCGCAGGGATATGACTCCCATCCTGGAATTGCAAGCCTTCCACGCGGTCCGTGCCTAAAACGGCAGCACTTTCCCGCTCCATCAGAAAGCGGATACCGCGGGCCTCCATGGCCTGCTGCAAGAGCGCACCACCGCGGGCATCCAATTGCTTGTCCAGCGGCCAGGCCCGCCGGTGCACGACGGTCACTTGCATGCCGCGGGCGTTCAGGCCATGCGCCACTTCCAGACCCAGCAGGCCGGCACCGATGATGACTGCCTCGCCACCGTCGGCACTCACCTGCGTCAGCGCCTCTACGTCGCGCATGTCGCGATAGGAATAGACGCCGGGAAGGTCGTTGCCCGGGATCGGCGCCAGGGCTGCCGCCGCACCGGTAGCGATCAGGACGCGATCATACGGTACCTTCTCCCCCTGCGCGGTGATGACTTGACGCCGCACGCGATCGATCTGTGTAACCGGGCAACCGGTACGCAGAGTAATACCGTGTTCCTGGTACCAGTCATGATCATTGAGAATGGTCTCCTCCAGGCGCATCTCGCCAGCCAGCACCGGAGTCAAAAGGATACGGTTGTAATTGGGGTGCGGCTCATCGCCGAAAACCGTGATCTCGTAGAGGTCAGGAGCCATCTTCAGCAACTCTTCGACGGTGCGGATGCCGGCCATGCCGTTGCCAATCACCACCAAGCGTGCCTTTCGTGCCTTGTTGCCCATCGTGACGTTTCTCCAAAGAAAAAAGGCGCAGTCAGCCGAAAATGCTGACGACGCCTTTGCCGTTTCACATACCAACAATCAGATAGATTGCTTCAAGCCCTGTTTAGCAAGTTTCATGCCAGAACTTTGATCATTTACAATCAGGCAGTTATCGATTTTCGCAAATTGATTCTGCGATCTGATGGTGCATCCCATGGTGCAAGATGCACTGCCATGGTGCGTTAGAAGCTTGCCGTCACGAATACCCAGGCGCCTTCGGTATTCACTCCGTACTGGTTTTTCCGGTAATCGGCATACTGCACCCCGGCCGTCCAGTGCGGCGAGAAGCGATGAATGGCCGATAGATCGATCTCATGGCCATAGGCTTCGCTGTGGTAGGCGCTACGGAAGTCATAATAGGTCGCCTGCAGTGCCGTGCCCAAAAGCTTGCCCTCCACGGTGAAATAGAGGCTGCGCAAACCCTGCGGCGGGGTAGTAAGAAAGACCTCCGCCCAGCCATTGAAGGCGTGCTTGGTGGCGAGCGGTGTCTGAAATCCATAGCTGCCCTTGTCATTGCTTCCCATCACCATGTAATCGGCGAGTACGCCAAGCCCGGACCAGCGCACCCCACTGCCCAGGTGGTAATACTGGGCATCGACGAGGGGACTGCCGCCGTCATAGGGTAGCTGCTTGGCATAGCTGGCGTCGTAGGGGATCTGCAGGGAAGCAGAAATCGGTATGCTGCCCTGCATGCGTACGCCGAGGGTCTGGCTGTTGCAAACCTGGGCGTTGCCCACCAGAAAGCAGGCAGCGGCTCCAGGAATCGCACTGTTCGCCTGATTTCCATACCAATAACCGAAGGCTTGCGCATGAAACAAGGGCGATGGCTGCCAATGGACCTCGCCCAGAAAGGTCTTGCTCGGCACATTTTCATTGAGAATGTTTTTGATACGCCAGATATAGGCGGCATAGACACCCAGGCTGCTGCTGGGATTTTCCTGGAGGGAAACAGCATCAAAGGTCTGAGGAGTTTGCCGAAAACCGACCGCCCCGACAAAACGTTGGTCGTCGAGATTGATTTCCTGGCGCCCGGCACGGACCAGTAGCCCGCCCAAGCCCTGGTACTGCAGATAGGCCTGATTGATGTTCGCTTCTTCGGGGTCGGGGATGACGGCATACGCAGTTTTGCCATTGCGCAGACTGTTGTAATCATTGACGATACCCGCCACATCGATGAACTGCAGGTTAGCGCTGAAACCGCCAATGGGGGCGCTCCTCAACCCTAACAAGGTTTGCACGGTAAAGGCGTTGGCATCGCGTTTGCCAGCTTGCGACATAAATTCATAGCGCGGACGAAAATCCAGACTGACCTTGCCAGCGCTGATGGCCTGCACAATGGGATCAGCCCAAGCATCGCTCTGTGGCAAGACGACTGCAGACAGTACCGCGACGGCAACGAGGTGGCGGCGAAAAGAGAATTGGATCATGGCTTACTCCAGACAAGGGGGCTGGCAGCGGCGCGAACGCCGCTGGAGGGTGACAGCAGGAGGATTCAGTCCGCGATGGCGGATGCCTGGGGAGCTTGCCCTTGCGAAGGCATGCACTGACCATGGGCGGAGGCAATCTTGGCCCAGGTCTGCCACTGGCGGCGCAAGCCCACGATCAGCAGCAACGCCGTTGCGCTGAGTCCAGCAAAAATCCCGAAACCCCAGTGATAGCTCCCGGTGTCTTCCTTGGCGATTCCCAGAATTACCGGCAAGTAGAAACCACCGATACCACCGGCAGCACCAATGATGCCGGTCATCAGCCCGGTCTTTTCCGGCCAGCGCAGGGGTACGAGTTGAAAGGTGGCGCCGTTACCGAGACCAAAGGCTGCATAGAGAAGGAGAAAGAGGACGATACTGACCGCCAGGGTGGGCGTCCACAGGGAAAAGGTGGCATCGATGAGGCAGATCCCTGCGAGGAAAAACTGCAATGCGCGCGCTCCCGAAATGCGGTCAGCGATCAGCCCGCCAAACGGACGGAGAATGGCACCAGTAAAGGCAAAGAGGCCCATCAGCATACCGGCGTCTACCTTGGGCAGATGGTAGAGCGTCACCAGCAGCAGGCTGACAAAGGCCGACATGCCCACAAAGCCGCCAAAGGTAATGGCGTAGACCAAAATCAACGCCCAAGTGTCCCGCTCGCGCAGAACCGGAAAGTAGCGGCGCGGCAGAAAGAGCAACGACAGGAGGACGCCATAGACCGGCAACATCAGCAGCGCCGCTTTGCCATGCAGCCCCAGCCAGCCGCGCGGGCTGGCGACGGCCAAAAGCGCCAAGCCGGCGAGAGTCAGGCCCCAACCCCAGGCCGCCGGCGCCACCTTCCCAGTTTTGGGAGCGCAATCCTTGCCCCAAAACCACAGGGTCACTGCGGCCAAGCCCAGCAAAGGGAGCACGGCTGCTGCCGCATGGGTCCAGCCAAATTGTCCGGCCAAGGGCGGAAAAAGAAAGCCATCGAGGACGGCGCCGATATTGCCCGCCGCCGCAATGCCCAACACCGTTCCCTGGATTTTGGGAGGATAATTGCTGCCAGCCATGGGTAGGGCGACGGCAAAGCTGGCACCGCCAACGCCCAGCAAAACACCCAGGAAAATCAGGGCATCGTAACTAAGCGTATACGGGTAGATGGAAAGGACCAAGGGGGGAATCGCCGAAAGTGCCACCCCGATCAAGGCCAGCCAGCGCCCATCCATGGCTTGGTAGAGATTGCCGAAGCCAATGCGCAAAATTGCAGCGGACAGCACGGGAATGGCGACCAGATAACCCTGCTGCATGGGGGTGATATGCAGACTTTGGATCATATATGGCGCCAGCGGCCCAAACAAAAGCCATACGGTAAAACCCGTATCGAAATAGAGAAAACTGGCGACCAAGGCGCGCCAATTTCCCGCACGTAGTTGCGAAAGCAAGGATTGCATTTGCTTGATCCTCCGATTATGTGCACAACAAAAAAGGCGTTCCTGACCGTTACCGGTCAGGAACGCCATCGTCCCGTGTCATCATTCAGCGTTGAATGATGCTCTACCTTAGTTAAGCAGAAATCATGCCATAATGGAGATCAACAAGAGATGTTCTGTAAAGTCAGGCAAAAATAATGAGTTGCACTGAAGATTCGGAGGGTGACTGCGCCGGCGCTCGCCTTTGTATAATGCACAAGTGTAGTGCATGCGCTCGATTTTGGGGCCTCATTCTGGGTCAAGACAACGATTCAACTAGGTCTTTGCAATAGACTGCCATCAAAAATTCGCGTCGTACCCATGGCAATGTCGCGCGCCACCCCCGGCAATTTCCAGGGGTTTGCATGGATGCCGAAACCCGACTGTTCATCGACCGGAATGGGTGCATCCATGGCCGTTGCTGCCAATCGATACAGATCGCCTCGATAGACCCGCTCCACCACGGCGCTGGGACTGGCCGCCGTCGGCCATTGGTCAGAAAGACGCATCTGCTCCGCCAACCAGAGACCGTGTTCCTGCCAGGGATATTGCGCCGCGTAGCGGTGGAATACATGGCCATCGGGTTGCTCAGTCATGCCGGGTATGGTTCCCTGCAAGGCCGCAGCAAGCGCGGCCTCAGGAACGGCGATGGCCTGTGCTATCCACCGCGCGGCCTGCTGTCGATGTGCTGCGTCATCCAGCCAACGGCCCGCGGCAATCAGGGCGCGGAGCAGGGATTGATGGAGGTCTGGTTCACGTTTCGCCCAATCCTCGCGCACCGCCAGAACCTTCTCCATCACATTGTTCCATAGAGAATAACTACTAACGATGGGTTGTCCGACCCCCTCCATGGCGGCCAGACTTCCCCAAGGCTCACCCACACAAAAAGCATCGATCTCGTCGTTGCGCAGGGCATCGACCATATAGCGCGGCGGAACCACACCAATCTCGACTTCACTGTGCAATTCGAGACCGGCTGCGCGTAGCCAGTGGCGCAATTGATAATGGTGATTGGAGACGGTTGATACCACGGCAAAACGTAGCGGCAGGAGACTGGGGTGGCTGCGCGTAAGTTCTCGTAGCGCCTGTCCCGTGCGAACAGGATCATCCGTCGCTGCAGCACCCCGCTGTACCAGCTCGTGGTATAGTCGCTGGCTGACGGTAATGGTGTTGCCATTGAGCGAGAGGACCAGTCCGGTGATTACCGGAATTTTGGGAGAGGCAACGCCGAGGGTGGCCGCCATCGGCAATGGTGCTAGAGCGTGTGCCGCTACCAGCTCGCCAAAGAGGAGATGATCGCGCAGGCTGGCCCAGGAGGGTTCGCATTGCAGACGCACGCGCAGTCCTTCGCGGGCAAACAAGCCTAATTCCTGTGCAACCAGCAAGGGCGCGCTATCAGCGAGGGCAACATAGCCCAGCGAGAGTTCAGCATCGGTTTTCATTCCATAATCCTCAATAGCTCACAAAAGAAAGCCTCGCTTCCGCAGAGCCGAAGCGAGGACGCCATTGTCATGGGGAAGCAAGCAAGATTCATGCAGCCCAGGACCTTCTCAGGAGCGCAAAACCTCCGCGACTCGCTCGCGCAGTGCCGGGAGGACCTCTTCCGCAAACCAGGGGTTGCGCCGTAGCCAAAGGATATTGCGTGGGCTGGGATGCGGCAGCGGGAAGACAGAGGGAGCATAGTGCCGCCAATTACGCACCAGTTGCTGCAAGGATCCTGGACTGTCTGGCAGATGATAGCGACGAGCGTACTGACCGATGACCAAGGTGAGTTGCACCTGCCGCAACTGTGCCAGAAGGGAAGCACGCCAACGGGAAGCGCATTCCGGTCGCGGCGGTAGATCACCCGAACGGCCTTTACCGGGATAACAAAATCCCATGGGCAGCAGGGCAAAGAGGTGGGAATCATAGAACTCCTCCCGGCTGACCCCCAGCCAATCCCGCAGACGGTCGCCGCTTTGGTCGGCAAAAGGCAGAGCATGGGCGTGGGCGTGGCGACCAGGGGCCTGGGCGGCAATCAGAACTTTGGCCTGGGGATGAACTTGCAGTACTGGGCGAGGTGCGTTGGGCAAACTAGTAGCGCAGAGGGAACAGGATTCCAGTTCCTGCAATAGCCGCGCCAGATCGCGATCAGACATCTGCGCGCTGCCCTACACCGATCTGCCACAAAAAAGCCGCCAGGGTACGGGACTGATAAGCGGGTTCTGGCACGGCCAGATAGAGCGTCCAGTGGATGCCTTGGGGCATTGGCAGACGCCGGGAAACGACCTGCCAATCGGGTCGATGACGCAGAGCAGTGCGGGTGATGAAGCCGATCCCAAGGCCTGCGGCGACGGCGTTACCCATCGCTTCGACGCCGTTCACTTCCAGCCGGATCGGGACTTGCAGACCCAGCCGCGCAAACTCCTGCAGCACCCTGGCGCGCACCCCGGATTGCAGCTCGCGCCAGACGATGGGAAATGCCAGGAGATCTGCCAACGTCAGCTCTGGCCGGCCCGCCAGCGGATGATCGGACGGGAAGATGGTCAGAATCTCATCCTGCAGCCAGGGGTGTAGCTGGTAGGTCCGGGGTAGAGGAACTTCTTCGCTGCCCTCCTCGATGAAAAGCAGATCCCAATCGAGTAGAGCGTTTTGCGACCAGTCACTAATCCCGCCCTTCATGATGATTTCCACTTCCGGGTGGTCACGGCGGAAGGCCACCAGATGCTGGGGTAAAAAATAGTTGGCGATGGTGTTGGTCGCCGCGATCCGCAAGGCCCCCTCCTGCAAGTGGGATCGTCGGTAGGCGATTTCCGCGACTTCCGCTTTCAGTTCCATCAGGCGTTGCGCGGATGCCAGATAGGCCTTGCCAGCAGCGGTCAGGCGCACGCCGCGACCATTGGGCAGATAGAGGGCCTCGCCAAGAATCTCATTCAGCCGCTGCAGGCGCTCACTGATCGCCGGCTGACTGCGATGCAACAACTTTGCGGCGGCACTGACACTGCCGGTTTCGGCCACAGCCCAGAAGGTTTCCAGGAGTTCGAGGGAGGGCGTCGGGATTGGCATGGTAGGATTACCTTAGCACAGAAATCCGCGGTCCGGATCGCTACCAGTCAAACGCATCACCCTATACAGCCCGGAAATCTGCCTTTATCATTCGCCCTTTGACGGCATTCCTCAGATTATGGCGCTCATCGTACAGAAATTCGGCGGCACTTCCGTCGGCAACATCGAACGGATTCAGGCTGTAGCAGATCGGGTATTGGCGACACGGGCCGCTGGGCACGATGTGGTAGTGGTCGTGTCGGCGATGTCGGGCGAGACCGACCGCCTGCTCAAGCTCGCGCGCGAGATCGATTCGCAGCCGCATCCCCGCGAGCTCGATACCCTGCTCAGTACCGGCGAGCAGGTCACCATCGCGCTGCTGGCGATGGCCTTGCACCGCAAGGGACAAGCGGCGGTTTCGCTCACCGGCAGCCAGGTACCCATCGAGACCGACAGCGCGCACAACAAGGCGCGCATCGAACGCATCGACGGCACCCGTCTGCGCTCCGCCCTGGCCGCCGGGCAGGTGGTCATCGTCGCCGGGTTTCAGGGCATCAATCCGCACGGTGACATCACCACCCTCGGGCGGGGCGGTTCGGATACCACCGCCGTCGCACTGGCCGCTGCTCTACAGGCCGATGAATGCGCCATCTACACCGACGTCGACGGCATCTACACCACCGATCCGCGGGTGGAAAGCAAGGCCCGCCGCCTGGACCGCATCACCTACGAGGAGATGCTGGAAATGGCGAGTCTCGGCGCCAAGGTCCTGCAGACCCGTTCGGTAGAATTTGCCATGAATTACCGGGTGCCGGTGCGCGTGCTTTCTTCGTTTGCCAATGGCCCCGGCACCCTTGTTACCAGTGAGGAAAACTGTATGGAAGCCCCCCGCGTATCGGGTATCGCCTTCTCCCGCAATGAGGCCAAGATCACCGTCGTCGCCGTTCCCGATCGTCCGGGCATCGCCTCTGCCATCCTCGGTCCGATCTCGGCGGCCAACATCAACGTTGATGTGATTCTGCAAAACATCTCTGAGGACGGAAAAACCGACTTCACCTTTACCGTCGAGCGCAACGACTTCGAGCGCGCCATGGGCATTCTGCGCGACGTTGCCCACGAACTGGGCGCCGAAGATGTGCGCGGCGACACCGGCATCGTCAAGGTGTCGGCGGTGGGAGTAGGCATGCGCTCCCACGCCGGCATCGCCGCCAGCATGTTTGCTGCCCTGGCCCAGGAAAACATCAACATTCAGATGATTTCCACCTCGGAAATCAAGATCTCGGTGGTCATCGCCGAAAAATATCTGGAGCTCGCCGTGCGCGCCTTGCATGGCGCATTTGGTCTGGAAAAGGCGGCATCCTGATGGCATTGATGAATAACTACGCGCGCCTGCCCGTCGCCTTCGTACGCGGTGAGGGGGTGTGGCTCTACGATGAATCCGGGCGCAAGTACCTCGATGCCCTGGCGGGGATTGCAGTCTGCGGCCTGGGCCATAGCCACCCGGCGGTGACCACCGCCTTGCAGGAACAGGCCGGCAAGCTCCTGCATACCTCCAATCTGTATCAGATCCCCGAACAGGCGGCCCTGAGCGATGACCTGTGTCGCCTGAGTGGCCTCGATGCCGTCCTCTTCTGCAACAGTGGCGCCGAGGCCAACGAAGCCGCCATCAAGCTCGCCCGCCTGCATGGCCATGCGCGCGGTATTGCCGAACCCAAGATCCTGGTCTTTACCCAGTCTTTCCATGGTCGCACCCTGGCGGCGCTCACCGCTACCGGCAATCGCAAGATTCAGGAAGGCTTCACTCCGTTGGTGGCGGGGTTCGTGCGCGCCCCGTACGGCGATCTGGTAACGGTGCGGGGCATGCTCAGCGCCGATCCCGATATCGTCGCCGTACTCGTCGAACCGGTACAGGGCGAAGGCGGGGTACGCCCTGCCCCTGCCAGTTTTTTGCGCGGGCTGCGCGCCCTCTGCGACGAACACCAAGCCCTCCTGCTCTGCGACGAAGTGCAGACCGGCATCGGCCGCAGCGGACGTTATTTCGCCTTTCAGCATGAGGAAGGCCTGCTGCCCGATGTACTCTGCCTGGCCAAGGGCTTGGGCAATGGCGTTCCCATTGGCGCTATCGTCGCCCGCCAGGCGGCCGCCGATCTCTTCGGCCCGGGCAAGCACGGCAGTACCTTTGGTGGCGGCCCCCTGGTCTGCGCCGCCGCCCGCGCGGTGTTACGGACCATGGAAGCGGAAGACCTCCCCGCGCATGCCGCGGCCATGGGGGAGCTCCTACAAGGTCGGTTGCGCGAGCGTTTCCATGGACACCCAGGGGTGGAGGAAGTACGCGGCCTGGGTCTGATGGTCGGCATCGTCCTGCGCCAGGAACCCAAGGATTTCGTGCGCCGCGCCCTGGACGCCGGTGTCCTGCTCAATGTGACGGCCGGACGGGTAATCCGTCTGCTGCCGCCCCTCATCTTCGGACCTGCCGAGATCGATCTGCTCATCGATACCCTGGCCAAGCTTCTGCAGGAGGAAGTATGAAATCAGTGCGCCACTTCCTGCGCCTGCAGGATCTCTCCCCTACCGAACTCCAGGGCCTGCTCGCGCGCGCTATCGAGCTGAAGCGCATGCTGCGCGCTGGCGAGCAGTACACCCCTTTCGCCCAGCGCACCCTGGCGATGATTTTTGAAAAATCCTCCACCCGCACCCGGGTTTCCTTTGAAACCGGCATGGCGCAATTGGGGGGGCATGCCCTGTTCCTCTCCCCCCGCGACACGCAACTGGGGCGCGGCGAAAGCATTGAAGACACCGCTCGGGTGCTGTCGCGCATGGTCGATCTGATCATGATCCGCACCTTCTCCCATGCTGGCCTCGAGACCTTCGCCAGCGCCAGCCGGGTACCAGTCATCAACGGCTTGTCGGACGACCATCATCCCTGCCAGCTCCTCGCCGACCTGATGACGGCGCAGGAGCTCTGGGGCGGATTGTCCGGCCGGAAGATCGCTTTCATCGGTGATGGTGCCAACAACATGGCGCGCTCGTGGATGGAGGCAGCACAGCTTCTCGACTTCGAATTACGGATTGCCGCGCCCGAGGGTTTCCAGCCCAGTGCCGATGCAGAACGGGAAAATGGCAGTCATACGCAAATTTTCGGCGACGCCCGCGCCGCCGTCGCCGGGGTCGATCTGGTCGTCACCGACGTCTGGACCAGCATGGGACAGGAGGCCGAAAATGCCGAGCGCCGCGCCCTCTTTGCGCCCTTCCAGGTCAATGCCGCGCTCTTTTCTCAGGCGCGGAGCGGGGCCGTGTTCATGCACTGCCTGCCCGCCCACCGCGGCGAGGAAGTAACGGCGGAGGTCATCGATGGACCGCACTCTCTGGTCTGGGAGGAGGCGGAGAATCGCTTGCACGCGCAAAAGGCACTGATGGAATTTTTGGCGGGCTTTGGGCCCCTGGCCGAACAAGGAGTCTGATTATGGTAAAGAAAGTCGTACTCGCCTATTCCGGTGGACTGGATACTTCCGTCATCCTCAAGTGGTTGCAGGATCACTACCAGTGCGATGTCGTTACCTTCACTGCCGATATCGGTCAGGGCGAGGAGCTGGAGCCGGCGCGTGCCAAAGCAACCCGGCTCGGTGCGAAGGAGATATTCATCGACGATCTGCGGCAGGAGTTCGTGCGTGACTATGTCTTTCCCATGTTTCGCGCCAACACGATCTACGAAGGAGAGTACCTGCTTGGCACCTCCATTGCGCGCCCGCTGATCGCCAAGCGGATGGTAGAGATCGCCGCCGAGGTGGGCGCCGATGCCGTCGCCCACGGCGCCACTGGCAAGGGCAACGATCAGGTGCGTTTCGAGCTCGGCGCCTACGCCCTCGACCCCAAAATCCGCGTGATTGCCCCGTGGCGGGAGTGGGACCTGACCTCGCGGGAAAAGCTTCTGGCCTATGCCGAGCAACATGGCATTCCCATCGAACGGCATGGCAAGAAATCACCCTATTCCATGGACGCCAATCTACTGCACATCTCTTACGAGGGCGGGATTCTGGAAGACCCCTGGGCCGAGGCCGAGGAATCCATGTGGCGCTGGACCACGGCACCGGAGAAGGCCCCGGACCAGCCGCGCTATATCGAAATTCAGTTTGCCCATGGCGATCCGATCGCCATCGATGGCGAGGCCCTGCCCCCTGCCGCCCTCCTCGCCCACCTCAACACCATTGGTGGTGAACATGGCATCGGTCGTCTCGACATCGTCGAGAACCGCTATGTGGGCATGAAATCTCGCGGCTGCTACGAAACCCCCGGCGGCACCATTCTGCTCCGTGCGCACCGTGCCATCGAATCCATTACCCTGGATCGCGAAGCCGCACATCTCAAGGATGAGCTCATGCCACGCTATGCCAGCATCATCTATAATGGCTACTGGTGGAGCCCGGAGCGCCGCGCCCTGCAATCCCTCATCGACCAGACCCAGCGCCTGGTCTCCGGTGTAGTGCGCCTTAAGCTTTACAAGGGTGCCTGCACCGTTGTCGGCCGCAAATCCGAGCAAAGTCTCTTCGATCCGCGTATCGCCACCTTCGAGGACGATGCCGGTGCCTATCACCAGCAGGATGCCGAGGGCTTCATCAAGCTCAACGCCCTGCGCCTGCGCATTGAAAAACGCCTGCAAGGCTAGGAGGATCCCATGCGCATTTTGCATACCATGTTACGAGTTGGCGATCTCGACCGCTCTCTGGCCTTCTACACCGAAGTGTTGGGGATGCGCGTTCTGCGTCGCAAGGATTACCCCGAGGGCAAGTTCACCCTCGCCTTTGTCGGTTACGAAGAAGAAGACCAGGGTGCCGTTATCGAACTCACCTACAACTGGGGCGTCGACAGCTACGAGCTTGGCGATGCCTTTGGGCATATCGCCATCGCGGTGGACGATGCTACCGCTGCCTGCGCGCAAATTCGGACACGCGGTGGCAAGGTGCTGCGCGAGGCTGGCCCGATGAAACACGGCACGACGGTCATCGCCTTTGTCGAGGACCCCGACGGCTACCGCATCGAACTCATCGAGCGCAAGTGAGAGAGCACTAGACCTTCTCCCACAGGGCGTTGCCCATCCCTGCCAGATAGGCAGCGTGCGCCGCTTTTTCCTCGGGCGAGGCGGAGATGACTCGCAGCCGCCCTTGCGGCCGCACTGCGGGGAGACTGCGGCCCTTGCCCGTCGCGTCGGTTGGCGCAGCATCCATCAGGCCCATATCCACCTGACCACCGCTCATGGCCAGATACACCTCTGCCAACAATTCACAGTCCAGCAGAGCACCATGCAGGCTGCGCTGGCTGTTGTCGACAGCGTAGCGTCGGCAAAGGGTATCGAGATCATTTTTCTGCCCTGGGAAGCGGCGTCGGGCCTCTACGAGGGTGTCGATGACCGGATTCTGCAATTTGCTACGCTGCACGAGTCCAAGCTCGGCGGACAAAAAGCCGATATCGAAAGGTGCGTTGTGGATGATCAGCTCATCGCTCCCCAGATAGGCCAGAAAGTCCTCCGCCAGATCGGCAAAGAGCGGCTTGTCCTGCAAAAACTCATCGGTCAAACCGTGAATGCGTACCGCATCGGGATCGCATGGACGCTCGGGATTGAGATAGACATGAAAGTTGTTGCCAGTGAGACGACGGTCGATGATCTCCACAGCACCAATCTCGATGACACGATGCCCTTTGCTGGGGTCCAGACCCGTGGTTTCCGTATCCAGGACGATCTGTCTCATAGCCACCCCTCTCCACTCGCTTCTTGTACAGCTCCGGCGAAGCGATCCAATACCCGATTGATCAGGGCATCGACCGCCTCATTTTCCACGTCACCCGCATGCCCCCGCACCCATTCCCAGCGTATCTGGTGAGTCTGCGCCAAACTCGCGAGTGCCTGCCAGAGTTCCTGATTCTTCACTGCTGCGCCCCCTGCGGAACGCCAGCCCCGCTTTTGCCAGCCCGCCAGCCACTCGGTCATACCCTTGATCAGGTACTGCGAATCCGAGCGCACCAATATCTGGCTCGGTCGTTTCAGTGCCTGCAGACCCTGCACTGCCGCGTCCAGCTCCATGCGATTATTGGTGGTCTGCGGCGCATAGCCCCACAACACGCGCTCATGCTCGCTTTGGCGCAGCCAGGCACCCCAGGCACCGGGGCCCGGGTTCCCCCGGCAGGCGCCATCGGTAATCAGGCGCAGGGTGGATTCAGTCTCCATTAGACTCCCCAGAACATTGCAGATTGGCCGTTGCCGTTGCCAACTTCGGCCGCCGCTTCTTTTGACGCGCGGGCAGCAGGCCCACCAGGGTGGGGCTATTCTCGCGCTTCTGCGCCAGCAGGATATAAGCATTGGCCCCCGCCGGCCACCAGCGATCGCCAACCAACTCCAGCCATTGGGCGCTATGCCCAAATCCTGGAACGGTATACTGGAAATAGCGTCCTTGG
Source organism: Acidithiobacillus sp. AC3 (assembly GCF_050261095.1). Lineage (NCBI taxonomy): Bacteria > Pseudomonadati > Pseudomonadota > Acidithiobacillia > Acidithiobacillales > Acidithiobacillaceae > Acidithiobacillus > Acidithiobacillus sp. AC3. The sequence goes on from NZ_CP189838.1 coordinate 1,871,776, forward strand.
CGCAGACCAAAACCGATTTCCTCCAGCAAGCGACGCAGTTGCGTCAGCGGTAAAAAAGGCTCGCGCCAGGGCCAGCCGCGATCGCGACGCCAGAGGTGCCAGCGCCGCAGCATTCCAAGGCTCCCGCTCGGATTGAAATCCATGATCAGAACGTGGCCTTCCGGCCGCAACACGCGCCAGCACTCCTCCAGAATGCGTCGGGTATCGGACATGCGGGTCAGACAAAAAGGAACCAGCACCAGGTCGAAACGCAGATCAGCGAAAGGTAGTGCATCACAACGGCCATAAACCTGGAGATAGCCATCTGCAGCACAGACAAAACCGTCATTGAGCAAAACCCAAGATCTGTCTGACTCCAGGGGGTTCCAGAAGACCGGCTGCCCCAGCTGCAGCACGGTATCCGCATGCAAACGCTCGATCCAGGGCGGCAGGATTTCGCTGGCACGCTCCAGCAACAGGCGCCCACTGCGACCCGTCCACCAGCGCGCTGCCCGCCGTTGTCGCAGGGAAGAAGGAACGACCCCCCTAGGCATGAGGAACGGGCTGTGTTCTGATCATGACTGCATGTTACCTTGATCAGGAGCAGGAGCCTATATGCTGACCCTCATTCCCGCTTTCCAGGATAATTACATCTATCTGGTGCACACGCCTCACGGCCTGTGGATCGTCGATCCCGGCGATGATCAGCCGGTTCTGGAATACCTGGAATCCCGGCAGCTCCGCCCTACGGCCATCCTTTGTACCCACCACCATGCCGACCATGTCGGCGGTGTCAGGGCCCTGGTAGAACGCTATGACCTTCCCGTCTTCGGCCACGGTTCGCGGATTCCCCAGCTCAGTCACCCCGTCGCCGAGGGTTCGCTCGAGATCGATGGCGAGACGATACAGGTGCTGGAAGTACCCGGGCATACCCTGGACCACATCGCCTATCTCTGGCAGGACCATGCCTTTTGCGGCGACACCCTCTTTGCGGCAGGCTGCGGAAGAATCTTTGAGGGCGATCCACAGATGATGTACAGCAGCCTGCAGAAGCTTGCCGCCCTGCCTGACAGCACACAGATCTGCTGTGCCCACGAATATACCGAGAGCAATCTGCGCTTCGCCACAGCGGTCGAGCCGGAAAACCCAACGATCGCGGAACGGAAAAAGCAGGTAGCGCAGCTACGCGAACAAAATCACCCGAGCCTGCCCTCTACATTAAAAGAAGAACGACAAAGTAATCCCTTTCTCCGCTGCAGGGAAACTGACGTAATCCGCGCCGCACGCGCGCACGGCGCCCGCAATGACTCCGACGTCGAGGTATTTGCCGCCTTACGCCGCTGGAAAGATGGATTTCGCTAGTCAGGCAGGGAGCACGGTCCATTCGAGGCGCTGGGCCCAGGCGCGCGCCAAAACTTCCTGTACCTGCACTGCGGAAACCTGTTGAATCGAGTCGAGGATCTCTTCTTCACTTTTCAGACTTCCACCCTGGGCAAGCTGGCGCACCCGTCGCGCCATCCGCGTTTCCAGATCCTCCTGACCCAGCAGCCATTGCTTGCGCAGACCGGCGCGACTCCAATCCATTTCCTCAGTGCTAGGTCCATCCTCCATCAGAGCCTTGAGGATTCCGGCGATGGCCTTCTCGGTACCACGACGCTTATCTGCTGGCACCGCCGCATAGAGAGTCCACTCCGCGGTGTCGCTCAGGGCCTCGAGCTGGGAATAGGTCTGGTAGGCGAGTCCGCGGCGCTCGCGAAGCTCCTGAAAGAGACGCGACGCCATCCCCGCGCCGAGGATATGATTGGCGAAAAGCTCTATCAGGTGATTTCGATCTGCGAAGGCGCTCGCCTGGGCCATCCATAGCAGGTGGGCCTGACGGGCATGAGCGGAGCGTCGTTGCCGCGTCGCAAAATTCGCCGTGGGCAGCGTCAGGGCAGTGGCCTTAGGGCGCGCTGGCAGATACGCAAACCTGCTTTCCACCTGTCTTGCCAGAGAATCTGCATCCAGCGCACCCACCGCGACGATCACAATGGGTGCAGTCGCCAGATAATGCTGATGAAAGTCGCGCAAGCGCCGGGCACTGACTCTACGTACCAGGCTCGCCTTACCCAGAACCGGCCAGCCCAACGGATCCTCTTCCCAGAAAGATTGGGTCGCGAGTTCCTGCAAATGATCCTCAAGGTCCTCCTGCGCCATGGCAATTTCCTGCGCCACCACGGTCCGCTCGAGGGCGAGGTCTGCTGCCGTCAGACTGGGCTCCAGCAGCAGGTCGGCAAGCAGGTCGAGACCCGCCGCCTGATCCTCTGCCAATACGGTCAGGTGCAGGGTGACCGTTTCGCGATCGGTGAAGGCATTGAGCGTACCGCCCAGGCGTTCACCCAGACGGTTGATGGCCGAGGCGTCACGCCCCTTCGCTCCCTTGAACAGCATATGCTCGAGGAGATGGGCAAAACCATTTTCCTCTGCCTGCTGATGGCGGCTGCCGCGCAGGGCGGTGACGGAGATCGCCACTTGCCGCCGACCCGGAACCCTCTCGCTCAGAAAGCATACGCCGTTGGGCAACTGCTGCAGGGATAGGGAAGAGACATCCATCGACTCCCGACACGCCAGCGGCAGTCGCTGCGACAAGGGCTGCGGGCTCAGGATTGGGGGATATCCTTCATGCTCAGCTTGATCTTGCCCTGGCGGTCCACCTCCAGAACCTTGACGCGCACGGTTTGCCCTTCCTTGACGTAGTCGTGCACGTCATTGACGCGTTCGGCGCTGATTTGCGAGATGTGCAACAGACCATCGCGACCGGGCAGAATCGTAACGAAGGCACCGAAGTCCATGATCTTCGCCACCTTACCGTCATAGATCACGCCAACCTCGACATCAGCGGTAAGGAGCTGAATGCGCCGCTTGGCCTCTTCCCCGGAAGCCCCGTCGACGGAGGCAATGGTCACCAGACCATCGTCCTGGATGTCGACGGTAGCTCCTGTTTCTTCCGTCAGCGCGCGGATGATCTTGCCGCCCGGCCCAATCACGTCTCGGATGCGATCCGGATTGATGCGGATGCTGATGATGCGTGGTGCATGTTGGGACAGGGTTTCCCGCCCATGGTCGAGCACATCCTTCATCAAGCCGAGAATGTGCAAACGCCCAGCCAAGGCCTGCTCCAGCGCCTGCGCCATGATCTCGCGGGTAATACCCTGAATCTTGATGTCCATCTGCAGGGCCGTAACGCCGGATTCCGTGCCTGCAACCTTGAAATCCATGTCTCCCAGATGATCTTCGTCGCCGAGGATATCGGTCAAGACCGCAAAACGTTCGCCTTCCTTGATCAAGCCCATGGCCACACCGGCGACCGGCGCCCGCAGGGGAACCCCGGCATCCATCAGCGCCAGAGAGGCGCCGCAGACCGATGCCATGCTGGAAGAACCGTTGGATTCCAGGATTTCCGAAACCACCCGAAGACTATAGGGAAACTCCGATTCGGACGGCAGAACCGCAGCGATGGCACGCTTGGCAAGGCGTCCATGGCCAATTTCCCGCCGCTTGGGCGAACCCACCATGCCCGTTTCACCAGTAGAGAACGGCGGAAAGTTGTAGTGCAGCAGGAAGCGATCGCGACTTTCACCGTGCAGAGCATCGACGATCTGTTCGTCGCTCTTGGTGCCGAGGGTGGCCGTCACCAGGGCCTGGGTCTCGCCACGCGTGAAGAGTGCCGAACCATGGGTGCGGGGCAACACGCCGACTTCGATGCTGATGGGACGCACGGTGAAACGATCGCGTCCATCGATGCGCGGGGCACCGTCGAGAACCCGACCGCGGACGATCTCGGTCTCGATCGATTTCAGCGCAGCGCGCACGGCATCGACGCGGCTGGCGTCCTCCGCTGCAAGAGCAGCGACTGTGGCCGCACGGACTTCTTCCAGGCGCTTGCTGCGTGCCTGCTTTTCCATCAGCTGATAGGCCGCTTGCAGGGCATCGCGCGCCTCGGCAACCACGGCGGCGTGCAACTCCGCATCCTTGCTGGGCGCCTGCCAATCCCAGCGCTCCTTCCCGGTCGCCGCCGCCAGCTCATTGATAGTAGCGATGACGGGCTGAAAGCTGGCGTGGCCAAACATGACAGCCTCGAGCATGACCTTTTCGGACAGACCCTTGGCTTCGGACTCCACCATCAGCACCGCCGACTCCGTGCCAGCCACCACTAGATCGAGCTCCGAGCCCTGCAGTTCTGCAAAGCTCGGATTGAGCAGATACTCGCCGTCCCGATAGCCGACGCGTGCGGCGCCGATGGGACCGTCGAAGGGAATACCGGAAACAGCCAAAGCCGCCGAGCTGCCAATCATGGCCAGGATATCGGGATCCTGTTCGCCATCGACCGAGAGGACCGTAGCAATCACCTGCACTTCGTGCATGAATCCCTTGGGAAAGAGCGGACGAATCGGGCGGTCGATAAGACGGGAAGTCAGCGTTTCCTTTTCGGAGGGGCGCCCTTCCCGCTTGAAAAAGCCGCCGGGGATCTTCCCTGCAGCGTAGGTCTTTTCCTGATAATTCACCGTCAGCGGAAAGAAATCCTGGCCTGGCTTCAAGTCGCGCCGCCCTACCGCAGTGACCAGCACCACACTATCGCCGCTGCTGACCAACACCGCGCCATCGGCCTGGCGAGCCATCCGTCCCGTTTCCAGGACCAGCGTCCGGCCCCCAAATTGCACTTCTTTCCGCACGATGCTCAAGAGACTCTCCCCGAAGTTGGTGAATTACTTACGCAGACCCAGACGTTCGATCAAAGAGCGATAGCGCTCGTAGTCATTCTTCTTGAGGTAGTCCAGCAGCTTGCGACGCTGCCCGACCATCTTCAACAGGCCCTGGCGGGAATGGTGATCATGGTGGTGCGCCTTGAAGTGCTCAGAAAGACCTTCAATGCGGGTGGTCAACAAGGCGACTTGCACTTCCGGCGAACCGGTGTCGCTGGGATGCGTGGCATAGGCCTTCACCACGTCGGACTTCACTTCACGAGTCAGGGACATCTTGTACTTCTCCTACGCAATCAATCTGGAAAATATTCCTAGTTTACGCCCATCAGGCGACGCGGCGCCACCTTGCCATCCTCCATCACCTCTCCCAGACCCAAAAACTGTGCCTGCGGTCCGTAAAGGCGAATCCGGCCCGGAGCTGGGGCATGGGCAATCACCACCCCCTGGCCTTGTCGAACATAGTATGCGGTGTTTTCCGTCAAGGTCACCGCCGGCAAATCCTGCAGCGCCAGATCCATCGCCTGCAATGGGCACTGATCGGCCTCTCGTGCCGCCGCAAGGCGGTCAAGATCGTAGGCAGCATCGATGGAAAAACTGCCGGAGCTGAGCCGTCGCAACTCACGAATATGCGCACCGCAGCCAAGCAGACGCCCAAGATCCTGGGCCAGGCTGCGCACATAGGTACCCTTGGAACAATGGATGTCGAGTACGAGTTCATCACCAGCCCAAGAGAGCAAATCAAGGGAGTAGATTTCGACGCTGCGCGCCTCGCGCTCTATTTCCACCCCTTTGCGCGCCAGACGGTAGAGCGGCTGACCATCGCGCTTGATGGCAGAAAACATGGGGGGAATCTGGGAGATGCGCCCGCGGAACTGGGAAAGGGCGGCATCCAGTTGCGGCTGATCAAAATCCACGCGCCCGCTTGCCACGACCTCGCCTTCGCGATCCCCGGTGTTCGTCTCTTGCCCCAGCCGCAAAGTAGCCCGGTAGCGTTTGTCGGCATTGAGCAAATAATCGGAGACTTTGGTTGCCTGTCCAAACAGGAGGATCAGCAACCCGGTGGCGAAGGGGTCGAGAGTGCCCGTATGCCCGGCCTTGCGCACGCCCATGATCCGCTTGGCACGCTGCAGGGCGGCATTGGAGCTGATCCCTGCGGGCTTGTCGAGCAGAAGAATTCCGTCGCTGCAGGCACTCATGCCTCATCCTCCGGCGCCGGCGGCAGATGCGCAAGGAGTTCTGCCATCTCGGCATCACGATCGAAGCGCACATCATAGGCGAAATGCAGGGGCGGGATACGCCGCAGATGCAGCTTTTTACCAAGAATCTGGCGAATTTCTCCAGCCTCCTCTTGCAAGCGCTCGCGCACCAAGTCCGCACGCCCAGGGCCATCCATCAGCGAAAACATCACCGTTGCCTGGCGCAAGTCCGGCGCCAGATGTATTTCGGTAATGCTGGGCAGCAAGCCGACGCCCGCCAGTCCGTGCAGCCGGGGCAGCAGGGCGGCAATCTCCGTCTGCAGGAGTTGGGCGATGCGGTCGCTGCGCGGATAGCTGCGCTGATGCGGGGTGCTCATCCGAGGTACCTCAAAGAGTACGCGCTACTTCAATCGTCTCAAAGGCCTCGATCACGTCGCCGACCTTGATATCGTTGAAATTACGCACGCCAATGCCGCACTCGAAACCCTCACGGACCTCCCGCGCGTCGTCCTTGAAGCGTCGTAGCGAATCCATTTCCCCAGTGTGGATCACCACCGCTTGACGGATCACCCGCACCTTGGCGTTACGCCGGACAATACCATCCGTCACCATACAACCAGCGATGGTACCCACGCGCGGCACGCGGAAGGTCTCGCGCACCTCGGCATGACCGATGATCTGCTCGCGAATCTCGGGAGCCAGCATGCCGGTCATCGCCGCCTTCACCTCATCCACTGCATCGTAGATGACGCTGTGGTAGCGCACATCCACTCCGCTTTGCTCAATCAGGCGTCGTGCCTGCGCTTCGGCGCGCACATTGAAGCCGATGATGACGGCACCGGAGGCATGCGCCAGATTGACGTCGGATTCGGTGATACCGCCAACCGCGGAATGGATGATCCGCACCCGGACATCATTGGTGCTGAGCCCCTCGAGGGTGCTGCGCAGGGCCTCGGCAGAACCCTGGACATCGGTCTTGATGAGCAGGTTGAGTTGCTGCAATTCGCCCTCGCTGGCGGCCTCGAAGAGGCTCTCCAAACTGCCTTTGGCACTCTTCGCCAAGCGCACATCGCGGAACTTGCCCTGCCGGAACAGGGCAACCTCGCGTGCCTTGCGCTCGTCGGTCATCACCAGCACTTCGTCACCTGCTTGCGGCACATCACTCAGTCCGAGAATCTCCGCCGGCAGGCCAGGCCCAATCTCCTCTACCTGCGCACCTCCGTCATCGATCAGGGCGCGCACGCGACCATACTGGGCACCCGCGAGCACGATATCACCGGCATGCAGGGTTCCCTGGCGCACGAGGACCGTTGCCACCGCACCGCGCCCGCGATCCAGCCGAGATTCGATGACCAGGCCCTTGGCCGGACCATTACTCTGTACCTCTAGATCGAGAAGTTCCGCCTGCAACAGGATGGCATCGAGAAGGGCATCGATATGGAGCCCCTGCTTGGCCGAAACATTGACGAACTGCGTGTCTCCGCCCCACTCTTCTGGCAGCACGTCTTGCTGCGCCAGTTCCTGGCGAATCCTGTCCGGGTCCACACCTGGTTTGTCGATCTTGTTCACCGCCACCACCATCGGCACGTTTGCCGCCTTGGCGTGGTGGATCGCTTCGATGGTCTGCGGCTTGACACCGTCGTCGGCCGCCACGACCAGGACCACGATATCCGTTGCCTGTGCACCGCGCGCACGCATCGCTGTGAAAGCCTCATGGCCGGGAGTGTCAAGAAAAGTAATCATGCCCTTACCGGTCTGTACATGGTAGGCGCCGATGTGTTGGGTGATCCCTCCCGCCTCGCCGCTGGCCACCTGCGCCGAGCGGATCCGGTCGAGCAGCGAGGTCTTGCCATGGTCGACATGACCCATGACTGTCACCACTGGCGGCCGGCGCACCATCACCGCTTCCTCGACCGCGCCATCTTCTTCCAGCAGGGCCTCGGGACTGGCAATCGTCACCATCTTCACCTTGTGTCCCATCTCCTCGACAACGATGGCTGCCGTATCCTGATCAATCACCTGATTGATGGTCGCCACCACCCCCATCTTGAACATTACCTTGATCAACTCACTGGCCTTGACCGCCATGCGGCTGGCCAGTTCGCCCACAGTAATGGTCTCGGGGATGGGTACCTCGCGCACTACCGGTGCGGCACTGAAATCGCTGGCCGCAGCAGAGCCCGTCTTCTTCTCATTGCGCCGGCGGCGCATGGCGGCGTCGGAACCGCGCTCCTCGCGTCGCCCACCCCGCTTGCTACGCCAGTCATCATCGTCGCGTCGACCAGGAGCCGCCTTCTTCTTGCCGGCAGGCGCAGCATTGGGCGCCGGAGCTGGCGCCACCGGACGCGTAGCACCCGCCGCCCCGCGCGGAGCGGCAGCAGTTCTCTCGCTGGGCGGTCGCCGGCGCTCGGGAGCGATATCCCTCGTCCCCTCCGAACGTCGCACCACTACGCTCGGCTCCGCCTTGGCAGGAGGAGTCGTAGTGGGCGTCTCCGCCACGGGCGCCTCTGGGGCCTCTGCATCTGCGCCTGCCGACACCACCTCCGGCTCTGTGATTTCGGGCTCTACGTGCGGCTCCTGCACACTCTCCGGCGTCGGCTCGACCATCGGTGCTGGTTGCTCCACCGGGATCGGTGCGGGCGTCGTCGCTGTTCCGCTGGCGGTCTCCTCAGCCGCTTCCGGATGCAAGGCCTCCCGCTTTACGTAGGTGCGCTTACGCCGCACTTCCACCTGCACCGTCCGAGACTTACCCGCTCCGACGTTTTGTTTGATTTCGCTGGTACTCGTGCGGTTGAGGGTAATCCGTTGCGGGGAGGCCTTCTCCGTCGAGCCACGCAGGAAGCCGAGTAGTTTCTGCTTGTCTTCCTCCGTCACCTTGTCCTGCGCAGTTTCTTTGGCAATACCTGCCGCCTGGAACTGCTCCAGAAGGCGCTCACTGGTCAATTGTAGCTCTTTCGCGAAACCCGCAACTGTAACCGTCATACTGTCTTGTCCCTCCACTCGCTGTCGCGACAACCCGGCTTTGCCCTTTTCTGCATTCAGGAAAACCAGGGCGCGCGGGCTGCCATGATCAGGGATTTGGCGCGCTCAACATCGATCGTCACCAATTCCTCGAGCTCATCCACCGCCAGTTCTGCCAAATCTTCCGCAGTGGCAATGCCCTTGGCGGCCAATTGGTGTGCCAGGGCCTCATCCATCCCCGGCAACTGCAATAGGTCTTCCGCCGGTTCACTAAGATGCACCTGCTCCTCCTGCGCAATCGCCTTGCTCAGTAGTCGATCGCGAGCACGGCGCCGCAACTCGGTCACCAGCTCTTCATTCAGCCCCTCGATTTCGAGCATTTCGGCGGCGGGGACATAGGCAACTTCCTCCAGCGAGGTAAAGCCCTCCTCCACCAGAAGCCGTGCCAGATCGGGTTCGATATCCAGCTCGGAAATGAATTCTTCCTGGAAACGCGCGTCCTCTTCCTCGCGCTTCTGGCGCGCCTCCTCTTGCGTCAGAATGTTAATGGTCCAGCCAGTTAGCTGGCTGGCCAGCCGTACATTCTGGCCACCGCGGCCAATGGCAAGCGAAAGTTGATCTTCATCTACCACAACGTCCATGCTGTGGGTGTTTTCATCAACGATGATACTCGAAACCTCGGCGGGAGAGAGGGCGTTGATCACAAAAGAGGCGGGATCAGCGGACCAAACGATGATGTCGACACGCTCGCCGCGCAACTCATTGACCACGGTCTGCACACGATTACCGCGCATACCTACACAGGCACCGACCGGATCGACACGGGGGTCGTTCGAACGCACGGCCATTTTGGCACGCAGACCGGGATCGCGGGCGGCGCCCATAAGATCGATCATGCCGTTGGCGATCTCCGGCACTTCCTGGGAAAACAGCTTCAGCAACAATTCCGGCGCCGTGCGCGACAGGAAAAGCTGCGGCCCTTTTTGTACGCGCCGGACATCCTTGAGGTAGGCGCGGATCCGGTCACCCGGCCGAATCGCTTCACGCGGAATCATCTCGTCGCGCGGCAAGATGGCCTCGGCGCGCCCCATATCGACGATGGCGCTGCCCTTGTCCATACGCTTGACGAGTCCGCTAATGATTTCGCCCTTGCGAAAGGCATAATCAGAAACGATGCGGTCCCGCTCTGCGTCCCGCACCCGCTGAAAGATGACCTGTTTCGCGCTCTGCGCCGCAATTCGGCCAAACTCCACCGCCGGGAGATCTTCATAGATTTTTTCACCGACTACCGCCCCGGGATCCTTTTCCAAGGCCTCCCGCAAGTGCAGTTCCTGATCGGGAATCGTCATTTCGTCATCGTCAGCGATGACCGTCCACCAGCGTTTGGTGAGATAATCGCCGGTCTTCCGATCCAACTCCACGCTGATATCCCAGTCCTGCCCGTATTTTTTCTTCGAAGCCGAAACCAGAGAAGCCTCGAGGGCCTGAAAAATGACCTCGCGATCGACTTCCTTTTCATGCGCGACCGCATCAGCCAGATATAGAAGTTCCCGACTCATCCTGTGATTCCCTCAAGCAAAACGCTTACCATTGCGGTACCAATTTGGCGCGATGGATTGCGCTGTACAAAAATCTACGCTCACCAGCTTCGGTAAGCAGGGTTACAGACTCTTCGTCTGCCGCTGCCAATGTTCCACGCCAACGGCGGCGACCATCGAGCAAAGCATGCAGCTCAACTTCCGCTTCGCTGCCCAGAAAACGCTGATAATCTGCAGCCTTGGTCAGAGGGCGATCAAGCCCAGGACTGGAGACCTCGAGGCGATATGCCCCTTGTATGGGATTTTCGA